>CAWAWS010000018.1:0-178973 GCA_963785725.1 uncultured delta proteobacterium | reverse complement strand
CCAATGCTCCCAAACGGCCGTCACGAAATCGTCAGGGAAGCCGCGTTCGGGTGAGCTGTTGATCACTCTTGATGGACAGAGCGAGACGTCGCTGCTTGGACCGCCCAACGTGAGGACCGAGTCATCGAGTCCTGCCAGCCGTCGGCGCCGTTTTGGAGATCGATGCGCCGAATGAGCCCGGATTCTTCGCCGAGGGGAGGCTCGCCAGAAAAGCATCATTGCTATGAAGCGCGTTTACCTTGTCCTCGAACGAGTAGCCGCCTCCGCTGGGTCTGCTTGGTCGTTGCAGTCTGCTTTAGCCATGAAGATGCCGTTGCTATCCTTAAACCGAAGACTTACTACATCTTGATGATTCGGAACAACGGCATGGTGTTCAACAGAACAGAAGCCGAGGGTTGGTCCGAGATCAGCAACGTTGGTGGTCCGAGGTCCCAGGTCACTCGAGAGTTCCCGGATACGATCCTGCGCGTGCACCGTCAAGGTCAGGAATCGGGCCCGCCGCTGTCCTGCTTGGGCTTGTTCAATGTCTTCGTGTCCTTCGGCGGGCACGGGTCGTCGCCGAAGCTGTCCTTGTCGCGGATCCGCCCGTTGGGGCGGTGGATCATGAGTTCGGATTGGTTGGCTGGGCGGCCCCGATGTCGGCCTCACTCGCCGCCTGCTGCGTCCGGTGGGTCGAGAGCGGTTGGCTACTCCCGGCCGGCTTCACCGCCCACTTGTTGCCGCTCGGGACCATGCTGGATGTTCTTCCCCATCCCGTTTTTCCTCCGAAGGTAAGACGTAGACTAGGTCTATGGAAACAATAGCCAAAAAACAGCCAAGTCAATTTACTTTTTGGCCGAAAAAACCGAGACCACCTTAGGGAGGAGGGAACGATGTCCAAGCGAACGATGACGCTGGAACCTGACCGACGCGGAGATGACGGGTTCTGGAAGAGCTTTGCCAGAAGAGTAAATCCCGTCAAAGACGGCGGTGCTTCGCCAAGTCCTCCGGCTTTACCAAATGGTTGACATTCGCCTGGAGCGGGAAGAGTCTTCTTCGAGGACGAGAAGCAAAGCCAAAGCGGAGGTCATGGTTCTGTGAGCAGCGAGGCAGTCAGAATCCAGCGGCGTGCCGACGATCAGCTCGTCGATGCCGGGCTTCCTCACGGGCATGCGTCCGCAGCACCTCGTGATCATCGAGAACGAGTGGCAGCCACTCCGGGTCCAGGTGATGCAGGAAATCACTGGCGGCCCTCGTACCGGCGATGAGCGGCCCAGAGCCTGCACTGGAGTTGGGCGAGGAAGGCCCGCAACTGACGCTTTTGGGGCGGTTTCGGGGTTCGGCGTCGTGTACGAGCAGAAGTGGCAAGGGGCGTCATGTTTACGAAGACCGAGCCGTACAGGGCCAGGCTTGGGCTGACCGAGGCAAACCGCTGGTGTACGTCGACTTCTTAGTCGCTCCCTGGAACTGGACGATCAGGAAGATCGGCCGGCTGGGTCAGTTCAGGTTGATCGGGTCCGTGCTGCTTTGGGCGAGCGGTGAAGCAGAGCATGGACGAGGGGTTCGACGGCCGAGTCGGTCTTCAGCACCCGGCCGGAATCGGAGGGGTTCTACACAGGGGAGCCATTCGGCATGATGCCGATCGGACGGGACCCGGAGAAGACAAGGACCTCCTCTATCTTGAACTCGCGAAGGAGCAAGGCAGCAAGGAATACTTCAGACTGGAGACGCAACATGAATCACACTAACCGCACCAATGGGCCATCGGAGGAATGGCTCAGGCGAGCCGCTGCCGCAGAGGATGCTCGCCCGTCGTCGTGGTCATGCCGACCACGCTGGCGACGAAGAGCGCGACAGCAGCACGCGCGGTCAACCGGCGTCCTCGCCCAGCGTCGCCGCTAGCTCGACGACGTGAACGCGCAGGAACTCGGACTCGGCGCGCAGACGCACGAAATCGAACCACGTCGCCTCACGAAAACGGCGCAGCTTCTCGCTCTCGATCGACTCGAGCGCGTGCAGCCGTGACTCGACGTCGGCCACGAGCACGCGCAATTCGCCGAGCCGCCGCCGCTCGCCGGCCAGCGTCGCCTTCAGGCGCGAGGCCAAGAGCTCCGCCTTTTGCTCGACGCCGTCATTCTCGGCGCGCAGCTGGCGGGCGCGCGCTTTGGCGGCGGCCGATTCGGCGAACGGCTGATAGAGCGCCGCCGGGTTGATCGTGAGCGAGATGACGCCGAAGAGCGGCAGGTGGTCGCGCAGGCCGAAGAAGCGATCGTAGCCGCCGCGCACGCTGACGTCGAACGCCTCCGCTTGCCGGAGGTGCGCTTCGTGCTGCGCCAGCACGACGTCGGCCTGGCGATGCTGCGCCAGCAGCGTGCGCGGCGACGGCAGCGACGAGCGCGACGGCAGCCCGGCGCGCTGCGCCTCGGCCTCGGCGAGCTGCGTGTCGAGATTGTTGGCGCGCAGCTCGGTCGCCTCCAGCTCGTCGGCGGTCGCGTGTTGCCGCTCGACCTGGCCGCGCAGCGCGCGCACGATGTCGTGCGCTTTGGGCAGCGCCGCGCGCAAGACGGCGAGCTTGGCGTCGAGCGCGCCCGGCGACAGCTGCTCGCGGTTCTCGACCAAGAAGCGCGCCAAGCCGGCGGCGGCGCGATGGCGCTCGCAGTCGGCGCCGGCGCGCTGGCGATTGACGATGCCTTTGTAGAGCCCGACGAAGCTGTAGCGCGCGCCGATGGTGAGCCGCTGCGTCGGCGGCAAGGACACGACGCCGCCCGCGCCCGTCGTCGCGTCGTTGCCGTTGACGACGCCGTAATCCATGAAAATTTGCGGCGACATGAGCAGCGCGCTCTCGGAGTTGGCGACTCCGTTGGCCGCGCCGCAGTAAGCGTTCGCGTCCTCGTCGACGTCATCGGCCGAAGCGGCGAACGCCGGCGTCGCCGTCCGCAGCGCCAACATGACAATGATAACACGCATCATCAAAAGAGAACCGGACGCCCGCCCGCGAACAAGACCGGTCGCTCGCCCATCTTCGGGTCGTCGAGCTGCAGCTGCACCGACTGTCCGCGCAGCATCGTGTTGTTGAGCGGATGCTTGAACAGCGTCTCGCCGGCCAACACGCTCACGACCTTGCCGACGCGCGTGCAGAAGAAGAGGCCGGCGGCGCACGCGTAGAGCGGCGCGCCCGGCTTGACCTTGTCGACGTTGTCGTACGGGAAGAACGCGATCGTGTCCTTCTTCTCGGCGGCGCGCAGATAGGGCGAATCCTGGATCGTGCGCACGATTTGGTCGTAGCGGCCGACGCTCTTGCCGATGGCGGCGCGGTTGTCGCGCGCCTTGGCCAGCTCGACCTCGGCGCGCTTCATGTCCTGCAGCATGCGCAGGACCTCGTAGCTGTGCCGCGCGGCCGGCTTTTGCGCGACGATGGCCGCCAGCGAATCGGTCTCGCGCAAGAGATCGGCGGTGCGCTTGTCGATCTCGACGTTCTTCTCGGCCAGGCTCAAGTTACCGGCGGCGATCTGCGACAGCTGAAACGCGCCGGCGACGGCCGCTTCGCGATCGATCAAGTGCGCGCCATATTCGGCCGCGATGCGCTTGCGCGACAGCCCGGTAAAGGTGCGGCCGTTGTCGTGCACCTCGGCGCGCGTCGACTGAAAGCTCTTGTTGAGCGCCAAGAGCCCGTTGAGCTCGCTCTTGCGATCGGCGAGCTCGTCGGCGATGGCCTGCTTGGCGTCGCTCAAGAATTGCTGCTGCATGACCATGACGCGCTCGGCGTCGGCGTAGTCGGCCTGCAGCTTGTCGCGCGTGCCCGCTTGCGTCGCCAGCGTCGCCGACAGCTGCAGCACGCGCTCGTCCGTCGGCGAAATCACCTGCGGCATGAGCCAGCTCGACGAATACCAATAGAACAGCGTCGACCCCAAGTAGCTCACGAGCGCGAGCACGATCAGCGTCAACACCGAGAAGCCGACGACTTTGTAGGTCGAGACGATCCACTTGTTCAGCTGCGCCGGATCGATGCGGCCATCGCGTTTGATCGTCCGCAGCGTCGCGACGAGCGACGCGACCGAGCGCGAACATTCGCGGCGCGCCTGGGCGACGGCGGCGGCGAAGCGATGCAGCGTCGGATTCGTCAGCATGCGCTCGAAGCGCGCCTCGTCGGGCGTCACGGCCGGCAAGAGCGACGTCGCCGGCGGAAATGCCGGCTGCGTGGCCGCCGACACCTCGAGCGGCCCGGGCGGCGTCGGCAGCGGCGGCGGCAGGGAGCGGAGGGAGGGCGCCGCGTGCAGCGGCGGCGCCTGCAACGGCGGCGGCGGCGGCGATTTGGCCGGCGCGGTCGGTCGACGAACGACGTTCATGGGATCCTTTCGCATCAGAAGCGCAGCCGCAACACTTCGTAGGCCTCGGCATACTCGACGCCGGCGAGCCGACCCATCGCGCGCGCCAGATCGCGCGTCGACTCGAGGTCCATCTTCGACAGCTGCGACTTGTGCGCCGCGATCGCCTGCACTTTGCGATCGATCGTGCCCGAGATGTCGGCGAAGCATTGACCGACATAGCGCTGCTGCACGTTCATTTCGTAGCTCGACAAGTACGCCAGCACGTTGCACGGCCAGCGCCGCAGCGCCGACACCGTGGCGCGATTGACGAGGCTGTGATCCCAGTGGAGATCTTGCGCCGAGTGCGTGATGACGATGTCGGGCCGCACGTCGGCGACGAGCATGTCCATCTGCGCCACCAGCTGATGCATCGGCAAATCCTCGACGCGCCCGCGCTGCTTCGGGTTCATGATGACCAGCTGAATCCCGAGCACGGCGGCGCCGGCGACGGCCTCCTCGGTGCGCTCGGCCTGCAGCGTCGGCAGCGAGATGACGGCAGCGACGACGTGCGCGCCCTGCTCCGCCAGCCGCGCCAAGAGCCCGCCGGCGCCGACCTCGATGTCGTCGGGATGCGCGCCGAACGCCAGCACGCGCGTCGTCGCGCCCACATGCGAAAGACAGGTCATCGCTTCACCTCATCGCCGCCGTTGCCAGCGACGTTGACGCGGGCGCCGACGAGCGCGCGACGGCTTCGGCGAGCACGTCGCGGCTTTGGGGCCCGCAGTTCAACAACAGATCGAGCGCGCCCAAATGCGACGTAAAGCCCAGTCGCGGATAGCGCTGCGCGTAGCGCGGATGGGTGAACGTCTGCCACTGCACGCCGACGCCGGCGCGCGCCAGCTGGGCGACGTCGAGATAGCCGCGCGAGCCGCCGCCGCCCGACAAATAGGTATCGGCGCCGACCGCGCGACAGAGCGCCGCGATGCGCTCGGTCTTCTGTCCCGTCAAGCCCAACGAAGACGCCAAGAGCACCGGCTTACGAATCTCGAGCCACTGCAAATGCAATTGTAATAGGTGCAAATCGAGGTCGATTAAGCGGTTCCATTGCCGCGAATAGACGTCGCGCAGCGCCGGCTCGTAATGACGCCAATGAGGCGCGCCTTGATAATGAATGCGCAGCGTCTCGAAATGGCGGCGCTGCCAATGATCGCGCGCAGAGCCGAGGTTGACGATCTGTTTGTCGCTGATGCGATCGCTCTGCGCGCCGTGCGTCAACGGCACGGTCAGCCACAGCGGACCGTGATTACACTTGATGCGATTGCGGTTCTGGAAGTTCTGCGCTTCGTATTGCAGATCATCCATGACGACGAACAGATCGGCGGCGGCGACCTTGGCCAGATAGCCGAGCCAGGGCAGATAGTGCGGTTGATGCGCGGCGACGATCACGACTGCACCGGCGCCTTTTGCGCGGCGGCCGCGGTCACGACGGCGGTGTGGCCACGCGTCTCCCAGCTCGACGAATCGAGGGTGAAGAGCCCGAGCGGCGTCAGCACCACATACGCCGTCGGCATCAGCACCGCCATCGGCAAGAACCAGATCGGATGCACGCGATGCTCGGGTGCCAGACGCCGCGTCGACGGACTGAAGTGATAGACGAGGCCGAGCGCCGCCAAGAGCTCGATGTGAAAGCCGATGAGCGACAAAAACTCGCCTTGCGCCAAATGCATGACGATGACGAATGGATAGATGAGCAAGAGCGCCATCATCGACAGGTAATGAACGGCGACGAGCGGATGCAGCCGCCAGGCGTGCGACATGCCGCAGGCGAAGTCGATGATGTTGGAGCGCTTCCAGCGGAGCTGCTGATTGAAATAGCCGGTGAGCGTCGTCGGCGCTTTGGTGTAACAAAAGGCGTCGGTCGTAAATAGCGTGCGATAGCCGGCTTTGACGACGTGGCGCGTGAGGAAGCGGTCCTCGCCGTATTTGATGGGCACGCCGCAGACGTTGCGGTTCTCCAATATAGGCTCGAGCTCGACGAGGACGTGGCGCCGATAAGCGGTCAAGCAGCCCGACAAGCACATGACCGAATGCATCGAGCGCTCGAGGTTCTTGAGCATCTCCTGGCCGAAGAAGTACTTGATGGTCTGCATGCGCGAGAGCCAGTTCTCGTTGGCGTTGGAGACGTGGACGCGGCCGCCGACCGCGGCGATGTCGGGCGCCGTGAAGCGCGCGACGAGGGCGCGCACGGCGCCCGAGTCGACGATGACGTCGCTGTCGACGGAGACGACGATCTCGGCGTCGACCGCTTCGCGCACGGCGTGGTTGATGCCCATGCGCTTGCCCATGTTGCGCGGGTTCTTCAGGACGCGGACCTGCGCCGGATGGAGCGCGGCCGCCTTGCAGGCCCAGGCGTAGCTGTCGTCGGTCGAGCAGTCGTCGACGACGGTGACGCTCAGCTTCTCGCGCGGATAGTCGAGCGCCAGGAGGCTGACGATGGTGTCGTAGATGGAGCGCCCTTCATTGAAGAGCGGCACGATGATGGTGACCGTCGGCTCGTAATGATGACGAGCGACATCGAAGCGCCGTCCTTTGACCAGCCGCAAATAGAGGCCGAGGACATAGCGGTTCGCGAACACGATCAGAATGAAGAGGAAGACGGGAACATTGCTCATCGGCGACTCGTCGGCAGCCAGAGCAAGCGATATGCCGCGCAGTTCCCGACAGGAAACAGTCAGTTGCGCGCGCGCCGCGGGGTCGAGGTGGGTACTTGACCCACCGGGGAGCAACGGCCCTTGTCAGGCCGCGAACGCCGCGCCGGTCGGCGCGAGCGCGGCCGGCGACCGCGGCGACACGGACGCGGCGACGCGCGCGACGGAGTGCGGCGGCAAGACGGCCGGGTCGCGCCTTATACAGTGGCGCGCCGATTTCAGGAGGCACGGGCCTGCATACACACCATTGAATGGAAGCATTTCAGGTGCTCGCCAAGCCGACGGGGGCGAGCTGCAACCTCGACTGCAAATACTGTTTCTACCTGCCGCAGGAATCATCATTTTCGTGACGATCGGTTCTTCGAGCTATCCGCCCGCGTCGCGGACCCGCTGGTTGTAGGCCACACCGATTAGGAGAGCCCCATGTCGACGACGAGAGATGGCGTTCCGCGCGAGAGCCTGCCGATTCCCGATCGTGCGTATAGCGGGCCGATCATGTACGACGCCAAAGATCCCGAGGCGAAGTTTCCGCCCATCCAGCCGCTGCGGCCGCCCAAAGGCGCGCCCAACGTCCTCGTCATCCTGCTCGACGACGTTGGGTTTGGCGCGGCGAGCACGTTTGGCGGGCCCATCCACACACCGACGGCAGAGCGGCTCGCCGCGCGCGGGCTCAAGTACACGCGCTTTCACACCACCGCGCTCTGCTCGCCGACGCGCGCCGCGCTCTTGACCGGACGCAATCATCACGCGGTCGGGATGGGCGGCATCACCGAGATCGCGACGTCGGCGCCGGGCTACAACTCGATCATCCCGCGTTCGTGCGCCACCATCGCCGAGACGCTCAAGCTCAACGGCTACTCGACGGCACACTTCGGCAAGTGCCACGAAGTTCCCGTTTGGGAGACGAGCCCCATCGGCCCGTTCGACCATTGGCCGACCGGAAGTGGCTTCGAGAAGTTCTATGGCTTCATCGGCGGCGAGACCAATCAGTGGTTTCCCGAGGTGTACGACGGCACGACCCGCGTCCACGTGTCCGACGATCCCAACTATCACTTCATGACCGACATGACCGATCGGGCGATCGACTGGATCCACACGCAGAAGTCGCTCGCGCCCGACAAGCCGTTCTTCGCCTATTTTGCGCCGGGCGCCGTCCACGCGCCGCATCACGTCCCGAAAGAATGGGCGGACAAGTACCAAGGCAAGTTCGACGACGGCTGGGACGCATTGCGCGAAAAGACCATCGAGCGGCAAAAGAAGCTGGGCGTCATTCCCAAAGACGCGCGGCTGACGCAACGACACGCCGAGATTTCCGCGTGGAACGACATGCCGGCGAATCTGAAGCCGGTGCTGGCACGCGAGATGGAGGTCTACGCCGGCTTTCTCGAATACACCGATCACGAGATTGGCCGGCTCATCGGCGCCATCGGAGATCTGCAGATCCTCGATGACACGCTGGTGTTCTACATCCTCGGCGACAACGGCGCGTCTGCCGAAGGGACGATCAACGGCACCTTCAACGAGATGATCCCTTTCAATGGGCTCAGCGCGCTGGAGACACCCGAGTTCCTCGAACAGAACATCGACAAGCTCGGTGGACCCGAGTCCTACAATCACTATTCGGTGGGCTGGGCGCACGCGACCAATGCGCCGTATCAGTGGACCAAGCAGGTGGCGTCGCACTTTGGCGGCACGCGCAACGGAATGATCGTGCAATGGCCGCGCGGCATCGAGGCGCGTGGCGAAGTGCGCAACCAGTTCCACCATGTCATCGACATCACGCCGACCATCCTCGAGGCCGCGCGGCTGCCGCAACCGTCGTCGGTGAACGGCATCGCGCAAAAGCCCATGGACGGCGTCAGCATGATCTACTCGTTCGACGACGCGACGGCGGTCGACCGACACGAGGTGCAATACTTCGAGATGTTCGGCAATCGCGGCATCTATCACAAAGGCTGGACCGCGGTCACCAAGCACCGCACGCCGTGGGAGATGTTGAACGCGCCGAAGATCGCCTTCGACGACGACAACTGGGAGCTTTACGACACCACGAAAGACTGGACGCAAGCGCAGGACTTGGCCAAAACGCATGCGGCCAAGCTGCACGAGCTGCAGCGGTTATGGCTCATGGAGGCGGCACGCTACAACGTGTTGCCGCTCGACGATCGCGGCGTCGAGCGTTTCGTGGCCGCGCTGGCCGGTCGGCCGCTGCTCGTGCGCGGCAACTCGCAGCTGCTCTTCGACGAGATGGAGCTGAGCGATCATTCGGTCGTCGACACCAAGAACCGCTCGCACGCAGTGACGGCCGACCTCGACGTCGCGACATCGGGCGCGCGCGGCGTCATCATCTCGCAAGGCACGAACTTCGGCGGCTGGGTTCTTCACGCGCACGAGGGTCGGCTGCGCTACACGTACAACTTCCTTGGGCTGCAGCTGTATGAAGTGACGGCGCCCGAGCCGCTTCCGGCGGGCCGGCATCAGGCGCGCATGGAGTTCGAATACGACGGCGGCGGCATCGGAAAGGGCGGGACGGTGACGCTCTACGTCGATGGTCAGAAGGTCGCCGCAGGACGCGTCGAGCACACGCATCCGATCGTGTTCTCCGCCGATTCGATGGTGACGGTCGGTGACAAGCGTGGCGCGCCGATTTGCGCCGATCTTCAGCGGGGCGGAAATCGCTTCAACGGCCGCATTCAGCGGGTGCAGATCGATCTGGCGCTCGATGATCAGGACCATCTGATCGCGCCCGAAGAGCGCGTGCACGTCGCGGTAGCCGTGCAGTAAGCGAAAGCGCGCCGGGCGTCTCGGCCGCGGCTAATTCCCCGCCGGCACCAGCTCATCGAGCACGGCTTTGCGCATCAGCGCCGGCGGCAACAACCCCTGCGACAAGATGAAATCGTGCAGCCTGAGCGCGTCGAACTTCGCGCCCAGCTTGGCCTGCACCTCCTGCCGCAGCGCCAGCAGCTTCGTATACCCGTAGTAATAGGACGTCGCCTGCCCCGGCGAGCGGAACGTGTAGCGCTCGACCTCCGAGTTCGCCAGCCCGTCGGACAAGAGCACCTCGTCGGTCAGCACCTTCTTCGCCTGCGCCGGCGTCACGATTCCTGCCTGCAGCTCGGGATCGAGGAACGCGCGCGCCGCTCGCATCAGCCGCAGCTGCAGCGACACCAGCTGCCCGTCGGCCGGCATGAACGGCAGCATCATCCACTCCGAATACAGCCCCCAACCTTCGACGTTGGTGCTGTTGAACGCGAACACCGCCCGCGCCAGCGACACGCCGTGCTCGACCATGTTGTCGAACTGCAGCTCGTGGCCCGGCCGCGCCTCGTGCGCCGTCAGCGTCCACGCCGCCGCCGCGTAGGTGAAGTCGTCGAGCTTCTGCGTCGCCTGCTTCGATCCCGGCGGCGCCGGAATGTTGAGCGGCAGCACGAACTCGCCCTGCTCGCCCGTGTTGTGAATGAGGCGCGGCGCCCGCATGTTCGGAATCGGCGTCTGCGCGCTCTCGGCCTCCGACGCCAGCCGAATGCGCGCCGGCCGCGCCGGCAAGGTCACCAGCTTCTGCCGCACGATGATGTCCTCGATCGCCTTCAGCCGCGCCTCGTACAGCGGCAAGATCTCGGCGCCGACGAGCTGCTCCTTCTTGAGCGCGCGCAACACGTCGCGATAATCGCCCGACTTCCAGTGCCGCTCCTTGGCCACCTTCGGCGCCAGCGCCTTCATCTGCGCGATGATGTCGTCGAACGACGCGTGCGCCTGCTTGATGAGCTCGGCCGGCGGAATGTCGACGCCCAGCTGCTCCAAGTTGAACGCGTACAGCTCGGGCGGCAGCTTGAAGTCCTCGCGCGCCCGCGTCAAAAGCTCGGCGCGCACGAACGCCTGATAGCTCGCCAGCTG
The DNA here is from genome assembly GCA_963785725.1 of uncultured delta proteobacterium. GTDB lineage: Bacteria > Myxococcota_A > Polyangia > Palsa-1104 > Palsa-1104 > JAQBQH01. The sequence goes on along the minus strand of CAWAWS010000018.1, from coordinate 168,085 downwards.
CGCCTTGAACGCCGCCAGCGGCCACTGCCAGCCGTCGATTTTGAACTGCGTGAACAGCTGCTCGATGCCGTTGACCATCGCCGTCGAGTTCGCCAGATCCTTCTCCAGCTCCGCGCGAATCGGCGGCAAGAGGCCCGTCTGCTGCAGCTCCTCGCGCGTGCGCGCCTCGGCCAGCGCGCACAGCGGCGTCGTGCCGCCGACGAGCCCGGCGTAACGCCGGAGGCGCGCCACCGCCAGCTTCTGCCGCTCCGGCTTCACCTGCGCGTCGAGCAGCTGCCGCAACCCGCTGAAGACGATCTTCTCGACCGGGAAATAGGGCAGCAGATACTTCTCCGACAGATCGATGTCGCGGATCTCGTCGTGCGCCGCCTTGAGCGTGATGTCGAGATCCTGCTGCAACAGCGGATCTTTTTGACGCGCGCGCCGCCGCTCCAAGTCGACGATGGCTTTGGTCACCGCGCGCCGATAGCGGCCGCGATAGTCGGGGCCGAGGTCGCGCACGCGCTCGTCGTAGCCTTCGAGCCCCAGCCGCGACGCGCTCTCCGGCGCAAACTCCGCCATCGCGCGCAAGAGCAGCATCGAGCTCACGTCCGACTTCGCCACCCACGCCGGCGCCTCCGCGCCGTGCGCGACCATCGGCAGCGCCAGCGCAATGACGACTGACCAGGGAACCAAACGATTCATCGAGATCTCCGCAATGAGGGACCGCGCGCGCAGCCTAGCAGGCCCAGCGCGTTCAATGGAAACCCGTATGTAACTAGGAGTTCGCTAGGCGGCTATCGGAAAAACGAGCGAGGAGCTGCAAGCGCAAGGCGGAGCGAGGACCGCAGCGGAGCGGGCTCTGCGACCGAGCAGCGGACCGCAGCGACAACGCGGCGATTGCACCCCGCAGCGTTTTTGTTCTAGTGACCGGTGTCGCGGCCGAGCAGGTCGGCCGTGGGCACGCCGTCGTGGATGCGCTTGGCGAGGTCGTCGTGCTCGAGGCGAATGCCGCGCGGCAGCCGCTCGCCGAACGACGACAGATACTCGTCCTGACCGGCGACCGCTTCCAGCCACTCCGGCAAGTCGACGCGCAGGAGGTTCGCCATCGCGTCGTCCGACAAGTCGAGCCCCTTGCGATCGATGCCGTTCGCCGCCGGCAGGTAGCCGATCGGCGACTCGATGGCGGCGCCGTGACCTTCGCAGCGCTCGAGGATCCACTTCAAGACGCGCAGGTTGTCACCGAACCCGGGCCACAAGAACTTGCCGTTCTCGCCGGTGCGGAACCAGTTGACGCGGAAGATCTTGGGCGGCTTGGCCAGCTTCGCACCGACGGCGAGCCAGTGGCCGAAGTAGTCGCCCATGTTGTAGCCGCAGAACGGCAGCATGGCCATCGGGTCGCGGCGCAGGACGCCGACTTTGCCCGTCGCCGCCGCCGTCGTCTCCGACGACAACGTCGCGCCGAGGAAGGTGCCGTGCGCCCAGCTGCGCGATTCGTACACCAGCGGCACGCGCCGCTGGCGACGCGCGCCGAAGAGCATGGCGTCGATCGGCACGCCCAGCGGATTCTCGAACTCGGGCGAGATCGACGCGCACTGCGAAGCCGGCGTCGTGAAGCGGCTGTTCGGATGCGCCGCCTTCTCGCCCGACGTCGGCGTCCACGGGCGGCCTTGCCAATCGAGCGCCTCGGCCGGCGCCGGATCGTCGTGACCCTCCCACCACGGCGTGCCGTCGGGACGGAGCGCGACGTTGGTGAAGATCGTGTTCTTCTGGATCATGTCGAACGCGTTCGGGTTCGTCTTGTGACCCGTGCCGGGCACGACGCCGAAGAAGCCGGCCTCGGGGTTGACCGCCCACAAGCGGCCGTCGTCGCCGGGGCGCAGCCAGGCGATGTCGTCGCCGACCGTCTCCGCCTTCCAGCCCGGCATCGTCGCCGGCGGCACCAGCATCGCCAGGTTCGTCTTGCCGCACGCCGACGGGAACGCCGCCGTGATGTAGTGCTTGCGACCTTCGGGCGAGGTCAGGCCGAGGATGAGCATGTGCTCGGCGAGCCAGCCCTCCTTCTTGCCCAGCCACGACGCGAGCCGCAGCGCCATGCACTTTTTGCCCAAGAGCGCGTTGCCGCCGTAGCCCGAGCCGATCGACCAAACGGTGTTCTCGTCGGGATAGTGCATGATGAAGCGGCGATCGGGGCTCAGGTCGCCGAGCGAATGCAGGCAGCGCGTGAAGTCGTCGCTGGCCGCCGAGATGCTCGAGCGCGACCTGACCGACGCGCGTCATGATGCGCATGTTGAGGACGACGTACTTCGAGTCGGTGATCTCGACGCCGACTTTGGAGAACTTCGAGCCCGGCGGACCCATCAAGAACGGGACGACGTACATCGTCCGGCCCTTCATCGCGCCTTTGTAGAGCGGCTTGAGCTTCTCTTTGGCTTCGGCGGGCTCCATCCAGTTGTTGTTGGGGCCGGCGTCGTCCTTGTTCGTCGTGCAAACGAAGGTCAAGTGCTCGGTGCGCGCGACGTCGTGCGCCGCCGAGCGGTGCAAGTAGCAGCCGGGCAGCTTCTGCTGGTTCAGCTCGATCAGCTCGCCCGTCGCCAGGCACTCCTCGGTCAGCCGCTCCTTCTCCGCCTCCGAACCGTCACAATAGACAACGCGATCGGGGGTACAGAGCTCTTTGACTTCATCTACCCAGCGGCGGATGGCGGCATTAATTTCGGACATTTCGGGCTGGCTCCTTTTGGCGGTCCATTCTAGACGCTTCCGGCCATTTCAGGCGCGTTTCGCGGTTCGCCACAATATAGGTCGTAAACCCATGCGGGAGTAGTGACTCCGACGTGGGTGGCGCTCGATGACGTCTCCCTGACGAGACGGCTGCAGCATCTGAAACGGCGGCGGCGCTCCTGTCAAATCGCATCGCGTTTTCCCGCGCTTTTCCGCAATGAAATGACGCCGAAAGACGAGCGCGAAGGCCGGGGAGGCTTGCCGCGCCGCGGCGGGCGGGCTAGCGTTTCGCCCCAATGATGTCCGCCGCACCCGACGTCTCTCGTGAAGCCGCCGAGCTCTATCGGCGCAGCGACGTCCTCGATCTGCACGTCGACACCTTCATTTGGACACGCATTTGGGGCTACGACCTGCTCGCGCGACACGGACGCGGCCTGTTCAATGCTCGCTTTTACGGCCAGGCCGACCTGCCGCGATTGCGCGCGGCCGGCGTCGGCGGCGCCATCTGGTCGATCACCACCAATCCGCTGCGCCGGGCCTCGCGTCGCCTGCCGGTCTTTCAGCGTAACCTATCGCGTCTGCAGGCAATTTTCGCGCGCGCACCGGAGCAGGTCAGCCTCTGTCGCAACGTCGCCGACTACCAGGCCGCGCGCGCCGCCGGCCGCCACGGCGCCTTCATCGGCGTGCAAGGCGGCAACGCCATCGACGCGCCCGACGCGCTGTCGACGTTCGACGCGAGCCTGCTCGTCAAGGTGACGCTCGTGCATCTGTCGTCGTCGACGCTGGGCCGCACGAGCGCGCCCTTCGCGCGCGGCGCCGACGGTCTGACCGAGCGCGGCCGCCGGCTCGTGGCCGACCTGAACGCGCACCGCATCTTCGTCGACCTGGCGCACATCAGCCGCAAGGGCTTCTTCGACGCCGTCGCGGTCCACGACCAGACGCAGCCGCTCATGGTGAGCCACACGGGCATCGCCGCCGTCCATCCGCACTGGCGCAACGTCGACGACGAGCAGCTGCGCGCCGTGGCCGACACCGGCGGCATCGTCGGCGTCATGTACCAATCGAGCTTCTTGGGCGAGCCGATGTGGGGTGGTCGCGCCGATCGCATCGTCGACCACTTGCAGCACATCATCGACTGCGTCGGCGAAGATCACGCCGCGCTCGGCAGCGACTGGGACGGCGCGATCATCACGCCGCGCGACATGGCGACGTGTCTCGAGCTGGTGCGCCTGTGCGATCTCATGTTGCGGCGGCGCTGGACGCACACGCGGATTCAGAAGATCTTGGGCGGCAACTTCCTGCGCGCGCTGGCGCAGCTGCGGCCGTAAGTCTTACGGCCGCTTGGTCTTCGCGACGCGCGCGATCATGTCGTCGACGCGCGCCAAGAAGGTCGCCAGCACCGGCGAGCGATTGGCCTTGTGGTAGCCGATGACGAGCTCGATCGTTGGCGTGGCGACCGCACCGCCGAGCGGTCGGCTCACGACCGACCACGGCAGATAATTCGCCGCATAGGCCGGCAGGATCGCCACGCCGCGCGTCGACGCCACCAGCGAAATCCCCATCGCGAAGTTGTCGATGCGGTGCGCCGGCGTCAGCTTGACGCCGCATTTGCGCAGGTATTTGTCGATGATCGCGCGCAGCACATGCGGCGTATCCGAGAGGCCGATGAAGGTCTCGCCTTGTAGCTGGCGCGGGGTGATCGACCGCAGCGCCGCGAGCGCGTGATCGCTCGGCAAGATGACCACGAGCGGCTCTTGGGCGATCGTCTTGTACGCGAGGTCGGGCTGCGGCTCGCGGCGCAAGAAGGCGACGTCGAGCTTGCCGCGTTGCAGCTCCTCCGCCAGTCGCGGCGAATACTGACTGGAGACGCGCACCTCGATGTTGGGCAGCTCGTCGCGCAAGAGACGGGTCGCTTCCGGCAGCCAATCGACCTCTTGTCCCGTGAGAAAGCCCATGGCAAACGTCGGCTTCTCCGGCTGCGCTGCGCGCCGCGCCGCTTCGATGGCCGCCTCCGCTTGGCCGAGTACCAGGCGCGCGTGGTCGAGAAAGACGCGACCGGCCGCCGTCAGCTCGACGCCGCGCGCGCTGCGCGTCAAGAGAGGCACGCCCACTTCGTCTTCGAGATCGCGAATTTGCCGGCTGAGCGACGGCTGCGCGGTGTGCAAGCGACGGACGGCGGCGACCGTCAGGCTGCCCTCCTCGGCCACGGCCACGAAATAGCGCAGATGGCGCAGCTCCATGTCGTCCCATGCTTACCAGGCATGCCTACGCAGCTACAAAGTATTTTCCAGCCGCCGCTTACAGGCTTATTCCTAGCAACAGCACCGAGTAGAACGACTCGAGCGAACGAGACCGAAGTGACGGGCATAACCTCGCAGGCATGGCGACAGGAGCGACTCATGACGACTTTGAAGGGCAAGACGGCGCTGGTGACGGGTGGATCGCGGGGCATCGGGCGGGCGATCGCGCTGGCGCTCGGCCAGGCGGGCGCGCAGGTGCTGGTGCATTACGGGCGCGCCAAGGCCGAGGCGGAGGCGGTCGCCGACCTCATTCGCAAGGACGGTGGGCGCGCGGAGATCGTCCACGCCGACTTGGCCGCGGCCGACGCGCCGCACGCGCTGGCCGCGCAAGTGCGCCGCGTGGTCGGCGATCGGCTCGACATCCTCGTCGCCAACGCCGGCATCACCAAAGACGCGACGATCGCCGAGACGACGCTGAGCGACTTCGACAACTTGTTCGCGGTCAACGTGCGCGCGCCGTTCTTCTTGGTGCAGCAGCTGCTGCCGATCTTGTCGTCGGGCTCGAGCATCGTGTTCACGTCGTCGCTGGCGGCGCGCTCGGCGGTCGGCAATTTGTCGGCCTACGCGGCGACGAAGGGCGCCATCGACACGATCGTCAAGCACTTCGCGGCCGCGCTCGGACCGCGCGGCATTCGCGTCAACGCCATCGCGCCCGGCATCGTCGACACGGACATGTCGACGTTCACCAAGACGCCCGCCGGCCGCGACATCGCAACGAGCATTCAGGCGCTCAAGCGCGTCGGCCAGGCCGACGACTTCGGCGGCGTCGTCGCCTTCTTGGGCTCCGACGACGCGCGCTGGATCACCGGCCAGACGCTCGGCGTCGACGGCGGCTCGAAGCTCTGAAGCTAATCTTCGAGCGACAAGGCGGCGCGCGGACAGCGGGCCACGGCGTTCTCCAGCTCGGCGCGCTGCGCGTCGTCGGGCAGTGGGACCACGATCTGCACCGGCAGGTCATCGCCGAGCACGAACACGTCCGGCATGACCTTCACGCACTGGGCAAAGCCCTCGCACAGGTCGGCGTCCACGACAATGCGCATACGGTCAGCCTAGCGCAGGAAACGCGCGAATAGAACATGTTTCACACCCGCCGGCCGTGGCATGCTCGCCGGCGATGAGCTACTCCAAGAAGCAGATGGTCGACGTCGTCGAGCGCTCGCCGGCGTTCGTCGCCGAGCACGATCGCGACGGCTGGCTCGGCGTCTTCGCCGCCGACGCGCAGGTGGAAGATCCGGTGGGCGCGCCGCCGGCGCCGAAAGCGACCGGCGCCATCGGCCGCTTTTGGGACGTCTTCATCGGGCCCAACGACATCCACTTCGAGGTGCGCGGCGACTACACGCTCGGTCGCAGCGTCTTTCGCGACATCATCATCCACACGAAAATAGCCGGCGCCTTCCAGCTCGACGTGCCCGCTTATCTGCTCTATCAGCTCGATGACGCGACGGGATCGCTACAAATTTCGCGCTTGTCGGCGCACTGGGATTTGGCGCGCATGTCGCTCGGCGCGATGAAGCTCGGGCCCAAAGCGTGGGTGGCGATGACGGCCATGTTCGGTCGCATGCTGCGCTTCATGGGCGTGCCGTGGGTGGCGGGCTATTTGGCGTCGCTGTGGAAAGGCATCGGCGGCCGCGGCCTGGCGACGGTCCGGCAGCTGGTGACGGCCGTCGACGCGCGCGACAGCCAAGCCTTGGAGGCGCTGCTCGAGCCGAGCGCCATCGTCGAGCTCGGCATCGTCGAGGCGCCGGCGCGCGACCTGTTCTCGCTGTTTCCCGCGGGCACGCGCTTGCGCGTCGAGGCGCCGGTCGCGGCCGGCTGGACGACCTCGTTCCGCTACACGCTCGATGGCGCGTCGCCGAAGTCGGGCTTGGCGCGGATCGAGTTCGCGCCCGACACGCGCCGCATCCGCAGCCTTCGCTTCTTCGCCTAACGATTGCGTGAGCGGAAGCTGCCGAACGATGCGGCGGACTAAAGAACGAACGGGATGAGGATCTTGCGCTCGGGCGGATAGTCCGGGAACTTCTCGCGATACCACTTCTGCGTCGCGAACGCGCGCGGCACCAAGTTCCCCAAGCTGACGAGCAGGATGAACACGCCCGCGAGCGACCAGGTGCAGACAGCGAAGGCGGCCCAGCCGATGAGCTCGGTCGTGTAGCTCGGGCTCGTCAACCAGCGGAACAGGCCGCCCGTCGGAATGCGATAGCTCTTCGCGCCCGAGGCGATCTCGTCGCGCGTGCGCAGATTGCGGATGATCGAGTCCGAGTGCAGCGTGAGCGCGTATGAGATGTAATAGACGATGAAGCCGAAGATGAAGCGCGGATCATGCAGCCATTCCGTCGTGTAGACGTGCAGGCGCGTGAAGTAGCTGGCGTGGAAGTAGCCGTGCAGCGACGTGACGCACCAGCCGATGCCGATGACCATGAAGCTGAAGTTGGAGGTCGCGCCCTTGGCCGCGCGGATACTGAACGGGAAGTAGAAGCCGCGGTTGCCGTAATGGATGAGCCACATGGCGCCGAACAGCAGCGGCACGAGGTTGGCGCGATAGGGGCCGTGCACGAAGAACCACCAAAAGCTCAGCGTCGCCGGCAGCTCCATGAGGAACCAGCCGAGCCGGCCGCTGACGCTGACGCCGTACTTCGCCGACGCGAGCTTGCCGTACGGCGACGGCACGAACCAGGAGATGATGAAGACGAAAGCGGCGAAGGCGAGCGCCGCCGCCAACAAGGTGTCGTAGGTTTTGTCACCGGTGTACCAAGTCATCGACGGGAACATACTCGAACACTGCAACAGGTTCTAGTGGGGTGATGATGCGACCCGCCGCTGTCGCATTTTGGGGACGCGATCACTCGAGCGCCGGCGCGAGCCAGGGCGCGAGCAGCGCCAGACCTGCCGGCCATGGGCCGTGGCCGGACGCGGCGTTGATGTGGCCGGCGGGGCCGACGTCGACGAGCGCGCCGCCCCAATTCGACGCGAATTCCCGGGCGCGCGCCGGTGAAACGTAGGGATCGTCGCTGCTCGTCACGATGATGCTGGCGAACGGTAGGCGGGCGCGCGGCATGGGCGCGAAGCCGGTCGGGCCGGCCGGATAGCTCGCCGCCTCGGTGTCGCTCGGTCCGACGAGCAAGACGCCGCGGACGCGCGCCGACTGCGCCGTTTCGGCGGCCCAAAAGGCGATGGTGGCGCAGGCCGAGCTGTGGCCGCACAAGATGACGGGGCCGGCCGCGGCGGCGACCGCGCGTTCGAGCGTGGCCGTCCAGTCTTGCCGGCGCGGCGTGGCCCAGTCGGACTGCTCGACGACGGTGAAGCCGCGCTCGCGCTGCCAAATGCGCTGCCAATGGGCGGGGCCGGAGTCGAAGAGGCCGGGAAGCAACAAAACCGAGGGTGGCATGACGAACCGTCGCACGCCGTCGCGATGGCTGTCAAAACGCGCGAACCGACCGCGCGGCGCAGTCGCCGCGGCGGCCCGCGACCGAGCCGGAAATAGCCGCCTGGCGCGTATTGTTGTGCAGCCATGCCCAACAAACAGCCCGACAGACGGATCGCGTGGCTGCTGTCGGGCGCGACCTTGCTGGCGCACCTCGCCGTCGCCCAGCGCTACGACTTCTTTCGCGACGAGCTCTACTTCATCGTCTGCGGTCGCCATCCGGCCTTCGGTTACGTCGACCAGCCGCCGCTGGTGCCGCTCTTGGCGGCGGCGTCGCAAGCGTTCGGCGAGCACCTCTTTCTCCTGCGTTTGCTGCCGGCCTTGGCCGCGGCGGCGACGGTGCTCATGACCTGCCGGCTGGCGGCGCTCGTCGGCGCCGGCGGCTTCGGCGTCGCGCTCGCCGGCACCGCCGCGGCGACGGCGCCGATGTACCTCGGCATCTTCTCGGTGTTCTCGACGTCGACGTTCGAGCCGCTCGCGTGGACGGGCTTCGCCTACTGCGTCGCGCGCGTCGTCGTCGGCTGCGAGCCGCGCGCGTGGCTGTGGGCGGGCGCGGTGGCCGGCGTCGCGCTCGAGGCCAAATACGCGCTGCCGGCGTTCGCGCTGCCGCTCGTCGTGGCCGTCGTGGCCGTCGGTCGCGGTCGCGCGCTGTTGACGTGGCAGCTGGCGGCGGGCGCGGCGATCGCGCTCGGGCTGGCCGCGCCCAGCCTCATTTGGCAGCTGACGCATGGGCTGCCCTTCGTGGAGATGCTGCGCAATCAAGCGACCGGTAAGAACACGGTGCTGTCGCCGCTCGGCTTCATCGTCAACCAAGCGAAGGTGATGAATCCACTGTGGGCGCCGCTGTGGCTCGGCGGAATGGTGGCGCCGTTCGTCGATACGCGGCTCAAGCCGTGGCGCTTTTTGGCGCTCGGTTTCGCACTGACGTTCGCGCTCATGATCGCGCTGCACGCCAAGGATTACTACTTTTGCCCGGCGTTCGCGGCGCTGTTCGCGCTCGGCGGCGCGGCGTTCGAGGCGTGGCTGCGGCCGCGCTGGGCGCGCGCGACGTGGCTGGCGGCCGCCGTCGCCGTCAGCGCCGTGGCCGCGCCGCTGGCGATGCCGATCCTGCCGCCGGCGATGCTGGCGACGTATCTTTCGCGCACGCATCTGCAGCCGCAGCCGTCGGAGACGGTGCGCCAGAGCGCGCTGCCGCAGACCTTCGCCGACATGCTCGGCTGGCGCAGCTACGTCGCCAGCGTCGCCGCCGCCTATCGCGCGCTGCCGCCGGCCGATTGAGAGCGCGTCGCCATCTTCACCGACAACTACGGCGAGGCCGCGGCCATCGACGTCTTCGGCGGCGCCTACGGTTTGCCGCCCGCGCTCAGCGGCCACAACAGCTATTGGACGTGGGGCCCGCGCGGCTTCGACGGCTCGGTCCTCTTGCGCGTCAACGAGACGCCGGCGAGCTTGGGCCGTCGCTGCCGCGCGGTGTCGCTGGCGGCGCGCTTCGGCGGCCCATTCGTCATGCCGTATGAAGACGACGCGCCCATCACGCTCTGCTACGGCCTCCGTCCGACGCTCGCCGAGCTGTGGCCGGAGCTGAAGTTCTTCTATTGAGCGGGCTGGGCCGGCAGTCGCATGAGCCGATGCGCGGCCGGCTGGAAATGGCCGGGAAAGCTCAGCGCCGCCTGATAATGCATGCGCGCCCGTTCGACGTCGCCGGCGAGCTCGTGATAGAGCCCCATGTTGAAGTGCGCGCGATAGCTGCCGACGCCCTCGACGGTCTCGTAACGCTTGGTCTCACCGAGGCTCAAGCAGGTGTCGAAGGCGCGCAGCATGCGCGGCACGTCGCCCGTCTCCATCGCCAACAGGCCTTCCAAGAACCATAGATCGGGCGAGTCGCCGAGACGCGGCTTGTAGGACTCGAGCATCGGCAGCGCGCGCGACGCGCGGCCCAGCGTCTTCAGCGCATAGCCGAAGGCCACCACCAGCAGCGACAAGTAAGCCGCGTCGGGCGCGATGTTGCGCAGCGCCGCCTCGAAGTAGCCGACCGCGAGATCGGGCTGCTTGTGCTTGACGAGCGTGCGCCCGAGCTGAAACTGCAAGTAGGCGTCGTCGGGGCGCGCCTCCAAGTCGAGCTGCAGCAGCCGCAGATTGCGCTGCGTCTTGTCGCGCCGGCGAATCGCCGCCTCGGTGTAGCCGGAATGCACGGCGACGAGCCCGCTGTCGCCGCCGGCGCCGGGACCGACGAGCTGCTCGTGCACGCGACCGACGTAGCGAAAGGTCTTGTCGTTGCGACAGAGGCGGCGAATCGCGCTGTGCACGCGGCCTTCGGCGGTGTCGCTGACGATGGTCATGTTGCCGTGCGCGTGGGCCGCGTCGGCGATGAACGCTTGCACGATCGGCCAGCCGCTCGGCTGCACGACCTCGTCGGCGTCGACCATGAGGCACCAATCGCCGGTGGCCTCGTCGAGCGCCGCGTTGCGCGCCAGGCTGAAGTCGTCTTGCCACGGCAGCGTGACGACGTTGGCGCCCATCTGCTCGGCGATGATCGGCGTCTCGTCGCTGGACCCGGTGTCGACGACGACGATCTCGAAGACGTGCTCACGCAGCGCGGACAATGCGCGTGGCAGGGCGTCGGCTTCATTGCGCACGATGAGGCAAGCGCTCAGCTTCACGGCATGATCATATCACCTTCCGCATAGTTACACTAGAGTCGCAGAATCGCCGGTGGCGCCACTGTAGGTCCGCGATTTCTATCGCACGTACCAAACCCAGCGACGCCATTTTCTATCGCACGTGCTTTAAGGGACGCGCGGTAACCGGCGATAAGCCGCGACACCACCCTACTCGTCTGCCGATCGTCCTCTGGCTCGGGCGGCAATTGCAGTATGTATGGGGGATGAACCTTCCTTGGCTGTTCGTGTGCATCGGCGCCGCGGCGTCGCTCGTGCTCTTGGCGCAGCATCGGCCGCTCATCTTCCCGGCGATCGCGGCGCTGGCCAGCGGCTGCGAGCTGCTGCTGGCGTTTCACGTCCTACATTTGAGCGTCGAGAAGGTGCCGATTGGTGCGCTCTTTGGCGGCATGCTGGCCCTCGGCGGGCTCGGCTCGTGGGCGCGCTCGGGCGGCAAGCTGGTCGTCAGCGCCGGCGCCATCGCCGCGCTCGTCGGGATCGTGCAAACGCTGACCGCCCTGCGTCTCATACGCTGAATGGCGTAGATTTTTCGGCCGCGGCACGCCGACGCGACGCGCAATTTTCACGCCTCGTTGCCAAAACGTCGACGGGAAGCAACCTTAGGACTGGAACGTGTTTCAAATTAGGCTGGACGACCTAATTGGAACATGTTCTATTGTTGACATCGTCGTTCGGTTGCTTTTTCGGACACTGAGGAGGCGGTCATGGTCGAGCAGGTCAAGACGGTGAAGGAGTACTTCGATACGCTCGGCGAGCGCTTCAAGCCCGAGGCGGCCGAGAAGATCTCAGCGGTGTTCCAGTTCGAGCTCGCCGGCGACGACGGCGGCACCTATCACGTCACCGTCGACCACGGCAAGATGACGGTCGCCGAAGGGCCGCACGAAAAGCCGACTGCGACCTTGAAGATGAAGGGCGAAGAGTACGTCAAGATGGCCAATGGGCAGCTCAATGGCGCGATGGCGTTCATGAAAGGCCAGCTCAAGGTCACCGGCAACGTGCTGCTCGCGCAGAAGATGCAAGCGATTTTCCCGCCCAAGAAGTAACCGCAACGCGACTGCACATCTCGAGCGACGGCAACGCGCTGCTTCGGCAGGCGCGACGGGATTTGTGCGCCTTTGGAGGACGGTGGCGATGAAGGACTTCGGGCTGTTCATCGACGGACAATGGCAGTCGGCGGCCGACGGCGGGCTGCAAGCGACGATCAATCCTGCGACCGGCGAGCCGTGGGCGCATGTCGCCGCGGCCGGGCCGGCCGATGTCGAGCTCGCCGTCGCGGCGGCGCGACGCTCGTTCGACCACGGTCCGTGGCGCCGCATGTCGGGCCAAGAGCGCGGCGCGATCTTGGGCAAGGTCGCCGAGCTGCTGCTCGAGCGCGCCGAGGAGTTCGCCGTCGCCGAAGTGACCGACTCGGGCGGCACCCTGCGCAAAGCCAACGTCGCCGACATTCCGGCGACGGCGCAGACGTTCCAGTATTACGGCGACCTCGTGGCGTCGACGCCGGACGAGGACGAGTTCGAAGAGAACGTCCCGGTCAACAGCCGCAACATCGTCAAGCGCGAGCCGCTCGGCGTGTGCGCGTGCATCACGCCGTTCAACTTTCCGATGGCGGCGGCCGCGTGGAAGATCGCGCCCGCGATCGCGGCCGGCAACAGCATCATCGTCAAGCCGTCGCCGTACACGCCGGTGACGACGCTGATGATCGCGGCCCTGTGCTCGGAAGCGGGCGTGCCGCCGGGCGTCGTCAACGTCTTGTGCGGGCCGGGCGCGGCGCTCGGCGAAGCGCTGGTCACGCACAGAGCGGTCGACAAGGTCGCCTTCACCGGCTCGACCAACGTCGGCAAGCGCATCATGGAGCTGGCGGCGCCGACGCTGAAGAAGCTGACGCTCGAGCTCGGCGGCAAGTCGCCCAACCTGATCCTCGAAGACGCGAACATCGATTGTGCCGTGCGCGGCGCCCTGTTCGGCACCTTCTTCCACTCGGGCCAAGTGTGCGAATCGGGCACGCGCATCCTCGTCAACGCCAAGATCCACGACGAATTCGTCGAGAAGATGATCGCCGGCGCGCGCTCGCTCAAGGTCGGCGACCCGATGGACTTCGCGACGTCGCTCGGGCCGCTGGTCTCGGCGCAGCAGCGCGACAACTCGGAGCGCTACGTCCACGCCGGCCGTGAAGAGGGCGCCACCGTCGTCACCGGCGGCAAGCGTCCGAGCGACCTGCCGAACGGATACTTCTACGAACCGACAATATTTATCAATGTGCGCAATGAAATGAAGATTGCGCGCGAAGAGATCTTCGGACCGGTCGTCTCCATCATCAAAGTGGCGGACGACGAAGAGGCAATCCGCGTCGCCAACGACACGATGTACGGACTCGGCGGCGCCGTCTGGTCACGCGACATCGAGCGCGCGCGCAAGCTCGCCGACCGCATCGACGCCGGCACCATCTGGATCAACGACTACCACTTGATCAGCGTGCGTTTCCCGTTCGGCGGCTACAAGCAGATCGGGCTTCGGCCGCGAGCTCGGACCTTACGGGCTCGCCGAATTCCAGCAGCTCAAGCACATCCACATCGGCGAAGCGACCGACTACAGCGACAAGCCGTACCTCAACCTGTTGTTCGACGACTGATCCTTTAGGAGCGCGTCATGGCGGACGAGATTCTGACCGCGCCGTATGTACTTTCCTACGACTACCGCCGCTCGTGCGGTCCCATCATCGGGCGGTTTTTGGCGGCGTTGAAAGAGGAGCGCATCGAAGGCGTGCGCACGAAGACGGGCCGCGTGCTCGTGCCGGCCGTCGAATATGACGAGACGGGCGAGCCCATCGTCGAGTTCGTGACCTTGCCGCCGACGGGCGTGGTGACGACGTGGGCGTGGGTGGAGACGCCGCGCGCCAATCACCCGCTGCAGAAACCGTTCGCCTGGGCGCTGGTGAAGCTCGACGGCGCCGACACGGCGATGCTGCACGCCGTCGACGCCGGCTCGGCGGCGCGCATGAAGTCGGGCGTGCGCGTCAAGGCGCGGTTCGCCGCCGAGCGCGTCGGCCACATTCGCGACCTCGCCTGCTTCGACCTGGAGAGCGGCTCGTGAGCGACATCATCAAGGGCTTCGTCGCGCCGATTCGGCTGCATTACACGGTCAACGCCGGCCGCGCCAGCTCGCGCTTCCTGCGCGCGTTGAGCGAAGGGAAGCTGCTCGGCCAGCGCTGCCCGGTGTGCCGCAAAGTGACGTTGCCGCCGCGCGGCGCCTGCCCGACCTGCGGCGTGCCCACCGACGAGGAGGTGCCGGTGGCCGACACCGGCACGGTCACGACGTTCTGCATCATCAACATCAACTTCGACGCCAAGGCGCGCCCGCTGCCTTATGCCTGCGCGTCCATCATGCTCGACGGCGCCGACACGACGCTGTTCCACCTCATCCAAGAGGCGCCGGCCGACGAGATCCGCATGGGGCTGCGCGTTCGCGCGGTCTGGTCGGAGACCTTGGGACCGAGCCTCGAGAGCATCGATCACTTCAAGCCCACCGGCGAGCCCGACGCGCCGTACGACTCGTACAAGGAGCATTTGTAATGCGGCCGGTGGCGATTGTTTCGTACGCCGAGACGCCGTTCGTGCGGCGCACGCAGCTCAATGACGCCGAGCTGGTCATGGACGTCGTGACGGCGGCGCTCGACGCGGCCAAGCTCGATCGGCACGCCATCGGGTTTTGCATCTCGGGCTCGTCCGACTTCTTGACCGGCATGCCGTTCTCGTTCGTCGCGGCGCTCGACGCCGTCGGCGCGTGGCCGCCGATTCAGGAGTCGCACGTCGAGATGGACGGCGCGTGGGCGCTGTACGAAGCGTGGGTGCGGCTGCAGCACGGCGACATCGACACGGCGCTCGTCTACGCGTTCGGGCGCTCGTCGTTGGGCGACTTGCAAGATGTGCTGGTGACGCAGCTCGATCCCTATTATCTCGCGCCGCTGTCGCCCGATCCGATCAGCCTGGCGGCGCTGCAAGCGCGCGCGCTCCTCGACGGCGGCAAGTACGGCGAGCGCGACTTCGCCAACGTCGCGGCGCGCGCCAAGAAGCTGGGCTCGGCCGGCGCGCTGCTCGACTCGCCCTATCTGGTGTCGCCGCTGCGCAAGCATGACTGCCCGCCGATCTCCGACGGCGCGGCGGCGATCGTGTTGGCGGCGGGCGATCGCGCCCAGTCGATGTGCAAGCGGCCGGCGTGGATTCGCGGCATCGACCATCGCATCGAGCCGCATTCGTTGGGCGCGCGCGATCTGGCGCGCTCGCCGTCGACCGAACGGGCCGGCAAAGAGGCCGGCGTCGGCAACGCGCCCATCGAAATCGCCGAGCTGCACGCGCCGTTCTCGTCGCAGGAGCTGATCGTGCGCGACGCGCTCGGGCTCGACGACAGCGTGAACGTCAATCCGTCGGGCGGCGCGCTGGCGACGAATCCGCTGATGGTCGCCGGCTTGGTGCGGCTCGGCCACGCGGCGCGCCACATTCACGACGGCGACGCCAAGCGCACGCTGGCGCACGCGACGTCGGGCCCATGCCTGCAGCAAAACCTCGTTGCCGTTCTGGAAGGTGCGTCGTGAGCGAACGAGCAGCAGTCATCGGCGTCGGGCAGACGAAATATGCGCAGAAGCGCGGCGACGTGTCGCTGGCCGGGCTCGTGCGTGAAGCGGCGTTGCGTGCGCTCGAAGACGCCGAGCTGACGTTCGCCGACATCGACGCCGTCGTCATCGGCAAGGCGCCCGACATGTTCGAAGGCGTCATGATGCCGGAGCTGTACTTGGCCGACGCGCTCGGCGCCGCCGGCAAGCCGATGCTGCGCGTGCACACCGCCGGCTCGGTCGGCGGCTCGACGGGGCTCGTGGCCGCGCACGCGGTGCAGGCGGGCGTGCACAAGCGCGTCTTGGCCGTCGCGTTCGAGAAGCAGTCGGAGTCGGACGCGATGTGGGCGCTGTCGCCGAAGATGCCGTTTCAGCCGCCGCTCGTGGCCGGCGCCGGCGGCTACTTCGCGCCCATCATTCGCGCCTACCTCAAGCGCTCGGGCGCGCCCGAAGAGGTGGGCATGCTCGTGGCCGTCAAAGATCGGCTGAACGCGCTCAAGAATCCCTACGCGCATCTGCAACTGCCCGACATCAGCCTGGAGACGGTGAAGAAGTCGCCGATGTTGTGGGATCCGGTGCGCTATCTCGAGACCTGCCCGTCGTCGGACGGCGCCTGCGCGGTCGTCATCGCCGACGAGGCGGGCGCCAAGCGCGCGCACAAGCCGCCGGCCTGGATTCTCGGCGGCGCGATGCGCTCGGAGCCGACGATGTTCTCCGGCCGCAACCTCGTCAACCCGCAGGCCAGCCGCGACTGCGCCAAGGACCTGTACGCGCAAGCGGGCATCACCAACCCGCGCGAGCAGATCGACGTCGCCGAGCTGTACGTGCCGTTCTCGTGGTTCGAGCCGATGTGGCTCGAGAGTCTCGGCTTCTGCGCGCTGAACGATGGCTGGCGCCTGACGCAAGACGGCGTGACCGCGCTCGACGGCGACTTGCCCATCAACCCGTCGGGCGGCGTCATGTCGTCGAATCCGATCGGCGCCTCGGGGCTCATTCGCTTCGCCGAGGCCGCGCAGCAGGTTCGCGGCCTGGCCGGCGAGCACCAAGTCGCCGGCGCCAAAGTCGCCATGGGCCACGCCTACGGCGGCGGCTCGCAATACTTCGCCATGTGGATCGTCGGAAGCGAGCCGCGCGCATGAGCGAGCTGACGAACCTTCCGCAGTCGTTCAACCTGGCCGACCTGTTCGAGTCGGTGGCCGATGCCGTGCCCGATCGCGAGGCGCTCATCGCCGGGCCGGTGCGCCTCACCTATCGGCAGCTCGACGAGCGCTCGACACGCCTCGCGAATTATCTGCGATCGCGCGGCGTGACGGCTGGGCAGCACATCGGCCTCTACCTCTACAACGGCCACGAGTATCTGGAAGCAGTGCTGGCGGCGTTCAAGCTGCGCGCGGTGCCGATCAACATCAACTATCGCTACGTCGCGGGCGAGCTGCGCTATCTGTGTCACAACGCCGATCTCGTGGCGCTCTTGCATCAGCCGGAGCTGGCGCCGCGCGTGGACGCGATCGAAAGCGAGCTGCCGACGCTGAAGCTGCGCTTGGCCGTCGGCCCCGACTACGAAGCGGCGCTGGCGTCGGCGTCGCCGGTGCGCGATTTCCCGCGCCGCTCGAGCGACGACTTGTACATCATCTACACCGGCGGCACGACCGGCATGCCGCGCGGCGTGATGTGGCGCCACGAGGACGTCTTCTACGCCGGTCTGCAAGGCGGCAATCCCGGCGGCGAGCCGCTCACGTCGCCGGCCGAGCTGCCGGCGCTGGCGCTGTCGGGCGACAAGTCGCTCACCTTCTTGCCGGCGGCGCCGTTCATTCACGGCGCAGCGCAGTGGGCGGCGTTCATCTGCCTCAACAACGGCGGCAAGGTCGTCGTCTCGCCCGGCCCCGGCTTCGACGCGGCTCAGGTCACGCGCCTCATCGCCGAGGAGCGGCGTGAACACGCTGACGCTCGTCGGCGACGCGATGGCGCGGCCGCTCGGCGAGGCGCTGGCGGCGCAGCCCGACCTCGACACGTCGTCGCTCATCGTCATCGCGTCGGCGGGCGCCATCTTCTCGCGCGCCGTGCAGGAAGTGATCGCGGCGCGGCTGCCCGACGTCATGCTGCTCAACAACTTCGGCGCCTCCGAGACCGGCCATCAAGGCAACGCCGGCGGCGAGATGGGCGCGCGGCCGCGCTTCTACTTCGACGACTCCACCGCCGTCCTCGACGAGAATCACCAGCCGATCGCGGCCGGCAGCGGCATCATGGGCAAGGTCGCGCGCCGCGGCCACATCCCGCTCGGCTACTACAATGACCCCGAGAAGACCGCGGCCACGTTCTTCGTCAAAGACGGCCAGCGCTGGGTCATGCCCGGCGATTTGGCGGTCGTCGAAGAGGATGGCAGCATCACCGTCCTCGGCCGCGGCGCCGTCTGCATCAACTCCGGCGGCGAAAAGATCTTCCCCGAAGAGGTCGAAGAGGCGTTGAAGGCGCATCCCGACGTCCTCGACGCCGTCGTCGTTGGCGTGCCCGATGAGCGTTGGGGCGAGCGCGTCGCGGCGCTGGTGCAGGCGCGCGACGGCAAGCGGCCGTCGCTGGCGGAGATCGACGCGCACTTGCGGCCGCTCATCGCCGGCTACAAAGTGCCGCGCGAGCTGCATTTGGTCGGGCAAATGTCGCGTCACCCGAGCGGCAAGCCCGATTATCGCTGGGCCAAGACCGAGGCGACGTCGCGCAAGGCCGCCGGCAGCGACAGCACGCGGCCGATGGCGGCGGCGTGGCAGCTGTTCGACGTCGCGCCGACGGGCGCGTGGGGCGCCGATCGTCGGCTGGCGCGCGCCGTGCGCGAGCTGGTCGAGCGCTGCGTGACCCTCGACGTCCTCGACGACAAGCAGGCGCCGCTCATCGATCAAGCGGCGGGCGAGCTCGAGCGTATTGCCGGTCGGCTGCGCGAATTGCCGACGAAGACGTCGATGCAAGGCATTCGCGAAGGCAACTACGCCACGCATCAAGGCGTGTTCATGGATCGCATTCCGCTCGTCGGACACTCCAATCCGATCTCGCCGCCGATGAAGCTCTGGGGCGAAGGTCCGGCCGGCGAAGAAGTGGCGCGCGCGAGCCTGACGTTCGGCATGCAGTTCGGCGGCGCGCCCGGCGTCGCGCACGGCGGCTTCGTCGCCGCGGCGTTCGATCAGCTGTTCGGCTACCTCGGCATCTTGCGCAGCATGCCGGCCTTGACCGGCAGCCTGACCGTGCACTATCGCAAGCCGACGCCGCTGCAAGTCGAGCTGCAGTTCGACGCCAGGGTCGAGCGCATCGACGGGCGCAAGAGCTTCGTGCGCGGTCGCTGCCGCGCCGCCGACGTCGTCGTCGCCGAGGCCGAAGGGCTCTTCATCTTGATCGACGGACAATGGTTCGCGCAGCAGGCGGAGAAGAAATAGCGATGTACATCGACTACACGCCGGAACAGAAGCAGCTGCAGCGCGAGCTGCGCGACTACTTTGCGCGTTTGATGACGCCCGAGCTCGAAGAGGAGCTCGGCCATTCCGAAGGCGGCGGGCCGCAATATCGCCGCGCGCTCACGCAGATGGGCAAGGACGGCTGGCTCGGCGCCGGCTGGCCGAAGGAGTACGGCGGGCAAGGTCGGCCGCCGCTCGAGCAGTTCATCTTCTTCGATGAGGTGCAGCGCGCCGGCTTTCCCATTCCGCTCTTGACGCTCAATACGGTCGGGCCGACGATCATGAAGCTTCGGCAACGCCGAGCAGCGCGCCAAGTATCTGCCGCCGATTCTGCGCGGCGAGCTGCATTTTTCGATCGGCTACACCGAGCCGGAAGCGGGCACCGATCTCGCGTCGCTCAAGACGAGCGCGGTCATCGACGGCGATGATTACGTCGTCAACGGCCAAAAGGTGTTCACGAGCCTGGCGCTGCACGCCGATTACATCTGGTTGGCCGTGCGCACCAATCCCGACGCGCCCAAGCACAAGGGCATCTCGCTCCTCATCGTCGACGCCAAGTCCAAGGGCCTGTCGATGACGCCGACGCCGGTGCTCGGCGACAACGAGCTGTGCACGACCTATTACGAAGACGTGCGCGTGCCGCGGGCGAACCTCGTCGGCGAGGTGAACCAAGGCTGGAAGATCATCACCTCGCAGCTCAATCACGAGCGCGTGGCGCTGTTCTCGCCGGGGATGGTCATGCGCGCGCTGGAAGAGACGCGGCAATGGGCGGCCGAGACGCGCGACTGCGACAACGGGCGCGTCATCGATCGGCCGTACGTGCAGTCGGTGCTCGGCAAAGTGCACGCCAAGGTCGAGATCTTGAAGCTGATGAACTGGAAGCAGGCGTGCAGCATCGATCGCAACGCGCTGTCGCCGGCCGAAGCATCGACGGTGAAGATCTACGGCAGCGAGCTGTACGTCGAGGCCTATCGGCTGCTGCTCGAGGTGCTCGGCGTGGCCGGCATCTTGACGCGCGGCGCGGCCGGCGCTCCCTTGCGCGGACGCATCGAGCGTTATTACCGCTCGACGCTGGTCTTGACCTTCGGCGGCGGCACCAACGAGGTGCAGCGCGACATCATCTGCATGGCGGCGCTGGGTATCCCGCGCGCGCCGTATTAGGAGCTGCGATGGACTTCGCGTTCGACGGCGATCAAGACGCAGCTGAAGCAGCTGGCGCAAAAAGCAGCGACGGCCGCAGCGGCGGCGAGCGAGGTCTGGACCGAGCTGGGCCGCGCCGGCCTCTTGGGCACGACGCTGCCGGTCGAGCATGGCGGCGCGGGGCTGGGCCTCGTGGAATTGGCGCTCGTGCTGCAACAGGCGGGACGCGCGGCGGCGCCGGTGGAGCTGGTGCCGGCGATCGTCGCGTCGATGGCGCTGGCGCAAATACGGATCGCCCGAGCAGATGCCGCAGCTGGCGCGCGTCCACGACGGCAGCCGAAGCGATCGCGCTGGCGCTGAACGAGCACGGCGGCGAGCCCGAGAAGCCGGCGACACGCGCCGACGCCGACGGCAAGCTGCACGGCGTCAAAGTCGCCGTCGGCGCCCTCGATCGCGCGCCGTTCATGATTGTGTCGGCGCGCCATGACGGCTCGCCGGCGCTCTATTTGGTCGCGCGCGACCAAGCCGGCGTGCGCCGCGAATCGGGCCGCGCCACCGACGACAGCCAGGTCTTCCAAGTGACGCTCGACGGCGCGCGCGGCGAGCAATTGAGCGGCGGCGCGGCGGCGCTCGAATGGACGCTCGCCCGTCTGACGCTGGCGTTCTGCGCGTTCGAGCTGGGCGTGGCCGAGAAGCAGCTGGAGATGACGGCCGAGCACTGCCTGCGCCGCCAACAGTTCGGCAAGCCCATCGGCCTCTTTCAGGCGGTCGGTCAGCGCGCGGCCGACATGCACGTCGACGTCGAGTCGCTGCGCTGGCGGTGTGGTCGGCGGTGTTTCGGCTGGAGACGAACGCCGATGGCGCGGCCGCCGCGGTCAACGTCGCCGCCTATCTGGGCCGCCGAAGCCGGCGCGCGCGTCGCCGCCGCCGCGCAGCACCTCCACGCCGGCATCGGCTTCGATCGCAGCTACCCGCTCTACCGCTACTTCCTCGCGGCCAAGCGCATCGAGCTCGAGCTCGGCGGCGCACAACGCCAGATCGCGCGCCTCGGCTACGCGATGGCCGAGCAGTCGCGATGAAGAGCCAGCTGGCCGAGAAGTTCGGGCTGCGGCTGCCGCTGTTCGCGTTCACCGGCTCGCGCGAGGTCGTGGTCGCCGTCAGTCGCGCCGGCGGCATGGGCGTGCTCGGCGCCATCGCCTTCTCGCCCGAGGAGTTGGCGGCGCATCTCGACTGGATCGACGCGCACATCGACGGGCGGCCGTACGGCGTCGACGTGGTCATGCCGGCGTCGACGGTGGCGCCGACCGAAGGCGACTTCGACCACGGCGCCCTGCAGAATATGATCCCGGAGGCGCAGCGGCGCTTCGTCGATCAGCTGCTCGAGCGTTACGGCGTGCCGCCGCTGCCGGAGGGTGTGCGGCCCTATTCGGATCTGCCGTCGTGGGTGAACGCGCTGTCGCGAGCGCAGGTCGAGATCGCGCTGCAACATCCGATCAAGCTGCTCGCCAATGCGCTCGGACCGCCACCGGACGACGTCATCAAGAGCGCGCACGACAAGGGCGTGCTCGTCGCGGCGCTGGCCGGCAGCGTGCGCCACGCGCAGAAGCAGGTGGCGTCGGGCGTCGACATCATCGTCGCGCAAGGCACGGAAGCGGGCGGTCACACCGGCGACGTGAGCACGATGGTGCTCGTGCCCGAGGTCGTCGACGCGGTGGCGCCGGTGCCGGTGTTGGCGGCGGGCGGCATCGGCTCGGGGCGGCAGCTGGCGGCGGCGTTGGCGCTCGGCGCCGACGGCGCGTGGACGGGATCGATCTGGCTGACGACGGCGGAGAATCAGCTGACGCCGGACGTCGTGAAGCAGAAGCTGTTGACGGCGACGTCGCGTGACACGGTGCGCTCGCGGGCGATGACGGGCAAGCCGGCGCGGCAGCTGCGCACGCCGTGGACCGAAGCGTGGGAGTCGAAGGAGTCGCCGGGGACGTTGCCGCTGCCGCTGCAGTTCATGTGCACGTCGGACGCGATCAACCGCATCCACTATCACGCGGCGCACACGCCGGCGTCGCAGGCCAAGCAGCTGCTCGGCTCGGCGGTCGGTCAGATCGTCGGCCGTATGAACGCGGTGCGGCCGGCCGCGGAGCTCGTCGAGGATATCGCCAGCGAGCTGCACAAGACGCTCGCGCGCCTCGCCTGACCCGCACGCCGAGCGCACGCGCCCACGCCGCAACGTGGCGCGCTCGCGGGTCGATCGGTCTCGCCGCATTGACATCGCCGCGCGCCGAACCGAAAATCGCCGCATGAAAAAGCTGACGCTGATCGTTTTGTTGGCGACGGTGAGCGCGATGGGCTGGCGGGCGTTTACGCACGACGCGCCCGACAGCAAGCTCATCTACGATCGCTTCTGGGTCGATCACGAGCCGCGCGACAAACACGAGAAGTTCCTCGCGATGTGGCTGATGAGCGAGCATCCCGTGGGGCGCTTCGTCACGCGCACGGTGTGGACCGGGCAGTGGGAGGAGTTCCACTATCACCTGCTGCCGCGGCAGGACGCGAGCCTGGACCTCCTCTTCGGCAACAACAATCAGCGCGAGCGCATGAGCTGGCAGGCGCGCCCGTGCCACGAGAACGGCTTCGACTTCTGCCTCGACATCGCCGGCACATCGCGCGGCACGAAGCGCTACTACAGCAAGAAGGAATGGGGCGGCCAGCACGCCGACATGGAAGCGATCGCCCGTTCGCTCACGTCCGACTAGCGACGTCGCCGGCGCAGCCCGCGTCATCCCGATCTGATTCCACGAACCGGCGGATGGGTTCGCTGAACGACGGCGCTGTCTCCGAAGTGGGACGCCGCCTCGTCGCGGCGGCGTGATACTCAGTTGCGGAGCGGGAGGACGTCATGAGCGAGTCGGCTGATCCGCAGCTCGCAGCGGAAGAGCGCGGGGACGGCGCGAGCTCGCCGACCCCGGAACAGCGACAGCGCGCCGTCGCGGAAGAGCGCCGCATGCTGCTCAAAGAGCGGCTCTGGGCGCTCGGCTTCATCGGAATCGGCGCGGCTCTCGGTTGGATGCAGTGGCACGAGCTGAGGACCGAGCACACCTACAGCGTCAAAGCGATGATGCTCACGGCGGTCTGCGCATTCATCGGGCCGGCGGCGCTCATCTGGCCCAAGCTGCTCGTCGGCATGGGTCGTCATCACGAGCGGGTCGCGCCGGCCTATCGCGAGCTTGGTTACACCCTCTTGGCCGTGGGCGCGTTCGTGGGCTTCTTGGCGGCCTGGCATCTCGGCCATGCCGAAGCGTCCGGCGCCGCGGAGCCCGCCGTCGACGCCGACGCGTGTGACTTCGCCGCGCTCGATCCATCATGCAGCGGAAAAGACCTCGTGGCCTGCGCGCAGCTCGCGCAGTGTCTGGCGCACGCGACCGACTCGCGGCGCGATGATCGCAAGGCCGTCGTGCTCTACCAACGCGCCTGCGACGGTGGCGTGATAAGCGCGTGCGGTAATCTTGGCTTCCACTACTCGCAAGGGCGTGGAATCGAGCGCGATACGAAGCAGGCCTTCCACTTCTACGAGCTGGCCTGCAATGGCGGCAGCAGTGGCGACTGCTCCAACCTGGCAAACCTGTTCGAGCTCGGCGATGGCGTGCGCCAAGACTTTGGACGCGCTCGCGCGCTGTTCGCCAAGAGCTGCAACCAAGGAGACAGCGTCGGCTGCACCGGGCTCGGCCGACTCAGCTTCGCGGGCGCGGGCGGGCCACGAGACGATCGGGCGGCTGCCGAGCAGTTCCGATTGGGCTGCGACAAGGGCGACCCGCTCGGCTGCGGAAATCTCGGCTTCATGACGGCTAACGGCCGCGGTATCGACAAGGCGCCGTCGCAAGCTCGGTCCCTGTACGAGCGCGCTTGCGACGGCGAGATCTGGGAGTTCTGCACCAACCTCGGCATCATGCTGGCCAACGGCGACGGTGGGCCGCGTCAGCCGGAAAAGGCCGCTCGGCGCCTCGCGACGGCGTGTGAGCATGACGACGCGTTCGGCTGTTTCACGCTGGCCCTGATGCGTGCCGACCACGGGCAGCCGACGGAAGCGCGCGTGCTGTTCGACAAGGCTTGCAAGCTCGGCAACAACGACAGCTGCGCCGCGCTGGCAAAGCATCCGCGCTAAAGTCTCGAGGTCGCGACAACGCGCAAGGGCGCGGCCTCGCGACGGGGCGCGTCTGGTCGCTCACATCGGCGGGAGCGGCTGGCGCGACGCGATGGCCAGGCGATTCCACGCGTTGATGGCCGCGATCCCGAAGGTCAGCGTCGCCATCTGCCCTTCGTCGAAGTGGCGCCGCGCCTCGGCGTACACGTCGTCGGGCGCCTGCGTCTCGGCGATCTTGGTGACCGCTTCGGCCCAGCCGAGCGCCGCTCGCGTGCGCGCGTCGAAGACCGGCCCCGCCTCGCGCCAGGCGGCCACGAGATCGATCTGCGCCGGCGCCACACCCAGCTTGCGCGCGTCGTGCACGTGCATGTGCACGCAATAGGCGCAGCCGTTGATCTGCGACACGCGCAGCTTCAAGAGCTCGGCGAGCGGCTTGTCGAACGGCTGCAGCGCCTCTTCCAGCGCCAACATGGCCTTGTAGGCCGGGTGTTTGCTGTATTCGTAACGACGTTCCATGCGGACAGCGTGCAGTCGAGCTGGATCCTACGAAAGCGCCAGATCTGCGAAATCGAGCAGACCAGTCGGCAGACCGCTCAGCCGACGACGGTCAGCGACTTGGGCTCGGCCGGCGCCGACGGAATCGAATAGAACTGCCGCGACCACTTGCGGAAGAGACCGACCGGACCATCGCCGTCGCACAGAACCGGGTGATCCCAATAGGTCTTGTGCTCCCAAATCGGGATGTCCTGCTCGAGCTGCCGCGAGACCTCGCGGATGAACGCTTTACCGACCGTCTTGGTGACGTCTTTATCGGGCAGCTTCTTGAGCGTGAAGTTGAAGCGCACGTCAAGCAGCTGATCGGCGATGGGCGTGATGCTCGACACCAGCAGCGTGTCGACGATCCCCGTGAAGCGCACCGTCGAGTAGCCGAAGCCGTACGACGTCGATTCGACCGAGCCCTCGACGCCACCGCGCGGCGTCGACATGCCCGTCGTCGAGTAGACCTTCAGGAGCGGCCCGACGATCTCGGCGCGCGACTCGGGCATGTTGCTGGTGCCGTGCAGGAAGTGAAAGTGCGCCGAGTCGACGGCGTTCTCGGCCATCTCCTGATTGCGCGTCTTGATCTGCCAGCGACGGCGCTCGTAGGTCGTCCACTCTTCGTTGCCGAACTCGCTCAGCACCGGCAGCTCGAAGCTCGGCGGCGCGTCTTCGGCGTGATGCCAGAGCATGATGAGGCCGTTCACCTCTTGCACCGGCCAGGCTCGCAGCTTGGCTTTGGGCGGGATCTTCTTGGCGTACGGCACTTCGGTGCAGCCGCCGCAGGCGTCGAACTTCCACGCGTGGAACGGGCACACGATCGACTCGCCTTCGACCTTGCCGCCGTAGCCGAGGTGCGCGCCGAGGTGCGGGCAGAACGCGTCCAGCACCGCCGCTTTGCCCTCGGCAGTGCGGAAAGCGACCAGCTCGCGACCGAAATAGGAGAGTGGCAGGACTTGGCCGGCGGTCAGCTCGTCGGAGTAGGCGACCTGGAACCAGCCGTTGGGAAACGCCGGGAAGGGAAACTGCCGCGTCATGAGGCTTCCTCACTCTGTCTGGACAACCCGCGCAGCACCACCGTCAACGTGATGCGCAGCTGGTCGATCACCATGGGCTTGGAGATGAGACCGCCCATCCAGCCGACGAGCGCCGCGAACCACTGCTGCTGCATGATGAACGCCACCATCAGCTCGTCGTTCGAAGGCTCGGGATAGATGGCCGTGATGAGCGAGCCGCGCAGCGCGGCCACGATCATGTTCGTCATGCGCTGGTGGAAGCTGGCCACCTGCTCGGTCAAGTCCTCGTCGCCCGACGTGAGCGCGCGCAGGACGGCGCGGCCCAAGTTGGGCTTACGGAACAGCGTGCGCGAGACGTGGTCGAAGAACTCGAGCACGCGCTCGAGCGACGACTCGGCTTCGAACGGCTTCTTGGTCAGCCGCTTCTCCAGCTTCTCCGCTTCCAGCTCCAGCGCCGCGACGAGGATCGACTCCTTCGACGGGAAGCGCTTGTAGAGCGTACCGAGCGCCACATCCGCTTGAGCCGCCACGTCGCGCAAGCGAACGTTGTCGAAGCCGCCTTTTTCGGCGAGCTCGATGGCGGTCTCCAGGATGCGGCTGCGCTTTTCCTCCATGGTCATGCCGGGATTGAAACAGGTTCCAATCGCGATGTCCAATGACCGATTTGTAACTTCCCGAGCGCGTGGGCGCCGAGAAACGTTCGAAATGTGAGCGATTGCTTGTAACGAAACCGGGTGGTCACGGCATCGCTCGCGTGCGCTCGGGCGTAAAGCGGACCGGCATGGTCTTGATGCCGTTCAAGAAGTTCGAGCGCAGGCGGCGCGGCTCACCGACGAGCTGAATGTCGGGCAGCCGCTTGGTGAGCTCTTCGAAGATGCAGCGCAGCTCGAAGCGGGCCAAGTTGGCGCCGAGACAGACGTGCTGGCCGGTGCCGAATGCGAGGTGATCGTTCGGCGTGCGCGAGACGTTGAACTGCTCGGGGTGCTCGAACAGCTCTTCGTCGCGGTTGGCCGACGGATAATAGAGGACGACTTTGTCGTTCTCCTTGATCTTCACGCCGCGAATCTCGGTGTCTTTGGTGGCCGTGCGCCGGAAGTAGATGAGCGGCGAGACCCAGCGCAGGATCTCCTCGACCGCTTGCGGCACGAGCTCGGGATGCGCCTGCAGCTTCTGGCACTCGTCGGGATTCTGCAGCAGCGCCAACATGCCGCCCGACGTGGCGTTGCGCGTCGTCTCGTTGCCGGCGACGAAGAGCAGCATGAAGAACGAGGCGAACTCCTGGATCGTCAGCGTGTCGGCGCCGATATTGGCCATCAGCTTCGAGATGATGTCGTCGCTCTGCCCCGGATTGTCGGCGCGCTCTTGGCCGAGCTCGAACGCGTACTGGTACATCTCGGCCGACGCCGCTTCCGCGTCTTCGTAGCAGCTCTGGAACTCGGGATCGTCGAACGCCACCATCTTGTTCGACCAGTCGTAGACCTTGTCGCGGTCGCCTTCGGGCACGCCGATCATCTCGGCGATGACGCCGAGCGGCAGCTTGCAGGCGATGTCGGCGACGAAGTCGCACTCGCCGCGCGGCCCGACGCGATCGATGATGCCGCGCACCATGCGGCGAATCTTCGGCTCGAGCAGCCGCAGGCTCTGCGGCACGAACGCATGTTTGACCATGTTGCGGAAGCGAATGTGCTGCGGCGGGTCCATGTTGAGCATGAACGTCTGCAGCACCGGCAGCACGTCTTCCTTCTGATCTTCGAGGAAGGTCGCGCCGCGCTCGGACGAGAACGTCCCCGGGTCACGCGAGATGGCGACGATGTCTTTGTGCTTGGTGATGGCCCAAAAGCCACGGCCACCGCGCGGCTCTTCGTGCCAATAGACCGGCGCCTCGTTGCGCAGCGTTTTGAAGGTGTCCCAGGGAACGCTCTCCGCGTAGATGCCGGGGTCGTAGACGTTGTGTTTGCTCATCGCCGCTCCTCGTGCACCTAGTGCCGTCGAGGATTAGTAGAACACGTTGCATTTTGTGCGGCAAGCAATTTTTGAAACACGTTTCAGTCAAACTAGAACATGTTCTAGTCGACCCCGGAAAGCGTGAATCAAATCTGACGGTCGCGGCCTTGCCAGTAGGGATCGCGCAGCTTGCGCTTGTACAGCTTGCCCGACGGGTCGCGCGGCAAGGCGTCGGTGAAGTCGATCGTCTTCGGGATCTTGTGCTTGGCCAGGTGATCACCGCAGAAGTGGCGCAGGGCGTCGACCAGCGCCGGCGTCGCCGCTTGCCCGTCGGCGAGCTCGACGACCGCTTTGACCTGCTCGCCCCAGTCGTCGTCGGGGATGCCGAAGACGGCGACGTCGCGCACGGCCGGATGCGTGATGAGCGTGCCTTCGATCTCGGCCGGGTAGATGTTGACGCCGCCGGAGATGATCATGTCCGACTTGCGATCGCACAAGAACAGGTAGCCGTCGGCGTCGAGATAGCCGGCGTCACCGACGGTGAAGAAGCCCTCTTTCCAGGCCGAGTCGGTCTTCTGCTTGTCCTTGTGGTACTCGAACTTGTAGTCCGCCATCTTGATGTAGACGGTGCCGGGCGTGCCGACGGGCGCCGGCGTGCCGTCGTCGGCGAGCACGCGGATCTCCGAGCCGTACCAGGGCTTGCCGACGCTGCCCGGCTTCTTCAGCCAATCGGCGGCGGTGATGATGGTGCCGCCGCCTTCGGAGGCCGCGTAATACTCGTAAATGCAGTTGCCCCACCACGCGAGCATGCGCCGCTTGACCTCGGGCGGACAGGGCGCGGCGCCGTGGATCATGTGGCGCAGCGACGAGAGATTGTGCGCGTTGCGCTTGGCTTCGGGCAGCGCGAGCAGGCGGCTGAAGTGCGTCGGCACCATGTGCGTCGACGTCACCTTCTCCTGCTCGATGAGCTCCAACATGCGCTCGGGCGTCCACTTGTCCATGAGCACGAGCGTGTCGCCGTTGTGCAGGTGGTACATGCTGAAGCCGAGGACCGCCGTGTGATAGAGCGGCGACACGATGAGGTGGACGCCTTCGGACGGCTTGATGCCGAACAGCTGCAGGAACATCGTGTAGCGCTGGCCCAAAATATCGGGCGAGATCGGCGGCAGCGGCCGGCGCACGCCCTTGGGACGACCGGTCGTTCCCGACGTGTAGTTCATGAGCCAGCCGGCTTTGCGATCGGCCGGCGCCGTCTCCGGCTGCCCTTTCATGAGGTCGCCGTAAGGCCGGAAGCGCGGATGATCGCCGCCGGTCGCGTACAGCGCGACCTCGTTCTTCCACGCCGCGTCGGCGGTCGCCTTGGCGATGACCTCGAGCTCCGACGGCGACGCGATGAGCACCTTGGCCTCGGAATCGCCGACGATATAGGCGATCTCGGGCGGCGCCATGTTGCGATTGATGGGCACGAGGTACAGGCCCGCTTGTGCCGTGGCGATGGCCACTTCGATCATCGCCGCTTCGTTGCCGAGCACGGTGGCGACGGTGTCGCCGGGCTGCAGCCCGAGCGCGCGCAGGCCGTGCACCAGCTGATTCGTCACCTTGAACAGCTCGCCCGCCGTGCGGCGCGTGCCATGCTCGTCTACCAGCGCCACCCGATTCGGATTGCGCTGCGCCAGCTCCCAGAACCCGGTCTCGCTCATCACCGACCTCCGCGGCCAAATAGAACACGTTTCATTTCCGGGCGTCCACAACAGAAACACGTTCCATTGACACGGGCGGAGTGGTAGAACACGTTTCATTCGCGCGGGTTGCGATGTGAGCCCACCGCGCCGCCGATCGGGACGCGAACGACGGCTGGGCGACGGGGTGGGCGTTTTCTCGGCGGGCGTTGGGGTTGCGAGTAATTGCCGCGCGGCGTCACGATTCCGGCGCGGTAGCTACGAAGGTCACCGACGCTGTCGCGAGCACTTCGTGAACATTGCGCGCCCGATGATCGTGCTAGTGTCGCCGCGATTTCGAACGCATCGCCGTGGAGGAATGACCATGAAGCCGCTCGTCATCTGTACCGTGCTCGCGCTGTCGCTGCCCGCCGCCGCCGCCGATCCCTCGGCGACCGAGCTGCTGACCAAGGTCGACGGCGCGCTCAACGCCTTCAAAGACGGAATCTTCGAGTCCAAGCTGCATCTGACGCAGCCGAACGGACAGTCGCGCGAGTACGTGTTCACGACCTATCAAAAGGCGCCGCACAAGCGGCTCGTGCGCTTCTTGGCGCCCGGCGACGTCAAGGGCATGGGCGTGCTCATCGAGAGCGCCGACACGATGTACGTCTACCTGCCCGGCTTCGGCAAAGTCCGGCGCATGGGCACGCACATCAAGAACCAGAGCTTCATGGGCTCGGATTTCTCGTTCACCGACATGTCCGAGATCGCGTACGGCGACATCTACGTGCCGAAGCTCGTGGGCAGCGACGACAAGAACTGGATCTTGGAGCTCACGGCGAAGCCGGGCGTCGACCTCGAGTTTCCGAAGCTGAAGCTGTGGGCCGACAAAGGCATGTTTCAGCCGACGAAGCTCGAGTATTACGATCCGGCGGGCAAGCTCTTGAAGACGCAGGAGCGGCTCGATTACACGAAGGACTCGCCGACGCATTATCAGCCGGGGAAGATCGTCATTACCGATCATCGGCGGAATGATCACAAGTCGGAGATCGTGTTTACGTCGACGAAGATCGACTCGGGGCTGTCGGACGACATGTTCAGCGTGCGCGCGCTGATGCGTGGGCAGTAGTAAACAGCGGGTTACTTAGTCGCCGGTCGTCACTTCGTCTTCCTTCGTTCTTCGTCGCTTCACTGCATTGGAATTGACCGTCGCTGTCACTTCGATCGATCGCGATCGGGGTGACGAGCGGCGCGTCTGTCGCGGCGAGCGGAATGTCGCGGCGGCGGAGGCTGCGGTGGTCGGGGATTTACGGCGGTTTGCGGTCGGCGGTGGGGTTGTTCGGCGGGCGAGGCGGCGCGGGCGCGCGGTGCGCGCGCGCCGTCTCGCTCCGTCGGAATCGGCCATCGGGGAAGACAAGCGCGCGG
The DNA here is from genome assembly GCA_963785725.1 of uncultured delta proteobacterium. Classification (GTDB taxonomy): domain Bacteria; phylum Myxococcota_A; class Polyangia; order Palsa-1104; family Palsa-1104; genus JAQBQH01. Next base: position 137,088 of record CAWAWS010000018.1, on the reverse strand, counting down.
TGTAAGGTCTCCGTCACACCGTCGTATCGCAGCGCCGACGTCGCTCCACCAGCAACAGCAACGTTGGATCGAGCACAGGCCGCCGCGACCGTCGCGCGGCCGGCGGAATTACGAGAACGCCAGCTCGGCCATGAGGCGGACGGCTTCGCGCTGGCCGGTGCCGATGATGAGCGTGCCGACTTTCGATTCCTTCCAAGCGGCGAAGCGGTCGCGAATACGCTCGGGCGGGCCGACGAGATGCAGCGCGTCGACCATCGCGTCGGGCACGGCGGCGACGGCGTCGCCTTTGTGGCCGGCGAGATAGAGGTCCTGGATCTTGCGCGCGGCGTCCGCGAAGCCGCAGCGATCGATGTATTGCTTGTAGAAATTCTTGTCGCGCGCGCCCATGCCGCCGATGTAGAGCGCCAAGCTGAACTTGAGCGGCCCGCGCACGGCCTCGAGGTCATTGCCGATGATGACGGCCACGGTGGGCGCGATGTCGAACGTCTCGACGGTCTTGCCGCTGATGGCGAAGCCCTCGTTCAAATGCGGCGCCAGCACGTCGAAGCGCTCGGGATGCATGCACGTCATGAGCAGCCCGTCGGCGGTCGCGGCCGTCTGCGTTTGCGACTTGGGCGCCATCGATCCGACGTAGATCGGAATGTCGCGGCGGCCGTGCAGAATGCTCTTGAGCGGCTTGCCCAATCCCGTCGCGCCCGGCCCGCGATACGGAATTTGGTAGCGCTCGCCGTCGTAGGTCAGCGGCTCTTCGCGCGCGAAGATCTTGCGGACGATCTCGACATATTCGCGCATCCACGTCAGCGGCTTGTCGAACGGCACGCCGTGCCAGCCTTCGACGACCTGCGGGCCCGACGTTCCCAAGCCGAGGATGAAGCGGCCGCCCGACAGCGCGTCGAGCGTCATCGCCGTCATCGCCGTGTTCGCCGGTGAGCGACCGGGCAGCTGCATGATGCCCGTGCCCAGCTTGATCTTCGTCGTCTGCGCCGCGATCCAGGCGAGCGGCGTCGCCGCGTCCGAGCCCCACGCCTCGGCCGACCAAACCGAGTCGTAACCGAGCGCTTCGGCCTCCTTGATCATATCGATGTCGATGCGCATTTCGGCGCCCGAATAACCCATCATCAGTCCTAGCCGCATGCGCTCACCGTAGCATGGCAAAAGTGGAACGTGTTCTACTTTTCGCTTGCCGCACGTTCAGGTGCGTGTTGCAATGAGCCGTGGATTTAGGCTTTTCCGCCGCCGACGAGGCGTTCCGACTGGAAGCGCGCCGCTGGCTCGCCGAGGCGCTGTCCGGCGACTTGGGCATCCTGCGCGGTCGCGGCGGTCCCGGTGACGAGCACGCGCCGATCGAGCCGCGCCGCGCTTGGGAGCGCGCGATGGCCGCCGGCGGCTGGAACTGCCTCGGCTGGCCCAAAGAGCACGGCGGCCGCGACGCCACGCTCACGCAGCAGGTCATCTTCAACGAAGAATACGTGCACGCGCGCGCCCCCGGCCGGCTCGGCCACATCGGCGAAGAGCTGCTCGGCCCGACGCTCATCGCCTTCGGCACCGACGAGCAAAAACGCCGCTTTTTGCCGGCGATTCGTAACGCCGAAGAGCTGTGGTGCCAAGGCTACTCCGAGCCCAACGCCGGCAGCGACTTGGCCAACGTGCAGACGCGCGCCGAGCGGCGCGGCGACGAGTGGATCATCGACGGACAGAAGATCTGGACGTCGGGCGCGCACTTGTCCGACTGGTGCTTCGTGTTGTGTCGCACGAGCGCGAACCTGCCGAAGCATCGCGGCCTGTCGTATCTGCTGGTGCCGATGCGGCAGCCGGGGATCACGGTGCGGCCGATTCGCCAGCTGACCGGCACGTCGGAGTTCAACGAGGTCTTCTTCGACGGCGCGCGCACGGCGGCGGCCAACGTCGTCGGCGAGGTCGACGGCGGCTGGCGCGTCGCCATGGGCACGCTGGCGTTCGAGCGCGGCGTCTCGACGCTGTCGCAGCAATTGGCGTTCGCCAACGAGCTGCAGCTCATCATGGATGTCGCGAAAGAGAGCGGCGCGGCGAAAGATCCGCTGCTGCGCGACCGGCTCGTGCAAGCGTGGATCGGCTTACGACTGATGCGCTGGAACGCGCTGCGCGTCTTGTCGAGCCAGCGACCGGGCGAGCTCGATCGCGCGGCGATGATCCTGAAGCTGCATTGGTCGAACTGGCATCGCGACTTGGGCGAGCTGGCCATGGACGTGCTCGGCGCGCGTGGCCTCTACGCGTCCACCGATCCGCACGACAACGACACGCTCGCCAAGCTGCAGCGGCTCTACTTGTTCAGCCGCGCCGACACCATCTACGCCGGCTCCAACGAGATTCAGCGCAACTTGATCGGCGAGCGCGCGCTCGGCTTGCCTCCCGAACCCAAACCCGAGCGCAAAGCGTAACCCAAGGTGTCAATGTGAACGTCGCGCCGCCCTACCCGCCCGGCCGGCAGCTGCTCGCCGGCAAGATCGTCATCGTCACCGCCGCCGCCGGCACCGGCATCGGCTTCGCCGTCGCCAAGCGCGCGGCCGAGGAAGGCGCGCAGGTCGTCGTCAGCGACGTGCACGAGCGGCGGCTCGACGAAGCGGCCGAGCGGCTGCAGCCGATCTTGGGCGCGCGGCCGCTGTCGGTCTTGTGCGACGTGACGTCCGAGAGCGACGTGCAGCGCCTGTTCGATCGCACGACCGAGACGCACGGCCGCGTCGACGTCGTCGTCAACAACGCCGGGCTCGGCGGCACGGCGCCTCTCGTCGACATGACCGACGAGCAGTGGTCGCGCGTGCTCGACATCAGCTTGACGGGCACGATGCGCTGCATGCGCGCGGCGTTGCGGCGCATGATCCCGCAGGGCGCGGGCGCGATCGTCAACAACGCATCGGTGCTCGGCTGGCGCGCGCAGGCGGGACAGTCGCACTACGCGGCGGCGAAGGCGGGCGTCATGGCGCTGACGCGCTGCGCGGCGATCGAGGCGGCGGCGGCCAACGTGCGCATCAACGCCGTCGCGCCCAGCCTGGCCATGCATCCGTTCCTGGCCAAAGTGACGAGCGAGCAGCTGCTCGGCGAGCTGACGGCGAAAGAGGCGTTCGGGCGCGCGGCGGAGCCGTGGGAAGTGGCGAACGTCATCGTGTTCTTGGCGAGCGATTACGCGTCGTACATGACGGGCGAAGTGATCGCCGTGTCGAGCCAGCATCCGTAGTAGGAGCCGATCATGATCGATCCGAAAGCGCTCGGAGTGGAAGGCCGGCCGTTCGAGCTCGACGTCGAGCGCGGCAAGGTGCGCGAGTTCGCCCGCGCCGTGCGCGCGACCGATCGCGCCTTCTTCGACGGCGAGCAGCCGATCTCGCCGCCGACCTTCCTGACGACGACGTTCTTTTGGGAGCACGACGTCGACGGCGCCAATCCGTGGCACGCCGTGAAGATGGATCAGCGGCGCGGAATGCACGCCGAGCAGGAGTACGTCTTTTTCGGGCCGCCGCCGCGCGCCGGGACGCGGCTCTATTGCCGCTCGCGCATCAGCGAGGTCTACGAAAAGCAGGGCCGGCGCGGCGGCACGTTGCGCTTCGCCGTCATGGTCACCGAGTTCCGCGACGGCGCCGGCAAGCTGGTCGCGGAGGCCAAGATGACCGGCGTCGAGACCGAGCGCGCGCCGGGAGAGACGTCGTGAGCGCGGTCGACGGCAGCGACGGCGGCGGCGCCAGCCACGCGGGCGGCGGCCGGCCGAGCTGGGACGCGCTGCGCGAAGGCGTCGGCCCCGAGCCGCTCGTCATCGGGCCCATCACGCGCACCGATTTCGTCCGCTATCAGGGCGCCTCGGGCGACATGAACCCGGTGCATCACGACGAGCCGTTCGCGCGCGCCGCCGGCTTCGAGTCGCCGCTCGGGGTCGGCATGTTCCAGGCCGGCGTGCTTGCGGCGTGGGCGGCGGGTTGGCTCGGGCCCGACAACGTCCGCCGCACGAAGGTGCGCTGGAAGGAGCCCGTCTGGGCCGGCGACACGCTCACGTTCCGCGCCGCGGTCGCGCGCACCTGGGTCGAGCCCGACGGCGAGCGGCGCGTCGAAGTGCAGCTCAGCTGCACGCGTCAGACCGGCGGCACGGCCGTCGAAGGCAGCGCCGTCTTCGTCGTTCCGTAGCGCCCTCGTCGTCGGCCACGCCGTTCGCTTCGCGTTCGTTCGTTGCGAGCGGCAGCCGGTGCCGGCGCCGAGCATTTGCCGATCTCCTCCTTCGCTTGGGGGACCGACGCCGGCGCTGCGCTAGCACCTCCATACGGAGACCTTGCGACCGCGCGCTCGACTACGCCGATGGCCGGCGCGACGGAGCCGCCGCGCGCGCGGGCACCGCCCGCCCGCGCGCAGCGGCCGCCCGCCGCCTCAGAACGCCGCGGTCGCGTCGCGCGGACAGACGCGCGCGATCGTCCGCGCGACGTTCAGCCACGTCCACTGCCCCGGCGTGATGAACGGCTTGCCGCTGGTCATGATGCAGACGCTGATGTCGCGATCGGGATCCGCGTACAGCGCGACGGCCGTGAACCCGATGTGCCCGAACGCGTGCGGCGTATTCGACCCGTACAAGCTGAACCAATTCGCGCCCAGCATGAAGCCCATGCCGTAACGAACCGGCACGCCCATGACCGAGTCGATCTCGAGGTAGCTCTGCTCGGCCACGGCCCGTCGCACCGTCAAGCGATCGAACACGCGCACACCATCGAGCGTGCCGCCGCGCAGGAGCATCTCGAAGAAGCGCGACCCCTCCTCGGCCGTGCCCACCAAATTGCCCGACGGAATCAGCGCCGTCAGGAAGCGTGGCTCGTTCGACAGCCGCGCCGCCTCGTGCACGTCGACGCCGAGCGAGCGGCTCAGCATCCACGAGTACGGCGGAATCGGCGGCGCGCCCGTAAAGGCGTTCTCGGCCACGCGCTCGACGTCGCTGCGCGCCACGCCGTAATCGAAGCTCTTGAGGCCCATGGGCTCGCGCACGTCCTCGCGCAGGAGCTGCCGCAGGTCGCGCCCGGTGACGCGCTTCAAGACCTCGGCCAGCATGTAGCCGCCCGTCAGCGCGTGATACGACAGCTGCCGACCGGCGACCGACACCGGCTTCGACTGGCAGATGAGACGCACGATCGAGTCGGGATCGGCGATCATGTCGAGCGTGACCTTCTGCCCCGGCACCGCCGGAATGCCGGCGCGATGGGTCAGAATGTGCCGAATCGTGATCGCGCCTTTGCCGTGCGCCGCGAACTCGGGCACGTACTCGGCCACCGGATCGTCGAGATGCAGCTGCCCGCGCTCGTCGGCCAAGTGGACGAGCATCGACGTCACCGACTTCGCCGCCGAGTAGATGTTGAACAGCGAGTCGTAGCGGATCGGCACGCGCGGCACATCGGTCGGATCGGTCGGCGAATTGCCACGTAAGTGGCCGATGGCGCGATCGACGACGATCTGCCCGCGCCGGCGAATGCACAGCGCGATGGCCGGATGCAGCCCGGTGTCATAGAGCTTGACGACCGACCTCCACATCTCGTCGACCCCGGCGCGCGTCAATCCTGCGGCGCTCGGCTCGACCTCGTGCGGATTGCGGCTCGTGACGGCGTCGGCCGGGTAGACGCGAACTTTCGTGGAAATCCAGCGAGGCGGGCGCACCAGCATCAGTCTACCTTGGCCGCTCCCAAAAACGCCGGCCGTTCGCCGCCGCCATCGAGAACGAGGCAAGATCCCGAAATCCAAGCGCACGCGGGCGACGCGAGCAGGAAGCAGGCCTCGGCGACGTCGGACGGCTCGCCCAGGCGACCGAGCGGCACCGTCGCCGCCACGCGCGCCTGCGCCGCCGCGTCACCGTAGTGCATCTCGGCCAATTCCGTACGGATTGGCCCTGGCGCCACGGCCACGACGCGCACTTTGGGCGCCCACTCCATCGCCAACGAGCGCGTCAGGCTGATGAGCCCCGCCTTGGCCGCGCCGTACGCAGCCGTGCCCGGCGACGGTCGCAGACCGCTGACGCTGGCGACGTTGACGATGACGCCGCCCTCCGCCTGCTCCTGCATGATCGCGTTGGCCCGCTGCGCGAACACCAGCGGCGCCGTCAGGTTCAAGTTGATGATGGCCGCCGAGAAGCGCGGTGACGCCGTCGCCGCGTCCGCCGGCGGCGAGCCGCCCGCGTTGTTGACGAGCACGTCGAGCCGCCCCATCTTCGCCTTCGCCTCGGCGACGACGCGCTCGATCTCGGCCGGCTCGCGGATGTCCGCGGCCACGAAATGCGCGACCCGTCCGTCGATCGCGATCTCACGCTCGGCGGGCTTGCGCGCGCACACGAGAACCTCAGCGCCCGCGTGCAAAAAACGCTCGGCGATGACCCGACCGATGCCGCGCGTGCCGCCGCTGACGACCACGGCCTTGCCCTTCCAAGCCGGCCAAACTGAAACGTGTTCCATTGTCATTGACAACCAGAAGTAGAACATGTTCCACTTATCGTGTCGAGGCCGATCAAGACATGAGCATTGTCGCGTCAGTAGAAGAGGGAATCGCCGAGCTGGTGGTCGATCGCCCGCCGGTCAACGCGCTCGACGCCGCCGGCTGGAACGAGCTGGCCACGACCTTGCGCCGCCTGGGCGACGATCCGGCCGTCCGCGTCGTCATCTTGGCTGCCGGCGGCCGCGGCTTCTCGGCCGGCGTCGACATCAAGCAGCTCGACGGCGCCGGCGCCGAGGCGTTGATCGCCGTCAACCGCGCCTGCTTCGCCGCCTTCGCCGCCGTTTACGAGTGCGCCGTGCCCGTCATCGCCGCCGTGCACGGCTTCTGCCTCGGCGGCGGTATCGGCTTGTGCGGCAACGCCGACCTCATCGTCGCGTCGACCGACGCCAGCTTCGGCCTGCCCGAGGTCGACCGCGGCGCGCTCGGCGCCGCCACGCACTTGGCGCGCCTGGTCCCGCAGCACAAGATGCGCGCCATGGTCTACACCGGCCAGCGCGCCTCGGCGGCCGAGCTGCACGCGTTCGGCTCGATTTATCAGGTCGTCGCGCCGCCCGAGCTGCGCGCCGCCGCGCGCACGCTGGCCAAGAGCATCGCCGCCAAGAGCCCGACGATCATTCGCGCCGCCAAAGAGTCGCTCAACGGCATCGATCCCATCGACGTGCGCAAGAGCTACCGCTTCGAGCAAGGGTTCACCTACGAGTTACACCTGAGCGGCGTCGCCGACGAGGCGCGGCGCGCGTTCGTGGAGAAGCGGGCCGCCCGCTTCGACAAGTGAGCCGGCGTCATCATGGCTGACAAGCGCACGACCGCGAGCCACGTCGTCAGCCAGCTGCGCGACGGCATGACCCTCGGCATCGGCGGCTGGGGCTCGCGACGCAAGCCGATGACCTTGGTGCGCGAGATCCTGCGGTCACCGCTGCGCGACTTGACCATCGTCAGCTTCGGCGGTCCCGACGTCGGCATGCTCTGCGCGGCCGGCAAAGTGCGCAAGCTCGTCTACGGCTTCGTCTCGCTCGACTCCATCCCGCTCGAGCCGCACTTTCGCAAGGCGCGCCAAGCCGGCGCCGTCGACGTCGTCGAGCTCGACGAGGGCATGCTGCAGTGGGGCTTGTACGCGGCGGCGCTGCGGTTGCCGTTCCTGCCGACGCGCGCCGGGCTCGGCTCCGACGTGCTCGGCCATCATCCGGCGCTGCGGACGGTGCGCTCGCCCTATGACGACAACGAAGAGTTGGTGGCCATGCCGGCCTTGACGCTCGACGCCGCGCTCGTGCACGTCCATCGCGCCGACGCCGCCGGCAACGGTCAGCTGCTCGGCCCCGATCCCTTCTTCGACGATCTGTTCCTGCAAGCGGCGAAGCTGCGCTTCATGTCGTGCGAGCAGCTGATTCCGACGAGCGAGCTCGCCGGCGCAGCCGCTGCAAACGCTGCGCATCAGCCGCATGTTCGTCGACGGCGTCGTCGAAGCGCCGCGCGGCGCCGGCTTCACCGACTGCGAGCCCGACTACGGCCGCGACGAGGCCAGCCAGCGCGAGTACGCCGCCAGCGCCGCCTCCGACGACACATGGAACGACTACTACCAGCGCTGGATCGCATGAGCGCCGGCGCCGACAAAACGATCGACGCCACGCTCGCCGACGTCTGCATCGTCGCCTGCGCCGAGGCCTTCCGCGGCGACGGCGAGATCTTGGCCAGCGGCATCGGCCTCATTCCAGGCCTCGGCGCCAAGCTCGCCCGCGCCACCTTCGCGCCCGATTTCTTGCTCACCGACGGCGTCGCGCGCCTGCTCGATCGCGACGGCCACATCGAAGGTTGGCTGCCCTATCGCTCGGTGTTCGACGTCGTCTGGAGCGGTCGCCGCCACGTCTTGATGGGCGCCACGCAGCTCGATCGCCACGGCAACCAGAACATCGCGGCCATCGGCAGCGACTGGCGCAAGCCGAAGGCGATGCTGCTCGGCCCACGCGGCGCGCCCGGCAACACCATCAATCACCCGACGAGCTACTTCGTGCCGCAGCACTCGGCCAAGGTGTTCGTCGAGCGCGTCGATTGGGTCTCCGGCATCGGCACCGACCGCGCCCGCGCGCTCGGCGCGGCCGGCCGCTTCCACGACCTGCGCCGCGTCGTCTCCAACTTGGGCGTCTTCGACTTCGGTGGCAGCGACGGGACGATGCGCGTCTTGTCGTTGCATCCCGGCGTCTCGCGCGACGACGTCAGCGCGCGCACCGGCTTTCCGCTCGCCTTCGCCGACGACGTGGCCACGACACGCGCACCCACCGCCGAGGAGCTGACGCTCATTCGCGGCTTCGACCCCGAGGGCCGCGCGCAAAAGGAGCTGTCGTGAGAGAGCGCAAGCGAGCGAACGTGAGCGTCCGGCCCGTCGGGCCAGCGGATCGACCGACTGGCTCATGGTGCACCGCGGAGGTGCAACGATGAGCGATATTCAGCCTAGCGACACGACAAAATCGCCACGCGGCGGCGCGCTCGATACGCGCATCTGCACCTTGTTCGGCATTCGCTACCCGATCATCCAGACGGGAATGGGCTGGGTCGCCGGTCCGCGCCTGTGCGCCGCGACCAGCAACGCCGGCGGCCTCGGCATCCTGGCGTCGGCGACGATGACGCTGCCGCAGCTGCGCGCCGCCGTCGCCGAGGTCAAGTCGCGCACGTCGAGCCCCTTCGGCGTCAATTTGCGCACGGATCAAGCCGACATCGGTGAGCGCGTGCAGCTCTTGATCGCGGAGCGCGTCAAAGTCGCCAGCTTCGCGCAAGCGCCGAGCAAGGATCTCATCGCGCGCCTCAAAGACGGCGGCGTGCTGACGATGCCGACGGTCGGCCAGAAGCGTCACGCCGAGAAAGTGGCCGGCTGGGGCGTCGACGCCGTCATCGCCCAAGGCCACGAAGGCGGCGGTCACACCGGTCCGATTCCGACGACGCTGCTCTTGCCCAGCGTCGTCGACGCCGTCGGCATTCCCGTCCTCGGCGCCGGCGGCTTCTGCGACGGCCGCGGCCTCGTCGCCGCGCTCGCGTTCGGCGCCAGCGGCATCGCCATGGGCACGCGCTTTTTGTTGACGCGCGAGAGCACCGTCCCCGACGCGATCAAGAAGCTGTACCTCGCCACCGAGTTGACCGGCACCGTCGTCACCAAGAGCATCGACGGCGTTCCTCAGCGCGTCATCGTCACCGACTTCATCGGCAGCCTCGAGCGCGCGGGCACGTTTTCGCGTATGTGGCGCGCCTTGTCGCACGCCTTTCATTTCCGCAAGCTCACCGGCGAGTCGTTCCTGGCGCTCGTCCGCGAAGGCTGGGCCATGCGCAAATCGAGCGGGCTCACGTTCGGGCAGACGGCGATGGCGGCGGCGGCGCCGATGCTGACGAAGGCCGCGCTCGTCGACGGCAAGCCCGAGGTCGGCATCCTGCCGACCGGCCAAAACGTCGGGCTCATCGACGAGCTGCCGCCGGTGGCCGATCTGATCGCGCGCATCATCGACGAAGCGGAAGGCGTGCTGCGCGCCTTGACCGTGCGCGCCGAAGCGCCGCGCGTGGCGTCATGAGCGACACGCCGCCGGCCGTCGAAGAGGCGGACGTCGTCCTCTACGAGAAGCGCGAGCGCGCGGCGTTCGTGACGATGAATCGGCCGACCTATCGCAACGCGCAGAACGTGCGCATGACCTACGCGCTCGACGCCGCGTTCGCGCGCGCCATCGCCGACAACGACGTCGCCGTCATCGTGCTCGCCGGCGCCGGCCCGCATTTTTCGGCCGGCCACGACATCGGCACGCCCGGCCGCGACGTCACCAAGCCCTTTGCGCGCGTCGCCACGACCTGGTGGGACCACTCCGACAAGGGCGGCGCCGAGAACTCTGTACGCGCGCGAGCAAGAGGTCTACCTCGGCATGTGCCGCCGCTGGCGCGAGCTGCCGAAGCCGACGATCGCCATGGTGCAAGGCGCCTGCATCGCCGGCGGCCTGGCGCTCGCTTGGTCGTGCGACCTCATCGTCGCCGCCGACGACGCCTTCTTCAGCGATCCGGTCTTGAAGATGGGCATTCCCGGCGTCGAATACTTCGCCCATCCGTTCATGCTCAACCCGCGCATCGCCAAAGAGCTGCTGTTCACCGGCGAGCGCCTCGACGCCGCGCGGGCGTTGGCGCTGGGGATGGTCAACCGCGTCGTGCCGCGCGCGCAGCTCGACGGCGAAGTGGCGGCGATGGCGCGGCGCATCGGCGAGATGCCGCGCTTCGCGCTGGCGCTGGCCAAGCAGGCCGTCAACATGGCCGAAGATCGCCAGGGCCTGCGCGAATCGATCGACGCGACCTATGCTCTCCATCAGCTGGCGCACGCGCACAACGCGCTGACGTCACCCGATTATTTGGCGGGGCAAAATCCGAAGTCGATGAAGGACAAGTAATTGTCGGTCGTCACCGATCACGGCGGCATGGATCTCGAGCTGTCGCACACGGAGCGCGCGTTCGTCGACGAGGCGCGCGCGTGGCTGGCGACGCACGTGCCCCACTTCTTGGCCGGCGGCCCGCAGCCGTCGGGTGACACGCCCGAGGGCTTCGCCCGTTGTCGCGCGTGGGAGCGGCAGCTGTTCGAGGCCGGCTGGTCGGTCGTCACCTGGCCGCGCGAATACGGCGGCCGGCAGGCGTCGATCATCGAGTGGCTGCTCTTCGAAGAGGAATATTTCCGCGCCGGCGCCCCGCAGCGCATCAGCCAAAACGGCATCTCGCTGCTGGCGCCGACGCTGTTCGAGTTCGGCACCGACGAGCAGCGCGCGCGCATCTTGCGCCGCATGGCCGCCGTCGACGACGTGTGGGCGCAGGGCTGGTCCGAGCCCAACGCCGGCAGCGACTTGGCGGCGCTGACGAGCCGCGCCGTGCGCGACGACAAGCGCGGCGGCTGGCGGCTCAGCGGCCAAAAGACGTGGTGCTCGCGCGGCGCCTTCTGCGACTGGCTGTTCGGCCTCTTCCGCAGCGACCCGACCGCCGAGCGCCACCGCGGCCTCACCTACTTCCTCGTGCCGCTGCGCGCCGAAGGCGTGACCGTGCGGCCGGTGCAGCGGCTCGACGGCGAGCCCGGCTTCGCCGAGGTCTTCCTCGACGACGTCTTCGTCTCCGATCGCGACGTCTTGGGCGAGCCGCACAAAGGCTGGGACGTCGCCATGGCCACCGCCGGCTCCGAGCGCGGCCTCAACTTGCGCAGCCCGGGCCGCTTCCTCGCCGCCGCCCAACGCCTCGTCGAGCTGTGCCGTCGCCACGGCGGCGGCACGACGTTGCAGCGCGACGCCGTCGCCCGCGCCGTCAGCGACGCCGAGGCCTACCGGCTCTACACGTTGCAGATGGTGGCGCGGGTCGAGGATGGCCAGCCGATCGGGCCCGAAGCCAGCATCAACAAGATCTTTTGGAGCGAGCTCGACGTGCAGCTGCACGAGACGGCGCTGTCGATCTTGGGGCCGCTCGGCGAGCTGACCGACGGCGACGAGTCGGCGTGGCTCAAAGGCTTCCAGTTCGCGCTCGCCGGTCCGATCTACGCGGGGACCAACGAGATTCAACGCAATGTCGTGGCCGAGCGCGTGCTCGGGCTGCCGAGGCGCTGACGTGCGCTTCGCCTTCTCCGCCGAGCAGCGGCAGTTTCAGCGCACGATGCGCGAGCTCTTGGCGCGCGCCTGCCCGCCGTCGGAGGTGCGCAGCGCCTGGGCCAGCGACAGCGGACGCTCGCCGGCGCGCTGGAAGCAGCTGGCCGACGTCGGCGTCGTCGGGCTGACGGTGCCGCCCGAGCACGGCGGCCTCGGCGGCGACGCGCTCGACTGGGTGTTGCCGCTCCAAGAGGCCGGCCGCGCGGCCTTGCCGGAGCCGCTGCTGGAGACGACGGCCGTGGGCGCGCCGCTCTTGGCCGCCGTGGCGCCGACGAGCGACTGGCTTTTGCGCATCGCCGACGGCACCGCCATCGTCACCGTGTCGGTCGCGCCTCAGACCGGCGGCGCCAAAGACGCGCCGCTCGTCGCGGATGCGCATGTCGCCGACCTCTTGCTGCTGCGTGACGGCGACGCCTTGCACGCCCTGCCCCGCGAGCGCGCGCGCCTGTCGCCGCGTCAGTCGGTCGACGGCGCGCGCCGCCTCTTCGCCGTCGAGTGGACGCCGCGAGCGGCGACGGTTTTGACGGCCGATGCCGTGGAGGTGTTCGCCGACGCCGCCGATCGCGGCGCGCTCGCGGCGGCCGCGCAGCTCCTCGGCTTGGGCGCGCGCATGCTCGACTTGACCGTCGAGTACGTCAAAGTGCGGCGCCAGTTCGGTCAAGCGGTGGGCAGCTTTCAAGCGGTGAAGCACCAGCTCGCCGACGCGCTGGTGGCGCTCGAGCTGGCGCGCCCGCTCGTCTATCACGCCGCCTACGCGCTGGCGCGCCACGAGGTCGCGTCCGAGCGCGCCGTCGCCGTCGCCATGGCCAAGGCGGCCGCGTCCGACGCCGCCGAGCGCGCCGGCCGCGCGGCGCTGCAGTGCCACGGCGCCATCGGCTACAGCTTCGAGCACGACCTGCACCTGTACCTGAAGCGCACCTGGGCGCTGGCCGCGGCTTGGGGCGACGCGCCCAGCCAGCGTGCCCGGGTCGCCGCCCACTATCTCGACGCCCAACCTACCGACGGAGACAGTACATGAGTGAAGCGTTCATCATCGATGCCGTGCGCACGCCCGTCGGCAAGAAGGGCGGCACGTTGGCGACCGTTCACCCCGCCGACCTCGGCGCGCACGTCCTCGCGGCGCTGGTGACGCGCACCGGGATCGATCCCGCCGCCGTCGAGGATGTCGTCATGGGCTGCGTCGACATGATCGGCCCGCAAGCCGGTGACGTGGCGCGCACGGCGTGGCTGGCGGCCGGGCTGCCCGACACCGTGCCCGGCGTGACGCTCGATCGGCAGTGCGGCTCGTCGCAGCAGGCGGTGCACTTCGCGGCGCAGGCGGTCATGAGCGGCACGCAGCGACATGGTCATCGCCGGCGGCTTGCAGAACATGAGCGCCATCCCCATCGGCACGTCGTGGCGCGTCGGCGATTCGCTCGGCTTTCGCGACCCGTTCTCGTCGTCGAAGGGCTGGGTCGCGCGCTATGGCGACACGCCGATCTCGCAGTTCCGCTCCGCGGAAATGATCGCCGAGAAGTGGAACTTGTCGCGGCTCGACATGGAGAAGTTCGCCTTCGAGAGCCATCGGCGCGCGATCCGCGCCGGCGACGAGAAGCGCTTCGCGCGCGAGATCGCCCCGCTCAACGGCCTCGACTTCGACGAAGGGCCGCGCCGCGACTCGACGCTGGAGAAGATGGCGACGCTGAAGACGCTGGCCGAAGGCGGTCGCATCACGGCCGCCCTGTCGAGCCAAATCTCCGACGGTGCGGCGGCGCTGCTCATCGCCTACGAGCGCGCGGTCAAAGAGCACAACTTGAAGCCGCGCGCGCGCATTCACCACCTGAGCGTGCGTGGCGCCGACCCGGTCTGGATGCTGACGGCGCCGATGCCGGCGACGCAGTGGGCGCTCAAGAAGACTGGTTTGACGTTGGACGACATCGACCTGGTCGAGATCAACGAGGCCTTCGCGTCGGTGGTTCTGGCGTGGCAGAAGGAATTGGGCGCCGATCCCGAGCGCGTCAACGTCAACGGCGGCGCCATCGCGCTCGGCCATCCGCTCGGCGCCACCGGCGCGCGCTTGATGACGTCGCTGCTCGGTGAGCTGGAGCGCACGGGCGGCCGCTACGGCTTGCAGACGATGTGCGAAGGCGGCGGGCAGGCCAACGTCACCATCATCGAGCGCCTGTAATGACGACGGCGGCACCGCGTTTGCTCGACGGGCGCGTCTGCATCGTCACCGGCGCCGGCCGCGGCATCGGTCGCGCGCACGCCGAGGAGCTGGCGCGCTTGGGCGCGCGCGTCGTCGTCAATGACCTCGGCGTCGACGGCGCCGGCAACTCAGCCGGGGGTGGCGCCTCGGCGCTGGCGGTCGAAGTGGCCGACGCCATCCGTGCCGCCGGCGGCGAAGCCATCGCCAACGGCGACGACGTCGCCGATTGGGCCGGCAGCCGCCGCCTCGTCGACGCCGCCGTGACGACGTGGGGCCGCCTCGACGTCCTCGTCAACAATGCCGGCTTCGTCCGCGATCGCATGCTGGTCTCGACGAGCGAAGACGAGTGGGACGCCGTCGTTCGCGTGCACCTGAAGGGCCACTTCTGCATGCCGCGCCACGCCGCCGACCACTGGCGCGCGCGCAGCAAAGCCGGCGAAAAGGTGGACGCGCGCGTCATCAACACCACGTCGGGCGCTGGCTTGCGCGGCTCGGTCGGTCAAGGCGCCTACTCCGCCGCCAAAGCCGGCATCACCGGGCTGACGCTCGTCGCCGCCGCCGAGCTGCGCCGCTACGGCGTCACCGTCAACGCCATCGCCCCCGCGGCACGCACGCGCATGACCGAAGCGACGTTCGCCGACATGATGAAGCGACCGGAAGCCGGCTTCGACGCGATGGACCCGAGCAACGTCGCGCCGCTCGTCGCCTGGCTGGCCTCGGCCGAGGCGCGCGACGTCAGCGGGCGCGTCTTCGAGGTGCAAGGCGGCCTCGTCTCGCTCGCCGACGGCTGGCGCGTCGGTCCGCACGTCGACAAAGGTGCGCGCTGGGAGGCGACCGAAGTCGGCGACGCCGTCCGTCGCCTCATCGCCGAAGCCAAGCCCGCCGAAAAAGTCTACGGCAGCTAGCCGTCCCGGAAGGCGGAAGCAGCGCCTCCAAGCCTCAGCTCGCCCATGCGATGATCTTACGACTGCGAAGTCTGACGGGCGATTTCGCGCAGCTGATACTTCAGGACTTTGCCGACCGCGTTGAGCGGCAGCGCGTCGACGACGTGCACGCGGCGCGGCGCTTTGTAGTGCGCCATCTGCTCGCGCGCCCAGCCGGCGAGCTCGTCGGCGGTCGCCTTCGTGTTCGGCCTGAGGACGACGAAGGCGCAGCCGACTTCGCCGAGGCGCTCGTCGGGCGCGCCGACGACGGCGGCTTGGGCGATCGCTTCATGGCGCAACAGGACGTTCTCGACCTCGGCCGGGTAGACGTTGAAGCCACCGACGATGAACATGTCCTTGATGCGATCGGTGATGCGTAAGTTGCCGCGCGCGTCCAAGATGCCGACGTCGCCCGTACGCAGCCAGCCGTCGGCGTCGATGGCGGCGCGCGTGGCGGCGTCGTCTTCCCAGTAGCCGCGCATGACGTTGTAGCCGCGCACCAGCACTTCGCCGCCGGCGGCCTCGTCGATGCGCACCTCGACGCCGGGGATGGCGCGGCCGGAGGTGTTGGCGATGGTCTCGACGTCGTCGTCGCGGCGGCACATCGTCACCGTGCCCGTCGATTCCGTGAGGCCGTAGGCGGTGAGGACGGTGCCGAAGGTCAGCTCGTCGCGCATGCGGCGGATGAGCTCGACCGGCACCGACGCCGCGCCGGTCACGGCCAGCCGCAGGCTCGACAGATCGTAGCGGGCGCGATCGGGCGCGTGCAGAATCGACTGATACAGCGTCGGCGGCCCCGGCAGGACGGTGACGCGCTCGGCGGCGATGCGCGCCAAGAGCGACGGCACGTCGAACACCGGATGCGGCAGACAGGTCGCGCCCGTCAACAAGCAGGCGAGCCAGCCGGCCTTGTAGCCGAACGTGTGGAAGTAGGGATTGACGACCAAGTAGCGATCGCTCGCGCGTAGGCCGACCACCTCGCTCCACGTGCGGAAGACGCGCAGGCTCTGGCCGTGCGTGCAGGCGACGCCTTTGGACTGCCCGGTGGTGCCGGCAGTGAAGATGAGGTCGGACAGGTCGTCGCTCGTGACCGCGCGGCTGCGCGCATCCGCCGCGGCGGCCGCGACGCGGCCGGCGCCGGCCAGGAACGCCGGCCAGTCGAGCGTACCGGCCGGAGCCGCGCCCTCGGCAATGATGATATGCGTCAGCATTGGCGTCGGCACGTCGCAGCTGCGCAGCATGGCGACATAATCGAGGCCGAGGAAGCCGTTGACGGTGACGAGCGCGCGAACGCCTGCGCGCACCAAGACTTCGGCGACTTCGCGGCCTTTCCAGCGGGTGTTGAGCGGCACCAAGATGGCGCCGGCGGCCTGCGCGCCGAGCGCGGCGACCTGCCAGCGCGCGCTGTTGGGCGCCCACACGGCCACGCGATCGCCGCGCGCGATGCCGAGCGCCATCCAGGCGCGCGCGCACTCGTCGACGGCGGCGGCGAGCGCGGCGAAGGTGACGTCGGTGGCGCCGTCGCGGATGGCGACGCGATCGCCGTGGCGCGCGGCCTGCGCGCGCACGAGCTCGGGCAGCGTGCCGGAGTCGCGGTCCATCGGCAGGCTCGTCGCGTCGCGGGTCGCGGCCGTCTCGTCGAGCTGTTCCGCCTCGTCGTTCATCGTCTCCGGCATCCTGTCTGGCGTCATATCGGCTGTCATATCGGCTGTCATATCGGGGCGCTCATGACGAGAGGCCGATCTTTTGCGCCAGCTTTTCGCGCTCGCCGCGGGCGTCGCCGAGCAGCTCGGCCGAGCCGCGCGCGCGCCGGAAGTACAAATGCGCGTCGTGCTCCCACGTAAAGCCCATGCCGCCGTGGATCTGGATGGTGTCGCCGGTGGCGCGCAAATAGGCCTCGCCGACGTAGCTGTGCGCGACGGACGCCGCGACCGCGAGCTCGGGATCGTCGGTGGCGGCGCAATAGGCGGCCCAGGTGACGGCCGAGCGCGCGGTCTCGATGAGCATCAAGAGGTCGGCGCAGCGGTGTTTGACGGCCTGGAAGCTGCCGATGGCGCGGCTGAATTGCACGCGCGTCTTGGCGTACTCGACGGACATGGCGAGGCAGCGCTCGGCGCCGCCCAACGACTCGGCGGCGAGCGCGATGCGGGCGCGGGCCAGCGCGCCGTCGAGGAGCGCGGCGCCGTCGCCGGGCAGGCGCGCGGCGGCGGGCAAGCGCAGGTCGTCGCAACGCAGGTCGGCCAGGCGGCGCGTGCCGTCGAGCGTCGGACGCGCGCGGCGCACGAGGCCGGCAACGGGGTCCGACGCCGGGGCGCTCAGCGCGTAGACGCCTACGGCGCCGTCGGCCTCGCTGGCGCGCACGAGCAGCAGCTCGGCGCTGTCGCCGTCGACGACGAACGCCAACTCGCCCGTGAGCCGCACGTCGCCGCCGTCGCGCACGGCGCGCAGGCCGTCGCCTTCGTTGGGCGGGGCGAAGCCGACGGTCGCGCGCAGGCGGCCCTCGGCGATCTCGGTCAACAGCCGGCGCTGCGGCGCGGCGCCGTCGGCGAGCAGCAGCACGTTCGTCGCCAAGCAGACGGTCGAGAACAGCGGCGCACAGGCGAGCGCGCCGCCGGTCTCCTCCATCACCGCCGCCAGCTCGATGAAGCCGAGGCCGAGGCCGCCCAACTCTTCGGGCACGAGCAGCGCCGTCCAGCCGAGCTCGACCATGCGCGCCCACAGCGTCGCATCGAACGCCTGGTTCGCGATCGCCTGCCGCGTCGCCGCCGACGTCGCCGACAGCTTCATCAGCTGGCGCGCTTGCCGACGCAGCGCCTCTTGCTCTTCGGTCAGCGCAAAGTTCATGTCAATAACCCGAGAGCGTGGCGAAGCGGTCGCGCTGATAGGCGGCGTCGCCCAAGAGCTGTGCGGCCACGTGCGCGCGCTTGTAAAAGAGGCCGATGTCGAGCTCGTCGGTGACGCCGATACCGCCGTGCAGCTGCACGGCTTCGGAGGCGACGGCGATGAAGGCGTCGGACGCGCGCGCCTTGGCCGCGCAGGCGAGGCGCGCCGTCAGCGCTGCGTCGTCGCCGTCGGCCGCTTCCAGCGCCTCGGCGACGAGCGCGCGGGTCAGCTCGATCTCGCACCAGGCGCGCGCGGCGCGATGCTGCAGCGCCTGAAACGAGCCCAAGAGCACGCCGAATTGGCGGCGCGACTTGAGGTGCGCCAGCGTGCGCGCGAACGCCTCTTCGAGGCTCCCCAACATCTCGGCCGCCAGAACGATGGTGGCGCGATCGAGCAGCGGATCGAGGACGTCCGCGCCGTGATCGAGGCCGCCGACGACGTCGGCTTCACCGACGGTGACGTGGCTGAGCCGCAGGCGCGCGGCGTTGCGGCTGTCGACGACGTGGCTACGTGTGACGCTGACGCCGGCGGCGCGCGCGTCGACGAGAAAGAGGGTGATGCCGTCGCGCTGCTCGAGCGCGCCCAACGACTGGGGCGCGCTCGCCGACGCGAGCGAAGCGGGCGAGCTCGCCGACGCGAGCGAAGCGGGCGAGCTCGGCGCGCCCGACGTTCGCGCGCTCACGACGAACAGGTCGGCGACGTGACCGTCGAGGACCATGGTCTTTTCGCCGTCGAGCACGAAGCCGGCCGGCGTGCGCGCGGCGCGACAGGCGACGCGATGGCGGCGATGGCGCGTGCCTTCGTCGTGCGCCAGCGTCGGCAAGCGCGTGCCGGCGGCGAGCGCGGGCAAGTGGTCGCGGCGCTGCGCGTCGCTGCCGCCGAGCGCGATGGCGCCACCGCCGAGGACCGCCGCCAGCCACGGCAACGGCGCCAGCGAGCGGCCGAGCTCGGTCACCGCCAGGCCGAGCGCGCCATAGCCGAGCGCGCTGCCGCCGAACTCCTCGCCGATGGTGACGCCGCACAAGCCGAGCTCGGCCCACTGCAGCCACGCGTCGCGGCTGAAGCCGACGGCGTCGCGGCTGTCGCGCAGCGCGCGCAAATGGGCGACCGGCAGCCGCTCGCGCGCCCACTTCTTGACCGTCGCCTGCAGCGCAGCAACGATGTCGCTCGTCATCATTGCTGCACCGTCATGGGCTCGCGTCCAATCATGTCGCCCATCATCATTGCGATCACGATCGACAACAGGTTGAATTGCGTCATCATTCGCGTCCGTCGCCGAGGCCGAGCGCGCGGCGGGCAATGATGTTGAGCTGAATCTCGGACGTGCCGCCTTCGATGGTATTGGCGCGCGAACGGAGCCACTCGCGCGTCTGCTGCAGCTCGCCGGCGCTGAAGTCGTCGCCTTCCCAGCCGAGCCCGTTGAAGCCGGCCAGCTGCACGCGCAGCTCCTTGCGCCGCTGGTTCAGCTCGGTGCCGCACAGCTTCTGCAGCGACGCGTCGCTCGACCGCTTGACCAGCGCGCGATAGGCCAGCGAATCCAAGTTCGCCTGCGTGATGCGATCGCGCAAACGCAGATCGCCGTCGACGCCGTAGCGGCGCGCCATCGCTTCCAGCGGCTCCTCTTCCGTCGTCGCCGCGCCGCGCCGATGGGCGATGAGCGAGCGCTCGTGCTTGAGCAGCGTCTTGGCGATGGTCCAGCCGGTGCCCGGCGCGCCCACGAGATTGCGCGCCGGCACGCGCACGTTGTCGAAGAACGTCTGACAGAATGGCGAGGCGCCGCTGATGAGCCGGATCGGCTGCACGCTCACGCCCGGCGTCGTCATATCGATCAAGAGGAAGCTGATGCCGGCGTGCTTGCCGGCGGCGGCGTCGGTGCGGACGAGGCAGAACATCCAGTCGGCGACGTCGGCGTGCGAAGTCCAAATCTTGCCGCCGTCGACGATGAAGTGATCGCCGTCGCGGGTGGCGCGCGTCTGCAGCGACGCGAGGTCGGAGCCGGCTTCGGGCTCGCTATAGCCTTGGCACCAGCGGATTTCGCCGCGAATGATCCGCGGCAGGTGCTCGAGGCGCTGCTCCTCGGAGCCGAACTCGAGCAGCACGGGGCCGAGCATCCACAGGCCGAAGCTCTTGAGCGCCTCGCGACAGCCGAGCGCGCGCAGCTCCTCGTCGAGGATGGTCGCTTCGTCGGGCGACAAGCCGCCGCCGCCGTAGGCGCGCGGCCACGTCGGCGCCGTCCAGCCGCGCTCGGCCATGCGCGAAAGCCAGAGGCGCGCGTCGTCACTCGGGAACTTCGGCTGACGACCACCCCACACCCAATCCTGCTCGCCGGCAAAAGGCGTGCGCATCGACGGCGGACAGCTGGCCGTGAGCCACGCGCGCGTCTCCTGTCGGAAATCGCTCACGGCCGCGCTCCGCAGCTCGCGCTCGCGCTCGAGCGCGCTCGCCGACGCGCGCTCACGACGACTTGGCCCGCGACAGCTCGAGCGCCAGGTCTTCGATCAGATCTTCCTGCCCGCCGACGGTCTTGCGACGGCCGAGCTCGACGAGCAGGTCGCGTGACGAGACGCCGTAGCGCTCGCCGGCGCGCTGCGCGAACAGCAGGAACGACGAGTAGACGCCGGCGTAACCGAGGATCAAGGCGTCGCGGTCGATGCGCACCGGGCGATCCATCATCGGCACGACGCGCTCTTCAGCGACGTCCATGAGCTTGTACAGGTCGACGCCGTGGTTGACGCCCATGCGGTCCAACACCGCGGCGAAGACTTCGAGCGGCGTGTTGCCGGCGCCGGCGCCGAGGCCGGCGGCCGAGCCGTCGATGCGCGCCGCGCCGGCGGCGAACGCGGCGAGCGAGTTGGCGATGCCCATGCCGAGGTTGTGATGGCCGTGAAAGCCGACCTGCGTCTCCGGCCGCAACTCCGCGCGCAACAGGCCGATGCGCGCCGTGACGTCGTCGGGCAGCATGTAGCCGGCGGAGTCGGTGACGTAGACGCAGTGCGAGCCGTAGCTCTCGAGCTTCTTGGCCTGCACCAGCAGCGCCTCGGGCTCGATCATGTGCGCCATCATCAAGAAGCCGACGGCGTCGACGCCCAATTTGCGCGCCAGGCCGATGTGCTGCTCGGCGACGTCGGCCTCGGTGCAATGGGTGGCGACGCGCATGGTGCCGACGCCGCAATCGACCGCCATGCGCAGGTCGTCGACGGTGCCGATGCCGGGCAAGAGCAGCGCCGAGATGCGCGCGCGCTTCATGCGCGGGATGACAGCGCGCAGGTATTCCTCGTCGCTGTGCGCCGGAAAGCCGTAGTTGATGGACGCGCCGCCGAGGCCGTCGCCGTGCGTGATCTCGACGAGCGGCACGCCGGCGTCGTCGAGCCCTTCGGCGACGCTGATCATCTGCTCGAGCGAGATCTGGTGCTGCTTCGGGTGCATGCCGTCGCGCAAGCACATGTCGTGCAAAATGACGTTGCGACCGCGCAGGTTCATACCTGGAGGTCGATCCGCTCGCCCGACGTCCGCTCGCTCACTCATAGCATTCGCTCCGCGAAGAGCTCGGCGGTGCGCAGGGCGGCCGAGGTCATGATGTCGAGGTTGCCGGCGTATTTCGGCAGGTAGTCGCCGCGACCGGCCACTTCCATGAACACCGTGACGCGGCGGCCGTCGAACACGGGGCCGTTCTTCAGCGTGTAGCCGGGCACGTATTCCTGCACGCTGGCGACCATCTTGCGCACCGAGGCGACGATGGCGTCGCGATCGGGCTCGCCGACGGTCAAGCAGTGGATCGTGTCGCGCATGATGATCGGCGGCTCGGCGGGGTTGATGACGATGATCGCCTTGCCGCGCTTGGCGCCGCCAATCTTCTCGACCGCGTGCGCCGTCGTGCGCGTGAACTCGTCGATGTTCTGGCGCGTGCCGGGACCGATCGACTTGGAGGCCACGGTCGCTACGATCTCGGCGTACTCGACGGGCTGCACGCGACTGACGGCGGCGACCATGGGAATCGTCGCCTGGCCGCCGCAGCTGACCATGTTGACGTTGCGCTCGCGCGTGCCGAGGTGATCCTGCAAGTTCACCGGCGGCACGCAATAGGGGCCGATGGCCGCCGGCGTCAGATCGATCATGACCACGCCTTTGGCGCCCAGCTTGGCCGCGTTGTCGTGGTGCGCATGCGCCGACGTCGCGTCGAAGGCGATCCGCACTTGGTCGCGCTCGACCGCGCCGACGAGGCCGTCGACGCCTTCGTGCGTCGTGTGCAGCCCGAGCTTGGCCGCGCGCGCCAGACCATCGGACGCCGCGTCGACGCCGACCATCCACACCGGCTCGATCGTCGACGAGCGCAGCGCCTTGTACAAGAGATCGGTCCCGATGTTTCCCGAGCCGATGATGGCCGCTTTGATCTTCATGTGAAGCTGACCTCGCAGCTGCCGATGCCGCCGATGCGCACGCGCATGCGATCGCCGGGAAGCACCGGCTCGAGCGGCACCAACGAGCCGGACAAGATGATTTCGCCCGCGCGCAACGGCTGATCGAAGCGGCTCATGGTGTCGGCGAGCCAGGCGACGCAGATGAGCGGCGAGCCGAGCGCCGCCGCGCCCGCGCCGGTGGAGATGATCTCGCCGTTCTTCTCGACGACCATGCCGCAGGTGACGAAGTCGAGCCCGCTCGGCGAGACCTCGGCGCCGAGCGCGTACAGCCCCGACGACGCATTGTCGGCGATGGTGTCCTGGATGCGGATCTTCCAGTCGGTGATGCGCGAGTCGACGATCTCGAAGCAGGCCATGACGCACTCGGTGGCGGCGACGACGTCCGACGGCGTGATGCCCGACCCGACGAGATCGCGCTTCAGGAGGAACGCGATCTCGCCCTCGGCGCGCGGCTGAATGAGCTCGCGTGAGATCGGCAAGGCGTCGCCCGAGCGATATTGCATGCGGTCGGTCAGCCAGCCGAAGTCGGGCTGATGCACGTCGAGCGCGCGCTGCACGACCTTCGAGGTCACGCCGATCTTCTTGCCGACGACGCGCTCACCGTCGGCGACGCGGCGGTCGACCAGGCGCCGCGAGATGCGATAGCTGTCGTCGATCGTGATGCCCGGATGACGCGCGGTGAGCGGCGACAGCGTCGAGCGCGCGCGCAACGCCGTGTACAGCTCGTCGCCGAGCGCGTCGGTGGCGGCCGCGTTCATTGTAGGTCCTGCGAGCGCGCTTCCTGCACGAAGTCGAGGCACAGCCGATTGAACAGCGCCGCCTTTTCCACCATCACCCAGTGGCCGCATTCGGTCAGCAGCATGACGCGCGCGTTCTTGCACGACTGCGCGATCCGCAGCGCGCCCGACGACGGGCAGAACTGATCGTCCATGCCCCAGAGCGCGAAGATCGGGCAATCGAGCTGCGACAAGAGCGGCGCCAGATGCGGCACCTGCATCGACGTCAGCACCTTCTTCGGCTGCGTCTCGGCGATCTCCAGCCGCTCGCCCAAGATCTCGTCGGTGATGAGCCCTTTGTCGTAGAGCTGCAGCTCGAAGACGCCGCGCAGCTTCTCGCGCGTCATGCCGCCCTCGGCCAAGAACGCCTTCATCATGGCGCGAATTCCCGCCATTTTCATGTAGGTCTCGCGCTCTTCCAAGCCGCCGGGCGCCATCAACACCAGGCGCGACACGCGCTTCGGGTCGTCGAGCGCCAGCTTGATGGCCATGGCGCCGCCGTGCGAGTTGCCGATGACGGCGCAGCGTTCGATGCCGAGCGCGTCGAGCCCGCGCCGCAACGCCGCGACCAGGAAGTCGAGCGTGTACTCGATGTTCTCGGGCTTCGACGAGTAGCCGTAGCCGAGCGTGTCGGGGACGATGGCGCGCATTCCGGCGGCCGCGAACGCGGGATAGTTGCGGCGAAAGTTGGACCAGCCGCTGGCGCCGGGGCCGCTGCCGTGCAGGAAGACGACGGGCGGACCGCTGCCTTCGGCGTGATAATGGATCTTCAGCCCATCGCCGATGTCGACATATTGCCCTTCGGGAACCGCTTTGGTCATTGTGGCTTCCTCGGCGTCAGAAACTGCGGCGGATGATGGCCCCATTCGCTGATGTGATCGTAGGTGGTCGGCTGCCAAGTGGCGTC
Source organism: uncultured delta proteobacterium (assembly GCA_963785725.1). Taxonomy (GTDB): domain Bacteria; phylum Myxococcota_A; class Polyangia; order Palsa-1104; family Palsa-1104; genus JAQBQH01. Next base: position 112,880 of record CAWAWS010000018.1, on the reverse strand, counting down.
GTCGACGTCGCGACCGCCCCAGCCGAACTCGAAGTTGAAGCCGGACGGCGTCCGCGCGTAAAAGCTGAACATGCGATCGTTGGGGTGACGACCGAGCGTGTGCATCAGCTTGAGGCCGGCGCGCAGCGTGCGATCCATCGCCAGACCGACTTCGTCCATCGTGCGCGCTTCGAGCATGAAGTGATGGATGCGCTTGCGATCCTCTTGCCCGATCGCCAGCGAATGATGGCGCTGATTGGCGTGCAAGAACACGACGTCCGCTTTGTAGCCGTGCACGTCGGCGGTGATGCGATCGCTCAACTTCAGGCCGAGCAGCTCGCAGTAGAAATGCTGGCTCGCCGCCTGATCGCGCGCGGCGACGACGATGTGGCCGAGGCCGCGCTCGTCGGCGACGAAGCCCGAGCGCACGACCGGCGAGACGAAGGGCGCGGCGACGCGCTCGGCGCCGACGAAGATCTCCGTCGGGATGCCGGTCGGATCGCGCAGCTTGACGAGGCGCCGCACGCGGCGGCGCGCGGCTTCGGGCGGCGTGCCGTCGGTGACGTCGAGGCCGGCCGCGCGCAGCTTGAGGGTCAGCTCGGTCAGCTCGCCGTCGCTCGTGACTTCCCAGCCGATGAAGCGGACGTCGTCGGCCTGGCCGGGCTCGACGACGATGCGCTGGCGATGCTGGTCCAAGCGGAACGCCAGGGCGCCGTCGTCGGCGCGGTCGGCGAGCGCCAGGCCGAGGACGTCGACGCAAAAGCGCTCCCACGCGCCCAAATCGGAGACTTCGAAGCCGATGTAACCGAGCTGCATGCGCGCCTCAGACGAAGTAGTCGGTATTTTTCAGCCCGAGCTGCACGCCGCCCCAGTTGCGGCCCGGCTTGTCCGGGTTGTTGGCGTAGTGCGCGCGCGCCGCATGAACGTCCTGGAAATAGCGCTGCATCGGGCTGTCGAGGAAGATGGCGCGACCGCCCGACGCCGTGAACAGGAGGTCGACGGCGGCCACCGACTTCACGACCGCCTGCGACGAGTCGTAGCGGAAGCGCAGGCGGCGATCGAGCGGCAGATCTTGGCCGGCGCGCACGCGCGTCATCATCTCGTCGAAGTTGCGATGCAGGATGACGCGCGCTTCGTCGATGAGCGCCGCCGCTTGCGCCGCCACCATCTGCGACGACGGATCCTCGGCGACCTTCGCGCCGTCGCCGGCGGCGACGCGCTTGGCGGCGATGCCGGTGTAGACGTCGAGCGCGCCGATGGCCGCGCCGATCGCCGACGTCGAGACCGAGCGGACGAAGATCTGGCCGAACGGCAAGCGGTAGAGCGGCGCCGGGTTGACCTCGTTGCCGGGGCTCGAGCGGCGATAGCCGTCGATCATGCGGTGCGTGCGATGCTCGGGGACGATGACGCCGTCGACGACGATGTCCTTGGAGCCGGTGGCGCGCAGGCCGGAGACGTGCCAGGTGTCGTCGATGCGGTAGTCGCGGCGCGGCAAGAGGAACGTGCGCATCTCCGGCGGCGCGCCCTCTTTGGCGGGATCGGGCGGAACGAGGCCGCCCAAGAAGACCCACTGACAATGATCGCAGCCGCTCGAGAAGGACCAACGGCCGGTGACGCGATAGCCGCCGTCGACGCGCTCGATCTTGCCCGTCGGCGCGTAGGACGACGAGATCAGCGCCGTCGGGTCGGCTTCCCACACTTCTTGCTGCGCCTCGAGCGGGAAGAGCGCGAGCTGCCAGTTGTGCACGGCCACGACGCCGTACACCCACGCCGTCGACGGACAGGCCGTCGCCAGCGCCATTTGCGCCTCGAAGAACACGCCCGGATCGGCTTCGGCGCCGCCCCAGCGCGACGGCTGCAGCAGGCGGAAGAGCCCGGCCGCTTTCAAGTCGGCGATGGTTTCGTCCGGCACCCGGCGCAGCTCGTTGGCCGCTCGGGCACGCTCGGCCAGCTTGGGCGCCAGTTGTTGCGCGCGGGCCACGACGTCGTCTTCCATCCGACCCTCCTTCAGGTTGTGCGCGGTTTGCGGTCTCGCGTTCCTGCCCTCAAAATAGAACACGTTCCAGTAGCCGGGACAAGCGGAAATTGAAACGTGTTCTACCAGCTGAACCGTGCCAGACTCGTGGACTTGCGCGAGCTTTGCCCGTTGCCGTTGCGGGCGCGCGTGGGTGCGGAGCGCGTGCGGCCGGAATAAACCTCGCGGCCGGCGTGGCCCGATCCCACGATGGCCGGCGCGATGGAGCGAGCGGGAGCGCGGCCACAGGCCGCCCGCTCCCGCCCGCCGAGCCGGCGAACGGCCGCGCGGCCGGCGCGGTCGCCGGCGCGGCGGCCGGCCGGCGCGGCGGTGACGCCCGCCGGCGCGGTGGTCACGCTCGCGCGCACGACGGTCACGCTGGCCGCGAACACGACGGTCACGCTCGCCGGCGCGGCGGGTCACGCTCGCGCGCACGACGGTCACGCTCGCAGGCACGGCGGTCACGCCCGTCGGCTCGGCGGTGACGCTGCCGGCACGGCCGTCACGCTCGCCGGCACGGCCGTCACGCTTGCCGGCACTGCCGGTTCGCTGGGCTTGGGCGGCGTGCGCGAGCGCGCGGGCGTCCGGTGGACGCGCGCGCTCGCGCCCCGTCGCGCCGGCCATCGGCGTAGTCGCGCGCGCGGTGCAAGGTCTCCGTCTGCGCTGCTATCGCAGCGCCGACGTCGCTCCCCCACACGCACAGGCCAAGATCACCACACGCGCCGCGCCGGCACGCTCGGCCGCTTGCGCGCCGTCCGCGACCTCGGCACACTAGGCGGCGCGATGTACCGCTGCATTCACGGCCAGTGATCCCTCGGCGCGCCTGCTAGCGCGCCCACGTCCGCGAGCATCCCGAGCGAACGATCACTACTTTTGCGCGCGCCGTCCGCCGGCGCGCACGGAGCCGTCGTGTGCAAATTCCGTCTCTTCGTCGCGGCCGCCATGCGCCGCCGCGACGCGTCCATTCATACGTCCCGCGAGCGCATCGCGCCGCTCGCCGGCGTCCTGCCCGCTTACGATCGCCTGCTGCGGCACGTCCGCTGCGCCAGCGACCTCCTCGCCCGTCGCACCAGCGGTCGCAGCGACGCGCCCGACGTCGACCGCGCCCTCGTCGCGCTCGCGCTGCACCACGCCGACTGGCTCGCGCCCGTCGAAGCGTGGCGTCCGACGGCGGCGAGCAGCTGGCGGCAGCTGTCATCGCTGGCGCAGCACCTGCTGGCGCGCTTCGTCATGCCCGGCTTCTGGGTCTCGGCCTGGCTCGACGGCGAGCCCGGCCAGCGCACGCCGCAGCAAGCCTGGTACAAAGCCGTCGGGCGCGGCGAGAGCCTGCGCCGAATCGGGCTGCCGCTGCGGATTACGCGGGCGCTGGCGCATCGCTTCACGCAGGCGCCGCATCATCTGAGCGTCATCGCCGCGCTGCGCTGGGCGCAGACGCGCGCGCTCGGCGGCAGCGACGCGCTGGCGAGCGCGCTGTCGGCCACGCGGCTCGGCCACGAGCTATTGCACGAGGATTTTTGGGAGACGGTCGTCGACTTCTTGGCGCGCCATCCCGAGCTCGACCTCATGCACGTCGGGCCGATCGTCGACTTCCTGCATCATCAGAGGCTGCAGCCGATCGAAGGCATCACGCCCGACGGCCAGCTGGGGCTGCTGCCGCCGCCGCAGGCGGAGCTGACGCTCAAAGGGCGCACGCCGGCGTCGCTGTTGCGGCTCGTCGACGCCTGGCACGGCCAGCTGCGCGCGACGGGACCGCTCGTGACCTGGGCGCCGCAGCCGCTGCGGCCGCTGCGTCACGTCGAGACGATCGCGCGCTACGACGACGACGACCGCCGCCGCGGCGAAGTGCGCATCTGGACGCTCACCGAGCTGTGCTCGAGCGCCGAGCTCGAGCTCGAGGGACGGATGATGCGGCACTGCGTGTCGACGTATGTCGCGGCTTGTCGGCGGGGGCGATCGTCGATTTGGTCGCTGCAGCTGGAGACGCGCAGTGGGCGACAGCGGCGGCTGACGCTGGAGCTGGAGCCGCAGGCGCGACGGATCGTGCAGCTGCGACGGCGGTTCAATTGCCGGCCGCAGCCGGACGAGCGGGCGATCGTTGCGATGTGGGCCGACCGTGAACGGCTGCGGCTGGACGAGCTGCCACGCGTCGGGGTCTGATGCGCGGTCGCGCGGCGGTCACGGTTACGGGCGCGGCGGGCAGCCGGCACGGCGGTCACGCCCGTCGGCTCGGCGGTGACGCTGCCGGCACGGCCGTCACGCTTGCCGGCACGGCCGTCACGCTTGCCGGCACTGCCGGTTCGCTGGGCTTGGGCGGCGTGCGCGAGCGCGCGGGCGTCCGGTGGACGCGCGCGCTCGCGCCCCGTCGCGCCGGCCATCGGCGTAGTCGCGCGCGCGGTGCAAGGTCTCCGTCTGCGCTGCTATCGCAGCGCCGACGTCGCTCCCCCACACGCAAAGGCCAAGATCGGCACACGCGCCGCGCCGGCACGAATCCGCCGCGCGGCCAACGCCGAATCGGCCGCAGCGACGTCGTGAGCGATGGGGCCGACTACTCGGCCGCGGCCACCGCGCCGGCCGCCGTCACGTAGAACTGCCGATACCACTTCCGCAGCGCGCCGATCGGCCCATCCCCGTCGCACAAAACCGCCGGGTCGCGATAGATCTTGGCCTCCCAGATCTTGATGTCGTCCTCGAAGCCGCGCCGCAAATTATCGATATAGCCCGCGACGTAGCCCTCGGTGCGCTTGCGATCGCCGACCACCTTCAGCGTTACGGCCAGCCGCAGATCGAGGCTGTTCTCGTCGATGGGCGTGTGCGTGAACAGCATGTAGTTCTTGAGCAGCCCATCCATGCGCATCAGCAAATAGCCGGGCCCGTGGTACGTCGTCGTCGACGCGAATGGATCGACTTTGCCGTCGGCCAGAAAGGCGCGCCCTTTGACGTGCTGCGTCGCCGTGTGCCCCGCCACTTCGAACCCGAAGTCGTCGATGGCGGTGTTGTGCACGAACGCGAAGTGCGCCTTGTCCGCCAAGTTGTCGACGATCTCGCGCGGATGCGTCTTGATGCGATAGCGGCTCGTCGTCCACGGCAGCCAGTCGTCGCTGCCATACTCGGGAATCACCGGGATTTCGTAGGCTGGCGGCAGCCCTTCGGCGTCGTGATGCACGAGCACATGCCCGTTGATCTCCTGCACGCGCCACGCCTGCTGCTTGGCTTTGGGCGGGATCTTCTTGGCGTACGGAATCTCCACGCACGCGCCCGCGCCGTCGTAACGCCAGCCGTGAAACGGGCAGCGCAGCGTGCAGCCCTCGACTTTGCCGCCGACGCCGAGGTGCGCGCCCATGTGCGCGCAATAGGCCTCGAGCACGTGCACGACGCCGTCCTCGCCGCGAAAGGCGACCAAGTCCTGCCCGAAATAGCGCAGCGGCAATGATTTACCGACGGTCAGCTCGTCGGAGAAGCAGACGGCGAACCAGCCGCGCGGATACCCGGAGAAGGTGTGAGCAGCCACGGCGTCGCTCCTTTTCGCTTTACCGAGACTGAAACACGTTCTATTTTTGTCGTCAAGCGATCGAAACACGTTTCAGTCGCCAACGAGGCCCTCATGTCCGTGCTGCGCGCGATCGACACGTTCGTCAACGTCAACATGGGCTCGCAAGAGCGGCCCGACTATTTGGTGCGCGTCGCCGAGGACTACTTCAAGCGCGCGCCCGAGATCTTCCAGGACATCTCGCTCGAGAAGATGCTGGAGACGATGGATCGCTGCGGCGTGGAGAAGTCGGTGCTCTCCGTGCGCGCCGAGAACCCGTCGGAAGAGGTGCTCAAGCTGTCGCGCGCGCGCCCCGACCGCTTCGTGCTCGCCGCTTACGTCGACCCGCGCCGCGGCATGCTCGCCGTGCGCGCGCTCGAGAAGATCGTGCGCAACGAGCCGGTCGTGCTGGCGCGCATCGTGCCCTTCATGATCGGCCTACCGCCCGACGACAAGTGCTGTTATCCCATCTACGCCAAGTGCATCGAGCTCGGCCTGCCCATCTCGGTCAACACGGGAATTCCCGGCCCGCCCGCGCCCGGCAAGTGCCAAGATCCGATCTATCTCGACGAAGTCTGCCTGTTTTTCCCCGAGCTGACCTTGATCATGGCGCACGGCGCCGACCCGTGGTGGCAGGTGGCGATTCGGCTGATGCTGAAATATCGCAACCTCTATTTGATGACGTCGGCTTACGCGCCGCGCTATTTCCCGCCCGAGCTCATCCACTTCATGAACACGCGCGGACAGGACAAGATCATGTTCGCGTCCGACCATCCCGTGCTCTCGATGGAGCGCTGCATGGCCGAAGCGCAAGAGCTCGACCTGCGTGAAGGCGTGCTCGACAAGTTCCTGTATGCAAACGCAGATCGCGTGCTCATCGCGCCGCGCAACCAGCCCAAGCCGCACTGAAACACGTTCCATTTTCGCTTGTCGCTCCGAATGAAACATGTTCTACTTCTGGCATGGCCGACCATCTTCTAGTCGAGAAGCAGGGCCACATCGTCACCGTCACGCTCAATCGGCCCGAGGCGCGTAACGCGTTCTCGCCCGAGATGATGGCGCGCATGGCCGACGCGTGGGACATGATCGACGGCGACCCCGATGTGCGCGTCGCCATCCTGACCGGCGCCGCCGGCCACTTCTCGTCCGGCGCCGACCTGAAGCTGATGTCGGGCGGCTGGGACAAGCAGGATCCCGATCCGTGGCGGGCGCGCTTCAAGAACGAGCCCGACTTGCATTGGAAGGCGCTCATGCGCCATTACCGCGTCAAAAAGCCGCTCATCGCCGCCGTCGAAGGCACCGCCGTCGCCGGCGGCACCGAGATCTTGCAGGCGACCGACATTCGCATCGCCGGCGCCGGCGCCAAGTTCGGCGTCGCCGAGGCGCGCTGGGCCCTGTTCCCGCTCGGCGGCTCGACGGTGCGCTTGCGCCGGCAGATCCCGTACACGGTGGCGATGGACCTCCTGCTCACCGGTCGCACGCTCGGCGCCGAAGAGGCGCAGCGCGTCGGGCTCATCGGTCGCATCGTGCCCGACGGTCAAGCGCTGGCTGAGGCGCAGAAAGTGGCCGAGCAGATCGCGAACAACGGGCCGCTGGCCGTGCAGGCGATCAAGCGCTCCGTCATCGAGACCGAAGGGCTGACCGAAGTCGAGGCGCTCAAGAAGGAGCTCGAGATCGGCTGGCCGATTCTGTCGACCGAAGACGCCAAAGAGGGGCCGCGCGCGTTCGTCGAGAAGCGCCAACCGCAGTTCAAGGGCAAATAGCCATGTCCATGGATGACGCGATCAATCCACCGGCGCAGACGCTGAATCAGCTGTTCGACCTGTCGGGCAAAGTCGCCATCGTCACCGGCGGCGGGCGCGGCATCGGGCAGTCGACGGCGTTTCGCCTGGCCGAAGTGGGCGCGCACGTCGTGATCGCCGACATGAACGAAGGCAGCGCGGCGGCGACGGCGGCGGCGATTCGCGAGCGCGGCGGCCAGGCCGAGCCGCTCGTCGTCGACGTCAGCGACGCCGCCAGCATCACGACCGGCTTCAACCGCGTCGCCGAGACGCGCGGCCGCATCGACGTGCTCGTCAACAACGCGGCCATCTTCCCGATTCGCCCGTTCTTCGAGACCGACGACGAGCTGTGGCGAAAGACGCTCGACATCAACGTCATGGGCACGATGCGCTGCACGCGCGCCGCCGCGCCGCACATGGCGCGCGCCGGCGGCGGCTCGGTCGTGAACCTGGCGTCGATCGCCGGCATGCATCCCGAAGGCGACATGGTCCATTACGAGACGTCGAAAGGCGCCGTCTTGATGTTGACCAAGTCGCTGGCGTGGGAGCTGCGCGAGCAGCGCATTCGCGTCAACTGCGTGGCGCCGGGCGGCATTCAAACGCCGGGCGCGCGCCTGTCGATCGAATACATCTTGAACGACCCGAAGAAGCTCATGGCGCGCTCGAAGAATTTCTTCTCGCGGCTGCCGCTCAAGCGCATGGGCGATCCCGACGATGTGGCGCGCGCGATCCTGTTCTTGGCGACGCCGATGGCCGATTACGTCACGGGCGCGATGCTGCTCGTCGACGGCGGATTCCTACTCTCGTAAGAGGTTCGCGATGTCGATGTTCAATCGCCGTAAATGGGACTTGGAAGTAGACGTCGTGTCGGTCGGCTCGGGCTTGGGCGGGCTCGGCGCGGCCATCGTCGCGCACGACGCGGGCAAGAAGGTCGTCGTCCTCGAAAAGGCGCGCAAGCTTGGCGGCATCAGCGCCTATTCGGGCGGCGAAGTATTCCTGCCCAATAATCATTTACAAGCGGCCGCCGGAATCTCCGATTCCCGCGAGCGCGGCCTCGAGTATTTGAAGTTCCTCGGCGCCGGCTACGAAGATCCCGAGCTGCAAGGCACGCTCGTCGACGCCGGCGTCGAAGCCGTCAAATGGTTCGGCGATAAAGCCGGTGTCAAATGGAAGCTGATCAAGGATTTCCCCGATTATTATTATCCGCACGCGCCGGGAACGTTGGCGGCCGGTCGTTATCTCGAAGTCGAGCTCATCAAAGGGCATGACCTCGGCGATTGGCGCAAAAAGACGTTCCTCTCGCCGCACGTGCCCATCGGCATCACGCACGACGAGCTGTTCGGCTGGGGCGGCTTCACCAGCATCATGAGCTGGGACTTCGCCGTGCTCGGCCAGCGCATGACCGAGGACATGCGCGGCTTCGGCCCCGGCCTCATGGCCTACTTCGTCAAGAACGCGCTCATCGACCGCAAAATCCCGGCTTATTTGGAGACGCCGGTCAAAGAATTGATCGTCGAGAACGGCGAGGTCATCGGCGTGCGCGCGACCCGCGACGGCAAAGACTTCCTCGTGCACGCGAAGAAGGGCGTGCTCTTGGCGACCGGCGGCTACGACTGGCACCCCGATCTGCCGAAGTGGTTCGAGCAGCTGCCCGAGTGGAACTCGATGTGTCAACCGACGGTCGCCGGCGACGGCTTCTTGCTCGGGACCGAAGCGGGCGCCGCCATCGCGGCCGTGCCGCCGGCGAACCTCGGGCTCATGTTCGGCTACCACATTCCCGGCGAAGAGCAGGAAGGCAAGAAGCTCTATCGCGGCTCGTGGGACGGCGGCTTCCCGCACGCCATCTGGGTCAACAAAGCCGGCAAACGCTTCGCCGATGAATCGTTCTATAAGGATTATTCACCGAAAGCGCACAACTGGGACGGCGTGAAACAGGCGCAGCCCAACTTCCCGCCGTTCTTGATATTCGATTCTCAGTTCCGCGAGAAGTATCCGTTAGGCCGCTTATTGCCGTCGCAGGATCTGCCGGAGTCGCTCGTCCATCGCGCGCCGACGCTGCGCGAATTGGCCGGCATCTTGGGCATCGACGCCGACGCGCTGGAGGCGACCGTGACGCGCTTCAACCGCTTCGCCGAGGAGGGCGTCGACCAGGATTTCGGTCGCGGCCAATATCCGTGGGCGGTGATGATGACCGGCGACCGCAAAAAAGCCGGCAATCCCAGCCTCGGCCCGCTGACGAAGGGGCCGTTCTACGGCTTGCCGCTGCGCGTGGTCTCGGCCGGCATCAACGCCGCCGGCCTGCGCACGAACACGTCGGCGCAGGTGCTGCACGTGCGCGGGCGCGCCATTCCCGGCTTGTACGCGGCGGGAAACGCCGCCGCGCCGCTCGACATCGGCGCCGGCTATCAGAGCGGTCTGTCCAACTTGCGCGGGCTCGTCGGCGGCTGGCTCGCCGGCCGGCACGCGGCGGCACGCTGAGCCCAAGGCCAAAGGAGTAGCGCGCGATGAGCTGGTTCCGTAAATCGAAGCCCAACGTCGAGACCGACGTGCTCGTCATCGGCACCGGCGGCGCCGGTTTGGCCGCGGCGCTGGCCGCGCATCAAGGCGGCGCCAAAGTCACGATCATCGAGAAGGCGTCCAAGGTCGGCGGCACGACCGCGGTCTCGGGCGGCGTCTTGTGGATTCCCACGAACCACCACATGCGCGAAGCCGGCATCGACGACTCGCGCGCCGAAGCGCTCGCCTACGTGACGCGCTTGAGCGACGGCCGCTCGGATCCGAAGCTGATCGAGCTCTACCTCGACGAAGCGCCGCAGATGCTGAAGTTCATCGAGGAGACGACGCCGGTCAAATTCACGGCGTTGCCGCGCTATCCCGACTATCACCCGGAGTTTGCCGGCGCCAAGCCGGGTGGTCGCTCGCTCGATCCCGGGCTCTTCGACACCAATTCGCTCGGGCCGTGGAAGGACAAGCTGCGCAAGTCGCCGGTCTTCGGCATGACGGCGATGTCGGTGACCGAAGCGACCGACTGGGGCGTGTTCGCCAAGCCGCGCGCGCTGCCCTTCAAGCTGCTCGGCCAGCGCTTCTCGCAAGGGCTCGTCTGTTACGGCGGCGCACTCGTCGGCGGCTTGTTGAAAGGCGTGCTCGACAAGGGCATCGAGCCGCTGTTGTCGACGTCGGCCAAGGAATTGCTCGTCGAGGATGGCCGCGTCGTCGGCCTGCGCGCCGAGCGCGACGGCAAGGACTTCGTCATCAGCGCCAAGCGCGGCGTCATCTTGGCGTCGGGCGGCTTCGAGTGGTCCAAAGAGCTGGTCGCGCGCTTCTTGGGCGGGCAGCTGACGCATCCGAACTCGCCGCCGACCAACGAAGGCGACGGCCTCAAGATGGCGATGGCGCTCGGCGCCGACCTCGGCAACATGTCCGAGGCGTGGTGGTGCCCGTCGGTGGACGTGCCGGGCGAAGAATACGACGGCGTGCAGCTCCATCGCGGCGACTTCGCGATTCGCTCGCTGCCCCACTCCATCATCGTCAACAAGAAAGGGGCGCGCTTCGTCAACGAGGCGCACAACTACAACGACATGATGAAGCCGTTCTTCGGCTTCGATCCGGTCGCCTATGAACGGCCGAACTTGCCGGCGTGGCTGATCTTGGATCAGCAGTTCGTCGAGCGGTATGCGCTGCTCACGATCATTCCCGGCATGCCGGTGCCGGAGTGGATTCGCCGCGCCGACTCCGTCGCCGAGCTGGCCGCCAAGATCGGCATCGACGCGGCCGGCCTCGACGCGACGGTCGCGCGCTTCAACGGCTTCGCGCGCGACGGCAAAGACCAGGATTTCGGCCGCGGCACCAGCCTCTACGACCACTTCTACGGCGATCCCGAGCACACGCCGAACCCCAACTTGGGCACGATCGAGAAGGGGCCGTTTTACGCGCTGGAGGTCCATCCCGGCGCCATCGGCACCAAAGGCGGCGCGCGCGTCGACGACAAGGCGAACGTGCTGCACGTGCGCGGCGGCGCCATCGCCGGCTTGTACGCCGCCGGCAACGTCATGGCCGGCATCACCGGACCGGGCTATCCCGGCGCCGGCAGCACCATCGGCACGGCGATGACGTTCGGCTACATCGCCGGACGCGCCGCCGCGCGCAACACGTAGCCACTGTAGGCGAAGCGAAGGAGAGCGAGCCCATGCCCGAAGTCGAATACGTCACGACGATGACCTTGGCGCCCGAGCGGGTGTGGGAATTCGTGCGCGACATGAACAATTGGGCGCCGTTCTTGACCGGCTATCAAAAGCACGAGATCGAGAGCGAGACCGACTCGATCTGGACGCTCAAAGGCGACGTCGGCGTCTTGAGCCGGACGGTGCGATTGAAGGCGCACGTCACCGAATGGAACGGCCCGGAGCGCGTGTCGTTCACGCTGGTCGGGCTCGACGAGGTCGTCGAAGGCGGCGGCACGCTCACCATCGGCAAGCCGGCGGCGACGGCGGGCGCGGCGATCGAGAAGGCGAAGCCGGCGAAGGCGAGCGTGTGGCGCCGCTTGGTCGACGGCTTTTTCCGGCTGATGTTCCGCTGGGTCAACGGCAAGGCGCCCGAGCGGTTGGCAGCGGCCGGCGCGGCGGAGTCGCAGTTGACGTTTCGGCTGCGCATGGACGCCGGCGGCCCCGCCGGACCGCTCGTGAACGCGATGCTGGCGCCGGCGCTGAAGCCGGCCGCCGAAGACCTTGCGAACAAAATCGCGGCGCACCTCGAGGGGCTGCCGCGCTCCTGAGTTAGCTCGCTCCCGAGTAGTTCAAGGTTAAACTATCGTCGCTCCGGCCGCTTCAACGGTCGTTCGAGCTCACACTATCGATGTTGAAGCGCACGCGGCTATCGTTTGACCGCGCGGTAGTAGTGGTTGTCGCCTTCGTCCGTCTCGGTTCCGACGAGCGTGAGCCCGCCTGCTTCCAGCTGACGACGATATTCGTCGAGACCGAGCGAGATCGAGGTCTGCCCGGTCATGACGTCGGGCCAGGAACAGGCGACGCGAGGAGCCGTGAACAGCAGGCTGCCGCCGCTCCGCAGCGCGCCCGCTATCTTGGCGATCAGGCGGCGTTGCGCGCCGGCATCGAGCAGGAAGATGAGACCCCAGGCAACGATACCGTCGAAGCTGCGTCCGAAGAAATCAGCGTCCTCGACGTCAGCGCACTGCACGGCGAGCTGGGGAAAGCGGGCGCGGAACGCAGCAACCATCGTCGGCGAGGCGTCGACAGCGTAGACCTCGCAGCCGGCGTTGACGAGCGTCTCGGCGATCGGCACGCCCGACCCGCAGCCCAAGTCGAGGATCGCCGCGGCCGCCGGCAGCGCGCGCGCCCACGCGGCCACCATGCCGGCGCCGATGCCGCTGCGCACCTCGATGAAGTCGGCTGCGTTCCGTTCATAGCCGTTGGACGGATCGCGACTGCCCACCTCGCGCTCGTAGCACGGCCACTGCACGTCGTCCATGTCGCGCCGGCAGCACAGCCCAGCTCTTAGGGCGCAACTTTCTTGGGCCATGCGCCGATAAGTGGGGTGGGCGGTCGGGGGAAATTTCCGACGGGCCCACCATCCTCCGGAATCGATCGTCGCGCTCTAAGTCCTTAGAATGCGCGATCGGTGTCGACGCCGCCGAGCGGACCAGCCGCGCCGGCCGCGCCCGGGCCTTTGCCGCCCGCGCCGCCGATGCCCGCCGCGCCCGGCATCACCGTCACCGTGTGCAGCTCGGTCACGGCCGAGCTGCCGATGCGCGCCAGCGCCACCGACGGCCCGCCCGCACCGCCGCCGCCGCCGCCGCCGTTGCCGCCGTTGCCGCCGACGCCGCCATGGCCGCCGTTACCCGAGTGATAATTGATGAGCCCGCACTTCGACGACGCGCTGCCGGTGATGCCGTTGTCGATCGCCGTGCTGCCCGCTTGACCGCCGGCGCCGTCGCCGCCGGCGCCGCCGAGCCCGCCGGTTCCGCCTTGCACCGTGACGTTGTCGAAGGTGATCTCGGAGTCGACGAGCACGGCCGCGAAGGCACCGCCGCCGGCGCCGCCCGCGCCGCCCGGTCCGCCGCCGCAGCCGCCGGGCGCGCCGTCGCCGCCGCGACCGCCGATGAGCGTGCCGCAGCCGAAGCAGCTGCGAATGCGCTTGGTGCCGCCCGAGCCGCCGCCACCACCGCCGGTGCCGTTGAAGCCGCGCGTGCCGCCGGTGCCGACGGTGCCCTGCCACACGCCGCCCGTGCCGAAGCTGCCGAAGACGTCGGTCGGCGCCGTGCCGCCGGTGCCGTCGCTGCCGTTGCCGCCGGGCGTGCCGTCGCTGCCGTCGCTGATGCCGTCGCTGCCGACGAGCGGGCAGGCGTCGGGGCAGTTGCTGCTGCCGCCGGTGCCGGCCGCGCCGCCGCTGGTGGCGTCGCCGGCGGCGGTGCCGAAGCCGCCCGTCGAGCCGCCGCAATCGAACGCCGTGCCGCCCGATGCGCCGACGGTGCCGCAAGCGAGCGCGGCGCCCGGCGCCCCCGGCGTCCCGGAGGCGCCGGTGCCGCCTATGATGATGCTGCGTGACACGGTGAGCGCGCTATGCGTGTTGCTGACGAAGAGCCCGATGCTCGACGTGCCATCGTTCGTCGTCAGCGAGCCGCCGGTGATGGTGACGCCGTCGAGCTTCGTCGGCACGGCCAGCGCCGAGGCGATGACCGTCTTGTCCTCGGTCGACGTGATGTTGACGACGTTGGCCGTCGGATCGTTGTGCAAGAAGTCGGCGCTGTAGCCGCCCAGGATGTTCAAGTTCTCGTGCAGCGTGACCTGCTCGTTGTAGGTGCCGGCAGCGACGAGGATGACGCACGGGATGAACGCGCAGGCGAGCGAGCGCGTGATGCCCATGTTGATGTGCTGCACGGCGGTGCCCGGCGACTGGCCATCTTTCGTATCATCGCCCGTCGGCGAGACGAAGATGGCCTCGGGACAGATCTCGCCGTCGCGCGGCGGATAGCAGATGGGCTGGCCGATCAGATCGGGCGCCGGCGGCGTCAGATCGCCGCCACCGCCGCTCGATAGATCGGCGACCGCCATATCGCCGTCGTCACCGCCGCCACCGACGCCGACTCCGAGGTCGTGCCGCGGGCCGTTGCCACCCGTCGAGGCCTTCGCACAGCCGAAGGACACCAGCGCCGCCAACAGGAACGCCCTGCCGAGCCACGAGGTCGAGCCCATGCTTAGCCCCTTTTCCACGAGTAGAACGTGTTCCAGTTCACTAACACAAAACTAGAACGCGTTCCATCAACATAATTTGAGGGGCGGCGGCGACGAGCGGACGTGCAGCGGAGGCTATTGAAAGACGGCGTCGCTGGGCGAGGTCGGCGCGACATATTGATAGATCGTCGTCTGCATGTACGGCGTCGTGCCGATGAGGACGCCGGCGAGCGTCCCGGCGAGCGTGTTGGTGCCGGCCAATAAAGTGTTCTGCTGCTGCGCCGCGCACAGGCAGTCGGCCGAGTACTTGAACGTCTTGTAGAAGTCGGTGCCGATGAGCAGCTCGTCGCTCGGCGCCGCGCCGCCGCCGGTGGCGCTCGGCGGCTGGAGTTGGCCGCTGCACGCGGCGCCCACCGTATCCGACGACGTCGCCGGCACCATGCCCCAGCCGAAGTAGGCCGGACAGGTGGCCACCGTCGAGACGTACTGCAGCTCGGCGGGCGAGAAGTCGTACATCTCGAGCGGCGTGGCGCCGAGGCTGACGGTCACGCGCTGGAACCACCAGGCGGTGCTGTTGGCGTTGCGCTGCACGTCGGCGAGCTGCAGCGACGCCGGCGCCGGCAGCGCGGCCGCGCCGGTGACGACGATGGCGTCGATGTAGAACTGCTCGAAGCCGGCGCTCTTCGTGTACTGCCCCTTGATGCCGAGGATGCTGCCGGTGGCGATCGTGGCGATCGTCGTCGCGACCGTCGGGCTCGTCGTCGAGGCTTTGCCGAGCATGGCGGAAAATGGGCCGCCGGTGGCGTCCTGAAAGAGGAGCCGCGGCGACGTCGTGCTCGAGGTGATGGCGATGGCGATCGGACCGTCGAGCTCGTACGCACCGGCGCTGCTCGCGCGCATCATCGCCACGGTCGTCTTCTGATAGACCGGCATGCTCATGTCGGGCGGGCTGATGCCGCCGCCGCCGCCGCCACTGCCGCCGCCGCCACTGCCACCACCGCCACTGCCGCCGCCGCCACTGCCGCCGCCGGCGCTGCCGTCACCGCCGCTGCTGCCGCCGCACGACGCGAGCGCCGCCTTGCACGCGTCGTCACACGAGGCCGCCGTCGCGCTCGACAGCCAGCAGCTGCCGCCCGGCCCGTACGCCGCCGTCAGCGTCGCGAGCTGCGCCGGCGCCGTCGCCGCCACGCAGGTCAGATAGTCCATGCACGCCGGCGTCTCCGCCACCGCGCCGCCGTCGCTGCCGAAGACGCTGGGCGCGCCGCACCACGCCAGCGCCGCGCCGACCGCGCCCGTGCAGTCGGCGCAGCTGGCGCAGGCGAACGACTGCCCGTCGCTGGTCTGGTAGCGGCAGGAGCTCCCGTCGGAGCAGGCCTGATAGCTGCCTTTGGCGCAGCCGATCGCGCCCGAGCACCTCTCGCTCGACTTGCATCCCGCGACCGCGAAGAGGACCGCGACCATCACCGACATGCGCATGCGGCAGCTTCTAACACGCGCACGCAGCCGCGCCTGGTGACGACGCGCACCGCAACGCGCGGCGACGACTCGGCGACGCGACGGCGCTACAGCAGGTGCGCGAAGTGCAGAATGGCCACGGCGAGCGCCAACAGAATGAGCAGCATGACGACTTTGCGCGCGCCGCCGCTCTTGCCGCCGCTGGCTTGCAACGGCAGATGGCCCGCCACCTTGTCGATGGCCGCGATCATCGCCTCCGCCGTTTCGAAGCGCGCCTCGGGCTCCTTCTGCATCGCCTTGAGCACGATGGCATCGAAGGCGCGGCTCAGCTGCGCGTCGGCCGCGACCGCGCTCGGCGCCGGCGGCGGCTGCTTGATGTGCGCGCGCAGATAGCCGAGGTCATCCTCGCTCTGGAACGGCAGCCGCCCGGTCGCCATCTCGAACAGCACGACGCCGACGCCGTAGACATCGGCGCGCGCGTCGACCTTTTGCCCCATCGCCTGCTCGGGCGCGATGTATTCGGGCGTGCCGAACGCCGTCCCCGGCGCCGTCAGCTTGAGCGCCGCCCGGTCGTTCGACGCGATGCCGAAGTCGAAGAGCTTGACGACCTCCAAGCCGTTGACGTCGACGAGCATGACATTCTGCGGCTTGACGTCGCGATGCACGATGCCGAGCCGATGCGCCTCGCCGAGCCCGGTCAGCATCTGCCGCGCGATGATGAGCGCCCGCGCCGTCGGCAATCGCCCCGCTTCCAACGCCGTCGACAAGAGCGTCCCGCGCAAGAGCTCCATGACGAGATAGAGCGACCCGTCCTCGATCGCGCCCGAGTCGATGATGGTCGCGATGTTGGGGTGGTCGATACGCTTGGCCGTCGTCACCTCGCGACCGAAGCGCGCCGCCAGCTCCTTGTGCTGCGCCTTGTCGGCGGGCAACACTTTGACGGCGACATCGCGGCCGCGCCGCAGATCTTCGGCGCGATAGACCGTGCACAGCCCGCCCGCACCGATGGCGTCGGCTACCAAGTAGCGGTTGGCGATCAGCTTGCCGACGAGGGCGCGCGAGGGAACGGCGTGCATGCCCGAGCCTTCAGTGTACTTCCACAAAGCGACGCAGCTCCCGCGAAATCGCCTCGGGCTCTTCCACCGTCGAGGTATGGCCGGCGCGCGCGATGACCACCAGCTGCGCGCCCGGGATCGCCAGCGCCATCTTCGTCGCGCGCGTCAGCTTGATGGCGCGATCGTCCTCGCCATGCAGCACCAGCGTCGGCGTCTTGATGCCGCCCAAGCTCGACTGCACGGCGTGGCGCTGCGTGACCGACTCGAGCGCCGCCTTCATGCGCACGGGCTCGAGCGCCGCCAGCTGCGCCGCCTGCTCGGCGCGCAGGCCGGCGCGCGCGCGATCGCGCAAGAAGGCGCCGCCGAACATGATCTTCATGACCGACGGCACCAGGTACTTCATGCCCACTTTGCGCGCGGCCCACTCCATCGCCGCATATTTCGGCACGTTCAGCCGCGGCTCGCGATCGGCCGCGCTGTCGATGAGCGTCAGCGAGCGCAACAGCTCCGGCCGTCGCAGCGCCAGTCGCAAGCCGACGAAGCCGCCCATCGACAGCCCCACGAAGTGACACGGACCGGCCTTCAGCTTGTCGATGAGGCGCGCGGCGTCGTCGGCGAGCGTGTCCATGTCGTACGGCGACGGCGACGTGGCCGAGCGACCTTGCCCGCGATGATCGTAGGCGATGCAGCGCCACTGGTCGGACAAGGCGGCCAGCTGCGCGGCGTACATGCGACCGCTCCACAAAAGGCCGTGCGAAAACACGATCGGATCGCCGGCACCCTGCTCCTCGTAATACAGCTCGCTGTCGCCGATCGGCACAAGGGGCATGCCGGGAGCGTACCGCGACGTCGCCGTTTCGCGCGTTACTTTTGGACGATTTTCGCCTGCTCGGCGCCGTCGATACCGTGCTTTCGTGCACAATTACACGATGCCCACCCAGGCCCGGCGCACGACGGTGCGACTGACCGGCATCGCGCAACGCTCGCAAGGCACTCACGATTCTTTGTGCGCCTACTATTCCGCGGCGATGCTGTTGTGCGCGCTCAGGCCCGAGTTCGACGAGCAGTTCGACGCCGCGCACGTCGGCCTCGACCCCTTGTTCGGCCATCTGCCGCGGGCGCGCGGCACCAGCGTCGAAGGCGCCGTCGCCGAGTGGCTGACGTCGGGCGTGCGGCTCGACGCGCTGGCCCGCGCGCTCGACCGCGCCTGCGCCGCCGCCGTCGAACATCCGGCGCGCACTCGCTTCGTCTATCGTCGGGCCACGCGCGGCGACGACACCGTCGACTTCCTGCGCGGCCAAATCGACCTCGGACTGCCTTGCATCCTCGGTTGGGAGAGCCGCGAGCTCGGCGATCACACGTCGCTCGTCATCGGATACGACCGTTACGCCGGCAGCGCCAGCCAATGGCTGCGCCTGGCCGATCCGATCCGCACGCAGGAGCTGATCGAATGGGGACAGCTGCGCGCGCTGGCCAAGGCACGGCTCGAGCTCATCGTGTGCACGGCGCACGACGGCGTGCGGCCCGACAAGCTCACCGTCGCCCGCGACGGCCGCGGCAAGCTCGTCGGCAACCGCATCGACCGCTGGGATCCGCGCAGCGACGGCTGGCAGACGATCGTCCCCGCCAACACCAGCGACAAGCCGCGAACGCGCTAGATCGCCTCGCGCGGCCGCGCCTCGGCCACGCTGGCGGCGACGCACGGGTGGCCGGGAAAACGCAGCGCGAACACGGTCGGCAGGCGCGCCGTCTCTTCGACCCAGATCCGGCCCCGCTGCGCCTCGGTGGCCAGCCGGCAAAAATACAGCCCCAGGCCGAGGTTCATGCGGCCCGATACCGCGCCCGTCTGCCGGTATTTCTCGAAGATGGTCTGCCGCTCGTCCATCGGAATGGCGCGGCCGGAGTTGCCGATGCGCAGCTCGACGTCGCTCCCCGCCACGCGCAGCTCGACCTCGATGAAACCGCCCTCGGGCGCGTAGCGGAGCGCATTGTCGAAGATGTTCTCGATCGTGCGCGTGACGAGATCGGCGTCGATGGCGACCGTCGCGTCCGCGCACGGCAGCACGAGGATCTCGATGTTTCGCGAGCGCGCGATGACGCGCCGCTGCTCGGCCACGCTCTGCACCAGCTGCGCGAGCCCGACCTCGCTCGTGCTGACGGTGACGACGCCGCTCTCCAAACGCGCGACATCGGCCAGGTTGGCCAGCAGCCGCAGCATGCGCTGGCCGGCATTGCGCGAATCCTGCAGCGCCTCCAGACAATCGGCAGCGCCCTCGAATCCTTCGAGCACGTATTCGTAATTGGAGAGAATCACCGAGAGCGGATTCTTCAGATCGTGAACGATCATCGCCGCCACGTCGTCTTTGACGCGCCCGAGCTCCGCCAGCGAGTCGTTCAGCACCGCCGATTCGCGCAGCTGCATCTCGCGCGACGAGACCTGCCGCTTGAGCTGCTCGTTCGACTGGCGCAGCCCCTGCTCCATGCGAACGCGCAGCGTGACGTCACGCGCGGACGCGTAAATCAGCCGATGGACCGGCGACGGCATCGCGTTCCATTCCAGCCAGCGATAAGAGCCGTCTTTGCAGCGATAACGATTCTTGAAGCGAAAGACCGTCTCGCCGTTACACAGCTCCACGCCTTCGTCGCTGGCCTTTTGCCGATCGTCGGGATGGACCAGCTCGATCTGCGGCTGCGCGCACAGCTCGTCGATGGAATAGCCGAGCGTCTTCTCCCACGCCGGATTGAGCAGCTTGAAGTAGCCGTCGAAGCCGGCCACGCACAAGAGCCCGGGCGAGAGCATGAAGAAGCGGTCGGCGCCTTCGGCCTTGAGCGCGGCCACGCTCAAGAGGTGACTCGGCGTCGTCTCCGTCCCGAGCCGGCGATCTTTCAGCTCGTCGAGCAGCGCCGCGGCGGTGACGGGCTTCGTGAAGAAGCGGCGCGCGCCTTCGTTCAGCGCATCCACGACCACCGTCAACGACGCATTGTCGGACACGAGAATGATGACGAGCTCGGGCGCTTGTCGCTTCCACAAGCGCAACAGGTCGAGCGCGGCGCCCTTCGCCAGATAGAGATCGAGCACGACCAGCTCGGGCGCGCCGCTCGCCATGGCCGCGATCGCCGCGTCGGCGTCGGCCGCGCCCTGCACGTCGAAGTCGCGCTGCCGGAATTCCTCGGACAGCGCGCTCACGAATCCCGCGTCGGCGTCGACGATGAGGACGCGCCGCTTGCCGTCCGCCTTCGGCGGTTCCTGCACGAAGCCTCCTTCTCAGTCGTTCGAAGCTACGCGAGGCATGTGACTAAACGCCACAGGTGATGACGGACGATGAACGGAATACGCTGCTCACGAACGATACCACGAAAAGCCGACCACCGAATAGGGCACAGCGCGTCTATTCCGTTCGTCGCGGCCCTGCGTCAAATTGCCGCAGGGTCACATAGTCCCGGCGTTCCGCTTTGGCTTTAGGCGAGCTCGTGTTTCGGCTGGCGACCGAGCAGCTCGACGAGCACATCGGCCGCGGGCACGTTTTCGTAGATGACGCGATACATCGCCCGCGTAATCGGCATGTCGACGCCGAGCCGCGCCGCCAGATCGTGCGCGCTCTTCGTCGTCTTGACGCCTTCGGCCACTTGCGACATGCCGGCCAGCACCTGCGCCAGCGTCTGCCCGCGGCCGAGCCCGAGCCCGACGGAGCGATTGCGCGATTGATCGCCCGTGCACGTCAAGACGAGGTCGCCGAGGCCGGCCAAGCCCGCCAGCGTCAGCGGATTGGCCGCTTTGCGCACGGCGATGCGCGAGATCTCGGCCAGCCCGCGCGTGATGAGCGCGGCGCGCGCGTTGTTGCCGAGGCCGAGCCCGTCGGCGACGCCGGCGGCGATGGCCATGACGTTCTTGAGCGCGCCGCCGAATTCGACGCCGGCGACGTCATCCGACGTATAGACGCGAAAGCGCTCGGCCTGAAACAGCGCCGCGCCTTCGTCGGCCACACGGCGCTCGCGCGACGCCAAGACGACCGCCGTCGGCAAGCCGGCGCCGACCTCTTTGGCGAAGCTCGGGCCCGACAGGAAGCCGAGCCGCGTGCCAATCTTGCCGGGCAAGACCTCCTTGAGCACCTCGTCCATCGTCGCCAGCGACTCGTTTTCGATGCCTTTGGAGGCCGAAATCACCATCGCGTCGGGCGCCATCAGCTTGCCCGCGCGCCCAAAGACCTCGCGCACCGTATGCGACGGCACGACCGAGACGACGACGGCCTTGCCGGCGACGGCGCTCTCCAGATCCGCCGTCGCCTTCAGCGTCGGCGGCAGCTTCGCCTGCGGCAAATAGCGCGCGTTGACGCGATCGCGCTCGATCTCGGCCAAATGCGCCGCATCGCGACCCCACAGCGTCGTCGCGTAACCCTTGTCCGCCAGCACTTTGGCCAGCGCCGTGCCCCAACTTCCGGCGCCGATGACCGCGATCTCCATGTCGACCCTCCCGACTCGCGCGTATGATAGCCGAGTGCGCGTCGTGCCGCTCGGCGGCTGTGGAGAGTTCGGGCGTAATCTGACCGTCTACGAAGCGGACGGCGCCCTCTTGTGCGTCGACTGCGGCGGCCAAATTCCCGACGAGGAATCGCCGGGCGTCGACATGTGGATGCCCGATTTCACATGGCTGGCGTCGCGCGGCAGCGACGTCGTCGGCTGGATTCTTGACCCACGCGCACGAAGATCACATCGCGGCCTTGCCGCACGCGCTGGCCGTGGCGCCGGCGCCGATCTACGGCCGGCCGCTGACGTTGGCGCGACTGCGCGGCTCGATCGATCAATCGCAGCTGCACGTGCTGACACCGGGCGAGACGATCGCGCTCGGGCCGTTCACGATCGAGTCGCTGACGGTGGCGCACTCGATCCCGGACGCGTGCGCGATCAGCATCAACGCCGGCGGCCGTCGCGTCATCCATACCGGCGACCTGAAGATCGACCACGACGCCGTCACGCCCACCGATGTCGCGCGCTTGCGTGAGCTCGGCCAAGACGAGACCGGCGTCGACCTGCTGGTCGCCGATTCGACCAACGCGACACGACCCGGCCGCTCGGGCTCGGAGACCGACGTCGCCCGTGCGCTCGTGGCGCAGCTGGAGGCGGCGCGCGGCCGCGTCGTGTTCTCGTTCTTCTCGTCGAGCGTGCAGCGGATTGCGACGATCATGAACGCCTGCCAGCGGCTCGGGCGCAAAGTCTGCCTCGAAGGCCGCGGGCTCAAAGAGATGACGCAAGCGGCGATCAGCGTCGGTGCGCTCAATCCGCCGGCCGGTCTCTTGATCGACGCGGCCTCGGTGATGACGCGGCCGCCGTCGTCGGTGGCGCTGCTCGTGACCGGCAGCCAAGGCGAGGCGCGCGCGGCGCTCGGGCGCATGGCGTCGGGCGAGCATCCGCTGATCTCGCTCGGCCGCAACGACACGCTGGTTCTGTCGTCGCGACCGGTGCCGGGCAACGAGCGGGCGGTGGCGCGCATCGTCGACAAGCTGCTGGCCCGCGGCGTCAAGCTCGTCGACGCGCCCGGCTTGCACGCCAGCGGTCACGCCTGCCAGGACGAGCTGCGCGAGCTCATGCAGCTGACGCAGCCGCGCGCGCTCATGCCGGTGCATGGCGGCCGTCGCCAGCTCTTCGCGCACGCCGATCTGGCCGAGTCCGTGGGCGTTCCCTCGTTCGTGCTCGTCGACGGCGACATCCTGCAGCTGACGGAGAACGGCGCGCGCCTCGTCGAGGAGCGCGTTCCCACCGGGCGCGTGTCGCTCGAGGGCACGCAGCTCGGCGACGTCGACCACGAGGTGCTGCGCGCCCGCCGCCGCCTGGCCGGCGACGGCGTCGTCTTCGTCGCCGACGTGGCCGGCAGGCTGCGCGTCGAAGCGCACGGCGTCTGCAACGCGACCACGCTTTTAGCCATCGTCGCCGACGCCGAAGCCGCCGCCGAGGCCGCGCGCCGCGATCCCGGCGGCGTCGACGTGCCGACGGCGGTCAAGCGCGCCGTGCAGCGGGCCTTCTTGCGCGCGCGCGGACGAAAGCCGCGGGTGATCGCGCTCGTATGAAGCGGGCGCCGGTCCTCCTCGGCGTCGTCGTGTTCCTGGTCTCGGCCGCGCTGTTCACGCCCACGCTCGCGCGCCCGCTCGGCAATGGCGACGAAGCGGTCTACGCGCAAATGGCGCGCGAGATGGCCGCGACCCACGAGTTCGGCACGCTGCGCTGGCAAGGCGCGCCCTGCCTCTATCGTCCGCCGGCCAGCGTCTGGCCGCTGGCGCTCGCCGTCGCCGTGGGCGGCAGCCGCGAATTCGTCGTGCGGCTGCCGTTGGCGCTGGAAGCGGCGCTGGCGGCGGCGCTCCTCTTCGCCATCGGCGCCGTTCGCCGCGATCTCCCGGTCGGCCTCGTCGCCGCGCTACTGTTCACGACGTCGCGCCTGACCTTGCGCTACGCCGCGTATATCGAGTCTGAGCCGCTGCTCGTCGACTGCATGCTCGCCGCCTGGCTCGCCTGGGAGCTGACGCCGACCCGCCCGCGTGCTTGGTACGCCTTCGGCCTGCTCGTCGGCGCCGCGCTCTTCGTCAAGCCCATCGTCGGCGCGCTGCCGCTGGCGCTGCTGGCGCTGCGGCGTCCCCGTCCGCGCCCGCTGGCGCTCGGCTTGGCGCTCGCCGCCGCGCCGTCGCTGCCGTGGATCGCCTGGCAGTGGACGCGGCACGGCCACGCCTTCGTCGACGCCTTCTTCGTCGCCAACCTCGTCGGCCGTTCGCTGTCGCCGATGCTGCGCCATTCGACGCCGCTCTATTACCCGGCCATGATGCTGCGGACCGAAGGCGTGCTCGTGCTCGTCTTCGTCGTCGGCATCATCCACGCCGCGCGCCGCCGCGACTGGCCGCCGCTCATATGGACGCTGGCGACGCTGCTGCCGTTTTCGCTCGTCGCCTCGCGCTACGACTACTACGCGCTGCCCGCTTACCCGGCGCTGGCGCTCATGGCCGCCGCCGCGCTCGTCGACATTCGCCGCTGGCTGGCCGCGCTCGCGCTCGCCCTGTTCGCCGCGTGGCATCTCGCGGCCGCGTGGCTGTCGCCGCCGGAAGTCGCCGATCCCGACTCCGGCGTCTTGGCGCGGCAAGCGAGCGCGGTCATGAGCGCCGGCGAGCCGCTCTTCATCGTCGACCAATCGCCGTATTCGGCGCGTTGGTACGCCGACCGCCGCACGGTGCAGCTCGTCTTCGACGCCGCCGAATACGCCGACACGCGCCGCATGTTGCCCGCCGAAGTCCTGCTGACGACGCCCGCCGACTACGCCCGCATCCTCGCCGCCCAGCCCGCCTTCGCCATCGTCCCCGAGGTCTACGCCGCGTCGCTGCCCCCGTCGCTGACGACGATCGCCACCGCCGGGCCCTACCGCCTCGTGCGCACCCGACACTGAAGCGAATACTGAAGCAGCTACTTCAGCGTCGGATACTGAAGCGTTTACTTCAGCGTGTGCCGGACTGGACGACGGTGTCGCGGCCGCTCTTCTTGGCGCGATAGAGGGCGACGTCGGCGGCCTCGAGCAGCGCCTCGGCCTCGGTGGCGTCCACCGGATAGGCGGCCACGCCGATCGAGACCGTGAGCCGGCCGAGCGGCTGCTTGTCGGCGTGCGCGATCGGCGCCTGCGCGACCCGCGCGCGGATCTTCTCGGCCACCTCGAGCGCCGCCTGTTTCGTCGTGTCGTGCAGCAGCACGGCGAACTCCTCGCCGCCGTAACGCGCCACGACGTCGACGGTGCGGCGATCCTCGCTGATGAGCCGCGCCACCGTCCGCAGCGCCTCGTCGCCGGCCGGATGGCCCTGGCGATCGTTGTACTTCTTGAAGTGATCGACGTCGATCATGAGCAGCGCCGTTGGCAGCGAAGAGCGCTGCGAACGCTCGATCGCCAGCGCCAGCTGCTCGTGAAAGTAGCGGTGATTGTAGAGCTCGGTGAGCCCATCGGTCACCGCGAGACGGCCGAGCCGCGTGTTGGCCTCTTCCAGCGCCGCCGTCCGCTGCTTGACCTTCTCCTCGAGCATCTCCTTGGCCGACTCGAGCTCGATGTTCTTGCGCTTCAGATCCTCGAACAGCGTCTCGTTCTG
This sequence comes from uncultured delta proteobacterium, assembly GCA_963785725.1. Lineage (GTDB taxonomy): Bacteria > Myxococcota_A > Polyangia > Palsa-1104 > Palsa-1104 > JAQBQH01. Next base: position 87,778 of record CAWAWS010000018.1, on the reverse strand, counting down.
GCGATGCAAGCGAAACGTCTTCAGCAGATTCTCGACCGTGAGCCGCAAGTCGGGCTCGTCCCAAGGCTTGGGAATGTAACGGTTGAGACCGGCTTTGTTGATGGCCGCGACGACGGCGTCGAGACCCGCCTGCCCGGTGAGCAAGATCTTGGTCGTGCCCGGCGAGCGCTTGTGCACCTCTTCGAGCAGCTCGACGCCCTTCATGCCGGGCATGATCTGGTCGGCGATCATCACCGCCAGCGGCTCGCCGTCGCGGCGCAGCTCCTCGACCAGCTCGAGCGCGTCCTTGGCCGACTGTGCAACCTCGATCTCGCACTCGTCACCGAAGCGCGCCCCGAGCTGCTGCCGCAACGCCGTGAGGATGCCCTCTTCGTCGTCGACGCAGATGATGTGCTCTTTTTGAACCCCGTCCTTGGCCAAGTTTTCCAATCCGATCACTCCGCCCCAGCCGCCGGATCAGCATCGGCGCGAGGTGGACCAATCACAGGAATTCGCACCGTGAAGCGGGTCAAACCCGGCGCCGATGTGACGTCGATCTTGCCGCCATGCTTGTCCACGATCTGTTTTACGATCCCCAACCCCAATCCCGTCCCCTCACCCTTCGGCTTCGTCGTAAAAAATGGCTCGAAGATCCGAGGCATGACCTCGCTGGGAATTCCCGGTCCATTGTCCTGCACGGTCACCGCGACATGAGCCCCGTCGACACGGGTCTCGATCAGCAGATCGCCGCGACCGCCCAGCGCCTGCACGGCGTTGTGAATGAGGTTGGTCCACACCTGGTTCAGCTCATCCACGTAGACCGGCACCGCCGGCAGCTCGGTATAATCCCGTGTGACGTTTATACCATACTTAAGCTCGCTATGCAGGATGACCAAGGTGTTCTCGATACCTTCGTGCAGGTCCGTAGCCGACACCTTGGCCTGATCGAGGTGTGAATAGCCCTTCAGCGCACCGACGATGCGTGTGATGCGGCGAATGGCCGTGCGAATGGCGTGCGTGTTGCGGAACAGGTAGGCGTACTGCTCCAGATAGCCCACCAGCGCGTCGAGCCGGCGCGCGCTCACGGCCGTCGCATCCGCGTCGTCGCTGGGCGCTTGCGCCAGCTGCGCCAGGTTGTAGGCGGCCTCGGCCGCGCCGATTTCCACGAGCGTACGACAGGCATTCTCCGCCTTTGGGACTCCCAATTGGGCCAATCGGGTTGCCAGCTCGCGCGCCTGCCGACGGACGAGCGCCGGCGCCTCGACGCGCGCGCCCGCCAAGCGCGGCGCCAGCTGCTCGACGAGCGCGAAGAAGCGCATGCGATCCTCGGGCGCCATGCGCACGTCCGATAATTCGCGCGCGCGCCGCGCCAGCCGCTGCACGTTCTCGGCGAGGTTGTCGACGGCGCCCTGAATCGCCGCCGCCGGCGAGTTGACCTCGTGCGCGACGCCGGCCACGAGCTGACCCAAGCCGGCCATGCGCTCCGAATGCACGAGCGCCGCCTGCGCCGCGCGCAGCTCCGACAGCGTCCGCTCGAGCTCGCGGTTGGAGACGACGAGCTCGAAGGTGCGCTCCTTGACGCGAATCTCCAGATCCTCCGACGACTTGGTGACGTCGTCGTAGAGCCGCGCGTTCGATATAGCCGTCGCCGCTTGGTTGGCGAAGGTGGCCACGAGCCGCAAATCGCCGTCGCTGAAGGGCTGATCCTTGGTGCGCGTGACGATGAGCAGGCCGAGGCCGCGGTCCTTCTGCTCGAGCGGCACGGCCAAGAGCGGTCCGGCGACGCGCGCGTTGGCCGCCGGCAATTTCAGCTCGTCGTCCTGGCGCACGTCGTCGATGCGCACGGGACCGCCGCGGCGCTGTAGGACTTCGCCCAGCGCCGGCAAGAGCTCCGCGCCTTGCAAGCGCACGCCGGCGCCGATCGACAGGCCGCCGTCCGGCCGCGTCAGGAGCAGCGCGCAGCGCTCGGACTCGAGCACCGACGCCACCTCCTCGACGATCTTGCGCAACACGTCGTCGAGCCCGAGCACCGACGACACGGCGCGACCGATCTCGTGCAGCGTGACGATCTCGCGCATGCGGGCGGCGAGGCGCTCTTGGTTCTCCTTCACGCCGCGGGTCATCTGCGCGAAGGCGACGGCCAAGTCGCCGATCTCGTCGCCGGTCTCCTGCACGATCTGATGGTCGAGGTCGCCGCGCGCGACGGCCAGCGCGCCCGCGTGCAAGTGGCCGAGCGGCCGCGTCAACCGCCGCGACAACAGCGCCGCCAGCGCCAGCGCGAACAGCACCGCCGACGCGCCGCCGAGCAGCAGCGAGCGCCACGCCGACAGCTTGGCGGCGACGAGCGCGTCCTCGTCGACGGCGACCGCGAGCATGCCCAGGCGTCGCCCTTCGAAGTCCTGCAGCGGCGCGTAGCCCACGGAAAACGTCTTGCCGTAGGCCGCGGCTTCGACGACGCGCGTCATGCCCGACAAGACGTCGGCGGCGATGGCGTGCGGCGCGACGAAGCCGACCTCGCGGCGCCCGTCGGCGGCGACGAATGACGAGGCCGTGGGCGCGTCGCCTTGGTAGACGACGACGTCGGCCGACAGCTGCGCCTTCAAACGATCGGCGAACTCGGCATCGAGCGGCACCGAGACGACGACGGCGCCGCGCAGCTGATAGGCGTCGTCGACGACCGGCGCCGAGGCGCGGATGATGATCGGGCTGCCCGGCGACGGCCCGCGCGCGATCGTCACCCGCCGCTCGTACGACAAGGCGCCGGCGATGGCCTCGGCCGACGAGCGCGTCGCGCCCATCTGCGCGCCGCCGATGATGCGGCGACCGACGACCTTGCCGTTCTCGTCGGCGATCTCGACCAAGCCCGGCATGAGCGACGCCTCTTTGCGCATCAGCAGCTCGCCCGTCGACTGCGGATCGAGCAACAGCAGCTCGCTCAGCCCCGCCGTCTCCGACATGCGAATCGTCTCTTCGAAGACCTCTTTGACGTTGGTGAGCACCAGGTTCAGCGCCACCCGCATCGTCCGCTCGGTCTGCGTGCGCACGCCCGACTTGAGGCCCGCGAGCACGAGCCGCATCGCCACCGTCGAGGCGCCGAGGACCGGCAAGAGCGCGGCGATCGTCAGCATGAGCGCCAGCTTGTGACGCAAGCGCAAGTGGCCGAGGAAACCCTGCGGCTGCGCCCGCACGCGATCGCTGGCTCGTCGTCGCGGCGTGCCCGTCATCGACGACTCATCGCCGGAATACCGGCTGAAAGTAGATGCCGACGAGCGGCTGAATCTGCAGCCCGCCCAGCGACGCGCGCACCGCCAGCACCGAGTCGCCGTGCGCCAGCGGCACCCACGGCGCCTGCTTGGCGATGATGTCCTGCGCCTTCTTGTAATAGCGCTCGCGCTCGGCCCGATCCGACGACTCTTGCGCCCACGCCAAGATGCCGTGCAGCTCGGCGTTCTTGAAGAAGGCGAGGTTGCGCGCCGTGCCCGGCTCGGCGTTGTCCGAGTCGAAGAGCACGTAGAGGAAATTGTCGGGGTCGATGGCGTCGGCCGACCAGCCGAGCAAGCACAGGTCGTGCTGCCCGTTTTGCGTCAGCCTGACGTCGGTGTCGATGTCGTTGACCACGACCTCCACGTCCATGCCGACGTCGCGCAAGTTGTGCTGGATCATGCGCGCCAGCGTCTCCGGCGCCGGCATGTAATCGCGCGGCGTGTCCATGACGTACAGCTTCGGCAGATGCTGCGGCCGCGTGTAGTGCGCCTCGGCCAGCAGCTTCATCGCCTCCTCGCGATCGTAGCGATAGAGCGGCTCGTCGACGTGACCCCACACCGACGGCGGCAGCGGCGACGTCGCCGGCTGCGCCTGCCCTTGAAACAGGAGCTTGACGATCGCCGTCTTGTTGATGGCGTAGTTGACCGCGCGCCGCACGCGCACGTCGTCGAAGGGCGGATGCTGCGTGTTCATCGCCAGATAGGCCACGTTGTTGCCCGACGAACGCAGGAGCCGCAGCTCGGGATGCAGCGCCACGAACTGCAGATCTTCGGGCGACAGGTTCTCGGCCACGTCGATGGCGCCGCCTTCGAGCGCGACGAGGCGCTGGCGCGCGTCGCGGATGGTCACGAACACGAGGTGCTGGATGTGCGGCGCGCCGCCCCAATAATTGGGATTCGCGGCCAAAATGATGCGCTCGCCCGGCGACCACTCGACGAAGCGAAACGGCCCCGTGCCGACGGGATGACGCGCGAAATCGGCGCCGTACTTACGCACCGCCGCCGGCGACACGATCGACACGGGGAACATCGCCAAGTTCGCCAGAAACGGCGCATAGGGCCGATCGATCGTGATGCGCACGGTGTACGAATCGACGCGATCGACCGACTGAATGTTGCGGAAGTTGGTCTCCCAGTAAACGAAGTCGGACTGATGGTGCGGATGGCGCGGGTCGCGCTGACGGTCGAAGCTGAAGACGACCGCGTCGGCGTCGAAGGGTGTGCCGTCGTGGAAGCGCACATTGCGGCGCAGATGGAACGTCCACACGCGACCGTCGGGCGACTTCTCCCAGCTCTCGGCCAGCGCCGGCTCGATCTCGGTCGAGTCGGCTTTGTAGCGCACCAAATGATCGAAGAGCTGCTCGGTCACTTCCGACGACTCGATGTCGGCGATGCGCGCCGGATCGAGCGCCAGCGCGTCCGACGCGCGGCCGACGAGCACCGTCGTGTCGCCGCGCGGCTTGTCGGGCGCGCAGGCGAAGCATGCCGTCAGAGCGACTGCGGCGACGAGGATACGGCGCACCATACGCCAGAATACGTCAGAAATTGCCGCGACGCACGATCGCGGCTAGGCTAGGGGCCGTGAGGCGTCATTGGCTCGGTCTGCTGTCGATTTTTGCGCTGAGCGGCTGCTGGTCGCCGGTGACCGACCTCGTGACGCCGCACGTCGAACCGGGCGGCAGCATCTCGGCGACGCTCAATAGCGGCCCGGCCTTGACGACCAAGGCGCTCGTCGACGCCACGGCCACGCCCATGACGCTCAACGGCACGTCGGCGGCGCTCGTCTTCGGGCTCGTCATCGGCACCGACGACGTCAGCGGCCTCGACGGCAAGGCGCAGCTCCTGGCCGGCGACGCCGTCACGCTCTCGATCTCGGCCACGTCGACGACACAGATGAGCGTCTACTTGGGCGGCGCCGGCTGCGCCACCACCGCGGCCGTCATCCACTTGACGCCGACGAGCGGCAAGGTGAGCGGCGATTTCGTCGGCAGCGGGCCCAACGACTGCGAAACCAGCGGCACGTTCACCGACGTCCCCATCGACCAGGGCCAGTGAATTTCGTGTGGAGGCGGCGCGAGGTTGCGCCGTAACGGTAGGATCAGCCCGTTGGAGCGGCGCTGATTAGTTGGCGCCGGCGTCGTCGGTGCCGACTTCATCGTGCGGCATGTAGTCGTCCGCCGGCGCCGTCGGCGTCACGTCGGCGCTGGCGGTGCGCACGCTCTTGACGCCTTGCAGCCGCGCGAAGTTCTCCTTCGCGCGCGGCACCGCCAGCTGCATCGCCGTCTGGTAAGCGTCGCGCGCCTCCTCCAGCCGATCGAGGTGCTCGTAGGCCATGCCGAGGTTGTTCCACATATAACCCTCGACCGGCGACAGCTGCGTCGCCTCTTCCAGCGGGCCGACCGCCTCGTCGAACTGCCCGTCGTAGATCAGCGCCAGCCCCAAGTTGTTCTGCGCGTAGCTCGACGACGGATTGCGCTCCACCGCTTCCTGGAAGCTCGCGATCGCCTCCTTGCGCAGGCCGCGCTTGAGCTGCACGCGACCGAGCGTGTTCCACGCCGACGACCGCTGCGCATTGCGCTTGGTCGCCAGCCGCGCCAGCTTGAGCGCGCGATCGAGCTCGCCTTTGCCGAGCGCCGCGCGCGCCGCCGACACCAGATCCTCGGGCTCGCCGCTGTCGTCTTTGTCGGGCGCGCCTTTGTCGGTCGCGGCGACCGTCGGCGGCGCCACCGGCTTGACGACGATCGGCGCCGGCGGCGGCACCGGCATGGCGACGCGCTCCTCCGGCTTCGGCTGCGCCGGCGCGCTCACCGTCGGCGTCGGCCGCTTGACCGGCGTCTCCTCCTCGCAAGCCACCAACGTCGTCACCGCAACCGCTCCCGCAAACGCCCGCAAGACAAAGTGAAGATTACGCATGGTCGTGTTCCCCTTTCGCTTTCGTCGCTAAAGCAGCCGACGTGCCAGCGGGAGATGCACGGCGGACGCGGCGTTGCGCGCCCTCGTGGACGAATCGACACGAAGAGTGTGTGCGGGTGCGCGGGCTACTTCTGGGCGGGGCGAATTTCCAGCGCCTTGGCCTCGGCGCGGTCGACGCGCTGGGCGAAGTCGACGAGCTCGCGATAGCTCGCCGCCGGCAGCCGCGTGTCCGACATGACGAAGCGCGCGTCCAGCTCGACCGCGCCCGCGCCCGACGACACCGACTGCTCGAAGAGCGCGAACGGCTCCTGCGCGCGCACCGCCGGCGGCAAGGAGGCGATCGAGTGTGCCGGCAAGGTGATGCGCGCGTGCAGCTGCGTCGGCGGCGTGTAGTCGAGCTGCATCGGCGTCGTGCGCGCGGCGACGCCGATGTAGCGACGGCCGAGCTGCGCGGCGAAGGGCGCGGTCACGACGAGGTCGCGGCCGACGCGGCGACCGAGCTGCGGCGCGTGAAAGCGATAGCTGACGACGAAGGGCGCGGCGTCATCGTCTTTGCCTTCCCAGCCCAGGCTCACGAGTGACGCACCGGGGAAGTGGAAGCCGAGCGTGTGCTGCTCGAACTCGGCGTTGACGCGATCGGCGGCGAGCTTCTCGAGCGCCTCGCGCCATTCGACGGCGGGCCAGCCGCGTAAGTCTTCGCGCACGGTGACGTCGCCCGAGCCGTCGGCGGCGAGGCGCACGTCGAACTGCATGCGGCGATCGTCGGGGTTGGTGGCGGCGAGCGTGCGCGTGCGCAGCGGGCCGGCGGCGAGCGCAAAGGCGGTGCCGCCGCGCAGGCTGGGCGTGACGAAGCCCGCCGGCGCGTGCCGCCAGCGCGGATCGATCTCTTGCCCGGCGGCGATCAGAATCGGCTCGTCATAGCCTTCGAGATCGGGCAGCTCACCGTCGAGCAGCGGGCTGCGCGGCGAACGCACGAGCCAGACGTCGGCGTGGACGTCGGCCGCACGCAAGAGCGCCGTCAACAGCGTCACGCGATTGCCCTCCTCGCGCGCCAGGATCGACGTCGCCGCTTCGTCGAGCGCGCCGCCGCCCTTGATGTGCTTGCGCACCCAGGCGTCGAGCGCGCGGATCTTCTCGGCGTCGCCGTGCAGACCACGCGTGGCGTCGGCGGCGACGCGGCGGATGGCGTTGTTGGCGCGCTCGGCTAGCAGGTTTTGATCGGTGAGATAGTCCTTCCACGCCGGCAACGACAGGCCCGACGCCACGCGCACCGACGGCAAATACTCGGCGAACGGCGCGGACGAGGGCTCGGCGAAGAGCTGCGGCGCCAAGTGCGTCACGTAGGTCGTCACGGCCAAGCCATCGTTCGACTTGTTCGTCACCGGCGCCGGCACGTCTTGACCGCGGCGGTCCACTTGCAGCTTCAGATCCGACGGCGCGACGACGACGTAAATGCTCTCGTACAGCGGCGCATCGTAAGACGAGAAATAGAAGCGCTCGGCGATGAACCCGCCCGGAAAGGCCGCCGGCGGCGCCGACGCCTCCACCCATTCGTACTCGACATAATCGCCCGGCTCCAAGTCGGGCACCGAGACGCTCTCTTTTTCGCCGATCTCTTCGGGCTCGCGCGTGGTCCCGTCGGCTTTGATGGTGCGTAGGACGAGGACGTCGGCGTCGCTGGGGATGGTCACCTCGCCGAACTTGTCGATGGCGTCCTTGTCCTGTACGCGGACGATCGAGTGCGTCAGCGTCAGGCGCGCGCCGGTGGCGAACACGCGCGTGACGGTGCGATCGAGGACGATGACGGCGGGCGTGTCCCAGCGCGGCTTGGTGCTGTCGGCTTCGAAGGCGGCGATGGTGGCGCGGCCGTCGACGCGGAACGCGTCCATGATGCCGGGACAGCGCTCGGTGCTCGACGCCGGGCAGAGCGCGGCCAGCGCGCGGTGCAGCTCTTGGCTCTCGGGCGTCTCGGCCAGGCCGGCGACGATGACTTGATGCGCGCTCTTGACGTCGCCGAGCGCGAACAGCCGATCGGCCAATTCGCGGCGGTAATGCGAGATCTTGGGATAGCGCGCCACCAGCTGCGTCAGCTCGGCGGCGGCGCCTTTGTCGTCGCCCGCTTGCGCCAGCGTCTCGGCCAGCCCCGAGCGCACGCTCTCGCGCATGGGATCGAGCGCCAACAAGCGGCGATATTCGGCGATGGCGCCGGCGAGGTCGCCGGTCGTGCGCAGAAGGTCGGCCAGCTCGTCGTTGCCGCCGCCGCAGCCGACGGCCTGCCGCGCCAGCGCCAGCGCCTCGCGCACCTCGTGCCGCTCGCGCTTGAGCTCGACGTCGGCCAAGAGCGCCAGGCAGGCTTCGGGATCGCGGCGGCGCGCTTCGGCGAGCGCCAAGTCGGCCTCGCGCGCCCAGCCGCGCTGCTTGAGCGCCTGATAGCGCGCGAATTGGAAGCGCCAGCTCGACGACGCGGTCACCTGATCGAGCCGCGCCAAGGCTTCGCGCGGACGATCGGCGTTCAGCTCCATCAGCGCCAGGTTGTAGCGCGCGCGTTCGAGCGTCGGGTCGAGGGCCAGCGCGCGTTCGAGGGCGCGGCGGCCTTCGTCGCGCGCGAGCCGCGCCGGAATCGACGGATCGTCGGCGTGCAGCTGCGCGGCCATGAGCTGCGCCGGCGCGAACTTGGGTGAGCGGCGCGTCAGACGAGCGAGCGCGTCTTCGCCGGCGTCGTTGTCGCCGTCGCGATGGGCGGCGTGCGCGACGAGAAAGTCGAGCAGCGAGCGATCGACGTTGGCCGCATCGGCGCCATTGGGCCCATCCGGCGCCGGCGCGATGGTCGGCCAATCGGCCTTGAGCTCGACCGCGCTCAGCGACTTGGACGGCGTCGTCTTGGGCGCGCTGGCCGCGTCGCCGGTCCAGGCCGTGAGCGCCTCGGATTCGGCGACGACCGCCAGCTCGACGTCGGCGCGACCGCCCGTGCCCGCCAGCTTGACGACGACGCGATGCCAGCCCGCCGACAGCGGCACGACGAGCGTCCGCACCCGCGCCGGCACGCGCGCGACATCGATGGCGTCGAACAGCGCCGTATCGTCGACGAAGAGGCGCCACGGCTGATCGCTGTCGATGATGATGCGCGCCTCGGTCCGGTGCGCCGCCTTCCACCACTGCACGGCGTAGAGCACGCCCGAACGGCCACGCTCGGCCTCGACCCCGACGGCGCAGCCGCGCGTCGGCAGCGCGCGCAGCCGCTCGCGATCGAGGTCGAGCTCGGGGCCGTAGCTCTTCTGCAGGTCGAGCCGCGGCAACGTGCCGTAGGCGCCGGCGATGAACCAGCGATCGGCGCAGCCGCGTGCGCGCTCGAGCTCGCGGGCGACCGCCTCCTGTCCGAAGCGGCGCGCGTAGCTGGCGCGCATGCCGAGGACCGCGCGCCGCGCCGAGAGGCTCAGCTTGTCGAGGTCGAGCGCCGCCAGCTTCTGCGCTTGCAGCGGCTCGCCCGGCACTTCGCCGGTCAGCTGCGCCAGCTTGTCGGCGGCCGAGTCGCCGAGCGCGCTCCACCACCCATCGTGCGGATGCTGGGTCGCGCCCTCGAGCACGGCCAGCCACGCCGACCACGCCCGATCCCAGTCGGCGCGCTCGTGCAGGAGCAGCGCGCGACCATAGAGTGCGCGCGCGTCGTCGGGCGGCGCCGCGGCGAACTGTTGACCGGCGCGCTGGCTGTCGCCGGCGAGCCAAGCCTGCCAGCCGCGCTGACCGGCCGAATCGACCGGCGGCGTCGGCTTCGGCTGCATCGCCGCGCAACCGGTCACGAAGAGGCACGAAAGAGCGAGCAGGCGCGTCACTTGCCGATCACCACGTCCTGGGCGAGCGCCGCGTCGACGTCGGCGCAGAAGCGACGAAAGGCGGCGTAGTCCTCGCGCGCGATGCGATGGCGATCGACCTCCAGCGCGGCGTCGACCTCGACCGCGCCCGCGACCTCGTGCGCCGTCAGCGTGAAGTGACCGAACGGCGCCGTCACCGTTCGCGCTTCGGGCAACCGCTTGACCGCCAGACCGGCCGGCACGCTCACGGTCACTTTGTCGTCCTGCTGCCACGGGAAGCCGAGCACGAGATCGTATTGCCGCGCCGACAGCCGCGCGTACGAGCGCAGCATGTCGGCCTCGCGTCCGATCGCCGGCATGACGAGGTCGTGCTCGCCGCCGGCCGTCTGCTCGGCGCGCGCCCAATCGGGCACATCGACTTTGGCGTGCACGTCGACCGGCCGCTCGCGATCGCCCACGCCCGGCATGTCGACGGCGACCACGCGCGCGCCCGGATGCTTGGCCGCCCACGCCTTGCCGTAGCGCTCGAGCCGCTCGCCCGGCGACTGATAGTGCGGCGCGCCACTCGTGCGCCACCTCGCCGGCGACGACGACGTGCTCGTCCACTTTGCGCCGCGCCGTTGCCGTCGAGCTGCACGTGCAGCTCCGTCGCCACGCGGTTGTGCGCCGCCGACAACACCGGCGTCCGCTTGAGCTTGCCTTCGTTGACGATCAACACCGGGATGTCCTGATCCTGCGCCGGCAGCTCGTCGGCACCCGAGAACTCGGCCGTTCCGTCGAGAAACAGGTCGTATTTGGGCACGTAGACGATGGCGTGATCGAACGGCGCCAGCGACGCCGGCTCGGCGTCGAGATCGCCGCCGTGCCGCGTGCGCGCCAACACCAGCGTCGCCTCGACGCCGATCTCGCGCAGCATGACGACGAGCAGCGACGCCTTGTCTTTACAGTCGCCGAACTTGCGCGCGAACACCTGCGTCGTGCGATAGGGCTGATAGCCGTGAATGCCGAACTCGAGCCCGACGTAGCGCGTCTTGCGCACGACGAGATCGTAGACGGCGCGAATGCGCGCGCGCTCGTCGGTCAACCCGGCCGCGGCCTGCGCCACGGCGTCGTGGATCTGCGGGCTCGTCTGCAGCTGCTCGGCGACGAGCCCGCGATACCAGGTCGCCACCTCGTCCCAGGTTTTGTACGTCGACACGTGCACGTACGCCGCGACGTCGGTAAATCCCGGCATGCCCGGCTCGACGTCGACCTTCGGCACCTCGTGCGCCGCGAAGGTGTAAATGCGCTCGTCGCCGCTCACCTTCTCGTCGAACCGCAAGCCGTTGGCGAGGTGCGGCTTGTTGAAATAGAGCGTCTTGTTCTTCGGCGCGATCAAGACGTAACGCGTGTCGAGCCGCGGCAGCCCCTCTTGCAGCACGTGCAGATCGCCGAAGTAGTCGGCGAACATGTTGCGCCGCGCGACGTCACTGATGACGTATTCGACGTCGACGACGTCGCCCGGCTCGAGCGCGTCGAACTCGATCGACTGCGATTTGACGTCGTAATAAAGGCCGTACCAAGGCTCGCTCACGTCGTGCTCCGCCGACGACGTCGCCTCCACCACTTCGCCCGACTTCTTGTAGACGCGCGCCGCCCGCACCTCGACCGATTGCGTGTCCGGCGTGTAGCGAATGTCGGCGGCGCCCTCTTCGCGCGCGCCGCGATCGTCGAGGATCTCGACCACGCGCTGCTGAAAGCTCTCCGACAGCCCGTTCGGATGCACGCGCGTCACCGACTGGTCATAGAGCACGCGCGCCCGATCGAGCTTGGGGTCCGCTTTCGGCGTCTTCGCGATCAGCTGCGCGACGTCGACGGCCCAGGCGCGCGCCAAGTCGCTGCCGCGCTCCTCTTTCTCCAGCGTCTGCAAATATTGACGCAGCTCGGGATTTTGCGGGCGGACCTCGAGCGCGTGCTTGAGCTCCGCCAGCGCTTCCGGATCGCGTCCCAGCCGATGCAGGAGGCGGCCGTCGCGCTCGAGCAGCCGCGTCTCGTCCGGCGCCACCGCCAAGCCGACGAGCAGCGCGTCGTGCGCTTCGCCGCCTTTGCCGACCGCTTCCAGCACGTCGGCGCGATCGATCGCCGTCTGCAGCACGTCGGGTCGCACGGCCGCGATGCGATCGGCGAACGCCAGCGCCGCCGACGACGAGCCTTCGGCGCGGGCAAAGCCGTACAGCTCGCGCAGGGCGTCGGTGTCGTCGCGCTCGGCCTCGGCCACGCGCTGATACAGCTTCTGCGCGTCGGTGCGGCGGCCGCGGCGCACGGCCAGCTGCGCCTCGGCGCGCAAGACCCGCAGCGTCGGATGCGCCAGCTCGAGCGTCGCCAACATCTCGGCCGCCCGCGACGGCACGCCGCGGTCGGACGCCAGCTGCGCCAGCTGCAGCGTCAGCGGCCAGTAGGTCGGATCGTCGGCCAGCCCATCGAGCCATAGCTCTTCGGCGCGACGCTCGCGGCGCGCGCGCTGGTACATCTCGCCGAGCGCGCTGTAGAGCGGCGCCAGCTCCGCTTTGGGCGCGTTGCCGCTCACCGCCGGCGAGAGGCCGTTTTCGAGCGCGCGCCGCTTGTCGTTGGCGTCCGGCTCGGCGAGCGCCAAGAGGCGAAAGGCGTTCGGCGACGGCGCGAGCTTGGCCGCCTTGTCGAACGCTTGCGCCGCCGCGCGCTGCTCGGGATCGTCGGGCGCGACATGCATTAGATAGAGGCCCAAGTCGCTCCAAGCCTGCGCGTCGCGCGGATGCTGGCGCGTCGCCGTCTCCAGCTCGCGGCGCAGGTCGGTGACGGCAAAGTGCGCGACCGCCGTCGGCTTTTTGCTGACGAGCGGGAACGTCTCGGGCGCGATCGACGACTCGAGGTCGTGCAGCGGACCGCCGTCGGGCGCGCTCAGCCGCGCGAACATGGACCAGGCGCCGTCGAGCGTCGACAGCTTGATGGTCACGCGATTCCAGCCCGCCGCCAGCTCCACCGGCACCGCATCTTGATCGAAGCGCACCGGCCGATAGACGTCGCGCGACAAGACGCGCGTCGTGTTCACCCAGGCGGCGATGGCGCCCGAGCTGCCGACGCGCAAGGCCGCGCGCGTCGCCTTCGGCACGTGCACCATCGTCGTCAGATAGGCCGTGACGTTGGTGTCGGGCCGCAGCATGGCGTCGAGCGAGACCATCCCTTGCGCGGCGATCGCCGGCATGCGCCGCCACGTGACCGCGCGCTCTTTGCCGTCGAACTTGGCGTCGGTGCGCGGCACGGCCAAGAGCTGCTTCTCGGGTCCGAAGACCGTCGCGTGACCGGTGCGGCCTTCGTTGTCGAACGGCCCGACGACCCAAAACTGCGTCAGCAGGCCCAACTTCGCGCGCTCGGCCTCGGCGTCCGAGGTCTTGCCCAGCCGGTCGAGCAGGAGCGAGCGCACGAACGCCGCCCGGGCGCGCACATCGGCGCGCGCGACCGTCGACCCGACCGCGCGATCGAGCAATGCGACGAGTGGCGCGCGGTCATCGAGGCCATCCCATAGATCGGTGACGATGCCGAGCAGCGGCACCAGCGCTTGCGGATGGCGCCCCTCTCTATCGAAGCGCGCCTGCCGCGCCGCCAGGTCGCGCGTGAACCAGTTGGGCTCGGCCGCCGCCGCCCGGTCCGGTGCAGCCACAGCCACGGCCACCGTGACCGCGAGCCACGTCATCATCGTCCCAAGACTCGTGCGCACCAGCATGGACGGCTGAGGATAGCACCGTAACGCGGCTTGACCACCGTCGCTGCCTCCGATACGGTCATCGGCCATGGTGAGACTCCGTGTGCTTGGAACGCTGGCGATCTTTTTCGGGCTCGCCGGCTGTGATCTGAAAGCGTTCACGGTGTCGACGACCGCGCCGGTGCTGAAGGTCGCATCCGACTCGTTCGCTGCCGAGAACGACGTGCAGCTCGCCCGCGACGCCGCGCCCGGTCAGTTGAAGACGGTCGAAGGCTTCATCCAGTCGGCGCCGACCAATCGCGACCTCTTGCACGTGCTGGCGCAGGGCTACATCGAATATCCGTTCGGCTTCCTCGAGGACGATCTCGAGTCGACGCCCGACGATCTGAAGCACGCCGAGGAGCGCAAGCAGCTCACCTGGCGCGCGACCAACATGTACGACCGCGCGCTCGAGTACGCGCTCAGGCTCATCGCGCTCGACGACAAGAAGTTCCCCGAGCAGTTCCGCAAGGACGTCGCCTCGTCGGAGGCGGCGGCCAAGCGGCTCGACAAAAAAGACGCGCCGGCGCTGCTGTTCGCCGGCCTGGCGTTGGCCTCGGCGATCAACCTGAACCGTGACGATCTGGCGCGCGTCGTCGATCTGCCCAAGGCGATCGCGCTCATCAAGCGCTCGCACGAGCTCGATCCCAAGTTCTACAACGCCGGCGCGGCCATGACGCTCGGCATCGTCTACTGTTCGCAGGGCAAGGCGATCGGCGGCGATCCCGATCTCGGCCAGAAGTTCTTTCAGGAAGCGATCGATGCCACGGGCGGGAAATACCTGATGGCGCGCGTGATGTATGCGCGCTTCTTCGGCGTCATCACGCAAGATCGCCCGCTGTTCGAGAAGAAGCTCAAGGAAGTGCTGGCCGAGCCGGCGGACATTTACCCGCAGCAGCGGCTGGCCAATTCGCTCGCGAAAAAGCGCGCCAAGCGCTACCTCGACCACGTCGAAGACTACTTCTAAGGGAGATTTTCTACATGAAGCAGCTTGTTGCGTTCGCGCTGGCCCTGTCCGTTTGTTCGTTTGGCGGCGCCGCGCGCGCGCAGACGCCGGTGACGTTGAAGATCGCCACGCTGGCGCCGGAAGGCTCCTCGTGGATGGTCCAATTTCACGAGTGGGCCAAGAACGTCGAGGAGCACACCGGCGGCAAGGTCAAGATCAAGTTCTTCGCCGGCGGCGCTGCCGGCGACGAGCGCGACGCCGTGCGCAAGATGCGCCTCGGGCAGCTCAACGGCGCCGCGGTCACGGCCATCGGCCTCGGGCTCATCAACTCCGAAGTGCGCGTCCTCGAGCTGCCGATGCTCATCAACACCTACGACGAGCTCGACTTCGTGCGCACCAAGCTCGACGCCGAGCTGCGCCAGAAGTTCATCGACAAGGGCTATGTCCTCTTGTCGTGGGGCGACGTCGGTCCGGTGCACATTTTTTCGAACATTCCGCTGAAGAACAAGTCGGACCTGGCGCAGACCAAGATGTGGGCGTGGGTCGACGATGCGCTCGTCAAGGCGCTGTTCGCGCAGCTCGGCGTCAACGGCGTGCCGCTCGGCGTGCCCGACGTGTTGCCGTCGCTGCAGACCGGCCTCATCAACGCCTGTTACGGCTCGCCCTTGTCGACCTTCGCGCTGCAGTGGTACACGCGCGTGAAGTACATGACGGCGCTGCACATCACGCAGGCCATCGGCGCGGCGGTCATCACCAAGAAGGTGTTCGACAGCCTGCCGCCGGACGTGCAGAAGACGCTCTTGGCCGACTCGCGCGACTTCGAAGGCAAGCTCCTGAAGACGCTGCGCGCCGAGAACGAGAAGGCGTTGACGCAGATGAAGAACGCCGGCCTGCAGGTCGTCGAGTCGCCGCCCGAGATGGTCAAGCAGTTCACGACCGAGGCCGTGGCCGTGCGCACCAAGCTCGAGCCCAGCGTCTACAGCCACGACTGGCGCATGAAGATCGAGAAGCTCGTGGCCGATTACCGCGCGGGTAAGAAGTAGCAGTGGCGCCGGACGCTTCCGACGGCAAGAAGTCGCCGCCCAACGGCGTCCACCATCGCTCCGGCTCGCCCGTACGCGGAGCGATGGTCTCGGTGCGCGTCGACACGCCGAGCGTAAAGCTCAAGCCGCATCATCACGTGCCGCCGAGCTGGCCGGCGCCGATCCGCGCCATCGCCGCCGTCTCGCGGGGCCTGGCGGTCATCGAAGGCATCGGCATCGGCGCCTGCATGCTCGCCGTCATCTTGTTGGCGACGTGGCAGTTCGTCGAGCGCAACCTGGTGCAGCGGCACATCCCGTTCTTCCACGTGCCGGCCTGGACCGACGGCGTCATTCGGCACTCGGTCTTCATGCTCGGCTTCTTGGGCGGCGCCTACGCGACCTATACCGGCCGCCACATTCGCATCGACGCCGTGACCCGCGTCGTCAAGGCGCGCGCGCGCATGATCCTGCGCATCTTCACGACGCTGTTCGCCATCTTCATCGTCTACTTGCTGTTCCGCGCGTCGCTCGATTTCCGCAAGATCACGCTCGAGGAGCTGGGCGAAGCGTCGCAAGCGGACGAGCTGTTCACGCCGTCGCGCGGCGCCTTCATCCTCATCTTCGGCTACGGCACCATCGCCTTTCACTTCTTCGTCCAGACCCTCCTCGACATAAGCTGGCTCGTGTCGCGGCAAGAGATCCCGGCCGAATGGATCGCCGAAGCGTCGCACGGCGCGGAGATGCCGGCCGAAGACTCGGCCGTCATCGCCGCGCATGACCCGGCAGCACACGCCAGCGAGGGAGAGTCGACGTGAAGGTGCGCCCATGACCCTCTGGTTGTCGGGAATTCTCTCGCTGGCGGTGTTGGGCATGCCGCTGTTCTGCGTGCTCGCCGGCATCGGCTTGGCCGGCTTGCACTCGGTCGACACGCCGTTCTCGGGCGGCATCACCGACGTCTACTCGCTCACCGGCGGCAAAGCGGTCTCGCTGTCGACCATCCCGCTCTTCACCTTCGCCGGTTACTTGATGGCGCGCGCCAAGACCGCCGAGCGCCTCGTGCGCATGTCGAAGGCGGTGCTCGGCTGGATTCCGGGCGGCCTCGCCGTCATGACCGTCTGGACCTGCGCGTTCTTCACCGTCTTCACCGGCGCCAGCGGCGTCACCATCGTCGCGCTCGGCGGACTGCTCTTGCCCGAGCTCGAGCGCTCGAACTACTCGCGCCGCTTCTCGATCGAGGTCGTCACCGGCTCGGGCGCGGTCGGCCTGCTCTTTCCGCCGGCGCTGCCGCTCATCGTCTACGGCATTGTCTTCGGCTTGAACGCCGGCATGTCCGGCATGGGCGAGCAGTTCGAGATCGCCCGCTTCTTCTTGGCCGGCATCGTGCCCGGCACGCTGCTCCTCGTCATCCTGTCGATCTACTGCATCTGGGAAGGCTGGCGCGCCAAAGTCCCGACGACGCCGCTCGATATGCCCGGCTTCTGGAAGGCGCTTTGGGAAGCGAAGTGGGAAGTCCCGATCCCATTCGTCATCATCGCCCTGCTCTTCTTCGGCCTCGCGGTCATCCCGGAAGTGGCGGCGCTGACGGCGCTCTACGTCTTCGTCATCGAAGTGTTCATCTACAAGGACATCAACGTGCGTCGCGATCTGTTCGCCGTGACGCGCGAGTCGATGACCTTGGTCGGCGCCATCTTCATGAAGATCGTGGCCGCGACGATCCTGACCAGCTACTTCATCCAGGCCGAGATCCCCGATCGGCTGTTCCATTGGATGGCGCAGTTCGTCCACACGCAGTGGGCTTTCTTGCTGGTCTTGAACGTCTTATTGCTGCTCGTCGGCTGCTTGATGGACATCTTCAGCGCCATCGTCGTCGTCGTGCCGCTGATCGTTCCCGCGGCTGCACAGTTCCACATCAATCCCTATCATCTCGGCATCATCTTCTTGTTGAACCTCGAGATCGGCTATCTCTTGCCGCCGGCCGGGCTCAACCTCTTCATCGCGGCGTTCCGCTTCAACCGCCCGATTACCGAGCTGTATCGCGCCGTCATCCCGTTCATTCTGCTGATGGCGCTGGCGCTCGGCCTGGTCACCTATATTCCCAAGCTCGTGTGGGTGCCGGAAACAAAACACCCCAACGTTCCCGCCGCTGCGGCGCCGATGCCGTGACATACTGCGTCCGTAGATGAAGGCGCTGATCGAATGCTGCCGGCCGCGGCAGTGGGTCAAGAATCTGTTCGTGGCCGCGCCGTTGGTGTTCGCCAAGCGGCTCACCGACTATCACACGGTGCTGCACGGGCTCGCCGCCGTCGGGCTCTTCATCTGCCTCTCGAGCGCCGTCTATCTGTGGAACGACATCATCGACGTCGAGAAGGACCGCGCGCATCCGCGTAAGTGCAAGCGGCCCATCGCGTCCGGCCGCTTGTCGGTCCGCGACGCGCGCATCGCCGCGGCCACGCTCGGCGCCGGCGCGCTCGTGCTCGGCCTCCTGCTCGACTGGCGCTTCGCCGCCTGCGCGTTCGCCTATGGGCTCAACAACGTCGCTTATTCGCTGTGGTTGAAGCGCATTCCCTACGTCGACGTCTTCTCGATCTCGGCCGGCTTCCTCTTGCGCGTCGCCGCCGGCGCGGCCGCCATCGACGTCGAAGCCTCGCCCTACCTGTTCATCTGCACGGCGCTGCTCGCCTGCTACCTCGGCTTCGGCAAGCGCGCCCACGAGCTGGCATCGGCCGGCGAGCGCGCGCACGAGCAGCGCTCGGTGTTGCGCTCGTATCGCCCGGGCGCGCTGCGCGTCGCCCTGTTCGTGACCGGCGTCAGCACGCTCGGCGCGTACATCTTGTACACGCGCGCCGAGCACACCATCCGCTTCTTCGGCACGACGCGCATGCTGTGGACGGCGCCGTTCTGCGCGCTCGGCCTCTACCGCTTCTTCCAGCTCGTGAACTCCCCGCGCAGCGACTCGCCGACGGAAGAGATGCTCAAGGATCCCGCGTTCATCTTGAACTTGGTGACCTGGGCGATCGCCTCGACGCTGATCATCTACTACCGCTACTGAATCGGCCGCCCATGTCCTCGGCCTGGAGCTATCTGCAAGAGCGACGCAGCTTGCCGCCGCTGGCGATCTTCGCGCTCATCTACACGATCTTCGAGGCGCTCTTGTGGCACACGCCGCACGCCTCGTGGGCGCTGGGCGCGCTCGTCGCCGCCGCGATCGCGGCCATCGCTTCGGCGCCGCGCTGGACGGTCTATCTCGCGCTGGCGTTCGCCTTCGTGCTGGTGACGAGCGATCGATCCGAAGCGGCGCGCGGCCCGCACGATCGCCAGTCGGACCGCGACGAAGCGGCCGAGCAAGCGACGACGCGCTTTTTGCACCGGCAAAATCCTTGGCTCTTGCGGACGTCGTTGGGCAACCAGATCACGAGCGGGCCGGGCACCGTCGTCTTGGCGCTGCCTTGGGTGGCCGCGAGCGGTCAGATCGACGGTCTGACCTTCCTGTTTTGGTTGACGATGGCGGCGCTCTTCCTCGCCGGCGACCTGCGGCAACACAACGGTGCTTTTCCGACGCTGGTGCTGCTCTATCTCATCGGCGAGCTCAACCTGTCGGCCGGCCAATATTGGTCGCACGAGGAGCTCGCTTACGGCGTGCCGTTCATGGCGCTCGCCTGGTACGCGACGACGCGGCGTTGGTTCGTGACTGCCGGCGCGCTCGCCGCGTACGCGGTCGCCATCCGGCTCAGCTACGCCTACGTCGGGCTCGGCCTCTTGGCCTGGCTCGTCTGCGAGCGCCGCGCGACGTGGCGCGAGCTGGCGCGCCTGGCTGCCGGCGGCTTGGCCACGCTGGCGACGCTGTTCGTGCTGTTCTTCATCGTCTTGCGGCAGCAGCTGTTCGTCGACGGGCCGTTCGCGATCGCCGCCGCCAAAGCGGCGCAGGCTTGGCCGCCGGACAACTTCCTCTACGTCTGGTTGTCGGCGACGATCGGCAGGCTCCCGGCGCGCGTGGGGACGTGGGTGCGCACGCTGCTGGTGGCGATCGCGCTCTTCGTGCCCGCCTGGCGGCTGCGTAACCGACCGGCGGGACATCCCTTCTGGTATATGGCGGGCGGACATCTGGCGGCGTTCGCGCTCGTCGCCGCCGTGAGTGGGCGCTTCGCCAACGACTACGTCATGCCGCTGGTGCTGCTCGGTTTCTTGGGAGTGGCCTTCTCGACGACCGCGGCGAGCGCGCGCGCCACGACCTGAGGCCCGACTCAGCGATCGCGATCGACCGTGTATTTCGCCAGCGCGCGTAAGGCTTCGGCGCGGGCGCCGAACGGAGCCAGCGCCGCCACACCGTCGTCCATGACCGAGCGAGCGCGCGCCTTCGCACCATCGATACCGAGCAGATCGACGAACGTCGTCTTGCCCGCTTCGCGATCGGAGCCGGGATCTTTGCCCAGCGTCTGCAAATCGGCGGTGATGTCGAGGACGTCGTCGACGATCTGAAACGCCAGGCCGAGCGCGCGACCATACGCGGTCAGCCGCTCCATCGCCTCGGCATCGGCGCCGCCCATGCGCGCACCGGCCCGCACCGAGACGAGCAAGAGCTCGCCCGTCTTGGCGCGATGCAGCGTCTCCAATTCGTCGACGGTGATCTTCTTGCCCGTGGCCTCGATGTCGATGACCTGACCGCCGACCATGCCGACGGCGCCGGCCGCGCGCGCCAGCTCGAACACGACGTCGGCCACGCGATCTTCACGCCCGCGACGATGCTCGGCGGCCACGCGAAAGGCTTCGGCGGCCAGCGCGTCGCCGCTCAGGATGGCGATCGCTTCGCCGAACTTCTTGTGCGCCGTCGGACGACCGCGGCGGAAGTCGTCGTCGTCCATCGCCGGCAGGTCGTCGTGAATGAGCGAATAGGTGTGCACGAACTCGACGGCGCAGCCGGCATCGAGCGCCTCGTCGACGGCGCCGCCGACCGCTTCGCAGGCCGCCAGCGCCAGAATCGGACGCAGCCGCTTGCCGCCCGCGAGCAGCGAATAGGCCATCGCCTCGCGCAACGTCGCCGGCGCGCCTTCGCAGCGATCCAAATGCTGCTTCAAGGCCGTTTCCACGCGCGCTTTGCGCTCGCTCAAATAGGTGTCGAGATCGAAGCTCATGAGGTTCGCATTACTCCCATTCTAAAGTCCGAATTTATCGACGCGACGAAGCAGCGCAAAGCGGCTGATGCCCAGGATTTCGGCCGCCTTCGCCTTCTTGCCGCCGGCCATGCGCAGCGCCTCTTCCAACAGGCGCCGCTCCAGATCATCGAGCGTGTCGGTGCCGGGGCGGAACTCGAGCTGTGAGGCCTCCCGACGACGACTCGGGCATGCCGAGCTGCACCGGCCCGACGACGCGCGGCGCCGCGCGCATGCGCTCGGGCATCAGCTCGGGCGTAATCTCCGCCGCCGCCAGGATCACCGCGCGCTCGATGACGTTCTTGAGCTCGCGCACGTTGCCGGGCCAATCGTAGGCGAGCATGAGCGCGCGCGTCTCGTCGCTGCCTTGGGCCACGGGCACGATCGTCTTCTGCATGCGCGTCGCGAACTCGGTGACGAAGTAATCGGCGAGCAAGAGGACGTCTTCGCCGCGCGCACGCAACGGCGCGATCGCGATCGGAAACACCGACAGGCGATGATAGAGGTCGAGACGAAAGCGGCCGTCCTCGACGAGCGCGCCCAAGTCGCGATGGCTGGCCGAGATCACGCGCGCGCCCATCTCGATCGGCTTGACGCCGCCGACGCGCTCGAACGTCCGCTCTTCGAGCACGCGCAGGAGCTTGCCTTGCAGCGCCGGCTCCATGTCGCCCACTTCGTCGAGCAGCACCGTGCCGCGCGCGGCGATCTCCAGCTTGCCCGGCTTCTTGTCGACGGCGCCGGTGAACGCGCCCTTCTCGTGACCGAACAGCTCCGACTCGGCCAGCGTCGCCGGCAGCGCCACGCAGTCGATGGCCACGAACGGATCCTTGGCGCGCGGCGACAGCGAATGAATGGCGCGCGCGGCCACGCCTTTGCCGGTGCCCGACTCGCCGGTCAAATGCACGGTCGTATCGGTCGAGCGCGCGACCTCGGCGATGCGACGACGCGCCTCTTTGATCGAAGCCGATTCGCCGAGCAGCCCGGAGAACTGCAGCGGATCGAGGTCGGGCTCGGGCGCCGGCGCGGCCGTGAAGCGCGCGCGCATGACGCGCTCGGCCTCGACGACGCGCTCGACGATCGCCGGCAGCTCCGTCGACTTCGTCACGTAGTCGGCGGCGCCGCGCCGCATGGCCTCGACGGCGTTCTCGATGGTGCCGAACGCCGTCATCATCAGCACCGTCGGCGGCGGCCTGAGCGCGCGGATGGGCGGGATCAGGTCGAGCCCGTTGCCGTCGGGCAGCATGTGATCGAGGATCACCAAGTCGTAGCGCTGCTTCTTGGTCAGCGCGAGGCCCTCGGCGAACGTCGAGGCCACGTCGGCGCGCACGCCACGCCGGCCGAGCAGCCGCTTCAACGACGCCGCGTAGGTCTCTTCGTCGTCGACTATGAGCGTGCGAAATTCCAAACAGGCCTCTTCACGGGGTTCATTACCCTAGCGGCAGCTCGATGACAACGCGGGTGCCGCCGCCGCGTCGGTTGAACAGCCGAATACGGCCGTGATGCTCGTCGACGATCTGCTTGGACACGGCCAAGCCCAGCCCGGTGCCGCGCGTCTTCGTGGAGAAGAATGGATCGAAGACGCGCCGGCGCACCTGCTCGGCGATGCCCGGCCCGCGATCGGCCACCGACAGAACCACGTGCCGCCCCAGCGTCTGCGCGTCGCAGTCGATCATCGACTTGGGCGCCGCTTCGACGGCGTTGAGCAGCACGTTGAGCAGCACCTGCTTGATGGCGTCGGGATCGCAGCGCACTTTGAGCGGCCGCTCGATCTCGTTGACCCGCAGCTCGACGTCCTTCGCTTTGGCGCGCGCCAAGGCCACCGTCTCGTCGACGACCGCGGCCAAATCGACCGTGCGCAGCTCGGCTCGCCGCGGGCGCGCGAAGTTGAGAAAGTCGGTGACGATGTTGTCGAGTCGCTTGACCTCGCGCGCGATCGCCTGCACCTCGCCCAAGACCGGGCTGTCGACGCTCAGCTCCTCGGCGACGACTTGCGCCGCGGCGCCGATCGACACCAGCGGATTGCGCACTTCGTGGGCGATGCGCGCCGCCATCTCGCCCAGCGCCGACAGCCGCTCGGTGTGCAACAGGCGCGCTTGCAGCCGCTTGCGCTCGGCGTCACCGCGGCGGCGCTCGGTCAGGTCGTGGACGCGCCAGATCATGCCCGCCGGCCGCTCTTCGTCGTCGGCGAGCAAGAGCGCCGAGACTTCGGCGACGAGGAACAGGCCTTCGCGCGTGCGCAAACGCAGCTCGCGCTCGGCAAAACCCGAGCGAATGACCTCTTGGCGCAGCTCGAGCGCGCGGCGCCGCGCGCGCTCGTCGGCGCACAATTCCTCGACCGGCCGGCCGATCAGCGCCGCCGGCACGTAGCCGAACGCGCGCTCCACCGCGGCGTTACCGGACGCGACGCGGCCTTCGGTGTCGAGCGTCAGGATCGCGTCCGCCACCGAGCGCAGGACCTTGGCCAAATGCTCGCGCGCGCGCGCCGCTTCACGCTTGAGCCGCTCGAGCTCCTCCAAGTCTTCCGCCGTCGCCACCCACAGCGTGTCCGAGCCGCGCACGAGCTTGATGCGCAAGGAGCGACCGGTCTCCGAGCGCAGCGCGATCGTCGCCGGCTCGCCCAGCTCGTCGCCGAGCGCGCGCACCGGCGCCTCGGCCACGTCGAGCGCCTGCCACAGCTTTTGCCCCGCATGCGCGCCTTTGACGACGGTGAGCGAGCGATCGCAGATGTAGACGTCGGGTGCGCCACCGAGCGCCGGCAGCGCTTCCAGCCGCCGCACTTCGTCGGACAGCGCCTGTGACTCGAGGTCGACGCCGACGCGATCGGCATAAGCGACGAGCAGATCGCGATCTTCGGCGGAGAAGCCGGAGCGGCCGGGCTTTTCGAAGAGCAGCACGCCCAAAATGCCCGAGCGCGCCGCGAACGGCACGGCGGCAAAGGTGCGCGGCCCGATCGTCGTGCGAATTTGATCGAGCGCGCTGTCGGACACGAGCCCGCCGGCCAAATCGGCGACGTCGTTGGTGACGATGAGCCGCTCGTGTCGCAGCGCGCGCACGAGCAGCGACGAGTCGTTGTCCATCGGCATGACCGCGCCTTCGAGCCGAAAGCCGAGCAGCGACTCCACCGCCGCCAGCCGCTCGAGCTCGCGGTTCTGAATGCTGGTGGTGAAGATGAGCTGGTTGCGCTCGTCATCGAGCACCGTCAGCTGCACCGAGCCACAGCCGAGGACGCGGGCGGCGGCGTGCAGGATCATCTGAGTGGTGCCGAGCGGACGACCGGGCATGCGCGCCAGTTATAGCCGAAAGCCGCCCAAAGTCGCCGAAAGGCTAACGATCGCGCGCCGGTGCGATATCGCACACGCGCTTGTGGGCGAACCCGCACGTCCCCAAAACAGCGAGCTACGTAACTATATGAATACGCTAGGGCCAGGCAACGAAGGCCGATGCGCATGCTTCATGCTATGGAAAGGCGCCGAATGAGCAGCGATTCAAAGAGCGGCAACGGCGACCCGCACAACGGCTCGCCCGGCATTCAGCAGCGCAAGGCGGACCACTTGGCCTTGTGCGCGTCGGGCGAGGTCGAGTTCCGCGGCAAAGGCACCCTCCTCGACGAGGTGGCGCTGGTGCACGACGCGCTGCCCGATCGCCACTTCGACGACGTCGACTTGACGACGACGCTGCTCGGCAAGCGGCTGAAGGCGCCGGTCGTCATCAGCGGCATGACCGGTGGTACGCCGGAAGCGGCGAAGATCAACAGCGACCTGGCGCGCGCCGCCGAGCAGCTCGGGCTCGGCTTCGGCTTGGGCTCGCAGCGCGCGATGGTGGTCGCGCCCGATCTCGGCTGGACCTATCGCGTGCGCGACGTGGCGCCGAACGCGCTCGTCATGGGCAACTTGGGCATCGTGCAGGCGCGGCAGATGTCGACGAACGCCATCCGCGAGCTGTGCTCGGCGATCGGCGTCGACGCCTTGTGCGTGCACTTGGCGACGTCGATGGAGCTGATTCAGCCGGGCGGCGACCGCGATTTCCGCGGCGGCCGCGAGACCTTGCAGCGGCTGCACGGCGAGCTCGGCCTGCCGATCGTGCTCAAGGAGACGGGCGCCGGTCTGTCGCGACGCGTGGGCATGGTGGCCAAGCAGCTCGGCATTCGCACCGTCGACACGTCGGGCGCGGGCGGCACGAGCTGGGTCGGCGTCGAGACCAAGCGCGCCACCGGCCAGGCCAAGGCGCTCGGCGAAGAGCTGTGGGATTGGGGCATTCCGACGGCGGCTTCGGTCGGCCTCTTGTCCGACTTGGGCCTCGACATCATCGCCACCGGCGGATTGCGCAGCGGACAAGACGTCTGTCACGCGCTGGCGCTCGGCGCGACGGCTGGCGGCTTGGCGGCGCCGGTCTTGCGCGCCCATCGCGACGGCGGCTACGACAACGTCATCCGCTTCTTGGAGCAGGTCATCGCCAGCGTGCGCGCCACCGTGTTCTTGACCGGCTGCCGCACGCCGTCGGAGCTGCGCACGGCGCCGAAGGTGTTGGGCTCGACGTTGCGCGCGTGGCTGGAGCAGGCGCGTTGACGCACGCTGAAGTGGAAACGCATCGCGCGCACGGCAAGGTCATCTTGCTCGGCGAACATTCGGTGGTGTACGGCCATCCGGCGCTCGCCGGCGCGCTCGCCGGCGGCGTCAGCGTCGAAGTGACGCCCGGCCGCGGCCTCCTGCACATTCCCGAGTGGAACGTGACGATCGACCCGACGCGCGTCGACGAGCTGTCGTTGTCGCGCGCTTACACGGCAATCCGGCAGCACTCGGGGCGCGTAGATGTGGACTTGACGCTGCGCTTTCACTTGCCGACGGGCGCGGGGCTCGGCTCGTCGGCGGCGATGGCGGTCGCGATCGGCCGCGCGCTCGGCTTGTCGGGCGCGACGCTGGCGCAGGCGGCGATGGATTCGGAGACCGTCATTCACGGCACGCCGAGCGGCCTCGACCATACGGTGTCGCTCGCCGGCGGATTCGGCGTGTTCACGCGCGCCGCCGGGCTGAATTCGGTGAGCGCGCCGCCCATCGCCATCGCCGTCGGTCACACCGGCAAGACGCGCGACACCAAGGGCCGCGTCGCCCGCGTCGCCGAATTGCTGGCCGAGCGCGGCGACGAGGTGCGCGCGCGCTTCGACGCCATCGCGGCGCTCGTCGAGCGCGGACGCGCGGCCGTCGAGCGCGGCGCCGTCGGTGAATTGGGCGCGGCCATGAACGAGAACCAGCGCCACTTGGAGGCGCTGGAGGTCAGCTGCCCCGAGATCGAGCGGCTGTGTGCCATCGCCCGCGACGCCGGCGCGGTCGGCGCCAAGCTCACCGGCGGTGGCGGCGGCGGCTGCGTCATCGCCGTCGGGCACTCCGAAGACGTCATCGCCGCATGGGAGCGCGCCGGCTTCCGCGGCTTCGCAGCCGAGGTCCGAGCGTGAACGGGAAAGCCATCGCGCGCGCGAACACCAACATCGCGCTCGTCAAATATTGGGGCAAGCGCGACGGCGCGCTCAATCTGCCGGCGGTCGGCTCCTTGTCGCTGACGCTGGAGGGGCTGTCGACGCGCACGAGCGTCGCCTTCGACGGCAGCGCAGGCGCCGATTCGCTCCTGCTCAACGGCGAGCCGGCCGATGCCCGCGCCGTCGGTCGCGTCGCCAAATTCCTCGACATCGTGCGGGCGCGCGCCGGCATTTCCACGCATGCGCGCGTCGAGAGCGCCAACGACTTTCCGACGGCAGCCGGCTTGGCCTCGTCGGCCTCGGCGTTCGCGGCGTTGGCGCTGGCGGCGACGCGCGCGGCCGGCCTGGCGCTCGACGATCGCGAGTTGTCGGTGTTGGCGCGGCGCGGCTCGGGCTCGGCGGCGCGCTCGATCTTCGGCGGCTTCGCCGAGATGGCCCGCGGCCAGCGCGCCGACGGCGAGGATGCGTTCGCCACGCCCATCGCCAGCGACTGGGACGTGCGGCTCGTCATCGCCGCCACCGTCACCGGCCCGAAGTCGACGTTGTCGACGGACGGCATGCGACACACGGCGGAAACGTCACCCTACTATGATGCTTGGGTGCGGATGAGCGAAGCCGACCTGACGACCGCGCGCGAGGCCATTGCCCGCCGCGATCTCGAGGCGCTCGGCACCGTCACCGAGGCGAGCTGCCTGTCGATGCACGCGTCGGCGATGGCGGCGCGGCCGGCGGTCGTCTACTTCCACGGCGCCACCATCGAAGGCTGGCGCATCATCCAAGAGCTGCGCAAGAGCGGCATTCCCGCGTGGTTCACCTGCGACGCCGGCCCGCACGTCAAGGCGCTCACCGTCGCCAAATACGCGGAGGAGGTCGAGCGCGCGCTGGCGAAGCTCGGTCGCACCTGGATCTGCAAGCCGGGTCCGCGCGCGGAAGTGTTGGAAGCATGATCGTCGCGGCGCCGGGCAAAGCGATCCTCGCGGGCGAGTACGCCGTGCTGCACGGCGCGCCGGCGATCGCCGTCGCCGTCGGCCGTTCGGTGCGCGCGCAGGCGGGCAAAGGCGACGCCACGCCCTTCGTCGTGCAGGCGATTCGCCACGCGTCACGCGCCGGCGGCGCCAAGCTCGACGTGCGCGTCGATTCGTCGGCGCTGTACGAAGGCTCGAGCAAGCTCGGGTTGGGCTCGTCGGCGGCGGTGACGACGGCGGTCGTCGGGCTCTCCTTCGCCAGAGCCGGTCGCGACTTGTCCGATCGTCGCGCCTTGTTCGACATCGCCGACGAAGCGCACGCCGAAGCGCAAGGCACGCGCGGCTCCGGCGTCGACGTCGCCTGCAGCGTCTACGGCGGCGCGCTCCGTTTCCAGCGGCACGCGGGCGGTCGTCCCGACATTACGCCGGTCGAGCTGCCGGCCGGCGTGCACTTGACCTTCTTGTGGGCCGGGCAGCCGGCGTCGACGGCGCAGCTCATCGGCAAAGTCAAAGCGCTGGCCGAATCGGCGCCGCAGACCCATGACGCCGCCATCGGTCGCCTGTTGTCGCAGGCGCACGCCTTCGCCGCCGCCATCGCCGACGACGACGCGGTCGAGCTCGTGCGCGCGGCCGACGCCTACGGCATCGCGATGGGCGCGCTCGGCGACGCCGCCGGCTGCGCCATCGTTTGCAAGCCGCACGCACAGTTGGCCGAGCTGGCGCGCCGTCATGGCGGCGCGGCCAAGCCGTCGGGCGCCGGCGGCGGCGACCTCGGCGTCGCATTTACGATCGGGGCCGATGCCACGGCCAAGCTGCACGCGGACGCGCGCGCCGCTGGTTTGACGCTGCTTTCGCTCGACGCTCCGGCGCCGGGCTTGCGATTGGAGAGCTTATGAGTCGATCGAGCCGTCTTCCCGGGTTTTACAAGCTGCCGCTCGTCGAGCGTCGCCGTCAATTGGCGGCGCAGCTGGGCATCGAGCCGACCGAGCTCGGCGCGCTCATGCTCGACGAAGAGACCGCCAACCACATGATCGAGAACGTGGTCGGCGTCTACGGTCTGCCGCTCGGGATCGGCCTCAACTTCCAGATCAACGGCGCCGACTTCTTGGTGCCGATGTGCGTCGAGGAGCCGAGCGTCATCGCCGCCGCTTCCAACGCCGCCAAGATGGTGCGCGAAGGCGGCGGCTTCACCGCCGAAGCCGACGAGCCGATCATGATCTCGCAGGTGCAGCTCGACGGCGTCGCCGATACCGTCGCGGCCACGCAGGCGATCGACGCGCACGCCGCCGAGATCATCCGCCGCGCCGACGCCGCCTATCCGTCGCTCATCGGTCGTGGCGGCGGCTGCCGCGGCCTCGAAGTGCGGACGCTGGTTCGCTCGACCGCGCACGAGCCGGGCATGCTCGCCGTGCACCTCTTCATCGACGTGCGCGACGCGATGGGCGCCAACCTCGTGAACACGATCGCCGAAGCGGTGGCGCCGCGGCTGGGCGAGCTGGCGCAAGCGGACATCGGCCTGCGCATCCTGTCCAACCTGGCCGACCGTCGCTGCGTGCGCGTCACCTGCCGCGTGCCCGCCCGCTGCCTCGCCACCGACGATCACTCGGGCGAAGTCGTGCGCGACGGCATCGTCGCTGCTTCCCGCTTCGCCGAGCTCGACCCCTATCGCGCGGCGACGCACAACAAGGGCATCATGAACGGCGTCGACGCCGTCGTCATGGCCACCGGCAACGACTGGCGCGGCGTCGAAGCCGGCGCGCACGCCTACGCCGCGACCAAAGGCGAAAACGGCGGCTACGGCCCGCTGGCGACGTGGCGCGTCGCCGCCGACGGCTCCGGCGACCTCATCGGTCGCATCGAGCTGCCGATGGCCGTCGGCACCGTTGGTGGCACGCTGCGCGTCCATCCCGGCGCGCGCTTGGCGCTCAAGATCCTCGGCACCGAACGCGCCAGCGAGCTCGGGATGGTCATGGCGGCGACGGGCATGGCCTCGAACCTGGCCGCCCTGCGCGCCTTGGCCTCCGAAGGCATCCAAAAGGGCCACATGAGCTTGCACGCGCGCTCGCTGGCGCTGCACGTCGGCGCGACCGGCGAGCTCGTCGACCGCGTGGCCGAAGAGCTGTCGCGCCTCGGCGACGTGCGCACCGAAATCGCACAGCAGATTCTCGAGCGCCTACGCGGAACCAACGGCCACGCGCAAAAAGTCGGAGGTCTTACGTGATCCGTCGAGTCGTCGAATCGCGGCCCAACGCCATCCCGCTGCCGGAGCTGCACCTGGCGGCCAAGGAGGCTTACACGCTCGAGCAGTCGTTCGCTTATTGCGAGCGCATGGCGCGTGGCCACTACGAGAATTTCCCGGTCGCGTCGCGCTTCGTGCCCAATCGGCTGCGTCCGTTCGTCTGGGCCGTCTACGCGTTCGCGCGCTCGGCCGACGACTTCGCCGACGAGGCGCGCTACGCCGGCCGGCGCACCGAGGCGCTCGAATATTGGGAGACCGAGCTCGAGCGCTGCTTCCACGGCGAGGCCGAGCATCCGGTGTTCATCGCGCTGCGTGAGACGATCGAGCAGTGCGACATTCCGATTCAGCCGCTGCAGGCGATGCTGACGGCGTTCACGATGGACCTGTCGGTGAACCGCTATCAGACGTTCGAGCAGCTCAAGAGCTACTGCGCGCACTCGGCGCATCCGGTCGGCCGGCTCGTGCTCTACATCTTCAACTATCGCGATTCGTCGCTGCACAACTACTCGGACGACTTGTGCACGGCGCTGCAGCTGGCGAACTTCTGGCAGGATGTCGGCGTCGATCTGGCCAAAGATCGCATCTATATTCCCGAGGAAGATCGCAAGCACTTCGGCGTGACCGACGAGACGATCTACGCGCGCCAGTGCACGCCGCAGTTCCGCTCGCTCATGCGCTACGAAGTGGCGCGCGCGCGGGCGCTGTTCGAGCGCGGCCGGCCGCTCATCGACAAAGTGGGCAGCGACTTGGGCTTCGAGCTGGCCATGATCTGGCGCGGCGGCTCGACCATCCTCGACAAGATCGAGGCGGTCGGCTACGACGTCTTCCGCCGCCGTCCGACGCTGAACACGGCCGACAAGGCGCGCATGGTGGCGCGCGCCGCGACGCAGCGCTGGCCGCAGTGGATCTCGGCTCGCTAAGCGACCCCAGCCATGCCTGACACATCGTTCATCGAAGGCGCCGCGGCCTACTGCCGCAAGCTGACGACGCGCTCGAAGTCGAACTTCTACTACGCCTTCCTGTTTCTACCGCGCGACAAGCGTGAGGCGCTCGAAGCCGTCTACGCCTACTGCCGCCTCGTCGACGATGTGGTCGACGAAGAGGCGCCGGTCGCAAACAAGCTGGCCGGCATCGCCCGCTGGCGCGACGAGCTCGAGCATGTCTACGGCCCGAACGAGCCGGCGCATCCGGTCGCCGCGCGCTTGCAAGCGGCCGTGCAGCGCTTCGGCATTCGCCGGCAGGACGTCGAGGCGGTCATCGACGGCTGCGCCATGGACATCGACAAGACGCGCTACGCCAGCTGGGACGAGCTGCGCCTGTATTGCTATCGCG
Organism: uncultured delta proteobacterium; assembly: GCA_963785725.1. Taxonomy (GTDB): domain Bacteria; phylum Myxococcota_A; class Polyangia; order Palsa-1104; family Palsa-1104; genus JAQBQH01. The sequence continues at coordinate 56,936 of CAWAWS010000018.1, read as the reverse complement.
TCGCCTCGGCGGTGGGTCTCATGTGCATCGAGATCTTCGGCTACACGCCGGCGAACCAGGAGGCGGCGCGCCGCTATGCCGTCGATCTCGGCCTGGCGCTGCAGCTGACGAACATCTTGCGCGACGTGGCCGAGGACGCGCGCCGCGGTCGCGTCTATCTGCCCGCCGACGAGCTCGCGCAATTCGGCGTCACCATCGAGGATTTGGTGGCGGGCAATCGCTCGGCGAAGTTCGTGCGGCTCATGCAGTTCGAAGCGGCGCGCGCGCGCTCGCATTATCTGCGCGCGCGCGCGGCCCTGTCGATCGACGAGCGGCGCAAGCTCGTCATCGCCGAGATCATGGGCGACATCTACTATCGGCTGCTGCAGCGGATCGAGGCGCGCAACTTCGACGTCTTCGGCGCCAAAACGACGGTGAGCCGGCTCGACAAGATGACCATCGCGCTCGGTAACTTCGCGCGCGCCAAGCTGCATCGCCTGACGCTGTCGTTCTCATAGCCACATGAGTCTCCCCGACCCTCGCCCTCGCCTCTCGGCGCAAGGAAGGGCGAATCATGTGGTCGTCATCGGCGGCGGCTTCGCCGGGCTCGCCGCCGCGACGAGCTTGTGCACCGCCGGCGCGCGCGTGACGCTGCTCGAGCGCCGCCCGCGGCTCGGCGGTCGCGCCTACGCCGTCGTCGACGAGACCAGCGGCGACAGCATCGACAACGGCCAGCACCTGTTCATGGGCTGCTACCGCGCGACGCGACGTTTTCTCGCGCGCATCGGCACCGCGGCGCAACTGGATCTGCAGCCACGGCTGGCGGTGGCGTTCGTCGACGGCGAGAGCGGACGGACTTCGCGGCTGCAGGCCGCGCGACTGCCGCCGCCGCTCGATCTCTTGGGCGGCGTGGCCGGCTTTTCGTCGCTGTCCTGGCGCGACAAGCTCAGCCTCGGCAAAGTGGCGGCGGCGATTCGGCTGCCGTCGCGCCTCCTGCCGCCGGCGGCGGATTACGAGACCGTCGACGCGTGGCTCGATCGGCTCGGGCAATCGCCGGCGGCGCGGCGCGCGTTCTTTCATCCGCTGACGCTGGCGACGCTCAACGACGACCCGCGCACGGCCTCGGCCAAGCTGCTCGAGACGGTCCTGCGCGAGGCCTTCTTCGGTCCCGACGCCGACGGTCGGCTGGGCGCGGCCAAGGTGCCCTTGTCGGAGCTGTACGTCGAGCCGGCGCGCGCGTGGCTGCAGGCGAACCGCGCGACCGTGCGGCCGGCGGCGGCCGTCGAGCGCGTCCTCGTCGACGGCGGCGTGGCGCGCGGTGTCTCGTTGCGCGGCGGCGAGCAGATCGCGGCCGACGCCGTCATCGCCGCCGTGCCGCCGCGCGCGCTGTTGGCGCTCGTCGAGCCGGCGCTGCGCCAAGACGTGCCGTGGTGGAGCGGCATCGAACGGCTGCAGTCGTCGCCGATCGTGTCGTTGCACCTGTGGCTCGATCGGCTGGTGACGCAAGAGGCGCTGATCGGCGTCGTCGGCTCGCCGCTGCATTGGATCTTCCATCGCAACCAGCTCGTCGACGTGCGCGATCGCCAGCGCAGCCACTTGTCGCTCGTCGTGTCGGCGGCGCGCGCGCTCGTCGATCGGCCGAGCGACGAGATCGTGCGGCTGCTCGTCGGCGAATTGCAGCGGCTGGTGCCGGCGGCGGCGCAGGCCAAGTTGCTGCACGCGCGCGTCATCAAGGAGCGCGAGGCCACGATCGCCCACGAGGCCGGCGCCGAAGGTTATCGCCCGCGCACGCAGAGCCCGATCGCCGGGCTGTTCGCGGCCGGCGATTACGTGCGCACGGGGTTGCCGGCGACGATCGAGAGCGCCGTCCGCTCGGCCGAGACGGCGGCGGCGTACGCGCTCGAGTTCCAGCCGCCGAAAGCGGTCACGCCGCCGTCCGCGGGCGCGTTCGTGCCGCTCGGCCGCTTGGCGCGCCCGAGCTGACCTCGACCGCCGCTTGCGCGACGCGCGCGACCGCCGCATGCTGCCGCTGCGAGGAGATATGGCGCAGATCGGCAGGATCGTCGTCGTCGGCGGCGGCATTGGCGGGCTGAGCACGGCCATCGCGCTCGACAAGGCCGGCTTCCAAGTCGACGTGTTCGAGCAGTCGCCGGCGTTACGCGAGGGCGGCGCCGGCGTCGGCTTGTGGTCGAACGCCATGGCCAGCCTCGACCAGCTGGGCGTCGGCGCCGAGCTGCGCCGCGACAGGCTGCCGCTGCGCGTGGTCGCCGGCGCCAACCCGCGCGGCACGACCTTGAGCTGGCTCGCGCTCGACGACTGGGGCCCCGAGTTTGCCGATGCTGCCTGCTTCATCGTGCTGCGCCCGACGCTCTTGGCGGCGCTGGCGCGGCGCGTGCCGGCGGCGCGCGTGCACACCGACCGGCGCATCGAGCGCATCGAGCCCGGCGACGCCGCGGTCACGTTGCACTGCAGCGACGGGCGCAGCGAGCGCGCCGACCTCGTCATCGGCGCCGACGGGCTGCACTCGGTCGCGCGGCCGCACGTCGTCGGCGTAAGCGCGCTGCGCTACTCGGGGCAGACCTGCTTTCGCGGCGTCGCGCGCGTGGCGCCGTCGGAGCCGGGCGTGCTGCGCGAAGTGCAGGGTCGCGGTCAGCGCGGCTCCGTCTGTCCCGTCTCTGCCGACACCGTTTATTGGTGGACGGCGTTCAACGCGCCCGCCGATCGGATCCTGCCCGCCAACGAACGCAAAGCGGCGCTGCTGGCGCGCTATGCCGAGTGGCCGTTCGGTCTCCCGCAAGCGATCGCCGCGACGCCCGATGACGCCATCTTGCAGAACGATCTGGTCGATCGCGCGCCGGTCGCGCGTTATGTCGCCGGCCGCGTGGCGCTCATCGGCGACGCGGCCCATCCGACGACGCCCAACCTCGGACAAGGCGCGAACATGGCCATCGACGACGCCGTCGCCCTCGCCCGCGCGCTGCGTGACGAGCCGACGCCGGCCGCGGCGCTCGCGCGTTACGAGCGCGAACGGCTGCCGCGCACGCGTCAGATCGTGCAGCGCAGCTGGAGCTTCGGGCGACTCTGTCGCTGGCAGTCGCCGCCGGCGGTGGCGCTGCGTGAGGCGATGCTGCGCATGACGCCGCCGTCGGTCATGCGCAACATGCTGCGCTGGCAGATCCTCGAAGGCGTCGGCGCGCTTTAACCTAGACCTCGCCACAGTGATTTCGGCGAGGATTCGCGTTCAGGGCGAGGCGCGACGACGAAGGAATACCGTCTGTATTTCGAAGAGGAGCGACGAAGCCATGGACGTCGCAGACCGGCACGGACCGGTCGAAATCACCGTGGTGAGGTGCTAGCCGTCGTCGGATCCGGGCTCGCGCTCTCGGCTCGCTTGCGCCGCGCGCTCGCGCCACTCGTGCAGCCGCTCGCGCAGCACCTTCTCGTAGCCGCTGTCCGACGGCTCGTAAAAGCGCGCGCCCTTCAGCTCCGTCGGCAAATAGTTCTCGGCCACGTAATGGCCTGCGAAGTCGTGCGGATACTTGTAGCCCGAGCCGTAGCCCATCGACTTCATGAGCGGCGTCGGCGCGTTGCGAATGTGCAGCGGCACCGGCAGCGCGCCGCGCTCGCTCACCGCCTGCTTCGCCGCCGCGTAGGTCTTCAAGACCGTGTTCGACTTGGGCGCCGTCGCCAGATACGTCGCCGCTTGCGTCATCGGCAGCGTGCCTTCGGGCAGGCCGACCAAGCGCACCGCTTCCAGCGCGTTCAGCGCCGTCGTCAGCGCCTGCGGATCGGCGTTGCCGATGTCCTCGGACGCGAAGATGACCATGCGCCGCACGACGAAAATGGGATCCTCGCCCGCTTCCAACATGCGCGTCATCCAGTAGACCGCGGCGTCGGGATCGGAGCCGCGCATCGACTTGATGAAGGCGCTGACGATGTTGTAGTGCTCGTCGCCGGCTTTGTCGTAGAGGAGCGTCTTGCGCTGCAGCGCCTCCTCGACGGCGGCGACGTCGACGTGGCGCTTGCCGTCGGCGCCCGGCGACGCGACCTCGGCGGCGACCTCGAGCGTGTTGAGCGCGCGCCGGGCGTCGCCTTGCGCCTCGCGCGCGATGAGCTCGCGCACCGCCGGCGGCACGTCGAGCGGCCACTTGCCGAGCCCGCGCTCGACGTCGACGAGCGCGCGATCGATCAGCTGGCGCAGCTCGGGCTCGCCCAACGTCTCCAGCCGCACGACCTTACAACGCGACAAGAGCGCGGCGTTGACCTCGAACGACGGATTCTCCGTCGTGGCGCCGATGAGCGTAATCGTCCCCGCTTCGACGTGCGGCAAGAGCGCGTCCTGTTGCGCCTTGTTGAAGCGGTGAATCTCGTCGAGAAACAGCACCGTGCGCTCGTTGTGCTCGCCCAGGCGCTGCTCGGCCTCGGCGACGGCCTCGCGCAGATCTTTGACGCCCGCTTGCACCGCCGACAGCCCGACGAAGCGCGCGTTGGCCCGCGCCGCCAGGATGCGCGACAGCGTCGTCTTGCCCGTGCCGGGCGGTCCCCACAAGATCAGCGACGGCAAATGCCGCTCGGCCGCCGTGCGCTCGAGGATCCGCCCCACGCCGATCAGGTGGCCCTGGCCGACGAACTCGGTCAGATCGAGCGGTCGCATGCGCTCGGCCAGCGGCTGACCCGAGCGGTTCTTTTTGGCGGCGTGACGGAACAGATCCATGACGTTTGCGGGCAAAGGTAGCACGCGAACGCGAGGCGTCACCTAGCGCGCTCGCCGGCTCCTGCAGGCGCCGGCTATGACCGAAATGCCACAGCGGTGCTCAAAAACCGACGGCAAATGTCTCCGGCCTGCCGGAAAATTATACCGCTAGCGGGAAACTAGCGCTTTGGGCGCGCGTAGATTCCAATGAATGCCACCGCCGGCAGCTGCGTCGGAGAGCGGTACGGGCATTGCTAGCTCGAAGGGATACGAGCCATGCGCACGGATGAATCATCGATGGAGTGGGTCCGCCGCGCGGCTGAGTATCGGGTGCTCTTGGGCAAGCGCGATCGTCTCGGCTACGTGCTGGCGGAAGAAGATCAGCTGCGTATCGACGAGCTGACGCGGCAGTTCACCCATGACGCCAATCGGCGCCGGCTGCCGTGGAAGCATCGCGAGCAGATTCGCCTGCCGATCGACGTCGAGGTCGACGTCGCCGGCGGCGGCGGTCAGGCGCGCAACATCTCGGCCGACGGCATGTTCGTCGCCACCGATCTCGTGCTGCCCATCGGCGCGCGCGTGGTCGTGCGCATCTCGGAGGAGCCCGCTGCCACCGACGACGAAGGCGTGGCCGCGACCTACCGGCAGTGGCAATTCGGCGCCGAGGTCGTCCGTCGCGACGACGCCGGGCTCGGCCTGCGCTTCGTCGGCATTCCGCTCGCGCTCACCATCTCGCATCATCGCCGCCAGACGTCGTCGTCCGGCGGCGGCCTGTCGCCCGACACCGGCGGCGCCTCCAGCGCCAGCGCGCCGTTCTAAGGACTCGTCCGTCGCGGGTTTGCCGGCGTCTTGCCGGTCTTCGCGAGCGAGGACATCGACGTCGTCGGCCAGATCTCGTAGCCGTCGACGACCTTGCGCATGGCCACCAAGTTGTCCTCGTGCCACAAGCTGACGACGGGCACGTCGCGCGCCAAGATCTGCTGAATCCGCCGATAGATGAGCTTGCGCTTTTCGCGATCGAGCTCGCGCCGGCCGTCCACGAGCAGCTGGTCGAGCTCGGCCGAGCGATAGCGCGTGCGATTGCCGCCGGCGTCCAAGTTGTCGCGCGTCGGAATGCGATTGCTGGCGAAGAAGACGTTGTACAAGTTGGGCTCGGCGATCTCGGGGATCTGCATGATGAAGAGCTGGAAGTTGCCCTTCTTGATGTCGACGAAGAAGGTGGCGAACTCGTAGACGCGCAGGTCGACCCCGATGCCGATCTTGCGCAGCTGATCGGCGACGACGGTGGCGATGGCGACGCGCAGCTTGTTCGACGACGACTTGAGCGTCACCGTGAAGCGCGGCAGCGGGCCGTCGCCGTCGGGATCGGGATAGCCGGCGGCGTCGAGCAGCTGCTTGGCGCGCGCCGGATCGAAGTCGTAGTGGTCGACGTCGGCGGCGTAGGCCCAATGAAACGTCGGCAGCATGCCCGTCGCCAAGACCGCGTGGTCGTGCAAGGTCGTGTGGACGATCGTCGCGCGATCGATGCCGAGCGCGATCGCCTGCCGCACGCGAACGTCTTTTAGGATCGGATCTTCATTGTTGACGCCGAGATAGGTGTAGACCGACGAGCGCCCGGGCACCACTTTGAGGCGCGGCTGCTCGGCCACGGCGTCGACGAGCAGCTGCGAAATCGTGTTCTGCGTCAGATCGCCGGAGCCGCCGACGAGCGCCAAAAGCCGCGAGTTGTCGTCGCGGATGGTCTTGAAGACGAGCCGCTTCACCCGTGGTTTGCCGCCGAAGTAGTAGGGATTGGCGGCGAACGTCCAGGTCTCGCCTTTGCGCTCGACGAACGAAAACGCGCCGGCGCCGATGGGGAATTCGCCTTCGGGCACGCCCGGCTGCGGCCGCTCCATGATGCCGACGTTCAAATCGGCCACGAACGAGGCGTAGGGACGCGTCAGGTGAAACAGGATGTGCTTGTCGTCGGGCGCGCTGATGTCGGTCAGGCCCGCCTCGCGGAAGGAATTGCGCAGTCGCGCCGCGGCGCCGCCGGTCTTGGGATCGCGCAGCCGCTCGAAGGTGTACAAGATGTCGTCGCTGCTGACCGCTTTGCCGTCGGAGAAGCGGGCGTCGCGCAGCGTCACCAGCCAGTCGTTGCCGCCGTCCGCCGTCGTCGGGCTGGCCACGACCGACTCCGCCAGCTCCATCTGCAGATCGGTCGTCGCCGTGTCCGATGACACCAGCGGCGCATAGACGACGCGGCCGATCTTGAAGTCGTAGGCGTTGATGGCGTAACGCGGATCGATCGACAGCGGCGGCGTCTCGATGAGCACCACGAGCGTGTCGTCGGGCACGCGACCGCTGCCGCAAGACGTCGTCATGGCCAAGGTCACGACGGTGAGAAGTGGCAGCCCGATCGCGCGCCTGCTATTTTTGGTCGATGTCACGGTCTGCGTTGCCGATTCTGCTCGTAAGCCTGAGCGCATCGGTGGCGTACGCGCAAGTTCCCGACGCCGGCGCGCGCGACGCAGGCGCGGCGGCGACGACCGCCACCAAAGCGCCGGCCGCCAAAACGGCCGCTGCACCAGCGGTCAAACCGGCTGCGGCCGTAGCCGTTCCGGCGGCCAAACCGGCGACGTCGGATGCCGCGGCCAAGCCGGCGACGTCGGATGCCGCGGCCAAGCCGGCGACGACGACGGCGATCGCGGCGGCGCCGAAGCCGGCCGAGCTGCCCGAGGGTGGCGACGCCAAAGCGGGCAAGTTCGCACCCACGCCCGTCTCGCCTGCGCCGACGAGCACGACAGCCGAGCGCGGCAAGTGGCTCAAAGATCAAATCGACGCCGCGCTCAACGACTCCAGCTTGGGCACCGCCAAGATCGGCATCGCCGTCGAGGAAGTGGACAGCGGCAAGCTCTTGTACGAGCGCAACGACGGCGGCCTCTTCAACGCCGCCTCGAACGTCAAGCTGTTCACGACGGCGGCGGCGCTGGCGACCTTGGGCCCGGAATATCGCTGGAAGACGGTGGTCTACGCCGAGACACCGCCGTCGGGTGGCGAGCTCAAGGGCAAGCTGTACATCAAAGGTCACGGCGATCCGTCGCTGGTCGTCGAAGATCTGTGGAAGATGGTGAGCGACCTGTACGCGGGCGGGCTGCGCAAAGTGAGCGGCGACCTGGCCGTCGACGACAGCTTCTTCGACGCCGTGCGCGTCGGTCCCGGCTTCGAGCAGAAGAACGAGGACGCGCCGTTTCGCGCGCCCAACGGCGCCTTGTCGCTCAACTACAACGCGGTCGGCGTGCACGTCTATCCGGGCGCGGACGAGGCGGCGCCGGCGCGCGTCATCCTCGATCCGCAGACGCCCTACTTCACCATCGTCAACGAGGCGCGCACCGTCGCCAATGGCCGCACGCTCGTGACCGTCGAGTCGCACGAGGCGGCCGATCACACCGAGATCGTCGTGCGCGGCCGCATTCGCGTCGGCGACCCGGGGCAAGTGCAGCTCCGGCGCGTGGCGCATCCCGATCTCTACGCCGCCTATGCGTTTCGCGAGCTGTTGTCGCGGCGCGGGATCAAGATTTCCGGCAACGTCGTGCGCGACACGGCGCCGACGACCGCCAAAGCGCTAAGCGCGCATTATTCGCAGCCGCTCGGCGTCATCGTGCGCGACGTCAACAAGCACTCCAACAACTTCATGGCCGAGCAGATCTTGAAGACGCTCGGCGCCGAGACCGGCGGTCGGCCCGGCACGTGGCAAAAGGGGCTCGACGCCGTCGCCGGCTTCTTGGGCGAGCGCCTCGGCATCGGCCGCGACAAGTACAAGATGACCAACGGCTCGGGCCTGTACGCGTCGAACCTGTTCTCGCCGCTGCAGCTGGTGACGCTGTTGCGCTTCGCCTACAAGGATTTCCGCTTCGCCGCCGACTTCATCGGCTCGTTGGCGCTGGCCGGCGCCGACGGCACGGTGTCGCATCGCATGGAGGGCGGCTTGGCCGAGCGCTACGTGCGCGCCAAGACGGGCACGCTGGCCGGCGTGTCGTGCCTGGCCGGCTACGCGGGTGCGCCCGGCCATCCGCCGCTGGCGTTCGCGATCTTCATGAACGACGTGCCCGAGCCGTCGACGCAAAAGGCGCGCAAGGCGCAAGACGCGATCGCCGAAGCGCTCGTGGCGTTCCTGCTGTCGCGCTAGCTGCTTCGGGTACAATCGGCGCGTGCCTCGCCTCGCGTCGATCTCCTGCTTATTCGCGTCGTTCATCTTCATCAGCGGCTGCGCGACGGTCGGCGGCGCCCCCAAAGCCGGCCCCGCGCGCCAAACGCTGCACGGCGGCGGCCTCGAGGTCACGCTCGACGCGCCCGGCTGGACGCAGGTGCTCGGCGAAGGCGTCCTGCGCGGCACCTACGTTCGCCTGGCGCAGCTGCACGCCGAGCCGGACCGCGACCTCTCGCTCCTCGTCGACGACGCGCCGACCAACGTGCTCGACGAGCTCATCCAGCAGTGCGTCAAAGGCTACAGCGAGCGCGGCAACGTCATCGTCCTCGAGCGCGAGCATGTCGCCGGCAAGGCCGCGGGCGAGCTGACCTTCACGACGCAGCTCGTTCCCGGAATCTTCAGGCGCGAGATCTACATCGAGACGCTCGTCGCCGGAAAGTGGCTGGAGCTGCACTACTCGACCAACGAGACGCCCGACGCGCTGTTACGCGCGCGCACCGACGCCGAGACGCTCTTCGGCGCGCTAGAGGCGCAGCTCGTGCCCGGCCAGCCGCCCAACGTCATGGCCGCCGACCTGCGCGAAGAGGAGCTGGCGCTCGTCGGCAGCCTCATCCGCTGCCCGACGCAGCCGCAGTTCTTCTTTTGTCGCGCGCTCGTCGCCTTCCGCGACGGCAAGCGGCCCGACTGGAGCGCCGAGCCGCGCGGCTTTGCCGGCGCCGCGCTGTTGATTCCCGCGAGCAAAGGCCCCGACGATCCGCAGCTCGTCGTCTCGGCGCTGATGAGCTTCCTCGTGCTCGGCGATCGCGCGCTCGCATTCGGGCCGCTGCAAGGCGACAACGCCGAGGAGAAGCGCGACGCGACGCGCGTGGTCGACGCCATCGTCGCCGGGCAGCCGATTCCGGCGGGCTCGAGCGGCGTCCAGTACATCGCGCAGCTGAAGACGACCAAGCCGGCGACCATGACCATGCGATCGCTCAGCTGGCAGCGCGACGATCGCGGCTTCGTGCGCGACACGCCGATGGGCCTCGTGGTCGTGATGGAGCAGGCGGGCAACTGGATCGTCGCCGTCCATCCTCATCCGTAACGACTTATTTACCGTCGTCTTTTTTGGCGCCGAGCAGCTGCAGGAGGCGGCGAACGTCGGCGTCTTCGCCATCTTCGGCGTGCGCGGGCAGGAGCTTGGGCGCGTCGGCCGCCGGCGGCAACAGGCGGCGCCGACGATCGGCGAACAGCCGCAGCATCGAGCGTGGCGCCAGGCTCTCGTAGATCTTGACGTTGGCGCCGCCGACCAGCATGGCGCTGATGATCCACAGGACGAGACGACGCCACAGATCGCCGCCGAGGAAGCCCATCGGCGTCGTGACGAGAAACGCGACCAGATAGCACCAGAACCACTCGCCGTAGACGCGGGCTTGCACGCGGCGCTCGGCTTCGGCGCGCAGCTCGTCGCGCACTTCGGGGTTCGCCAGCGCCAAGCGGGGCACGCCGCAGGCCGGACATTCGCCCGGCTGCACCGACAACGAGCGAAAGCAGACGAGGCAGACGAACTGCGGATCGACGGGTGGCGAACGATAGGGATCGCCGTCGTCGCCGCGCATCAGCCGAGCGTAGCCGCCAGCCGCCGCAACGCCAGCTCCGTCTTCAAGTCGGGGATGCGGCCGGCGTCACAGTCGGCGAGCGCGGCGGCGAGCGGATGCCAAGCGACGGTCGCGCCCTCTTCGAACGGCGAGCCATCGGTCGGCGGCGTGACGGCGGCGCTCGGGTCGACCACTTCGCCGCGGACGAACCAGAAGCGCTCGGAGAACATGCCCGGAGTCGGAAACCCGGGCGGCCCCAAGCGTTCGACGGCCGTGGGCGCGATGGCGATGCCCGCTTCCTCGTACGCTTCGGCGGCGGCGCGTCGCTGGATCGCGGGCCAGTCCTCTTCGCCTCTTTCGAGGATGCCGGCGACGACCTCGACGAACTGCGCGCCGAGGTCGGGATCGCGGAACCACAAAGGCACGCGCGGCGCCGTGCGCAACAGGACCTGCACGCCGTCGGCTGCGCGGTGCCACAAGACGACGACGACGGCGTCGCGACCCATCGGCCGCTCGACGAAGTCGTACAAGCCTTCGCCCGAGAGCGAGCCGTCGTCGCGGCGGACGCGCAGCCGCACGCGACGAATGTTGAGGAAGCCGCCTTCGTGCAAGCGCTCGTCGCTGACGATGCTGTAGCCGCGAAAGATCGCGCTCATGAGTAAAACAGCAGCGCGACGTCGAGCTGGTTGGCGGCGGCGATCTCGAGGCAGGCGCGCAGCTCGGCCCAGTCGTTCACGAAGCGGTCGAGATCGGCGTGGCCTTCGTCGTCTTTGGCCTGCCGCCACGTCTTGAACGCGTCGCCTTCGGGCTGCCCGGGCCGGAGCGCGCGATACCAGGCGTGCGCGAACGAGTCCATCGCCGCCGTCAGCCGCTTGCCGTCGAGCGTGCGCACGAGCGTCAACAGCCGCTCGGGACGCAGCGAGAAGAGCGCGCCCGTATGCTCGGCGGCGCCGCCGGCCCACGGCGCCAGCGGGCCGAGCTCGCCCGGCGCCAGCTGCGTCAGGAGCGGACCTTCGCCTTCGGGCGGCGCGGCGAACGGCAAGGTCTCGACCATCGCCTCCAGAAACGGCGTCTCTTCGTGATCGATCTCGTCCGCTTCTTCGGCGTCGAGGACGGGCGCGGGCGGCGTCGGCTTGCCGCAGATGGCGAACAGCGGCAAGACCCGCTCGTCCCAATAACGCAGCTGATCGCCGCCCGCGAACGCCATCGCCGCGGCGAACGCGCACAACTCGAGGGCGCGCGCGTTCTGCAGCTTGGCGTCGGCCGGCGACTGCTCGCCGAGCGCGGCCAGCGCAGCCACGGCTTCGGCGCGCGCGCCCTCGAGCGGACCGAAGGCGCCGGCGGGCGCGCCGTCGATCATCGCCGCCAGCGCGCGGCCGGGCGCGCCGAACGCCAGCGCGCGATCGAACGCCAGCCACGCGAGCCGCTCGGCGCCCTCGTCGAGCTTCTGGCCGCGATCGTGAAACACGAAGGAGTCGAGCGCGGTCGGCGTGCCGACGGGAACGTGCAGCGCGCGGCCCTTCAAGAGCGCGTGCGTTTGCGTGGACGCGATGCCGATGCCGAGTCGTGACCCGTCGTCGGCGGCGGTGATGGCGTCGAGCGCGTGGCCGGCTTCGGCGATGAGGCGCGCCATGAAGTCGTCGCCGGGCGCGCCGGCGAAGCCTTCGTTGGGCTTGCCGTCGATGAAGCCGTGCACCATCGCCTGCTTGGCCGTGTGGTTCACGTGCACGAACGTGGCGCGCCCGCCTTTGGAGAACGCGCCCACGAGCTCGGGATCCTCGCACGGCATGCCGCGCCGCAGATCGTGCACTTCGATCTGCACCAGGCTCAGCGCCGGCAAGGGCGCGACGCGCACCAGCGCCGCCAGTCGGCCGCTCTTGCGCACGATCGCGTGCACCGCTGCAGGTTCCAGCTGGCCCGCCGGGACCAGCACGCAAGTCAGATCAGTCGCCATCTCGTTGCTCAACCCTGTGGTGGAGGACTACGTCAACCAGCAGCGTCATCGGCGTGCGCTCCGTCTCGCTCGTCTCTCAACCCAGGCGACACTGTTGGTGCATCTCTTGTAGCATGGCGCCATGGACGTCGCCGAAGCCAACCGCATGCGCTGGGAGTTCCAGCGCGGCCACTACGAGGTGTGGTACGCCACCCTCAATCACCTCGCGTCGCGCACCGGTTTTTGGATTCGCTACACGCTGGAAGCGCCGACGGAGGGTCACGGCGAGCCCTACGCGCAGCTGTGGTTCGCCCGCTTCGATCGCGATCGGCCCGAGCGCACCTTCGGCGTCAACGAGCGCTTCGCCATCGCCGAGCTGCGCCAGGAGCCGACGCCGTTTCGCATCCGCATCGCCGACGGCGAGCTGACGTCGTCGAGCGCGCGCGGCCGCCTCGCCGGCGAAGGGCACGAGATCGCGTGGGATCTGCGCTGGTCGCCGGCCACCGAGGCGCACTTGCACCTGCCGTCGCCGCTGTACAAGACCAACCTGGCGGACACGATGGTGTTGGCGCCGAACCTCAACGTCGCGGTGCGCGGCGAGATCATCGTCGACGGCGAGCGCTACGCGCTGGAGGGCGATCCGCTGGGCCAGTCGCACGTGTGGGGCAAGAAACACGCCTATTCCTGGGCCTGGTCGCACTGCAACGGCTTCGACGACGATCGCACGACGGCGCTCGAGACGCTGTCGGTGCGCTTGCGCCGCGGCCCGCTGGTGCTCCCCAAGCTGACCCTGATCTCGCTCGTCGTCGACAACGAGCCGGCGCAGCTGCACTTCCGCGAGCTGTGGCAGCTGCCGCTCGCGCGATCCGACTACGGCACGGGCCGCTATCTTCTGCACGCCGCCAACGCCGAGTGGAAGATCGAGGCCGAGCTGACCTGCCGGCCCGACGACATGATCATGGCCGAATACGTCGATCCCGACGGCGAGCCGGCCTATTGTCACAACACCGAGGTGGCCGACGCGCGCGTCACCGTGTGGCGGCGCAGCCCGTTCGTCGGGCGTTTCCGCCAGCACCGCGCGCTGACTTCGCACGCTGCCGCACACTTCGAGTGGGCGGCGCGCGCCGGCGATCCGCTGGTGCGTAAGCGCCACGTGCAGATCGCGCGTTAGCACGTTATATTGACTATCCGCAATGCAGCTCGCGTCGACGCCGCGTGAACCACGCCTGAGCCGCGCCGCCGTCATCGGGCTGCTCTACGGCGCGCTCGGCGGCCTCGCCATCATCTGGGGCCAATTCCGCCACCAGTCGAACATCTACGAATTCGGGGCGCAAAAGACGACGTTCTGGCTGTGGGCGGGGCCGTTCGTCGGGCTCGCCTTCGGCTTGGCCATGGTGTTCTTGTCGCGGCTGGCGACGCACTCGATGGAGTGGGCGCGCGTGCTGCACCAGGAGTTTCACGCCGTCGTCCACGAGCTGTCGTCGAAGGAGATGTTCATCCTCGCGGCCGCGTCGTCGATCGGCGAAGAGATGTTCTTCCGCGGCGCCATGTTGCCGGCGATCGGCCTGTGGTGGTCGAGCGCGCTGTTCGCGGCCATGCACGTGCGGGCGCAGTGGCGATTTTTGCCGTGGACGATCATGTCGTTCATCATGGGCATCGCCATGGGCCTCTTGCATATGAAGCTCGGGAATTTGGGCGCGCCGATCGTGGCCCACTTCACCATCAACTTCTTGAACCTGAACTACATCGCGAAGACCGAGCTGCGCGCGTAGCGATGGCGACGCGCGCTCGGGCGGCAGCGGCGCTGGCAGTCGTCACCGTGCTGGCCGCGGCCGCGCGCGGCGACGAGCTGAGCGGCGCCGACAAGCTGCGCGTCGTCTACTCGAGCCAGTTTTCGTGGACGCGCGATGGGCTGCCGATCGTCACCGTGCGCGTCATGGAGCATCGGCCGGAGGTGACCGTCAGCGGCGCCGGCATGCGCCTTTTGCCCGACGGTGAAGGCGGCGCCGAGGTGCGCGGCGGCACGCGCTGGACGTTGCGCGTCGTCGACGGCAAGCCGGGCAAGATTCGCTGGTGGGTGGTGGCCGCGTCGTTCGCGCCCGCGCAGTCGACGGAGCTGCAGGCCGAGCTCGCCCGCTGGCGAGCCAAGGGCAAGACGCCGCGCACGTTCGAGGTCGGCTCGCTCTTCGCCGTCAAAGGCCAGGTGCTCGACAGCCGCCGCGTCCTCGTCGCCACCGAAGGCTTCGACGACGAAGCGGCGGCCAAAAAAGCGGCGACGGCCATCGGCGGCACGCTCCATCCCGACCTCGTCGAACGCCCGCGCGGCACCGTCGAGGCGGTCGACGAGCGCGGCGTCGTCGTGCGCAACGACGCCATCTTGTGGCTCTCGCCGGGACCGAGCGGCTTACTCGACTTGAGCGACGTCGACAATGGCCGCGGCGGCAAAGAGCCACGGCGCTACTTCGGCAAGCTCTACGTCACCGTCGACAACGGCGGACAGCTGGCGGTCGTCAACGCCGTGCCGGAGGACAAGCTGCTGGCCGGGCTGGTGCCGGCGGAGATGTCGGCGTCGTCGCCGCCCGAAGCGCTGAAGGCGCAAGCGGTGGCCGCGCGCAACGAGCTCTTGGCCAAGATCGGGACGCGCCACTTGACCGATCCCTATCGCCTCTGCTCGACGGTGCATTGTCAGGTGTATGCCGGCGCCGGCCACGAAGATCCGCGCGCCACCGCCGCCGTCGCCGCCACGCGCGGCCAGCTGCTCGCGCGCCCCGACGGCAGCCTCGTCGACGCCGTCTACTCCGCGTCTTGCGGCGGCCACGGCGAGCACAACGAGCGCGTCTGGCCGGGCGCGCCCGACGCGCAGCTCCGCGGCCGGCTCGACGGCAAGAGCGACGCCACGTTCGCGACCATCGACGAGACCAACATTCGCGCCTGGCTCGCGCTCGGCCCGTCGCCGACGTCAGATATTTGGTGCGCGCGACCGAAAGAGGCGACGACGAATTATCGCTGGCACAAGCCGATCGATCCCGCGCTGCTGCAGCCCCTCGTCGGCCGCTTGCGCGACATCCGCGTCGTCGCCCGCGGCGTGTCCGGCCGCGCGACGAAGGTGCACCTGGTCGGCGACGAGCGCGAGCGCGACCTCGACGGCGAGCTCGAGATCCGCCGCGCGCTCGGCACGCTCAAGAGCGCCATGTTCGTCCTCGACGTCACGCGCGACGACAGCGGTCACATCGCGACGATCGACGCCACCGGCGGCGGTCACGGCCACGGCGTCGGCCTCTGTCAGACCGGCGCCGTCGGCATGGCGCAGGCGGGCAAGAGCTACCTAGAGATCCTGCGGCACTATTACGAAGACGCCGACTTACGCAAGCTGTATTGACAGAAAGCCCGCAGGCGATATGGTCCCCTCAAAACTCGCCTCGCGATGGGCGAGACGAGGTCTGGAGGATTTCGATGTCACTGGTTCAAGGCACCGTGAAGTGGTTCAACGACGCGAAGGGCTACGGCTTCATCACGCCCGCGAGCGGACCGGACGTGTTCGTCCATCACACGCAGATTCAGGGCGAGGGATTCCGCTCGCTGGCCGAAGGTCAGCCGGTCGAGTTCGAGCTCACCGACGGGCCGAAAGGTCCGCAAGCGAGCAACGTCGTCAAGCTGTAGTCGTCACGATTGAACGGCAACGCCCGGTTCTCGCGCAGAGCCGGGCGTTTTCTTTTTCAGCGGTCGATGCCGGCGACGCGCCAGCCTTGCGATGACTTCTTGAGCAGCAGGATGAACTCTTCGCCGCCCGACTTGCCGACGGCGAACAGCATGCCGTCGGGCTCGCCGCCGGGCGGCAGGCCGCCCAGCTTGCCGCGAATGCCCGCCGGCGTCAGCACGTCGAGCCCGCTCGTGGCGCGCCCCTTCGGCGCCTCGGCGAGCAGCTGCTTGTACATCGCCTTCAGCGTCGGGCCGTCGCGCGCGATGACTTCGCCCGCGGCCGTAAACGGCGTCGCGCTCCAGCCCGCCAGCCACGCCGCGTCGCCGCGCTGGTAAGCCGCGAACCAGCCCTCGGCCGCGGCGCGCACGTCGCGCGTCACCTCGGGCACGACCACCGTCGGCGCCACCGACGGCTTGGCCGTCGGGATCTCGTCGTCGCCGCGCGGCCGCTCGGTCGGCTCGCGCGACAGCTGTCGCGGCGCTTCCGTCGGCCCGCCGCCGCCACCGTTGTGCGCGAGATCGAGCGCGCCGCCGCCGGTGTGCGCGTTCTTGCCGCCCGCCGCCTCCGCCGCTTGCCGCATGGCCTTGGCCTGCGCGCCCGTCTCCGACGTGTCGTGCTCGCGGTTCTCCTCGACCGTCGTCAAAATATGCGGATCGGCGCCGAACGTGCCGCACGCGCGCTCGTCACGATGGAACTGCCAGTCGACGTAAACCTTACCGTTGGCGCTCTTGATCGCTTGCGGCGGCGGCGGAAACGGCGCCGCCGACATGACGCTGTCGATCGCCGCTACGTCGAACGGCAACAGCCCCGACGTGCGCACGATCCCGACGCGCTCGACGGTGCCGTCGCTCTTGACGACGATCTCGAGCTGCGTCCACAGCTGATCGTTGGCGTAGACCGAGTTGCGCTGCAGATCGATGTCGGCCAAGAAGCCGAGCGTAAACAGCTTGTGAATCTGCCGATGCATCGCCGTGATGTAGGCGGCGAACGGCGACGCGCGCGTCCCCAATTCCTCCTGATTGCCCGGCTTGACCGCGGGCGTGAAGTTCTCGATCGACGAGCGAATCGCCGCGAACTTCGTCTGCATGCGATCCCAATGCCCGGCGACGTGCGACTTCTCCGCCTTCGCCGCCGCGCGCCGCTCGTCCTCGGCCGCCTGCACGCCCACGATGTTGTCGTACATGTGATGGTTCAGGTTCAGGTTCGGCTTCGACGAGCCCATCGTCGGCGCCACCGCGCGCTGCCCCTCGACGCCGACGCGCGCCATCGGCAGATCGCCCTGCCCCTTTTCCTGCTTGTCGAGCCCTTCGCGCTGCTTGACGGCTTCGGTCGGATCGATCGCCGCCTTCGGCGTCAGATCGCGCATCGACAAGGGCCCTTGCGGCTGCTCCTTCGGCTGCGCCTGACCCTCCTGGCCTTGCATCTCCGACGAGCGCACCACCTGATTCTTCTGCCCGTCGCGATTCTGCAGCTCGGCCAGCTTGTCGTTCTTCGCCCCCGTATCCGGCGCTTTGTTGTCCGAACGCTCCGACTCGTGCGTCTCTGCCGACTGTACTTCGCGCACGAGGTTGGTGTTCGTCGCCCGCGTCTCGTGCTCGGTGCGATGGTTCTTCTGCGCCAAGTAGTTCGCGTCGGCGTTGTCCTGCTCGTCGGGAAACTTGTCCTGATCGACCATCTGCTTGCGATGATCGATGAGCGGCGGCGGCGGTGGCGGCGGCTTGTCGGGCGGCGGCGGCGGCTTGATCTCGAGCTCCGCCTCTTTCTTCTTTTCCTCGACTTTGGCCGGCTCGGGCGCCTGCGCGAGCTTTTCCTTCTTGAGCTTCTCTTTCTCTTTCTTGGCCTTCTCCGCCTTTTTCTTTTCCTCGGGCTCGGGCGGAATCGGCGCTTCGTCGGGCGCCTTGCCTTCGTCGGCGTCGGGCATCCAGGCGACTTGAATCTCCTCCGGCTGCTTCTCGGTCAGCGCCGCGAAGCTCGACAGCATCACGACCCAGTAGGCGCCGCTCGTGCAAACGGAAACGACGGCTGCATACGCAAGCCGTCGCCAATGGAACCTTCCGTCACGCACCTACAGAATCTAGCATGCTACAGCCGTCGGTAAACCCCGACTACCAGGCCGATCAAATTCACCGATTTGAAGTCGCGACGCTTGACGACAATCGGTTGCAGCCGCTGATTTGCCGGCTTGAACACGATCTGATCTTTCTCGGGCTCGGGATGGAAATACTTCACCGTCGCCTCGTCATTGATCATCGCCACGACGATGTCGCCCTTGTTCGCCACCAGCTGCTTCTTCACGAAAATGAAGTCGCCATGGTAGATGCCGGCCTCGATCATCGAGTCGCCATGCACCTTGAGCGCGAACACGTCCCGCGACGGCCCGAGGAAGAAGCGATCGACCTTGACCGTGTCCTCGGCCTGCTCGATCGCCAGGATCGGCTCTCCGGCGGCGACCCGACCCAAGATCGGCACCTCGACGGTGTTTCCCGTCGGTCCGGCGCCTTCGCTGGAGATCGGGCGTAACGCTCGCGACTTCAGATCTTCGCGCTCGAGGTAGCCCTTCTTCTCCAACGCCTTCAAGTGATCGTTGACGCCGTTGGTGCTGCGAATGCCCATGTGCTCGCCGATTTCGCGCAAGGTCGGCGGATAGCCGCGGCTCTCGATCGAAGAGCTGATGAACTCCAGCACCGCCTTCTGGCGATCGGTCAGTGGCTCTTTGGCGTCGTCCTGGATCTGCATGACTGGCCCTCCGACCTGAACAAATGAGAGCCTACTGAACGTCTGATCGGTCGTCAAGTTTTTGCACAGCAAATCATTCCGGCGTCTTCTATG
The DNA here is from genome assembly GCA_963785725.1 of uncultured delta proteobacterium. Taxonomy (GTDB): domain Bacteria; phylum Myxococcota_A; class Polyangia; order Palsa-1104; family Palsa-1104; genus JAQBQH01. The sequence continues at coordinate 38,036 of CAWAWS010000018.1, read as the reverse complement.
ATCATGCCCATGCGCACCGCGACTATCGCACTCGCCTTCGCTGCCGCCATCGTCACTCCTTCGCTGGCGCATGCGGGAGCCGGAAACATCATCGTAACGGCCGAGCCCATCGACACATCGGCCGACGGCTTCGAGAAGACGCTCAAGAAGCAGCAGGTCAAGGAGATCGCGGCGAAGGATGGGCAGTGGACCATCAACTTCGTCGCCTATCTAAAAAAGGCCGCGGGCGCCGACGAGGTCGAGGTGGTGTTCTATGACACCGCCGAGAAGTCGCGCGAGCCGACGAACGCCTTCCCGATTCAGACGAAGGCCAACGCCAAGATCCTCGTCTCGTCGGTGGCGGTGTCGGCCGATCAGAACTTCAAGGCCGGTCACACCTACAACATCCTCGTGACGCGCTTGATCGGTGGCGCCGAGGACATCTACGCGCGCTCGCAAGTCACGCTGAAGTAGTGCTCGTCGCGCTCGTCGTGGGCGTGTTGGGCGCGCTGGCGCCGGCGCAGGCGTTGGTGCGTTTGCCGACGGTGGAAGCGCTCGTGGCCGCCGATCGTGGCGGCGACGAGCTCGACTTGGAGCGCGTGGCGGCGCGGCTCGGCGCCGGTCGACTCGGCATGCTGCTGGCGTCGGGCGCGCGCGACGAACGCGTGGCCGCGCTGCACGCGCTGGCGCTCGTCGACGACGGCTGGGCGCGGCTGCCCGAGGTCGCGCACGACATCTTCGACAGCGACGCGGACGTGGCGGCGGCGGCGGCGGCGTGCGCGCGGCGCTTGGCCGAGCGGCTGACGCCCGAAGCGCGCGAGCGCGACGAAATTCCCGTCGACGTGCCGGCGCGCGCGGCGGCCGAGCTCATGACGGCCGCCAACAACCGCGCGCTGCCGCCGGCGTTGCGCGTGCCGGCGATCGAGGCGGTGGCGGCGCTGCGCGGCGTCACCCGTGTCGACGACAAGGCGCTGATGGCGCTGCTCGGCGACGCCAACGCCGACGTGCGCCGCGCCGCCGCCGAGTCGCTGTGGAACACGCCGGCGGCGACCGAGTGGCTGACGAACGCGCTGGTCAAGGACGGGTCGGCCACGGTCGCGGCCGCGGCCGGCGCGGCGTTGTGTCGCGACGTGCCGCTGGTGGCGCCGTCGGTCAAGCCGCCGGCGGCCGCGGCGCTGCCCGATCAACGCGCCGGCAAGCTGAAGGAGCCGGCGCGCGCGCGTTTACGGGCCTTGGCGCTCGACGACAACGTGGCGCTGACCGATCGGCTGGAGCTCTTGCCCTGCTTGCGCGTGAACAAGCAGCCGATCGATCAGCAGACGCTCGATACGCTGGCGCGCCGTCCGCCCGAGTCGCTGCGCCGACTGGCGCGCGCGCTCGGCGGACGCTAAATCGGTAGGATGCCGCTCGAACCGGTCACGGTGCTACTGCGTGGTCGCGCCCATATCATCGGCGTCGTCGAGCTGCGCGCGGAGCTGGACGGGACGGGCGCGCCGCGCTCGCTGGCGCATCTGGAGGCGGTCGTGCGCTGCAACGATCGCGCGGCGGCCATCGCGCGCTTGCGCCGCATCATCGGTCGCGGCGAGGCGGGCATCGCGACGTTGCAAGCGATCTTCGGGCTCGTTCGGCTCGACGCCGGCGAGGCGGCCGACGATCTGGACGCGCTCGGCGCGCGGCTCGGCGGCTCGCCCGGCGCCATCGCGCACGCGGCGGCGCGGCTCGTCGCGCATCGCGGGGCCGACCTGGCGCGCGAGCTCGCCGGCGACGACGTGTTGGCGCGCCACAGCCCGCAAGCGTATCTGCACGCGCCCGGCGTGCCCGACGGCGCGGTCGCGCTCTTCGCCGCCTGGACGGCGACGTTGCGCCGCGATGCTTCGCGCGTGGGCGTGACGGCGATGCGCGCCTTCTTGGGCGACGTGGCCGAGGCGGCGTTTCGCTCGCTGCAGCACGGCGCGGCCGTCGGCGACATCCTCGACGGCGGCGATCGCGGCTTTCTGCTCGACACGCTGTGCGCGGAGCTCCCGGGCACGACCGACTTCGTGAGCGCGCGCGGCATGGCCTGGCTGCTCGGCGCGCTGCAGCCCGACGACGAGACGGCGCGCGCGGCCATCGAGCGCGCCCGCGACCGCTTTCGCGACGCCGAGTTTCAGGCGGACTGCGAGGCGATGCTGCGCGGCGAGCCGTGGCCGCCGAAAGCGCCGGCGTAGCCCCATCGCGAGTCGCGTCGAGCGCGCGGTTTACAGCGTCGAGTGGTGCTGCCGGCCTTCGAGAGCCGTCTGATCCGCCGCGCAGCGCTCCGCCCACGGCACGAGCTTCAGGCGCGCCAGCGGGATCGCCTGATCGCAGTCGAGACACTTGCCGTAGCTGCCGTCGCGCATGCGGCCGAGCGCGTCCTCGATCTGCTGCGCCAAGGCGCGATCGCGCTCGTCGAGGCCGGCGGTGAAGTCGACCTCGGCGTCGCGGACGCTGTCGTCACCGACGTCGTGCGGCTCGCGATCGAACAGGCTGGCCACGCGCGTCGCGTCCATGTCGGCATGCACTTCGCGGTAGATTTGCGTCAGACGATCGAGCATCGCCTGCCGCAACGTCGCCAGCTCTGTGTCCCTCATGGGATCAATGGTAGCCCTCGTCTCGTCGCGAGCAAGTCAGACAGCCAAAGCCGGCCGTTTCAGCCGCCGCGGCGTTCGGGAAACAGGCGGCGGGCGACGCGGCCGAAGAGGCGATCGAAGAAGGCGTGCACGTCGTCGGCGCCGAGCGGGCGCGCCAGCGGCGCGGCGACGGCGACGAACACGAGGCCGCCCACCGCCAGCTGCACGAACGCGAAGACGTGGCCGCCCAAGTGGCCGTGCGGCAGGAAATGCGAGACCAGCCACGTCGGCACCGCAGCGACGGCGCCGAGCGCGAACGCGCGCAGCGTGCCGCGCACGATCTCGCCGCGGCGCACGGTGTCGAGCCGGCGCGGCAGGAGCAGCAGCATCACCGAGGTATGCAAGAAGATGGCGACGCCCGAGGACACCGCGAGCCCGTCGATGCCGAGCAGCATGTGTAGCAGCCAATAGATCGGCATGCAGACGACGAGGATGACGCTCGAGGCCACCATCGGCGTCAGCGTGTCACCGGTGGCGTAGAACGCGCGCGCGATGATGCCTTGCATGCCCCACAGCGGAATCGCCAGCGCGAAGATGGCGACGTAGACCGCCGTCGGCTCGACTTGCGCCGCCGCGAAGTGGCCGCGATGGAACAAGAGCTCCACCGACGGCGCCGCCAGCGCGATGAGCGCCCACGCCGCCAGCGCCGCCACCGCCGCCACCGTGCGCGACGCCTTGGTCACGAGCTCGCCGAGCTCGACGCGCTTGCCCTCGGCCCACAGGCGCGCGAAGAACGGCATCGACGCCTGCCCGACCGCTTGACCGGCGACGGCGATCGGCACCTGCACCAGCTTGCGCGCGTAGTTGAGGCAGCTGATGGCGCCCAAGTTGGCGGCGGCGAAGTAGCGGATGAACCAGTCGTCGGCGGTGACGATGCCGACGCCTATCATGAGCGGCAAGCTGAGCAGGAGCCAGCGCTTGAACTCGGGATGCGACAGCGCCAGCGACGGTCGCCAGCGCAATCCGGCGCGCCCGGCGGCGATCAGCTGCAGGGCGAACACGCCCACGAACGCGCCCGCCAACGTGCCCCACGCCAGCGACTCGATGCCCAAGCGGCGCCCGAGCAGCGCGCCGCCGGCGATGGTGCCGAGGTTGTAGATGAGCGGCGCGATCGACGCCGAGACGAAGCGATGGCGCGCAAAGAGCGTCGCCGCCGCCAAGCCGCCGACGTAAAAGCAGAGCTGCGCCGGCAAGAGAATGCGCGTCAGCCGAATGGCCAGGTCGATGTCGCTCGGCTGCAGCTTCTTGAGGTAGCTGTGCGTCAGCTGCGGCGTGAAGATCTCGAGCGCGATGACGCCGCTAATGATGACGAGCGTCATCGTAGTCGAGATGATGGAGAAGACGCGGTTGCCTTCGGCCTCGTTGCCCTCGCTCAAGTAGCGCGTGTAGATGGGGATGAACGTGATGCTCATCGTGCCGCCGGCGACGAGATAATTGAGGATGTCGGGGATGGTGAAGGCGGCGATGAAGGCGTCGGTCTGGCCGGTGGCGCCGAAGAGCGCGGCGATGAACGCGTCGCGCACGAAGCCGAGCACGCGCGACAAGAGCACGGTCACGATCAGAATGGCGGCGGCGAAGCCGAGCTTGCGCGTGCGATCGCTCATCGAGATTGCGGCGGCATGACGCTTTATACGCTGAGCGCGCGGCTTTTGTCGCCGCTACACGAGCTCATGCGGCATGTGGTCGCGCGGCGAGCGGAAGTAGCGCAGCGGCGAATAGGCGAGAAAATTGGAGACGCGGCTCGTGTAGACGCAGGCGTAGTCCTCGACCTGCTCGCCGAAGCGCGAGTTCTCGGTGCCCTCGCGGAAAATCGCGCCCCAGTAAGGGTTGAACGCCAGATCGACCTCGTGATCGAGCCGGCCCAGCTCCTCGGACGCGCTCTTCAACGACGCGCGCAGCTCGTCGAGGCGGCGCTTGGCCTCCTGCTTGGCCGCGTCGAGCGTCGGCTGCGGCGGCGCACCCGTCGTCGCGACATCATCGGGATCGGCCAGCTTCTGCAGCGACTTCAGGAGAATCTGCTGATAGCTGATCTCGGAGTCGATGCGCACACACTGCCGCTCCAGCTGCTCGACGCGTGTCAGCTTGTCCTTGTTGCGCTCGACCTGCGTCAGCTCCTCTTCCAGCTCTTGCAGCACCATCGCCGTGCGCCACACCGACGACTTCTTCGCCCGCAGCATGTCGCCGTAGATGTGATCGCCGATGTACAAGATGCGATCGCCCGAGAAGCCCGACGACGTCTCGAAGTCGTGGATGTTGCCGCCCTGATAAATGCGGTTGCGCAAGAACGGCCCCGAATGCTCGCCCTTGATGTTGCCGACGGCGTCGATCTCGACGAAGGGTCGCTTCTCGGTGAAGAACGCCGGCTTGGTGCCGGCGACGATCACGATGTCGAAGTAGCTGCGCCAGCCCGGATAGGCCGGCAGCGACGCGCCGAGCAGATGATTCATGACCGCTTCGGTGTAGTCCCACGCCGAGTTGGTCAACAGGAACAGGTGTTTTCCCGACGAGCGAAACTTGTGCAGCGTCGGCGCCAGCTCGGGATCGCGCACGATGTAGTCGTCGAGGTTGGCCTTGATGAGCCGCTTCATCGACTCGTCGCGGTGCGCTTCGTCGATACACTCGCGAATGTCCTGCCACACCTTCTCGAAGTCGAGGGGCTTGGTCTTGTGCGCCTCGAGCAGGTCGACGATCGACGCGTACATCACCGCTTCTGGCAGCGCGAACAGCGTGTCGATCCAGGCGTAACGCGCCGACGACAGCCGAATCCGCTCCAGGCGATAGAGCTTGTGCCGCTCGTCGTCGGAGATGAGGCGCTTGCCGTGATAGACACGGCCGACGTGTCCGAAGCGGTCGGCCTTGAAGATGTTGCCGTAGTGGCGATCGACGACGAGGCCGCGCACGGCGAACGACGGATCGTAGTCGAGCGCGCGAATCTCCTCGGGATAGCCGCGCTTCGTGATCAGTTTATCCAGCGTACATTGGATGCTCAGCGACTCGAGATTGCGTTGGTGATAGAGGGCCAGCGTGTAGTCCATGTCGAAGCCGATCATCTCGACCTCGTCCATGCGCAGGTTGCGGTTGACGAATACGCGGCGTCCGCGCGGAATATCGAGACCACGCGGAACTGCGTTCCCCAGCGCCTCCAGAAGCTCGAGGTGCGCCTTCGAAGGATCGGCGACCATAGACTCTCCAGTATACGCCGAGGCGCGGTATCATTCCAGAATGCGGGCCACGCTCTTCACGCTGCTGATGCTGATGAGCGGCACGGCTTGGGGACAGCTGTTGCACGAGCGCGTCAGCGTCGGCAAGCTGCACTGCGCCAACGGGGTCTGCTGGCGGCAAGGGCGCGCCGACGACGGCGCGGCGGCGCTGTTGTCCGACGGCGAGCTGGTGCCGGCGCCGAGCGGCGCGGCGCAGCCGGAAGCGGGCGAGCCGGTCTATTCGCAAGCGGGATCGGAAGTGCCGCCGCCGCCGGCGACGGGCGACAAAGGCGCGCCGCCGGCGACGAACGCGACGCAGCCGGCGACGCACGTCGATCGCCCGCCCGAGCGTCACCCGCGGCTCACGATCGATCGCGACACCGGACCCGAGCCGCCCGGCCTGCGCACCTATCACGAGGTCTTCAATCCGGCGACGTTCCCGTTCAAGCGCATGAGCGCGCTCGACGCGGTGGCGGCCGACGAGTCACTGGTGCTGAGCGAGCGCGGGCAGGAGCGCGAGGCGCTGCCGGTCGTCGGCGCCGGTGAGCGCGCGGCCGATCGCGACGCCTTTTGGGGCTCGATCGTCGTCGACTTCGAGCCCGGCGAGTGGATTCCGCTGCCGTCGGTGGCGGCGGACGCGCGCGTGCTCGCCTATCGGACCGAGCCGCCCATCGCCGTCAACTTCGCCAAGGACGGCGCCGACAATCAGTTCGTGTCGTCGAGCGCGGGCGGGCGTCATCGGCTGATCTGGCTGAGCGACGCGCCGCAGCGCTACTTCGTGGGCGAATTGCCGGCGGAGGCGCGGCTGCGCGACGAGCCGCGCGCGCTCGTGCCGCCCTTGCCGCCGCTGACGAAGAAGCGGGCGCAAGCGGTGCTGGCGCGGCTCGGCGTCGACGCGCGACCGGACGCGCCGCTCGGTCGCGCGCTCGCGACGCTGGTGAGCTGGTTCCGCGGATTTCAGTCGGGCGCGCCGCCGGCCCCTTCGACGTCGCCCTATGCCGACTTGGCGCTGGCGCAGCATGGCAGCTGCCGGCATCGCTCGTACGCGTTCGTGGTGACGGCGCTGGCGGCGGGGATTCCCGCGCGCTACGTCGAGAACGAGCTGCACGTCTTCGTCGAGGTCTATCTGCCGCGCGTGGGCTGGCGGCGCATCAACTTGGGCGGCGCCATGGTCGAGAACCAAGTCGCCGGCAGCGACGGCAAGATTCCCTATCGTCCCAAAGGCGAGGATCCGCTGCCGCAGCCGCCGCCGTTCTCGAGCGGTGGCGACGCGCTGCCGCCGACGCCGCCCGAGCTGCAGGCCGCCGCCGCGCGCGCCAAGAGCCCCAAGAGCGGCAACGGCAACAACGGCGGCGCCATTCAGCACGTGCGCATCGATCTCGACGCGCTGGACGCGCTCGAGCGCCAGCCGCCGCCGGCGACGTCAACGACGAAGGCCGGCCACGGCGGCAACGCCGAGCCGCGCGCCGGCCACGCGGCGCCGCCGGCCGAGACCAAGATCTCGGTCAGCCTCGACAAGCGCGACGCCTTCCGCGGCGATCGCATCGACGTCAGCGGCGCCGTCACGTCGAGCGACGGCCACCCGGGCGCGCTCGCCGTCGAGATCTACCTGGCCGGCCCCGACGGCGCCTTGCGCGTCGGCGACGCCGTCACCGGCGACGACGGTCGCTGGCGCGCCACGCTGGAGGTGCCGCGCGATCTGCCACTCGGCGATCACCGCGTCGTCGCCCGGACGCCCGGCGACGCGCAACACCACTCCAGCCGCAGCCGCTAAAACCTGCTGCGCGGCTCAATCGCGTCGTTGTCGCTGCGGGCCGCTGCTCACGGGCTCAGAGCCCGCTCCGCTGCGGTCCTCGCTCCGCCTAGCGCTTGAGCCGTTCGCGACGGTTTTGGACTAGGGGCTGTTCTCAATCGGCGGACCGAGCCAAGCGCCGCGAGGAGCCGCGGCTGCGAGGCGCGAAGAGCGAAGCTACTGGCGGTAACTGAGCGATGAGCAACGAAGCAGACGCGGCCCGCAGCAAGCTTGGCGACGGGAGCTGATTGAGAACAGCCCCTAGCCGTTGGTCTTTTTCTTGGTCTCGTCGCTGGCGGACGTGGCGGGCGCGGCGGGCTGTTGCGACTGCATCTGCGTGGTGCCGACGGGCTGCATCTTGGTGTCGGGCCAGCCGCAACCGGCGGAGAGCGTAGCGGCAGTAGCGATTGCACAGAGGAGCTTGATCGTACGGGTCATGACTTACCTCCGACCCGAAGTGATCGCCGTCGCGCTGCGGTTTCAGCTTTTTTTGGGCGCTTATTCGCGAGCGCGCATCTGGGCGATGCGCAGGCGCAGGGCGTTGAGCTTGATGAAGCCGCCCGCGTCCTTCTGGTCGTACACTTGCTCGGCCTCGAAGGTCGCGAAATCGGGGCGATAGAGCGACTTCGGCGCCTTGCGGCCGGCGATGGTGCAGCTGCCCTTGTAGAGCTTGATGCGCGCCGTGCCCGTGACCGGCTTCGAGGCTTCGTCGACGAGGCCCTGCAGCAAGATGCGCTCGGGCGCATACCAGAAGCCGTTGTAGACCAACTGCGCATAGCGCGGCATGAGCGAGTCGCGCAGCTGAATGACCTCGCGATCGAGCGTGACCGTCTCGACCGCGCGCCGCGCGCGACGGAGGAGCGTGCCGCCCGGCGTCTCGTAGATGCCGCGCGCCTTCATGCCGACGTAGCGATCCTCGACGATGTCGACGCGACCCACGCCGTGCGCCGCCGCCAGCTGATTGGCTTTGGTGAGCAGCGCCGCCGGGCCGAGCTTCTCGCCGTCGATGGCGATGGGCGTGCCGCCGTCGATCTCGACCTCGACGTACTGCGGCTTGTCCGGCGCCTCCTCCGGATTCTTGGTGAGCTGGAAGATCCCCGCCGCCGGCTCCTGCCACGGATCCTCGAGAATGCCGCCTTCATACGAGGTGTGGAACAGGTTGCGATCGATCGAATAGGGCTTGGACGCCGTGGCCTCGACGTCGATGTTGTGGTCCTTGGTGTACTGGATGAGGTCGGAGCGCGACTTCATGTTCCAGATGCGCCAGGGCGCGATGATGTTGATCTGCGGATTGAAGTGGTAATAGCCGAGCTCGAAGCGAACCTGATCGTTGCCCTTGCCGGTCGAGCCGTGGGCGACGGCGTCGGCGCCCTCTTTGGCGACCACTTCCATCTGCGCTTTGGCGATCAGCGGGCGCGCCAGCGACGTGCCCATCAGGTAATCCTGCTCGTAGGCGGCGTCGGCGCGCAGAGCCGGGAAGACGAAGTCGCGCACGAACTCTTCGCGCAGGTCCTCGACGTAACACTTGCTGGCGCCGGTCGCGAGCGCCTTCTTGCGCACGGCCTCCAGGTCTTCGCCTTGGCCGACGTCGGCACAGAAGGCGACGACCTCGCAGTTGTACGTGGCGCGCAGCCAGCCCATGATCACGGACGTATCGAGTCCGCCCGAGTAAGCGAGCACGATCTTCTTGGGATTCGACATGCGCGGGATACTACTCGATCCGTGTTTCGGCGGTGTTACTTCAGCCCTACTTCAAAAGTACCGCGCGGCGACGAACCAGCAACGCCAACCCGCGTAAGGCCTCGAGGCGCGGCATGCCGCTCACGTCGAGCACGTCTTCCACCGTCATGGCGCCGTCGATGCGCGAGAGCAGGAAGGCCGAGCGCGGGTCCAAGTCGGCCGACGCCTCGCCGTGCACCGGGATTTTCTCGGGCGCTTCCAGCATCGCGCCGTAGATCTGCTCGACGAGCGGCAGCTGCAGCTGCGCCAGCCGACCTTGCAGGCCGCCCGTCGCCGCCAACACACGCTCGCACTCGTCGACCGCGGCGGCGAAGTTGCCCGCGTTCAGCGCCGCCTCGGCGCCGGCGAGCGGCGACTTCGGCGTGCGCGCGCCGGGCAGCGTCGGCAAGGGCGGCAGCTCGTCGACTTTGGAGTCGCCTTCGGCTTTGGTCTCGTGGGCGAACGAGGTGTATTCGGCCAGCCGCTGCCCGCGAATGAAAGGGTTCGTCGGGTTCGTCCCACCCTCCTCCGCCTCGCCTTCGTCCAAGCTGCCGATGTCGACCGGCACCTCCAGCGGCAGGAGATTGATGTCGGCGTAGGGATCGTCTTCCGGCTGCGGCGCGCGCACCGGCTTCAGCGCCGAGGGCTTGATTCCCGTCGGGGTCAGCTGCGCCGGATCGAACTCGGCCGCGGCGAAGCTGTTGACCGCCATCGGGTTCGTGTCGTCGCGGCGCGCGAACACCTCGGGCGGCGCCGGCGTCGGCAGCGGTGTCGCGTCCGCTTCCATCTCGACGAGCCGGCGCTCGACGGAGTCGTCCGCGTAGTCGATGCGATCGAGCTCGATCTGCGGCGACGTGTGGCTCTCGCGCAGGAGCGGCGAGTCGAGCGCCAACAGGCCCGCGATCTGCTCGTCGGTCAGCTCGGGCACGTCGAGCGGCCGCAAGCCGGGGCCGGTCGGCGTCGACGAGCGGAACTCGCGCGTCACCGGCTCCAAATGCTCCTCGGTGAGCTTGACGCGTTTGCGCGACGTCGGCGTCAGCGTGCGCTGCTCGAGCGGCGGCATGCCCATGATCGTTGCCGACGAGGCATCGGCGAGCGGCGGCGGCACGGCTCCGGCCGGCGCGGCGGCCGTCGGCTTGCGCAGCTCGGGCGGCACTTCGGAGCCGCGCGGCGTCAGCGGCACCGGATCCCACGGCGACTCGGGCTCGTCGCCGCGCGCCGGCGTCATCCGCCGCTGGCGCTCGCTGGAGCCGGGCGTGACCGCGGGCGTCGCCGGCATCGCGGCCACCGTCGGCGCCGTGCCCATCTGCTGCTGCGGCGGCGACAAGGACGGCTGCGAGGCGGGCGGCGCCGGTGTCGGCTGGCGCAGCCGCGCCTCGTCCGACGGCTGCGTCGGTGGCGGCGGCGTCGGCGTCAACAAGCGTCCGCGGCGCGGCTGATCGGTCGGGGCCGGCGTCAGGCTGCGGGCGCGCGGCTCGTCGATCGTCTGAATCGTCGCCGCCGGCGGCGCGCTGGTGATGACCGGCGTCGGAATCTGCGCCACCGTCGGCGCGACCGTCGCCGGCGGCGGCGCCGGCGTCGGCGTGCGTGCGCGATCGAGCGTCGGCGGCCGTGCCCGCACGGTCGGCTCGAGCGGCGGCTCCGTCGGCGGCGCCGGCGTCATGATGCGATCGCGCGGCTTATTGGCGACCGTCAGCTCGTCGTCGTCGTCGGCGTTCGTCGGCGCGCCGGCCGGCGGCTGCAGCCCGCGCTGCGTCGTCTCCGCCGACGACGGCCGCCGGCGAATCGGCGTGTCCTCGAGCGCCTCGTTGACGGCGCGCAGCGCGTCCTCGTCGAGCCCGCGACCGCCATCGAGCCGCCGCTTGCCCGACTGCAGATCGCGCACCCACGAGGCGTACTGCCGACTGCGCGCGCTCGCCGGATGCAGCTCGAGCGCCTTGTCGAACTCGGCCAGCGCGCCCGGCAGATCGCCCTCGCCGTAACGCTCGATGCCGCGCTCGAGCCGCTCGGCCGCGGCGCGCAGATCGCCCTTATTCGGACCCGCCGCGCCCGCCATGACTAGCCGACGCGCGTCTTGGCGACGACGCCTTTGAACATGTTGAGCGTGCGCTGCAAGGCTTCGTTGCTGTCGGCGACCGCCTGCTGATCGCGGCCCTGAATGCCGGAGCGCGCGCGATCGATGACGCTGCGCGCCTTCTTGACCGCGTCCTGCCCGAAGTCGCTGCCGGCGATGGCCTGCTCGACGCGCGGGAACAGGCCCTCGATCTCCTCGATGAGCTTCTCGGCGGTCTGCTTGTGCTTCTCGAACTCCTCCGACGCCTTTTGATCGAGCAGGTAATCCTTCGACTCCTCGACCATGCGGCGGATCTCGTCTTCCGTCAGGCCCGACGTCGCGGTCACGGTGATGGCCTGCTTGAGGCCCGTCTCCATGTCCTTGGCGCTGACGGAGACGATGCCGTCGGCCGAGATCTCGAACGTGACCTCGATCTCGACTTCGCTCTTCGGCGCGCGACGCAAGCCCGTCAAGATGAACTCGCCCAAGAGCTCGTTCTCTTCGGCGCGATCGCTCTCACCTTGCAAGACCAGGATCTTCACCGACGTCTGGTTGTCCTTGACCGTCGTGAAGATGTGCGATGCCTCCGTCGGCACCGTCGTGTTCTGCTGAATCAGCCGGTGAAAGTAGCCGCCCACGATCATGATGCCGAGCGAGTGCGGCGTCACGTCGAGGAGCAGCATCTCCGAGTCGTGCTCGGTGAGCGACGCGCCTTGGATCGACGCGCCCAACGCCACGACCTCGTCGGGATGCACGCCTTTGCACGGCTCCATACCGAAGAACTGCGCCACCATCTGCTGAATCTTCGGCATGCGCGTCATGCCGCCGACGAGGATGACGTCTTCGATGGCGCTCTTGTCGATGTCCGCTTCCGCCAGCGTCTTGCGGCAGATGTTCACGCAGCGCTCGATGAGATCGGCGGTCAGCTCTTCGAGCTTGTCGCGCGTCAAGCGTGCGCGTCAGGTGCAGCGCTTCGGTGCCCTGCGAGATGATGAAGGGCAGGTTGATCTCGGCCTCTTTGGCCGACGACAGCTCGCACTTGGCCTTCTCGGCCACGTCCTTCAACCGCTGCAGCGCCATCTTGTCGCGGCGCAGGTCGATCTTGTGCTCTTTGGCGAAGCCGAACACGAGCCAGTCGATGATGCGCTTGTCGAAGTCTTCGCCGCCGAGGAACGTGTCGCCGGCCGTCGAGATGACCTCGAAGACGCCGTTGCCGAGCTCGAGGATCGAGATGTCGAAGGTGCCGCCGCCGAGATCGAAGACGGCCACTTTGCGCTCGATGTTCTTGCCGAAGCCGTAAGCGAGCGCGGCCGCGGTCGGCTCGTTGATGATGCGGATGACGTCGAGCCCGGCGATGCGACCGGCGTCCTTGGTCGCTTGGCGCTGCCCGTCGTTGAAGTAAGCGGGCACGGTGACGACCGCTTTTTCGACGGGACCGCCGAGATGCTCCTCGGCGATGAGCTTCATCTCCTGCAACACGTAGGCGCTGATCTCGGGGATCGAATAGGCCTGGCCGCGCAGGACGATGCGTACGTCGTCGTGCGGACCTTCGGTGATCTCGTAGCCCACCGATTCCATCGCCTGACGCACCGGCGGCGAGTTCCACTTACGCCCGATGAGCCGCTTGGCCGCGTAGACCGTGTGCTCGGCGTTGGTGATGGCCTGGCGTTTGGCGATGTGGCCGACGAGGCGCTTGCCGTTTTCGGCGATGGCGACCATCGAAGGCGTGGTTTTGTAGCCGCCACGGTTGGAGATCACGACCGGCGTGCCATTCTCGACGATGGCGACGCAGGAGTTGGTGGTCCCGAGATCGATGCCGATGACTCGTTCTGCCATGTCCCTTCGCCGAGGCCCCCCGATGACGGTACGGCTGGTCGATAGTAACACAGCAGAATCGGTAATGCCGCATCGTCGCGGGCTTATTTTTCGTTTAGGACGGCAAGCGGCTAGCTACTTCGCAGCTACTTTTCTTGCGTACTTTGTTCGTACGCCGCCCGACGAGTGTCGTCGGACAAGAGCTCGAACGCCGCCTTGACCGACTGGAAGATGCGCGACAGGCGCTCTTTATAAGGGCCGATGTTTTGGCCGAAGAAGCGGTCGGGGTGGAACTCCTTCGACAGCTTGAAGTAGGCGCGTTTGATGGCGCGCTTGTCGGCGGCGCGGGTCACCTCGAGCAGCTCGAAGGCGTCCTTGTCGTCGAGGCTGGCGAAGTAGCCGTCGATGCGCTCGGCCTGATCGATGGTCAATTCGAGGCCGGCCACGAGCGGTGACGGCGCGGCGGCGGTCGTCGTCGGCGCGGTCGTGGCGATCGTCGCAGGCGCGGCTGCCGCGATGCCGGCTGCGGGCGTCGTCTTGCGCGCCGCCGTGGCGGCCGTGCCGGCGGCCGGCGTCGTCGCTCGCGGCGTCGCGATTCCGGCCGCCGGCGTCGATGCACGCGGCGCCGCGGCGGTCGGCGCCGGCCGCGAAGCCGCCGTCGCCGTGCCGGCCGCGGGTGTCGCCTTGCGCGCCGCGGCGGAGGGCGCGGGCTCGGCGACCATCGGCTGAGCGCCGGGCACGTCGATGGCGCCCATGCGCCGGAGCGCCTTCAAGATCGTGACGGTGACGTCGGCGTCGAACGGCACCAACAGGCAGATCTCGCCCACGGTCGTGTTGCCGTCGACGCGCGAGAGCACGAAGCCCTCTTCGGCGCCGACTTGCAGCTGCTTGAGCGCCGCGCTGACGACGCGGGGCACGAGCGTATCGGGGCCGAGGCCGGCGTGCGTCTTCACCGTCTCACGATATTAACAATGTCTCCTGACTTGTGATCGATCGCGAAAATCCAGCGACCGGCGCCTGCTCACCTACCCGGCCGTATGCTGCGCCGGCTCCTCGCGCCGTCCTTGCCGGCTCTCCCAACCCAGGCGACATGTTTACTTCGGCGACAGCAGCCGCTCCAGGATCGCCTTCTGGATGTGCAGTCGATTCTCCGCCTGCTGGAACACGGCCGAGTGCGGCCCTTCGAGCACCGACTCGGTGATCTCCTCGCCGCGATGGGCCGGCAGGCAGTGCAAGACGATGACGTCGGGCGCGGCCAGCTGCAGGAGCTTGTCGTCGACGGTGAAGTTGGCGAAGTCCTTGACGCGCGCCGCCGCTTCACCCTCCTCGCCCATCGAGGCCCACACGTCCGTCGACAGCACGCTGCGACCGCGCGCCGCGTCCGTGGGATTACGCACCACTTCGATGTTGGTGCGCCAATCGGCGTCTTTGCGCGCTTTGGCGAGCACGCCGGCGTCGGGATCGTAGCCTTCGGGGCAGGCCAGCGACAGATCGAGGCCCAAGATGGCTGCGGCCTCGATCCACGAATGCGCCATGTTGTTGCCGTCGCCGATCCAGGCGAAGCGGGCGCCGCCGGGCTCGAGCGCGCCCGGGCCGAGCCGCTCCCAGGCCGTGAAGAGATCGGCCAAGCACCTGACATGGATGCGACAGATCGGTGAGGCCGTTGATGACGGGGACGGGCGCGAAGCGAGCCAGCTCCTCGGCGACGTCGTGGCCGAAGGTGCGGATGACGATGCCGTGGCAGTAGGCGCCGAGCACGCGCGCCGTGTCGCGCAGCGGCTCGCCGCGGCCGATCTGCGAGCCCTGCGCGGCCAAGTAGACCGCGTGGCCGCCGAGCTCGTACATGCCGACTTCGAAGCTCACGCGCGTTCGCGTCGAGGCCTTCTCGAAGATCATGCCGAGCGTCTTGCCCATGAGCGGCTGAAACAGCTGGCCGGCTTGACGCATGCGCTTGAGCTCGGACGCGCGGCGCATGAGCGAGCGGATCTCCTCCGCGCCCAGGTCCCACAACGACAGCAGATCCCGCGTCTTGTTGGGCATCGGGGTCCATCAGCTGCCGAGCGCGAAGTCGAGCGCGGCCACGCCCTCGTCGATCTCGTCGTCGGTGACGACGAACGGCGGCACGAAGCGGACCACGGTGCCGCCGGCGACCGACAAGAGCACGCCCTTTTCGCGCGCCTTGACGACGTACGGCGTGGCGTCGCCGTCGACGGCCAGGCCGAGCAAGAGGCCGCGACCGCGCACCGCCTTGGCCTTGTCGGGATACTTGTTCACGAGCGCGGTGAGCGCCCTTTTGCAAGCGACCGGAGGCCGAAATGACGCGCTCGAGCAGCTTCTCGTTCTCGATCGTGTCCATGCACCGCGATCGCGGCCGCCGTCGCCAGCGGGTTGCCGCCGAACGTCGACGCGTGCGCGCCGGGCGCGAAGCCTTGCGCGAGCTCTTCGGAGGCGACCATGGCGCCGATGGGCACGCCGCCGGCCAGGCCTTTGGCGAGCGACATGACGTCGGGCGCGACGCCCTCCTGCTCGTAGCCGAAGAAGGTGCCGGTGCGACCGACGCCGGTCTGCACCTCGTCGAAGATGAGGACGGTGCCGGTCTCGGTGCACTTGCTGCCGCAGCGCCTTCAGGAAGCCGGGCGGCGGCATGCGAATGCCGCCCTCGGCCTGGATCGGCTCGATGATGACGGCGCAGGTCTTGTCGGTGATGGCGTCGAGCGCGCGGAAGTCGTTCGTCGTCCGTCGGATAGGGCACGAGGCGCGCCCACTCGACGAGCGGGCCGAAGCCGCTGCGATATTTCTCCTGGCCGGTGAGCGCGACGGTGGCGACGGTCCGGCCGTGGAAGCTGCCCTCGAAGGCGATGACCTCGATGCGATCGGCGCGACCTTTGACGACCGTTTGATAGCGCTTGGCCAGCTTGACCGCGGCCTCGTTGGCTTCGGCGCCGGAGTTGCAGAAGAAGATGCGCGGCGAGCCCATGGCGTGGGCACGCTTGGCGATGGCGCGCGCGCACAAGATTTGGTTCTCGTTCCAATAGAGGTTCGAGACGTGGATGAGCTTCATCGCCTGCTCGGTGATGGCGGCGGCGAGCCCGAGGTGCGCGTGGCCGAGCGGCGTGGCCGCGATGCCGCCGGTCAAGTCGAGGTAGCGATTGCCGGCGACGTCCCACACCTTGCAGCCGGCGCCGCGACGCAGCACGATCGGCTGCTGCTTGTAGTTGTGCGTGAAGAGGCGGTTCGCCTCTTCCATCAGCTGCCATTGCTCGTGCTTGGGATCGATCATGTTCGCTCCGCTTACTCTTGGACCAGCTCGGTGCCGACGCCGGTGTCGGTGAAGACTTCGAGCAGGACGGCGTGATCTTGCCGCCCGTCGAGGATGTGGACTTTGCGCACACCGTCGGCGAGCGCGTCGAGGCCGAACTGCACTTTGGGGATCATGCCGCCGGAGATGACGCCGGCTTTGATCATCGCCTTGACCTCGCCCGCGGTCAGCGTCGAGTGCAAGTGGCCGTCGGCGCCGCGCACGCCGGGCACGTCGGTCAGAAGGACGAGCTTCTCGGCGCGCATGGCCGCGGCCAGCTTGGCGGCGAAGGGATCGGCGTTGACGTTGAGCGAGCGGCCGTCATCGATGTCGACGGCGATGGGCGCCACGACGGGAATGAAGCCGTCGGACGACAGCCCCTCGATGATCTTGGCGTCGACGCTGACGATCTCGCCGACGCGGCCCGGATCGTCGTCGCCGATGCGCTGGATGCGGCGGGCGACGACCATGGCGCCGTCGTGGCCGGAGAGGCCGACGGCGCGTCCTTCGCGGCCGATGACGTTGATGAGGCTGACCAGATCTTGGTTCACGCCGCCGGCCAGCACCATCTCGACGACGCGCATGGTCTCGTCGTCGGTGATGCGCATGCCTTGCACGAAGCGCGACTGCACGCCGAGCCGCTCGAGCATGCTGGCGATCTGCGGGCCGCCGCCGTGTACGATGACCGGATGCAGCCCGACGAGCTTGAGCAGCACGACGTCGCGGCAGAAGCTCTCGCGCAGCTTGGGATCGTCCATGGCGTGACCGCCGTACTTGACGACGATGGTCTTGCCGCGAAACTTCTGGATGTAGGGTAGCGCCTCGACGAGAACGGACGCCTTCTCGACAGGCGACAGCCGGCTTTCACTCACGACGCGCGACTGTACCACCGCTGGCCGCGCAAGCAACGCCCGTCGGCGTCGACCGCGCTCCGACTGCTCTTCCAACAGTTGCCGGGCGGCCTCGTCCGCATCAGCGGTCAGCGGCGGCACGAGCGAGCGCGGACAGCCACACGACTCGCGTTACAGAATGTACTTCGACAGATCCTCGTCCTCGAGCACCTTCGCCAGCCGCTCGCGCACGTACGCGGCCGTGATCGGCACCTCCGAGCCCGACAGCCCCGGCGCCTCGAACGACAGCTCGTCGAGCAGCCGCTCGATGATCGTATGCAGCCGCCGCGCGCCGATGTTCTCCATGCGCTCGTTGGCCAGCGTCGCCATGCGCGCGATCTCGTCGATGGCGTCCGCTTTCCACTCGATGCGCACGCCTTCGGTCGCCAAGCAGCGCCTGATACTGCCGCGTCAGCGCGTTCTCCGGCTCGGTCAGGATGCGCACGAAATCCGCGTTCTGCAGCGCCTCCAGCTCGACGCGAATGGGAAAGCGCCCTTGCAGCTCGGGAATCAGATCCGACGGCTTGGCCACGTGAAACGCGCCCGCCGCGATGAACAGCACGTGGTCGGTCTTCACGACGCCATACTTCGTCGTCACCGACGAGCCTTCGACGATCGGCAGCAGATCGCGCTGCACGCCTTCGCGCGACACGTCGGGACCCGAGCCGCCGCTCGAGCGCGCGCCGGCGATCTTGTCGATCTCGTCGAGGAACACGATGCCGTGGTTCTCGGCGCGCCACACGGCCTCGGTCGTGACCTTGTCCATGTCGATCAGCTTGCCGGCCTCTTCGTCGGTCAAGAGCTCGAGCGCCTGGCCGACCTTGACCTTGCGCCGCCGCGCCTGCCCGCCGGCGCCGCCGCGACCGCCGAACAGCGACTGCAGCTTGCCCATGTCGAAGCCGATCTGATCCATCCCCGGCGCCGAGAACACCTCGAAGACGCCATGCTGCGGATCGTTGACGTCGATCTCGACCTCGCGCTCGTCGAGCTTGCCACTGCGCAACAGCTCGCGCAGCTTCTCGCGCGTCGTCGCATTGTTGATTTCTGGGACCGGCGGCGGCGCGTCCATCGCCGCCGGCAGCTGAATCGGCCGTCCACCGCCGGGCGGCGTCACCGGCGGGCGCGGCAGGAGCGCGTCGAGCAGCTTCTCCTCCGCCGCGTCACGCGCGCGCGCCCGCACCTTGGCCTGCTCTTCGTCCTTCACCAGCTTGACCGCGATCTCCGTCAGGTCGCGCACGATCGAATCGACGTCGCGGCCGACGTAGCCGACCTCGGTGAACTTCGAGGCCTCGACCTTCAAGAACGGCGCCGACACCAGCTTCGCCAGACGGCGCGCGATCTCCGTCTTACCCACGCCCGTCGGCCCGATCATGATGATGTTCTTGGGCGCGATCTCGTCGCGCAGCTCCGGCGCCACCTGCTGCCGCCGCCAGCGATTGCGCAGCGCGATCGCCACCGCCCGCTTGGCCGCGCGCTGGCCGACGATGTAGCGATCCAGCTCCTCGACGATCGCGCGCGGCGTGAGCGACCGCGGATCCCGAACCGGCATGATTACGATTCCCCCCCCAGGGGGGCCCCAATAGTGAGCGCCTGCGGCGACATCTAGAGCTCCTCGATCGTGAGGTTGGTGTTGGTGTAGATGCAGATCTCGGCGGCGATGCGCAGCGCCCTCTCGGCGATCTCGCGCGCCGACAGCGTCGTCGTGTCGATCAGCGCGCGGGCGGCGGCGAGCGCGTAACGGCCCGCCCGAGCCGATGGCGACGACGCCGTCGTCGGGCTCGATGACGTCGCCGGTGCCGGTGAGCAAGAAGGTGCGCTCGGAATCGGCGACGACGAGCAGCGCCTCCAGCCGGCGCAACACGCGGTCGGTGCGCCACTCCTTGGCCAGATCGACCGCGGCGCGCGTCAGGTTCGCCGCTCGACTCCTTCAGCTTCGCCTCGAGCCGCTCGAACAGCGCGATGCCGTCGGCGGCCGAGCCGGCGAAGCCGGCGATGACCTTGCCGTCGTGCATGCGGCGCACTTTCTTGGCGTTCGCCTTCATGACGGTGTTGCCGAGCGAGACCTGCCCGTCGCCGGCGACCACGGTCTTGCCGTCGCGGCGCACGCTCAAGATCGTCGTCGAGCGAATCCTGTCTTCCTCGTGTTGGCGCTTCATTTCTTTTCCACTTTGAATGCGTCTCCCGCGTGCGGATGGCTCGCGTAGGCTTTGGCGAGATACTGAAAATCGACGTGCGCGTAGCGAGACGTCGTCGACAACGAAGCGTGACCGAGCAGCTCTTGGATGGCACGCAGATCGGCGCCCGACGACAATAGATGCGTCGCGTACGAGTGGCGTAACGCGTGCGGATGGGTCTTGGGCAGCTCGGCGGCGTGCGCGTGCCCGTCGAGGAAGCGGCGCACCGAGCGCGCCGTCACGCGGCCGCCGCGCGCGTTGACGAAGAGCGCGTCCGACGTCGGCTCGAGCGTGCCGCGCGCGGCCAGCCAGCGGTCGAGCGCCAGCCGCGCCTTGTCGCCGAGCGGCACGACGCGATCTTTGCGCCCTTTGCCGCTGCGCACGCGCACGCTGTCGCGCTCGAGGTCGACGAGGTCGAGGCCGACGCACTCCGAGACGCGCAGCCCACAGCCGTAGAGGACCTCGAAGATCGCCGCGTCGCGCCAATCGCGCGGGCCCGGCGCTTTCGTCGGGCTCGTCTCGGCGATGGCGACGGGCGGCTTGAGCGGCGACTCCATGAGCGCGCCCGCGTCGTCCGGCGTCAGGAACGACGGCAGCGTCTTCCCCGCTTTCGGCGGCCGCACCAGCATGGCGACGTTCTCCTCGATGACGTGCTCGCGCCGCAAGAAGCGTAAGAAAGCGCGAATCGCCGACAGCTTGCGCGAAATCGTCGCCGGCTCGTTGGCCGCGAACAACGACGCAAGGTAAGAACGCAGCAGCATGATGTCAACCGCGCCCGGCTTGTCGCCGCGACCCTTTTGGCGCATGAACTCGGCCAGCTGCTCGACGTTGAGCAAGTAGTTGCGCACGGTATGCGGCGACGCCCGCTTCTCCGTCGACAAATAGCTGCGAAACCGCGCGATCAGCTCCTGCATGCGCCGATCGTACGTCGCATCGGCCGAGCGCGCGACATTCGCCGTCTGCCGTCGCTGGCTCAGGCGCTAGAAGGAGATCGGGAGCGTGTACGAGATGACGCCGAGCTTGCCCGTCAGCGGCTGCGGCGCCGGACGCGTGCCGAACACGACCGCCGCCGTGACGCCGCCGGCGACGAGGATCGCCGTCACCACCGCCACCGGCACGACCCAGGCCGCGCGCTCGTGCTTCTTGACGATGACCGCGTGCGTCGTCGGCTCCACCGGACGCGCCACCGCCGCCGTCAGCTCGGCGCCCGCCGGCACCGCCAGATCGACAGACTCACCCGCGGCCACGTCGACGTCGACCGTCTCCTCGATGCCCGACGCCGTGCGCCCGCGCAGCGTGTGCGTGCCCGGCTTGACGTAGGTCGGATCGCGCGTCGCGCGGCCGTCGATCTCCAGCGTCGAGCGCGCCGGCCAGCGCGCCAGGCCGACGCGACCGACGCGGCGCTCGAGCCCCTTCAGATCGCCGCGCGCCTTGTCGACGAGCGCGCCCTCTTCGTCGGTGGCGTCGTCGAGAAAGTGGCGCAGATCGGTGGCCGCCGCCGCCAAGTCGCCGAGCTCGCGTGCCGCCGCCGCCGCGTTGATGAGCAGCTTCGGGCTCGGATAGAGCGCGTAGGCCGCGCGGAAATCGGCCAGCGCGCCGCGCAGATCGCCACGCTCGAAGAGCGCGTTGCCTTGCGACAACAGGACGCGCGCCTGCGCCTTCTCCGGCGACTCCTCGTCGGCCGCCGCCGGCGCGCACGCGAAACAGACCGACAGCGCGAAGAAGCCCGCCAGCGCGCGAATCACAGGTCCTGTACCGGAGCGGCGTCGTGCGCCGGCCGCTGCGGCGCGGCCTTCTTCGTGCGCACGACGATGCGATCCATGCGCAGCTCGAACGTGCGATTCGCCGTCGAGGGCGCGGTCAACGTGAGCGTGTGATAGCCGGGCGCGCGCACGATCACGTTATGCGGATGGCGGTCGTAATGCAGCGTCAAGCGGTTGGACTCGACCTTCTTGTCGTCGACGAGGATCTCGGCCCCGCGCGGCCAAACGTGAAAAGTGAACTGGACCGGCTCGTGCTGCGCGATCGACTCGGGCTCGAACTGCGGCTTCATCGGCCCTTGCTGCGACGGCGAGGTCGGATCGACGGGCTCGGCCTCGTTCTGCGCCGCCTTGGCCTCGGCCGCTTTGGCTTCGTCGGGATGCAGCGGCGTCGACACCGGCAGCGGCGCCGGCGGCGGCTCGACGATGGGCGCCGGCCGCATGGCGTAGCGATAGACCGCGCCACCGCCGCCGCCGAGCAGGCCGGCGACGACGCCGAGCCAGAACAGCTTGCGCCACGGGCTCGGCCGCAGCAGATCCGTGTACGAACGCCCGAACTCGGCCGCCTCGCCGCTCTCGCCGGGCGGCAGCGCGACGACGACGCTGGGCGTGCGCGGCCGCGACGCCGTCGCCGACGAGCGCGCCGCCTGCACGAGCGCGTCGCCGGCCTTCGTCGACGAGTCGACCTCGGTGTCGTTGCCGTGCACGGTCATCTCGCCGCTGTTGCCGACGTGGATGACGTTGGAGCGATCGGCGCCCGCCGCCAGCGCCGCCAAGCCCTCGTCGCTGAACGCCAGCGACGGGCCCGAACGCTCAGCCTCGCCGCGCCCGAGCGCCTGCCGCAGATCCTCGGCGAACTGGCTGGCGCGCTTGTAGCGATCGACCTTCTTCTTGCACAGCACGCGCGCGAACACTTCGTCGACGGCGACGCTCAGCCCCGCCGCCTTGCCGGCCAGCTTCGGCGTCGGCCCGTGCACGATCTGATACAGAATCGACGGAATCGACGAGGCCGCGAAGGCGCGCCGTCCGGTCAGCATCTCGTACGAGATCGCGCCCAACGAGAAGATGTCCGACTCCGGCGTCAGCTCCTGCGTGCCGACCGCCTGCTCCGGCGACATGTACAAGGGCGTGCCGACCATCGCCTTCTCTTGCGTCAGCGTCGCCGAGTCGATGAGCTTGGACACGCCGAAATCGAGCACTTTGACGAAGTCTTCGCGCCCTTGCCGCCGCGCCAAGAAGATGTTCGCCGGCTTCAAGTCGCGATGCACGACGCCGCCCGTGTGCGCGACATCGAGCGCCTGCGCGATCTCCTCGATGATGCGAATCGCCGCCGCCGCGCCGATGCGTCCGACGCGCTTTAGGCGATCGGCCAGATCTTCGCCTTCGAGCAGCTCCATGACGAGATAGGGCGCGCCCGACTCGGCCACCTGGTAGTCGAAGACCTCGACGATGTGCGGATGCGCCAAGGTCGACGCGATCTCGGCCTCGCGACGGAAGCGCGCCAACGTCGGCGTCGTCTCCGAGTCGACCGGCTTGGCGAGGATCTTGACGGCGAAACGACGCGGCAGACGGACGTGCTGGGTCTCGTAGACGACACCCATCCCACCCTCGGCGATGACACGATCGACGCGGTAGGTGCCGTTCAGCAGGGTGCCGACAGCTGACGACGGAGACGTCTGCAAAGCCACCGTCCGCCTAGTCTACTACGGCAGCGCCGTCTCGGCGACGACCGAGTGGAAGTGCACATCCATGTTATTGGCGCGTAACAGGATGTACTGGGGCCCGACCGGCGGCGGATTTCCCGCGGGCAGCGTGAAGGTGACGCTGGCAGCGACGGTCGGAATGGTGTCGGCGGTGCCTTGCACGGCCATTTCGCAGGTGTACATGTTTCCGCCGCCGGTCTGCGTCAGCCGCAGCCGGATGTTCTCGTTCTGTAGCGACTGATCCTGGGTGATCTGCTTGGACTGGCCGGTCGTGCCGGTGCCGTCGACCTGCAGCTGCACGGTCAGCGTGTTCGTCGTGCCGCGCCCGTTCGAGGCTGCCTGCACGACGCAGTAGATGCCGTTGTTGGGGGTGGCGACGGGCGAGGTGCCGATGTCGCCCAAGAAGATGCCGCCGTCGAAGTTGTTGACGCCCTGGCGCGGCTCGAAAAAGAGCCACGACTCGAGGCGCACGTTGACGGGCAAGCCGTCGACGAAGTTGCCGCTGAAGAGCGGCGTGGCGCTGTTGCTCGCGTCGAGATCGAGCAAGCTCTGGCTCACCGGACCGATGGGAAAGCCGCCCGACCAATGGCCGATGTCGACGTTGAAGGGCTCGAAGTACAGGTTGCGATTGCCCGGCGTCGTCGGGTTGGGATCGCACTGATCGGGCAGGCCGTCGCCGTCGCTGTCGACCGGGCCGTTCGGCTCGGGATCGGCCGGGCACAAGTCGCAGGAGTCGCTGCGCTGATCGGAATCCTCGTCGGGCGTGCCGCCGATGCAGTTGGCGAGATCCGGTCCCATGCTCATCGAGAGGTCGCCGGTCAAGGTGCCGCCACCACCGCCGCCGCCGCCGCCACCGCCGCCGGCCGAGCTCAGGTCGGGCATCTGCCCGAAGACGCCGAGCGCCGTCAGCTGAATGGAGATGTGGTTACAGCCCTTCGGTTGCACCGTCGTCGAGCCCGAGCCGAGCGCCATGACGGTGGCGTTCGCGTCCTGACCGTAGACGGTGACGCGCAACGTGTACGGCTCAGTCGGCGCCGTCTTCGGCCGCAGCACGAACGCGGCGCCGCTCGACGGTAGACTGTTGGGATTGACCGGGATGGTGGACGCGGTGACGACGGCGCCGTCGCCGACCTGGATGTTCACCTTCAACATCGCGACCGCTGCCGAGACGGTGACATCAGGAACGACCATGACTTGCACGTCGGCCGACTGCAGACAATCCGCAGCGCAGCCCACGGCAGCAAATGCTGTCAAGGCGAGCAGAACAAAACCACGCATTACCCGCACAGGATACCACCGCTCCGCTGTTTCGTGCACCATCGGCGCAGATCCCACCTCGCTGTGCGATGACGCGGCCGGACTCGATGTCGCCAAAGGTACGGCAGAGATGCGGAAGATCAGCCGCTTAGCTGGCGACGGCGGTGAGCCACGGGCCGAGCGCTTCGGCGGCGCGCGCGGCGTGCAACGCGCGGCGTTCGCGTTTGCGGGCGCGGGCGTTGAGCGGCGGCAGGAGCCCGAAGTTGATGTTCGTCGGCGAAAACGGCTCGCCCACTTCGCGCGGGCGCATCAAGTGGTGGTAGAGCGCGCCGAACGCCGTCTCGGCCGGCGGCGCCGGTGTCGGCTTGCCGATGGCGCGACCGTGCACGAACAGCGCGGCCAAGAGCCCCATCGCCGTCGACTCGATGTAGCCCTCGACGCCGGTGATTTGCCCCGCGAAACGCACGTGCGGCGCCGCTTTGAGCTCCAGCTCCGAGCCCAGCAGCCGCCACGACTCGATGTACGAGTTGCGATGGATCGAGCCGTAGCGCAGGAACTCGGCCGTCTGCAGCGCCGGGATCATGGCGAAGATGCGCTTTTGCTCGGGATAGGTCAGCCGCGTCTGAAAGCCGACCAGGTTGTAGCTCGTCGAGTAGCGGTTCTCGGCGCGCAGCTGCACGACGGCGTGCGCGTCGGTGTCGAGGCCGACCGGCTTCATCGGTCCGAAAGCGAGCACCTCGTCGCCGCGATCGGCCATCACCTCGATCGGCAGGCAGCCCTCGAAGTATTGCGGCTCCTCGAACGCTTTGGGCGGCACTTTTCCGCCGGTGCGCAGCGCGCTCACGAACTCGCGATATTGCTCGTCCGAGAGCGGGCAGTTGACGTAGTCGCCGTCGTCGGAGTCGCCCTTGTTCCAGCGTGAGCCGCGAAAGGCGTGCGCCCAGTCGATCGTGTCGGCGTCGACGATGGGCGCGATGGCGTCGTAAAAGTAGAAGCGATCGCCGCACAGGCGCCGCACGCGCTGCGCCAGGCCGCCGCCGACGAGCGGACCGCCGGCGACGATGACCGGCGTGCCCGACTCCGGCAGATCTTCGGCCGGCCGCCGCTCGATGCGCACGTTGGGCGCGAGCGCTAGCCGCGTCGTCACCAGCCGCGAAAAAGCATTGCGATCGACGGCCAGCGCCTCGCCCGCCGGCACCCGCGTCGCGTCGGCGCATTCGAGGATGAGCGACTGCGCGCGCCGCAGCTCGGCCTTCAAGAGCCCGGCAGGCGTGTTGGCGTCGTCGGAGCGCAGCGAGTTCGAGCAGACGAGCTCGGCCAGAAGCGGCGTCGTGTGTGCCGGCGAGATGCGCGCCGGCTTCTGCTCGATGAGCGACACCTTCAAGCCGCGGCGCGCGAGCTGCCAGGCCGCTTCACAGCCGGCCAGCCCGCCGCCGATGACGATCGCGTCCGCTGAAAACATGCTCGAGATCTCGCGTTACGCGGCGTTCTCGTCGCCGCCCGAGTCGCCGCCGGTGTCCGGCGCCTCGTCGGTGCCGCCTTCGGAGTAGCCGCAACCTTGGGCGATGCAGCGGACCTTGCCGCCGCCGCGACGGTTCTCGCGCTTGACGAGGAAGGGCGCGTTGCACTGCGGGCACGGCGTCGGCACCGGGCGATCCCAGGAGACGAAGTCGCAGCCCTTCTTCGCGTAGTTGCTGCAGCCGAAGAACACCTTGCCGCGACGCGAGCGCTTCTCGGTCAGAAAGCCGCCGCAATCGGGCTTCGGGCAGGCGACGCCGAGCGAGATTGGCTTGGTCGTCTTGCAGTCGGGATAGCGCGAGCAGGCCAAGAACTCGCCGAAACGGCCGCGCTTGACCAACATCGGCGCCTGGCAGGTCTCGCACTTTTGATCGGTCGTCGGCTCGGGCGCGATCTCGATCGTCCCGTCCTCTTTGCGCAGGAACTCTTTGGTGTTCTTGCACTCGGGATAGCCGCTGCAGGCGAGGAATTCGCCGTTGCGACCCCACTTGATGACCATCGGCGACTGCACTTCTCGCACTTGAAGTCGGTCGGCGTCTCTTCGCGCT
This sequence comes from uncultured delta proteobacterium, assembly GCA_963785725.1. Taxonomy (GTDB): domain Bacteria; phylum Myxococcota_A; class Polyangia; order Palsa-1104; family Palsa-1104; genus JAQBQH01. The sequence continues at coordinate 11,682 of CAWAWS010000018.1, read as the reverse complement.
TCAAGTCGCGCATTTCGACGGCCGCCTTGTCGAGGTCGAGCTTGAACGGCGAGTAGAAGTCGCCGAGCAGCTTGACCCAGTCGCCTTTGCCCTCCTCGACCGAGTCGAAGCCCTCTTCCATGTCGGCCGTGAACATGACGTTCAAGATGTCGGGGAACGACTCGACGAGGAGATCGTTCACCTTCGTCCCCAGCATCGTCGGATGGAAGCGCGACTCCTTCTTCTCGACGTAGCCGCGATCCTGAATCGTCGACAAGATCTTGGCGTAGGTCGACGGCCGGCCGATGCCCTTCTCCTCCAGCTCCTTGACCAGCGAGGCTTCCGAGAAGCGCGGCGGCGGCTGCGTGAAGTGCTGCTCGGGATCGAGCTTGTGCAGCTTGAGCGGCTCGCCCTCTTCCAGCGGCGGCAGCGTGCGATCGCCCTCGTCTTCGGTGTCGCCGGTCTCTTCCGCCGACTCGGTGTAGACAGCCGTGTAGCCGGCGAACTTCAGGATCTGGCCGTTCGCGCGCAGCGTGTACTTCGCGGCCGCGATGTCGATCGCCGTCTGGTCGTACACCGCCGGCTTCATCTGGCAGGCGATGAAGCGGTTCCAAATCAGCTGATAGAGCCGCACGTGGTCGTCGACGTCGTGCAGCTTCTCTTGATTGCCCGCCGCCGCTTCCGTCAGATGCCGGCGCACGGTCTCGGGATCGTACTGCATCGACGTCGGACGGATGGCCTCGTGCGCGTCCTGCGCCGACTTCTTCGTCTTGTAGACCACCGGCTCGTCCGGCAGATAATCCTTGCCGTAACGCTCGCCGATGTACGCGCGCGCCTCGGTCACCGCGTCGTCGGACAGACGCGTCGAGTCGGTACGCATGTACGTGATGAGACCGACCGCGCCCTCGTCGCCGAGGTCGAGACCTTCGTACAAGCGCTGCGCCAGCGCCATCGTCTTCTTGGCCGTGAAGCGCAGCTTGCGCGCCGCTTCCTGCTGCAGCCGCGACGTGATGAACGGCGCCAGCGGATTCTTGCGCCGCTCCTTGCGATCGACCTTCTCGACGACGTATTTCGCCGCCTTCAGCTCCTCGACGACGCGACGCGAGTCTTCGCCGTTGGTGAGCTCGGCCTTTTGCCCGTCGATCTTCGTCGAGTCGCACGCGGAACGGCGGCGGCTCATGCCCTTCGACGTCGGCTTCGATCGTCCAATACTCGACCGGCTTGAACGCCGCGATCTCGCGCTCGCGCTCGACGATGATGCGCACCGCGACCGACTGCACGCGACCGGCCGACAGCCCGCGCCGCACCTTCTTCCACAAGATCGGCGAGATCTCGTAGCCGACCAGGCGATCGAGGATGCGTCGCGCCTGCTGCGACTCGAACTTGTGCTGATCGATCTCGCCCGGCTTCGACAGCGCCTCGGTGATGCCGCGCTTCGTGATCTCGTTGAAGAGGATGCGCTTGATGTTCTTGTTCACGCCGCGAATCTCGTCGGCGAGATGCCAGGCGATGGCTTCGCCTTCGCGATCGGGGTCGGGCGCGAGGTAGACGATGTCGGCCGACTTCGCCGACTTCTTGATCTCGGCGATGATCTTGCCCTTGCCGCGGATGATGACGTACTCGGGCTTGAAGCCGTTGGCGATGTCGACGCCCATCTTGGACTTCGGCAAGTCCATGACGTGGCCGACCGACGCCTTGACGGTGAAGCCGGCGCCCAAATACTTCTTGATCGTCTTGGCCTTGGCCGGCGACTCGACGACGACGAGCGCCTTCGTGCGCTTGCCGCCACCGCCGCCTTCGTCGTCCCCGTCTTCGTCTTCGTCTTCTTCGGTTTCGTCGCCGGTCTCGTCGGTGACGTCCTCGACGGCCTCTTCAGACTTCGCGGACTTCTTGGGCGCACGCGCGGCCTTCTTGGCTTTGGCGGGTGCCTTGGCCGAGGGTGCCTTCTTCTTGATCGCGGTTTTCGCCATTTGTCCTTTAGGTAAGTCCTACCGAAGCCGGAGGTAACGCCCTCCGGCGGCTCGGGCAGCCAAGCCGCCCAGTTCTAAGTCCACCACCATGGCCGCGCACGTTCCAACGGCCAGGCCCGAGCGAAAAGCAAGCTCGCCGACGTCGCGCGGCGTGCCATCGAGCACGGCGTACACGCGGGCGGCCAGCGGATCTTCCGGTAACGCAGGCGGCGCCGGCGCGCGGCCATCGAGCACGGCGAGCACGTCGGCGACGCTCGTGACCGGCTGCGCGCCGTCGAGAATGAAGCGATCGGCACCCGGCGAGCCCGGCATCGCGGCCACGGTGCGCCCGAGCTCGTGCATCGCCTTGACCGTGTGCGCCGTGCCCGACGCCAGCCCCGCTTCCACGACGACCACGAGATCGGCGAGCCCGGCGATGACGGCGTTGCGCACGGGGAACGACTGTCGCCGCGGCTGCATGCCGGGCGCGAACTGGGTCACCAGCGCGCCGCCCGAATTGACGATGTCGTCGAAGAGCCCGGCGTGGCGCTCGGGATAGGCGACGTCGACGCCGGTGCCGAGCACGGCCACGGTGCGACCGCAGCCGCCGTCGCCGGCGCGGGCGAGCGCATCGAGCGCGCCGCGGTGCGACGCCGCGTCGATGCCGAGCGCGCCGCCGGAGATGATGTCGACGCCGGCGCGGGCCAATTCGAGCGCGAGCTCACGCGCCGTGTCCATCGCTTGACCCGACGCGGCACGCGCACCGACCATTGCAACGGAGCGTTCGGCTGGGGCCCAGCGGCCCCGCATCCACAGCGGCGACGGCGGGTCGGCCAGCGCTAAAAGCCGCGCCGGATAGCCCGTTTCGTGCTGTTGGATGGCCTTGGCGTCCATATTAATGATCTCCCGTCGACCGTACAGGGACATAACGGATAGTCACAGTCCTCCAACCCGTCAAGGCGATTTGGCGAACTAAGCGGAATTATGATGGCCGATGCCTTGCAGCACTCCTCACCATGGGAACGAGGCACTGGTGTTGTACAGGTTGCGGGTTCACCCCTGACGACCGCCATCCGCCGGCCCGCTGCCCCACGTGCGATTCGTCGCGGGTCTACTTCGTGATGACGACGGCGCGCCGCGTCGTGTTCGCCCGCCCGCAGTCGCGCTGGAGCCTGCTGGAAATCGATTAGCCCAAACGCGGAAAGCGCGCGGTCAATCGATTCGAAAGGTGACGGTCAGTAGCCGGTGCGGGACTCGACGCGATCGCCGACGCGCGATTCTTGCGTCGAGCGCGTGACGAGGCCGGTCGACACCTGGTCGCGAATGTCGACGACGATGATCTCGCCGACCGTCTCGCGCGGAAAGCGGCGATCGTCGATGGGGCCGGACGCGAGCACGGGCTGGTAGCCGTCGCCGCGCCGGGTGACGAGGAAGCGGTTGCCGATCTCGACGCCGCTGTTCTTGCCGCGATCGATGAAGACGACGTTGTCGGCGCCGACGAGGTCGCGCGGATGCAGCGTGGCGACGATGATGCCCTGCAGATCGCTCTTCGTCGGGTGCGCGTTGACGACCTTGAACTGCCGCTTCAACGGCCCGACCAAGAAGCCGCGCTCGATCGGGTTCAACGAATCGATGATGGCGACGCGCGCGATGCGCCCGTCGGTGACGGCGCGGACTTCACACTCGCCGAAGATCTCGACCAGCTGCCCGAGATATTTGTGCGTCAGCGGGTGATCGACCTTCTGCGTCGGCGTGTAGATCGTGTAGCGCTGACCGACGACGAGCGGATGCTCCTTCGGATACTCGACATAGGCTTCGTCGAGCGCGCCCAGCATCGAGCGCTCCTCTTTGCTCGCCTTGATCTTGCCCGCTTGCGCCAGCTCACCCGGCTCGACGAAGCCCGTCTGCCGCAAGAACACGCCCGTCGCCAGCCGCATGCCGCCTTGAATGCGCTTCGGGCCTTCGGGCGTCGTCGGCGCCGCCGCCACCGGCTCGGTCGGCAGCTGACCGGGCGGAAACAGCCGCACCAAGTCGCCCGGGTAGATCCAGTGCGGATTCGTGATCGACGGGTTGTAGGCCCACAGCTTCGGCCACTGATACGGATTGTGGAAGTAATGCGCCGATAAATCCCACAGCGTGTCGCCTTTGATGACGAGATGCGTCTCCGGCGTGCTGTCGTTCTCGGCGCCCGGCGGCGTCGTGTCGACGTCGAAGCTGGGATTGTCGTCGCGCAGATCGAGGCCGACGCGCTCTTTCTTCTCGGCCGGCCTGGGCGCCATCGGCGCGACCGGCGCCGGCAGCGGCATGCCCGGCACGTAGATTTGTTGACCCGGTTGCGGCTCGGGCAGTGGCGGCATCAGATCGGAGCGCTCTTGGGCCAGCGCGAGGCCGCCCGAGAAGACGCCGGCAACGAGGATGAGCCGTTTCACTTCGTTCCCTCCGTCGATGAAAGCTGCGCCAGCCGCTCTTCGGCCAGCCGCGCCGCTTCGGTGTGTGGATAGGCCGACGGCAGCTCGCGCAAGATCGTGCGCGCTTCCGTCGCCTTGCCTTCCGCCGCCAAGGTGAAGCCGAGCTTCAACATGGCGTCGGGCGCTTTGTTTCCCGTCGGCCAGCGCTGCACGACCGCGCGGAACTCGGGCGCCGCTTCGTCGAAGCGTTTTTGGTCGTAATAGACTTCGCCCAGCCAATATTGCGCGTTGTCGGCGTAATCGTGGCGCGGGTAGCGTTTGACGAAGTCGCGGAATTGGCGCGCCGCTTCCTCGTGACGACCGGCGCGCAAGTCGTCGTAAGCGGCACGATAGAGCGCCAGCGGCTCGCCCGCGGGCGCCGAGCGCTCGGCCGCGACATGAGCGCTGGCGACCGGCGCGCTGCCGGCGGCGTGAATCGGCGGCACGGCGGCGACACCCAAGTTGTCATTGCTCGACGGCGCCGGCAATTCGACCTCGCGCGGCGCCGATGACGCGGAACGATGCGACGCCGTCGTCGTTGCCGGACGCGCGTCGCCGTCGAGGCGCAGGCTCGGCCGCACCGAGATCGGGCTCGCTCGAGCGCGCGGCGCCGGCGAATTCGATGTCGTCGCCGGCGACGATCGTGTCGTCGTGCGCCGCGGGCGTCGTGCCGTCGGGCTTGAGCGTGACCACCGGCAGCGCCGGCAGCACCTTGGTCCCGCGATGCAGCGACGCCACTTTTGCGCTCTCCAGCTGATCGGTCAACAGGAAGACCCGATTCTCGAGCTCGTCGATCTTGTGCTCGGAGCTCGCCTCGCGGCGCGCTTGGTCGTCGAGCCGTTGGCGCAGCTCGGTGACTTCGGCATGCGTGACCGTCTGGCTGCCGGCACAGCCGGACAGCGCAGCGAAAACGAAGGCGCACGAGTAGACGACGCGCATGATTCCAACGTCGGAGTCTAGCGAGCGCTTCAGGAAGTCGCAAAAAAGCGCTATGGTTCCCGTCGGTGGCTTCGCTATTTTTCCGCGTCCCGTTGGAGCAAATCGGCTATGTCCGCGCCATCGTCGAGGGTTACGACGGCGTCGCCAGCGTGCACGCGCCCGACGGCAACCGCGGCGAGGTCGAGTGGCTCGTCGGCGAAGGCATGGACGACGAAGCCGCGGCGCTGGCCTTACGGCTGGCGAAAGAGGCCGGGCTCATCGCCATCGCCCGGCCGCCCAATTGGCCGGGGAAGTGATGACCGGCGCCGACGCGCCCATGGCCGGCAAGTGCGTGCTCGTGACCGGCGGCACGGCGGGCATCGGACGCGCGACGGCCGTCGAGCTGGGCCGGCTCGGCGCCGAGGTCATCGTGGTGGCGCGCGACTTCGACAAGGCCGAGGCCACGCTCGACGAGCTGCGCGCGGCGGGCGCGCCTTCCCCGTCGGCGCTGCTGGCCGATTCTGTCGCAGCTGTCGTCGGTGCGCGGGCTCGTCGACGACTTTCGCCGCACGCACGACCGCCTCGACGTGCTCGTCAACAACGCGGGCGCCATCTTTCAGCAGCGTAAAACGACGGCCGAAGGGCTGGAGCAGACCTTCGCGCTCAATCACATGAGCTACTTCTTGTTGACGAATCTGCTGCTCGAGCCGCTCGCCGGCGCACCGGCGGCGCGCGTCGTCAACGTCACGTCGGAGACGCACCGCGCCGGCCGCATCGACTTCGACGACCTGCAGCTGGAGAAGAGCTGGTCGCCGTATGCGGCCTATTGCGCGACGAAGCTGTACAACTTGCTGTTCACGTTCGAGCTGGCGCGCCGTTTTCCGCAGCTGCAGTGCAACGCGCTCCATCCGGGCTTGGTGTCGTCGAGCTTCGGGCGCAACAACGGCGGCTGGTTCGGCGCGCTCTTCGCCATCGGCGCGCCCTTTCTGATGACGCCGGAGAAGGGCGCGCGCACCAGCGTCTGGCTGGCGTCGTCGCCCGAGGTCGAGGGCAAATCGGGCGGCTACTACAAGAGCTGCAAGGCGAGCCAGCCGGCGCGCGCCGCCCGCGACGTCGCGGCGCAGCGCCGCTTGTGGGACGAGAGCGCGCGGTTGGCCAACCTCAGCGCGTAAGCAGCGGCGCCAGCAGCTGCTCGGCGCCGCGGGCGATGAGCTCCTCGGCGAGCGCGCGGCCGAGCGCGGCGCCGTCGCCGGCGCTGCCGGCGAGCGTGTGGCGCAAGAGCCGCGAGCCGTCGGGCGCGCCGACGAGACCGGTCAGCGACAGCTCGTCGCCGGCCAAGGTCGCGTAGGCAGCCAGCGGCGTCTTGCAATCGCCGGCGAGCCGCCGCAAGAACGCGCGCTCGGCCGTGACCGCCAGCGCCGTCGGCCGATGGTTCAGGCGTTCCAGCCGCGCCTTGGTGGCCGCGTCATCGGCGCGGCATTCGATGGCGAGCGCGCCTTGACCGATCGCCGGCAGCGACTCGTCCGTCGACAGCGCGGTCGTGATGCGCGCGCCGTAACCGAGCCGCTTCAACCCGGCGCAGGCGAGGATGATGGCGTCGAGCTCGCCGCCGTCGACTTTGCGCACGCGCGTGTCGACGTTGCCGCGCAGCGCGACGACGTCCAAGTCGGGCCGATGGGCGCGCAATTGGCAGACGCGGCGCAAGCTCGACGTGCCGACGCGCGCGCGCTCGGGCAAGCCGGCGACGTCGCGCACGCTCGCCAGCGCCGGCTTGACCAGCAGCGCGTCGCGCGGATCTTCGCGCTCGGGCACGGCGCCGATGATGAGCCCGTCGGCCACATCGGCCGGCAGATCCTTCATCGAGTGCACGGCCACCTGCGCGCGCCCGTCGAGCAGCGCCTCTTCGATCTCTTTGACGAAGAGGCCCTTGCCGCCCACTTCCGACAGCGCGCGGTCTTGAATTTGATCGCCGCGCGTCTTCAAGACCACGAGCTCGACCGTGAGCTCGGGCTCGGCGGAGAGCAGCTGATCGCGCGTCCAATTGGCTTGCCACAGCGCCAACGCCGAGCCGCGCGTGGCGATGCGAACGACGCTGCTCATCGCTTCACCGCTTTCACCGGCTTCTCCGAATGCTCTTCGACGACGGCATCGAGATCGACACGAATCTCCTCGGTGTGTCCGGTGTGCAAATCGAACAGCGCGCGCACGGTCGCCGCCAGCTCCGAGTCGGGACGCTGCCGCGCCTCTTCCTTCAGCTTCGTCAGCGGGCCGTGCAACAGCTTGTTGATGATGGCGTCGGCCATCTGCTGCACCGCCGCGCGATCGCGATCGCCGAGCGCCGACAGCTTCGGCATCGTCCGCTCCAACTCGGCGCGGGCGATGTCGGTAAACCGTCCGCGCAGCAGCTTGATCGTCGGCACGACCCCGAGCGAGCCCTCATGCTCGGCGTAACGCTTGAGCTCCTCTTCGACCATCGCCTCGGCCTCTTCGGCCTCTTTGGCGCGCGCCGCGCGATGCTGCGCGACGATGTTCTCGAGCGCGTCGACGTCGTAGAGATAGACGTTCTCGACCTTGCCGACCTCGGGATCGACGTCACGCGGCACGGCGATGTCGATGAAGAAGAGCCAGCGTCCACGCCGCGCGCGCATCGTCTTCTCGACGCGATCGCGCAGAATCACCGGCTCCTGCGCGCCCGTCGAGCAGATGACGATGTCGACTCTTTGCAGCAGCTTGTCGAGCTCGTCCCACGGCGCCGCTTGACCGCCGAGCCGCTCGGCCAGCTCGATCGCCTTTTGCGGCGAGCGATTCACCACCGACAACGTGCCGATTCCCGCCGCCTTCAGATGGCGCGCCGACAGATCGCCCATCTTTCCCGCGCCGACGACGAGGACATGACGCCCCTTCAAGTCGCCGAAGATCTGCTGCGCGAGATCGACCGCCGCCGACGCCACCGACGCCGAGTTGCGCGCCACGTCGGTCTCGGTGCGCACGCGCTTGGCCAGCGCGAACGCCCGCGGCACGGCGCGCTGCAAGAATCGGCCCGAGCGTGCCCGCGTCTTGCGCCCAGGCGTAGGCTTGCTTCACCTGCCCGAGAATCTGCGACTCGCCGACGACCATCGAGTCGAGCGACGAGGCCACGCGAAACAGGTGACGCAGCGCGGTCTCGCCTTCGTGCGCGTACAAGTGCGCCGCCAAGCTCGACGGCAAGGCGCGCCCGTCGATCATCTCGCGCCGCAGCGACTCGAGCGCACCCGGGCCGTCGACGCCGGCGTAGACCTCGACGCGGTTGCAGGTGGAGACGATCATGGCCTCGCCGATGCCGTCGACCTGCGTCAGCGCCTGCAGCGCCGCCGCCAGCTGCTCATCGGCGAAGGCGACCCGCTCGCGCACGTCGACCGGCGCGGTGCGATGCGAGAGCCCAACGACACCCAGCTTGCGCATCAGCCGAGCTGGCCTTCCAAGCCGCGCACGAAGTAGATGAGCAGCACCGTCAGCGACGTGGCGAAGCCACCCAGCGTCAACAAGGCGGCGCGCCGGCCGCGCCAGCCCGACGTCACGCGGGCGACGAGCAGGATGGCGAACATGAGCCAGGCGGCGACGGCGATCGAATATTGCGGCGTGAACAGCTCGGCGTGCGTCTGGCGTCCCCAAATCGCGCCCGTGATGACGGCGACGGTGAAGATGGGGAAGCCGAAGATGATGCAGGCGCGGTTGAGCTTGTCGAGCGTCTCCAGCGCCGCGCCGCGCTTGAACAGACGGCCGGCGCGATGGCGCTTCAAGTTGCGCTCTTCGACGAGGTAGATGACGGCGCCGCCGGCGGCGACGGCGAACAGCGCGACGCCGGCCGTCGCCAGGATGATGTGCACGACGCCGAGCGACGACACCGATCGCGTCGCCTCGCGCGACGGCGACAAGCGCGCGACGGCGTCGAGCACCATCGTCACCGGCACCACCAGCGCGCCGACGACGGGGACATAGGCGCGCAGCGACACGACCAGATAGACGCCGCAGGTGAGCCAAGACGCGAACGAGAGCGCCTCGGCCGCCGTCGTCGCCGGATGGATGCCGTGCGCGCTCAGCCAGCCGATGTCGGCCGCTTGCGCCAAGAACGCCAGCGCCAACGCCCAGCGCGCCGGCTTCGCCAGCAGATCGGCGCCGATCATGATGTGCGCCAAAAAGAGCGCGCAGGCGACCGAGTACAAGGCGAGCGTGACGGGAAACAGCGGCGGCATCTGCGTTATTGGCCGATCTTGAGCAGGCCCGAGTGGCTGCCGTCGACGGGAATGCCGACGAAGCCCTCTTCGCACTCGTAGCCGACGTCACCCAAGATCACGCTCGCTCCATAATGCTCCGAGCCCATCTCCGCCAGCTGTTGCGCGGTTTTGACGCGGCCGATCAAGCCATGGATGTCGTTGCCTTCGATGACGCTGAGGAAGCGAACGGCGGTGCGCAATTCGAACGAACGGCCGAGCGCGGGCAGCGTCATGGTGTCGTCTTCGAGGTGCACTTTGCCCTCGCCGGACCAGCGGTCCATCTGGTCGGCGGAAATGAAGAGGCGGGCCATCCGTCGATTATAGCAGCGACGAACGCGTGCGCCCAATCCAAGCCAACGCGGCCAAAAGCAGTAGGCCCAACGCCGACAGAGCGAGGCCGAGCTGCACGGGACGCGCGGAGAAGCGGAATTCGACGGTGTGCGTGCCGGCCGGCAGCGCCACGCCGCGCAGGGCATAGTCGGCGCGCAACAGCGTCGCCGGCGCGCCGTCGACGGTGACCCGCCAGCCGGGATACCAGGCGTCGGCGAGCACGAGCACGCCCGCCGTCGGCGTCGTCGCGCGCACGACGACGCGCTTGCGCTCGGCGACCGTCACTTCGGCGGCCTCGAAGCCGCTGCCGGCCGGCGTCGGATCGGGCGCATGGTCGACGAGGACGTTGGCGCGCGCATCGAGGCCGCGCAGGACGCGCAGCTGTGCCTTGTCGTCGGGCAGGACGTCGGCGTGATGGACGACGAAGGCGCGCGGCAAGACGTGCGTATTTTCGTACACGCGCAGCTGCGGATCCCAGGCCGGCTCGTGCACGGCGTGCGGCGGCGCGCCCGGCGTCGGCGCAAAACGCTGAATCCAATTGGGCCCCGGCGCATGCGTGCCGATGAACCAGCGCAAATTCAAGAGGTCGACGAGCTGCGTATCGAAGCGCTTGACGTCGCCCGCCGCCACGTCCTGCTTCAGCTTCGCAAACGGATAGGGCTGCCCGTTGTTGATCGTGTACAAGTAATTGTAATAACGCCAAATTCCGAAGGACTCGTAGCCACCGGCGCCTTCGATGTCGTAGGTCATGCCGAGGTTGTGCAGGCGGAACGGGCCGTGCGCCTCGGTGACGAAGCGATCGTGCGGATGCTGCGCGAGCAGCCAATCGACGGCGGTGAAGCGCTCGGTGCCGGCGGCCCAATCGGCCGGCTGCGGCTGGACGTAGCCGCGGCTGACGCTCACCAGATCGACGAGCGAGACGAGCGCCAGCGCCAACATGGCGTGCGAGGCGCGTACGACGCCACCGACGGCGGCGAAGACGAGCGCGCCGCCGAGCGCCACGACCCACGCCAGATGCGCGAACGCCTGGTGCGACGCTTCATCGGCGACGGGAAGCTTGGGATGCGGCCGATGCAAGAAGCCCGCGGCCGCCAAGCCGCCGACGAGCAGCAGGCCCGCCAACGTCAATCCGAGCGAGCGTTTGAGGCGCGGCCGCTCGCTCAGCCAGGCGGCGCCTTCGGCCGCGAGAATCGGCAGCGCGAACAGGTCCATCACCAGCGCCCGCGTCGGACAGCGCAGAGCGCCATAGAGCGGCACGTGGCGGAAGAAGAACGGATGCAGCGGGCCGTGATCGCCGAACGCGAGGCCAATGCCGACGAGGGCGACGACGAACAGCGCCCACAATTCGCGCCGTCGCCGCAAAAGGCCGAACGGCGCTAGCGCGACGGTGAGCGCGCCCGTGTACCAACCGGCCATCTCCCAGTGGTTGAAGACGCCGTAATAGTGCGCGCGATCGCTGGTTCCGAAGAGATCGGGCGCGACGAGGACGCCGAGATAGCGCCACTCGGGCCACGCGTACGTCGACGCGAAGTCGTAGTCGACGCCAAGCGAGCGCGGCGAATACGGCAGATGCGCCACCGTCGGCACGATCTGCGCGGCCGCGAGCGCGCCGCCGATCGCCGCCGCGACGCCGAGCCACGCCAGCATGCGCAAGCGCTGACGCGGCTCGCCCGGCGTTGTCGATAGGGGCGTCGACAGGCGCGCCACGACATAGGCGCCGACGACGAGGATGACGTAGGGCGCCAGCGGCAGCGCGCCGCAGACCAGCGCCATGCCCGTCGCCGCCGCCGCCAGCATGAGCCAGCG
>CAWAWS010000017.1:0-231175 GCA_963785725.1 uncultured delta proteobacterium | reverse complement strand
AGTGCACGCCGGGCATGTGACGCTGTCTGCGCCGAATAGCGACGAGAGGCCCAAAAGGTGGAGCTCAAGTTCTTCGCCGCGACGGACATCGGTCGCCAGCGCGACCATAACGAGGACAACTACCTCGTCGATCCCAAGCTGAACCTGTTCGTCGTCGCCGACGGGATGGGCGGACACGCCGCGGGCGAAGTCGCCTCGCAGATCGCCGTGCACGAGGTCTCGCGCGTCGTGCGCGAGAACGCCGACGTCATCGAGCGCTACGCCAAGGAGCACGACGCGGCGGCGCGGGCCGAAATTTTGGCCGTGATGGAGCACGCGGTGCAGACGGCGTGCGCGTCGATCTATCACCGCGGGCAGGCCGAGCCGGACAAGCGCGGCATGGGCACGACGACGTCGGCGCTGCTGATCGCGGGCGATCGCGGGTTCATCGCCCACGTCGGCGACTCGCGCATCTACTTGCTGCGGCAGAATCAAGTGCACCAGCTGACGGAAGATCACTCGCTCATCAACGAGCTCGTGCGGCGCGGCAAGATCAAGCGCGACGAGATCGATTCCTCGCCCTACTCGAAGTACAAGAACGCCGTGACGCGCGCCGTCGGTGCTTACGAGTCGGTGGAGACGGACGCGCTCGACTTCGAAGTGCTGCCGGGCGACGGCTTTCTGCTCTGTTCCGACGGGCTGCACGCGTATCTGAAGGACTCGGACGTGCCCGAGATCATGACCGCCGACGACATCGCCGACGCGCCCAAGACGCTGGTGGCGCTGGCGAACGCGGGCGGCGGACACGACAACATCACGGCTGTCGTCGTGCGCGTCGAGTCGAACGAGTCGGCGGCGAAGGAGCACCAGGCGCGCGCCAGCGATCTGGCCAACCGCGTCGATGTCCTCAAGAAGATGCCGCTGTTCAAGCACCTGACCTACAAGGAGATCATGCGTCTCCTCAACGTCTTGGTGGTCAAGGACTACTCGGCGGGCGAGCGCATCATCGAAGAGCGCACCGACGGCGAGGAGCTCTTCATCATCCTGTCGGGCAAGGTCAAGCTGCACAAGGACGACGCGTTCATCACGCACCTCGAGCGTGGCGCGCACTTCGGCGAGATGGCGCTGGTCGATCGCTCGAAGCGGTCGGCGTCGGCGACGGCCGAGGAGCAGTCGCGGGCGCTCATGCTGCGGCGGCGCGACTTCTACGAGATCATCCGCAAAGAGCCGGTGCTGGCGACGAAGCTGTTGTGGAGCTTCGTGCAGGTGTTGACGGAGCGGCTGCGCAAGACGACGGCCGACCTGTCGGGCGCACGGCTGGAGGCGCAGGCCGTCGACCTCTCGGAAGACGTGCTGTTCGAAGGCGGCGACCGCAAGGACACGCGCCAGCTCAGCTGAAGTAACCGCGCTTGCCGGCGCATTCCCGGCGCGTCACAATCGACATTCGAATGCCGACGAAGACCGAGCCGCTGCGGATCTTGCTGCGCGATCGCAACGAGGCGCTGGGCACGGCCTGGCGCGAGCATTTCGCCGACATCGGTGCCGTGGAAGTGTCGACGGGCGATATCTTCGGCGTGCAGGCCGACGCCATCGTCAGCCCGGCCAACAGCTTCGGCTTCATGGACGGCGGCATCGACTTCGCTTACTCCGAGTATTTCGGCTGGGACCTCGGTGAGCGCTTGCAGGCGTTGTTGCGCGCCGAGCACGACGGCGAGCTGCCCGTCGGACACGCGGTCATCTTGCCGACGAATCACGCCACCATTCGCCATTTGGTGAGCGCGCCGACGATGCGGATTCCGATGGACGTGGCCGATACGCTCAATGCTTATTTGGCGTTTCGCGCGGCCTTACGCGTCGTGCGCGACTACAACGCGGCGCACGCGGGCGCGATCCGCTCGCTCATGTGTCCGGGGTTGGCGACGGCGATCGGGCGGATGCCATATGACCGCTGTGCGCGGCAGATGCGCGCGGCCTACGACAACATCGAGCTCGGGCACGTGTGGCCCGCGGGCGTCGTCGGCAAGCGACTGCAGCAGCATCAAGACTTGCTGCGCTGACGGCTCGACTCTCAGTTCATTGCGTTAAATAGCCGGCCAATAGCGAATACCAGCTGGAACCGGACGGGGATATCGCGGTCTCGTCGAGGAATACGTTCGAATATGCGGGCCAAATGGCGACTGCGCGATATCCGTAGGTATTGACGGCTTGTAATGCGTCGCCGGCAAATGGATTCGTTCCCGAGTTTCCCGAATAGGCGGAGATGAGGCCGATGCTGACGTTCTGCGGCGGAATGTCACACATGACGTCGAGGCCGCCGGCGAAGTCGGTGCTGCATTGAATCGACGTTTGTAAGCCGGACGGGCAGCCGCTGCCGAGCGTGCCCAAGCCGTTGGCGTAATCCTCGAGGATGGCCCAATCGACGCTGTCGCCGAGCGTGGTGAAATCGACGAAGCCGTTGGCGCCGGAGTCGGTGCATTGCTGGATATACCACGTGCCCAAATCGAGCGATAAGGTCATGCCTTTGGCGTGCAAGGCGTCGCGAAATGCACTCAGGAAACTGACGAGCTTATCGCTGTAATCATGGCCGGTATTGCCGACTTCCCAATCGAGGTTATAGCCGTCATAGCCATTGTTGGCGGCTTCGCCGAGCATCGACGTGATGAAGCTTTGCTGCGCGCCCGTCGGTGAGTCATTGAGGATGTTTTGAATGCCTTGATCGGTCCCGTTGTTTCCGGCGCCGGCATAAATGAGCGGTATGCATTTGAGGTTGGCGGCGTGAATCGTCTGGCTCACTTGCGCGGCCGATAAGCCGTCGAAGTCGGCGCTCAAGAGCTGCGCAGCGCCCGAGGCGTAAGCGTAATTGAGCGTGTAGAGCGCAGGGCTCACCTGCGTGAAGCTGGAGGCGTGGGCGGCGACGGCGGCGAGCGAGTTGACGTAGTCCTGCCAGACCCAAATGAGCGACTGCTTGGACGCGGGGCCGCCGGCGTCGGGCATGGCGGCGACGGAGCCGTCGGTTGCGGCGTCGGGCGCGCCGGCGACGCTGCCGTCACGCGCGGCGACGGCCAGGTCGGCGCCGCTCGCTCCGGCATCGGCGTCGCGGGACGATGAGCTGCTCGTGCCGTGGCACGCGGCGAGCGTCAAGGCGGCCAGGCAAGGCCACAGCGGGCGCAAGAGTCGCGTCATCGGCGTCGTGGCAACGCAATCGGCGCGCCAATTCGCGGCCTGCGGGGACGCGCGGAAATGCGGGGCGTCGGTGGGACGGCGGGCCTCGCGCGTCAATGGCGCGATTACAGTCGTGGGGCCGCTTGGGTTCCGCTTCTTGGGGTACACGTCGGCGCTTCGCGCGTGCGGCCGGAATAAACCTCGAGGCGGGCGTGCTCGCTCCAAAGATGGCAGGCGCGCAGGAGCTCCGGCGCAGCGCGCCCACCGGGCGCCCGCTGCGCCGGAGCCGGTCGCGCACCGCCGAAACGGCGGGCGCGCCGTCGGGCACTTCCGGCGCGCCGTCGGGCATTGCGGGCGCGCCGTCGGGCATTGCGGGCGCGCCATCGGGCATTGCGGGCGCGCCGTCGGGCACTCCGTCGCGCCGTCGGGCACTCCGTCGCGCCGTCGGGCACTTCCGGCGCGCCGTCGGCCACTTCGGGCGCGGCCGGCGTGCCGCGCGGCGCGGTCGTGACCACGGCGCGGCTGGGCTCGGCCCGCACGGCGGGCTCGCGCGGGCGGCCGGTGGCCGCGCGCGAGCCCGCTCCGCCGGAATCGGCCATCGTCGGATCGAGCCACGCCGGCGCAAGGTTTATTCCGGCCGCACGCGCTCGGCACCGAAGCGCGCCCCCAAACACGGAAGCGAAGACGAGCACACGTCAGCGACGCAAGCACGTCGACGTCGCGCCCTGCGTACGGCCGGCGGTCACGCCGACGGCGGCAGCAGGTCCTCGATCTCCGTCGCCGTCTTGCGCGGATCGACGCCCGCGGCCAGCGACAGCTTCTTGTCCTTCTCGACGAGCAGCCCCCGCTCGCGAAAATAAGCGATGGCGTTCGTGAAGTTCGCGCGCAAACACGCCTCGCGCCGCCGCACTTCGCCGGTGAAGAACATCTTTTCGCCGAGCTCGTGCACGCGCCGCACGAGATCTTTGTCGCTCACCGGCGCCGTCACCGTCTCCAATGCCCGCGCCGCGATGTAATAGGACTCGACGAAGTCGGTGATCTGCCCCGCCAGGATCGCCAGCTGCGTCGACTTCGACGGCGCCGAATGAACGGCCGCGCCGTCGGCGTCGACGACGACGAGCCCCGTCGCCTTCAGCCCGGCCAGCGTCTGATCGAAGATGGCCTCGAACGTCTCACCGACGCGATAGGTGAACTCCAGCTTCAAGAGGCGCGACAACGCCAGCGTCCGCGTGCGCAGCGCCTCGACGCCGACGAGGCCATGCTTCGAGCCCGACGCCAACGCCAGCGCCACCAGACCATCGGCGACATACAAATGAATGGCGTTGTTGCGATAGTAAGCGAGCCGCGGGCGGCGTTCGTCGGGGACGGTGTAGATTTCGTCGAGCGGGCGCCCGCTTTTGATGTCGTACGCGCCCGAGCCGCCACCGGCGCGCACCTCGACGTCACCGTCGCGCGCCAACAGGTCGAGCGCGCGATCGAGCGCCTCTTTGTCGAGCGCGCCCGAGTCGTCGACGACCGCCGCCGACAAGCGCCCGCCGTCGAGCCGCGCGCGATCCATCAAGAACTCGGCCTGCGCCAGGAATTCGCGCCGCACGATGCCGCGCCGCCCCGTCGCCAGCAGCGCCGACGCCGCCAGCGCCGTCGGCGTCACCGCCGTCACCCGATTGATCCCGTACACAATCCGGTGCGCCAATCGCAAAGTCGCCGCTTGCCAGGCGTCCTTCTCGGCGGCGACGACGATGTTCTGCTCTTCGTCCCACGCCGCCATCGCGCCGAACTCGCGCAAGGTCGCGCCGAACGGCATGGGATCGTCGAACTGAATATTCAAACGGCCATAACGCGCGCCCAACACTTTGGTCGCCTTCAATAAGCCTTTGACGTCCTCTTTCTTCTTTTCGCCGCCCGCCAATTCCTTTGCATAAGACTTCTCTTCAATGACCTTTTCGTAGCCAATCGATATCGGCACGACGAAGGCGTCGCGCGCGTGGCGGCCGTCGTCGTCGAGCGCGGCGTCGACGATCATGCCCATGAGGCCGAGCTTGGGCGCGAGCAGCTTGCCGGTGCGCGAACGGCCGCCCTCGATGAAGAACTCGATATTGAACTGCTCGCGTAAGAGCTTGCGCACATAAGCGCGAAACACGGCCGCGTACAACTTGTCGCCGCGAAACGAACGCCGCAAAAAGAAGGCGCCGCCGCGACGAAAGAAGAAGCCCAACGGCCAAAAGCTCAAGTTGGCGCCGGCGGCGATATGCGGCGGCACCAAGTCGTTAATCAAGAACACATAAGACAATACGAGATAATCGATATGGCTCTTATGAGAGGGGACGATGATGAGCGGCCCTTTGCGCGCCGCCGCGCGCACGCGCTCGAGGCCGGCGTGATCGACCTCGATGCCGTCGAAGATCTTGCGGAAGACCCAGTTCAAGATCGGATGGCCGACGACGTCGAACATCCACGGCTTCGGGTCGGCCGCGATCTCTTTCAAGTCGGCGCGCGCGCGCTTCTCGAGCGCTTTGGGCGACAGCTTCTCTTCGATCGCGATCTGCTGCGCTTCGGCGACGAGGCGACGGCTGCGCAAGACCTCTTCTTGCAGCCGCTTTGCGCCTTTGCGCGGCGGGCCGAGCACCACGCGCACTTCGGCTTCGAGGCGACCGCCGAGCTGCCAACGCAGTCGGCGCGTGAGCACGTCGTCGGACGCGCCCTCCTCTTCGCCGAGAAAACGCGGCAGCTCCAGCGGCTCACCGACGAGCACCTGCGACTCTTTGTAGTCGGTGAAGAACGTGTACCAGGCGCGAATGCGACCCGGCGCCTCGCGCTCGCCGAAGATGAGGTCGACGATGCCACGCCGCGACCGCGCCGCGCGCACCGCCGGCGAGCCCCACAAGAGCGTCAGCGGCACGAAGATGATCGGCCGGCCATGCTCGCCGCGCTCGCGCTGAATGCGGATCAGCTCTTCGACGTACGCCCCACGAAACTGCGCCGGCTCCCAGCCGAACAGCGTGTGCGGCCGCTTCAAGAACAGCATCGCCGACTCGCCCTGCCGCACGACCTCGGCCAGCTCGCTCACCGGCGGCGCCTTGCGACCGCGCCACAGCTTGAGCGCATTGCGCATGACGCGTCCGAGCGGCTGCATCAGCAGCGTCTTGACGCCGTTGGCGAAGCGCGACAGCGGCAGCGCATACTTCAAGAAGGCGAACGAAAAATAAAAATAGTCGATGTAGCTGAGGGTCTTGCAGACGTAAACGACAGTGCCGCGCTCGGCCGCGCGCCGGATTCGCTCGGCGCCTTCCGTCGGAAAGGCGATCTCCTCGAAGAAGCGGTCGAAGAACCAGCGCAGGACGGGGCCTGGTCGCTCGATCATCGCCGTCGGATGAGGCTCGGCGGCGCTCCGCTGCAGCGAGAGTTCCGGCGCGATCATCGGCGCCGATACTAGCACTACAATGGCGACGTGATCGAGGCGGAGACCGTCGAACGTGTTCTACACGCGCTGTTCATTGCCGTCGCCGGGACGACCTTGCGGCGTGAGGATCGCAAGAAAGCGGTCGAGGTAGCGGCATTCCTGGAGGCGCTGCGGCCGCACGTGGGCAAAGGCCGGCTCCTCGTCGATGCCGCGGCCGGCAAAGCCTACGTCGCGATCTTGGCGGCGGCGCTGGTGGGCGCCGAGCGGCTGCACGTCATCGAGCGTGACGCAGCGCGTGCAGACGCCTGTCGCATGGCGTTCGACCGGCTGCCGGCGTGGCTAGCGGCGCCCGAAACGGCGCCAGAAGCCACGGCAGCAGCGAGCGTGGAAACAGCGCCGAAATCAGCGGCCGAGCTGCACGTCGTCGTCGGCGACGTGGCCGATCGTGCGTCCTGGCCGGCGCGCCCCGACGTCGTCGCCGCGCTGCACGCGTGCGGCGCCGCCTCCGACGCCATCCTCGACGCCGCCGTCGCCGCCGAGGCGCGCTGGCTCTTGCTCGTGCCCTGCTGTTACGCGCGCGCCGTCCCGTTCGCGCCCGTCGCCGAAGCGGCTGCCGAGCGGCTCGGCCTGCCGCGCCAAGCCGAGGTGCGCCGCCGCTTCGTCATGTCGCTCATCGACGCCGAGCGCACGCTGCGCCTGGAAGCGGCCGGCTACGAAACGACGGTGCTGCCGCTCGTGCCCCCGACGGTGACGCCGCACAACCTCGTCTGGCGCGCCCGCCGCGTCCACGAGCCGCGCCGCATGGCCGAAGCCGCCGCCCGCCTCGCCCGCCTGCGCGCCGGCTGACGCCGCTCTCCTGCAACATCGGCGGCGACGCGACGTTCGGCGGCTACTCGGAGCCCCTGGACTGCGCCACGACGCCGCCCGCGACGGCCGGGCCCAACTCCGCTGCGTTCCAGACGCTCGACTGCGACTGCCGCAGCTGAGCGCTACTTCACGAGCTTGGTCAGCGCGCGGAAATTCTCCCCCTCCGCGCGCTTGACGAGGTCGAACAGCACCGTCTCCGTCGACGTCGGCACCGCGCCCGCGCGCGTCATCAAGTCCATGCCGACGCGCCAATTCTCGTCGCTGCGCGACATGCAAGCGTCGCCCGGCACATGCACGCGCAGCCCGCGCGCCACCATCGCCCGCACCGTCTGATACACGCAGACATGCGTCTCCATGCCGCAGACGATGAACGTCCGTCGTCCGCTCGCCAAGAATTGCTGAAACAGCGGCGTCTCGCAGCAGCTGAAGTCGAGCTTCTCCACCCAGCGCGTCGGCGGCATGACCTTCGCCAACGCCTCCTTCAACACCGGCAACGTCGGCCCCAACCCTTGCGGATACTGCTCGCTCGCGCACACCGGCAGCTTCAGCCGCGCCGCCATCTCGACCAAGGCGAGCAAGCTCCTGACGACCGCACCCAACCGCTCGCTCGGCATCGCGTTCGCCAGCTTCACCTGGCAATCAATGACGACAACCCCACAATCCGCCGGATCCAACACCAAGCCAGCCATACTCACGCCGCGATTTTACCACCAATCCCCACGCCGCCGCAGCCGACCGCTAACCGCAAGCCACGCAAACCCGCAGCTACATTCAACCGCAAACCAGCAGCTCGCCAGCCCCCCACACTCGGCCGCGCATTCCCCCCAAGGCGAAGGAACTGAATGACTCGCCCACCGCCCCCCAATCGCGCCCCGGCTCCGAACCCCCAAGCGGAAACATCATGGTCGCTGGCGAGTTCCACAGGAGCTGTTTCTCGTCGCGTCAGCGACGTGAAACGGCTCCGAGGACTGTCTGAGCCAGCGACCATGATGTTGGAGCTTCCTACGTTTCACTCCCTCAAAGCGACTTCAGCCGCTCCAACGAGCCATTCAGCTTCAAGAGCCGCTCTTCGATGTCGGCAAAATCGCGCTGCGTCTTCTCGATGATGTCGGCCGGCGCCCGCTCTTTGAACGACGGATTATTCAGCCGCGCCGCCACACCCGCGCGCTCCTTCTCCGTCTTCTGAATGTCCTTCGAAATGCGCTGCCGCTCGGCCGCGACATCAATCGCGCCCGCCAGCTGCATGCACACGTGCACGTCGTCGACCACCGCGATCACCGTGCCATCCGGCAACGGATGCTCGCCGCCGAGCAGCATCAGCTCGTTGATGCGCGCCAGCGGCAACGCCAAGCTGCCGTGCTCCTGCAGCACCTGCATGCTCTCGGCGCTCTTGACCTGCAGCGTGATGTTGACCTTGTCCGTCACGTTGTACTCCGCGCGCAGATTGCGCACGGCCGCGATGACGCGCATGACCAACCCGAGCGCCTTCTCCGCCGGCTCGTCGATCAACGACTCGATCCGCGACCGGATACATCGTGATCATGATCGACCCGGGCGTGCCCGTCGCTTTCGGGATCTGCTGCCAGATCTCCTCGGTGATGAAGGGCATGAACGGGTGCAAGAGGCGACACGCCGTCTCCAGCGCCATCGCCAACGAGCCTTGCGCCGCCCGCTTGCGCTTCTGCGCCATCACTTCATTGGCGTCGTCGTACAGGACCGGCTTGATGAGCTCCATGTACCAGCTGCAGAGCTCGTCCCAAATGAAGTGATAGATCGCCTGCGCCGCGTCGTTGAAGCGGAAGGCCTCGAGCGCCTCGTCCACTTCCGTCGCCGTCTTCTGCAGACGCGACAAGATCCAGCGGTCAGCGAGCGTCAGCGACGCCACGTCGGCGCCTTCGCGCAGCGCGTCGCCGAAGCGATCGGCGTCGAAGCCCGACAGGTTCATGAGCGAGAAGCGCGCCGCGTTCCACAGCTTGTTCGCGAAGTGCCGATAGCCTTCGACGCGCTGGAGCGACAGGCGAATGTTGCGCCCTTGCGCCGCCAGCGACGCCAACGTAAAGCGCAGCGCGTCCGCGCCCGCCGTCGGAATGCCCTCGGGAAACGACTTCTCGATGTTCGTCAGCGCCGACGGCGGCGACAGCTGATCCTTGGCCTTGTCGATGAGCTGCTGCCGCGACGCGCCGTAGATGACGTCGAGCGGATCGATGACGTTGCCCTTGACCTTCGACATCTTGTCGCCGTGCTCGTCGACGACGATGGCGTGCAGATAGACCGTGCGAAACGGCACCTTCTTCATGAAGTGGATGCCCATCATCATCATGCGGGCGACCCAGAAGAAGAGGATGTCGTAGCCGGTCTCCATGACCGACGTCGGGTAGAACGTCTTGAGCTCGCGCGTCTCTTCCGGCCAGCCCAACGTCGAGAACGGCCACAGCGCCGACGAGAACCACGTGTCGAGCACGTCGTCGTCCTGCGTCAGCTTCGTCGACTGGCACTCGCCGCACGCCGTCGGCGTCTGCGCGCGCGACGTTGACGTGCCCGTTCTCGCAGTACCAAACGGGAATGCGATGGCCCCACCACAGCTGGCGCGAGATGCACCAGTCTTTGATGTTGGTCATCCAGTGCATGTACGTCTTGGTCCACGACTCGGGGATGAACTTGGTCTTGCCCTCGTTCGACCGCGTCGATCGCCGGCCGCGCCAGCGGCTCGGTGCGCACGAACCACTGCAGCGACAGCATCGGCTCGACGACGTCATCCGAGCGCTGAGCAGCAGCCCGAGCGACAGCTTGTGCGGCTCGACCTTGACCAACAGGCCCGCGGCCTCGAGATCCTCGACGACCTGCTTGCGCGCCGCCTTCACCGTCAAGCCCGCGATACTTCTCGGGCACGTTCTCGTTCAGCGTCCCGTCGAGGTCGAGGATGTTGATCATCGCCAGCTTGTGCCGCTGGCCGACCTCGAAGTCGTTGAAGTCGTGCGCCGGCGTGACCTTCACCGCGCCCGTGCCGAACTCGCGATCGACGAGCTGCGCGTCGCCGATGACCGGAATCTTACGCCCGGTGAGCGGCAGCTCGACCTCTTGCCGATCCACGTTTTGGAAGCGCTCGTCCTCGGGATGCACGGCCACCGCGGTGTCGCCGAGCATCGTCTCCGGTCGCGTCGTGGCCACGACCAGCCGCTCGCCATTCGGCAGCGGATAAGCGATGTGCCACAGCGATCCCGAGTGCTCCGCGTGCTCGACCTCGAGGTCCGACAGCGCCGTGCGGCACGTCGGACACCAGTTGATGAGCCGCTGCGCGCGGTAAATCAGCCCTTCTTCGTACAGCCGCACGAACGCCTCGCGCACGGCGCGCGACAGGCCCTCGTCCATCGTGAAGCGCTCGCGCTCCCAATCGCACGACGCGCCCATGACCTTGAGCTGCTCGATGATGCGGTCGCCGTTCTTCTCCTTCCACTGCCAGACGCGCTTGATGAACTCCTCGCGGCCGAGGTCGTGGCGCGTCTTGCCCTCGTCGCCTTGCAGCATGCGCTCGACCACCATCTGCGTGGCGATGCCGGCGTGATCGGTGCCCGGCATCCACATGGCGTTGTACGCGCCCATGCGCCGCCAGCGAATCAGGATGTCCTGGATCGTGACGAACAGCGCGTGGCCGAGGTGCAGCGAGCCGGTCACGTTCGGCGGCGGAATGGCGATGGAGAACGGCGCCTTCGGCGTCTGCGCGTCGGCGTGAAAGTATTTTTGCTCGAGCCAGAAGCGGTACCACTTCTGCTCGACTTCAGCGGGTTCGTAGGCTTTCGGAAGCTCGTTCATTTGGCAAGGCCTGGTTAAAGGGTGCGAAACGTCGAAGGGGAATACTACTTCTGACGTTCGGCTACCAGGCGATCGAGCTGCTCTTTGATGATGGTCTCGGCCAGCTCGGGAATGATCTCCCAGGCGATGCGCTCGATCATCTCGCGCGACGCTTGCGCCACGGCCTCGTATTCGGGGCCGCGCGCGGCCAGCTCACCGACGACACGATCGGCCACAGCCGACACCATCGGCGCATGCGCCGGGCTGGGCGCGGTCGCGTGCTGCGCGCTCGGCGACACGACCGGCATCGACGGCTGCGTCGCCGGCGGCGCCCAAGGCGCGGCTGGCTTGCCCAGCGACGCCGGCAGCGCGACGGCGCCGGGCGGCAGATTGGCCGGGTTGACCGTCGGAATCCCCATCAGCGTCGCGCGCGGCGGCGGCGGACGATTGGCGGCGGGCGGGGTCGGCGGCGCCGGCGACGGCGTGGGCACGTTCGGGATCAGCGTCGCGCGCGGCATCTGCGGCACCGAGGCCGGCATCGTCGGCGTCACGGCGCGCGGCGCGGGCGCCGGCGGTGCCGCGGCGGCAACGACGGGCGGCGGCGCGAGCGGCGGCACCAGCGACGGCGGACGGACGGCGGGCGAGTCGGGCGCGACCATCGACAGCGGCTTGCCGAGCGGCTCGGGCGTCATCACCGGGCGCGGCGGCGCGGTCGGCGCCGGAATGCCCATCATCGTGCGCGCGGTTGGCGCGGCCGTCGGCGGCGCGACCGGCGGACGCGGCGCGGCGGGCGGCGCCGGCGGCGCGGCCATCGGCGCCGGCATCGACGGCGGACGCGCGACCGGCGGCGCGGTCGGCTTGTCACCGCGGTCAATCGAGATCTCGACGCTGTCGTCACGACGCGCCGGCGCGATCGAGGCGATGGGCGGCACGGCGGACGGCAGCGTCGGCGGCACCGGCGTCGGCGCGCTCGGCGACGCGGTGGCGCGCGTCCCCTTCTTGGCGATGGCGTCGGCCACTTTGTCGATCAGCGCCTGCGTCTCGAACGGCTTGACGACGAAGCCGTCGGCGCCCGCCTTCTGGCCGCGCCCTTCGTCGTAGGGCGAGAAGTTGCCGGCCAGAATCAGGCACGGCGTCCCCGCCAACGACGCTTCGTTACGCAAGGCCGAGCAGAGGTCGTAGCCGCTCTTGCCGGGCATGCCCGAGTCGGCGAGCACGATGTCCGGCTTGAGCTCGCGCGCCTTGGCCAGCCCTTCGTCGGCGCTCTTGGCGGCGACGACTTTGTAGTCCTCGTGCGCGAACGTCAGCTCGACCACGCGTTGGATCGTGACGCTGTCATCGACGAGCAGGATCTGCTTGGGCATTGGATCCTCTTGATATCATGCACTAACAGTCAAATCAAACAGTCAGTCGTCGCGCGTCATCGGTCCTCACGCCGACCAAGCGCTGCGGGCGGCGTGGGGCGGCCGATGAATCCGGCGAGCGTGACCATCGTAAGCACGTACGGGAGCATTTGCACCGCCCACGCGGGAACCCCTACACCTGCGGCTTGTAAGGTAATTTGCAGCGCCTCGGCCAGCCCGAAGAGCAAGCAGGCGGCGGCGGCGCGGGCCGGCCGCCAGTGGCCGAAGATCATGGCGGCGAGGGCGATGTAGCCGCGACCGTTGGACATGCCGGCCACGAATTGGCGTTGATCGGCCGCCAGCCAGGCGCCGCCGAGGCCGGCCAGCGCGCCCGCGGCCAAGAGCGCCTGCCAGCGGACGCCGGCCGGGTCGACGCCGAGCGAGCGCGCCGCCTCCGGGTTTTCACCGACGGCCCGCAGCCGTAGGCCGAACGGCGTGCGATAGACGGCCAGCTGCACCAGCGCCACCAGCCCGATCGTCAGCACGATGAGCGGTCCGCCGACGTGACCCCAGGCGTCGATGCGCGGCGAATTGGACGAGGAGTCGAAGGTCGCCTTCAGCCAAAAGCGCGTCATGCCGTCGACGAAGAGGTTGAGCGCGACGCCGCAGACGATCTGATCGCCGCCGAGCCTGACGACGAGCAAGGCGTAGAGCGCGGCCACGACGACGCCGCCCAACACGCCGCCCAGAATGCCGAGCAGCGCGCCGTGGCCGTAAAAGGCGCCCAACGTCGCCGAGAAGGCGCCCGCGAGCAGCAAGCCTTCGAGGGCGATGTTGATGACGCCCGAGCGCTCCGACAGCGTGCCGCCGAGCGCGGCCAGCGCGTACGGCACCGTGATGCGCACGACGGCGGCGGCGAAGCCGAGCGTGAGGAGCGCGGCGATCATCGCGCCGCTCCGGCGAGCCGCACGAGCCACGCGCGCACCGCCGGCGCCACGGCCGCGACGGCGAAGATGAGCACGGCGACCATGACGTCGACGAGCTCCTTGGGCACGAGCGCGTTGACGGCCAGCGCGCCTTGCGAGAGCGTGCCGAACAGGAGCGCCGCCAGGACGACGCCGAGCGGCCGCGCGCGACCGAGGACGGCGACGGCGATGCCCATGTAGCCGATGCCGCCCGAGAAGCCGTCTTCGTAGTAGTGCTTGTAGCCGAGGACGAAGTTGGCGCCGACGAGGCCGGCGATGGCGCCCGACCAGGCCATGGCGCCGAGCTGCACCCGGCCGACGGCGATGCCGCTCGTGGCCGCGGCGGCGGGCGAGGCGCCGATGGCGCGCAGGCGAAAGCCGACGCGCGTGCGCGCCAAGAGCCAACCGACGGCGGCGGCGACGGCCAGCGCCAGCAGCAGCGACAGGTTGGCGGCCGAGCCGTGCAGCGACGGCAGCCAGTCGCCGAGCCGCGGCAGCCGCGCCGTGGCGGCGATGGGCGCCGTGTGGATCTGCTCGCGTTCGAACAGGTGCGCGCCGACGCCGACCATCGCGGCGCGGATGATGAAGTTGAGCATGATGGTGTTGATGACTTCGTGGGCGCCGCGCCAGGCCTTGAGCGCGCCGACGATGGCGGCGGCGAACGCGCCACCGGCCGCGCCGGCGACGAGCGCGAGCGGCACGGCGACGACGGCCGGCGCCGCCCCGAGGTGTATGCCGGCCAGCGCCGTGCAAAAGGCGCCGACGGTGAGCTGGCCTTCGGCGCCGATGTTGAAGAGGCCGGCACGCAGCGCGACCGCGACGGCGAGGCCGGTGAAGATGAGCGGCGTCGTCTTGAACAGCACCTGGCCGATGCCGTAGCCGTTGCCCCAAGTGCCGGCGATGAGGAGGCGATAGACCTCGAGCGGCGCGCCGCCGACCGCGAGAATCAAGAGCGACGCGGCGGCGACGGCGATGAGCGCGGCCCACACGGCGGGCGCGACGTAAATCGCGGCGGCGCGCGCCTTTGCGGCAGCGGGCGTCACGCCGCGGCTCCGAGCATGAGCGCGCCGACGCGGGCGCGGACGTCGTCACGCGGGCCGGCGGCGCCGTCGCTCGCCGGCCCGCGGCCATTGTCGACGACGCCGACGACGCGACCGCGATAGAGGACGGCGATGCGGTCGGACAAGGCGCACAGCTCGTCGAGATCGGCGGAGACGAGCAGCAGCGCCTGCCCGCGGGCGCGCGCGTCGGCGAGCGCGGCGTGGATGCGCTCGACGGCGCCGACGTCGACGCCGCGGGTCGGCTGCGCGCACAACAGCACCGCCGGCGGCCGCCCCAACTCGCGACCGACGACCAGCTTCTGCTGATTGCCGCCCGACAACTCCGCCATCGTCGCCTGCGGATTGGGCGGACGCACGTCGAGCTGCGCCATGATCCGCGCGGTCTCGGCGGCGAGCGCGTCCCCGTCGAGCGCGTCGCGACCGAGGCGGACGTTCTCGGCGAGCGTGAAGTCGACGATGACGCCGCGCGCGAGCCGATCGTCGGGCACGTGGCCGACGCCGAGCCGTTGGCGCGCGTGCACGCCGCCGGCCGTGACGTCGTGGCCGTCGACGACGACGCGACCGCCGGCCGCGGCGACGACGCCCGCCAACGCCAGCATCAGCTCGGCCTGACCGTTGCCTTCGACGCCGGCGATGCCCAAGATTTCGCCGGCGCGCACGTGCAAGCTGACGTCGTCGACGGCGAGCGAGCCGTCGTCGCGGCGCACGCTCAGCCGCTCGACGAGCAGCCGTTCGCGGGCATCGGCGGCGACGGCCTGGGCGCGCGGCGGCGCCGGCGCCGGATCGCGGCCGATCATCGCGTGCGCCAACTCGGCCGCCGTCGTCGTGCGCGCGTCGAGCGCGGCCACCACCTCGCCGCGCCGCAGCACCGTCACCCGCGTCGCCAAGGCCAGCACCTCGTCGAGCTTGTGCGTCACCAAGATCACCGTCTTGCCGCCGGCGACGAGCGTGCGCAGGACCGCGAACAGCTGCGCGACCTCCGGCGGCGTCAACACGGCGGTCGGCTCGTCGAGGATGAGCACCTCGGCGCCGCGCCACAAGACCTTCAGGATCTCGACGCGCTGCGCTTCGCCGACGCTCAGCGACGAGACCAGCCGCGTCGGATCGACGCTCAGGCCATAACGCGCCGACAGCTCGCCGAGCTCGCGCGCCGCCCGCTTCTCGTCGACGAAGAGGCCGAAGGTCGTGCGCGGCTCCTGGCCGAGCACGACGTTCTCGGCCGCCGTCAGCGTCGGCACCAGCATGAAGTGCTGATGCACCATGCCCACTTTGCGCGCGATCGACTCGGCCACCGACGGACGCGCGACCACGACACCGCCGATGCGCACGTCGCCTTCGTCGGGCGGCGTGATGCCGTAGAGCGCGCGCATGAGCGTCGTCTTGCCGGCGCCGTTCTCGCCGATGACGGCGTGGATCTCGCCGCGCGCCACCGAGAACGAGATGTCGCGATTGGCGATGACGCCGTTGCCGCAGCGCCGCCACACGTGCGCGCAGCCGATCGCTTCGTTGGCCAGGTCGGGCGTCGTCATCTGGCGATCATCTGTCTGGAACCTGTATCTTTCCCGCGATGATGTCGGCGCGCAGCTGCTCCACGCGCGCGTGCACGGCGTCGCCGATGAGCGCGCGATTGTGCTCGTCGTAGACGTAGTCGACGCCCTTTTCGCGCAAGCCGAACTGCAAGACGCCGCCTTGCCAATTGCCGTCGCGCACGCGCTTGACCGTCTCGTAGATGCCGACCTCGAGCTCCTTCGTCATGCTCGTCAACACGCGGCCGGGCGCTTCGTTCCACTGGTCGGCGTCGACGCCGATGGCGTAATTGTTGGTCTCGCGCGCCGCTTCGAAGACGCCGAGCCCGGTCGTGCCCGCGGCGTGGAAGATGACGTCGGCGCCGTTGCCATATTGCGACAGCGCCAGCTCCTTGCCTTTGGCGGGGTTCTTGAACGCGTCGCCGGTGACGCCGGCATAGCCGACGAAGACGCGGCATTCGGGGCAGACATACTTGGCGCCGGCGCGATAACCGGCCTCGAACTTGTGGATGAGCGGGATGTCCATGCCGCCGACGAAGCCGACGGCGTGCGTCTGCGACACGAGCGCGGCCAAGGCGCCGACCAAGAACGAGCCCTCTTCCTCGCGAAACTTGAGCGCGACCATGTTGGCCGGCGGGACGACGAAGCCGTGCGCGTCGAATTTGGCGTAGTCGGGGCAGGCGAAGCGGGTGCGCGTGTATTCGCCCGCCATCGCATACAGATCGTCGCTGAAGATGAAGCCGACGCCGATGATGAGGTCGAAGCCCTTGGCGGCGAGCAGGCGGATGCCGCTCTCGCGATCGCTGCCTTCGCCGGGCTCGATGTATTCGGCTTGCACGCCGAGCTCGCGGACGGCGCGGTCGAGGCCGCGCCAAGCCGAGTCGTTGAACGACTTGTCGCCGCGGCCGCCGACGTCGAAGACGAGCCCGACGCGCACCGGCTGCTTGCCATCGCTGCCGCCGGCGGCGTGGCCACGCCCGGCGCGCGCGCAGACGAGCGCGACGTCGAGGAGCACCAACAGCGCCGTAAAGGCGACGAATCGCCGCATCGGCGCCGTTGTAACACGACTCCGCGCCGCGACTCGGTCGTTACGCGAGCGCCGGACCGTCCGCCCGCGGTCGACCGCATCGCCACGCGTGCCACCGGCGGCTGCGAGAACGGCTCATCATCGAACCCTCCTGTTCTCGACGTAATTCCAATTGCAAGAGCAACACCCGGGCCAGTAGAGTCGCCGCCAAATGTCACACAATATTTTCGCGACCAAGCCGCTCGACCTGCTGCTCAAAGAGGCGGAAGGCGAAGGCGCGGGTCGCCTCAAGCGCGTGCTCGGCCCGGTGACGCTGACCGGCGCTCGGCGTCGGCGCCATCATCGGCACCGGCATCTTCGTCCTGACCGGCGTCGCCGCGCACGACAAGACGGGACCGGCGCTGATGCTCTCGTTCGTCGTCGCCGGCATCGCCTGCATCTTCGCCGCGCTCTGCTACGCCGAGTTCGCCTCGATGGTGCCCGGTCGCCGGCTCGGCCTACACCTACGCCTACGCGACGCTGGGCGAGCTCTTCGCCTGGATCATCGGCTGGGACCTGGTGCTCGAATACGCCGTCGGCCTCGGCCACCGTCGCGCACGGCTGGTCGCACTACTTCCAGGACTTCATCGGCCTCCTGCGGCGTGCAAGCTGCCGGCCATCATCTGCAACGCGCCCTTCGACTTCGATCCCGAGAGCGGCCACTTGGCGCTCACCGGCACCTGCGTTCGACTTGCCGGCGTTCGCTCATCACCGCCATCATCGACGGTCATCCTGGTCGTCGGCATTCAGGAGTCGGCGCGCTTCAACACCGTCGATGGTGATCTTGAAGCTGGCCATCGTGCTCTTCGTCATCGTCGTCGGCTCGATGTTACGTCAAGCCGGTCAACTGGCATCCGTTCGCGCCCTTCGGCTGGACCGGCGTCAGCTTCTTCGGCCACACCATCGCCGGCCAGACCGACAAAGCCGGCGACCCGCTCGGCATGCTCGCCGGCGCGGCGACGATCTTCTTCGCCTACATCGGCTTCGACTCCGTCTCGACGCAGGCCGAGGAAGCCAAGAACCCCAAGCGCGACGTGCCGATCGGCATCATCGTCTCGCTCGTGATCTGCACGATCCTCTACATCCTCATGGCCGCCGTCCTCACCGGCATGGTCCAGTACGACAAGATCAACATCGACGCGCCGGTCTCCGACGCCTTCGCGCAGGTCGGCTTGCCGTGGGCGCAGTTCCTGATCTCGCTCGGCGCCCTGGCCGGCATCACGTCGGTCCTGCTGGTCATGATGCTGTCGGCCAGCCGCGCGTGTTCCTGGCGATGGCGCGCGACGGCCTGCTTGCCGCACTGCTTCTTCGGCGCCGTGCATCCGCGAAGTTCCGCACGCCGTGGAAGTCGACGATCCTCACCGGCATCGCCGTCGGCATCATGGCCGCGCTGGCTGCCGCTGCGCATCCTCGCCGAGCTCGTCAACATCGGCACGCTGCTCGCGTTCGTGATCGTCTGCGCGGCGGTGCTGATCATGCGCAAGACGCATCCGGAGGCCGAGCGGCCGTTCCGTGCGCCGCTGGTGCCGCTGACGCCGATCCTGGGCATCGCCTCCTGCCTCCTGCTGATGTTCTCGCTGCCGGCGGAGAACTGGATCCGGCTGATCGTGTGGCTCGCCATCGGCTTCATCATCTACTTCGCCTACGGCCGCACGCACTCCGTCATGGCCAAGCGCCGCCAGTAGGCGCGCCCGTCGCCTTCCGTTTCCGTCCTCGCGAACGCGCTCGCAACCGGCCCCGATCGATCGCCGCATCGCCGCCCACGCCCGCCTGCGCGTGAAGTGGCGCGCGGCTACTGATTGCGGCCGGCCATGACGCCGCCGTCGACGTCCCACACCGCGCCCGTCACCCAGCTCGCCGCGTCCGACAACAAGAACACGACCGCGTCGGCGACGTCGGCAGCCGTGCCGACGCGCCCGATGGGATGGAACGCGTTGAACCCCTGCAGCGTCGCGTGCACGTCCTGCTTGGCGATGAAGCCTTCGTAGATCGGCGTCTCGACGACCGCCGGCGACACGGCGTTGACGCGAATGCGCGCGCTCGCCAGCTCCATCGCCAGCTGCTGCGTCAGCGAATGCAGCCCCGCTTTCGCCATCGAATAGGCCGACGACGGCGTGGCGGCGATCGCCTGCTTGGCCCACATCGAGCCGATGTTGACGATGGCGCCCGGCTGCTTCCGCCGCGTCAGATCGGCCGCGAACCGCTGCGTGACGAAGAAGGTGCCGCGATTGAGCTCGAGATAACGATCGTAGTCCGCTTCGTCATGCGCGAGGAACGGCTTCGGGAAGAACACGCCCGCCGCATTGACCAACAGCTCGCCCGTCGCCGCCGCGGCCGACTCGGCCAGCCAACGGCGCACCTCGGCGCGATCGGTCAGGTCGAGCGCCTGCCCGCTCACCGCGCCCAGCGAACGCAGCTCGCGCACGATCGCGTCCAGCTTGGCCGGCTGCCGGCCGATGATCTCGACCACCGCGCCGGCGCGCAGGAGGCGCTCCGCCACCGCGCGCCCGATGCCGCTCGTCCCGCCGACGATCACTGCCTTCTGACCTTGGAAGCTCATGCTTACCTACCTATCTATAGCTAGAATTTACGCCCAAAAAAAGGCGCCGCCCGAGCCGGTCTCACGCGGCCAGGCTATGGACGAGGATCGCCACCGTGTCGTCGAACTTGCTCGGGTCCTTGGCGACGCGCGCCGCCAACAGCGCGCCTTCCAGCGTCGCCAGCACGCTCGCGGCGTGGCGCGCGTAGCCGCCGGTCACCGCCTTTAGGCTCTGGTCGACCTTGCCGAGCTCGAGGAGCGCGGCCAGCCAGGCCTCGTTCTCGGCGAAGAAGCCTTGCACGCCCACCTGCATCGGCTTCGGCAGCGAGCTGATCTCGGCCGCCAACATGCCGCAGAGACACATCTTGCCGCCGTCGAGCAGCGTCTGCTTGAACAGCTGCGCGTAACGCTCGAGCCGCTTCTTCGCCGAGCCCGCCTTGACGACGAGCGCGCGCTCGCGGCCGAAGCGCTCGCGATAGCGGTCGATCAAGGCCACGCCCAGGTCGTCCTTCGACGGGAAATAGTAGTGAATCGAAGGCGCGCGGATGCCGACTTTGACGGCGATGTCGCGGTAGCTGAAGGCGTGGAAGCCGCGCGCCTGCGCCAGCTCCTGGGCGACGTCGAGGATGTGCTCGCGCGTGCTGGCGTCCACGCTCTCTATCTACAGGTAGATAGACGGAAGCGCAACCGCGAATGTCACTGGCGCTGCTGCAGCTTGCTGCGACGAATGCCGTAACTGAAGTAGATCACGAGGCCGATCGCCAGCCAGCCGACGAAGCGGTACCAGGTGATCCTGGGCAGCGGCAGCATCAGCGCCACGCAGCAGATGATCGAGAGGATCGGGATGAGCGGCACCAGCGGCGCGCGGAAGGGACGCGGCCGTTCCGGCTCGAGGTAGCGCAGCGCGATGACGCCGCCGGACACGAGCGCGAACGCGAACAAGGTGCCGATGTTGGTGAACTCGATGGCGTCGTTGATGTCGACGAACATCGCGGGCACGCCGACGAAGACGCCGGTGATGATCGTCGTGACATACGGCGTGCGGAAGCGCGGGTGCACTTTGGCCGCGAACGCCGGCAAGAGGCCATCGCGCGCCATCGACATGAAGATGCGCGGCTGCCCCATTTGGAACACCAGCAGCACCGCCGTCATCGCGATCACGGCGCCGAACGAGAAGAAGCCGGCCAGCTTCATCAGCCCGGCCTTTTGCAGCGCCAGCGCCAGCGGATCGGGCACGCCCAGCTCGGCGAACGGCACCATGCCCGTCAACACCACCGTCACCGCGATGTACAAGAGCGTGCACACGGCCAGCGACGCCATCATGCCGATCGGCAGATCGCGCTGCGGATTCTTGGCCTCCTCGGCGGTGGTCGAGATGGCGTCGAAGCCGATGTAGGCGAAGAAGATCGTCGACGCGCCCGACATGATGCCGCGAAAGCCGTGCGGCGCGAACGGCTGCCAATTCTCGGGATGCACCCAAAAGGCGCCGATGGCGATGAAGGCGAGCACGAGCACGATCTTGAGGACCACGATGATCGAGTTGAGCCGCGCCGACTCCTTGACGCCGACGATGAGGATGATCGTCAGCAAGAAGACGATGAGGAACGCCGGCAGATTGCAGACGATGGGAATGCCGAAGACATGCGGCGCGTGCTCGAGCAGGCCGGGCGTGTCGTGCGCGTGGTTGATCGTCGTGCACAGCCAGGACGGCATGCGGACGCCGAAGCCGCCCAAGAAATCCTGGAAATAGCCGGACCAGCTGACGGCGACGGCGATGTTGCCGACGGCGTATTCGAGGATGAGATCCCAGCCGATGATCCAGGCGAACAGCTCGCCCAAGGTCACGTAAGAGTAGGTGTAGGCGCTGCCGGCGATGGGGATCATCGAGGCCAGCTCGGCGTAGCACAGCGCGGCAAAGCCGCAGGCGACGGCGGTGATGACGTACGACACGATGAGCGCCGGGCCGGCGCCGGTGTGGCCCATTCCGCCGGCGGCCGCCGAGCCCGTGGCCGAGAAGATGCCGGCGCCGATGACGGCGCCGATGCCGAGCGCCGTCAGATCGAGCGGGCCGAGCGTGCGCTTCAGCCGATTCTCGGGCGCCTCGGCGTCCGACTGCACGTCTTCCACGCCCTTGCGGCGCAACAGCTGGTCCATCATCCCCATGCGCATTCGCTAACACGTTTTGTCGCCTCGGCGCGCTCAACTCGTACGAAGATGCCGCCAATGGCGCAACAGACGGAAACAGCGGCGACGGGGACGCTCGAGCGGCGCTTGGGGGTGTTCTCGGCGACGACGCTCATCGTCGGCTCGATGATCGGCTCGGGGATCTTCCTGGCGCCGTCGATCATGGCCGGCCTCGTGGCCACGCCCGGCGTCTACTTGGGCTTGTGGCTCGTCGGTGGCGCGCTGACGCTGCTGGGCGCGCTGGCCTACGGCGAGTTGTGCGCGATGCTGCCCAAAGCCGGCGGGCAGTATGTGTTCCTGCGCGAGGCGTTCGGCCCGCTCGTCGGCTTTTTGTACGGCTGGACCGTGCTTTTGGTCATTCAGACCGGGTTCAACGCCGCCGTCTCCATCGCGTTCGCCAAGTTCTTGGGCGGCATCGGCCTGCCCGTCGGCGAGGCGGACATCGTCTTCGCCGTCGGCGGCTTCGCCATTTCGCGGGCGCAGCTGGTGGCGCTCGTCGTCATCGCGGTCTTGACGTGGATCAACTGCCGCGGCGTCGAGTCCGGCGCCTTCGTGCAGAACCTGTTCACGGTGTTGAAAGTCGGCGCCATCGCGCTGCTCGTCATCATCGGCTTTACCAGCGGCAAGGGCTCGTTCACGCATTTCCGCCCGCTCGTCGGTCACGACGTGGGCCCGATGGCGCTGCAGCTGACGTTCCTGGCCGCCGCCGGCGCCGCCATGTCGAAGGCGCTGTTCGCCTACGACGCCTGGAACACCGTCACCTTCGCCGCCGAGGAGATCCGCGAG
The DNA here is from genome assembly GCA_963785725.1 of uncultured delta proteobacterium. Taxonomy (GTDB): domain Bacteria; phylum Myxococcota_A; class Polyangia; order Palsa-1104; family Palsa-1104; genus JAQBQH01. The sequence goes on along the minus strand of CAWAWS010000017.1, from coordinate 208,508 downwards.
CCGCAGCGCAACCTGCCGCGCGCGCTCGTCGCCGGCAGCTTGGTGACGACGCTCGTCTACGTCGGCGGCGCCGCCGTCTATCTGTACATCCTGCCGCTGCCGGTCATGGGCCGCGTCGTCGAGAACCGCGTCGCCGCCGACGTCGCCAACATCCTGCTCGGCCGGCCCGGCGTCACCGCCGTCTCCATCGCCATCCTCATTTCCACGTTCGGCTGCGTCAACGGCCTCATCCTCGGCGGCGGCCGCGTCCTCTTCGCGATGGCGCGCGACGGCCTCTTCTTTCGCTCCGCCGGCCGCGTGCATCCGACGCATCACACGCCCGCCAACGCGCTCGTCATGCAAGGCATCTGGTCGGCCGTGCTCGCGCTCTCGGGTCGCTACAGCGATCTTCTGACGTACGTGACGTTCGCGTCGCTGTCGTTCAACGCGCTGACGGTGGCGGCGCTGTTCGTGCTGCGCAAGAAGCGGCCCGATTTACCGCGTCCCTATCGCACGTGGGGCTATCCGGTGACGCCGGCCTTGTACCTCGGCGGCGCGCTGTTCTTCATCGTCTACATCTTCGCCGGCGCGCGCCTTCCGTCGCTCATCGGCATCGGCATCGTCATCCTCGGCTTGCCGGCGTATGCGCTGTTTCGCCGCGGCCAGGCGCAGGCTTCCTGATGCGCGCGCTCGCCATCGTCGCCTTGTTGCTGCTCGGCTGCGAAGACGAAGAGGTCACGAAGGCGCCGCCGGCCGCCGCGGCGACCGCCGCCAAGCCGCGCACGCAAAAGCAGATCGACGACTGCCGCGACGAGTGCGAGCAGTCACAAATCGTCGCCGGCCAAACCGACGACGCCGCGCTGCGCGCCTGTCGCGCGCGCTGTGCCGGCGGCGGCGCCGGCGGCGCCATCGGTCCGCACGAAGTGCCGCGCAGCATCAGCCGTTCGCCGTCGCTGAGCGCGCCGCCGCCGATCCGCCCGGTCGGCCCCAATCGCTAGCCGCGCCCGATCACGAATCGCGCCTCGACGGTCGATCGTTTGGAAAGTCACCGCCTCGCCGCGCGACATTGCCGTCTCCGCCTCCTCACTGACAAAAGGCGCCGCGCGCGCCACGGAGGACGGATGAACTTCAACGGCTCGTTCCACGCGATCATGATCACATCGGCGCTCGCTTTGTCGGCATGCCAAGGCCAAGCGGCACCCATCGACAGCACCAGCGCCGCCTACTCGACGCGCCAGCAGATGATGCCCGGCATCGACATTCTGCAGTGGCAGGCCGAGGACGCCACGCACGTCTACATCCTCAACAGCGCCCGCGCGCTCTGGTACGGCGACGGCAACAGCTGGCAGATCGTGCAGACCAACGTCCTGTGGTTCGGCGTCTCCGAGGATTCGTCGACGATCTGGATCCGCGACTTCTCGGGCAACCTCTACCCGTGGTCGCTCGGCCGCGCGGTCACCGGCGTGGCGACGGGCGTCATCGCCTACGGCACGCAGCGCGCCAAGAACAGCCCCGCCGACGGCAGCGTCTTCTACATCGGCAGCGACGGCTACTTGTACTCGAGCGGGCTTCCCGGCCTTCGCCTCGACACCAACGTGCGCTCGTTCTTCCCCGACGGGTACAACAACGTCATGGTCATCGGCACCGACGGCAACTTGTGGGACGAAGGCACGACCGGCCCCGGCTATCCGTGGGGGCGCTCGTACGTCGACGGCAACGCGCTCTTGGCACAGCCCGGCTGCTTCGCCAACGACGCCTTGGGCGATCACGGCACGTGCAACTCCTACGTGCTCGGCAGCGACGGCAAGCTGTGGCTGGAGTCGAACGTGACCGGCGGCCACGGCTCGACGCCCATCGACACCAACGTGTGGCAGTTCCAAGGCACCGGCGCGCAGCTCGGCAACGGCGTCTTCATCCTCCACCGCGACGAGACGCTGACGCGCCACAACGTCGCCGACGGCAACTCCGACTGGGTCGACGGCAACGTCTCCAACTTCCAGGCGGTCGAGTGGGACGACAGCGTCGTCTGGGTGCAAGGCAGCGACGGCAACTTGTGGCGCGAGCAGCTGACGCCGAACCTGCCGTAAGCACGCGTTCGCCGCCTCCTCCGTCGCGCTCAGTCGTGCTCGAAGGTCAGCTCGTCGATCGCCGTTTGCACGATCGCGGGCGCACGCGGATGGCCCGCGACATAGTGAAAGAGCACGAAGACGCGCGCCTCCGCCGTCGACAGCGTCCACAAGTGATACGCGAGCAGGAGCCCGGCGCGCCCGTCGATGGTCACGACGTGATGATCGTGCACCCGTAGCCGTTCGACGAGCGCCGCCGGGCAGCGCGCGACCCGCCAGTCGGCACCGCTGCGCGCGAGAAAGGCGCGCACCGACGCTTCGTCACCCGCGCGGCCGGCGCGCGTCACGGCTTGCGCAGCCGCAGCTGCAAGAACCACGGCACGATGGCGGTGTACGCGAGGCGCGGAAAGCGCGCCACCGTCGCCGCGTCGGCGCGCGGCTCGGCCACGCGCTCGACGCGCCAGCCGGCGGTGACGACGTCGTTCAGCCACGTCGCCAAGGTCGCCTCGAAGCGCGGCACCGTGAACGGCCGCGGCGTGAGGCCGTCGTCGTGCGCCGCCGTGAACGTCCACGCCTCGATGTCGCCCTCGCTCTCGACGAAGTAGTCGCTGACGGCACGCGCCTGCTTGTGGCCGTGCGCGTCTTTGACCCACTCGAACGGCGGCCGCGCGAAGCAGGGATGCAAGATCGACAGCTGCAAGAAGCCGCCCGGTTTGACAACGCGCGCCACTTCCTGCAACGCGCGCGGCCGCTCGGGCAGGTCCATGAGGCTCATGAAGGCGACGGCAAAGTCGAAGCGCGCGTCGGCGAACGGCAGCACGAGCGCGCTCGCCCGCGCATAATGCGCGCCGCCCAATTCCGCCGCCGCGCGCACCATGCCGAAGGCGACGTCGATCGCGAACATGCGCGCGCCGCGCTCGCCGACGAGCCGCGTGTTGTGCCCTTCGCCGCAGCCGACGTCGAGCCCATCGAGCCCGCGCACGTCGGGCAGGAGCGCGAAGAACGACGGGTTGTTCACGTGGTCGCGCGCGAGGTCATAGCCGGCGCGCACCAGGCGCACCCACTCCTCGGCGTTTGCCTCCCAATGCCGTGCGTTCTCGCGATCGTCCATGACGCTCCTCGTCGTGAAACAGCGCTGCAGACTCTCCGTAACGCTTCGACAATCGTGCTAGGGTGCCCCCACTTACGCGAGGAAACCGCATGTCGGCCGACCCGAAAATCGAAGCGAAAGCGACGGAGTTTCGCCCCTACGTGCCGGCCGATCAAGCGCCGGCCGAGTTCACGTTCAAAGCCGTCGCGCTCGGCGCGCGTCTTCGCGCATCATCTTCGGCGCCGCCACGGTCTACCTCGCGCTCAAGGCCGGGCCTCACCGTCTCGGCGTCGATCCCGGTCGCGGTGCTGTCGATCGCCGTCTTCAAGAAGCTCGGCAACAGCACCATCCTCGAGAACAACATCGTGCAGACGATCGGCTCGGCCGGCGAGTCGATCGCCGCCGGGCGTCGTCTTCACGCTTGCCGGCGCTGCTCTTTCTCGTCCGGCGGCGAGCAGTACTTCCGCTACCTGCAGATCATGACGCTCGCCGCGGTCGGCGGCGTCCTCGGCGTCCTCTTGATGGTGCCGCTCCGCCGCAGCCTCATCGTCAAGGAGCACGGCAACCTGCCCTACCCCGAAGGCACCGCCTGCGCCGACGTGCTCATCGTCGGCGAGAAGGGCGGCAACCTCGCCAAGCGCGTCTTCGCCGGCGTCTACACCGCCATCGTCTACAAGCTCCTCATGAGCGTCCTCGGCCTGTGGAAGGACGTCCCGTCGTTCGCGCACCGGCGCCGACGTCGGCCTACCCGAACGCCGTCCTCGACTGCCGAGATCACGCCGGAGTACCTCGGCGTCGGCTACATCATCGGCCCGCAGCATCGCGGCCGAGATGTTCTCGGGCGGCGTGCTTGTCGTGGCTCGTGCTCATCCCGCTCATCTCGCTCTTCGTGCCCGAGGCGCAGCGCGTCGCCGACCTGCACGCGCTCGGCTTCGGCGACGCCTGGATCGCCGACCACGGCCATCCCCGAGCAGATCTACCGCGCGTACATCCGCTACATCGGCGCCGGCGCCGTCGCGTGCGCCGGCGTGATGACGCTCATCAAGTCGCTTGCCGACCATCGTCTCCAGCTTCCGCGACTCCATGCGCGACCTGCGCGGCGGCGTCGGCGCGGCGCTCGCAAAAGCGCACCGAGCGCGACCTGCCGCTCACCTTCGTCGTCGGCGGCGCGCGTCGCGCTCGTCGCTCATCATCGCGCTCCTGCCCAACCTGCCCGGCACGTTCCCGGGCTCGCTCGTTCATGGGCCTCCTCATCGTCGTCTTCGGCTTCTTCTTCGTCACCGTGTCGAGCCGCATCGTCGGCATCATCGGCGCGTCGTCGAACCCCGATCTCGGGCATGACCATCGCGACCCTGATGGCGACCTGCCTCGTCTTCGTCGCGCTGCCTGGACCGGCGACGCCTACCAGTCGATGGCGCTCATGGTCGGCGCCATCGTCTGCATCGCAGCCGCCAACGCCGGCGCCACGTCGCAGGACCTGAAGACCGGCTTCCTCGTCGGCGCCACGCCCATCCGCCAGCAGATGGGGCTCCTCATCGGCGTCGTCGTCTCGATCGCTCGTCATCGGCGGCACGGTGCTCCTGCTCGACAACTCGGTGCCGGGCGAGCTGCACGGCATCGGCTCGGCGCGCATGCCGGCGCCGCAGGGCACGCTGATGGCGACCATCATCAAGGGCATGCTCGCGCAGAAGCTGCCGTGGGGCCCGGTGCTCGTCGGCGTGTTCGCTGGCGTTCATGGCGCAGCTCGCGGGCGCGCACGCGCTCGTCGTGGGCGGTCGGCGCCTACCTGCCGGTGTCGACGACGGCGCCGATCTGGATCGGCGGCCTCGTGCGGGCGCTCGCCGACTCGCAGCTGCGCCAAGCACCACGAGCAAGAGGAGTCGGACGAGGTCGGCCCCGGCATGCTCTACGCGACCGGCCTCGTCGCCGGCGGCTCGCTCGCCGGCATCGCCATCGCGATGCTCATCGGCTTCGGCGGCAACATCGCGCGCGTGCTCGACCTCGGCAAGAGCTACTGGGAAAAGCTGCCTTCGCTCGGCATCCTCGGCGTCGGCGACGTCATCGGCTACGCGGCGTTCGGCGGCTTGTGCCTCCTGCTCATGCGCAACGCCAAGGCCAAGGACGTCTGATGTTGGGCCGCGTGCTCTATCTCGCGGCCTGTATCGTCGTGCCGCTCGTGTGGGGGCTGATCACGTGGGCGATTACGCAGGCGATCGAGAAGCGCCGGCCGCCTAAAGTCGGCGACAAGAAGCCCATGCCCGAGCTCGAATACTACCTGTAAACATGCACATCCTCGTCGGTGACGTCGTCGTCTCGTGGCCGGCGCTGGCGCTCGTCGGGCTCGGCATCGGCTTCGTCGCCGGCATGTTCGGCGTCGGCGGCGGCTTCATCTTGACGCCGCTGCTCCATCTCGCCTTCAAGATCCCCATGCCCATCGCGGTCGGCTCGGCGCTCTGTCAAAAGATCGGCACGTCGATCGGCTCGTTCTTGAAGCACCGCCAATATCGCCACGGGGAATTGCGCGTCGACTTCGTCATGGTCGGCGCCTCGCTCTTCGGCGTCGACGCCGGCACGCGCACGCTCGCGCTGCTCGCCGACGCCGGCACGTTCGTCAATCGCCATGGCCATCCGGTGCCGATCGTGACGTTGACGCTGGAGCTGGTCTACGCGGCGATGCTGCTCTTCGCGGCGTCGATGACGCTCAACGCCGTCCGCAAAGCCGCGCACGCCGGCGCAGCGGCCGGCGCCCACGACGGCCGCGCCACGGTGCCGTCGGCGCCGCTGACGCGCCTGCGCCTGCCGCCGTACATCGCGCTGCCGTCGGTGGGCATCCCGCGCGTGTCGGTCATCGTCATGGCCTATTTGGGCTTCGTGACCGGCCTCTTGTCGGGCCTGCTCGGCATCGGCGGCGGTGTCGCGCTCCTGCCAGTGCTGATCTACGGCTACGGCTTTTCGATCAAGGACGCCGCCGGCACGGGAATCTTGCTGCTCTTCGCCACCGTCATCGTCGGCACGTTCGAGCACGCGCTGCGCGGCAACGTCGACCTGCGCGTCGCGCTCGCCATCCTCGCCGGCTCGTCCATCGGCTCGCAATTGGGCGCGCGCACGACGGCGCGGGTGTCGAACCAGGCGCTGCGCGTGAGCTTCGCGCTGCTCCTCATCGGCACCGTCGGCGCCATCGCCGTCGACGTCGTCCGGTCGCTGTCGTGATCGCCGGCGCGACGGCATGAGCGGCCCGGTCGCGCGCCTGGCGTTGTGGCTGACGCGTCTCTGCGAGCGCTGGCTGCCCGACGCCTTCGTCTTCGCGCTCGCCGCCACCCTCGTCGTCTTCGTCGCCGGCTTGGCCATCGGCGTGCCCGCCGGCGAGCTCGTCAGCGCCTGGGGCAACGGCTTCCCCGACTTGTTGGCGTTCGCCATGCAAATGACGCTCGTCATCGTCACCGGCTACGTCGTCGCCACCGCGCGTCCCGTCGGTCGCGTCATCGCCGCGCTGGCCCGCATTCCGTCGTCGGCCAAAGGCGCGGTCGCCTGCGTGGCCGCGTTCGCGCTCGCCTCGTCGTGGCTCAACTGGGGCTTCAGCCTCGTCTTCTCGGCCATGCTCGCGCGCGCCGTCGCCCGCCGCTTCGCCGCCGCCGCGCGGCCCGTCGACTATCGCGCGCTCGCCGCCGCGTCGCTGCTCGGCCTCGGCAGCGTGTGGGCGCAAGGCCTGTCCGGCTCGGCCGCGCTGCAGATGGCGACGCCGTCGGCGCTGCCGCCGCGCGTCCGCGCCATCGTCGCCCACGACGGCTTGGTCGCCAACGGCCTCATCGACTTCACGCACACGATCTTCCTCTGGCAGTCGCTGGTCTCGGTGCTCGTCGAGCTCGTCGTCGTGACGCTGGTGATGTGGCTGGCCTCGCCCAACGAAGCCGACGCGCGCACCGCCGCCGCCTTGACGATCGACCTCGCGGAGGCCGCCGACACCGACGTCGCCGTCGGCATGCGCACGCCCGGCGAGCGGCTCGAGCATTCGCCCGTCTTGACGCTGGCCGTCGTCGCGCTCGGTGCCGTCTATCTCGGCCGCACGCTCGCCGGCGGCCTGACGACGCTGACGGTGAACACGATCAACCTCGCCTTCCTACTGCTCGGTTTGCTGCTGCATTGGACGCCGTCGCGGCTCATGCGCGCCGTCCGCCAAGCGGTGCCGGCGACGTGGGGCGTCATCCTGCAGTTTCCGTTTTACGCGGCCATCGCCGGCATGATCGCGACGACGCGCCTCAACGATCGCATCGCGTCCCTGTTCGTGCGCCTCTCGTCGCCGCGCAGCTTTCCGGCGCTGATGAGCGCCTATTCGGCGCTGCTCGGCATCTTCGTCCCGTCGGGCGGCAGCAAGTGGGTCATCGAAGCGCCTTACGTCATCGCCGCCGCGCACACGCTGCGCGTGCATCTCGGCTGGGTCGTCGCCTGCTACGACTTGGGCGAGGCGACCGCCAATCTCGTGCAGCCGTTCTGGATGTTGCCGACGCTGGCGCTACTCGGCCTGCGCGCCCGCGACGTCATGGGCTACACGTTCCTCGTCTTCCTCGTGCTCTTGCCGCTCGTCCTCGTGCTGACGACGCTGCTCGGTGCCACGCTGCATTATCCGCTCTGACGCGTTTACACCTGGGGTGCGCGCCTCCGCCAAGTGGTGACCGAATCTCCTGTCGATCTCCGAATGTCGGAGAGTTAACCACTACTAAATAGGCGTAATTTGGATCACCGGTTATTGGCACAGCGTTGGCAGTAGCTGCAGTCGATGGCAACTTCCAGCTCCAGCGCGCACCGGCTCGACGTCGAGCGCGTGCGCGAATCCGACGCGTCCGACCGGCTCTTGCCTGCGACCGCGCAAGAGGACGGCCATCCCGGCTGTCAATACCTTGGCGACGACGCGCCAACGCTGCGGCTCCTACTTCCGACGCCGCTGGCGCCCAATAAAGAGACCGACTCGATCCCGACGACGCCGATGGCGATGGCACGCCTGCGGCTGCGTCGCGTCGTCAAGCGGTCCGATTCCGACGACTGAGCCCGCTTCACCCGCCGCTCGCGCGCATCCGGCACTTCGCGACGCGCTGACGCCTTCCTGACGATCACCCAATCAAGAGTTGCGCGCGCATGAGGGTCGGCTCCAGGCCGCGCCGAGCTCGACGAGCGTCGTCGCCGACAAGCCGCGCAGCGCGACGACGACGGCCACGTCGCCGCCGGCAGCGACCGCCATCAACGCGCCGAGCAGGAGCAGCCTGCCGTCGGCGACGAGGCCGACGAGCGTCGGGACCGCGCCGTCCGCGCCGCGCGCTGTGCTACAACGCTCGCCGTGGACAACCGCAACTACTACGACCAATTCGCCGCCGGTTACGAGAAGGAGCGGCATCACGGCTATCACGTCATGATCGATCGGCTGGAGCTGGCGGCGACCTTGCCGCTCGCCGCCGGCGCGCGCGTCCTCGAGGCCGGCTGCGGCACGGGCATGATCTTGCGCGCCGTCGAGCCGGTCGCCAGCGCCGCCATCGGGCTCGACCTGTCGCAAGGCATGCTCGCCCAAGCGCGCGCCCGCGGCCTGCAGGTCGTCCACGGCTCGGTCACGAGCCTGCCTTTTGCCGACGGTGAGTTCGATCTCGCCTACTCGTTCAAGGTGCTGGCGCACGTCGAGCGCATCGATCTGGCGTTGAGCGAGATGGCGCGCGTCGTCAAGCCGGGCGGCCACGTCATCGCCGAGTTCTACAACCCGTATTCGCTGCGCGGGCTCATCAAGCGGCTCAAGCGCCCGACCGCGATCTCGGACTCGGCCAACGACCACGAAGTCTTCACGCGCTACGACACCCTGACCGACGTCAAGCGCCTCCTGCCGCCGTCGCTGCACGTGATCGACGTGCGTGGCGTGCGCATCCTGACGCCGACGTCGGCGGTGCACGACGTGCCGCTGCTCGGGCCGGCCATCGCGGCGCTGGAAGCGCGCGCGGCGACGGCGCCGCTCCTGCGCCACCTGGGCGGCTTCATGGTCGTGACCGCGCAGAAGCGGGCATAATCAGGCGCGAAATGAGCTAAGATGAGGGGCCTTGTCCCTTACCGGAGCCATTCTCGTCGTCGATGACGAGCGCTCGATGCGCGAGTTCGTGCGCATCGCGCTCGGTCGCGCCGGCCATGAAGTCGTCGTCGCCGATTCGCCCGCCACCGCCTCCGTCGAATACGGAGCGCGCGACTTCGACGTCGTCATCACCGACCTGAAGATGAACGGCGGCACCGGTCTCGACGTGCTCGACGGCGTCAAGCAGCGCCATCCGCACACGCAAGTCATCGTCGTCACCGCCTTTGCGACGACCGAGACGGCGATCGCGGCCATGAAGCGCGGCGCCTACGACTATCTGACCAAGCCGTTCAAGATCGACGAGATCATGGTCGCCGTCGAGCGCGCGCTCGAGAAGCGCACGCTGCTCAGGCAAAACATCGAGCTGCGCGCCGAGCTGCAAGGGCGCTTCCGGCTCGATCGCCTCGTCGGCAAAGCGGCGTCGATGCAGCGGCTGTTCGAGCTCGTCAAGCGCGTGGCGCCGGCCAAGACGTCGGTGCTCATCGGCGGCGAGAGCGGCACCGGCAAGGAGCTCGTCGCGCGGGCGCTGCATCATCTGTCACCGCGCGCCGACAAGCCCTTCATCGCCATCAACTGCGGCGCCATCCCCGACGCGCTGCTCGAGTCGGAGCTGTTCGGCCACGTCAAAGGCGCCTTCACCGGCGCGCACGCCGACAAAGCGGGCCTGTTCGCGACCGCCGACGGCGGCACGCTCTTCCTCGACGAGATTGGCGAGCTGTCGTCGCAGATGCAGGTGAAGCTCTTGCGCGTCTTACAGGAGCGCAAGCTGAAGCGCGTCGGCGGCGTGCACGAAGAGGAGTTCGACGTGCGCCTCGTCGCCGCCACCAACCGCGACTTGGAGGCCGAGGTCGAGCGCGGCGCCTTTCGTCGCGATCTGTTCTATCGCTTGAACGTCATCCAGCTGAATCTGCCGCCGCTGCGCAGCCGTCGCGAGGATGTGCCGCTGCTGGTCGAGCACTTCGTCCGCAAGCACGCCGCTGCGCTCGGCCGCACGCTCACCGGCATCGAGCCCGACGCGCTGGCCGCCTTGTGCGACTACGACTATCCGGGCAACGTGCGCGAGCTCGAGAACCTCATCGAGCGCGCGGCGACGCTGGAGGTGGGCGATCGCATCACGCGCGCGTCGCTTCCCGAGCTCACCCCGAAGCGTACGCAACAGGCGCGCACCAACCTACCTGCGGGCAGCTTTCCCGACGACGGCGTCGATCTCGAGCAGCTCGTGGCCGACTTGGAGCGCGACCTCATCAATAGAGCGCTCGAGAAGGCCAGCGGCGTGCGCAAGGCGGCGGCGCGGCTCCTCGGCATCTCCTTCCGTTCGCTGCGTTATCGGCTGGCCAAGCTGGGCGTGGCCGACGACAGCGACGGCGACGATGCAGGCAGCAGTAGGTCTTCGGACGACTCCAGCGACGGTGGCGGCTGACAATTTTCGTCACCGAAGCCGGCAATTTTCGGCCCTGTGACGCACGAACTTTACATTCGATCGTCTAAGTGACTAAAATCGTGGCGCGCCATTTCTCGCTAGCACCGGCACGCGAGGTGCACTGGAGGCCGTCGCCGATGACCCCAAGCTCCAAAAACGGCTCGCGCGGCTTCACGCTGATCGAGCTGATGATCGTGGTCGCCATCATCGGCGTGCTGGCGACCGTCGCTGCTGTCTCTTATCGCAAGTACCTCGACGCCGCGCGCACCACCGAGGCCTACGGCATGCTCGGCGAGATCCGCAATCGCGAAGAGGCCTATCGCGCCGAGTTCTCGAGCTACATCTCGAGCGGCGCCACCGGCAATCAGAGCGAGTCGTCGCTGTTCCCGGCCGTCGACTCCGGCACCTGCTACGGCGGCAGCGGCAACTACTCGGGCAAAGAGCCGTGCCCGAAAGCGGCCAACGCGCAGACCGGCGCGACCATCCCCGCAGGTTGGGGTCTGCTCGGCATCAACGCCGGCCGCAACACATTGCAGTGCGGCTATACGGCCATCGCCAACACGGCCAACACCGCCGTCAGCGGCACGCTCGGCATCGGATTCTTGGGCACCGCGAACCAGACGACCACTTGGTGGTACGCCATCGCCGTTTGCGACAACGACGGGGTCACCACCACCAACGCCACGTTTGTCACTGCGTTCAACACCACGGTGGTGTCGGCGCAGAACGAGCACAAGTAAGCGACAACCATTTTGGAGGGACACATGATGAAGCGACTGAAGAACGGATTCACCCTGATCGAGCTCATGATCGTCGTGGCGATCATCGGCATCTTGGCGGCCGTCGCCATCCCGGCGTTCATGAAGTACATCCGCCGTTCGAAGACGGTCGAAGCGACCATGAACGTGCGTAAGCTGTTCGATTCGTCGGTCGCGTACTTCGAGGCCGAGCACTCGACGAGCGCCGGCACCATCTTGGCCAAGCAGTTCCCGACCAGCGTCGGCCCGTCGCCCGCGGTCACCGCGTGTTGCGCGCAGACCGGTGGTAAGTGCGCGCCGAACCCGACGATCTTCCAGGCGGACTCGTGGTCGGCCCTGAACTTCTCGGTCGACGATCCGTTCTACTATTCGTACAACTACACGTCGGGCGGCACCGACACGGGCGCCAACTTCCAGGCGTGGGCCTTCGGCGACCTCGACTGCGACACCATCTACGCGACCTATATGCGTGGCGGCTCGGTCATGACCGATCGCTCGGTGTCGGGCGGCTCGGGTCTGTACTCGAAGAACGAAATCGAATAACGATATAGCTATGCGCTCTGCAAACGCCCGCCATGGCCTCGCCGTGGTGGGCGTTTTGCTTTTGTTGGCCGCCGTCGTCGGCACGCAAAATCACGCCAACGCCGTCCGCGCCCGCTTTCCCGCCGCCGAGGACACGCTCTATCTGCCGCGCGCGTCGGCGTTGCGCGCCATCTCGCTCGGCCACACCGAGCTGGCGGCCGATCTGGTGTTCATTCGCGCGCTCATCTACGTCGGCGCCGAGCTGTCGCAAAAAGGCGCGCAGCGCTGGCTCGAGAACTACTTGGATACGATCACGCAGCTCGATCCCAGCTGGAAGACGCCTTATCGCTGGGCCGGCGTGGCGACGATGTACAACGGGCGCGCGATCACCGAGGCCGACGTCAAGCTGTCCAATCACTTCCTCGAGCTCGGCGTGCGGCAGTTTCCCGACGATTGGGAGCTGCCGTTCATGCTCGCCTGCAATTATCTCTTCGAGCTCCATCCCACCGACGAGCAGCAGCGCCTCGAGAACCGCAAGCTGGGCGGCGAGTGGATTCGCCATGCGGCGCTCGTCGGCGGCGCGCCGCCGTGGGTGCCGTTGTTGTCGGCGACGATCATGCGCCAAGAGGGCGAGGACGAAGCGGCGGTGCGGCACCTCGAGACCGTCTACGTGTCGACGCAAGACGAGCGCACGCGCGAGGAGATTCGCAATCGGCTGATCGGCCTGCACGCGCGGCTCGACCTCGAGCGCGAAGGCCGCGAGCGCAAGGCGTTCGCCGACGCGTGGCACAAGACGCTGCGCTATGCGCCGCCCGATCTGTTCGTGGCCATCGGACCGGCGGCGCCGGCGCGCATGGATCTGGCGGCGCTGAGCCCGCTGACCGTCGCCGCGCCCGACGCCGACGCGACGCCAGCGACGGTCGCGCCGCCAGCGACGGTCGCAACGCCTACGGCGCCGTAGCGTTCGCCTTACGGCGCGGTCGCTTTGGCGAGCAGCGCTTGGCAGTCGGGGCGCTCGGGCTGGCGCGCCAGGCAGGCGCGCGCTTCCGTCGCCGCCGTCGCGCGATCGCCGAAATGCAGCGCCGCCTCGCCGTATCGCAGGTGGTAGCGCGCGCTCGGCGACCGCGCGACGGCGTGGCGATAGGCGTCGAGCGCCGCGGTCATTTGGCCGCGCGCCTCGGCCAATTGCCCCTTGGCCATCCACGCCGACGGCAGCTCGGGCGACATCTGCAGCGCCGTCGCCACCTCGGGCTCGGCTTCGGCCAACGCGCCGCGCTTGACGAGCAGGCTGGCCAAGAGCGCGTGCGAGTCGGGAAGCTCGGTCGACTGCGTCATGAGCAGGTGCAGCGCGCGCTCGGCTTCGGCGTCGCGGCCCAGCATGTCGTCGGCGACGGCCATCTGCATCAGCGTCGCCGGACCGGCGCCCGAGATGCGCCGCACTTCTTCCAGATGCACGAGCGCTTCGGCGGGCGCGCCTTCGTGCAGCAGCTGAATCGCCAGGTTCGAGTGCGCCAGCGCGGCGTCGGGTTGCGCGTCGGCGGCGAAGCGCCACAAGGTCGCGTCGCTGCGCCAGGCGCGCTGCTCGACGAGCACGCCGGCGGCGTAGACGAACGCCAACACCACCGCCGAGGCCAGCGCCGCGCGGCGCAGACGATCGTGCGCGCCAGCCGCGGCCAAGCCGTGACCGATGGCGAGCCCAAGGCCGATCGACGGCACGTAGGCGAAGCGATCGGCGTAATAGGCGAGCAGCGGCACGACGTGGAGCACCGGCAACAGCGACAGCGCGAACCAGCCGAAGGCAAACGTCAGCGTCGGACGGCGCAAACGCCACAAGGCGACGACGACGACGAGCACGCCGAGCCACGCCAGCGCCGCCGGCCCGCGCTTGAGCGGCACCGCGGCATAGGCCGCCGCGTGGCCGAGCGGCGCCACGATGACGAGCGCGTATTTCCACAGGTAGAGCGGGATCGCGCGCGACGCCACTTGCGCCGTCAACGCCGTGATCGCGCCCTGTCCGACGGCGCCGATGACGTGCGTGCGCAGGACGAGGAAGCCGAGCGTGACGACGCCGTGCGCGGCGACGAGGATGACGGCGCGGCGACGGAGCAGCGGCGTCAAGCCGCGCCAGGCGCACGCCGCCGCCAGCGCCAGGATGCCGCCTTCGGTCACGGCCATCTCTTTGGCGCCCATCGCCAAGAGCGCCAGGACGAGCGACAGCAGCAGATAGCCGAGCCAGCCGCGCGGAGCCGGCACCGCGCGCGCCGCCGCGAAGAACGCCAGCAGCTGAAACAGGAGCGACAGGTGATCGCCGAGCGCCGACGCGTACACCACCGGCTCGACGTGCACCGGCATGAGCGCCCACAGCGCCGTCGCCGCCAGCACCGCGGCGCGGTCGCCCGACAGCCGCAGCATCAAGAGCGCCACCAGCGCCACCGACAGCGCATACAACACGAGGTTGGCGATATTGAACGGCGCCGTGCGCAGCCCGCCGCCGATGACGACGAGCGCGCGGAACGCCAGCGTGCGCACCGGCCGATACGACTGCCAGCGGAAGTCGCTGCGGCTCGCGGTCGCGTTGCGATCGAAGAGGTACGCCGTAAACGGCGCGCCCTCGGTCACGGCCGGGTTCTCGACGATATACGTCGGGTCGTCCATCAGGAATTCGTGCCCGATGGTCGGCGCATACAGCGCCATGGTCACGGCGATCACCGCGACCACGCCGAGCACGAACTGCCGAGGCGTCACGACGACGAGGCTCGCACGCCGGCGGACCTCATCTGACTAATCCGAGTCGCCGCCCTGTTGGCGCAGATCTTTGATGACCGTCTCGGTCTCGCCCGTCTTGATGTCGACCGAGAACGTCTCTTTGATGCTGAACTGCGGATTCGTCAGCGTGATGCGGTGCGCGCCTGCCGACAGCTTCAGCTTCGTCTGCGGCGTGTGCAGCCCGGTGTCTTTGCCGTCGACGGTGATGCTCGTCGACGGCTTGGAGCCGAGGCGCAGCCAGCCGTCACCGGCCGACGCCGACGCTGCGGGCTTCTCGGCCGGCGCCTTCGCCGGCGGCGTATCTTCGTCCGGCAGCGTCGTCGACGGCTCGTGCTTCTTGGGCGCGACCGCCGCCGTCTTCGTCGTCTTGACCGGCGGCGCGGCCACCGTCTTGACCGGCTCGTCCTTGATCCGCGGCGGCGGCGGCAGCTTGGCCGGCGCCGGCTCGGGCGCCTTCGCCACCTGCTTCGGCGGCGCTTGCGGTTGCGGCGTCGGCGTCGGCTCCGGCGCTTTCGGCGTCGCCAGCTGGCAGCGCACGTCGAGCATCTTGCCGGCCTCGATGTTCACTTCCTGCGCCCACGTGCCCAGCGACGAGCGCACCTCGATCTTGTGCTTGCCGGGCATGACCGACTGCACCTTGAGCGGCGTCACGCCTTCGAGCGCGCGACCGTCGAGCAGCGCCTGCGCGCCTGCCGGCTCCGACACCAGCGTGAAGCCCGTCCCCGACGCCAGCGGCTCCAGCTGAATGCGCCGCCGCGTCGTATCGCCCGGCTTGATCTCGACCTGCTCGTTCCACGGCACGTAGCCTTCGCGCTGCACCGTCAACACGTACGAGCCGCGCTCGAGCGACAGCGTCGCCGGCGTGCCGTCGACGGCCTGCCGCTTGTTGTCGAGGAGCACCTGCACGTTCGTCGCCGGCTCGGACGTGATGAACAGCGTCCCCGGCCGATTGTTGAAGTAGACGACGACCGCCGCCACGAACAGACCGACGGCAGCGACCGCGATGGCGCCGCCGATCATGAGCCCGATCGGCTTCGGCCGCTTGTTGCGCATGGCGACCGGCGGCGTCTCCGACGCGACCGCCCCCGCCGACTGATGCTCGGGCAGCACGTAATCGAACGGATTGCGCCGCCCCGCCGCCGCCCCGTTGCGCCGCTCTTCGACCCGCAGCTCGCTCGGCAACGTCGCCGCTTGCATTGGGGGCGCCTGCGACGGCGCCGTCGGCAGCTTCTGCACCACCGAGTGATGCGGCACGGGCGCGCCGTTCGGATTCAGCTCGACCTTCGACAGATCGGGCTTGTCGTCGACGATGGCATCGGCCGCGTCATCATCGTCGTCATCGACGTTGGGCGCCGCCGCCGCCTCTTCCTCGGCGCTATAAATGTTGGTCGCCAGCTCTTCGTCGTCCCACGACAGCTCCGAGCCGTGCGCGCCCGAGCCGTTGGCCGCGCGTGCCGGCGCGGCCGGCGCCGGCGCCGCCGCGGCGACCGCCGCCATCGGGCCCGAATTGCGCTTGCCCGGCGCCGGCGGCGGCACGATGGCGTGCGCGCCCGACGGTCGCGGCGGCGGCACCGTCGGTATCGGCCCCGTCGGCTTACGCGGTCGCTCCGGCTGCGTCGCCACGCCCGGCATCGGCTGCTGCACCGACGGCGCGGCCGGCGGCACCGGCATGTGCCGATACTGCTCGAGCTTGGCCGACTCTTCTTCCATCTCCTTGACGAACACGCGCTTCATCCACGCCGCCAGATCTTTGCGCGAGTAGAACTCGCCGGCGGTGTACATGAACGCTTGCAGATCGTCGTGGAGGTCGATCGCGTTCTGGTAGCGATCGTCGACGTCCTTGGCCAGCGCCTTCAAGACGATGCGCTCGAGCTCGTCCGAGATGCGCCGGTTGTACGTCGACGGCGGCAGGATCTCGACGTTGCGCACCTTCTCCAGCGTCGAGAAGTCGCTCTCGCCGATGAACAGGCGCTCGCCCGTCAGCAGCTCGTAGAGGACGATGCCGAGGCTGAAGATGTCCGAGCGGCGATCGAGCGGCAGGCCGCGCACCTGCTCCGGGCTCATGTAGCCGAACTTGCCCTTGAGGATGCCCTGCTGCGTCTTGGACGCCTTGCCCGCCGCCTTGGCGATGCCGAAGTCGATGAGCTTCACCTCGCCTTCGTACGAGATGAGGATGTTCTGCGGCGACACGTCGCGGTGCACGAGGTGGATGTCGCGCCCGTTCGCGTCCTTCTTGTTGTGCGCGTAGTCGAGGCCTTCGCAGGCCTTCATGACGACGAAGCCGCCTGCGCGATCGGCATCGATGACAAGCCGTCGACCGGCGCCTGCTTACAACGGTCGAAGATGCCGCGCAGATCCTTGCCGTGAACGTACTCGAGCGCGATGAAGTACGAGTCCTCGACTTTGCCGAGATCGAAGATCTGCGCGATGTTGGCGTGGTTCAGCTGAACCGCGATCTTCGCCTCGTCGATGAACATCGTGATGAATTCTTCGTCCTCCGCGATGTTCGGCAGAATCCGCTTCACCGCGAGCAGACGCTCGAATCCCTCGACGCCGAAGGCCTTCGCTTTCCAAACCTCGGCCATGCCGCCGACGTTGACGCGGTCCAAAAGCCAATATTTTCCGAACTGGATCGGCTTTTTCAACACCAGCCTCGCGCGTACAACTTGTGTTCGTGGTTTACCATAAACTGTAGGTTGGTGCTCTCAAAGTAGCCTGACTGGAGGCATTTTTAATGACCGAGGACGAGATGGTGGAGATCTTTCGAACGGCGGATGCGCTCGGCGCGCAGACGGCGATCGACGAAGTATTGAAGCCGGCCGGCATCGAGGCAGTCGTCCTCGACCGCACGCAACATGTACTACCGGCGACGTCGCAAATGGGGTCCTTTTTCGTGGCCGTGCCCATCGACGAGGTCGAAAACGCGACCGAAGAGCTGAAAGAGGCGCTGGAAGACGGCGCCATCGACGGCGAAGTGATCGTCGATCCCGAGACCTGACGTCACTTTGCGCTAGCAGATCTACAGGCTGCGTTTGTCGAGGACGTAGCCGTTCGGCGTGACATACAAGTCGAAGACGGCGCGCCGGTCGGGCAGTTGCGAGACTGACTGACCGTGCGCGCCGGCGACGAGCCAGCGCAAGGGCGCGCGGTCGGCGTCGCGGTAGAGCCGCGTCCACATCGTCGACGGCGGCGCGCGGTCGAAGGCCGAGCCTTTGTGGCTGTTGGCGTCGGCGGCGGCGTTCCAGCGCCCTTCGACGCGGGTCAGCCGGAAGACGGTGTCGACGCCGAGCGCCGTCAGCGACGGGCGGAAGCGCAAGACGTCGCCGCCGACCTGCCATTGATCGCCGTCGAGGTCGTAGATCTCGGTCGCGCCGCGCACGCCGTCATGCTCGATGGGCACGAGATAGACGCGCAGCTTGTGCGGACCGAGCTCGAAGCTCTGGATCTCCGCGACGTGCGTCTTCTTCGTGAACGCGCTCCACGTCGACAACATGGCCACCAGCGACAGCGCCGCGAACGCGCAGGCGAGCAGCACCAGCGACGTCACGACCGCCAAGACGTAGCGGCCGCCCGACACCGGCGGTTGCGGCCGGCGCGCCAAGCCGCGACCGGCGCGCTTGACGATCCACAAGATCGGCAAGAGGCCGATGAGGCCGGCGGCGGCACCGAGCGCGACGAGCGGCCAAAGGCGAGCGTCCTCCATCCTGATATTGTACCATCGTCGGATGCGACTGCCGTGGCTCCTGACGCTGCTGATGGCGGTGTTGTGCGCGACCGTCCTTTTGTCGGGCAAAGAGGCGCATCACCGCGGCCGGGCGGAATTGGCGCGCGCCCGCGACGAGGCGGCCGAGTTCCGCCAGAGCTATTTCCGCTCGCAGGCGCTCCTGAACGACGTGGACAGCGATCGGGCGTCGACGGCAGCCACGTTGCAGCAGCTGGCGACGCACGTGAGCGAGAAGGCGGCGGCCGATCTCGACCAAAAGGCGCACCTCGACGAGCAGCAGAAGCTCATGGACGAGCTGCGCAAGCGCATCGATGCCAAAGAGGGCGAGGTGTCGTCCGGCGCGGGCGTCGTGACGGTTCGGCTCGCGGACGAGATCCTGTTCTCGTCGGGCGAGGCCGAGCTGTCGAAGCACGGCAAAGAGGTGCTCGGACGCGTCGGTGACGTGCTGAAACCCTTGACGGACAAGCAGATCCTCGTCGGCGGGCACACCGATGACGCGCCCATTCATACGGCGCGCTTCCCGTCGAACTGGGAGCTGTCGACGGCGCGGGCGGTCGACGTCGTGCACTTCCTCGTCGACCAAGTGGGCGTCGATCCGCGCAAGCTGACGGCGGCGGGCTACTCGCAGTACCACTCGCGCGGCATGGATCGGGCCCACGATCGGCGCATCGAGATCCTGCTAATTCCGCAGCTGGCGTCGGCGCCGCCCGCAGCCACGCCGGCCGAGCCGGCGCCTGCGGCGAAGGCTACGGCGCCCGCAGCGAAGTGAGCCGGCGCTGCAAGAAGCGGCGCTCGGCCTCGTTCGTCGCGCGCATGTGCGCGGCTTCGTAGGCGTTCGCGGCCTCGTCCAGGCGATGGAGGCGGCGCAGCAGGTCGGCGCGCGCCGCGTGAAACAGGTGGTAATCGGCCAGCGAATCGGCCAGCACATCGACGAGCGGCAGGCCGACCGCGGCGCCTTCGGCCATGGCGACGGCGGCGGCGCGATTGAGCGCGACCACCGGCGACGGATGCAGCTGCAGCAGCCGATCGTAGAGCGCGACGATCTGGCGCCAGTCGGTGTCGGCGGCGCGCGTCGCCTCGCCGTGCACGGCCGCGATCGCCGCCTGCAGCAGATAGGGCCCGGGACGACCGAGCGTCAGCGCCGCGCGCAAGATCGTGCGCCCTTCGTCGATGGCGGCGCGATCCCACAGGCTGCGATCTTGCTCCTCGAGCAGCACCAGGTCGCCGGCCGCGTCGACGCGGGCGAGCCGGCGGGCGTCGTGCAGCAGCATGAGCGCCAAAAGGCCGTCGAGCTCGGGCGTCGTCGCCGGCAGGAGCAGACGCAGCCAGCGGGCGAGCCGAATCGCCTCCGCGCATAAGTCCTGCCGCAGCAGCGTCTGCCCCTGCGCGGCCGCGAAACCCTCGTTGAACGCCAGGTAGACGACCGCCATGACCGCGTCCAGCCGCTCCGGCAGCTCCGCCGCCGCCGGCACGCGATAGGGAATGGCCGCCTGGCGAATCTTGGCTTTGGCGCGCACCAGCCGCTGCGCCATCGTCGTCGCCGGCAAGAGGAACGCGCGCGCGATCTCCTCCGTCGACAGGCCGCACAACGTCCGCAGCGTCAGCGCCACTTGGGCTTCGAGCGCCAACGCCGGGTGGCAGCAGGTGAAGATCAGCCGCAAGCGCTCGTCGGGCACGTCATCCTCCGCCCGTTCGGGATCGAAAGCGGCTTCGTCCTCGTCGCCGACGGCGATCGTCGTCAGCTTCTGCGCCAGCCGCGCGCGCCGGCGCAGGCGATCGATCGCTTTATGACGCGCCGTGGCCACGATCCACGCGCGCGGCTGCGTCGGCACGCCGGCGCGCGCCCACTCGTCGACGGCGAGCGCGAACGCCTCTTGCGCCGCCTCCTCGGCCACGTCGAAGTCACCGACGAGCCGAATGAGCGCGGCGACGATGCGTCCCCACTCTTGCCGCCACAGCCGCTCGACCGCTTGCGCCGCCGCTTCCGGGCTCGCCGTCATCACGCGTAGATCGTAGCCCGACTGAGAGGCAGCTACATGCCGGTCGTGTCCATGATCGGCCGAATCTCGATCGCGCCCGCCCGCGCCGACGGAATCCGCGCCGCGACGGCGATGGCGGCGTCCAGATCCTTGGCTTCGATGAGGTAATAGCCGCCCAGCTGCTCCTTGGTCTCGGCGAACGGACCATCCGTCGTCAGCCGCTTGCCGTCGCGCACGCGCACGGTCGTCGCCGTCGTCGTCGGCTGCAGCGCGTTGCCGCCCAGCATCTCCTTGGAGTCGATGATCGACTGCGTAAACGTCCCATATTCGGCCATTTCGCCGTTGCGCTTGGCCTCGGACATGTCGCCCCAACGCTTCTCGTTCTCGTAGATCAACAGCAAGTACTGCATGGTGGCCTCCCGGTTGGTGAGTGTCTGCTGCTTAGTCGAACGAAGGCGGTCCGGATCGACAGCGCCCGCAAAAATAATTCGCGCCGCAGATGATACAATGGCGCGGCAATGCGAATTTGGTGTTGGCTCCTGCCTTTAGCGGCGATCGGATGCAACAGCTCGTCGGCCCAGCACGCGCCGGGCGGCAGCGGCGCCGGCGGCGGCGACGTCGGCGCCAACGTGCTGCCCGTCGCCCTCGTTACCAGCACGCCCGATTATGTCGGCTTGGTGACGGCGCTCGACGGCTCGGGATCGAGCGATCCGGCCGGCCGCGCGCTCACCTACGCCTGGAGCGTCGTCGCGACGCCGAGCGGCTCGATGGTGACGGGCGGCGGCAGCAACCCGACGTTCACGTTCGTCGGCGATCGCGGCGGCGATTACACGGTGGCGCTGACGGTCACGACGCCGAGCGGCGCCACCAGCATGACGACGGCGACGGTCACCGTGCCGACGCTGCCCGTCTTTTATCGGCAGGAGACGTTCGCGGCCGGCGGCGACAGCTTCGTCCTCGGCGTCGTGCAGTCCGACGGCACCGGCGCGCACGCCGTCGGCTGCCCGGTCCTCATCGCCGACAAAGGCGACGCCGGCGCCGGCAACAAGACCTACTACGGTGACAATCCGGAAGGCGTCGGCACACGCGTCTTCTACCCGGCGACGCCCATGGGCAACGTCGAGCCGCTGGCCGTATTCGCGCAGGTTTCGCCGGCCTCCAAGCAGCTGCTGGCGACCAACGCGAGCGGCGATTGCACGACGGCGCCGCCGGTGCGGCTCGACACGACGCCGACGCTCGATCATTTGGTGCCGCGCTTCTCGCCCGACGGCACGCGCGTGGCCTGGATCGAAGGCGGCCAGCCGGCGGCGCTCGTGACCGCCGGCGTCGACGGCAGCGCGCGTCATGTGCTGCGCAGCGCGGCGGCGCTCGAGCGCGAGCCGCCCGTTTGGCTCGACGGCACCACCGTCGCCTGGGTCGAGAACGCGTCGACGACGGACACGCCGGAGCTGCAGCTGGTCTCGGCGCCCGACCTCGACAACGGCGACGGCAGCAACGACAGCTTGCGGGCCATGCTCGTCGACTGCCCGCAAGCGACCGACGCGACCTCGCTCGGCGTCATCACGCAGTTCGACCGAGTGGGCACCAGCTGGATTGTGTCGGGCGGCGTGCACAGCCGTTTCTCCAACCCCGCCGGCGCCATCGAGCTCTACCGCCTGGCCGGCAACAGCTGCTCGACGACGGCGGCGACGACGCTGGCGGCCGAGCCGGTCGGCAGCTTCGCCTGGGACTTTGCCCCGTCGCCCGACGGCAACACGCTGGCGTTGGCCGCGATCGAGACCGACGGCACGACGAGCGACATCTTCCTCGTGCCCGTCGACGGCAGCGTGCAGCCTTCGCGCTTCATCGGCTCGGCGCCCGGCGTCGACGACCTCGGCCCCATCTGGGTCGCCAACGGCAAGCAGATCTTGTGGACGCAGCTCGCCGCCAACGACGTGCCCAGCGGCGGCGGCTTGATGATCGCCAGCCGCGACGGCAGCAACGTGCGCTCGCTCTTGGCGCCGTCCAGCGTCAACGGCACGTCGACGTTCGTCGGCGGCGCCGTCAACCGCGGGCTCGACTGCAGCGCCGGCGGCGCGAGCGCGTCCGCCGCCGCCGAGCTCGCCCTCCTCGCGGCCGCCTGCTGGCTCGTGCGCCGCCGAAAATGGTCATGAAAACACGCTGCGCTTGGGCCACGGCCGACGATCCGCTCTACACCGCTTACCACGACGACGAATGGGGCCGACCGGAGCGCGACGGCCGCGCGCTCTTCGAGAAGCTCATGCTCGACGGCTTTCAGGCCGGCCTCGCCTGGATCACGATCTTGCGCAAGCGCGACGCCTTTCGCAGCGCCTTCGCCGGCTTCGAGCCCGAGAAGATCGCCCGCTTCGGCGCGCGCGACGTCACGCGGCTCCTCGGCGACGCCGGCATCGTGCGCCATCGCGGCAAGATCGAAGCGACCATCAGCAACGCCAAGGCCTATCTGGCGATGGACGCGGCGGGCGAAGACTTCGCGAAATTCTGCTGGTCCTTCGTCGACGGCAAGCCGCAGGTCAACAGCCCCAAGTCGCTGGCCGACATCCGTCCCGAGAGCCCCGAATCGAAGGCGCTGTCGAAAGCCTTGAAACAGCGCGGCTTCAAGTTCGTGGGGCCGACCATCGTCTACGCGTGGATGCAGGCCTGCGGGCTCGTCAACGACCACGTGACGACCTGCTTCCGCTACGGCAAGAAGTAAACGCGCGTTTACTTAGCGCGCGTCAGCGCCAATTCAGCCGCACCTCGAGCACGTTGCCGTCCATGTGATGCGTCTCGGTCACCGACTTGGCGCGCGTCAGGCTGGCCGCGTGGCGCAGGCCCTCGGCCAGCACCATGCGCGCGATCGCCCGCTCGGTGTAGGGATGCTCGCGCAGGCGAATGGTGACCTCTTGGCCCCGCGGCTCGGCGGTGATCGACCCGTGCGTGTGCTCTTCGGTCCACAGCTCGGCCGCGCGCACGCACAGCGTCGCCGGCGTCACCAAGTTCACCAGCAAGCGGCGCACGCGACCGAAGCCGAGCGAGATCGTCTGGTGAATCCATCGGCGAAAGAGGGCATCGTCGAGCTGCGCCGGGCCCGTCCAAACCGCCTCTTGCCACGCCATGACGAAGCGCTCGGGCAGCCACGGCTCTTCGACGAGCGCGCTGTCGACGAGCCGGCGCGCGTCTTCGGGCAGCCGCTCGCCGATGGCGCGCAGACCGGCGGCGCCGAAGAGCTCGACGGACGCCAGGCGCGACGCGACGAAAATGCGCTGCCCGGCCAAAGGCTCGTCGCCGGGCAGCGCCATCGGATCCGCTACTCCACCCACACTTTGATCATTTTATCGCCGGGCTGAATCTTGTCGACGACTTCGAGGCCGGTGATGACCTGCCCGAACACCGTGTGCTTCTTGTCGAGGTGCTTCTGCGGCGAGTGGCAGATGAAGAACTGCGAGCCGCCCGTGTTGGCGCCGGCGTGCGCCATCGACAGCGAGCCGCGCTTGTGAACCTGCTTCGTGCCCGACAGCTCGTCCTTGATCTGGAAGCCGGGACCGCCGGTGCCCCAACGCGCCTTCTGGTCGTCGTAGCGCGTGAACGGATCGCCGCCCTGGATGACGAAGTCGGGCAGCACGCGATGGAAGCGCAGCCCGTCGAAGTAGGGCTTGCCCTTGGTCTTCTCGCCCGTCTTCGGGTCCTTCCACTCTTTTTCGCCCGTCGCCAGGCCGACGAAGTTCTTCACCGTCTCCGGCGCGTCGTCTTCGAACAGCTCGGCAATGATCTCGCCTTTGTCGGTCTCGAAATGAATCTTCTTCATGGTTTCTCCTTTATGGGGATGCCAATGCTTCGGTCGGCTCCAGCCGCGCCGCAGCCCGGGCCGGCAGGAACGCGCCCAGCATGCAAGCGAGGATCGAACATATAAGCGCTCCGGCGCAAAGTGGCCAACCGAAGGCAAAGTAGCTGTCGGGCTTGAAAGGAAAATCGGGGACGAAGCGGCGCGAGGCGGCGTCGATGGCAAAAGCACCGAGGCGCGCCAGGACGAGGCCGGCGACGCCGCCGCCGAGGCCGATGGCGGCGGCTTCGGCGAGCACGATGCTGCGCACGTCCGCCGGCGAGGCGCCGACCGCGCGCAAGACGCCCAATTCGCGGCGGCGTTCGGCGACGGCGCGGAAGAAGCTGTGCGCGATGTTGATGGCCGCGACGGCGACGGTGGCGACGGACACGAGCGCGAACAGCAGCGTCACCAGCAGAATCGCCAGGCCGGCGCGCTCGGCGCCCGAGTCGGCGACGTCGTAGCCGAGGCCGCGAATGACCGACGTCAGCCGCGTCACGTCGGCGCCCGGCTTGAGCTCGAGCACGATCGACGACAGCGCGGCCGAGCCGTTGTACTGCTGATTCCAGCGCTGCACGTAGCCGAGCGGCAGCGTCAAGGCCAGCTGCGCCGCGTGCGGGCTGATGCCGACGAGCATGACCTTGCGCTGGTGCGGCTCGGTGTTGCTCTTGGCGGCGCCGATGAAGCTGCGCCCGAGCTCGATGTTGAAAGTGAGCCCGTGCAAACGGCCGGCGAGGAACTTGCCGACTTTGGGCAGACCCGTCTGCTGCGCGATGGTGCCGTTGTACATCTCGACGATGAAGGGCGAGATGACGGCCGGGATCGGCGGCTCGCAGGCGTGCGTGTCCCACGGGCAATATTCGCCGTTCGTGCATTCGGCGTCGGCGCTGCACGGCTTCTTGCTGCCGAGATCGTCGCCGAAGCGTTCGGGGCCGAGCGCGTCGCCCTGCATGGCCGCCGGATCGACGCCTTCGGCGATGAGCTCGGTGTAGAAGTTCTTGCCGATGATCTCTTGGCCGCCCCAGGCGCGCGAGGGAAAGCCCAGCTTGGCGCGGCGATAGGCGGCTTTGACCTCGGGACGCGCGCTCAGGCGGCGCCAGGCGTCGTCGTCGAGCTGCTTCGGTCCGCCCAAGCTGCCGAAGATGCCGCCGAGCGAGGAGTCGCCGAGCGACGACTTCGTCGGCACGACCTCGACTTGGCCGACCGGAAACACCTGGCCGAGCACGACCGAGCGCACGCCCGCCGACAGCGCCAAGAAGAACGCCAGCGACGCGATGCCGACGCTGATGCCGAACAGCGACAGCAGGAACGAGCGGCGACCGCGCGCCAAGTTCTGCCGCACCAAGGCCAAGAGCGCGCGCGTCTTCATACGAGGCTGCCGTCCTCGAGCCGCAACACGCGCGACGCCACCGACGAGACCCGCTCTTCGTGGGTGACGATGACGAGCGTCAGGCCCTCGCGATTGAGCGCGCGAAACAGCTCGATGATCTGCCGCCCGGTGTCGGAGTCGAGGTTGCCCGTCGGCTCGTCGCACAAGAGCAGCTTCGGCTGATGAAAGAGGGCGCGCGCGATGGCCACGCGCTGCTTCTGTCCGCCCGACAGCTGCGACGGCCGCGCGTCCGCCTTGTCGGCCATGCCGACGCGCTCGAGCGCCGCCAGCGCCTGCTGGTGGTCGTCGGGCGCCGGTCCGTCGGCGAAATAGGACGGCAGCTTGACGTTCTCCGTCGCCGTCAAGTGGTCGAGCAGGTTGAACGACTGGAAGATGAAGCCCACTTCGCGATTGCGGAACTGCGCCAGCCGCCGCTCGTCGAGGCCGCCCAAGTCGTGACCGAGGACTTCGGCGCGGCCGGCGTAGCGACGATCGAGACCGCCCATGATGTGCAACAGCGTCGACTTTCCCGAGCCCGAGCGGCCGACGAGCGACAGGAGCTCACCGGCGGCCACCGACAGGGAAATGCCGCGCAGCACCGCCTGATTGGCGTACTGCTTGACGACGCCGTCGAGGCGAATCACGCGCGCGTTATAACACGGCTACCGCTCGCTGGGCGGCGGCGGCGCTTGCAAATCGGCGAAGAGCAGCGTGCCACCGACGACAGCCAGCGGCGCCACCAGCACGCTCACGAGCGGCACCGCCATGAGCAGCGCGACCACCAGGCCGAAGCCGAGCGACTCGGCCAAATGACCGCCGATGAAGCGCCATTTGGCGACAAAGCCGAGCCCGCGACGATGGAGCGGCTCGTTGAAGCCGTCGAAGGCGAAGAACAGGGCCGTCTGCACGGCGCTCGCCACCCAGCACAGCGGCGCCAGCGGCGGCACGAGCCAATGCAGCAGAAACAGCGGCGCCGCGATGGCGACGTAGAGCGCGATGCCGACGACCGCGTGCACGGCGCCGCGCAGCGACAGACCGAGCGCGTGGCCGACGCTCGGCGATGGCAAGGGCGCGCCGGTCGCTGCCTGCTCGGTGCGCTCGGACAAGAGGCCGGCGAACGGCGCCGTCGTCACCAAGCAGGCGACGACGTAGACGACGTAAGCGCCGGCGCCGACGGCGAGGACGGCGAGCAGCCACAAGAGGCTGCCGACCAGCGAGCTCGCGTGATCGGCGCGCGAATGGACGACCATGCCCACCCAATGCCAGGCGAGGACGGCGCCGCCGAGCGTCAGCAGCAGCGTCAGCAGCGCCGGCGCCAACACCCACGGCAGGAGTGCGCGGCGGCCGAAGGCGAAGCCGAGCGCGCGTCCGAAGTAGCCCATGCCGCGAAAGAACCGACCGATCATCTTCTCGTTCGAGATCTTACGCATTTTGGCGCGCGGCGGTCGAGGTCTCGCAAAATGGCGCCGCCGCATCGTGCCGCTTGGCGTCGGCGAGACGCCGGTGGTAACGTCGACGCTGGATGCGCATCAAGGGTCCAGGCGACGGTCCGCGGCCGCCCGACGCGGTCGACGAAGCGGCGGCGGTCGACGGTCTCGACGAAGCCGCGCCGGCGGAGACGACGAGCGGCGTCGCGTCGGTCGGCGGCGCGAGCGCGACGGGCGCGGTCGATCCCATCGCCGAAGTGGCGGCCCGGCTGCGCGCGGGCGAAATTACGTCCGATGAAGCGGTCGACCTCTTGATCGAAGACGCGATTTCGCGGCAGCTCGGCGGCGCGCTGCCGAAGGATCTGGAGCCGAAGCTGCGCGAGACGTTGCGCGACTATGCGGCGCAAGATCCCTACTTGGCCGCCAAAATCCGGCGGCTGACGCAGGCCAAGTGACGCGTTCGGCCGCGCTGCTCGTCGTGGCCTTCGGGCTGGGCGCGGCGGCACGCGCGGAAGAGCCGGCCGCGCAGCTGACCAGCGGCCCGCCGACCGTGCGCGTGACGACGTTTCTGATGGCGCATCCGGGCGTCGACGAGCAGTCGACCCTCCCGGTCATGCGCGCGCTCGACGACGGCTTGAAGCGCAACCCGCGCCTGGAGATGAAGGATCTCGATACGCGGCTGGCCGACTTCGCGCAGGAGATCCCGCAAGAGCAGATCGACGAAGGGCGGCTGGCGCTGCAAGAAGGGCAAAAGGCGCTGACGGCGCTGGAGCTGCCGACCGCGATCAAGAAGCTCGCGCAAGCGGTCGAGGTGCTGTCGAAAGTGTTGCCGCACATCAAGAAGCAGGAGCTGGCGGACGCGATGATGGCGCTCGGCGCGGCGCAGCTCGAGCAGGGCGACAAGCGCGCGGCCAAGCTGACGTTCGCGCGCCTCTTGACCTGGCGCAGCGACTACAAGGTCGATCTGCAGCGCTATCCGCCGCAGCTGTTGGCGGCGTTCGAGGACGTGCGCAAAGAGGTCGACAAGCAGAAGCGCGGCTCGCTCGAGATTCGCTCGGAGCCGGCCGAGGCGCAGGCCTACGTCGACGGTCGCTTCGTGGGCGTGACGCCGACGTTCGCCGAGGGGCTGACCATCGGCGAGCATTGGGTGACGCTGAAGAAGGAAGGCTACAAAAAGGCGGTCATGCCGGCGCAAGTGTCGGCCAAGCAGCAGCAGCTGGTGAGCATCGGGCTCGAGCGGTCGACGAAGTATCTGCTCGTCGAGCAAGCGCGCGCGGCGGTCGAGGGTTCGCTCGGCGAGCTGTCGCTCGACGCCAGCGCCGACAACCTGAAAGAGGTCCTGTTCATCGACCACGCGATCTTCGTGCGGCTGGCGGCCGGGACGGCGCCGGGGTCGCTCAAAGTCGACACGTTCTTGTACGACTTGCGCACGCGGCGGCGGTTGACGCGCGTGACGAAGACGGTGCCGCTGGCCAAGGCCGAGAAGGAGCTGGCGACGCTGGCGTCGTCGCTCTATCTCAACGTCAGCTACGACGCCGAGCTGCAGGAGACGAAGGACGCGCCGCCGCCGGCGCCCGTCGTGCGCAAGCCGTTCTTCAAGACCTGGTGGTTCTGGACGGCGGTGGGCGCGACGACGGCCGGCGTCGTCGTCGGCGGCGTGCTCGGCGCGCGCGCGGCGCCGAAGAGCTGCCCGTCCGGCAACCTCTGCTTCGGCGTCACCTACTAAAAAAACGCCGTTTTTGGCCCAATCGCCGCGTTGTCGCTGCGCTCCGTCGACTATCGATTGTAAACGGCTGTTTACTTACGGATGAAGGAGGCCGAGCGTTCGATGAGCGCGCGCGTCTTCTCGGTCATGAACACTTCTTCGAGCGGGAACTTGGCCAGCGCCTGCGCCAGAACGGTCACTTTTTCGCCGTCGGTGGCGCGCTTGTCGACGATGACGCGGTGCTCGCCCTTCACTTTGCACAAACCGCCCGCGCCCAATTCACCGCCAATATTCTCGTAGGTCACTTTGACCTTTATTTTTTCCGCGACAGTTTCCAATTCCTTCAGTGTTTCGTCGATCTTCATACGACTACGGTCTCCTTTTTCAGCGGCAGGGTGATCACGAACGTCGTGCCGTCCCCGATGTCGCTGTCGAAGCCGACGTGGCCGCCGTGTCCTTCTACGATATTTTTGACGATCGATAAACCGAGGCCGGTGCCTTTGCCGTCTTTTTTCGTCGTGAAGAACGGCTCGAAGACGCGATCGCGGTCGTGCGCGCCGATGCCGCAGCCGTCGTCGTGGACGCTGATGCGCACCATGCGGCCGTCGGCGGACAGGCTCGTGCCGAGGCGCACGCCGCCGCCCGGCCGACCGAGCGCGTGGCAGGCGTTGGTGATGAGGTTGATGAGCACTTGGTGCAACTGCGCGCGGATGGCGTGCACCCGCGGCAAATCGTCGCCCAACGTCAGCGTCACTTCGGCCTCGGCGCGGCGCACGACGTGCTCACAGAAGGTCAGCGCCTGCTTGACGACCTCGTTGATGCTGACCCACTCCGGCTCGCCCGACGGCCGCGCGTAGCTCATCAGATCGCGCGTCAGCTTCTGAATCCGCGCGGCGCCTTCGACGACCTTCGTCGCCTTGTCGACGTCGGGCTTGTCGCCGACACGATCGAGCAGCCGCACCAAATAGTCGCCGTAGACGCTGATCGACGTGAGCGGATTGTTCAGCTCGTGCACGACGCCGGCCGCCAACTGCCCGAGCGTCGCCAGCTTCTCGGCCTGAATCACCTGCCGCTCGAGCGAACGCATGCGCTCGACGTCGTTGCCGATGGCGATGACGCCGTCGATGCTGCCGTCGGGCGCGCGCATGACCGACGTGTTGAACATGGCGCGCCCGAGCTTCTGCACGTGTCGCTGCCACAGCGGCACTTCGCAGTCGCTGTATTCGACGCCGCGCAGACCGGCGAGGAGGAGCGTCGACAAGCGCGGCTCGGCGGCGGTCGAGCGCTTGCGCACCTCTTCCAGCGGCGTGCCGATGATGCTCGGCGGAAAGCCGAGGTAGCGCTGCATGGCGCGGTTCATGACGGCGATGCGCGCGTCGCGGTCGACGACGATGATGAACGCATTGGCGACGTCGATCATCTTGCGCAGATAGTCGCGGTAGTAGCGCGCTTCGCCGAGCAGGTTGAGGTTGCGCAGCGCCACCGACAGCTGATTCGCCAGCGGAATCGTCACCGGCTCGTCGTCTTCACAGAGGTCGAACGGCGGCGGATATTCGACGTTGAGCAGGCCGAACATCTCGCCCGAGGCCACGAGCGGCACCGAAAAGCCGCCCGCCGAGTCGCGGAAGACGCGCTCGTAGCCGTCGACGATGCGCACGCGCGCCGACTGCGTCACCGAGTCCGACAGCCGCGTGCGCCGCAGCGCCGAGCGCTTGATGGCCAGCGACGCCGCCTGCATCGTCGCCTCGCCCGTCGCCAGCGGACCGTCGGAGATCATCGACGTCAGCGCCTGCGTGCGCGGATCGATGACGCGCAGGCACAAGTAGCGACCGGGCAAGAGGCGGCCGAGCGTCGAGACGAACGTGCCGACCAGCTCCTCTTCGCGCACTTCGAGCGACAGCTGGCGCGACAGATCGAACGCCGCCTGCATGACGTCGGCTTGCGGCGGCGGCACCAGCCGCGACGGCCGCTTGGCGCGCGCGCGGCGGCGGACGCTTCGGCAAGGCGGCGACGGCTTTGACCACGCCCGGCGATTTCGCCGGCGCCGGCGAAGCCACGGCCTTGACCGGCGACTTCACGACGCGCTTGGGCGCGCGCGGCTTGGCGCTGCGCTTGCCGGCCGGCGGCGACCCTTTCGCCTTGAGCTTCTTGGGGGCGCGCAGCCGCTCACCCATCGGTCGTGCTCTTGTCGAGGTCGAGAATTTGCGTCGAGCCGACGTAGGCCTTGGTCTCGTAGCGCGTGATCTTGCCGATCTTGCGCACGATCTCGGCCATGCGCTCGGCCTCGCGCAAGATGATGTCGATGGCGCGATAATGCACGTCGTCGGGCGACATCTTCTTGCGCAAGAGCTCGGAGTAACCCATGACCGACGTCAGCGGCTGATTCAGCTCGTGCGCCGTCGTGCCGGCCAGCTCGGCGATGAGCGCCTGCTTCTCCGACACCATCAGCTTCTCTTGCGCCTGCGCCAGTCGCTGCTCGATCTTGATGCGATCGCGCAGGTCGCTCAAGATGCCGACGGTCGCGATCTCGCGGCGATCTTCGTAGACGATCGACGCCGCCAGCGACACCGGCACGAGCTCGCCCTCTTTGGTCACGATCTCGCGCCGCGTCGGCAAGAGGCGACCGATGCCACCGTTCGTCGCCGCGCGCAGCTCGGCCATGATCGCCCGCCCGACACCTTCCGGATACAGCTTCCACACCGGCAACTTCGCGACGACGTCTTCGGGCGCGTAGCCGTACAAGCGGGCGGCGCCTTGGTTGAAGATGAGGATGTTGCCGCGCATGTCGGCGCAGATGATGCCGTCGACGGTGGAGTCGATCAGCCGCTCGAGAAATTCGCGGCTCTTGCGCAGCTCGGCTTCGAGGGCGCGCGCTTCGGTCACGTCGCGGAAGGCGATGACGGCGGTCGCGTGCTCGGCCAACACCGGCGACGTCGACACGCTGACGGTCAAGATCTCGCCCGACGTCGTCGAGAGCGCGAGGTCGAAGACTTCCAAGTTGGCGCCGCGCGCGACGCGGTCGACGATGTGGCCCATGCTCTCGCGCTGCCCGGAGGCGAGCAGCTCGGTGAAGTTGCGGCCGGCCAAGCCTTCGCGCGCGTAGCCGGTCATCTGCTCGGTGGCGCGGTTGACGTAGACGATGGTGCCGTCGGCGTCGAGGACGACCATGCCGTCGGTCGAGGCCTCGAAGAAGTCTTTGTACTGCTCGAGGGCGCGCGTGCGGCGCTCTTCGGAGTGGCGTGCCAGCGACAGTCGGCGGGTCTGCTCGCGCAAGCCTTCGAAGACGCGGCCGGCGCGCAAGACGAGGCCCAACATCGACGACGCCACGCGCAGGAAATCGATGGCGCGCGGACCCAGATGCGGCCGCGCCACGTAATGACGCAGCAAGATCGCGCCCACGACGCGGCGCTCGACCATGAGCGGCACGGCCAAGAGCGCGCGCCCGCCCTTCTCGGCCGCCAGCTCCGCCCACTGGCCGAGCAGCGCCGAGGCGCGCGCATCCTCGACGAGCACCGGCTCGCGCGAGTCCATACAGGCGCGCACTTCGGGATAGCGATCGAGGATGAGCGGCACCTTCATCGCCGACGGATCGTCCGACGCCGCGACGAGCAAGAGGCCCTTCGGATCGTCGCCTTGCAGCAAGAGCGCGGCGCGCGTCCAGCCGACGGAGTCGCAGACGCGGGCCAAGAGATCGTGCAGCGCCTCGGGCGAATCGAGCGTGACGCCGACGGCGCCGGCGATGTGCGACAGCGCTTCGCCGTAGCGTTCGTAGCGCTCGAGGGCGATGCGCGCCGTCGACATCTTGAGGCCGGCGCCGACGCGCGCCAACAGCGCGCCGGCGACGGGCGGCGCGACGACGACGTCATCGGCGCCCGAGGCCAGCGACGCGCGCACGGCTTCGAGCAGCTCCTCGGCGTCGACGTCGCGCGACACGCAGGCGATGACGGTGGCGGCGCGCGCCGCCTTGCGCGCCGCGGTCACGGCGTCGACGAGCGCGCCGAAGCCGTCGCGCCGCGAGCCTTCGGCGCCACCGGCCACGAGCACCAAATCCGCGCCCTCGGCATCCTCGATGACGCCGCCGCGCGCCTCGGCGTTGTAGCCGGCGCCACGCAGCTCGGCGAGGTAGCCAGCGCGGGCAGCCTCGTCGCCACCGACGATCAGGATGCGGTCACGACTTGGCACCGCCAGCAGTATAACACGTTCAGCGACGCCTTAGCGATGCCCTAGCGACGGTAAAATGCAGCGAGCGCGGCCAAATAGACGCGCTTGACCGGGACGCCGGCGGTCGACGCGACGCGGCGGCAATCCTCGTATTCCGGCGCGGCGTTGACCAGGTCGCCTTCGCCCGCGACCTTGACGGCGATTGGC
This sequence comes from uncultured delta proteobacterium, assembly GCA_963785725.1. Taxonomy (GTDB): domain Bacteria; phylum Myxococcota_A; class Polyangia; order Palsa-1104; family Palsa-1104; genus JAQBQH01. Next base: position 175,415 of record CAWAWS010000017.1, on the reverse strand, counting down.
CCCCACGGCGTGTCCACCTCGACCATCCGCCGCGGCAGCACCTTGCGCGTCATGGCTCGGAAGCGCACGCCGATCGTGGTCGATTCGCGCAGCATCGCCTGCGCCACGGCGTCGCGCATGGCCGCCGGCGCCAGCGCCGCCACCATCAACGCCGGCCGCGACTTCTTCATGACGATGGGCGTGAACCAAGCGTCGACGGCGCCGGCGGCGAACAGCGCCTCCAAGAGCGGCTCGCACAACTCCGGGTTCATGTCGTCGATGTTGGCCTCGACGACGACGATCTCGTCGCTGCTGGCGGCGTCGCGCACGCCGGCCACGACGCGCAAGAGGTTCGGCCGATCGGCCAGCTGGCGATCGCCCGCGCCCCAGCCGACGGCGACGACGCGCATCGGCGGCAGTGGCCCGTAGGCGACGGCGCTGGCGGCGAGGATGCCGGCGCCCGTCGGCGTCGTCAGCTCGCTGTCGCCGCCGGCTTCGACGTCGACGCCGGCGAGCAGCTCCAGCGTCGCCGGCGCCGGCACGGGCAGGCGGCCGTGCGCGGTGTCGACGGTGCCGCCGCCGAGCGGCACGCGCCGCGACGTGATGCGCGCCGGCCGCAGCCACGCCAGCGCCGCCGCCGCGCCGACGATGTCGACGATCGAATCGACGGCGCCCACTTCGTGAAAGGCGACGTCGGCCACGGTCACGCCATGCAGCCGCGCCTCGACGACGGCGATGCGATCGAAAATCCCCAGCGCGCGCACGAGCGTGTCGCCGCCCAGGTGCCGCTCCAGCATCGCGCGAATGTCGCGATAGTGCGTGTGCGCGTGCGGCGCGTGCGCGTCGTGCGAATGGCGCGGATCATGCGCCACGTGCTCGTCGTGTGTATGCGGCGGCTCCGGCCGCGCCTGCTCGGCATGATGATGATGCGCGTGCGGCTCCGGCTCGTCGTGCAAATGGGGCCCGACCGGCTTGTGCGCACGATGATCATGGTGATCGTGATCGTCGGCCCGAGGTTGATGAGGTTGATCAACGTCGTCAACCAGCACGTGGATCTTCGTGCCCATCAAGGCGCCGCGCTGCACGCGTTCGCGGGTCAGCCGATAATTCGTGAGCGGCAGCTTGGCCAGCTCGGCGCGCACGACGTCTTCGGGCACGCCCAAATCGAGCAGCGCGCCCAGCGTCATGTCGCCCGCGATGCCGGCGAAACAGTCGAAATACAGCTCGGTGCCTTGCAGCTCGCTCACGTTCACACACTCTTTCGGTTGATGAGCGACGCCGCGTAACCTGCGCCGAAGCCGTTGTCGATGTTGACGACCGTGACGCCGGCGGCGCAGCTGTTGAGCATGCCGAGCAGCGCCGCCAATCCGCCGAAGCTGGCGCCGTAGCCCACCGACGTCGGCACCGCGATCACCGGCTTACTGACGAGGCCGGCGACCACCGACGGCAGCGCGCCTTCCATGCCGGCGACGACGACGAGCACCGCCGCCGCCTCGAGCAGCGCGCGATTGCCGAGCAGCCGATGAATCCCGGCCACGCCCACGTCGTACAGCCGCTCGACGCGATTGCCGCCGAGGCGCGCCGTCAACAGCGCCTCCTCCGCCACCGGCAAGTCGCTCGTGCCCGCGGCCACGACGAGGATCTGCCCGCGTCCGCTGTCGACGATCGGCGCCTGCTCGACGACCATCGCCCGCGCGTCGGCCTCGTGCCGCGCGTTCGGCACGAGGCGCAGCACTTCGGCCACGTGCGTCTCGGGCACGCGCGTCGCCAGCACGTTGGCGCCCGTCGCCGCCAGCTCGGCCATGATGCGCCCGATCTGCGTCGCCGTCTTGCCGAGCCCGAGGATGACCTCGGGAAAACCCGTGCGCAGATGACGATGATGATCGACGCGCGCGAAGCCGAGATCTTTGTACGGCAGATCGGCGAGCTCGTGCAACGCCGCGTCGACGGCGGTGTCGCCTTGTTGGACACGCTCGAGGAGCGCGCGCAGCTGCTTGGGATCCATGCGCGGCTGAGCTTAGTCGAACGCGCGCCGCCAGGGTAGCCGACGCCCGAGAATCAGCCGCCCATCAACCGATCGTGCCCGGACCGCGCGTCGGCGAGCGGCGCTTGCCCATGCGCACCTGCACCTCTTCCACCGCGCGCTCGTTCGCCTTGACGACTTTGACGAGCAGCCCGCCGAACCGCACGCTCTCGCCCTCGCGCGGAATGTGCCGCAGCTTCTCCAGCACCAGCCCGCCGATGGACTCGTACTCCTCGCCTTCCGGCAACTCCAGCTTCAGCTGCCGATTCACCTCCGTCACCGACGTGCGCGCGTTGACCCGCCACACGCCCTCGGCCTCCTTGCGAATCTTGGGCGCGGCGACGTCGTGCTCGTCGTTGATCTCGCCCACGATCTCCTCGAGGATGTCCTCGATCGCCGCGATCCCGACCGCGCCGCCATATTCGTCGACGATGATGGCCATGCCCTGCCGCGCCCGCTGCAGCTCGACGAGCAGGTCGACCGCCGGCTGATTGCCGGGCACGAAGATCGGCGCCCGCGCCAACGCGCCAATCTTCGCGTCGCTGCGCCCCGCCTTCAGGATGTCGAACGCGTGCACCGTGCCGACGATGCGATCGACACGCTCGCGATAGACCGGAAAGCGCGTGTACTGCGTCTCCTCGATCTGCCGCGCCGCCGTCGCCAGATCGGCCGTCTCCGCCAGCGCCACCACGTCCGACAGCGGCACCATCACGTCCGCCGCCGTCGTGTCGGTGAAGTCGAAGATGCGCGAGATCATGCGCCGCTCGCCTTCGGTGATCTCGCCGCGCTTCGACGACACCGACGGCGTCTTCAAGAGCGCCTCCAGCTCCTCGCGCGTCACCAGCTTCCGCTCGACCACGCCCATGCGCCCCATCAGCGCCGTCGTCAGCGCCGTCAGCGGCGCCACGATGGCCGCGAACACCTTGGACGCCGCGTAGAGCGGGTAAACGACGCGTCGCGCCCAGCGATCGGCCGAGTGCTGCCCGATCGTCTTGGGCACGATCTCGCCGAAGATGACGAGCAGCGGCGTCAACCCCGCGAGCAAGAACAGCTCGGCGCGCTCGGGCGACATGATGCGATGCAGCGCGTAGGTCATCGTCACCGTCGACACGATGACCGACAGCTGCGTCCCGAGCAGCGTCGTCGCCAAGAAGCGCTGCTTGTTCTCGAGGAAGGCTTCGAGCAAGAGCGCCGCCCGCTGATTGGCCTCGGCGTCCTTGCGCAGCAAGATGCGATCGCACGAGATCACCGACAGCTCGGCCGCGGCGAAGAACATCTCGAGCAGCAGGCAAAAGCCGGTGACGGCGAACGCCGGCCACATGTGCCAAAACCACCACGGCATCGCGCTGGCGGTCATGGCTAAGGCCGTCCCTCTTTTTCGTCCGCGATCTCGCCGAACAGCTCCTCGAGCAGATCCTCCATCGTCGCCAGGCCCGCCAAGCGGCCGTACTCGTCGACGACGAGCGCGATATGGGTGCGCTTACGCTGGAACTCGCGGAACAGCTGATCGCACTTGGTAGTTCGCGGCACGAACAATGCCGGGTGCAGCAGATCCTGCACGGTGTGGCCTTCGAGCGCGCCCCACGCGTAACCGACGAGCTCCTTGGCGAGCAGGATGCCGACGACCTCGCGCGTGCCCGGCTGCGGCGCGCCGCGCTTGCCGTCGGCGGTGCGCGTCGCCTTGCCGCGCACGCTGGAGAAGACCGGTACGCGCGAGTACCGCTGCCGCGCGATCTGCTCGACCATGCGCCCGAGCGGCATCTCGTAGGGCAGCGCGAACACCTTGTCCGCCGGCGTCATGACTTTGCCGACGGTGTTGTCGCCGAACTCGAACACGTTGTGGATGAGCCGCCGCTCGGCCACCTGCAGCTCGCCCTCTTCCGAGCCGACGTCGACGAGCGCGCGAAACTCCTCCTCGCGCAGCCCCTCTTCGCGCGTCATCGGCTTGGAGCCGAAGAGCGCGAGCACGCCGGACGCGATCGTCTGCAGCACGATGCGCAAGGGCGCGATGGCATACGCCAGCCAATACAAGATCCCCGACGTCGGCAGCGCGAAGCGCTCGCCCAGCCGGAGCGCCAGCGACTTGGGCAGCATCTCGCCGAAGAACAGAATCAGCGGCAACATCACCGCCGTCGAGATGCTGATCTGCACCAGCTCGCGCGCGTGCGGCAGGAGCTGCGACGTCATCGACGCCGCCACCGACGAGTTCAGGATGTTGACCAGCTCGTTGCAGACGATGATGGTGATGATGAGCCGGCGCGGATGCGCCATCAGCGCCGTCACCCGCTGCGACGACTTGTCCGACTTGCCCGCCAGCGCCTCGCGCGCGACGCGCGGCAACGAGAAGATCGCCGTCTCCGACGCGGCAAAGAACGCGCTCAGGCACAACAGGCCCAAGATCGCCGCCAAGTGCTGGAGAACGAATTCCACGCATCGCCGGCCGCTACGATCTGGCGACAGGCGCGAGCGGGATCGTGAACGAGAAGGTGGCGCCGCCTTTGACCGCGTCGCTGTCCACCCACACCGCGCCGCCGTGCGCCTCGACCAGCCGCTTGACGATCGACAGCCCCAGGCCGGTGCCGCCGTATTCGCGCGTCGAAGAGTTGTCGACCTGGAAGAAGGGATCGAACACGCGCTTCAGGTGCTCCGCCGGCACGCCGATGCCCGAGTCTTTGACCCAGATGCGCACGCCATGCGCGCCATCGCCGACGAGGCCCGGCGGCGCCAGCGGCGCCTCTTGCGCGGCCACCTCGACGCGACCGCCTTCGGGCGTGAACTTGATGGCGTTGCCCAAGAGGTTGAGCAGAACCTGGCGAATCTTGTCACGATCGCCGAGCACCAGCGGCAGCCCATCGGCCAGCGTACAGTGCAGCGACAGCTTCTTGCGGCGCGCGTGCGGCGCGATCGTCGACAGCGCCGTCGACACGATCTCGTCGAGCTCGAAGGGCAGCTTGTCGATCTTCATCTCGCCCGCTTCCATGCGCGAAATGTCGAGGATTCCCGTGATCAGCTGCAGCAGCTGATCGCCCTTCTCCATCACCGTGCGCACGTATTCGCGCTGCTCGTCGTTGAGCGGCCCGGCGATGCCTTCGAGCAGCATCTCCGAGTAGCCGATGACGCTCGTGAGAGGCGTGCGCAGCTCGTGCGAGACCGTGGCCAAGAAGTTCGACTTCACGCGATCGGCCTCTTGCAGCCGCTCGACCGCCTGCGCCAGCCGCCGGTTCTTCTCGGTCAGCTCGCGGTTGGCCTCCTCGACCGTCGCCATGTGCATGCGCGCCGACATCGCCCGCTTGATGCCGTCGACGACGAAGGCGTCGGCCACGCGATGCAAATGCGCCGTCAGCAGATCGAGCGTCTTTCCCAGCGGAATCGCGGCAATCGCGTGCACGACGAGAAGCCCGATGGCATCGCCTTCGTGCATCAGCGGCGCCACGACATACGCCACGCCGCCGACGTCGACCGGCACGTGATCGTAGTCCGCCTGCACCGCCAGCGTCGCCGGCGGCGGCGCGTTGCCGAACAGCGGACGGCCGTCGCGATCGACGACAGTCAGCTCGACGCCGAGATCGGCCGCACCGGCGAGCAGCGTCTCGCGCGCGTTGCGGTCGAGGAGCTCGTCGAGCGTGACCGGCGCGTCGACATTGAGGGCCGCCCCCTTTGGCGTCATCGCATCACTTGCCGATGCCCATCAAGCGGTCCGGCCGCGGCAGCTCGACCCCGAGCTGCTTGGCCAGCGACGTGAGCAGCTCCTCGCGCGAGATGCCGTGCTTTTCCGCGAGGCCCATCTTCTTGTCGAGCGTGTCCCACGTCGCCGCCGCCAAGCCCGAAAAACGTCTCGGGCACGCCCGCGCCGTTGATGGCCGTCGCCGGAAACACCGGCTCGCGACCGCGCGACGCGATGCGCTTCAAGTCGTCGTCGGTGCGCACCTTGGGCATGTCGCGCTTGTTGAACTGAATGACGATGGGGATCTCCTCGGTGTCGAGCCGGTTCTCTTTCATGTTCGCCTTTAGATTGGCGAACGACTCGTTGTTGTTCTTGGTCTCCGAGATCTGCGAATCGGCGATGAACGCCACACCGTCACAGCCCTGCAGCACGACTTTGCGCGTCGTGTTGTGCATGACCTGACCGGGCACCGTGAACAGCTTGACCTTGACCGTCACGCCCGACGCCGCCTTCACCGCCAGCGGCAAGAGGTCGAAGAACAGCGTGCGATCCTCTTTGGTATCGAGCGTGAGCAGCTTGCCGCGCCGCTTCGGGTCCATGCGCGCATGAATCTGCTGCAAGTTGGTCGTCTTGCCCGACAAGGCCGGCCCGTAATAGACGAGCTTGATCGCGATTTCGCGCCGCTGGAAATCTACTTGGGCCATTCAGTCCTCACTCGCTCCCGCTTCGCTCTCGACTCCAACCGTGCGGCTGCCGGCTGGCCGAAGCGCCGCCGCGAGCACGTCGTCCATCGTCGTCGCCAACACCACGCGCAGGCCGTGCATCGCTTTTTGCGGCAGCTGCTCCAAGTCGCGCGCGTTGTCGGCGGGCACGATCACCTGCGACAGCCCCGCTCGCGCCGCCGCCAAGAGCTTCTCCTTGAGCCCGCCGACCGGCAGGACGCGCCCGCGCAGCGTGATTTCGCCCGTCATCGCCACGTCGCGCCGCACCGGCTGGTTCGTCAAGAGCGACACGAGCGCGCACGCCATCGTCACGCCCGCCGACGGCCCATCCTTCGGCACTGCGCCCGCTGGTACATGAATATGGATCTCGCGCTCGGCATAAAAACCCTCTTTCAAGCCCAGCGAAGCCGCTCGAGCGCGCGCGTAAGAGACCGCCGTCATGGCCGATTCCTTCATGACGTCGCCGAGCTGACCGGTCAGGATGAGCGAGCCCTTGCCCGGCATCCACTGCACTTCGATCTCGAGCACCTCGCCGCCATAGGCCGTCCACGCCAGGCCCGTCGCCGCGCCCACTTCGTCGACGACGCTCTGGCGATTGAGGTGCGGCGCCATCGGCGGCCCCAGCCACTTGCGCAGCGTCGTCGGCGTCACCGTCGGGTGCTTCAGCTTCTTGTGCGCTTCGCGGCCTTCGACCTCTTGCCGCGCCACTTTGCGGGCGATGCGCGCCACCTGCCGCTCGAGATCGCGCAGCCCGGCTTCGCGCGTGTATTCCGTAATCATCGTCCGCAGGGCCGGATCGGTGATCTTGAACGCGTCGCGATCGAGCCCCGCCGCCGCCAGCTGCTTCGGCAGCACGTGGCGACGCGTGATCGCCATCTTCTCCTCTTCCGAGTAACCGGCGAGCCGAATGACCTCCATGCGGTCGCCGAGCGCGCGCGGAATCGGGTCGGCCGCGTTCGCCGTCGCGATGAACAGCACCTTCGACAGGTCATAGGCGACGCCGAGATAATGGTCGCGGAAGGTCTGATTCTGCTCGGGATCGAGGACCTCGAGCAGCGCCGACGACGGATCGCCGCGGAAGTCGTTACCCAGCTTGTCGATCTCGTCGAGCACGAAGACGGGATTGATCGTCCCCGCCTGCCGCATGCCTTGGATGACCCGCCCCGGCAGCGCGCCGACGTAGGTGCGGCGATGGCCGCGAATCTCCGCCTCGTCGCGCATGCCGCCGAGCGAAATACGCTGAAACCGCCGGCCGAGCGCGCGCGCGATCGAGCGGCCGAGCGACGTCTTGCCCACGCCCGGCGGCCCGACGAAACAAATGATCGGTCCGCGCTCGTCGCGACCGCGCTCGCGCATCAGCTTCAACACGCCGAGATGCTCGAGGATGCGATCTTTGACGTCTTCCAGGCCCTCGTGATCTTCGTCGAGGATGTGGCGCGCCGCCGCCAAGTCGAGCGTGTCGTCGGTCGCCGTCTGCCACGGCACTTCCACGAGCCACTCGAGATACGCGCGCAGCACGCCCGCTTCCACCGAATCGGCGTTGGTCTGCTCGAGCCGCCGCAGCTGGCGATCGGCTTCGGTGCGCGCTTCGGTCGACATGCGCGCCGTCTCCACTTGCGCGCGCAGCGTCTCGAGGTCGCCTTTGCCGCCGGTGCCGAGCTCCGACTGAATCTGCCTGAGCTGCTCGCGCAAGAAGTATTCGCGCTGCGCCTTCGACATCTCCTCTTTGGCGCGCGACTGAATCGTCTCTTGCACCTCGAGGATCTCGACCTCTTTGCGCAGCACGGCCCCGACGCGTCGCAAGCGCTCGACCGGCTCCAGCTCCTCGAGCAGCGCCTGGCCGACCGACACCTTCATCGTCACGTTCGACGCCACCAGATCCGCCAGCCGACCCGGCTCTTCGACGCCGCTGATCACCAGCATCAGCTCGGGCGACTGCAGCTTTCCCGCCTGCGAGAACTTGCCGAGGTCGTCCTTGACCGCGCGCATCAGCGCCTCGGCTTCCGGCGAGACACTGGGCGGCGGGCCGTCATCTTGCGGCACGCGCTCGACCGACACCGTAAAACAGGGCGCTTTTTGGATGAAGCCGGTGACCCGCGCGCGCATGAGGCCCTGCACGAGCACCTTGATGCGCCCGTCGGACAGCTTGCGCATGCGCATGATCATGCCGACGGTGCCGAAGGTGTGGATCGAATCGGCGGCCGGCTCGTCCTCGCGCTCGTCGCGCTGCGCCGCCAGCATCACCAGGCGATCTTTGGTCGCCAGCGCCTCGTCGATGGCCGCGACCGACATCTCGCGCGACACCATCAACGGCACGACCATATACGGGAACACGACGAGATCGCGAATCGGCAACAGCGCCAAGGTCGGCGGCACTTCGAGCGTCTGCTTGATGGTGCCGTCCGGCATGAATTCCATCAGGCGCCCTCGTCTTCGAGCCGTACGTCGATGGGTCGCGCGCGGCCGCGGCGATCGGTGATGCGCGGCACGCGAATGGTGAGCATGCCCGCGCGCAAACAGGCCGCGCTCTGCGAGAAATCGGCCGGACCGGGCAGCTCGAACACGCGACGGAAGGAGCCGTAGTCGCGCTCGGCGCGATCGTAGGCCGGACGCGTGCCCGCGGGCAGCGCCGAACGCTTTTGGCCCTCGATGACGAGCGCGTCACCGAGCGAGTAGACATGGACGTCGGCGGGCGTCACTCCCGGCATTTCGACCTCCAGTACGTAGCCTTCACCCTCGGTCCGTAAGTCGGCGAGTAGACGCACCGAAGCCCCGGCGGCCGAGGCTCCCTCCGGTTGGAACAGCTCGCGAACGATCTTCTCCGCCTCACGACGGAGGAAAATCATGCGCTCTACGTCCCGGCTCCGATCGGCCATGACAGGGTTGAACACTGCGATTGTACCTGAAGATTGGGCGAACGTCACGGGCGCCCGCAGAAACTCGAGCGTCGCCCGTTACAATTGCGGGCCGTAGGGGCCCGCAAAGACTAGCGGCAGTAGCAGTTACAGGCCGGCAGCGACGGCCGGGAACGCCTCGAAGCAGCGCGTCGTCTAGCTAATGCGACGAGGGCTTTTCGGCGACGGCGACGGCGGGCAGCGACTTGCCGAGCAGCTCGCGGGCGCGGCGAATCTTGAGCCGCACGCGCTCCAGCGTCGTCGTGCGGCCGTCGAAGACGACGACGAGCGCCGCCTTGTCGCCGACGGCGGTCGCGCAGGCCGACAGCCCGCCGGGCAAGCCGCCCGGCAGCGACGCCACCAGAATCCTTCGTCGCCGGCACGCGCCCTTCGGCGGCACCTTCGACGACGTCGGCAATGAGCTGGGCCAGCGCGTCACCGGTGGCGTCGTCGAGCGCGCCGGCGCTGCCGGCATGCGCCAGCACCTCGCCGTCGATCCCGACGAGCATGACTTTCTTGCCACCCGAATCGCGCGCCAATTGTTGGCAGGTCTCTGTCAGGTCAGCGGACGCAATCATGGCTACAGTATCCAATTTGACATGGTGGCCTTGCTTCGCCAAGTCAAAGTGCGAAGATCGAACAGTGCCGGAGCCTTCGCGCTGTCCCAAATGCCACGAGGAGCGGCGGCAAGGCGCCAGCGCCTGCCCGCGCTGCGGTCTCATGGTCGCTCGCTGGGCCCACTTCGCCGCGGACGCGCCGCCGGTCGATCCCGTCATCGACGTGCCTTGGGCCACGCTCGAGGCCGCGTGGGACGAAGACGGCGCGCACGCCAAATTCCTCGATGCCGCCGCCTCCGCCGACGCGCTCGACGTCGCCGCCGCCCACTATCGCCGTCGCCGGGACGGCAATCCCGAGGACGCGCGGGCCCGCGCCGGCCTCGAGCGCACGCTCCTGTTGGCGCAGCGGATTTACCAGGCGCGCGCGCAGTCGGAGCGCACGCCGCCGTCGTCGCTGACGACGCTCAAGCTGCTCGGCACGATCTTCGCCGGCCTCGTGTTCGGCGCCGTCGTCTACATTTTCATGAAGATGATGTCGCACACGCCCCGATAACGCCGGAATCAGCCGACCAGCAACGACGCCAAGTGCACATCGGCTTCGGCGCAGATGCGCGGCAGCGATTGCGTCAGCTCGTGGTTGTCGTCGACCTCGACGAGCCGCACGTGGCGTTTGCCGGCGGCCCACTTGCGCGAGCCGTCGATGCTGACGGTGTCGTCGTGGACGCCGTGGACGATGAGCGTCGGCACGCGCACGTCGGGCCAGCCGCCGAGCCGCGCTTCGACGGCGGCGGCGTCGCGGATGAAGTCGAACGACAAGCGCGACTTTTGCCGCGTCGTCCAGTCGTCGATGGCGAGCCAGCCGCTCGTTTGCCAGCGCTGCCAGTTGGCGTCGCCCATGCGCCGCTGCCAGCGCGCCACGAGGTCGAACGCCGGCGCCAGCAGCACCAACGCGCAGACGCGCGGGTCGTCGGCCGCCGCCAGCGCCGCCGTGAAGCCGCCCAAGCTCGACCCGATGAGCACCGCCCGCTGCCGCGCGTCGTCGCCGATGGCCGCGCGCACCGTCGTGAGGCCCGCGCTCAACGACAGCTGCTCCAGGCTCGGCACGCGCAAATTCAGGCGTTCGAGCGCGATACCCTTGGTTTGGTAGTGATTGGCGAGCGCGACGGCCTTGGCCGACTGCGGACCGGAAGCGAAGCCGTGCAGATAAAGCCAGCGCGGCCCGTCGGTAGGAATGGACATGCGCCAAAGGCTAACGCATCGCGACCGCGAAGGTGCTCGCGTTAGAACTTGAAGCCGGCCGTGGTCGCTTCGTTCTTGATGGTCGTCGTCACCGCGTCGTCGAAGCCGTTGTGCGCGGTCTTCGACTTCTTGCGCTCGGCCGCCAAATACTCCTCGCGCTGCTTCGAGAGGTCGGCGATGCGCTTTTGCACCGCGGCGCGATCTTTCGCCTTGCCGTCGAGATAGGCGCTGCGCTCTTTGTCGCTCATCGCGCGCATCGGCGCCGGCAGCGCGGACTTCGGCATCGTGACCAGTTTCATCTCGTCGTGCGCCCGCGCGTCGACGAGATCCCACTCCTCGTTACGATAGAGCGGCGACGCCTTGGCCGTCGCACGCGCCGCGGCCGCCGGCGCGCTGGCGGCGACCGCCGTCGCATCCATCGACTGCTGCAGCGCCGCCCGCCGGCCGCCGCTGTCGCCATAACCGACGTAGGTCTCGTCGAGCAAGTGCGACTGCCGCGCCAGCTCGGCGTCCAGCGGCGTGGCGATGGCGACGACGTGGTTCTGGTCGATCGCCGCGAACTCGCCGTGACCGAGCTGCGCCACCTTTAGCCAGCCCGCCGACTCCGGCGCGGTCTGGCTGCCGCAATAGATCGAGTTGACGAAGATGCCCCGCTGCCGCGCCTCGGCCAGCGCCTGCTCGACGGGAATCTTGGGATCTTGGTTGGCCGGCTCGTTACCGGCGACGAAGATGATCTTGAGCGTCGCCTGATCTTGGTCCCACTTCATGTCGTTGGTCGCGTCGTGAACGGCGCGCGCCACATACTCCTCGCCGCCATTGGTTCGTAACGCGAACAATTTCTCGTACACGCCGTCGAGGTTCGTGGTCAGCTCGACGTCGCGGCGCACCCAGCCGGCGTTGGCGTCATAGCCGCTGTTGCCGTAGCTGATGACGCCGACGCGCAGGATCGGCTGCGGCGTCGCGTGCGCCAGCAAGTTCACGACGTCCCACAGCTTGGCGCGCGCCGAATCGATGAGCCCGTCCATGCTCGACGACGTGTCGAGCGCGATGACGAGATCCACCTTCTTCGCTTGCTGCTGCTGTTGCCGCGGCAGTCCGCGCGCGAACGCCACCGACGAATACAGGATGAGCCCGGCGAGAATCGCAGTTGTACGCATGCCCGCTCGAACGCGCGGGCCACGCGAAGCGATCTACGTCTCGAATGAATATTCGCGAAAGGCTACGACGGCGGCGTGATCGCGCGCTTCAGGGCGCGGATGAGCACGTCCGGCTGACACGGCTTCTGCAGAAAACCGGCGGCGCCCGCCGTCTTCGCGCGCGACTCCAAGTCGCGCCCGGTCTCACCGGTCAGGACGACGACCGGCAACTTCGGCCGCCGCGCCTTGATGAGCGACATCGACATCCAGCCGTCGAGGCCGGGCATGTTCAGGTCCATCACGACGACGTCGAACTGGTTGCGTTCGGTCGCCTCGACGCCTTCGATTCCGGAATTCGCGACCATCACGTCATGCCCTTCGGCCGTGAGGTAGCTCCGGTAGAGCCGGGCCGACGCCGGATCGTCGTCGACAAAGAGCACGCGCAGCTTATCCGCCATGCGCTGGCGACGATAACACGATTATCCGCCCGACGTTTCCCGCAATTTCGCGGCGTAGGTTTTTTGTAAGGGATTTTGCTCTTCGGTCAGCGACGTCTTCAATTGTTCGAACAATTCGCGTTGCTTGGCAGTCAGCGCCGCCGGCGTCTCGACGATCAGCCGCACGTGCGCATCGCCGCGCGCGTTGGGTTTGCCGGCGCCTTTGCCGCGCAGGCGGAAGAGCGTGCCCGACTGCGTGCCGGCCGGCACGCGCATGTCGACCGAGCCGTCGAGCGTCGGCACCTGAATGACCGCGCCCAGCGCCGCCTGCACGATCGAAATCGGCACGTCGGAGCTGACGACGCCCTGCTCGCGCCGGAAGATCGGATGCGGCCGCACGCGCACGATGACGTTGAGATCGCCGGGATTGCCGCCGCGACGGCCGGGCTCGCCTTGCCCGGCGACGCGCCGCGTGGCGCCGTCTTCGGTGTCGGCCGGGATGGTGACCTCGAACTCGCGCTCCTGCTCGACGGTGCCGGCGCCTTTGCAGACGTCGCAGGCGTCGCCGACGACTTTGCCGACGCCGCTGCAGGTCGGGCACTTCTTCGACAGCGAAAAGAAGCCCTGTTGGACCTTGATCTCGCCTTTGCCGGCGCAGCTGGCGCAGGTCTTCATGCCCGCTTCGCCGCCTTTGGCGCCCGAGCCTTTGCAGGTCGCGCACTCGACGGGCGACGGGAAGCGGATGGTCTTGGTGACGCCCAGCGCCGCCTCTTCGAACGACAATCTCGAGCGTGTAGCGCAGGTCGCGGCCGAGCGTCTTGGTCGCGCCCTTCTTCTTCCCGAAGAGATCCCCGAACAGCGACTCGAAGAGATCGGTGAAGCCGCCGACGTCGACGCCGACTCCGCCGCCGCCGACGCCTTCGAAGCCGCGCCGATCGTACTTCGCGCGCGCGTCGGGCTCCGACAGCACCGTGTAGGCTTCCGAGACCTCTTTGAAGCTGGCCTCGGCCTCGGGATTGTCCGGGTTTTGATCGGGGTGAAACTTCAGCGCCAGCTCGCGATAGGCGCGCTTCAGGACCACCGCATCGGCATCGCGCGGGACGCCGAGCACATCGTAGTAATCGCGTTTCTTGTTCATCTCTTGTTCATTGGGGGATTGCTTACTCCGAGTCGTCGCCGCCCGAGGCCGAAGCCTGAGCGTACATGGCTTCGCCGATCTTCTGCGCCACCGATTCCACGCGGCCTTGCATCATGCGCAGCTCGTCGAGGTTGCCGGCGTCGATCATGTCCTTCGCGGCTTTGACCTCGGCCACGATCGCCTCGCGATCTTGCTGCGACAGGACATGTCCATATTCGGTGAGCGCGCGATCGGTCGTGTACAAGAGCGACTCCAGCGTCAGCTTGAGCTCGGCCGTCTCGCGCTTGACCGCGTCCGAATCCTTCTGCGCGTCGGCCTCGGCGATGAGGCGCGTGATGTCGCCCTCGGTCAGTCCGCTCGTCGGCACGACGCGCACCGACTGCTCTTTTTGCGTGCCCAGATCTTTGGCGCTGACCGAGACGATGCCGTTGGCGTCGATGTCGAACGTGACCTGGATCTGCGGAACGCCGCGCGGCGCCGGTGGAATGCCGAGCAGCTGAAAGCGCGCCAACGACTTGTTGTCCTCGGCCATGTCGCGCTCGCCTTGCAAGACGTGCACTTCGACGAACGGCTGATTGTCCACCGCCGTCGAGAACACCTCTTGTTTGCGCGTCGGAATCGTCGTGTTCTTCGGGATCAGCGCCGTGAACACGCCGCCGGCCGTCTGCACGCCGAGCGACAGCGGCGTCACGTCGAGCAGCAGCACTTCCTGCACCGCGCCCTTCAAAATTCCCGCTTGCAGCGCCGCGCCGACGGCCACGACCTCGTCGGGATCGACGCGCTTGTTTGGCTTCTTGCCGAAGAAATCCTCGACGATCTGCTGCACGCGCGGCATGCGCGTCTGCCCGCCGACGAGGATCACCTGGTCGATGTCCTTCGGCTGCAGCCCCGCGTCTTTGAGCGCCACCTTGCAGGGATCGAGCGAGCGCTGCACCAAATCCTCGACCAGCGTCTCCAGCTTGCCGCGCGTCAGGCGCGTCTGCAGATGCAGCGGACCGGCCGCCGTCGCCGCGATGAACGGCAAATTCACCTCGGTCTCGAGCGACGACGACAGCTCGTGCTTGGCGCGCTCGGCCGCTTCCTTCAGTCGCTGCAGCGCCATCTTCTCGCCGCGCAGGTCCATCCCGTGCTGCGTCTGGAACTGCTCGGCCAGCCAGTCGATGATGCGGCGATCGAAGTCTTCGCCGCCGAGATAGGTGTCGCCGTTGGTCGAGCGCACGTCGAAGACGCCGCCCTTGAGCTCCAAGATCGAGATATCGAACGTGCCGCCGCCGAGATCGTAGACGGCGACGCGCTCGTCCTTGGGCGCATCGGCGCCGTACGCGAGCGCGGCCGCGGTCGGCTCGTTGATGATGCGCAAGACGTCGAGCCCGGCGATTTTACCGGCGTCCTTGGTCGCTTGGCGCTGCGCATCGTCGAAGTAGGCGGGGACGGTGATGACCGCTTCGGTGACCGCTTCGCCCAGATATTCCTCGGCGATCTCGCGCATCTTCGACAGCACCATCGCGGAGATCTCGGCCGGCGAGTAGTCCTTGCCGCGCAGGCGCACGCGCGCATCGCCGTTGTCGGCGGCCACGACTTCGTAGGTCGTGACCTTCAAGTGCTGCGCGATCGCCGGATCTTCTTTTTTGCGGCCGATCAGCCGCTTGACGGCGTTGACGGTGTGCTCGGAGTTCGTGACCGACTGCCGCTTGGCCATTTGGCCGACGAGCCGCTCGCCCGACTGCGCGAAGGCGACGATCGACGGCGTCGTGCGGCTGCCTTCGGCGTTCGGGATCACGACGGCCTTGTCGCCTTCGAGGAAGGCGACGCAGCTGTTGGTGGTCCCCAAGTCGATGCCGACGACGCGGGCCATCTAGCCCAGAATCGTATCACAAATCATGTAAATGGAGCGAATCGGCTACTGCAGCGCGCTGCCGTCAGCGGGCGGCTTGGCGACCGCGACCATGGCCGGGCGCAAGAGGCGCTGGCCGAGCATGTAGCCGGAGGCGAACTCGGCGGCGACGGTGCCCGGCGGATGCTCGCTCGTCTCCAGCTGCTGAATCGCGTCGTGCACGGACGGATCGAACGGCTTGCCCACCGACGAGAAGCGCACGACGCCGAACTTCTCCAGCGCCTGCAGGAGCTGCTTCTCCGTCTGCTGCACGCCGATCGCCAGCGGATCGCCGGCCGGCGCGTGCTTGAGCGCGCGCTCCAGGTTGTCGAGCGCCGGCAACAGCTCCTTCAGGAGCTGCTCGCGTCCGCGGGTGGCCGCGTCGTCGATCTCCTTCTTCGAGCGGCGCTTGAAGTTCTCGAACTCGGCCGCCGTGCGCAGGAGACGATCTTTCAGCTCGCGCTTCTCCTCCTCGAGCTTGTCGGCTGAGGCGGGCGAGCCCTCGCTCGCTTGCGCGCCGTTGCCCTCGTGGATCGGCGTCGGCGGCGGCGCTTCGCCGGGACCGGAGTTTTCGGGGGTGTTGCCCTGCTTGGGATCGTCGTTGCTCATCGCCCCCCGAACCTAATCACAAGCTCAACGTTTGGCAATGACGCTGGAGACGAGCTGGGCGGTGAAATCGACGAGGGTGATGACCTTCGAGTAGTTCATGCGCGTCGGGCCGATGACGCCGAAGGTGCCGAGCGGCTTCGAGTCGCCCTCGACGCCGTAGTTCATGGCGACGATGGTGAAGTCGCTCAGTTCGTCGATGGCGCTCTCGGCGCCGATGAACACGCGGATGCCCTCGGCCAGCTGCGTGCGCTCGAGCAGATCGGCCAACAGGCGCTTCTCCTCGAGGCGGCGAAAGAGCGCCTTCATCTTCTCGAGCTGCTGCGGATCGCCGGCGGCGACGTTTTCGAGCAGGCGCGCCTGGCCCGAGACGATGACCTCGGCGCCGGCGTCGGGCAGCGCGCGCTGCGAGCAGCTCGAGCGCCTTTCGCTGCATCGCCTGATACTGCATGCGCTCGTCGGCGAGCTCTTTTTGCACTCGGGCGCGCACCTCATCGAGCGTCAAGCCGGCCAGGATGTCGTTGAGATAGTTGTGGATGCGCTCGAGCTCGTCGGAATCGAGCGTCTCCGTCGAGCTGATGATCTTGTTCTGCACCGTGCCCGACTTGGCGACGAGCACGGCGAAGAGCTGTCCGTCGCGCAGGCGCACGAACTCGACATGCTCGAGCACGTCGATCTCGGGCCGCGGCGTCACCAGCACCGCCGTGTGCGACGACAGCTCGGCCAAGACGTGGGCGGCGTCGCGCAGCGCCGACTCCACGTCGTCGCCGGCGATGTGATAGCGCTGCGACAGCTCGACGCGCTCTTTGTCGGACAAGGAGCGCACTTTGAGCAGCGAGTCGACGAAGAAGCGCAGGCCGGAATCGGTCGGCACGCGGCCGGCCGAGGTGTGCGGCTGCTTGAGCAGGCCCGCTTCCTCGAGGTCGCTCATGACGTTGCGCACCGTCGCCGGCGAGAGGTCGATGCCGTAACGGCGCGTGACCGTGCGCGAGCCGACGGCGTCACCGGTGGCGAGATATTCGTGGACGATGGCCCCGAGGATCTTGCGCGCGCGATGGTTCAGCTCCGACATCTCACTTCATGTATAGCAGATGGAAACCGGCTGGACGCGCTAACCTTAGACGAGGCGGGCGCCCACTTCGTCGGCGAAGAGCACGCCGCGCGGCGTCAGGCGGACGCGCTCGGGCGTGACGACGATCAAGCCTTCGCCGACCAGCCGCGTAGAGCTCGACTTGGTGAGCCGTGACCGGGTCGACGCCGTGCAGCCGCGCGTGCGCCGCGCGGTCGATGCCGTCGAGCAGCCGCAGGCCGAGCCAGACCGCCTCGCGTTCGAGCGCGCCGGCGTCGAGCGTCTCGCGCGTGGCCAAAGGCGGCGCTTTGAGCCACGCGTCGACGGAGCGGACGGCGCTGAAGCGCTCGCCGCCGCCGTCGGGCAGCCGGCGAAACGAGTGCGCCGAGCAGCCGAGGCCGAGATATTCGCCGCCGGTCCAATAGAGCGTGTTGTGGCGCGCGCGCCGGCCGGGTTTGGCCCAGCTGCTGATCTCGTAGTGTTCGAAGCCGGCGCCGGCGAGCCGCTGCATGATGCGCTCGTACATCTCGGCGGCGACGCCCGACTCCGGCACCTGCAAGAGGCCGGCGCGCTGCATGCCGCCGAACGCGGTCCGCTCCTCGACGGTGAGGTTGTAGACGCTCAGGTGATCGGGCGCCATCGCCAAGACGCCGGCCAGGTCGGCTTCGAGCTCGGTCAGCGTCTGCGCCGGCAGCGCGAACATGAGGTCGAGCGACAGGCTGACGAAGCCGGCGGCGCGCGCAGCGTCTACGGCCGCTTGCACTTGCGTGGCGCCGTGCGTGCGTCCGAGCGTGTGCAGGTGCTTGTCGTTGAGCGATTGCGCGCCCAGGCTGAGACGGTTGACGCCGGCGGCGAACAGCGCGTCCAAGTGCTCGCGCGACAGGTCATCGGGGTTGGCTTCGACGGTGACCTCGAGCTGCGGCACCGACGGCGACTGCGCGAACGGCGTGCGTGACGGCGCGGATGACGCGGGCCAGGCAGTCGGCGCGCCATAATCCCGGCGTGCCGCCGCCGAAGTAGATGCTGACGAGCTCGCGGCCGGCGAACAGCGGCGCCCGCTCGGCCAATTCGGCGACGACGGCGTCGGCGTACGCGTCGTGCGGAATGCGCGCCCGCGCGTGCACCGCGAAGTCGCAGTACGGACAACGTTTGCGACAGTAGGGAAAATGGATATAAACGCCGAACACGCCGTGGTCCTTCAGGAGTAGCCTGCGAGCCGCGAACTGGTCTAGCGCGAAGCAGCATCAAAAGCGAACCCGAGAATCGATGAAGAACGAAGCACCCATTTATCTGGACAACGGCGCCTCGACGCGGGTCGACGGGCGCGTGGCGCAAGCGGCGCTCGACGCGATGCTCGAGGCCTACGGCAACCCGTCGTCGGCGCACGGGCCGGGCGCGGAGGCGGCGCGGCGCGTGGCCAAGGCGCGCGCGCAAGTGGCGGCGGCGATTGGCGGCAGCGACGAGGAGGTGCTGTTCACGTCGGGCGGCACCGAGGCCAACGCGCTGGCGATGTTGGGGACGACGGGCAAGCTGACGCACGTCGTCGTGAGCGGCTTCGAGCATCCGTCGGTGGCGGACGCGGCCAAGGCGCTGCACGCGCGCGGCGTCGCGGTGACGACGGTGGCGCCGGCGGCGAACGGCGTCGTCGCGGTCGAGGATTTCGCGCGCGCCGTGCGGCCGGACACGGGAATCGTCGCCTGCATGTGGGTGCAGAACGAGATCGGCACGATTCAGCCGGTGGACGCGATCGCGCGGGCGGTCAAAGAGCGGGCGCCGCGCTGCCACGTGCATGTCGACGGCGTGCAGGCGATCGGCAAGCTGGCGCTGACGGTGGCGGGCGCGGCGTTCGACTCGCTGGCGCTGTCGGCGCACAAGATCCACGGGCCGAAAGGCGTGGGCGCGCTGTGGCTCAAGCGCGGCTGCAAGTTGCGGCCGATCGTGCACGGCGGCGGTCAAGAGCGCGGCTTGAGGCCGGGCACCGAAGGCGTGCCCGGGATCGTCGCGCTCGGCCTGGCGTGCGAATTGGCGGTCGCCGCCCGCGCCGAAGCCGCGCCGCGCATGGCTCGACAGCGCGACCACTTGTGGACGACGATTGCGGCGGCGCTGCCGGCGGCGCAGCGTCACGGCGACCCGGCGCTGACGGCGCCGCACGTGTTGTCGCTCGGCTTTGCCGGCGTTCCGGCCGAGCCGCTCTTGCATGCGCTGTCGGCGCGCGGCGTCTATGTTTCGGCGGGATCGGCCTGCCACGCGCGGGACAAAAAGCCGTCGGCGACGTTGCGCGCCATCGGCGTTCGCGACGACGTCGGCACCATTCGGCTGTCGCTGTCGCGCCTCACCACCGACGACGAAGTGGCACGCGCCGCGCTCGCCGTCATCGCTACCGTGAAAGAGCTCTCTTGACCGACGTCGTCATGATCCGCTTCGGCGAAATCTTCCTGAAGGGCGAAAATCGTCCCTTTTTCGAGCGCATGTTGCTGCAGAACGCGCAGCGCGCCGTCGCGCGCATCGCCGGCGCGCGCGTCGAGAAAATTCACGGCCGGCTGCTGGCGTTCCCCGGCGAAGGCGGCATGGCGCCGATGATGGCGGCGCTGTCGCGGCTGTTCGGCGCGTCGTCGCTGTCGCCGGCCAAGGTCATGGAGCGCGACGTCGCCACCATCAGCGCCGCCGCCGTCGAGCTGACGCGCGCCGAGGTCGAGCGGCTCGGCCGCAAACCGCGCTTCAAGGTCGAAGCCCGCCGCGCCGACAAGCGCTTCGTCGCCAACTCGATGGAGCTCGGCCGCATCGCCGGCGGCGCCATCGTGCAGGCGCTCGGGCTTCCCGTCGACGTGCACACGCCCGAGCTCACCATCGGCGTCGAGGTCGGCTGGGACCAAGCGTTCGTCTACGCCGGCGTCATCCCCGCGCCCGGCGGTCTGCCCGCCGGCGTCACCGGCCGCGTCGAGCTGCTTGTTGTCGGGCGGCATCGACTCGCCCGTCGCCGGCTGGATGATGATGAAGCGCGGCTGCATCTTGAACGCGACCTATTTCCACTCGTTCCCGTACACGGGCGAGAAGACGCAAGACAAAGTCACGCGCCTGGCGAAGCTGCTCGCGAACTGGCAGCTGTCCGACATTCGCCTCAAGATCGTGCCCTTCACGAACGCGCAAAAGGCGCTGCGCGAGGCGAACCCCGACGGCAAAATGGCGGTCGTGCTCTATCGGCGAATGATGATGCGCGTGGCCGAGCGCATCGCGCGCAACGCCGACGCCAAGGCGCTGGCGACGGGCGAAGCGCTGGCGCAGGTGGCGTCGCAGACGCTGGAGAACATGGGCGTGATCGGCGCGGCGTCGTCGTTGCCGGTGCTGCGGCCATGTTTGGGGCACGACAAGCAGGAGACGATCGCGATTGCGCGGCGGATCGGCACGTTCGAGACGTCGATCGAGCCTTACGACGACTGCTGCTCGCTGTTCGTGCCGGAGCATCCGCAGACGAAGGCGCGGCTCGATATCGCGGAGAAGATCGAAGCGTCGGTCGACGTCAGGGCGATTGCCGATGATTGCTACCGCCGCGCGACCGAGATCGTGGTCACGCCCTTTTAGTTTTCGCACGGCTCGCGCGCGATTCGCGCGGCTGGCGCGAGCAACGCTGCCCGCTAATTGGCCTGCAGAATAATCGGGAATTCCGTCTCGTACTCGGAGTCGGCCGACGGGAAGTGCCAGTGCTTGATCGTCTGCACCAAGCATTGCCCGATCTCCGACCCGGAATATTGCGGATCGGGCACGGCCACGCCGGTCACCGACCCGGAGATGCCGATCTTGACGTGAATGAGGATGCGCCCCGACTTCAACGTCGAGTCGTGCTTCAAGACGCGGTCGTAGCACAAGCTGAGCGAGCGGCGGTTCTGCGTCGGCACAGCCATGATCGCCTGCTGCGAGACCTGGCCGCCGGCGTGTGCGCCGTTGTCGATCGTGGGCGAACCCTTGGCGCCGTGCTCGCCGCCTTCGTCGCGATACAGCGACGCCAGGTTGCGCTGCGAATTCGACAGATCGGCGCCGGGCGACGCGGTCGACGGCGCCGTCGGAGGTGACTTTTGCGCGACCGCCGCCGAGCGCGCCGACGAGACGCGCTTTTGCGGGCGCTTGTCGCTGCCGGGCGTCGGCGCTTGCGGCGTCGGCGCGTCATCGGTGACCGTGATCGGCTTGTCGTCGACCTTGCGCTGCGATTCGACGACCGGCGCCGGCGGCACGACGATCACCGTCGGCTTCCGCGTCAGCAGCATGATCACGGCGACGGTGAGGCCGATCGTCGCCAGCGCGCCGGCGAGCGCCGCCCACTTCATCCACGGCGCCCCGCCGCGCGGCGCGATCATCGGCTCCGCCGACACCATCGCCGCCGAAGCCGGCACCGACATCTTGCCCGACTGCACGACGGGAACGCCGCCGAACGTGTCGATGGCCGAGCGCCGACCGGGCTCGACCGTCGCCGTCATCAGCGACGGCTTCGCCAAGTGCGCCAAGCTGATGAGGCCCGACGCTTCGCCGATCGGCAAGTCATCGGGCGGCGGCGGCAGCGGCACCGGCCCGGTGTCGAGCGGCAGCTCACCCAGCTTGGGCGCGTCGGGCACCTTCAGCTGGGACGCGTCGTGGCTGGCGTGCGCCGGTCCCGACGTCTGCAGCGCCGCGCGGAACGGCGACAGCGACGACGGCGCGCTCGGCGCGTCGTTCATCTTGGGCAGGAGCGGCTCGTCGCTCGCCTTCTTGCCGAAGCGCGGCTCCGGTCGCGTCGTCGCCTGCGGCATCACCACCGACGGCGCGCCGCCGACGTTCATCGGGCCCGACTCGAACAGCGGCGGACGATCGGCGGACGGACGCGGCAATTCCAGCGGCCGCAGCTCCTCCTCGAGATCGTCCGACAAGTCGTCGAGCGGCGGGCTCGGCAAATCGACGACCGAATGCGGCCGATGATCGACGCTCGGCTGCGACGGCGCGACGGGCAGCGGTCCCGTCGGCGACTTCACGGTCGCCTGCGCGCCCGTCACCGACTTCACGGCCGCTTGCGGCCCCGCCGACGAGCCAATCTTGGCCTGCGGCCCCGTCGACGAGCCAATCTTGGCCTGCGGTCCCGTCGACGAGCCAATCTTGGCCTGCGGTCCCGTCGACGAGCCAATCTTGGCCTGCGGTCCCGTCGACGAGCCGGCTTTGACCGGCGCTTGCGGCCCCGTCGACGAGCCGGCTTTGACCGGCGCTTGCGGCCCCGTCGGCGACTTCGCTTGCGCGCCGGTCGTGCCGCCAATCTTCGCCTGCGGTCCCGTCGACGACTTCGCGCCCATCGCCGGCAGCGGACCGGTCGGCGACTTCAGCGGCGGCAACGTGCCCGCCTTCGTCGGCGGCGCCGGTGTCTTGGCCGCGGGCGGCGGCGCTTTGGCCGCGGATTTGGCCGGCGGCGGCGGCGGCGCGGCGCGACCGAGCGCCGGCGCGAACTCGGGCACATCCTCGACCGGCAGCCAGACGAAGAAGCCGGCGCGCCAGCAGAAGCACTCCTTGCCGTGCGGACGCTCGGCGCGCACCCGATCGAGCGCGCGCGCCAACGGCAACGGCCCTTCTTGGTCGCCGTCGAACGAGACGAACCAATCGTCGTCGCCCGTCGCGGTATTGGCGGTCGCCGGCGCCGTCGCGGCCGCCGCGCTCGACGGCGGCGGACCCATCGACACGCGCGTGTGCTCGTCGTCGCCGCCGAGCGGATCGTCCTCGTCGAGCGCCGGCATCGGCGCCACGTCCGGCTCACGCACGGTGATGACGTGGTTGCACGCTTTGCAGCGGATCTTGAGCACACGCCCGTGCACTCGCTCGTCGGCGATCGAGTAGCGGGTATTGCACTTGTCGCAGGCGAACTTCATTCGCTACGGAGTCTTCACCAAGGCGCGGTCGAGCAGGAAGGCGGGCTTGACGTTCTTCATCGCCGCCAACATCTGCGTCTTCAACCCGTCGTGATCCGCTTGCAGCGACGTCAGCATGCGCTTGACCACTTGGCGCTGCTGATCGGGCAGGCCGCACGTCGGGCACGAGCAGCGCACGACCGGATAACGCCGCTCGGCGGCATATTCGGTCAAGTCGCGCTCTTCGACGTACGCCATCGGCCGAATGACCACGTGCTCGCCCGAGTCGCTGACGAGCTTGGGCGGCATGGCGCGCAAAGATCCCGAGAAAAACAGATTCAACAGCAGCGTCTCGGCCAGGTCGTCGAGGTGATGACCGAGCGCGATCTTGGTCGCGCCCAGCTCCGTCGCCAAGCCATACAGCACGCCGCGGCGCAGGCGCGAGCAGAGCGAGCACGGCGTGGCGCCCGTCTCTTCCGGATTCAAGACGCGCTCGACGATGGCGGCGATCTCGTGCGCGTTCACCATCCGATAGTTCACCTCGCGCGACTCGAGGTGCTGCTTTATCGCGTCGGTCTGATAGCCGGGCCAGCCTTGATCGACGTTCACCGCGACGATCTCGTAATTCACCGGCGACTTGCGCGACAACAGCAAGAGCGCGTCGAGCAGCGCGTACGAGTCCTTGCCGCCCGAGACGCAGACCATGATCTTGTCGCCCTCGGCGATCAAGTCGTAGTCGACGACGGCGGCGCCGATCTTCTGGACGATGCGCTTCTCGAGCTTCGATCCGTACTTGAAGGCGCCGAGCTCGGTGGCGCGCAGCGGAGTCGCAGGAGGCGGCATTTCAACCGCAGCTTGACCGAACACAGGCAACCGCATGTCAGCACACCATTATAGCGCAACTTTCCCGGGCGATTACCGATTTTCGCCCTCGGCTGCGTTGCGTAACGTACACCAAATGACGCCGATCAGAAGAGGCGTTGATGCTCGTATCCACGCTCGCTGAAGAGCGCTACGAGCTGCTCGATGTGCTCGACTCCACGCGTCTCGAGCGTGATGTCGATCGCCGTCTCGCCTAGGTCCACTCGCGAGAATGCGCGATTGTGGATGACCTCCTGAATGTTCGCGCGCACGGCCGCGATCTCGCCGGTCAGCTTGTGCAGCGCGCCCGGATGGTCGGTGACGCGCACGCGGAAGCGCACCAGCCGCCCGTCCTTGACCAGGCCACGTTCGATGATGCGCGACAAGATGTTCACGTCGATGTTGCCGCCGCCGATGACGATGGCGACCTTCTTGCCCACCAGCTTGGTCTTGCCCTGCACGAGCGCCGCCATCGCCGCCGCGCCCGCGCCTTCGGCCACCGTCTTCTCGCGCTCGAGCAAGAGCAGGATGGCGTTGGCGATCTCCTCCTCGTCGACGGTCACGATGTCGTCGACGTACTTGGCGACGACCGGCAGCGTGCGCGCGCCGGCGCGGCGGACGGCGATGCCGTCGGCGATCGTCACCGCCGCCGGCAAGGTCACCGGCGCGTGCTCGGCGACCGCGCGCTGCATCGACGGCAGCCGCGCCGTCTGCACGCCGATGATGCGCACGCGCGGGTTGATCTCCTTCATGGCGACGGCGATGCCGCTGATGAGACCACCGCCACCGATGGGCACGACCACCGCTTCCAAGTAGGGATTCTGCTCGAGCAGCTCGAGGCCGAGCGAGCCTTGGCCGGCCATGACCGCGTCGTCGTCGAAGGCGTGGATGAACGTGAGGCCCTGCTCTTCGCGTCGCCGCCACGCCTCCTCGAACGCCTCGTCGTAGCTCGAGCCGTGCAAGATGACCTCGGCGCCGTATTCCCGCGTGCGCGTGACTTTGACGAGCGGCGACGCCGCGGGCATGACGATGGTCGACTTGATGCCCTTGCGCGTCGCGTGATAGGCGACACCTTGCGCGTGGTTACCGGCCGACGCCGCGATGACGCCGCGCTCGCGCTCTTCCTGCGTCAGCGTCAGGATCTTGTTGAGGGCGCCGCGCTCCTTGAACGAGCCGGTCATCTGCAGGTTCTCGAGCTTGAAGTAGACCTTGTTGCCGGTCAGCTTCGAGAACGTCTCGGAGAATGCGCAAGGCGACGTGTAGATGTCGTCCTTGATGCGCGCGCGGGCGCGTTCGATGTCGTCGAGGGTCAGCACGCGCGGAGTCTAGCGCGAAAAATCGCCGGCGTGGGTGACACGCACGTTGCTGAACGCGCCGCGGTTACGTCACCAGGACGACTTTGCCCTGCACTTTTCGGTCGAGCAGGAGGCGCATGGCCTTGGCGGCGTCGACGAGCGGCAGCTCGGCGTGCACGTGCGGCGTCAGCTTGCCGTCGGCGACCCAGCCGAGCAGCTGCGCGAACTGCGCCGCCGCCGCCGCCGGCTCGCGCATCGTGAATTGCCCCCAAAAGACGCCGACGATCGACGCGCCTTTGAGCAGCGTCAAATTCAGCGGAATCTTCGGGATGTCGCCGGCCGCGAAGCCGATGACGAGCAGCCGCCCGTTCCACGCCGTCGCGCGCAAGGCCTGCTCGGAGTAGGCGCCGCCGACCGGATCGTAGACGACGTCGACGCCGGCGCCTTTGGTCAGCGTCTTGACCCGCTCTTTTAGGTCCTCTTTGGAGTAGTCGATGAGCTCGTCGGCGCCTTGCGCCTTGCAGACGCGCGAGCTTGTCGGCGCTGGACGCGGCCGCGATGACGCGCGCGCCGAGCAGCTTGCCGAGCTGAATCGCGGCCAGACCGACGCCGCCGGCGGCGCCGAGGACGAGCAGCGTCTCGCCCGCTTTCATCTGCGCCCGATCGGCCAGCGCGTAGATCGTGGTGCCGTAAGTCGTCAGCATGGCGGCGGCTTGCACGAAGCTGACGCCGGCGGGAATGGGCACGAGCCGCGTCGCGTCGGTGGCCACCTGCTCGGCGTAACCGCCCCACGGCATGAGCGCGATGACGCGATCGCCCGGCTTGACGTTCGTGACGCCCGCGCCGACGGCGTGGACGACGCCGGCCACCTCACCGCCGGGCGAGAACGGCGGCTCGGGGCGGAACTGATACTTGCCGGCGATGATCAGCGTGTCGGGGAAGTTGACGCCGCAGGCCTTGACGGCGACGACGGCTTGCCCGGCTGACGGCACGAGATCGGGCTGCTCTTCGACGACGAGCTGCTCGGGAGGGCCATAAGATCGACAGAGGACGGCGCGCATGGTGCGCGCATTATCGCGTTTAAGCGCCGGAGGTCAAAACCGGCGCTATTGCGGCAGCGCGGCGCGCAAATATTCGTTGAACGCCTCGTCGGCGGGCAGGTTCAAGTCGACGACGAGCCGGGCGTGCGTGCCGTTGGCGTGGCCGTTTTCGCCGATGGGCTGCACGCGCACGACCGCGCCGCGCCGCTGCCACGACGGCACCTGCTGGAACTCGAGCGAATTTTGCCGCAGGAGCTCCACTTTCTCGTCGGGACCGAGGCCGTCCAAGATGCGCGGTACGGCGGTGGCGTCGGCGCCCGACTGCGCCAGGACATGCGTGCAGTAGCGATCGATGGAGATGACGTTGGCTTCGTCTTGGCGCCAGCGGAAGTAGTCGAGCGCCATCTCGTTGGACGCGAACTCGTAGAGCCGCGCCTCGAACGTCGCCACTTCGCCGAGCAGGAGCGACAGCTTGCCCGAGGCTTCGCCGGCGATGCGCGACAGGAGGCGACGCGCGTCACCGCCGTTGGCGACGGCGTACAGCGACAGCTCGGTGCGCTCGGCGAAACCGAACGAAGCGCCTAGTGTGGCAGCGACATACGAGAGCGTCTTGACCATCGCCTTGCCGAAGCGGGCGTCGTAAGGACGATCGTAGTTGGGCCCTTCCAGGAGCTGGTCGAAACGACGCCCGACGAGGCGGGCAACGATGGGATGGCCGACTTTCAGCTCGCGGTCGGCGAAGACCTCGAACGCGCTGAGCTTGTCGACCACGGTGGGACGGCGCATCCGGCCACGGAGTATAACACGGCAACTTGTAATACAAAACTCGCGATGCGGAATTTGCGCGGCCGGCGGCCTGGCGGGCGATTGGCGCGTCTGGGTCGCCGGCAGGCCGCGAAACTCGCCGGCGCGGGCGACGCGCGATGGCGGCGTCAGCGACGGCTGAAGAAGGCGAGGAAGCGGCGCCACCACGGCTGGCGGCGCTGCGCGGCGGGTGCGCCGTCGGCGGCGAGGACGATCTTCTTCTTCGTGTCGTCGGCGCGCATGCGCACGGTCGGCGGCTCGTCGAGCGGCAGCGGATCGTCGGCGCGCACCTCGGCCACATCGCCGCGGTCGGCGCGCACGACCGGGCCGGTCGCGGCTTCGGTGTCGATCGGCGCCGTAATCTGCTCGTGGATCGACAGCACGTTGCTGGTGATGATCGGCTCGAGACGCACCGCTTGCGGCGGCGGCGGCGCAGCTCGTCGGGCGGATCCTCGGCGTCGACGACGAGCGGCTCGTCCACCGCCGGCAGCGCCTCTTCCAGGATCAGCTCGTCGTCGTCGCTGCCGTCGGAGAATTCGTCGGCGTCGCGCTGCTTCTTGGCGCCGCGGCCGAAGATGGCGCGCAGGTATTCGGCGATGGGCCGCTTGTCGTGCGCTTCGCCGGTCTCTTGCAGCCAGCCGGCGAGCTCGGCGTAGAGCTGGCGCGCCGACTGCTGCCGCTCGGCCGGATCGCGCGCCAACGCCCGCATGACGATCGCCTCCAGCGCCGGCGGATAATCGGGCCGCAAGGTCGTCGGCAGCGGGATCGGCTCTTCGAGCACGAGGCGCATGACCTGCTCGGGACGGCCGCGAAACAGCCGTTTACCGACGGTCAGCTCGTACAAGATGATGCCCATGGCGAAGAGATCGGCGCGGGCGTCGATGCCATCGCCGCGGATCTGCTCGGGCGCCATGTAGTTGTACTTGCCGGCGACGCTGTGATCCTCGGCGCGCAGCATGATGGTGGCGCGCGCGATGCCGAAGTCGACGAGCTTCACCGTGCCGCCCCAGCCGACGACGATGTTGCCCGGCGAAATGTCGCAGTGAACGACGCGCAAGGACTCGCCGTTCTCGTCGGTCTTCTCGTGCGCGTAGACGAGCCCGCGCGTCGCTTGCGCCAAGATGGCGACGGCGAGGTGGCGCGGCAGGAAGTTGCCGACCTCGACGCCGCGACGACAGATCGCCAGCAGATCGCGGCCGGGGATGTACTCCATCGCGATGAAGTAGGTGCCTTCGTGATGGCCGACGTCGATGACGCGGACGACGTTGGGATGGCTCAGCGCCTGCGCGATCCGCCCTTCGTCGATGAACATCTTCACGACGCGCGTCATCTCGACGTAGCGCGGCTGGATCTTCTTGATGACGAGATCGCCGGCGTAACGCGCGCTGCGCGCCAGCCATAGGTCGGCCATGCCGCCTGCGGTCAGGTAGCGAATGAGCTCGAAGTCGCCGTAGCGCTCGCCGCTGGCGCGCGGTCGGGTCACGGCGCTCCCAATAATGTTTGCAGCGTGCGCACCGACGAGCGGGCGATGGCGCCGAGGTCGTAGCCGCCCTCCAAGATCGCGCACAGGCGCGGCTGGATGGTCAACAGATCGCGGGTCATGACGGCGTAGGTGTCGTCGTCGAGCTGCAGGCCCCCGAGCGGATCGTCGCGGTGCGCGTCGTAGCCGGCCGAGACGAGGATGACGTCGGGGGCGAACTCGACGAGGGCCGGCCGAATGCGCGCGCGATAGGCCGCCAAATAAGCGTCGGCGTCGGTGCCGGGCGGCAAAGGCACGTTGACGGTGGCGCCGAGGCCGCGGCCGCGACCGGTGTGCTCGGCGGGGCCGGTGCCGGGATATTGCGGCCACTCGTGCGTCGACAAATAGAGGACCTCGGGCTCCTCGTCGAAGATGGCCTCGGTGCCGTTGCCGTGGTGCACGTCCCAGTCGAAGATGGCGACGCGCTTGCCCATGGCGCGCAGGTGCGCGGCGGCGACGGCGACGTGGTTCACGAGGCAGAAGCCCATGGCGCGATCGGCCGTCGCGTGATGGCCGGGCGGACGCACGAAGGCCGCGCCGTTGTCGAGCTCGCCCGTGGCCACGAGGCGCGCCAAGTCGAGCACGCCGCCGGCCGCGAGCAGCGTCGCCGTCCACGTGCCGTCGGAGAAGAACGTGTCGGGATCGAGGAAGCCGGTGCCGCCTTTGGCGACCGTCGCTTCCAGTGCGTCCAAATAGTCGGCCGTGTGCACGACGGCGAGCTCGGCGCGCGTCGCTGGCCGCGCGGCAATGCGGCGGCAGCGTGCGACCAGCCCAGCCTCGGTGAGCGCGCGCTCGATGGCCACGAGCCGCTCCGGACGCTCCGGATGCTCGCGCGGCGCCACGTGGTCGCGGAAGCGCTCGTCGGTGACAAGGCCAGTTCGCACGCGCGGCAATATAGCATACGCTGCTGCGCGCCAATGGTACCCAGCTTTGTCCTCGCCCTCGTAGGCTTCGGCTGCTACTTGGCGATGGCTCCGGTCGTCGTCAACGGCGACGGGCTGGGCTACCTGAAAGCCGCCATGACGGGATCGCTCTATCCCGGACATGTCGCCTATGTGCCGCTATTGGCGCTGCTGGCGAAGCTGACGCACGCGACTCGGCCGATCGCGCTGTTGTGGCCGGCGCGCCTCTGCTCGGCTGCCTCGGCAGCGACGGCGGCATTGGCCCTGGCGGCGACGGCGCGACGCCGCTTCGGCGACGGCGCGGCCACGGCGGCGACGGCCGGTTTGTTGGCGTCGTGGGGCGCGCTCGCCGCCGGCAGCGACGTCGAGACCTACGCGCCGGCGCTGGCGGCGCTGACGCTCGCGCTCTCCTTCGCGGACGCCGAACGGCCCGTCGCCGCCGGCTTTGCCGTCGCGGCGGCGGCGCTGTTTCACGTCGAGAACGTGCTCTTTGGGCTGCCGCTCTTGCTGCTGTTGCCGGACGGTCGCGCGCGCAGCCGCTTCGTTGCCGCGGCGGCGCTGCCCGTGGCCGCGATCTACGGCCAGCTGATTGCGCATAAAGGGATCCACTGGCTGTTCGGCGCGTCGCACGGCCTCGGCTATCCGCTGCATTGGTACACGCCCGGTGTCGCCATTTATGGTGCGTGCAAGGCGTTGGTGTACGCGCCTTATCCCTACGAAGCCTCG
Organism: uncultured delta proteobacterium; assembly: GCA_963785725.1. Lineage (GTDB taxonomy): Bacteria > Myxococcota_A > Polyangia > Palsa-1104 > Palsa-1104 > JAQBQH01. Next base: position 145,076 of record CAWAWS010000017.1, on the reverse strand, counting down.
TCGCTGCGGGTGGCCGTCGCCTTCGCCGTCGGGCTGGCCGCGGCCGTGGCGCTGGCGACGTGCATGCGCCGGCCGCTGCCGCGCACGGTCGTCGCGGCGTGGGTCGTGCCGTATGCGCTCGTCGCCGTGCGCTTCTTCGGGTCGGACGCCGAGCGCTGGACGTTTCTCTTGCCGCTCGCGTGGCTGGCGGCGGCGGCGCGACCGCGCCGGGCCGTCGTGCTGGCCGCGCTCATCGCCGCCGCCAACGTCGCCCTGTGGCTGCCGGCGGCGCGCGACGCCCGCTTTCGCGATCGTGCGGTCGCTGCCGCCGGGCATCTCGCGCCCGGCGATCTCGTCATCGGCCCCGGCCACGGCTGGGACGAATACCTCGGCTTCTACGATCGCTCGGGCGTCACACCGCTGCCGCTCATTTATGATGCCGGCGCGTACGGTGCCGCCGCGCTACCGCAAGCGATCGCGGACGCCGTCGCGGAGGCGCGCGCCGCCGGCCATCGCGTCTACTTGGCGCGCCTCGTCGACGACGGCGATCCCGCCGGCTGGAAGGAGCTGGTGCAATTCGGCATCACGCCGGCCAATGCGCGCCGGCTCTTGCCGCCCGGCCACGCGGTCGCGGTCGGCGACGGCCTCGAACGCTGGGATCCCTGACCTCAGTACGGGCGCGTGCGCAGCGCCAAGAGGACGACGTGCTCCTGCTCGATCGCGCCGTCGTTGTGATTCCACCAGGTGCCCTGGTAGCTGACGTGGGCGCCCGCGCGCGACATGACCCACCAGGTGAAACCGACCGAGGCGCCCGCGTTGACCACGGCGTCGGCGGCGTCGTTCTGGCGCGTCGAGCCGCCGCTGACGCCGAGGTCGACCGCGAAGCGGCGGCCGAAGTAGACCGACCCCGATCCGCTCGCCTGCGCGCCATGCTCGGTCAGGGTCACCGACAGATCGAGCTCGGAGCGACGGGCGATGAGGACGCTGCCTTGAAAATAGACCGCGCCGGCGAACGGCACGTGAAAGTCGATCGAGGGCTGATCGCTCGAGCCTTGGTATTGCGTTTTGGTGGCCGTCACCTGATAGCCAACGGACAACAGCGCGTCGTGGAAGCGGATGCCGGCGCTGGCCCACGGCGTCAGGTTGAGCGTCTGGCTGACGTTGAGGTCGTAGCCGTTGTAGTCGTCGCGCACGTTGAGCCCGGTGGCCAGATGGAGCCACGACAAGGGATAGCCGCCGATCGACGCGCTGGCGAAGGACCAATGGCGGCGCTGGCCCTCGACTTGACCGTCGGGCTGCGGGCCGACGTAAAAGCCGCTGCCGCCGCTGCCGCCGACCGTCAGCGCCACCGCCGCCGCCCGCTGCAAGAACGCCTGATACGGAGGTGGCGCGTCGTCGTCGTGGAGCGGATGCAGGTAGAAGGTGGCGTCCACCTCGCCGCCGCCGTAGACGGTGCGCAGCGACGGCGACACGAGCCCCGTCGGCAGCGTGACGGCGTCGTGATAGCCGATGCCGTCGTAGCCGACCCAGCCCTCGAGCTGCAGGTCGAGGTGCACGAGGTTGCCGGTCGGCGGCAGCGCAAAGGCAGTAGCGAACAAGAGGGTCGTGAGCACGGTGTCGCAGCGCGTAGCACGACGCGGGTGTAGGCACCGGCGATCTGGATCACCGGCGCGACGCGAAACTTCGACGAGCCGAGCGGAAGCCGGCTAGCTCACGCTTGTAGCGCGAGTAAGAGCTTCTGCACGGTCTGCTTGGCGTCGCCGAACAGCATGAGCGTGTTGTCGCGATAGCAGAGCGGGTTCTCGACGCCGGCGTAACCGGCGGCCATCGAGCGCTTGAGCATGACGACGCGCGCCGCCTTCCACGCCTCCAGGACCGGCATGCCGAAGATCGGGCTGGCTCTGTCTTCGACGGCGCTCGGGTTGACGATGTCGTTGGCGCCGATGACGACGACCACGTCGGTGTCGCCGAAGTCGTCGTTGATTTCGTCCAGCTCTTTGACGACGTCGTAGGAGATGCCGGCCTCGGCGAGCAGGACGTTCATGTGGCCGGGCAAGCGGCCGGCGACGGGGTGAATGGCGAAGCGAACGTTGACGCCGCGGGCGCGCAAGGCGTCGGAGACTTCGCGGATGGGATGCTGCGCCTGCGCGACGGCCATGCCGTAGCCGGGGATGACGATGACCGAGCGCGCGCTCTTGAGCAGCTCGGCGGTCTCGGCCACGTTGGTCTCGCGGATCTTGCCGGCGGGTGTGGCGCCGGCGGCCGGCTGCGCGCCCGCTTCGGCGCCGAAGCCGCCGAAGACGACGTTCCAGATCGAGCGGTTCATGGCGCGGCACATGATGGCGGACAAGATGGCGCCGGAGCTGCCGACGAGCGCGCCGGTGATGATGAGCAGATCGTTCTCGAGCATGAAGCCGGCGGCGGCGGCGGCCCAGCCGGAGTAGCTGTTGAGCAGCGACACGACGACGGGCATGTCGCCGCCGCCGATGGCCCACACGAGGTGCACGCCGAGCAGCGCCGACAGGCCCGTCAACGTGAGCAGGCAGGCGATGGCGCGATCGGGCGGCGCGCTGTAGCCGACCACGGCGAGCGCGACGCAGCTGCCGACGATGGCGAGGTTGAGGACGTGGCGGCCGGGCAAGAGCAGCGGCCGGCTGCCGATGGTGCCGCGCAGCTTGGCGAAGGCGACGAGCGAGCCGGTGAACGTCACCGCGCCGACGAAGACGCCGACCTGAACCTCGATGAAGTGGGCGACGTCGATGGAGCCGCCCTCGATCTGGGTGCCGATGCCGACGAAGACCGCGGCGACGCCGACGAAGCTGTGTAAGACGGCGACGAGCTCGGGCATGGCCGTCATCTGCACGCGCGCGGCGACCAAGCTGCCGATGAGCGCGCCGACGGCGACGGCGCCGCCGTAGAGGCCGAGCGCGTCGTTGGCGGTGCGCGCGGTCTCGCCGCGCTCGAGCCCGAAGAGGCCGAGCGAGCTGACGGCCACGGCGAGCAGCATGCCGATGACGCCGGCCAAGTTGCCGCGTTGCGCGCTCTTTTGCTCCGACAGGCCGCGCAAGCTGACGATGAACAGCATGCCGGCGACGAGATAGGCGACAGTGGCGACGGTGGTCGGCATCATTTAGGGCCGCCGAAACATTTTGAGCATGCGCGCGGTGACGCGGAAGCCGCCGGCGACGTTGATGGAGGCGAGCAACACGGCGACGGCGCCGATGGCCGACGTCGTCGTCAAGGCGCGACCGCGGCCGAGCAGCAAGCCGCCGATGAGGATGATGCCGGAGATGGCGTTGGTGACGCTCATGAGCGGCGTGTGTAAGGCCGGCGTGACGTTCCAGATGACGTGCCAGCCGACGACGCAGGCGAGCAGGAACACCGTCAAATGCTCCAGCAGCGACGGCGAGCCGAACAGCGCCAGCAGGATCAAGAGCGGCAACGCCAAGGTCAACGCGACGCGCAGCGGCCACGGCGACGGCGGCGGCGTCTCGATCGTCGGTGGCGGCGCGACCGTCGGCGCCGGCGCGCCGCCGCGAATGCTCGGCTTCGGCGGCGGCCAGGTGATCTTGCCTTCGTGCAGGACGAGCGCGCCGCGCTGCACTTCGTCCTCGTAGTCGATCGTCACCGCCGCGTCTTTGACGATGAGCTCGAGCAGCGTCGTCACCGTCGCCGCGTAGAGCTCGCTCGCCTGCTGCGCCATGCGGCTCGTCAGATCCGTGTAGCCGACGATGCAGACGCCGAACTTCTCGACGGCGCGATTGGGCTCGGTGAGCGCGCAGTTGCCGCCCTGCTCCGCCGCCAAATCGACGATGACCGAGCCGCGCGCCATCGACACGACCGCGCCCGAGGTCAACAGCTTCGGCGCCGCCACGCCCGGCACGAGCGCCGTCGTGATGATGAGATCCGACTGCTTGGCGTGCTGCGCGATGAACGTCTGCTCGGCTTCCAAATACGCGTCCGACATTTGCCGCGCATAGCCGCCGGCGCCTTCGCCGGTCTCGCCTTTCCATTCGAACGGCAAGAACGTCGCGCCCAGCGACTGCACCTGCTCGCGCACGGCCGGTCGCGTGTCGAACGCGCTGACGATGGCGCCGAGCGAGCGCGCCGCCGCGATCGCCGCCAAGCCGGCGACGCCGGCGCCGACGACGAGCACGCGCGCCGGCTTGATGCGCCCGGCCGCCGTCGTCTGCGCGCCCAGCGGTCGCCCGAAGTGATGCGCCGCTTCGATGACGCCGCGATAGCCGGCCAGGTTCGCCATCGCCGACAGCGCGTCCATTCGCTGCGCCCGCGTGACGCGTGGCACGGCATCCATCGCCAGCACCGTCAGCTTGCGCGCCTGCAGCCGCTCGAGCAGCTCGCGCTGCTGCGCCGGCCAAATGAACGAGATCAGCGTCGCGCCCGACTTGAGGCGCTCGACCTCCGCCGGCTCGGGCGCGCGCACTTTGCAGACGATGTCGGCGGCGGCATAAAGCGCGTTCGCGTCGACGATCTGCGCGCCCGCTTCGGCATAGGCCGAGTCGAGATAGCTCGCCGCTTCGCCGGCGCCGCTCTCGATGAGCACGTCGAAGCCGAGCTTGCGAATGCGCGCCACGCTCGACGGTGTCGCCGCCACACGCTTCTCGAGCGCGACGATTTCCTTGGGAATGCCGACCCGTAACGGCGTCGGCGCTGGCGGAATCGGCTCGGCCATCGGTTCGCGAGCGTACATCGGCTGAGCCCGACGCGCGAATTGCCGGCTGCGCGCCACGCAATTGTCGGCATGCGCGGCGCGTCAGAGCGTGCTAGAAGACTGCCGCCCATGATCTCGTTCGCCAACGTCACCAAGCAATACGGCGGCCAGATCCTGTTCGTCGACGCCAACTTCCAGATCAACCCTGGCGAGAAAGTCGGGCTCGTCGGACCGAACGGCGCCGGCAAGACCACGATCTTTCGCCTCATCGTCGGCGATGAAGTGCCCGACGAAGGTCGCGTCGAGCGGCCGAAGAAGATGACGCTCGGCTACTTCCGCCAAGACGTCGGCGACTTGAAGGGCCGCTCCGTGCTCGCCGAGACCATCGCCGGCGCCGGCGAAGTGGCGACACTCGGCGAGGAGCTGGTCGCGCTCGGAAGCGCACGATGGCCGACGCCGGCGACGATCTCGACAAGGTCGTCGAGCGCTTCGGCGAGGTGCAGGCGCGCTATCAAGAGCTCGGCGGCTACGAGATCGAAGCGCGCGCGCACGAAATCCTGGCCGGCCTCGGCCTGTCGCAAGATCAGATCGCCGGCGACGTCGGCAAGCTGTCGGGCGGCTGGAAGATGCGCGTGGCGCTGGCGCGCATTCTGCTGTTGGCGCCCGACGCGCTCCTCCTCGACGAGCCGACCAACTATCTCGATCTCGAGTCGATCTTGTGGCTCGAGCAGTTGCTGCGCGATTACGCCGGCGCCGTCATCATGACCTGCCACGATCGCGACGTCATGAACCGCGTCGTCGCCAAGATCGTCGAGATCGACGGCGGCCAGGTGCGCAGCTACACCGGCGACTACGACTTCTACGAGGCGGCGCGCGCCGTCGAGGCCGAGCAGCGCGAGGCGGAGTATCGAGCGGCAGCAGTCGATGCTGGCCAAGGAGATGCGCTTCGTCGAGCGCTTCCGCGCGCAGGCGGCCAAGGCGTCGCAGGTGCAGAGCGCGCATCAAGAAGCTCGACAAGATCGAGCGCATCGAAGCCGCCGCGCCGTCTCGTCGAGCAGCCACTTCGAGTTCCGCAAGCCGCCGCGCTCGGGCGACGACGTCATCAAGGTCGAGCACCTGTGCAAGCACTACGGCGCGCGCAAAGTGCACGACGATCTCGAGCTTGTTGATGCGTCGCGGCGAGCGCTGGGCGGTCATGGGCGCCAACGGCGCCGGCAAGACGACGCTGCTCAAGATGATGGCCGGCGCGCTGCAACCGGACGGCGGCGACGTCAGCCTGGGCGCGTCGGTGACGATGGGCTACTTCGCGCAGCATCAGATGGAGCAGCTCGACGCGACGCGCAACGTGCAAGAGGAGCTGCAAGCGCACGCGCCGACGACGGGCCTCGGCGTCATTCGCAACTTGGCGGGCGCGTTCGGCTTCGCGGGCGACGACGTCGAGAAGCCGATCCGCGTCTTGTCGGGCGGCGAAAAGGCGCGGCTGGCGCTGGCCAAGATCTTGTTCGACGCGCCCAACTTGCTGGTGCTCGACGAGCCCACGAACCATCTCGACATCGCGACCAAGCGCTCGCTCGTGAAGGCGCTGGCGGCGTACGACGGCACGATCGTGTTCGTGTCGCACGATCGCTCGTTCTTGCGCGCGCTGGCGACGCGGGTGATCGAGCTGGCGCCGGGCGTGGCGCCGCACGTCTACGGCGGACCGTACGACGAGTATGTGGCCGCGACCGGCCACGAAGCGCCGGGCATGCGCGCCGCGCCCTAAGCGGCTCGCATTCGCGGTCTTGCGGCCGCAGTCGTGATAAAATCTCAGCCGTGGCGTGTCTGACCGAGGGCGAGTGGGAGGCGTTCGCCGCCGGCCATCTCGATCGCGATCGCGCCACCCTGCTCGAAGCCCACTTGGCCGACTGCGAGGCCTGCCGCCTGCGCGTCGGCTGGTCGTCGGCGACGGCCATCGGCAGCGCCGGCGCAGCGGGCGCGAAAGAGGCGCGCAGCATCCGCTTGAGCGGCGGCGACGACTTGGCGCGCGGCACGACCGTCGGCCGCTACCTCGTCCTCGAGCGGCTGGGCACGGGCGGCATGGGCAAGGTCTACGCCGCCTACGATCCGCAGCTCGATCGCAAATTGGCGCTCAAGCTGCTGCGCGACGATCTCGGGCGTAACCAGCGGCAATATCGCGCGCGGATGTTGCGCGAGGCGCAGGCGATGGCGCGGCTGGCGCATCCCAACGTCATCGCCGTCCACGACGTAGGCACGTTCGGCAAGCGCGTGTTCTTGGCGATGGAGCTGGTCGAAGGCGGCACGCTCAAGGCCTGGCTGCGCACGCAGCAGCCGACCGGGCGCGAGGTGCTCGATGTTTTCCTCGACGCCGGCCGCGGCCTCGCCGCCGCGCACGCCGCCGGGCTCGTCCATCGCGACTTCAAGCCCGAGAACGTGCTCATCGGCGCCGACGGCCGCGCCCGCGTCACCGACTTCGGGCTGGCCCGATCGTCGACCTCGCAAGAGCCGCTGCCGGAAGCCACCGCCGACGACGCCGCTGCCGACGAAGACGATGACGCCGATGAAGCGGACGAGGATGCGCCGCTGCCCGAAGAGAGCGGCGCCCACTCGCTCGACGCGGCGCTGACGCGCGCCGGCACGATGATGGGCACGCCCGGCTACATGCCGCCCGAGCAGTGCCGCGGCGGCCACACCGACGAGCGCGCCGATCAGTTCAGCTTCTGCGCGTCGCTGTTCGAGGCGCTGTACGGCTTTCGCGCCTTCCCCGGCTTGTCGTCGGACGAGGTCATCCAGAGCGTCCTCGACGGCCGTATTCGCGACGCGCCCGCCGACACCAAAGTGCCGGCGTGGGTGCGCCGCATTCTCTTACGCGGCTTGAGCGTCGATCCGGTGGCGCGCTGGCCGTCGATGGACGCGCTGCTCGCCGAGCTGGCGCGCGATCCGGCGCGGCGCCGCCGTCGTTGGCTCGCCGGCGCCGGCCTCGTCGCGGCCGCGGCGGCGCTCGTCGTCGGCGCGCAGCAATGGGGCGCGCGCGGCACGCGGGTCTGCTCGGGCGGCGCGCAGCGGCTGGCCGGCGTCTGGGACGACACGCAGCGGCTGGCGTTGCAAGCGGCCTTCGCCAAGAGCGGCAAGCCCTACGCCGCCAAGGTCGCCGAGGCCACGACGCGCGGGCTCGACGACTACGCCAACGCCTTCGTCGCGATGTACGGCGACACGTGCGAGGCGACGCGGCTGCGCGGTGAGCAGACCGAGTCGGTGATGGCGCTGCGCATGGCCTGTCTCGATCAGCGACGCCAGGAATTGAACGCGCTGGCGCGGCTGTTCACGACCGCCGACGACAACACGGTCGAGCGCGCCGTCCAAGCCGTGCAGGCGCTGCCGCCGGTGTCGTCGTGCGCCGACGTGCAGGCGTTGACCGAGGTGACGCCGGAGCCGGCCGATCCCAAGCTGCGCGCGGAAATCGCCGGCGAACGCACGCGTCTGGCCAGCGCGCGGGCGCGCCTCGCCGCCGGACAATACGCGCAAGGCCTGGCGCTCGCCGAGGAGGTGCCGCCGGTCGCGGCCACCATCGGCTATCGCCCGCTCGCCGCCGAAGCGCTCGAGCTGCTCGGCCAGCTGCGCTTCAAAGCCGGCGACTATCACGGCGCCGACCGCGCCTGGCGCGACGCGCTCTACGCCGCCGAGGAGTCGCATGACGACGACGTCAAGAGCCTCGCCGCCGTGCACCTCGCCAGCGTCACCGTCGATCTGAACGGCTTCGCCGAGGCGCACGAGTGGATGCGCTTTGCCGAGGCCAGCGTCAAGCGCATCGGCGGCGCCGGCGAGCTGCAGGTCGACTTGTGGATTTCGATCGCGCTCATTTGGTTCCGCGAGAGCCGTTATGCCGAGGCGGAGCGCGCGGCGCGCCAGGCGGTAAAGCTGGCGGCGCAAGGGCTGCCCGAGAAGCACCTCGATCGCGCCTACGCCTATCGCACGCTCGGCGACGTCTTGAAGTACGAAGGGCACTACGAAGACGGACTGCAGCTGCTCGAACGCGCGCGCACGATCCTCGAAGCGCAGCTCGGTCCCGACCATCCCGAAGTGGCGGGCATCCTGCGTAAGGAGATCGACGTCTTCAGCCTGCAGCACGACGGCGCGCACGGGCTCGAGCTCGGTCGCCGCGTGCTGGCGCTCTTGTCGAAGTCGCTGCCGCCCGGCCATTTACAGATCGCGCAGACGCACACGAACATCGCCGAGTCGCTTGGCCTCCTCGGCCGCTACGACGAAGCGCTGGCCGAGGAGAAGCTGGCCGAGCCGACCTACGAGCGCGTCTTCGGCGCCGAGAGCGAGAACGTCGGCGTGTCGTACACGAACATGGGCTACGCGCTCATGCAGCTCGGCCGCGACGACGAAGCGCGCCGCGATCTGACCAAGGCCATCGCGATCTACGAGAAGACGCTGGCCAAAGACGCGCCCGATCTGGCGGAGCCGATCTTACGCTTGGGTCAGCTCGAGCTGCGTCATGGCCGCAATGGCGAGGCGGCGCGGCTGCTCGAGCGCGCGTTGGTGCTGCGCCAGCACGACTCCGATCCGACCGAGATGCGCGTCGACGTCGAGGTGGCGCTGGCCAAGGCGCTGATGGCGACGGGCGCGCAGCCGCGAGCACGCACGCTGGCGACGCAGGCGCACGACGAGCTGGCGGCGGCGGGCAAGACCAAGGCCGCGGCCGACGTCGCGGCGTTCCTGGCCGGCCACCGCGAGTGACGGCTCACGCGATTGTCCAGCCGCCGTCGACCGCCAGCGTCTGCCCGGTCATGAAGCTGGACTCGTCCGACGCCAAGTAGACGGCGGCCGGCGCGATCTCCTCCGGCTGCGCATGCCGCCCGAGCGGCGCCCGCTCGGTAAAATAGCGCGCCGCCTCCGCGTTGCTGGTGATCGCCGCCGCCAGCCGCGTCTCGACGAGCCCGGGCGCGATGGCGTTGACGCGAATCCCCGCCCGGCCGAGCTCGACCGCCAGCGTCTGCGTCATCGAGATGACCGCCGCCTTCGTCATGCCGTACACGCCCTGCCCCGGCGTGCCGCGCATGCCGACGATGCTGGCGACGTTGATGATCGAGCCCGGCCGGTTCTTCGCCAGCAGCCGCGTCGCCACTTGCCGCGCCACCTCGAAGTAGCCCTTCAAGTTGAGCTCGAAGTTCTTGTCCCACGCCGGCCACGTCACGCTCAAGAGCGGCCCGAAATGCGCGTTCGTGGCCGCGTTGTTGACCGCGACGTCGACGATGCCGAGCTCGCGCTCGATGAACGTCATCAGCTCGTCGATCGCCTCCGGCTTGCCCATGTGACAAGCGCGCGCGACGACGCTGTCGGGAAACTGCGCGTTGATGCTCGCCGCCGTCGCCGAGAGCTCTTCCTCTTTGCGCGACGCGATGACGACCTTGGCGCCTTCGGCGGCGAACGCGCGCGCGATGGCGGCGCCGATGCCGCGGCTGCCGCCCGACACGAGCGCCAGCTTGTCTTTCATACGGGGGCGATGGCTCATGGCGCGGACTATAATCGATCGCCGAGCCGGCCTCGGCTTCGTCGCGCGAGGGATCAAGGACGCGGTCGATGGCTGCGCTCGTGGCCGCCCTTAAACCGATCGCATGACAGCAACCGCGCTTGACGACTGGGAGCCGACGCCCCAGCCGCGCCGCGTCGAACGCCGACAACCGCCGAGAATCGCACACACGCGCGTTGGCACGTCCGCTGCTGAAGGCCAATCGTGACACGCATGCGCAGCTTGGCTCCGCTGATCCTCGGGCTCGCTCTGTCGTCTGCATCAGCCGCGGCGGCGCCGGCGCACAAGCCGCATGCGCGCGCCCATCACGCGTCGCACCGTCGCCTCACGAACGCTTCGGCATCCGCCGACGCCATGACGCTCTCGTCGCCGTCGGGCTCGGGCTCGCAGCTGGCATCTTCGCCGTCGGTGGCCGCGTCGTTGTCGATGCCCGCGCCATCGCCACCGCCGCCGCGCGCCAACGTCCGCCTCGCCCTCGCGGAGACGCGCCAAGACGACCTCGGCCCGGCGCCGCCGCCGGCCGTCGTGAGCGCGCCCGCCGCCGCCATGACCATCGCGCCCGTCAACAGCGACGGCGCCGGCCGTCAGCGCCGCTGGGGCTTGTTCGGCGGCGGCCTCGCGCTCTTTCTCGGCGGCTACGCGCTCGACATCGGCATCAGCTACGGCGTCGGCAACAGCGGCGCGGCGAAGTCGCTCATTCCGCTCGTCGGCCCGCTCACGCAGCTGCACGACAACTGGGCCATGGTCGCGCCCGCCAACACCGGCAACGCCGACGTCGACGCGCAGGCCAACTCGCGCATCGCCAGCGCCAACCGCGCCATCCAAGTCGCCGCCTACGCCGTCCTGTCGGTCGACTTCGCGCTGCAGCTCGCGGGCGCCGCCATGACCATCGTCGGTATCGTTGGTCACGCGCCGCCGCGTCACTACGCCGCCGTCGGCAAAGGCGTCGCCTGGAACGTCGCGCCCGGCGGCGTGCGCCTGCGCTTCTGATTGCCCGCGCCGGCGAGCACTCGGCCCGCGCTCGGTCGTCTGCGGCGTCGCCGGTTACCGCTGTCACGCATTCGTCGCGCAATCCGCCGCATCGGCGTCATCGCCGCCGTCAGCCCTGTCTGCGCGACTTCGCTCGACCTTTTCCCGGCCGGCAGGCTCCGCGACAGCTCCCCGTAATCAAAATGTCACATTTGTGTTAACGCTGAAGGGTGCGCGCCAAGTTGATCTCTGTGGGCCGCGCTGGCAGCCGGCTGCGGCGGTTCCAACGCCGGCCACATGCCCGGCGCCTGCGACGGCCCTTGTCCCGCGAGCCAGATCCGCCACCTCGTCGTCATCGTGCAGGAGAACCACACGTTCGACGACCACTTCGGCCGCTACTGCACGGCGCCGACCGGCTCCAACCCGAGCTGTAACGAGGGGCCGAGCTGCTGCGAAGCCGGCCCCGCCACCGACCCGACCGGCGCCCTGCCGACGACGCTCGACGACGCCGCCAGCGAAGACTACGACCCGAACCACGAGCAGACCTGCGAGGTCGACGAGCTCGACGGCGGCAAGATGGACCGCTTCGTCACCAGCACCATCTGCGGCGACGCGCGCAACTTCGCCTACGCCGACCCGACGATCATCGCGCCCTATTGGACGCTGGCCGCCACAGGCGCGCTCGCCGACCGCTATTTCCAGCCGCTCGCCGGCGCCAGCTCCGCCAACGACATGTACTTGTCGCTCGCGCGCTACGTCTTCCCGGACGACGAGGTCGAGCCCGACGCCATCGGCAAGATGTGCAGCTTCACGCCGACGGCGATGGAATATCCCATTCAAACCATCGGCGACCTGCTCGTGCAGTCGAAGGTGACCTGGGCTTGCTACGCCGAAGGCTACGACGCCATGGTCGCCGCCTCCAAGCTCGGCCAGTGCCCGACCGCGCCCGACGACTGCGGCGCCGGCCTCAGCATCTACCCGTGCGTCTTCGATCCCGGTGACGTGCCCTTCGACTACGAGCCCAAGTTCAAAGACAACCCGACCTACTTGAAGGACCTGAGCCACCTCGCCGCGGACCTGAAGAGCGGCAGCTTGCCGGCTGTGAGCTTCATCAAGGGCATTGGGTACAAGAGTGAGCATCCCGGCCTCGCCTCCAAGCTGAGCGACGGCGTCACCTTCGCCAACTCGATCGTCAGCGAGCTCGAGGCGTCCGACTATCGCAGCGACACGCTGGTGCTCCTGACCTACGACGAAGGCGGCGGCTACTTCGATCACGTCGCGCCGCCGCCCGACAGCCCCGTCGACGGCAAACCTTACGGGACGCGCGTGCCTTTGCTGGCGCTCGGACCCTTCGCGCGCTCGAACTTCATCGCGCACACGACGATGGAGCACTCCTCGATCGTCAAATTCATCGAGTGGAACTGGCTCGGGCAAAAGACCGGTCAGCTCGGCAACCGCGATACGCTGGTGGCGAACTTGGGCAGCCTGCTCGATCCGACGACCACCGGCGTCGCCGTTCCCGAGCAATGACGCCGTTTCCACGACGTAATATCGACACCTGATCGGGCGGCGCCCGCGCTGGCCACTTGAGTTCGTGCGGGGAACGCGCTACTGACATCTCGCGCGCCTTCCTTACGTTTGACCCGTTCGGCGCGCGTCGAGTCACTCAAAGGGCAAACCATGACTGCGCGCTTTGCTTTCGCCCTCGTCCTCTGTGTTTCGGCCTGTAGCCCGCAGCAAGGCGGCATCAAAGATCTCGGCGGCGGCCAAGCCGGCGACGATCTCGCCACCGGCACCGGCGGCAACGGCGGTCCCGACTTGAGCGGCCAAGCCGGCGGTGGCGGAGCCGGCGGCGGTGGCGCCGGCGGCGGCGGAGCCGGGGGTGGCGGCAGCGGCACTTGCAAAGTGACCTGCGCGCAGCTCGGCGCCAATTGCGGCGAGCAGGCCGACGGCTGCGGCGGCATGCAGGATTGCGGCAGCTGCACGGCGCCGCAGACCTGCGGCGGCGGCGGCATGGCCAACCAGTGCGGCGCGACGACGGGCGGCGGCACCTGCGTCAAACACACGTGCGCCAGCCTGAACGCGACCTGCGGCGTGCAGGGCGACGGCTGCGGCGGCACCCTCGACTGCGGCAGCTGCACGAGCCCGAACATCTGCGGCGGCGGCGGCACGCCCAACGTCTGCGGCGGCGGCACGGCGTCCAACTGCACCGGCCTGTGCTTGCAGCAGCAGACCTGCCCGAACAACGGCTCGACGACGATCAGCGGCACCGTCTACGCGCCGACCAACAGCGCCAACGGCTACGGCAATCCCGATCCGCTCTACGGCGCGCTCGTCTACATCCCGAACGCGGCTGTGCAGCCGTTCGCGCCCAACGTCACCTGCGGCACCTGCGCGTCGCAAGTCACGGGCAGCCCGCTCGTCAGCTTCACCACCGGCGTCGACGGCAAATTCACGCTCACCAACGCGCCCGTGGGCACGAACATCCCGCTCGTCATTCAGCTCGGCCGCTGGCGCCGCCAGATCGTCATCCCGACGGTGGCGGCGTGCGTCAACACGGCGCTCACGGCCGATCAGACGCGCTTGCCGCGCAATAAGTCGGAAGGCGACATCCCGCACATCGCCATCGTGACCGGCAACGCCGATCCCATCGAGTGCGTGCTGCCCAAGATCGGCATCGACGCCGCCGAGTTCACGCTGCCTTCGGGCACCGGCCGCGTGCACATCTACCAGAACAACGGCTCCAACTTGGGCAACAAGACGCCGACGCAGAGCGCGCTCACCGGCACGCAGGCGACGCTCGATCAGTACGACATGGTCATCTTCGACTGCATCGGCACGGACGTCGGCGAGTCGTCGACCGATCAGAACAACGTCCTCAACTACACGAACGCCGGCGGCCGCGTGTTCGCCAGCCATTACAGCTACGACTGGCTCTACAACTTGAGCCCGTTCTCGACGACGGCCACGTGGAGCGTCGATCCCGAGAGCGTCAACGAAGAGGACAGCCAGACGGCGACCGTCCTGCAGACCACGCAGCTCGGCAAAGACTTCGCGTCGTGGCTGCAGAACATCGGCGCGACGACGACGCTGGGGCAGATCATCGTCAACGCGACGCGCAAGGACGTGACCGCGGTGGCGGCCTCGTCGGTCGAGTGGATGTCGGCGCCGCAGCCGGGTCCGGCCTATCCGCTCGAGTACACGTTCGATACGCCGGTCGGCTCGCCGGCGGCGTCGCAGTGCGGGCGCGTCAACTTCTCCGACTTCCACGTCTACTCGCAGGTCACGACGACGCAGGGCGTCCTGTTCCCGGGCGTCTGCGGCAAAGCGGCGGCGATGAGCGCGCAGGAGAAGGTCCTCGAGTTCCTGCTGTTCAACCTCTCGTCGTGCATCACGCCGATTCCGCCGCCGCCGCCGCCGACGTGCACGCCGATCACGTGCGCGGCGCAGGGCATCGCGTGCGGTCCGGCCGGCAACGGCTGCGGCACCCAGATCGATTGCGGCGACTGCATGGTGCCCGACACCTGCGGCGGCGGCGGCACGCCTGGTCAGTGCGGCCACGTCAATCAGTGCACGCCCATCACCTGCGCCGATCAGAAGATCATGTGCGGCCCGGCCGGCGACGGCTGCGGCAACCTGCTCGATTGCGGCACGTGCGTTTCGCCGCAGACGTGCGGCGGTGGCGGCGTTGCCGGCCAGTGCGGCGGTAACATCAGCTAAGACCTACTGCGCGGCCCAGTCGGGGCGCCTCGTCTCTCCAGCATTTCCAAAGCAACTTTCCGACGAAATCGGCGATGACTAAGGGCGGGCGGCTGGGGGCCGCCCGTCGGAACCCACCATCCTCCGGAATCGATCGTCGCTCGAATGGCGAACGTTGAACCGCCGGCGCGACGCGCGGTGCCCGGCCCCGTAGCTGAACCGCCGGCGCGCTCGCGGCGCCCGCCGTCAGGACTAACGCGTACGGCGGATCGGCGTGGCCGCCGTCTGCTTCGTATTGCGCAGAATGAAGTCCAGGTCGGGCGTGGTCTGCGCCTCCACATAAATTTGGTACGAGAACAGCGTCGGCGCGATCGCGATGAGCGCCTGATTGGCCCGCAGCGCCGCGCGGCCGAGCACGTTGTCGCCGAGCACCTTCGGGAACGGCGCCGGCACGCCACGAACGCGGCCAATCTGGAACCCTTCGTCCTCGAGCAGCTGCTTGAGCGAGCGGAACGTAAACAGCCGCGTATGCGTGCGGTCCAAAATGCCCGCCTTGCCGTAGTTGAACTGCCCGAGCGCGAGCATCAGCCGCTGAATGACGAACGCGATATTCGGCGTCGTCAACACCAGCGTCTTGTCGTCGTAGTCGAGCTGCGCACGCAGCCGCGACAAGAACTGCTCGGGATCGCGCAGGTGCTCGATGACGTCGAGCAGCAGCAGATACTGATAGTCGCGCACGGGAAAACGCGGCTCTTCGTCGAGGTTCTGCACGAACACTTGCACGCCCGCCGTCGGTCGCGTCGGCTTGAACTGATCGACGACCGCCGTCGTGCAGCCCTTCTTCGCCAGCTCCGCCGCCATGCCGCCCGGGCCGGCGCCGATGTCGAGCACGCGCGCGCCCGCCGGAACCGCGTCGAGCGCGAACGAATGGCTCGACGCATAACCGAGCTTCAGATCGTAGTGCGAGTTGTCCGCCGGGCCGACGTCGAAGCGACGCTGATAGAGAATTCCCGCGCGATGCAGCGTGTTGCGCACCGTCGCCAGCATCACGTCTTTGGCGTACTTCAAGCCGTTGACGCGGCTGATTTCGTCGCCGTAATACGTGGGAATCGGCAGCTCGACGATGCGCGCGCCCAAATTCAGCAGCTGAATGATGATCTCGGTGTCGAAGTGGAAGTCGTTGGAGCTCAGCCGAAACGGCAGCTTCTTCAGCGTCGCCACCGAATAGATGCGATAGCCCGAATGAAACTCCGACAGCTTCGTGCGCAATAACGCGTTCTGCGCCGTGGTCAGGATCTTGTTGCCGACGTATTTGTAGAGCGGCATGCCGCCTTTGAGCGCGCCGAACCGCTCGAGCATGCGGCTGCCGAAGACGGCGTCGGCGCGCCCTTCGGCGAACGGCCGCATCAGCTGCGGCAGCGCCTCGGGCGCGTACTGCCCGTCGCCGTGAATCATGGCGACATAATCGAACCCTTCGCCGATGGCATAGGCGTAGCCGACCTTTTGATTGCCGCCGTAGCCTTGATTCTGCTCGTTGCGCAAGACCGTCATCACGATCTCGGGATGCGCGCTTTGGTATTCGCGGCCGATGGCGAAGGTGCGATCGGTCGAGGCGTCATCGACGACGAGGATCTCGCAGTCGTAGAGCGCGAAGATCTCCGGCGGAATGCGTTCGAGCGTTCGCTGCAGCGTGGCATCGGCCTGATAGGCGATGACGAAGAGGAGCAGGCGCTTTTTACGCACGTCTAAATTTTAGCACGGCATGTCGGGCACCGGCCGTTCGTGCTATCGAATCGCCATGCGACGACTCGTCCTCGCCCTCTTCGTGTTGTGTACGACCGGTTTGGCCGCGGCAGCACCCGACCCCAAAGACGCCAAAGACGCCGCCAGCGGCGCCACGCTGCATGAGCTCGACGCGCTCGCCAAGCAGTTCGCGCCCGTGCCGTTGACGGTGGATTTGTCGGCGCTGCCGGCGAACGAGCAAGCGGCGCTGGCCAAGCTGGTGCGCGCGGCGCAAGGGTTCGACGCGCTCTATCTGCGGCAAGCGTGGTCCGGCAACACGTCGCTCTTGCTCGCAGCTGCTGGCGGATACGACGCCGCTCGGACGCGCGCGGCTGCACCTGTTCGTGCTCGACAAAGGGCCGTGGAATCAGCTGGAGCACAATCGGCCGTTCATTCCCGGCGTGCCGCCGCGGCCGCCGCAGGGCGACTTCTATCCCGCCGACGCGACCAAGGCCGAGGTGGACGCGTGGATGAAGGCGCTGCCGCCGACCGAGCGCGCGCAAGCGGAGGGGTTTTACACCGTCGTCCGTCGCGCGCCGAGCGGCAAGCTGATCACGGTGCCGTATAGCGTCGAATATCAGAACGAGCTGATGGCGGCGGCGGCGCTCTTGAACGACGCGGCCAAGCTGACGACGCAGCCGACGCTCAAGACGTTCCTGCAATCGCGGGCGCGCGCCTTTGGCAGCAACGACTATTACGAGAGCGACGTCGCCTGGATGAACCTCGACGCGACCGTCGATCCGACGATCGGACCGTACGAGACCTACGGCGACGATTGGTTCGGCGACAAAGCGGCCTTCGAGGCCTACATCACCGTGCGCGACGACGCCGAGAGCAAGAAGCTGCAGAAGTTCTCGGCGCAGCTGCAGGACATCGAGGATCATCTGCCGATCGATCCGAAGCTGCGCAATCCGAAGCTGGGCGCGCTGGCGCCGATCGTCGTCGTCAACGAGCTGTTTTGCTCGGGCGATGCCAGCCACGGCGTGCAGACGGCGGCCTACAACCTGCCGAACGACGAGCGCATCGCCAAGGAAAAGGGCACCAAGCGCGTCATGTTGAAGAACGTGCAGGAGGCCAAGTTCAAGGTGATGTTGACGCCGATCGCCAAGATCGCGCTGACGCCGGCCGATCAGAAGAACGTCGCCTTCGACGCCTTCTTTACGCACATCTTGATGCACGAGCTGATGCACGGGTTGGGGCCGCACAACATCGTCGTCAACGGCCGGCAGACGACGCCGCGGCAGGAGCTGCAGGAGTCGGCGAGCGCCATCGAGGAGGCCAAGGCCGACGTGTCGGGCCTGTTCGCGCTGCAATATCTCGTCGACAAGGGCGTCATCGACAAGTCGATGGCGCGCACGCTGCCGGCGACGTATCTGGCCGAGCTGTTCCGCAGCGTACGCTTCGGCGTGGCCGAGGCGCACGGCAAGGGCACGGCGCTGCAGCTCAACACGTTCCTCGACGCCGGCGCCGTCAGCGTCGTCGACGGCGCGTTCACCGTCGACGCGGCCAAGTTCAAGCAGGCGGTGATCGCGCTGTCGGGCAAGCTGTTGACGCTCGAAGGCCAAGGCGACGGCGCCGGCGCGCGCAAGCTGCTCGACACGATGGGCGTCGTGCGGCCGGAGGTGCAGCGCGTGCTCGATCGGCTGAAGCAGCTGCCGGTCGACATCGCGCCGCGCTTTACGACCGCCGAGAAGCTGCTGCACGACCACCCCTAAGCTCCGCGTGTGATCGCCGCACCTGTCGTCAGCCGCGCCGACAGCCGTCCCGCCGCCAACACCGTCCGCCGCGTAAATCCTCGTCAGCCGTGCAGTTGCGCGTGGTCTGACGCGTGCAATGGCTGGCGCCGGAGGTGACTCAAGCTGCGCTCCGGCCGCGACGCCGTGCTCGCGGGCGATCGGCTCATCATCACCAACCAACCCGACTTCGGCGGCGCCGGCGACTGGTGATCAGCTCGGCAGCGTGAGGACGAACAGCGTCGGCAGCGCGGCGGTCTCGTCGACGCGGATGCGGCCGCCGTGGGCTTCGGCGACGAGGCGGCAGAAGTAGAGCCCGAGGCCGATGTTGCTGCGGCGCAAGTTGGAGTCGCCTTGGGCGAACTTGTCGAAGATGCGCTCGCGTGCGGCGACGGGGATGGCCGGCCCGGTGTTGCCGATGCTGAAGACGACGGTGCCGGCGCCGTCGACGACCGCCTGCGCGCCGAGCACGATGCGGCCGTCGTGCGGCGTGAAGCGCAGGCTGTTGTCGAGGATGTTCTCGACCACGCGCGTGAGCAGATCGGCGTCGACGTCGACCTCGATCGCGCCGTCGATCTCGAGCGCCATGGTGACGTTGCGCGCGCCTGCCAGCCGCTGATAGCGCTCGATGATCGGCGCCACCAGCTCGCGCAGCGGCAAGCGCGCGCGCCGCAACACCAGCCGTCCCGCTTCCGAGCGCGTGATGTCGAGCAGGTTGGCCAGCAGCCGCAGCGTGCGATAGCCGGCGATGCGCGCGTCGTCGACCGCCTCGCGCTCCTCGCTGTTCAACCGCGGCGATTTCCCGACGAACTCGACGTTGGCGAGCACGATGCTGATCGGATTCTTCAGATCGTGCACGAGCAGCGCCGACATCTCGTCGCGAAAGTGCTGCAGCTCCAGCAGCTCCTGGTTGCGCGCGCGCAGCTCGCGTGACTTCGAGCGCAGCGTCAGTAGATTGGTGACGCGCGCGCGCAGCTCCGAGCGATCGAGCGGCTTCGACAGGAAGTCGTCGGCGCCCATCTTGAGGCCGAGGATGCGCGACGACGGATCTTGCAGCGACGACACGAGCAGCACCGGCAAGAAGTCGTCGCCGGCGAGCCGCTTCAGGCGCACCGCCGTCTCGAAGCCGTTGAGCCCCGGCATCATGATGTCGAGCAGCGCCAGATCCGGCAGCGACTCCTCGGCGCGCAAGAGCGCCTCTTCGCCCGACGCCGCTTCGGTGATGTCGTGGCCGTCGGACGACAGGAAAATGCGCAGCAGATCGCGGTTCTGCTCCATATCGTCGACGACGAGGATGTGCGCCAAGGCTACGTGCTCCGCGCCGTGCGGCCGAGCTTGGGTGCGCGGGCTTCGACCGCCGCGCCGGCGACTTGCAGCGCGGTCAAGCGCGCGGCCAGCTCGTGCGCGACGAGGCCCAAGAAGCGCAATTCGGCGACCGCGACCGCGCACAGCCCGAGGTCGACGACGAGCGCGCCCTGCGCCACCGGCGCGGCCGCGTCGAGCGGCACGACGGCATAGGCGCGCGCACCGGCGGCACGGGCCGTAGCGTCTTCGGGATGCACGCCGCGATCGACGTCGAAGACGATGGCGTCGCCGCGCGCCAGCATCGCGGCCACGGCCGAGCCGGCGCGCGCGTAGTGCACATCGCGGCGCTCGGTCTGCGACGTGCCCAGCCGCTGCACGTGCTCGCCGTCGACGGCCACCAGCGTCAGCGCGCGCACGTCGAGCACGCCGGCGATGGTGCGGCGCACGTCTTCGAGCAGGCGCTGCAGCTGCGCCGCATCGATCGCCGCCGGCAGGTCGGTCGCGTCATCATCGACGGCGATCGACGCCGGCAGCGCCGCCAGCGCGACCAGCGCCTCGCTCTCACGCTCGCGCCGCGCCAGCGCCGCCGCCGTGCGCTTCACGGCCGGGGCCAGCTGCCCGAGCGCGCCCGTCGACGGCGGAACCGCCGCGTCGAGGTGGCCGCGCGCGATGCGTTCGGCCGCGGTCGCCAGCCGCTTGGCCTGCCGAATCAGCCGCAGCGACAGGCCGAGCCCCAGAAGCAGCGTCAACGTCGCCGAGAAGAGCAGCGCCAGCCGCAGCGTCGACGTGGCCTCGCGCTCCGCCGTCTCGAGGCGCCGATTCGCCTGCGCCGCGAGCTCGTCCACCGCCGCGCGCGTCATCGGTGTGGCCGCCGCGGTCGCGTCCGCTGCGCGACGGTCGAAGGCCGCCTCGTTCTCCTGGCGCACCGCGTCGAACGCCGCCGACACGCGCCGCTCGCTGATCGCGACGGCGAGCGCCACCAACAACGTGGCCGCGGCGAGAATGAAGGCGATCGGGCGCGTCATGGCTATCGGGGAACTACTCGTCCCGCATTTACGACTAACCTTAACGGTTTGCGCTCGCAATGCGACAAAATGCCGCACGCGATTGTCACTTTTAAGCGTGTAACGGAGTCGGTTAGCGCTAGGACGAAGGCAGAAGGCGCGATTAGCCGGCCGCGCTTTCGGGGTTGCCGGTCCAGGTCGGCAGCTGCACCGAGACGACCGTGCCTTTGCCGAAATCGCCTGCGCGCACCACGATTTCGCCGCCGAGCGAGGTGACGATGCCGTGGCTGACCGAGAGGCCGAGGCCTTGCCCACCGCCGGCGCCCTTGGTCGTGAAGAAGGCGTCGAAGATGCGGCTGCGCAAGGCCTCGGGCACGCCCGAGCCGGTGTCCTCGATCTCGACGAAGACGCGCCCCATTTCCGGCCGCACGCGCACGCGAATCTCATTGTCGCCCGGCGCGCCCGGGTCGATCGCCTGCGCCGCGTTGGCCAGGATGTTCACGAAAACCTGACAGAGATCGAGCGCATCGCCCCACACGTAGGGCAGTTGGCCGCGTTCGGCGACGAGCTTGGCGCGACCGCGCAAGAGGCTGGCGGTCATGCGCTCGGCCGTCGCCAACACCGCGGCCAGGTCGACCGGGCCTTTGCGCGGGCTGCCGTCGACGCGCGCGAACAGCTTCAAGTCGCGCACGATGACGCGCACGCGCTCGGCGCCTTGGCGGGCGTCGTCGACGGCGCCGAGTAGGTCGGCGGCGTCGATGTGGGTGAACGCCTCCGGTTTCGCCCGCGCCAGCTCCTCGCGCAAGACCTCGAGGTTCGCGGTGACGCAGGCGAGCGGGTTGTTGATCTCGTGGGCGATGCCGGCGGCGAGCGTGCCGATGGCGGCCATGCGGTCGGCCATCTGCAGCCGCTCGCGCAGGCGGCGCTCTTCGGTCACGTCGCGCAACGTCACCAGCACCGACGGCAAACCGCCGAACGTCAGCTGGCGCGCGCCGGTAATTTCCATCGTCCCGACCGCGCGATCGTGGCGCGAGAAGGGGAACTCGATCGGCAGCGAATCCTTGGCGTGCAGGCGCTCGAGCAGCATGTGGCGCGCCTCTTCACGCGCCAACATCGCCACGCCCAGTCCGACGAGCCGCGCCGCCTCGGTCTCGCCGTAACAGGCGCCGAGCGCGCGGTTGGCGTAGGCGATGGTGTCGCCGTGACAGATGCAGATGCCGACGGGCGCGGCGTCGATGACCTCGCGCAGCTCGTGCTCGGAGCGGTTGAGCGCGGCTTCGGCGGCGCGGCGCAGACGGCGCTCGTGATATTCGCTCAGCTCGCGCCGCACCACCGTCGGCAGGCGCGACATCTCTTCCTTGAGCACGATGTCGTCGACGCCGGCGGCCATGAGCTCGACGGCGCGCGCTTCACCGACGGCGCCGGAGAGCACGAGCAGCGGCAGGTCTTCGCCTTCGGTGCGCACGCGCGACAGCACGGTCAGCGCGTCACCGTCGGGCAGTCGATCGTCGCTCAGGACGACATCCCACGGCCGGCGCAACAGCTCGGCGTGCAGATCGGCGATTCTGTCGACGACGTGCAGCTCGGCCTCGACGCCCGCGAGCCGCAGCGTGCGGCGCGCCAGCTCGACATCGTCCTGGCTATCCTCGACGAGGAGGATGCGCAGCGTCTTGGCCATTGTCGTGAACAGGATACCAAGCCCGCCACGTTAACGCAGTACTGGCGACGCCAGTTCTGCGGCCGGGCGTGCGAAAAGATAGCCTTGTAAGAGGTCACAGCCGAGGTCGGCCAATGCGTCGCGCTCGGCCGTCGTCTCGACGCCTTCGGCGATGACGCGGCAGCGCAATTCCCGGCACAGCCGCAGAGTCGAGCGGACGATCTGCCGCTGCGCCTGCGATTTGTCGACGTTGCGCACGAGCGACATGTCGAGCTTGACGAACTCCGGCTGCACCCGCGCCAGCGACGTCAGACCCGAATAGCCCTCGCCCAAGTCGTCGATGGCCACGCGATAACCAAGACGACGCAGCCGGCCCAAACGTTCCTGCAGGTCGGCGATCGCGTCGAGGCCGGCGCGCTCGGTCACTTCGAGCACGACGCGCCGCGCCGACTGCGACAAAGGCGCCGCCGCGTCGTACAGATCGTCGTCGAGCAGATCGGCCGGATGTAGGTTCACGAACAAGAGCGGCGCGTTGGGCGCTTGCGGCCCGGCGGCGGCGCGGATGCGGCGACCCAGCTCGTCGAGGCGATTGCACTTTTGTGCCAGATCGATCAACGCGCCCGGATGCGGCACCGACTTCTCGCGCGTACGGACCAAGGCTTCATAGGCGAACAGCTGCCGTCGCGTCCAGCTGACGATCGGCTGATACACCATGAACAGCTGCTCGATGGCGCGATCGAGCTGCGCGCCGTCGGGCAGATGCAGCTCCTTACGCTCGCGCTCCTTCTGCTGATGCTCCGAGACCGCTTCGCGCGCGGCCGACAATAAATTGGGCGACTCGATGGGCTTGACGAGATAGCGCCGCGCACCGGCCGAAACCGCGCCGATGGCCGACTCCAGCGACGGCGCGCCGGTCATGAGCACGACCGGCAGCCTGGGATCGCGATCGTGGATCGCGTGCGCGACCTCGAGACCGCTGGCGCCGGGCAGACCGAGATCGAGGAACACGCTATCGAAGGCATGCTCGCGCTGTTTGACGAGCGCGGCCTCGCCGCTGTCGGCCGTGATCACCTGGAAGCCGGCCGAAGACAGCACGCGCGAATAGGCGCGCAAGAGGAGCGGCTCGTCGTCGACCAACAAGATGAGGCCGGCGTGGGCGTCCACACCGCCCGACGTCAGCGACGCGGCGACGAGCTCTACGGGCGAGTTCATGGTCTCCTCACGTTTCATACAAGATCGGTTCGCGAAGCTCGGCGAAATGGAGCAGAACCCGCAGTGCCTCCATCGGCAAATGGTCCCACTGGATGCCGCAACCGGGCGGCAAACCTTGGCTCGCCTGGCGCACGTCGCGCACCCAGCGCACCGTTCCCGTGAGCTCGAGCTTCGAGCCGTCGGGCAAGATCACTTTGACGTCGACGTTCGTGCCGACGGGCGGCGAAGCCAGCGTGGCGACGAACACTCCACCTTCGCTCACGTCGTAGGAAAGGCCGGCGTAGAGGTTGTCCTCGCTCTCGACGTCGACCGCGGCATGCAGGACCCAGCGTGGATGTGCGCGCATCACTCGAATTTTCCTTAAGCGGCCTTCGAGGCCGAGACGGCGGTAGCAACGGCGGCGACCTTGCCGCTCTTCTTCTCGACGGTCTTGCGCGTCTTCTTGCGCGGCAGGACGGCGATTCCGAACGTGCCGCGCAGCTTCTCGACGGCGGCGGTGGCGATCTGGCTGACGCGCGACTCGGTCACGCCCAGCTCGGCGCCGATGACGCGCATCGGAACGTCGTCGAAGAAGTGGCGGAGCAGAACCAGACGCTCGCGCTCGGGCAGCTTGGTCATCGCCACGCGGAGCTCGTCGACCATCTCCTGCTGCGCGAGGACGTCGCTGACGTCGCCGTCGTCCGACGAGCGGTCCATGGCCGCTTCCACTTCGGCCGGATCCGAGACGATGCGCGGCAGCGCGGGCGCCGAGTCGCGCTGAGCGCGGCGGCGGTCACCGCGGGAGAGCGTGTCGGCGCGGCGCAGACCGTCGAGGATGGCGCCGCGGATGCGGGCGGCGGCGAAGCCGGCGAACGGGACGCCGCGCGTGGCGTCGAAGCGCTGACGGGCTTCCGCCCACCCGAGCGTACCGAGCCCCACCAGCTCGTCGCGGTCGACGTGGCTGGGCAGACGGCGCGCGACCGACGCGGCAATCTGACGAACGAGGGCCATGCCGGCGATCGGATCGTCAGGCGAGCAGCGGAAGACGTCGTTGGCGGCTTCGACGTCGAGAAGCTGGTCGTAGTCGGGCTTGCGGTCGGCGGCGGCGTTCGTCATGTCAGGGAGGCATTGCACGTCTTTTGCCAACCTTTTGCGTAGCGGGGAATACGGGTTTTAGGCGATATCGGGAGCTGGCCCGTCAAGCGGTTGACGAGGAGGCCGACGGTTCCATGACGCTCGTCGGAGAAGTGACGCTTCCGCGGAGACGCTAGACGAAGTGGCCGAATTTGCCGAAATTACGCGGCCCAGCGTGCGTAACCCCGGGCTCGGCTCTGCGGGCAGCAGCACTGGCAGAGACGCCGCTCGCACCAAAACACACGCGCCGCCGACAGCAAGCCAGCACACGAATGCTTGTAGCAATGTATGAGACGGAGTCGAGGATGAACGAGGCAGCGCCCGAGCGGGTTTGAGCGGCGAAAACGGGCGCGACGGAAGGGATCAGCGGCTGAACATGACGCGCGGCGCTTCGGGGATCGGCGAGCCCGCTTCCCTCGACAACACCGACTGGTAGTAGGCGATCCAGCAGGCGCGGCTGGCGTCGTCGATGATGAAGATCTCGGCGCCGATGCCGTTGCCGGCGAGCGTGCGACCGACGAAGCGGGCCGTCGCAAATAGATCGATCGTCCGGTCGGGCAAGCCGACGCGCAGGTGCATCAGCGAGCCGGGCTCGACGAGCTCGTCGGTGCACAAGAAGAGGCCGTGCAGGTTGAGGTCACGCGCGACGCAGGAGAGGGCACGCCCGGCGCGCGTCCAGACCACCGGGATATCGACCACGATGCGCTCACTTCGTCTCATGCGCGCCATTCGTCAGCAAAGCGCGTGCCGCGAAAGCTCGCGCGCGAAGTGGGAGCAGCGGCGCTCGAACGCCTACAGACGCCGGCGGCTCGACCGACGAACGTCACAGCGCGCGCGATGTGATGCGACGAAGCGCGCGATGTGAGCGCGACGAGAGCGCGCCCATAAGAAGGATCAAATTCGCGCCTCACGCCTAAAACGCGTCGAACGTGTAATTCGAGCACGTTTACGCTCAAGTCGATTTCACCTCCGTCGATGTTTCCGTCGGAGGTTCTGTAGATGCGATTGCTCCCGTTGTCTTTGGTCGCGATGTTGGCGCCTGGCTGTGTCTCGGCGCGCTGGACCGTGACCGCGCAGCGCACGCTGCCGATGGTCGCCGTTGGGCCGGCGCAGGTCTCGGGCGCCTGCGATTTGCAGCTCGTGCAAGCGCGCCGCGGGGCGCTCATCGAGAGCCTGCGCAAGCGCGGCTACGACGTGTACGAAGGCGACGACACGCGCTCCATGGCGCACGTGTCGCTGACCGTCAAAGGCACGATCATCGACGACTCGCAGATGCATGCGCCCGACGATTCGCGGCACCACATCGTCAACGACCTGCATTATCAGTTCGTGTCCTACCGCGTCGCCGTCACGGTCGTCGATCACGATGGCGCGATGCTGGCGCAAGGCTCGGCGGAAGCCGATCGCGATCCGGGCCCGGCGCTCAAAGTGTTGGCGCTCAAGATGTTCGAGGACACGCCGCCGGCGCAGACGCCGAGCCGCGGCCTCGCGATTCGCTAACGCAAGCTCCCGTCAGCGCTTCCACGATCCAGCGAGCGCGACTTCGCGCCGAGCGGGCTCGATCGATTCCACTCAGCGGTCGGCGCGTGACGAGGGAAACCGACGTGCAGCACTTGCAAGTCGGAACGCCGAAGCGTCAAGTGCGCTCTTGTTCGGCGATGCCCTGCCAGATATGATGTTCGGCGGATGGCCTCCGGATTCGAGGGCGTAGCCAAACGCAGGATTCTCATCGTCGAAGACGACGCCGACGTGCGCCGCACGCTCGAGCGCTGCTTGGTTCGCGAGAACTGCGAGGTCACGACCGCCGTCGACGGCTTCGACGCCGCCGAGAAGCTCGAGCGCATTCGACCCGAGCTCGTCATCACCGACCTCGAGATGCCGCGCGCCGGCGGCCGCAGCGTCGTGGCCGCGGCCGTGCAGAAGCGCGTGCCCGTCGTCGTGCTCACCGGTCACGCGACGGTCGCCGCCGCGGTCGAGCTCATGCGCGCCGGCGCCGCCAACTTCCTGACCAAGCCGTTCACGCCCGAGACGTTGCGCGCGCTCTTGGCCGACACCTTCGGCCGCGACAAAGTGGCGTCGGGCTCGGTCGTCGGCGAGGAGCACTCGTTCAAAGAGGTGCTCGACGTCGTCGCCGCCGTCGCCGAGACCGACGCCACCGTGCTCATCTCGGGCGAGAGCGGCACCGGCAAAGAGGTCGTGGCGCGCTCGATCCATCGCGCCTCCAAGCGCGCCGAAGGGCCGTTCATCGCCGTCAACTGCGGCGCCATTCCCGAAGCGCTGCTCGAGTCGGAGCTGTTCGGCCACGCGCGCGGCGCGTTCACCGGCGCCACCCACGCGCGCGCCGGCCGCTTCCAGCTCGCCGAGGGCGGCACGCTCTTCCTCGACGAGATCGGCGACATGCCGCTGCAGTTCCAAGTGAAGCTGTTGCGCGTCATCCAAGAGCGGCAATACGAGGTGCTCGGCGATTCGACGCTGCGCTCGGCCGACGTGCGCGTCATCGGCGCCACCCATCGCGACTTGGCGGCGATGGTCAAAGCGGGCACCTTCCGCGAAGATCTTTATTACCGGCTGAACCTCATCGACGTGAAGTTGCCGGCGCTGCGCGAACGACCGGGCGACATTCCGCTCTTGGTCGAGCACTTCGTCGCCGTCTCCAACACGCGTCACGGCACCAACGTCGACGGCGTCGAGCAGCAGCTCCTCGACGCGCTCGCGCGCCACCGCTGGCCCGGCAACGTGCGCGAGCTCGGCAACGTCGTCGAGCGCATGGTCATCTTTCAGAAGCGCGGGCGGCTGCAGCTCGACGCGCTGCCGCCGGCGATCATCAAGGCGCGCGACGAAGCCAACGGCGAGGCCGCGGCCGGCAACGCCAGCGCGGCGACGGCGGGCGGCGAAAAGCCGACGTCGCTGCCGCCCGAAGGGCTCGACCTGCGTGCGACGGTGGCGCAGATCGAGGACACGCTCATCGAGCAAGCGTTGGCGCGCACCGGCGGCAATCGCAACGCCGCGGCGCAGCTGCTCGGTCTCAACCGCACGACGCTGGTCGAGAAGCTGAAGCGCCGCGTCCCGAAGTAAGCCAAGGCAGCGCTACATGTTCGGTTTTTGTACTGCTGGGCGACGAACGCCGGCAAACGGGCGTGGCCCGCGCCGGCGCCGTCACCGCAATCGAAGCGGGCTACTCTTCGAGAATGGGCTGCGGCCCGGGGATGATGCCGGCGATATCGGGATCTTCACCGTCGGGGGCATCGCCTTTGTTACGCTTCTCGACCGTACGCTCGGCGCGACGCTGCGCCTTTTCTTGCTGCTTCTCGCGTTTGGCCTGCTCACGGTTGCGCTTGTTGATCGAAGGTCGGCCTTGCATCGCCATGTACCACTCCTCTTGGTCACCTAAACAGTATCGCTCGTTCTCGATCCAGCGATTCGAAGTCCAGCCGCGCCGTCACAATGCTGCCTGTGTGATCTAATGCTGCGCGCCGTCCTCGTCTCCCGTTCGTCTCCCGATCAATTCGACACTGGTTATACTAAGTTCAGCGGCGCCGCCGCCAGCGCGTTTGTGCGCCGTTGCGCGCCGCCGGACGACCGCCGCCGGCCGCCCGCTGCTGCTGCGGCTGCGCGGCCGAAATGGCCGGGCGCACCGACAGCGGCACCGTCGAGCGGAACGGATGCTCGGCGACGACCTCGACGCGACGACGAATCAACCGCTCGATGTCGGCCAAGAACGCGCGCTCTTCGGTGTCGCAGAACGACAACGCCGCGCCGCTCGCGCCGGCACGCGCCGTGCGGCCGATACGGTGTACGTAGGTCTCGGGAACGTTGGGTAGATCGAAGTTGACGACGTGCGACACGGCGTCGATGTCGATGCCGCGCGCCGCGATGTCCGTCGCCACGAGCACGCGCGACTCGCCGCGTTTGAAGCGCGCCAAGGCTCGCTCGCGCGCGTTCTGCGACTTGTTGCCGTGGATGGCGTCCGCCTTGACGTTGGCCTTCTCGAGGAACTCGGCGACGCGATTGGCGGCGTGCTTGGTGCGCGTGAAGACGAGCGCGCGCGAAATGGCCGCGTCCCGCAACAGATGCAAGAGCAGCGAGCGCTTGTCATTCTTCTCGACGAGAAAGACCGACTGATCGACCGCTTCCGCCGTCGACGACACCGGCGTCACCGCCACCGTCGCCGGATCGTGCAGCAGCTGATCGGCGAGCTTCTGCGCGTCGGGCGGCATCGTCGCCGAGAAGAACAGCGTCTGCCGCTTCGGCGGAATCAGCGCGATCACTTTGCGCACGTCGTGAATGAAGCCCATGTCGAGCATGCGATCGGCCTCGTCGAGCACGAAGATCTCGAGCCGATTGAGGTGCACGATGCGCTGCTGGCAAAGATCGAGCAGTCGTCCCGGCGTCGCCACGAGGATGTCGATTCCGGCGCGCAGCACGCGCTCCTGCTCGCGCTGCCCGACGCCGCCGAAGATGACCGCGTGCCGATAACCGAGGTGTTTGCCGTAGGCCGCGAAGCTCTCGCCGATCTGCGCCGCGAGCTCGCGCGTCGGCGTCAAGACGAGGACGGCGATGGGCCGATCGCCATGCGGGCGGCGGCCGGACTGCGACAAGCGTTGCAAGATCGGCAGCGCGAACGCCGCCGTCTTGCCGGTGCCCGTCTGCGCCAAGCCGAGCAGATCGCGCCCTTCGAGAACAGGCGGGATAGCGGCGACTTGAATGGGTGTGGGTTGCGTATAGCCTTCCTCTTTGACCGCGCGGGTCAGAGGCTCGATGAGGCCGAGATTGTCGAACGTCGATTCCATGGAAGTCGCGCAGTATGACACGGAATGTGCGCAACCGCCGGTTTTCAGTCGCTGCCGCCCATATCTTGTAGCGGCGGGAATGCGTCCACGTTGTCGCTGGGTAATGCCGCAAATCCATTGAGGATATCGACATCGGCGAAGACGTCGCTGACCTCGTAGTAGTTGACCATGGCGAAGTTGGGGCGCACGCCGCTGACCTCGCCACAGTGCAGCAGCCGATCGATCAGAAACGGATTGCGCTCGAAGCGTTCGGCGTCGGCAGCGTCGGGGATCACCCGATCTTCGGGGTAATTGTCGACGACGTACAGGCTGTTGCCGGCGGTGCCGCGGTCGGCGTTGCAGCGCGCGAAGTCGGCGAGCTGCTCGTTGTCCCACGGCGTCTCCCAGGTCCAGGCGAAGCGATCGAGCAGCCACGGGAACGTCGCGCCGCCGGTGTTCGTCTTGTCATCGTTGAAGGCAATGACGTGATCCCCTTTGGCGATGAGCGCGCCCAGCGTCGGCCAGGGCGCACCCGCGGTTTGCGCGTGCAGCGACGAGACCAGCCCGGCCTTTTTCAGGCGCGCGGCGATGTCGTCGCTGGAGACATCGGTCGACTCCATCAGCAGCGTCACGACGTCGCGGCGATGGGCTTTGGTCCAGGCCGCGACCTCGCTCAAGTCGTCGACGAGCAGGCGGCTGCCGATTTCGCACAACGAATGACAGAGGTAGACGTCGCCGTCGTATTCCTGCATTTCCAAGTGCAGGACGCGGATGCCGTCGTCGAGCTGGCGCGTGAGCCCGTAGGTTTGGTCGGGCGCGCCGAAGCCGTCGGCGATGTTGGAGTCGGCGTCATGCGTGCCGGCGAAGGTGACGGCGTCGTAGGTGCGCGCGCACAGCTCGTCGTGACCGTTGCAGGCCGTGCCCGACGGCGGGCCGCCGCCGCAGCCGACCGCGAACAAAGCGAGACCAACGAGCAACACACGCACGACCGGATGGTAACAAGCTCGCGACGAAAGTCCGCCTTCGTTTTACGGCTGCAGCCGTCGTCAGGCGCGATCGGCGGCGCAGCACGCGAATGGTTCGCAGGAGGCTGCAGCGACCGTCACGGGACCGAGTCGCCGGCACGACGCCGCGGCCGCTCGTCCGATCGCTCTCGCGGCGATACACGCGCGCCTGGTTCCGTGTTATACGGCCCTTATTGGTTATGCGAATCATTCGCACAACGGCGTGGCCGTCACCGGAAGCGCAGTCGCCGGGGCGCGATGCCGCAACAACCTACGAAAAATCGGTTAGTTAGGACGGGAATCGCGATTGCTGCGGCAACGTGACATGCGCGACGGATCCTGCGGCGGCTGCCCGAGTCGTCGCGACTTCTGTGCGGTGGCAGGGGCGAGCCTGCTGACGGTCGGGCTCGCCGGCTGCAGCCCGGCGGCGCCGGCGCGGCTGTCCGAAGGCGCGGTCGGCACCGTCGCGGTCGACAGCGGAAGTGCCGGCGGCGGCGGCGCGGCCGGCGATGGATTGGCCGACGGCGGCGAAAGCGGCGGCGGCGGCGCGGCCGGCGGCGGCGGCGCGTCGAGCTGCACCCCGGGCACGCTGGCCGCCGGCGCGGCGTCGAGCTACACCGTCGGCGCGCCCAAGTCGTTCGCCAACGCCGTCTCGGCCGGCGGCGAGCCGTACACGATCTTCGTCACCAAAGACGCGGGCGGCTTCTACGCCATGGACGCCGACTGCACGCACGCCGGCTGTCCCGTCGCGCTGCAGAGCACGACCTATTACTGCAGCTGCCACGGCGCCAGCTTCGACGCCAACGGCCAGCACACGAGCGGCCCCGGCAGCGGCTATTTGCAGCATTACGCCGTCTGCATCGACGCCGGCGGCAACGTCACCGTCGATCTGCGGACGGCGGCCACGCCGACGCAGCGGTTCTGACGGCGCGCGTGCGTCGCTTCTTTCTCGTGGCCGGCGCGCTCCTGGTCGTCGTCGCGCTGGCCGGCTGCCCGGCGCTCGATCCCAAGCAGGGGTTGGCGACGACCGGCTCGCCCGACTCGTTCCTCGACTACGACCAGTTCGTCTGCACCGTCGAGCCGGTGCTGATTCGACGCTGCTCCTACTTGGCCTGCCACGGCAACGCCGATCACGCGCTGCGCCTGTATTCGCCGGGAAAGCTGCGCCAAGTCGATCCGGGGACGCGCAACGGTCGCGACGGCCTGCTCACCGACTCCGAGGTCGAGCTGAACTTCCAGTCGGTGTCGGGGCTGCTGTACGGCGCGACGACGGCGCAGCGGGCGCAGCCCGATTTGCAGCACATTCCGCTGCTCGGCAAGCCGCTCAAGGCCAGCTTCGGCGGCGCCGAGCACCACGGCGTCGGCATCTTCCCGGCCTATCCGGCGCAGACGCTCGCCGACGACGCCGAGTGGCAGCCGCTCGTCGCGTGGGTCGGCGGCGCCAAACAGCCGAGCCCCGTCGACGCCGCGTGCGCGCAAGTGTTCACGCTCATGGGGCTGCAGCCGCGATGAAGCCGCTCTTGCCGTGGCTGTTGGCGCTCTTGGCCGCGAGCGGCTGCGTGCGGGTCAAGCCTTACGAGCGCGAGCTTTTGGCGAAGCCGACGATGACGTTTCAGCCCGATCCGCACGAAGACGTGCTCGATCTGCACATGCAGGAGGCGCGCGAAGGCGCCGTCGGCGGCTACGGCTCGGCCGGAGGCGGCTGCGGGTGCAACTGAAGCGCGCGCTCGCGATCTTCGTGTCGCTCGCCGGGCTCAGCCCGCCATTCGCGCGCGCCGACGATCAATTCACGGCCAAGACGCAGGTCTATACCGACAACGATCATACGACGGTCGTGTCGCCGCTGACGGCCATCTCGCGCGACGCGTGGTCTGGCGGCACCGTCTCGGCCAGCTATGTCGCCGACATCGTCAGCTCGGCGTCGGTCGACGTCATCAGCAACGCGACCAAGCGCATGAGCGACTTTCGCAGCGAGATCACGGGCGGCCTCACGCAGAAGCTACACGCGACGACGCTCTCCGGCAGCTACGTCTACTCGGTCGAGAACGACTATTCCTCGCACAACGTCGAGCTCGGGCTGGCGCAAGATCTGTTCGAGCGCAATGCGACGCTCGCCCTCGGCTACTCGGTGTCGGCGAACGCCATCGGACGCGCGGGCGATCAGCTGTTTCACCGCTCGCTGCTCGTCAACGGCGTCTCGGCGTCGTGGAGCCAAGTGATCGATAAGCGCACCATCGCGCAGCTCTCGTATTCGTTTTCGTATGACGACGGATATCAAGCGAGCCCTTATCGTTTCGTGCGCATTCAAACGCCCGACTTAGCGGGGAATGCGCCGTTCAAAGTGCCCGAAACCGTCCCTTATGATCGTTATCGACACGCAGTCGTATTGGCGCTCAATCGTCACCTATTCAGCGACACCGCTTTACAGGGTGACTATCGCTTTTATGCCGACAATTGGGGCGTTCAGGCGCATACGATTCAGGCGCGCTATTTCGTCACCTTCGGCGACGTGACGCTGCGTCTACGCGGGCGTTTCTATTATCAACGCGCCGCCAGCTTCTATCGCGAGAACTATACGACCGACAACTTCGACGAGCCTTTCGTGACCGCCGATCGCGAGCTGTCCAACTTCTGGTCGGGGCTGCTCGGCGGCAAGATCAGCTGGCGCTTGCCGTGGGTCCATCGCGCGCTCGAGCTGGAAGCCAAGATCGATTACTTCCATTTCCGCTATCTCGATTTCGCGCTCTTGGAGTCGCGCGACGGACTGAATATCGAAGGCGGGCTAAATGTCATTTATTAGCCGCTCATTCATATTCATTATCGTCATATTCGCCGGCACGCGCACGCACGCGGCGGCCAAGACGGTCACGCTGCTCGGCGTCAGCGGCGCCGACGGCCCGCGCTTCGCCGGCGCGCTCGCCGAGGATTTGGGCGAGCTGTACGAGCTCGTGCCCGGCGAGCGCTATCGCGCGACGGCGGCGCGGCTCGGTCGCGACGGCGCGTCGCCGGCCGACGTGCACGCCGTCGCCGCCGCGCTGCGCATCGACGCGGTCATCGGCGGCGCCATCGTCGGCCAGGGTCGCGAGCGCGTCCTGCTCATCGCCGTGCGCGCCGGCGCCAGCGGACAGGTCGTGGCGCGCGCACGCTACGCGCTCGGCGGGCGCACGCTGCCGCTGATTCGCGAGCGCGTCGTCGCCGAGCTGGTGCGCGCGCTCGAGCATCTGTCGCGCCTCGGCAGCGCCGAAGCCGCCGCGTCGCCGCGCGCTGCCGAGGCGCCGGCCGACGACGACCGCGCGCCGACGCCGGCCGAAGACGTCGCGCCCGCGGTCGCCGGCGCGCCGACGCTGGCCATCGCTCGCTCGGCCGCCGGCGCGGCGCCGACGGCGGGCGTATTCGCCGGCGTCGGCCCGGCGCTGCTCACGCGGCGGCTCGGCTTCGACGTCGCGTCGGCGCCGACCTACGCCGGCGGCACCGTCGCCGGCATGCGCGTCGAAGGCGCCGTATTTCCGCTGGCGCTGTCGTCCGAGCTCGCCGCCGAGCATCCGGTGTTGGCGTCGTTCGGGCTCGCCGGCTCGTACGAACAGATCTTCGGCTTCACGACCCAAACCGGCGGCGGACAGTCACGCGGCACGGTGTCGCGCTGGAACGCGCGCTTCGTCGGCCGCATTCCGCTCGGCCACGCGGCCGCCGGCGGCACGCTCACCCTCGACACCGGCTGGCAGCGCATCAGCTGGAGCCAGAGCGCGCCCGTCGACGTCGGCGTGCCCGACGTGCGCTACGACGCCGTCGCCGCCGGTCTCGGCTGGGCGCGCGCGCTCGGCGGCCACTGGGCGCTCTTGGACGTGCGCGCCGGCTATCTCGGCGTCATCCACGCCGGCGACATCACCTCGGACGCGCAATACGGCGCCGCGCGCGCCGCCGGCTTCTCGGCGTCGGCGTCGCTGACGTCGTGGCTGACCGGCTGGCTGTGGCTGCGGCTGCAAGGCGACTACGACGTCGTCGCGCTCTCGTTCGCCGGCGCCGGCACGCGCTTCGCGCACACGGCCGCCGACCACTTCATCGGCGGCGCACTGGAGGTCGGCTTTGCGTTGTAAACAGCTGTTTACTTGTCTGCTGTCCGGCGTCTCGCTGCTGGCCTTGCCGACGGTGGCGCACGCGTTCGCCGATGCCACGCAGTTCTTCCCCAACCCGACCGTGCCCGACAGCGCGACGTACGGCGCCACCGCCGAAGGCATCTACTTCACGGGCGCGCCGCGCTTCGCCTCACAGACGTGCGCCAGCTGCCACATCGACGCGCCCGGTCGCGTCGGCCTGCACCTCGGCGCCGATCCGAGCGCGCTCTTCGCCGGCGGCTATATCCCCGGGCAGGTCTATGAGCTCGAGGTGCAGCTCGAGCACGAGACCGAGGGATTGCAGTACACGGGCGCCACCTGCACCGACGGGCCGGGGACGAGCAGCGGCTACGTGCAGTGCAACAACAACAACTTCGCGCTCGAGGTCGACGACGCCGGCGGCGCGCCGCTGGGCGGGCTCTTTTGCGCGACGGCGCCCGACCCCGGCGGCAACTGCGCGGCGACCAACGGCAGCGAGGAGTCGATCGTGGCGCCGGCCGGCGACGCCGTCTTCGGCAATCGGCCCGTCGATCCCAACACGCCGCGGCTCGAGCTGCGCAACGGGCCGACGAGCTGGCACGTGTGGTGGACGGCGCCGAACGCCGGCAGCGGGCCGGTCACGATCTACGTCAGCGCCGTCGACGGCAACGGCGGCAATGGCACGCCGGACGTCGACCAAGATCCGTACGGCGATGACGTCGTCTCGGCGTCGTTCTTCATTCAAGAGGCGGGCGCCGCGGTGCCGACGGGCGCGCAGGCGAGCTGCGCCGTCGTCGCGCGGCCGGCGGCGCGCGGTCGGTGGCCGCTCGGGCTCGCCGTCGCCGCGCTGGCGCTGCTCTGGTTACGCCGTCGCCGCTAACGCGCGGTCAAGACGTGCGCGCCTTTGCCGCCGCAGCTGACGGTGTAGCGCGAGCCGGCCATGTCGAAGCCGGTGGCGGCGATGGCTTTGCCGTCGCATTCGAGCGTCGGCGAGCCGGCGCTCCAGAAGAGATCGTGCGTGCCGGGGACGTCGTCGCGGCCGTTGAACTTGACGGTCAACGTCGTGCCGTCCCACGTCATGCCGGTCGGGTCGCCGCCGATGGCCTGCGCGTACGGCCGCGACACGGACGCGAACATGGCCGGCCGCGGGCTCCAGCTGCCGTCGCTGTTGAGCGTGAACAGGCCCCAAAAGCCTTGCGACTCCTCTTTCCACAGCCACAACGTCCACGAGGCCAAGGCGCTGTCGGCGTCGTCGAGGAAGTGGCCGAGCCAGGCGCCGGCGACGGCGTTGTCGGCGCCGATGCCGAACTCGGTGATGACGAGCGGCGTCTTCCAGGCTTGCGCTTCGATGCGCGCGCCGGAGACGGAGTTGAACAAGTTCTCGACGTAGCTGCCGTCGGTGAGGCCGGGACCGCTGCCGAAGACGTCGGTGTAGACGTGGACGCTGTAGACGCCGCCGGTGACGCTGTAAGGCGTGTTGGAGATCTCGGCGCTGTCGGTGAAATTGCGCGTCGCCGACGGCTCGAAGAGGATGAGGTGGCCGGGATCGGCGGCGCGAAGGGCGGCGCCGACTTTGCTGTTGAAGGCGTCGACTTCGGCGTCGGTGGCGATGGGCTCGTTCATGATCTCGTAGCCGAGGACTTGCGTGTCGCCGACGAAGCGCGCCGCGAGCATGCCGGCCATCGTCGTATAGCTCTCTTGCAGCATCATTTGATCGGTGAAGAAGTTGCCGAACGCTTGC
This sequence comes from uncultured delta proteobacterium, assembly GCA_963785725.1. Classification (GTDB taxonomy): domain Bacteria; phylum Myxococcota_A; class Polyangia; order Palsa-1104; family Palsa-1104; genus JAQBQH01. The sequence continues at coordinate 108,813 of CAWAWS010000017.1, read as the reverse complement.
AGCGCCGCGCCCGACGAGTGGCAGTCGGTGGCGCCGTCGAGCGGGCCGGGACCGCCGACCAGCATCGTCGGCTGCGGATCGATCGCCCACAACGGCGCGCCGTCTTCGCATAATTCTTTGGAGTAGCCGTCTTCGTGCAGGTCGATGAGGACGTAGACGCCCGAGCCGCGCATGGTGTCGACGACGGCGGCGATCTTGTCGAAGTAGGTCGCGTCGAACATGCCGGGCATGGGCTCGATGGCGCTCCAGTTGACGGGCAGGCGCAAGAGCGTGAAGCCGGCCGCTTTCATGGCCGCGGCATCGGTGGCGTCGAGCGGCGGCACGACCTCGCGCGGCGCGCGGCCGTCGGTGAAGTTGACGTCGAAGACGCCGTCGACGCGCGCGTTGACGCCGCGCAGGATGAGGGCGCGGCCGTGCGCGTCGCGCAGCATGTCGCCGTCGGCGGTCACCGGCGAGAACGCGGCGTGATAAGGCGCAGTCGCGTGGTCACCGCCGCCGCAGCCGGCGACGACGAGCAGACAAATGACGGCCGTCGAGCGCATGCGCGGAAGCGTCGCACAAAATGAAAAGGCCGATATTCAGAAATTACTGAATTAGTTTGTGACGCAACTAGTCGAGGCGAGCGAGGATGGCGTCGGTCATGGCGCCGGTCGTCATCGTGCCGCCGAGGTCGGCGCCACGCGCGCCGCCGGCGATGGCCTGGTCGACGGCGCGCTCGATGCGCTGAGCGGCGCTGTCGGCGCCGAGCGAGTGACGCAGCAGCATCGCCGTCGACAAGATGGTGCCGATCGGGTTGGCGATGCCGCGGCCGGCGATGTCGGGCGCCGAGCCATGAATCGGCTCGTACAAGCCGTTCGTGCCGTCGCCGAGCGACGCCGACGGCAAGAGGCCGAGCGAGCCGGCGAGCACGGCCGCCTCGTCGGTCAGGATGTCGCCGAACATGTTCTCGGTGACGCACACGTCGAAGCGCGCCGGCTCGGACACGAGGCGCATCGCCACCGAATCGACCAGCTGATGATCGAGCGTCACCGTCGGGAATTCAGCCGCGACCGCCGTCGCCGTCTGCCGCCACAAGCGCGAGGTTTCGAGGACGTTGGCTTTGTCGATCGACGTCAGCTTGCCGCGCCGGCCGGCCGCCAAGCCGAACGCCAACCTGACGACGCGGCGAATCTCGACGTCGCTGTATTCGAGGGTGTCGATGGCGCGCTCGCCGCCGTCCTCGGTCTTCTCGCGCCGCCGCGGACCGAAGTACAGACCGCCCGTCAGCTCGCGCACGAACACGAGATCGACGCCGGCGAGACGCTCGGGCTTGAGCGGCGACGCCGACGCCAGCGCCGCGTGCGGACGCACCGGCCGCACGTTCGCGTACAGGCCGAGCGCGCGTCGCAAGCCGAGCAAGCCCTGCTCGGGCCGCACTTTGGCGTTCGGGTCGTCCCACTTCGGTCCGCCGACGGCGCCGAGCAAGACGGCATCCGCGGCTCTGCAGGCGTTCAAGGTGTCGTCGGGCAGCGCCGTTCCCGTGGCGTCGATGGCGGCGCCGCCGATGAGCCGCTCGTCGAACGCGAGCGTGATGCCGTCGCGCGCCGCCGCTTCCGTCAACACCGCGCGACCGGCGGCGACGACTTCGGGTCCGATGCCGTCGCCGCCGAGGACGACGATGCGTGCGTGCTTCTTCTTGGTCGTCGACTGTGTATTGGGGGTCGTCATGAAGCCACCGCCTGAGGCGCCGGCGCTGCCAGCGCATATTCGACGCTGTCGGCCAGCGCCTGCCACGAAGCCTCGACTACGTTGTCGGACGCGCCCAGCGTACGCCAAACGCGCGCGCCATCGGTCGATTCGACGAGCACGCGGGTGACGGCGCCGGTGCCGTCGCGGCCGTCGATGATGCGCACGTGATAGTCGGAGAGGCGCATCTTGTGGAGCTCGGGAAAGGACGGCGCGAGTGCCTCGCGTAAGGCGGCGTCGAGCGCGGCGACCGGTCCCGGCCGGCGCGCGGCCGTGGCCACGATGCGCCCGCCGACATCGATCGTCAGCGCGGCGTCGGCATACGGCCCCGATTCGCCGGCGCGGCCGCTGGTGACGTGATAGGCGACGAGCTTGAACGGCGCGCGATACTCCGCCGCGTGCCGTCGCATGAGCAGCACCGTCGACGCCTCGGCCGACTCGAAGGCGAACCCGTTGCGCTCGCGCTCCTTGATGCGACCGATGAGCGGCGCCGCGTCCGCCGACGCCAGCTCGACGCCGTGCTCGGCCGCCTTCGCCATCAACGCCGCGCGACCGGCCAGCTCGCTGACGACGACGCGCGTGCGATTGCCGACCGCCGCCGGATCGACGTGCTCGTATGACGCGCGCTCCAGCCGCATCGCCGCCACGTGCACGCCGCCTTTGTGCGCGAAGGCGCTCTTGCCGACGAACGGCAGCGAGTCCTCGGGTCCGATGCCGGTGAGCTCGCCGACGAAGCGCGCCACGTCGGTCAGCTGCTGAATGCCGAGTGCGCCTATCGCCTGACAGCCGAGCTTGAGCTCGAGATCGGGCAGCACGGTGCACAAGTTGGCGTTGCCGCAGCGTTCGCCGTAGCCGTTGATGGTGCCTTGGACGTGGCGGGCGCCGGCTCGGACGGCGGCGAGCGTGTTGGCGACGGCGCAGCCGCTGTCGTCGTGCGCGTGGATGCCGAGCCGCACGCCGAGGTCGGCGGCGACGACCGCGGCCACCGTCTCGGCGACTTGCCACGGCAGCGAGCCGCCGTTGGTGTCGCACAGCGCCAGCGTCTCGGCGCCGCCGCGTGCCGCCGCGCGCAAGGTCTCGAGGGCGTAAGCGGCGTCGGCGCGCCAGCCGTCGAAGAAGTGCTCGGCGTCGTAGATGACGCGCCGGTTTTGCGCCACCAGCCAGGCGACCGAATCCTCGATCATGCGCAGGTTCTCGTCGCCGTCGGTGCGCAGGACGCGCTCGACGTGCAGGCGCCAGCTCTTGCCGAAGATGGCGCAGACCTCGGTGCCGGCGTCGACGAGCGCGCGCAACGACGCGTCGTCACCGACGGGCAGACCGGGCCGGCGCGTGGCGCCGAAGGCGACGATGCGCGCCGTCTTGAACGGCGTGTCGCGCGCCCGAGCGAAGAACTCGGCGTCTTTGGGGTTCGAGCCCGGCCAGCCGCCCTCGATGAAATGCACGCCCAATTCATCGAGCCGCACGGCGACCCGCAGCTTCTCGGCCGCCGACAACGACAGCCCCTCTTGCTGCGTGCCGTCGCGCAACGTCGTGTCGAAGACCTCGACTGGGACTGCGACGTTATGCACGCCGCGCCTCGAAGGCCGCGATATCGGCTTCGTGGCGCACGAGATAATCGAGCTCGTCGATGCCGTCGACCAAACAGCGGCGCGCGAACGGATCGAGCGGGAACGACACGACCTCGCCGTCGGGCAGCGTCAACTGCGCGCCGGCGACGTCGATGCTGAGCTGCAGATTCGCGTCCTCGGTGCGCGCCTGCTTCAAATAGGCGTGCACCTTGTCGTCGACGGCGACGGGAACGAGGCCGTTCTTGAGCGCGTTGTTGCGGAAGATGTCGGCGAACGAGCGGGCGACGACGGCGGCAAAGCCGGCGTCGGTCAGCGCCCACACGGCGTGCTCGCGCGACGAGCCGCAGCCGAAGTTCTCGCCCGCGAGCAAGATGCGCGCGCCGTTCACGGGCTGGAACTGCTTGCCGCGCCAATCGTTGAACAGCTGCGCGCCCAAGCCGGCCTTTTGCGTCGTCTTCAGGAAGCGCGCCGGGATGATCTGATCGGTATCGACGTCGTCGACGAACAGCGGCGCGACGCGCGAGACGATGTGCTTGACGGGCGTCATAGGAGCGTCCTCGGGTCGGTGATGCGGCCGGTGACCGCGGCGGCGGCGGCGCTGAGCGGCGAGGCCAAGAACGTGCGGCTGCCCTGCCCTTGTCGCCCTTCGAAGTTGCGATTGCTCGTCGAGACCGCGTATTGGCCGGGCTGCAGCATGTCGCCGTTCATGGCGATGCACATCGAGCAGCCGGGCTCGCGCCACTCGGCGCCGGCGGCCGTGAAGATCTTGTCGAGCCCTTCGGCTTCGGCCTGCCGCTTGACCGCGACCGAGCCGGGCACGACCAGCGTGCGCACGCCCGACGCCACCTGCCGGCCGTCGAGGATGCGCGCCGCCTGCCGCAGATCGGCGATGCGGCCGTTGGTGCACGAGCCGACGAAGACGACGTCGATGCTGTGCCCAGCCAGCGGCTTGCCGGCGTCGAGCTGCATGTAGCGCAGCGCTTTGTCGGTCGCTTCGTCGCCGGCCGCGGGAATCGGCGCGTCGATGGCGATGCCTTGGCCCGGGTTCGTGCCCCACGTGATCATCGGCTTGAGCGCGCCGCCGTCGATGACGACGTGCGCGTCGTGCTGTGCGCCTTCGTCGCCGGGCAGCTGCCGCCAGCGCGCCACGGCGTCTTCCCACGCTTGGCCTTGCGGCGAAAACTCACGGCGCGCGAGATATTGGAACGTCGTGTCGTCGGGCGCGATGAGGCCGGCGCGCGCGCCCGCTTCGATCGACATGTTGCAGACGGTCATGCGCGCTTCCATGTCGAGCCCGCGGATGGCGTCGCCGGAATATTCGAGGACCGCGCCGGTGCCGCCGCCGACGCCGATCTGCGCGATGATGGCGAGGATCAGATCCTTGGCCGTCACGCCGCGCGACAGATGGCCATCGACGCGCACTTGCAGCGTCTTCGGCTTGCGCTGCAGGAGACACTGCGTCGCCAGCACGTGCGCGACCTCCGACGAGCCGATGCCGAACGCGAGCGCGCCGAACGCGCCGTGCGTCGCGGTGTGGCTGTCGCCGCAGACGATGGTCATGCCCGGCTGCGTGAGGCCGAGCTCGGGACCCATGACGTGCACGATGCCGCGCTTGTCGGAATCGAGGCCGTACAAGCGCACGCCGAAGTCGCTGCAGTTCTTGGTCAGCGTGTCGAGCTGCTTGGCGGCTTCGCCGTCGATGACCTTCAAGCCCGGCGTCGTCGGCGTCGAATGATCCATCGTCGCCACCGTGCGGTCGGGCCGGCGCACGCCGATGTTGCGCTCGCGCAAGACCGAGAACGCTTGCGGCGACGTCACTTCGTGCACGAGATGCAGGTCGATATAGAGCACCGCCGGGCAGCCTTCGTCTTGGCTGACCACGTGCGCATCCCACAGCTTGTCGAACAGGGTGCGTGCCATCAGTTCGCCTCCAAGACAACCGGCGGACGGTCGACGCTGATGGCGCCGATCATGCGGTTGAGCGCCAAGACGTAGGCTTTGACGCTGGCGACGATGATGTCGCTGTCGGCGGCTTGGCCGCGCCAAATCGGCCCGTCGGTGGTGTCGTGCTGCGGGTTCACCGGGCCGGAGCCGGCGCCGGTGAGCCGCACGCTGACTTCGGCGAGCGCGTCGATGCCCTCGGTCACGTTGCGCACGCAGTAGTCGATGAGCTGCGAGCGCTGCTGCACGATCGTGTCGATGGCGCGATAGGCCGCGTCGACGGGACCGGTGCCGACGGCCGCTTGCACGCGCCGTTGACCATCGGGTCCGCGCAGACGCACCGACGCCGTCGGCATGCCCATCGTGCCGCAGGCGACCTGCAAGTCTTCGAGCGTCCAATGGCGCGCCGGCGACGCCGCGGCCGGCAGCTCGCTTTGCACGAGCGCCTCCAGCTCGGCGTCCGACACCGACTTCTTGCGATCGGCCAGGCGCTTGAAACGATCGAACGCTTCCAGGATCTGCGCGTCGTCGAGGATGTAGCCGAGATCGTGCAAGCGGCGCGCGAAGGCGTGTTTGCCCGAGTGTTTGCCGAGCACGAGCTGCGTCTGCCCGGCGCCGACGGTCTCCGGCTGCATGATTTCGTAGGTCTCGGCGTGCTTCAACATGCCGTCCTGGTGAATGCCCGACTCGTGCGCGAAGGCGTTGGCGCCGACGATCGCCTTGTTCGGCTGCACCGCGAACCCCGTCGCCGCCGCCACCAGCTTGGAGGCGCGCGTCAGCTGCGTCGTGTCGATGTTCGTGCGCATGCGATAGAGCCAATAGCGCGTGTGCAGCGCCATCACGACCTCTTCGAGCGCGCAGTTGCCCGCGCGTTCGCCGATGCCGTTGATGGTGACCTCCGCCTGGCGGGCGCCGGCGCGCAAGCCGGCGAGCGTGTTCGCCGTCGCCAAGCCGAGAATCGTCGTGGCAGTGGACGCTGACGATCGCCGACTCGATGTTGGGGACGTGCGTGCGAATGCCGGCGATGAGCGCGCCGAACTCGTCCGGCGTCGTGTAGCCGACGGTGTCGGGAATGTTGACCGTCGTGGCGCCGGCGGCGATGGCGACCTCGAGCACGCGCCACAAGAACTCGGGCTCGCTGCGACCGGCGTCTTCGGGGCTGAACTCGACGTCGTCGCACAGCGTGCGCGCGAACGCGACCGTCGTGCGCACGCGCTCGACCACTTGATCGCGCGTCATGCGCAGCTTGTGCTTCATGTGCAGCTCGCTCGTCGCCAAGAACGTGTGCAGCCGCGGTCGCGCCGCCGTGCGTACGCCTTCCCACGCCAGCTTCAAGTCGTCGACGTTCGCGCGCGCCAAGGCGCAGATCATCGGCGGCTCGGCGCGCCCTTCGGCCGCTTGTTGCCCGACGAGCGACGCGATGCCGCGCACGGCGTTCAAGTCGTCCGGCGACGCCGCCGGAAAGCCGGCCTCGATGACGTCGACGCCGACGCGCGACAACATGCGCGCCACTTCCAGCTTCTGCGCCGCCGTCATGGTCGCGCCCGGCGCCTGCTCGCCGTCACGCAAGGTGGTGTCGAAGATGCGTACGTGCGCGTCGCCCAAGCTCGACGAGCTCATCGACGAGCTCCGGGCGCTCCAGCTACTACTCCGTCGCTATTGGCGTTGTTGCCCATTCGCTTAGTCTCCCGGCTTGATGGTGACGGCGTCGATGAACGGCATCATCTTGCGCAGCTTGGCGCCGACGAGCTCGAGCGGCTGATCGCGCTCCGTCTGCCGGCGATGCTCGAACGTCGCCCGACCGCTCTCGTTCTCCGCCACCCACTTCTTCGCGAAGTCGCCCGAGCGAATGTCGGCCAACAGCTGCTTCATGACGCCGCGCGTGTGCTCGTCGACGATGCGCGGCCCGGCCGTGTAGTCGCCCCACTCCGCCGTGTCCGAGACCGAGTAGCGCATGTAGTTGAGGCCGCCGCGATACATGAGGTCGACGATGAGCTTGAGCTCGTGCATGCACTCGAAGTAGGCGATCTCGGGCTGATAGCCGGCCTCGACCAGCGTCTCGAAGCCCGCCCGCACCAACGCCGAGACGCCGCCGCACAAGACCGCCTGCTCGCCGAAGAGATCGGTCTCGGTCTCCTCGGTGAACGTCGTCGCCAGCGCGCCGGCGCGCGTGGCGCCGATGCCTTTGGCGTACGACAGCGCCAGCGCCTCGGCGCCGCCCGACGCGTCTTGGTGCACCGCGAACAGCGCCGGAACGCCGCCGCCTTCGGCATAGGTCTCGCGCACGCGATGGCCCGGACCTTTGGGCGCGATCAGGATGACGTCGATGTCGCGCGGCGGCGAGATCGTGTTGTAGCGAATGTTGAAGCCGTGCGCGAAGACGACGGTGTCCTTCGACTTGAGCGCGGGCGCGATCTCCTCGGCCCAAATCTTCGGCTGCGTCGTGTCGGGCGCGAGGATGACGATGACGTCGGCCCACTCCGCCGCGGCGCGCGGCCGCTCGACGACGAAGCCCGCCGCTTCCGCCTTGGCGCGCGACTTCGACTTCTCGTGCAAGCCGATGCGCACGTCGACGCCCGAGTCGCGCAAGTTCATCGCGTGCGCGTGCCCTTGCGAGCCGTAGCCGATGACGGCCACCTTCTTGGCCTTGATGAGATCGAGGTTCGCGTCTTTGTCGTAGAAGATGTTAGCCATTTCGATATTCCTCGCTTCCCAGGGTGACGTCTCTGACCGAGAGCACGTTGATGAGCTTGTGAAGGTGCGCCTGCAGCCGCGTGCCACCGTCGTCGTCGGCGCGCACTTCGACCACCATGCGCGACACGCCGGCGCGATCGGTCCGCGCGACATGCAAGGATTCGATGTTGAACGCGCGCCGCCGAAACAGCGACGCCACGCGGTCGAGCACGCCCGGCTTGTCCTCGACGTAGAGCACGAACGTTCGCAGCGGTAACGGTGGAGCTTCCACTACGCGGCCTCCTTCGGCGGGCGGCGGATCATGTCGCCGATGTCGCCGCCCGACGGCACCATCGGATAGACGCACTCCTCGGCGGCGACGCGGAAGTCGATGACGCAGGTCTCCTTCGCCGCCCGCGCACGGCCGACGACCTCGGCGATGTCCTCACGCCGCTCGACGCGCAAGCCGACGAGGTCATGCGCCTCGGCCAGCTTCACGAAGTCGGGGCTCTTGATCGGCGTCGACGAGTAGCGCTTGTCGTAGAACAGCTGCTGCCACTGCCGCACCATCCCCAAGTAGCCGTTGTTGATGATGGCGATGTTGAGCTTGAGGCCCTCCTGCGCGATCGTCGACAGCTCGCACGCCGTCATCTGGAAGCCGCCGTCGCCGGCGATGACCCACACTTCGGCGTCGGGCCGCGCGAACTTCGACCCGATGGCCGCCGGCAGCGCGAAGCCCATCGTGCCGAGGCCGCCCGACGTCACGAGAGAGCGCGGCTCCTCGTGGTGATAGTGCTGCGCTTCCCACATTTGATGCTGCCCGACGTCGGTCACGACCAGCGCGCGCCCGTTCGTCAGCCGCCACAGCGCGTCGATGACCTCGGGCGCCGTCAACGGCCCTTCGTGCTGCGAGCCCTTCGGATCGGACTCGTGCCCGTCGGTCTTCAAGTGCGCCACGCGCTCGCGCCAACCGCCGCGGCTGCGCGCGTCGACGCCGTCGGCGAGCGCCGTCAACGTGGGCTTCACGTCGCCGACGATGGCCACGTCGACGCGGATGATCTTGTTGATCTCGGCGGCGTCGATCTCGCAATGGATCTTGCGGGCGTTGGGCGCGAACTTCTTGGGATCGCCGGTGACGCGGTCGTCGAAGCGCATGCCGAGCGCGAGCAGCAGATCGGCCTCTTGAATGGCGCGATTGACCCACGCCTGGCCGTGCATGCCCATCATGCCGAGCGCCAGCGGATGCGACGCCGGAAAGGCGCCCAGGCCGAGCAGCGTCGCCGCCACCGGAATGTCCGCCTTCTCCGCCAGCCGTCGCAGCTCGTCCGACGCCCGCCCGAAGATGACGCCTTGCCCGCACAAGATCACCGGCCGCTCGGCTTCGTTGAGCAGCGCCAGCGCGTGCTTCAGCTCGGTCGACAGCGTCTGCGTGGGCTCGCGCTGCGCCGCCGGCTCGGCCGCGTCCTCGTCGAAGATCGCCGACGCCTGCTGCGCGTCCTTGGTGATGTCGACGAGCACCGGCCCCGGCCGACCCGAGCGCGCGATCGCAAACGCTTCGCGTAACGTCGACGCGATGTCCTCGACGTTCGTCACCAAGAAGTTGTGCTTGGTGATCGGCAGCGTGACGCCGGTGATGTCGGTCTCCTGAAACGCGTCCGAGCCGAGCAGATGCGACGGCACCTGCCCGGTGATGAACACGACCGGCGACGAATCGAGCATCGCCGTCGCGATCCCGGTCACGAGGTTGGTCGCGCCCGGCCCCGACGTCGCCAGCGCGACGCCGACCTTGCCCGAAGCGCGCGCGTAGCCGTCGGCCATGTGCGCCGCGCCCTGCTCGTGCCTGACGAGCACGTGATGGATGCGATAGCCGAGCATCGCATCGTATACCGGCATGATCGCGCCGCCGGGATAGCCAAAGACCACCTCGACGCCGAGCCGAGTCAGCGTCTCCCACACGATCTGCGCGCCGGTTCTTTGCATCGTTTACTCTCGCATCCTTAGACAGTGCTCGAAGTCGCAGCCACCGAGCGGCATGACCTCGACCTCGGCGCGCAGCTCGTCCTCGGGCGCGTAGGCCAGCGGCGCCGAGAATTCATCGTGCGAGCGCGTCTGCGGTGCCGTCGGAGCCTCTAGTTGGCGTAGGCGTTTGATGACCATCGCGTCTATCTCCTTGTCGTGACAGCGCCCTGCGACGCCGATTGGACCGTGGCCGTGTATTTTCCGAGCACGCCGCGCAGCTTGTTCACCGGCGCGCTCCAGCCCGCTTTCCGCGCCTCGAGATCGGCCTCGACGTCGATGCGCCTGCCTTTGACGTCGATGCGCACGATGTCGCCGTCGCGGACGAACGCGATCGGGCCGCCGGTCGCGGCTTCCGGCGCGACGTGGCCGACCATGAAGCCGTGCGTCGCGCCCGAGAAGCGCCCGTCGGTCACGAGCGCCACGTCGTCGCCGAGCCCGCGCCCGACCAACGCCGCGGTGACGCCCAGCATCTCCGGCATCCCCGGACCGCCGACGGGACCTTCGCCGCGAATGACGACGACGTCGCCCTTCTGAATCGCGCCCGCCTGCACCGCCGCGAAGCACGCCTCTTCGCCGTCGAAGACGCGCGCCGGCCCGACGTGACCGTCGCGATCGTGGCCCGACAGCTTGACGACGCAGCCTTCGGGCGCCAGCGAGCCGCGCAGAATCGCGAAGCCGCCGCGCGCCGCCTTCGGCTTGGCCAGCGGCAAGACGACGCGCTGGTCGGCCGAGACGCGCGCCGCCGCCGCTTCGGCGCTCAGCGACTTGCCCGACACCGTCGGCAGGTCATGCAGCAGCTTGGCCGCCAAGAGCTCGCGCGTCAGCAGCGCCACGCCGCCCGCTTTGTGCATATCGACCGCGTTGTAGGCGCCGCCCGGCTTCAGATCGGCCAGCACCGGCGTGCGCGCGGCGATGACGTCGAGCTCGTCGATGTTCAGCTCGATCTCCGCTTCCCGCGCGATCGCGAACAGATGCAAGACGGCGTTGGTCGAGCCGCCCGTCGCCGCCGCCGAGGCGATGGCGTTCTCCAGCGACGCCCGCGTGATGAACGTGCGCGCGCTCGTGCCCGCTTTGACGAGGTCGACGACGAGCGCGCCGGCGCGATGCGCGACGTCGCCTTTGGCCGGATCGAGCGCGGGCACTTCGTTGGCGCCCATCGGCGACAGGCCCATCATCGTCATCGCCGTCGCCATCGTGTTCGCCGTGAACTGCCCGCCGCAGGCGCCGGCGCCGGGACAGGCCGCGCGCTCCAAGCGATCGAGCGAGGCTTCGTCGAGCTTGCCGGCCGCGCAGGCGCCGACCGCTTCGAACACGTCCAGGATCGTCACGTCGCGACCGTCGTGGCGACCGGGCTGAATCGCGCCGCCGTAGAGCACGAGGCCGGGCAGATCGAGCCGCGCCAGCGCCATCGCGCCCGCGGGAATCGTCTTGTCGCAGCCGACGAGCGCCACGACGCCGTCGACCATATGGCCGAGCGCGACCAGCTCGATGCTGTCGGCGATGACCTCGCGCGAGATCAGCGACGCCGCCATGCCCGGCGTGCCCATCGCGATGCCGTCGGACACGGCGATGGTGTTGAACTGCACCGGCGTCGCGCCCGCCGCGCGAATGCCCGCGCACACCGCCTCGGCGAGCTGCCGCAGATGCAGATTGCACGGCATCACGTCGGTCCAGGTGTCGACGACGGCGATGAGCGGCCGCGCCAGCTCGTCGTCGCCCATCCCGGTCGCTCGCAACATCGCCCGCGCCGGCGCCCTCGAGAGCCCCTTCTTGATCGCGTCGCTGCGCACCCTGTGACCTCCTCCTGGCTTTGGCCTCTCGACCAAAAAAAAAGCCCCCGCTCCGTTTTCCGGGGCGGGGGCCGAATTCCGTTACTCAGGGATTCAGATCGGCAGCCCGCTCTCGGCCTCGATGAGGCCAATAAGTACGAGCCCAATAATGAGTACGCCGGCACCGTCGCGGTCAGCGACGGGAAGAAGCGAATGACCGAGGAAGCCAGCCAGCGTCACGCGATGAATCATACCCGATTGGCGCACGGCGTCAAGATAGTCGCGTTCGATTTAACCTATTCGAAATAAACTAAAACCAAACAGTTAATGAATTTACCAAATGGCAACGTAAGCGGCTGAAATCAAGCGTGCGAGCCGCGCCCACGCGTGCGCGTTCCACTATGAGCGCGCGCTCGGCGTAGCGGATTGTCGCTTTCGCGAGACAGACATTGCGCGGGTTTTGCTGATTCAACCGTCGCCGAGCGGCGCGAGCGCGAAGCAGATCAAGGGCGTTCAGCGACGAGACCGACGCGGCCGCCCATGTTCCAGCCGCTGGCGACGTACGGCTCCGGCGAGCAGCCGCGATGAATCGAGACGAAGCGTAGGCCCGCCTGCTCGACGAGCGCGATCAATTCGCCGATGGTGTAGATGCGAATCGAAGCGGTCTTCGCGCCGCCGCCGTTCGGACCTTGCCAGTACCAGCTGTTCTCGATGCGCCCGGTGATGACGTCGAGGCGCGGCTGCTCCATGAAGATCGTGCCGTCGGGCAAGCGTTCCGGTGGCGGAAAGCCGTGCGACGAAAAGGCGGCGATGGCGTCGCGATGCATGGTGTCGATGAGCAGCTTGCCGCCGGGTTTGAGAGCGCGCGCGATCGTCGTCATCGCCGCGCGGTCGTCGTCGTCACTGCCGTAACCGATCGACGAGAACAGGTTGAGCGCGATATCGAAGTCGCCTGCGTCGAGCGGCGTGCGCAAGTCTTGGTGCACGTAGCGCAGCTGCTCGGTCGTCAGCGCGCCGCGCGCCTGCTCGGCGCGATCGAGCAGAGGCCGCGCGCGATCGACGCCGACGAGGCGAAAGCCGCGCTCGGCCAGCGGTCGCGTGATGCGGCCGTAACCGCACGGCGCGTCGAGAATGCGCGCATTCGGCGGCGGGGCGAGCAGCGCCAGCAGCCCTTCCACTTCGCGCGCGGTGCGCGCCGGCGTCAGCGACGCGTCGAACACCCGCGCATAATCATCGTCGAAGAACGACTCCCACCACGGCGCGGTCATGACGCCATCATCGCGCCAAACGATCGCGCGATCGAGAGCCTGAATCACACTTGCGACTGGCTAATGCGTGTCGAGCAGCGCTTGAACGACCATCGCCGGCTTCTGGAACTCGACGCCCATTTCGCGTCCGCCGGCGGTCCAGCGCACTTGTCCGTCGAGCTCGATGCCGAGCGCGATGACGCGAATGCGACCGCCGACCGGCACCAAATGCGGCCCGCGCAACCTGCAGCCGCCGGGGCTGACGTCGAGAATCTGCCCCGCGTGCGTCGGCGTCTCGGCGCCACCGTTGGCGTACAGCACCTGATTTCCCGACGGATAGCGGCGATGTTTGCGCTGCGGCACTTCGTGGGAGTCGGCCCACGCGGCGTTGAGCATCATGTCCTGCTCTTGCCCGGCTTCGAAGGCCACGAACGAACGCTGCCCGTCGTGCGCCCGCTTGACGACGCGCGCCGCCAAGGTGTAGCTCCGCTTCAACGACTTGATCCGCACGTCGAGGACGACGCTGTCGCCTTCGGTCAGATCCCACGGCTCAGCCAGCACCAGGCCTCCGTTGCGGAGGAAGCCCCAGTAGCTGTTGAGGACTTCTCGCCCCGACGCGAACTGCACCTGAACGCTGCGCATTGTCGCCGACCCCCAAGTAAAACCCGCCCTGTCCATCCACCGTATCAGTCGGCGCAGTTGTCCGTCTAGCAGGGACGCTTACAAATGCCGATTATATTGCGGCCATTTGCGAACGCATCACATCCTCCGAAATCGCAGCAATCAAGCGAGGATCGGAGAAAATGTTGAGCTTCGGCGCTAGCAATTTCGCGTACCGGTCGAAATAAAGCATCTGCTTCGTGACCAGCACGAACTCGCGCGGCAAACGCATCCGATGTTTGATGGACACGCGCAGGATCTCCGGCAGCACGGCGGCGTAATTGAGCTCACCGAAGCTCGTCGTCAGGATGGGATCGTAGGCGCGCTTCAGATCGGCGGCGACGGCCGCGGTGTCGACATGGCCGGCCACCGAGCCCATCGACATCATCACCTGCACGAGCGCCGCGTAATCGCCGGCCGCGAACGCGATCAGATAGCGCGTCACCAGCTGGCGCGTGCGCGTGTCGAAGCGACCGATGATACCGAAGTCCAAGAAGCCGAGCGTGCCGTCGTCGAGCATCATCAGATTGCCGGCGTGCACGTCGCCGTGGAAAAAGCCGTACAAGATCATGCACTGAAACCAGCAGCGCAGGCCGTGGACGAGCTGCGCCTCGGTGTCGACGGCGCGCGCCTGCACGGCCGCCACGTCGTCGACGCGCACGCCGACGAAGCGCTCCATCGTGATCACCCGCCGCGTCGTCAGCGCGCGCACGACGCGCGGCGCGCGCACGTCGGCGTGGCCGAGCCGGCGCATGATGTCGTTGAACTCGTCCATGTTGTCGGCCTCCTTGCGGAAGTCGAGCTCTTCACGGAGCGTCTTGTCGAAGTCGTCGATGATGCCGACGGGATTGGCCAGCTCCGCCGTCGGAATGAGCGCGATCGCCTGCGCGATGATGCGCAAGATGCGCATGTCGGCCGCGACCCGCCGCTCGATGTGCGGCCGCTGCACCTTGAGGACGACGCGGCTGCCGTCGCTGAGCGTGGCGGCGTGCACTTGCGCGATCGACGCCGAGGCCAGCGGCTTTTCGTCGAGCGAGCGAAACAGCAAGGCCGGTTGGGCGCGCAGCTCGATGGCGATCGTCCGCTCCACTTCGGCGAACGCGAACGGCTTGACGCGATCGAGCGTCTTCGACAGCTCGCGACAATAGGCCTCCGGAAACATGCCGTGCGACGAGGCGATGAGCTGCCCCAGCTTCAAGTAGGTCGGGCCTAGATCTTCGAAGGCGCGGCGCAACAGCTCGGGAGCGACCTCGCGCTCGCCGCGCAGCTTGCGCAGGACGCCGAGCGCGCCGTAGCGCAGGATGACGCCCGCCGTGGTCAGGAGCCGGCCGAGCGTCGCCAGCGCGACCGCGAGGCCGCGATCGGCCCGAGCCAGCGCGAGTGTCAGGAGCGTTACGGCCAGCGCGATCGCCAGCGACCACGAATCGGGCGAGAGCACGGCGAAACGTTAACACGCGGCGTTACGACTTCTTTGAAGGATCTTGGCACGTCGCGACATCAGCAACGCAAAGGGGACACGCACCATGGCGCAACGGATGCTCGCGTTCGGTTTGATGATGGCCCTCGGCGGCTGCGGCTCGGTTCAGGGCGCCGGTCACGGCGGCGGCAGCGGCGGCGGCACCGCCGGCGGCGGCGGCACGGCCGGCGGCGGCGGCGACGCGGGTGGGGGCGACGTCGGCGGTGGCGGCGGCAGCAACAACAACGGCGACGGCGGCCTCAACGCCAACGACTGCACGAGCAATCCTGCCGCCTGTTACACCGTCTACGCGCACAGCAACACGACGCTCTACTCGATCAACCTCATGACCAAGACGCTGGTCACGATCGGGCCCTTCAACGCGCCCGGCAGTGACACGATGACCGACCTCGCCGTCGCGCCCGACAACACGATCTACACCGTGTCGAAGACGAACCTGTACACGGCCGATCCTACCGACGGCCACGTCACGCTCGTCAGCGCCATTAGCACCTGCGGCACCGACAACGTCGCGCTCTCGACCACCGACGACGGCAAGCTGTGGGTCGCCGACGGCGCCGACGGCTCGTTCTGTCAGATCGACATCACCGCCAATCCGCCGGTCTTGACGACCGTCGGCTCGCTCGGCGCCGGCACCGGCACGAGCGGCAAGCTGGCGATGGCCGGCGACCTCGTCGGCATCGGTAACGGCATGCTCTTCGGCACCATCCTCGACACCGGCGCCTCGGCGACGAGCAAGAACAACATCCTGGCGACGATCGATCCCACGACCGGCAAGGTCATGAGCAAGCTGGGCTCGGGGACCGGCTATCCCGAGCTCTACGGCACCGCTTTCGCGCTCGGCCAGGTGTTCGGCTTCACGCATGACGGTAGCGGCGATGTCATCACCATCGATCCCACGACCGGCGTCGGCACGCTGTTCAACACCTTCAACGACCCGACGACCAACAAGCCGATCTCCTTCGCCGGCGCAGGCGTAAACTCCAAGGTTGCACCGATCATCTGAAGTCTGACGCGGATCGTCGTAAGCATAAAATCCCACGTTTACCGATTGGCGTACCGTCTCCAACGGGGTACGATCCGTAGGTGACAGCGACGCGCGTGTTGCGCCGGCCAACGGGCCAGGTGGTGACGGTGCGGCGTGCCCGACTGCGCGTGACGCGCGGTCCGGCACGCGGCCAACAGCTCGAATTGACCTCTTTGCAGCCGCTCATCATCGGCTCCGATCCGGAAGCGGATCTGGTGCTGACCGATGACACGGTCTCGGCGCGACATGCCGAGCTGCGCCCGACCCCGCGCGGCTGGCTCATCCGCGACCTGGGCTCGACGAACGGCATCGTCATCGGCGACTTCCACGTCATCGAGGCGGTGCTCGACGAGCGCGTCAAGCGGCTGCAGCTCGGCGAGAGCGAGATCGAGTGGAAGCTCTACGACGACGAGGTCGAGCACGTGCTGGCGTCGCAGCCGCTCGGCGGGCTCGTCGGCGACGCGCCGGCCATGCGCGCCGTGTTCGCGCTCGTCGAGCAAGCGGCGGTATCGGACTCGACGGTGCTCCTCGAAGGCGAGAGCGGCACCGGCAAAGAGGTGCTCGCCGAGGCGCTGCATCGCGCGTCCCCCCGCGCCGATCGCGCCTTCATCGTCGTCGACTGCGGCTCGCTGGCGCCGTCGCTGGTGGAATCGGAGCTGTTCGGGCACGAAAAAGGCGCGTTCACCGGCGCCGATCGCGCCCGCTCCGGCGCGCTCGAAGAGGCCAACGGCGGCACCATCTTCCTCGACGAGATCGGCGAATTGCCGCTCGATCAGCAGGTCAAGCTCTTACGCGCGCTGGAGGCTCGCGAAGTCCGCCGCGTCGGCGCGTCGCGCTCGAAGCCGATCGACGTGCGCGTCGTCGCGGCCACGCACCGCCGGCTCGATCGCATGGTCGCGGCCAATCAGTTCCGCTCCGATCTCTATTATCGCTTGGCGGTCATCAAGCTGCACGTGCCGGCCTTGCGTGAACGGCGCGAGGACATCATCCCGCTGGCGCGCCGCTTTCTGGCCGAGCTCAAGCCGGCGATGGATCCGTCGCAGCTGCTGTCGGAGGCGGTGACGTCGGCGCTGCAGAATCATCCGTGGCCGGGCAACGTCCGCGAGCTGCGCAACGTCATCCAGCGGCTCGTGCTCGTCGGGGAATTGTCGACCGATCTGCGCGCGCCGGTGGCGCCGCCCGAATACGAGCAGGCGCGCCGCGACGCGCTCGATTCGTTCGAGCGCGACTATTGCCGCGCGGTCCTCCAGCACGCCGGCGGCAACGTCTCGCGCGCCGCGCAGACGGCCGGCCTGTCGCGGCAAATGCTGCATCGACTGTTGCGCAAGCACGACGTGCGCGGGGACGGTGGCAACGAACCGTGACCGCGACGCCCGAGCGCCTCGGCCGCTATCGGGTCGTCCGTCCGCTGGCTCGCGGCGGCATGGCCGAGCTCTTCCTCGCGCGCGCCTCGGGCATCCAAGGTTTCGAGAAGCTGGTGGTCGTCAAGCGCGTGCTGCCGGAGCTCGCGCGCGACGCCGACTATGTCGGCATGTTCCTCGACGAAGCGCGGCTGGCGGCGCGCATGCATCACTCGAACTTGGTGCAGGTCTACGACATCGGCGAGGCGGATGGGCTGCCGTTCTACGCGATGGAATATCTCGACGGGCATGACGTCCGCGAGATCATCCGCGCCTTGCAAGCGCGCCGCGAGAAGCTGCCCATCGAGCACGCGCTGTTGATTACGATCGGCGTCGCGGCGGCGCTGCACTACGCGCACGAAATGAAGGACGAAGAGGGCCGCACGCTCGGCATCGTCCATCGCGACGTCTCGCCGCAGAACGTGGCCGTGACCTTCGACGGCGGCATCAAGCTGTTCGACTTCGGCGTCGCCAAAGCCAAGCGGCGCACGACCGAGACGCGCCACGGCACGCTCAAGGGCAAGATCCAATACATGTCGCCCGAGCAGTGTCGCGGCGACGAGGTCGATCGCCGCAGCGACGTGTTTTCGGTGGCGATTTTGCTGTGGGAGCTGATGACCGGCCGACGCTTGTACGGCGGCAACAGCGACTTCGGCGTCATGAAATCGATCGCCGAGTCGGACGCGCCCAAGCCGTCGCTGGTGTGGCCCGAGTGTCCGCCGGAGCTGGAAGCGATCGTGATGCGCGGTCTGCGACGCGAGAAACAGGGCCGCTTCGCGACGATGGAAGAGCTGCAGCTGGCGCTGGAAGCTTACGCGCGCGAGAGTCGCCTGGCGGTGTCGGGCGTCGGCATGGGCAAGCATCTGCGCAAGCTGTTCGCGCCCATCGCCGCCAAGGTCGCCGACAGCGAAAAGTTCACGCTCTACGATGCCGCCAAGCTCGTCCCGGTCGAGGCCGATCTCGGCGGCGCCACCGTGTTCGACGGCGTGTTCTCGCAGGCGTACGCGTCGATCTCGATCGGCGCCGTCGTCAGCAGCGACAGCGACGGCGCCGACGAGGCGCAAGGGCGGCATACGCGGGTGGCGCGCGTCGCGTCGCGGCGTTCGCGGCGAGGGACGATTCCGCTGGTCGTCGGCTTGTTGACGGTGGCCGCGGGCGGCGGCGCGGCGTGGCAGCTGCATCGCGCGTCGAAGGCGGCGCGCACGCGCGAACGCGAGTCGACGCCGACGCCGTCCGCGCCCGTCGCCACGCCTACGGCGCCAACGATTACGCCGAGCACTGCGCCGACCGTCGACGCGCCGGCGACGCCGACGAATGACGAGCCGGCCGAAGCCACGCCGACGACGACGGTGATTCACGCGCCGAAGCCGACGACGAATCAGCGGGCGAACAAGCATCATGTGTCGCACGCGGCGCATGGCAAGCCGGTGACGCGTCCGCCGGGTAAATCGGGTAAATCGGCCGTCGATCTCGACGCGCCGCTGCCGCCGCGCTAAATGTCGTAGGCGAGCCGCATGACGAAGCCGACGAACGTCATCACCCTCCTGTGCGTGCTGTTGCTGAGCGCGACGGCGCTGGCGTCGCCGGCCGAGACGCTGCTGGAACGCGGGCTGCGCAGCTATGCCGTCGGCCATTATCCGGAGGCGATCGCCAGCTTCCAGCGCGGTTACGAGCTCGAGCCACGCGCCGAATTCTTGTACGCGTTGGCGCAGGCCCAGCGCATGAACGGCGATTGCCGCGGCGCCGTCGCCAGCTATCGCGCGTTCTTGCGCACGTCGCCGGGCGAGCGCGCGGCGGCGCCGGCGCGGCAGAATCTCGCGCGCTGCGAGGAGCTGCTGGCGTCGATCGCGCCGGAGACGGTCGCGCCTGGACTGACCGCGCCGCAGACGTCGCCTGAAGCTGCCGCGACGACGCCCGCGACGACGACGACTGCGCCCGCATCGATCGAACGGCCATTGCCGCCGGCGCCGCCGTGGTATCGCGATCGCGCCGGAATCGCGCTCGGCGCCGTCGGCGTGGCGGTGGCCGGCGCCGGCGCGGCGTTGTGGGGCATCGGCGAAGCGGGCGCGCGCTCGCTCGCCGACGCGACGCAGTACGGCCAATTCGCCGCGCACGGCGGCAGCGCCGACGCTTACGGCAACGAGCGCATCGCCGGCATCATCTGCGTCAGCGTCGGCGGCGCGCTCGTCGTCGGCGCCATCGGCCGCTTCGTCGCGGTCTCGCGCCGTCGTTGAACACCTAGCGCGACTGCGATCAGGGGCAGCTGAGGCGCGGGTTGGCGACGACGCAGTCGACGCCGTCGGCGCGCGCCTGGCAGCGATCGTTGGCGCCGACGGCGACGGCACCGGCGGCGCCGCTGGTCTTGACCGCGCCGACGGTGGCGTCGTTACCCCAGCAGTCGAGCGTCGCGCCCGTCAGGCGCGCGCAGCCGAGCGTCGCGCCGGCGGCGACCGACGTCGCGCCCGCCAAGCCGACCGAGGTGGCGACGTCGACGGGCGTGGCGCTGTCGGGCTGCCCCGACTGCGCGCGATCGTTCTGGCCGAAGCAGTCGACGGTGCCGTCGTCGCGGAGCGCGCACGTGAAGTGGCTGCCGGCGGCGAGCGCGCGAGCGTGCGTGCCGATGGCCGCGACCTGCACCGGCGGGCTCGATGCCGCGGAGGCGCCGTCGCCGAGCTCGCCCATCGTGTCGGATCCCCAGCACCACGTCGTGCCGTCCATCTTGAGGATGCAGGTGTGGCTGAGACCGCCCGAGAGCATCGTGCCGAGCAGCTGCACGCCCGCTTTGTCGACGGCGGCGACGGGCATGTTCTTGCCCGACGGGTTGCTCGGCGACGCCAGCTGCCCGGCATCGTTGGCGCCCCAGCACCAGACGAGGAAGGCGCCCGTGCCGCCGCCGGTGCCGATCGACGCGCACGTGTGCTGGCCGCCGGCGGCGATGGAGCCGATCGGCTGAATGCCGACGGCCGCGGGCACACCGTTGACGGCGAGGTTGGTGCCGACGCCGAGCTGACCGTTGGTGCCGTCGCCCCAGCACAGCGCGACGCCGTTGGTCATGAGGCCGCACGTGTGGTTGGCGCCGGCGGTGATGGCGACGAAGCCGGTGAGCGCGTCGCCGTGATTGTCGACGACCTGCACGGCGGCCGGACGCGTCGTCGTCGTGCCGTCGCCGAGCTGGCCGTGGTCGTTGTTGCCCCAGCACCAGACGGTGCCGTCGGCCTCGAGCGCGCAGCCGTGGTTGTCGCCGAGCGCGATGGCGATGACGCAGCCTGCGCAGACGTTGCCTGCATTGCACGTCAACGGCGCGGCGCAGGTCATGCCGCTGCAGCAGGCGTCGCCGAGCGGACAGGAGGTGCCGCCGCCGTCGCTGCCGTCGCCGATGCCGCCGTCGTTGGTGCCGCCGACGCAGGCTGTTGGCGAGGTGACCGCCGGCGAACTCACCGTAGCGCTGACCGCTCGGGCACATCGTGTCGGGAAAGCTGCACCAGCCGGTCGGCTGGCACTTGCCGAGGATGGGACCGGTGCAGGTGGCGTCGTCGCCGTGGCACGAGAAGGCGTGCTCGATCGGCGTACAGCTGGCAGCCAACGCCAGGAGGAGGAGCGCCCATCGACCACCGTCGATGGCCCGCAAGCGAGGAGCCGGCCGCATCTCCCGCCATCCTAACAACAAATGAGCCGGCTCGCGCCGCTTGTGCCGAGGATGATGGGTCAGCCGCGGGCGAGCTGCGCGGGCGTGACGACCGACGCGCGGGCGAGCTCGAGCAGGATGCCGTCGCGCAGCCCGCGACGCGTGGCGCGCACGGCGTAGACACCGTAGCGGCGCAGCACGGCTTCCAAGATCGCGGCCGCGGGCACGATGACCTGCGCGCGCGCCGGCGAGAAGAAGCGCAAGCGCCGCTTGGCCTTCATGCGCGCCAGCTCTTCGGCGGCGCCGCCGAGCTCGTGCACGGTGGCCCAGTCGCGAGCGCGCTCGGTCGCGAAATCGATGAGCGCGCGGACGCTGCCGGAGCACCCGATGGCCGTCGGCAGATCGGCGGCGGCGACGGCATCGCCGGCCAATTCGGCGACGGCGTGCGCGGACGCGGCGCGCAGCGCGGTCAGGTCGTCGCCGTAAGATTGCGCGAGCCGCACGGCGCCGAGCTCGCCGCTCCACGACCGCTCCGGCTGCTCGCCGCGCGCGAGGACGACTTCGGTCGAGCCGCCGCCGACGTCGATGCACAGCGCGCGCTCGTCGCGCAAGGCGCCGCCGCGCACGCCGAGACAGGCGAGCCGCGCCTCGTCGAGACCGCTGACGACCTCGAGCGTGAAGCCGGTCGCGTCGTAGACGCGCGTGACGACGGTGTCGCGATCGGCGGCGCCGCGCAGCGCGCTGGTGGCGACGGCGCGCACGCCGGCGCGATAAAAGCGGCACGTCTCGGCGAAGCGTGCGAGCGTCTCGACCAGCTGACGGCCGGCGTCGGCGCCGATGAGCCCGTCGCGAAAGACCGCCGCGCCGCTGGCGATGGGCACGCGCTCCGCGTGCACGACATGCAGCCCGCCGCCGGCAAAGCGCGCGATCTTCAGGCGCGCGGCGTTGCTGCCCACGTCGATGGCGCCGAAGTGCGGGTCGAACGGGCTCACGGCTTTCCAAAGTACAGCGCATTTGCGACGGCGCCCGGATCGCCGCCGCCATTTCGCGTGTAGTTCACGGAGCCGTTGCTCGCATCTACAACTACACGATTCGACTGCGCTTCCTATTGTGCTAGCACCTCCGGCACAGCCCCGGTTACGATGATGACGGGCCTACGGATTCACGCCCCCAAGGAGGGTTCCATCGCCGTCAGCGACGAGAAGGACGAGCCGACCAGCGACACCGTCGACGTCGCCGCCGAGAAGCGGACACGTCGCAAGCTGTTGCGGCCGACGCTCGCCAAAGGCGCCAAGCTCGGGCGCTACGAGAATCGTCGAAGAGCTCGGCGCCGGTGGCATGGGCATCGTCTATCGCGCCCACGACGGCGACTTGGGCCGCGACGTCGCCGTCAAGCTCGTCTCCACCAGCGACGCGCCGTCGGACACGCTGGCGACGCGGCTCTTGCGGGAAGCGCAGGCGCTGGCGCAGCTGTCGCATCCCAACGTCGTCAGCGTCTTCGACGTCGGCCGCGTCGACAGCGGCGTCTTCTTGGCGATGGAGCTCGTCGAAGGGCTCAGCGGCGACATCTGGCTGAAGCGCAAGCCCGGCTGGCGCGAGGTCTTGTCTGTCTTTCGCGACGCCGGACGCGGCTTGGCGGCCGCCCATCGCGTCGGCCTCGTCCATCGCGACTTCAAGCCCGCCAACTTGATGATCGGCAACGACGGCCGCGTGCGCGTGCTCGACTTCGGGCTGGCGCGCGCCGCGCATCACGGCCCGGGCGACGCCGAGCTCGGCTCGCTCGCCGAAGACGAGCGCAGCTGGCACGATCCGGCGCGCACGGCCAACCCAACGGTGCGCGACGTGCCGGCCGACCCGCCCAGCGACGCGCCCGAGAGCTGGTCCTACGAAACGACGCCGGGCAAAGCGCGCAGCCTGCCGGTGTCGCCGCCGACCCCGACGCCGACGACGAACCGGCGGCCCGTGCCGGCGCCGCCGGCGCGCGAG
This sequence comes from uncultured delta proteobacterium, assembly GCA_963785725.1. GTDB lineage: Bacteria > Myxococcota_A > Polyangia > Palsa-1104 > Palsa-1104 > JAQBQH01. The sequence goes on along the minus strand of CAWAWS010000017.1, from coordinate 85,696 downwards.
CCCAACGCGCCGACGACGCCGCGCCCGGCCGAGCGCTCGGGCAACTCGGGCGGCACTTTGCTCGACACACCGCTGACGCAGATCGGCTCCATCATCGGCACGCCGCCGTATATGGCGCCCGAGCAGCATCAAGGCGCCGGCTGCGACGCGCGCACCGATCAGTTCAGCTTCTGCGTCGCGTTCTATCAGGCGCTGTACGGCGAGCGCCCTTTCGACGGCAAGAGCTACGCCGAGCTGTCGGGCAACATCATCGCCGGACGCGTGAAGTCGCCGCCGCACGACTCGCGCGTGCCGGCGTGGATTCGCGCCATCGTGCTGCGCGGCCTCGAGGTCAATCCCGACAAGCGCTGGCCGTCGATGGACGCGATCTTGGAGGCGTTGGCGCGCGATCCGGCGGCGCGACGCCGGCGCATCGGCAGCGTCGTCGCCGTCGGGCTCATGATCGGCGCCGCCGGCTTGGCGACGTTTCGCGGCCTGCGCGGACCGGGCTGCGACGGCGCCGCCGCCGAGCTGCGCAACGTGTGGGACGGATCGCGCAAGGCGGCCGTGCAAGCGGCGTTCGCGCGCACCAAGCTGCCGTACGCCGCCGACAGCTTCGCCGCCGTGAGCCGCGCGCTCGACGGTTACGCCGGCTCGTGGGTCGCCATGCACGTCGACGCCTGCGAGGCCACGCACGTGCGCGCGACGCAATCGGCCGAGCTCTTCGACTTGCGCATGCAGTGCCTGTCGCAGCGCCTCGACGATCTGCGCGCGCAGGTCGACCTCTTCGCCGCCGCCGACGCCGACGTCGTCACGCGCGCCGCCTCGGCCGCGCAAGCGCTGCCCGGCCTCGAAGGCTGCGCCGACGCCGAGGCCTTGCGCGCGCCGGTGCGTCCGCCCGCCGACGCGGCCACGCGCGCTCGCGTCGACGGCGCGCGCAAGACGCTGGCGACGGTGCGCGCGCTGTGGGAAGGCGGCCGCTACGCCGAAGCGCAAGCGCGGCTGTCGCCGGTGTTGGCCGACGCGCGCACGATCGGCTGGCGTCCGCTCGAAGCCGAGGCGCTGCTCATGTCGGCGCGGCTGTTCGACTCGTCCGGCGACTACCCGGGCGCGGCGCGCGACTATCGTGACGCCGTCGTGGCCGCGGAGGCCGGCCGCTCGGACGAAGTGGCCGCGCTCGCCGCCGACGGCCTCGTGTGGGTGGCCGGCGAGCGGCTCGGCAAATACGCCGAAGCCCACGAAGCCGCGCGCGACGCGCAAGCGAAGATCGATCGGCTCGGCGGACGCGAGGTCTTGCAGGCCGATCTCGACGCCAAAGTGGCGACGCTCTACATGGAAGAGGGGAAATATCAGGAGGCGCTGGAGCGTAGCCAGCGCGTGTTGGCGACGCGGCAAAAGGTCATGCGCAGCGACGATCCGCATATCGCGAGCGCGATGGGCGACGTCGCCGACGTGCTCGGGCAGCTCGATCGTCGCGACGAGGCGATCGCGCTCTATCGGCGCGCGCTCGACGCGGCCATGAAGGCGGTCGGCCCCGAGCATCCGATGATCGGCAGCTTGCGGACGAACTTGGGCACGATGCTGCACGCGAGCGGTCACAACGCCGAGGCGCTCGTCGAGTACGAGAAGGCCGAGGAGATCGACGAGCGCGCGCTCGGTCCCGAGCATCCGCAGCTGGCGACGGTGGCCTCGAACTTGGGCGGCGTGCTCGTCGACGAAGGCCGGCTGACCGAGGCCACGGCGCAGTTCAAGCGCGCGCTGGCGCTTTGGCAAAAGGCGCTCGGTCCCGACCATCCCAACGTGGCGACGGGCCTCTATCGTCTGGGCACGGTGGCGCTGCGCGAAGGCAAGCCGCTCGAGGCCCAGGCCGACTTCGATCGCGCGCTGGCGATTTGGCAGGCCAAGCTCGGCGCCGAGCATCCGTCGCTGTCGGCGGCGCTCGACGGACAAGGCGACGCGCTCATGGCCGAGCACAAGCCGGCCGAAGCCGAGACGCGCTACAAACGGGCCGTGGTGCTGCTGGAAAAGGCGCTGGGGCCGAAAGATCCCAACCTCGGCGAGGGGCTGACCGGGATTGGCGAGGCCGAGCTGGCGCAGCATCAGCCCGAGCGCGCGCTGCCGCCGCTGGAACGAGCGTTGCCGCTGCGCAAAGCGGCGGGCGATCCCATCGACCTCGCGCATACCCAGTTCGCGCTGGCGCGAGCGCTGCACGATTCCGGCGGCGATGCGGCGCGCGCGACGCAACTGGCACAATCGGCACTGGCGGCGCTGCAAAAAGGCGGCAAAGGCAACGCGCGCGACGCCGCCGAAGTGGAGAAATGGCTGCACGCCCGTTGACGCCGTAATTTGTCGGACTTAGGGTGGTCGTGTGTCGACCTCAATCTCGGTCGTCGTCGTCGACGATCATGCGATGTTTCGCGAGGCGTTGACGTGCGCGCTGCGCGACTTTGGCTTCGAGGTGCTCGGCCAAGCGCATGACGCGACCAGCTGCTTCGCGACGGTCGATGCGCTGCATCCCGATGTCGTGCTGCTCGACTTGCGCATGCCGGGAATGGACGGCGTGACCGTCATGCGCGAGCTCGGGGCGCGCACGCCGGCGCCCAAGGTCATGATCCTGTCCGGCTACGCGCAGCAGCAAGACGTCGATGAAGCCTGGGCCGCGGGCGCGCAAGGCTTTGCCTGCAAGACCAACGAGCTGGACGCGCTCTTGACCGGCATTCGCGCCATCGCCGGCGGCGAGCGTTGGCTGGCGCCGGGCATGCCGACGCCGCGCGCGCCGCGCCGCACGCGCAAGCCGCTCAGCGACGGGCCGTTGGCGACGCTGTCGGCGCGCGAGCGCGACGTGTTCCGGCTGGTCGTGCGCGGCATGACGGCGCGGCAGATCGCGGTCGCGCTCGGCATCGGGCCGAAGACGGTGGAGACGCATCGCGAGCGCATCCTGAAGAAGCTGGCGATGCATTCCGTGGTCGACTTGGTGCGGCTGGCCGCGCATCACCGCATGCTCGACTAGGACTTGGCGTGGCGACGGCGGACGAAGCGGCGGCGCGCGCGGCCGAGCTACGACGCGCGCTGTCGGCGCACGACGCGCGCTATACCGCCGGCCGGCCCACGGTCGCGGACGCCGAATATGACGCGCTCAGCGCCGAGCTGCGCCGGCTGGAAGCGGAGTTTCCGTCGCTGCGCACGCCGGACAGCCCGACCGAGCGTGTCGCCGACCAGGTGGTCGATCGCCCCGACGGCGGCTTTCCGTCGTTGCCGCACGGCGCGCCGATGCTGTCGCTCGACAACGTCTTCTCGCCGGCCGAGCTGGACGCGTGGTTGGCGCGCCTGCGCCAAGCGTTGGGCCGCGATCCCGAGCTGACCTGCGAGCTGAAGATGGACGGCGTGGCCGTGTCGCTCGTCTACGAAGCCGGCGTCTTCGTGCGCGGCGGCACGCGCGGCGACGGCGTCGTCGGCGAAGACGTGACCGCGAACTTGCGCGGCGTGCACGGCGTGTTGCCGCGCCTCGGCGACGGCGAGCCGCCGCGTGTCGTCGAAGTCCGCGGCGAGGTCTACCTGCCCGACGTGGCCTTCGCGCGGCTGAACGACGCGCTCGTCGGCGCGCGCCGCTTCGCCAACCCGCGCAACGCGGCCGCCGGCAGCTTGCGCACGCGCGACGCCGCCGTCGTCGCTGGGCGCGGCTTGTGCTTCCTGGCGTGGGGAGCCGGCCGCGTCGAGCCGCGCCGCTTTCGCCGCCACTCCGACGAGCTCGACTGGCTGGCCGGCGCCGGATTTACCGTCGATGCCACTCGTAAACGCGCGACCAACGCCGCCGCCGCGCTGGAGTATGTCGGCGCGATCTTCGGCGCGGCGTCATCAGCTCGGCTTTGCCGTCGACGGCGTCGTGCTCAAGGTCGACGACTTGGCGGCGCGCGACGAGCTGGGCGCGACGGCGAAGGCGCCGCGCTGGGCGGTCGCGTACAAATTCCCGGCTGAGGAGCGCACCACGCGCCTGCGCCGCATCACCGTCAACACCGGGCGCAGCGGCAAAGTCACGCCCTTCGCCGTGCTCGAGCCGGTGTTCGTCGGCGGCGCCACCATCTCGCTCGCCAACCTCAGCAACGAAGGCGAAGTCGCGCGCAAAGACCTGCGCGAAGGCGATCTCGTCGTCGTGCGCCGCGCCGGCGACGTGCGGCCGGAGGTCGTCGGCCCGGTCGTGGAAGAGCGGCCCGAAGGCACACAGCCGTGGCAGTTTCCGCGCGTCTGTCCGTCGTGCGCGACGCCGCTCGTGCGCAAAGCGGGCGAGGCCGATTGGCGCTGCCCGAACAGCGCCGGCTGCCCCTCGCAGTCGATGGAGTGGCTGACGCACTTCGCGGAGCTGCTGGAGATCGACGGCATCGGCTACGCCACGGCGCACGCGCTCTTGCAGTCGGAGCGGCTGCGCGATCCGGGTGACCTCTTCTTTCTCGATCGCGCGCAGCTGTTGACGCTGCCGGGCGTCGGGCCCAAGACGGCGGACAAGCTGCTCGGGTCGATCGATCGCGCGCGGACGCAGCCGCTGTGGCGCGTGCTCGTGGCGCTCAACATTCGCCATGTCGGACCGACGACGGCGCGGCTGCTGGCGCGCGCGCTGCCGTCGCTCGACCAGCTGCGCCGGGCGACGATGGCGCAGCTGACCGCGCTCGACGGCATCGGCGCGACCGTCGCCGGCGGGCTGCACGCTTGGTTCGCCGACGCCAGCCACGCGGCGCTCGTCGACAAGCTCGAGCGCGGCGGCGTGCAGGCGCCGGGCGTGACGCAGACGGGACCGCTCGCGGGCAAGACCATCGTGCTGACGGGCGAGCTCGAGTCGTTGTCGCGCGAAGCGGCGCAGGCGCGCGCCGAAGCCGCGGGCGCGGCCGTGGCCGGCAGCGTCTCCAAGCGCACCGACTTCGTCGTCGCCGGCCGCGAGCCGGGCGCCACCAAGCTCGCCCGCGCGGCGACACTCGGCACCGAAGTCATCGACGAACGCGAGTTTCTGCGTCGACTCGGGTGACGTAGACTTCCGGCATGTCGCACCCCTGGCACGACGTCGACCTGCCCGACACCGTCGACGGTAGCTTTCCCGTGGTCATCGAGATCCCGCAAGGATCGAAGAACAAATACGAGATCGACTTGAAGACGGGGCTTCTGAAGGTCGATCGCGTGCTCTTCTCGGCCGTGCATTACCCGGCGAACTACGGCTTCGTGCCGCAAACGCTGGGCGAGGACAAGGATCCGATGGACGTCCTCGTGCTCGGTCAGGAGCCGATCGTGCCGCTGGCGCTCGTCGACGCGCGGGCCATCGGCGCGTTCGAGATGCGCGACGAGCACGGCGTCGACACGAAGATCATCGCCGTGCACGTCAACGATCCGGCGGTGCGCGAGTATACGGATCTGGACGAGCTGCCGACGCATACGATGCTGGAAATTCGCCGCTTCTTCGAGGATTACAAGGTGCTCGAAGGCAAGCCGGTCGCCGTCGGCGAGACGCTGTCGCGCGAGCAGGCGCTGGGGCTGATTCGCGAGGGCGTGACGCGCTATCGCCAGTCGTTCCCGAAGCAGTAGCCGCGCCATAAATGTGAGCCGCCTCGCCGATTGCTGCCGGCTCGCATGGTACGCAACGGACTGCTCGTGCGTCGCTTCTCTATCGTCATCGCTGGTTTTCTCGTCGGAGCGGTCGTCCTATCGGGCGTCGAACCGGCGGCGTTCGCCGATGGCCACGGCGACGACGTGTTGACGCGCGCCCGCGCCGCCGAGCGCACGCAGCTGCGGGCGCTGGCGGGCACGACGCTGCAAATGCAGTCGCACGGCACGATTCGCGAGGGCAACGCGTCGCATACGATGGACGCGCTGCGCCGCTTGTCGATCGGCAGCGACGGCAGCGTGCGCAACGACTTCGTGTGGGGTCGCTTCGACGGGCAGGCGCTCGGCGAGGCGGCGCTGCGCAAGGCGACGGGCGCGCCGGCCAAGCCGCCGCAGCAGGCCGAGGCGTTGACGGTGGCGTTGACGCCGCTGAGCGCGGGCGACGTCGACGTGCAGCCGATTGGACCGGTGGCGGACGGCGGCTATCTGCTGCGCTGCAAGATTCACCGCGACGCAGCGGTGACGGCGATCGACGTCGTCGTCGACGAGGCGAGCGGCAAGAAGCGCTCGGCGACGATGCAGCCGGCGAGCCGGTTCGTGAAGCTGGCCGACCGCGCCGACATGGAGCTGACCTACGGCAGCGACGGCGCGCCGGCGCAGCTTCGGTCGCAGTTCGCGGCCAGCATCATGTGGGTCAAGCGCGCCGCCGACGTGACGACGAAGCGGCTGCCGTAAGCCCGGGCGCGACGCGCGTTACGGCATCCGCAGCCGAGCTTCGGCCACGTAGGCCGCCGCCAGCCCCGGCTGACCGCCGGCGCGCGCGACCTCCGCCAACAGCAGCATGAAACGGCGCTCGAGATCGCGCGGATCGACGCCCGCCGCTCGGGCGCGCGCCAGGCCCGCCAGCGCCGTCGCCCGCGCTTCCGGCAGTCGTCGCTGGCGCAGCTGCGCGTCGGCCAACGTCAGCTCCAGCGACGCGCAGCGGAAATCGATGGCGGCCGCCAAGCAGCGGCGATCGGCCTCGGCGAGCAGCCGCTCGGCGCCGGCCGCGTCGCCCGCCGTCAGCGCGGCTTCGGCGTCCGCCTCATCGGCCAAGCTCAGCCACCACGGGTCACCTTGGGAGACGGCGATGCGGCGCACTTCGGCGCGCGACGTCGCCACGCGGCCCAACAGGACCAGCGCGCCCAGCCGCAGATCGTCGGCGCCCGCCTTGGCCAGCGCCGCCAAGAACGCGTCGGCTTCGGCCGGGCGCAGCGACGCCGGGTTGGCCTGCAGCCGCGCGTAGGTCGCCGCCAGCGCCGCCCGTCGCGGCGCGTCCGCGGCCGCCGCGCGCAGCCGCTCGGTCAACGCGCGGGCGCTGTCGACGGCATCGGCCACCGGCAAGAGCTGCAGCGAGCGCGCGCGCGTGGGCGACGTGCGCGCCGCCTCGTACAGATCGCGCCGCATGAGCCCGGTGAACGCGCGCACGACGTCGCTCGGCGGCGCCGCGCCCGACGCGATCATCGCCTTGCCCGCCGCCGCCGCCGCGCGATAGGCCCGCTCGCGCTCGGCCTCGGCCGCACGCAGCGCCGACGCGCGTCGCCGCGCCTCGTCGGCCCAGCCGGTCTCGTTGTGCGCCGCGACGGCATCGAACGTCTGCGCCGCCGTCAACGGCAAGCCCAAGTCGCGCAGCGCCAGCGCGCGATTCCACGACGCCTCCGGCTGCCCCGGCTGCGCGCGCAACGCCGCGTCCGCTGCCGCCAGCGCCGCCAGCGCGTCGTGCTGCTGCAGCGCCAGCGCCGCGCGGTCGCTCTGCACCGCCGCCGAATCGCCGGCGCCGGCCAGCGCCTCGGCCGCGCGGGCGCCGTCGCCGCCGAGCAGGTAGCCGACACCGAGGCCGTGCAGGTCGTGGTCGTGCTCGAGCTGCGCCAGCGTCGTGATCGGCACTTCCTCGCGCACCGGACCCATCGCGCGCATGACTTCGTACGGCCGATAACGCTCGGCGTTGCCGTAGGACAGGCGCGCTTCCAGCGGCCGGGTCTCCGCGCTCGCGAGCACGATGGGAGCCGGCCGCGTCACGCGCCAGCCGACGACCAGCGCCGCCGCCACCGCCAGCGCCGACAACGTCGCCGTGAACGTCCGCCGCCGCCGTGACGCCAGCACGATCACCGGCGCGCCGCCGCCGTCCGCCGGCTTCGCGGCCGCGGGCGGCGTCGTCGCCGCCGCCGCGGGCGTCGTCGTCGCCGCGGCCGGCGCCTGCGTGTGCAGCGCGGCGGCGTGGATCGGCTGGACCGCCGCCAGCATCATGAGCTCGTGCAGCTCGCGCTGGCACGCCTCGCAATCCGGCAGATGGGCACGAAACGCCGCCGCCTCTTCGGCTTCCAGCTCGCCATCGGCGAACGCATCCACCAGCTCGTGCACGTCGCTGACGATCACGCGTCGCCTCCGCTCACTTGCGCGGCCAACAGCGCGCGCAGCTTCTTGCGGGCGCGCATGATGCGCGTGCCCACCGTGCTCGACGGCAGCCCCAACCGCTCCGCGATCGCCCCGTAGCCCAGCCCTTGTAACGCATGCAGCTCGTAGACTTGGGCGAACTCGGGCTCGAGCGAGCGCAACGCGACGCGCACCTGGTCCACGGTCAGATTGACCCAGGCTGGCGGCGGCGTCGGCTCGACGGCCGCGACTTCGACGTCGTCGAGCGAGCTGTGGCGCGGCCCGCGCGCTTTCTTGCGATAGCGATCGACGAAGAGGTGGTGCAGGACGGTAAACATCCAAGCGCGCTCGTTCTCGCGCGGCTGCGACTGGTCGGCGCGCAGCACTCGTTCGTAGACGTCTTGGACCAGATCGCGCGCATCGTTCGCCTCACCGCAGAGCTTCAGCGCGAAAGCGTAGAGCGCGTCTTGGTGCTCGCGCACCAGCGCGTCCAAGCGACGGCTCGCGTCACGGTCGGGCACCGACAAGAGCCAAACGCTGTCATACGCCGTCGCTGGGGTCAACAAGCACACCACTCCCGCCCGACTGACGTCACAGCCGGCGAATCTTCCCCAAAAAATTCATCGACGGCGCCAAACCGCCGTTTCGACGTGCGATGCTGCGGACATGGCCGACGCCAAGAAGCGCAAGCTGCTCACGTTTCCCGGTCTGCAAGCCTCCACGTTCCAACATCCCGACGACGTCACGGCCACCGCGGCGCTGCGCTCGGTGCCGGGCCTGGACACGGTCGTGTCGAAGGTCATGGAGTACGGCTTCGAGCGCCTCTATTACTTGGACAACGTGGCCGGCAACGTCCGCGTCGGGCCGCGCCAGCTGCCGCGGCTGTATCGCTCGTTGCAGTGGGGTTGCAAGATCCTCGACATCGACGAGCCCGAGCTCTACGTCACGCTCGATCCGGTGCCCAACGCGTTCACGTACGGGCATACGCGGCCGTTCGTCGTGTTGACCTCGGGCTTGATCGATATGCTCGACGACGAAGAGCGCTTCTTCGTCATCGCCCACGAGCTCGGTCACATCAAAGCCGATCACGTGCTCTATACGGTGCTGGCCAAGAATATCGCCGCCATCATGGCGCTCATCGGTCAAGTGACGCTGGGCATCGGCTCGCTGCTCGGCCAAGGCTTGGTCATCGCGCTCAACGATTGGTTCCGCAAAGCCGAGCTGACCGCCGATCGCGCCGGTTTGCTGTGCGTTCAGGACATCGAGCCCTGCCTGCGCACGTTCATGAAGCTGGCGGGCGGCGCGCGCCGTTTATACGAAGAGATGGATTACGGCGAGTTCGTGCGGCAGACGCGCGAGTACGAAGACGCCGATCGCAGTAACCTCAATCGCGCCTACAAAGTGCTCATCAACCTCTATCGGACTCATCCATTTCCGATCTTGCGCGCCAAGGAGCTCGACCTCTGGCACGGCCTCGGATATCGCGACATCGCCGGTCCGCGCGGCTTACTGGGTCCGTAAGGCGCGACTGCATTCGGCGCCGCTCGGCTCCGACTCCGAGCGCGCGCCCGGCGGCGTCAGATCGATCGTGCGCGAGAACTCGTTGGCGAAGCGATTGTCGGGATCGAGCTCGCGCACCCAACAATGGAACTTCTTCAGGCGTGCCGCATAAGCGGGATCGATCTCTTTATGCAGCTGAAATAACGGTAATTGATTCTTTCCCCAATGCGGCCGTCCATGATGGTTCTGCACGATCTGCAATCCCAAATCGCGATACAGCTTGTAATAGTGCTGCTCTTGGTGCGCGCGCTCTTCCGGCGTTTCGCCTTGGTGCAGCACGTAAGCGACGAACTCGAGGAACATCACCTTTTGCCCTTTGAAGGCCGCGTCGTCGGTCACCGAATGCGCGATCAACGTCGAGTCATCGCTGGGCGAAAAGCGTAAGAAGGCGCCGATGAGCGGCATGCACAACCGTTGATCGCGGACGTAATTGCGAAAGCGCGCCAACGCCGCCGGCACTTCCGCTAAGGGGATCGCGATCTCGTAGTCGATCTCCGGCAGCTCGGCGTGATAAGGGGTCAGCTCGCTCGACATCATCAAGTCGCCGGCGCCGATGACGTGTTTGTCGTATTTGGTTTTGCAGCCGCAATCGCGCGTAAAAGGCGGATAGCTCTTCAACTGCGAATAGCGCTCGCTCTCGATCGCGCAGAAATAGGCGCCATTGGCGATCGTATCTTCCATCAGCTCTTTGAACGCGCCGATATCGGTCGAGAAGTCGACATGCGGCGCCAACAACGAGTTGCTCGCCTGCGCCATCGGCTCGCTCGACGTCTTCTGGCCGCACACGCGCATGACCTTGTCGGCGCGCGGTAAGTAGACGAGCTGCCCCCAATCGCAGCCGCCGACGAGCGCCTCGACGCCGTCGGCAAAGAGCGCGTGGCTGTCGGCGAAGTCGACCTTGACGTCGAGGTTGAAGCGCGGCTCGGTGCGCAGGCCGATCTTGGTCACGATGCCGAGCATGCCGACCGACGCCGCCAGCGCGCGGAAGCGCTCGCCGGCCACGTCGGAGTCGTCGGCGGCGCCGCGCTCGACGAGGGCGGCGACGGGCGCGGCGGCCGGCAGCGTCGCGCGCGGCGTGGCGCTCGCCAGCGTGCCGACGCGCGCCACCAGCGGCGCCGCGACCGGCGGCGCGCGCGGCCGGCGATACTCGCGGACCGCGCCTTTGCCGTCGACGATCTGCAGATATTCGACCTGCGAGCTCATGACCGACGGATGCACGAGCGAGCTGCCGTGCGCGCCGGTGGCGACGCCGCCGCCGATGGTGATGCCGCGAAAGCCGATGGTGACGAAGCCGATCGAGCGATTGCGCTCGTAGAGCCAGCGGTTCAAGTCGGACAGGCGCACGCCGGCGTCGACCTCGACGTATTCGACGCCGTCGTGAATGCGCAGGCCGTGGATCTGGTTGAAGTTGGCGAGGCTGATGCCGTAGCCGTCGGTGCAGATCTGCTCGTTCGACGTGTGCGAATTGCCGACGACCCGTAACGGCGCCGGCGCCGTCTTCTTCACCGTGTCGACGAGGTCCGCCAAGCTCGCCGGCGCCAGCACCTCTTTGACGTTGGCGCAGCAGATCTGCCGGTTGTAGGCGCGAATCTTCACGTCGCTGCAGTCGATCGGCGGCTGCGCCGCGGCCGCCGCGACGTGCTCGTCGCCGAGCGCGCCCGCCCGCGCCGCCGCCGGCGTATGCGCGTGCTCGCGCAGCCGAGCGAGCTTGAGCCGCGCCGACGTCGACAGGCAGCCGGCCGACCCGACAATCAAGAGCGGCCACATCGCGAAGCGGATCGTGTTCAGGCGAACCCCCTACGATCGCTTGTAGACGAGCCGTCCGACAGGCGCGAATTTTTGACGCTTTCTCGACCGATAGCGCATCTATCGACCAGGTTGACATCACCGTTCAACGCCTGCTTGACAGATTCAAATCGTGAACCGATACTGCAAATCATGAATGGCCGTTCAACTTCTGACGCGAAAGGGTCGAGCCTGCGCTCTCGACTCCGCGAAGCGACCGGCGCGGCCATCCTCGACGCCGCCGAAGAAGTCTTTGCCGACCAAGGGTTACACGCCGCGCACATGAACGATATCGCGGCCAAGGCCGGCGTCGCCGTGGGCACGCTCTACAACCACTTCAAGGACCGCGACGCCCTGCTCGATGCGCTCATGCGCGAACGACGGATGGGCATGATCCAGGCGATCGACGACTTCCTGGCGCAGCCGAGCTCGGGCGTCTTCCGCGAGGATCTGCTGGCGCTGATGACCAACATCGGCGGCTATCTCGACCTGCACCGCCGCTTTCATCACATTTTGCATCAGTGCGATCTGGGCACCGGGCTCGCGGCGTATCCGGTAACGGCGGCGTCGTCGGCGGAGATGAAGCGGCTCATGTACGAGCGGCTCGATGTCATCATGGAGCGCGGCGTCGAGCAGAAAGCCTTGCGGCCGGAGCTCGCGCCTTATTACTCGTCCATCTTGATCGGCGTGCTGCGCTCGGCGCGGCAACAGCAGCGCGAGCTCGCCACCGAGCATCTGCCGGTCGAAGAGATCGTTCGGTTCTTCATGGAAGGCGCGGGGGCTTAGACGATGGCACTCATGCGAGCAGCGGCACCGGCGGCGCGTCCGCCGGTCAACAAGTGGCTGGTCACGGTCTCGATCACGTTCGGCACGCTGATGGGCACGATCGACTCGTCGATCGTCAACGTCGCCCTGCCGCACATCTCGCGGCTCGCTCGGCGCCACCGTCGAGGAGATCACCTGGGTCTCGACCGGCTTCATCATCGCGAACGTCATCGTGATGCCGCTGACGGCGTTCCTCGGGCGGCTCTTCGGGCAGAAGCGCGTCTACATGTTCTGCCTCGCGCTCTTCGTCGTCGGCTCGGCGCTTGTGCGGCATCGCGCGCTCGCTGGACATGCTCGTCGCTCTTCCGCATCCTGCAGGGCTTCGGCGCCGGCGCGCTGCAGCCGACCGAGCAGGCGATCCTGCGCCAGACGTTCCCGCCCGAAGAGCAGGGCATGGCGATGGCGCTCTTCGGCATCGCCGTCATGCTCGGCCCGGCGTTCGGCCCGACGCTCGGCGGCTACATCGTCGACAACTACGCGCTGGCCCTGGATCTTCTACATCAACCTCCCGGTCGGCCTCCTCGGCCTCTTCATGGTCTCACGCTTCGTGCACGAGCCGGAGGACATCCGGCAGCGCGAACCGGCGGCGGCGGCGCAGCAGCGCAAGCACATGGACTGGGCCGGCATCGCCCTGCTGACCGTCGGTCTGGCGTCGCTGCAGTACGTGCTCGAGGAGGGCAATCGCAAGACGACTGGTTCGAGTCGACAACGTCATCGCGGTGCTTGCGCGTGACGGCGGTCGTGGCGCTGCTGCTGTTCGTCATCCGCGAGCTGACGGCGACGGTGCCGGCGGTCAACCTGTCGCTCTTCAAGGACCCGGTGTTCCTCTCGGGCACGCTCATCGGCGCCGTCATGTTCGCGATGCTGATGGCGATCACGTTCCTCCTGCCGGTGTTCATGCAGGAGCTGCTCGGCTACAACGCCATGCAGTCGGGCTTGGCGCTCATGCCGCGCTCGCTCGTCATGATCATCGCCGTGCCGCTCGTCGGGCGCATCTACAACAAGGTCCAGCCGCGTATCGTCGTCGCCTTCGGCATCGTCTGCTTCGCGGTCGAGCGCGGTGATGATGAGCCACTACACGCTCGAGACGAGCATGCGTCAGCTGGTGTTGCCGCTCTTCATTCAGGGCCTCGGCTTCGCTGCCTGTTCGTGCCGCTGACGACGGTGGCGCTGGCGAGCATCCCGCGTAACAAGCTGCCCGACGCGACCGGCCTGAACTCGCTGGTGCGCCAGATCGGCGGCTCGCTCGGTCTGGCGGTGTTCGCGACGCTGATGTCGCGCTATCCGACGCAGATCAAGGCGGCGATCTCGGCGCACGTCTACGCCGGTCGGCCCGAAGTGACGCAGCGAATGAACATGATGACCAACCTCTTGGTCAGCAAAGGCTACGACCTGGCGTCGGCGAAGATGGCGGCGTCGCGCTTCTTGGGCGGCGTCGTCGCCCAGCAGGCGATGGTCATGACGTTCGAGAAGATGTTCTTGATGGCCGGTATCGCGTTCTTGTGCGTGATGCCGCTCCTGATTTTCTTGAAGGCGCCCAAAACCATGAGCGGCCCCAAGCCCGATATTCACGTGGAGATGTGACGAACATGGAAAACGAAAAGAACGCGCGTCTCGAGGCGGTGAAGCTCGACTCGCCGGCGACGGGCGCCGCGGCCGCGGCCGAGCCGCCGAAGAGCAAGTCGCGGCCCTTCGTCATCGTCGGCGCCATCGTCGGCGTCATGGCGTTGGCCATCGGCGGCTACCTCGTCTTGACGGCAGGCGAAGAGAACACCGACGACGCGCAGGTCATGGCCGACATGGTTCCCGTCGGCACGCGCGTCGCCGGGCAGATCGTCAAGGTGCACGTCATCGAGAACGAGAAGGTCAAGAAGGGCCAGCCGCTCGTCGAGATCGATCCCGCCGATTACCAGGCGCGCGTCAAAGCGGCCGAGGCGGATCTGGCGTCGAACGAAGCGCAAGCGGCCGCAGCCGACGCGCAGGTCGCCGTCATCTCGGCCAACTCGAAGGGCGGTTTCTCGTCGGCGCAGTCGGCCTTGCTCGGCATGACGTCGAGCGTCGGCTCGGCGGACGCGCAGATCTTGGCGTCGAAGGCGGCGCTGTTGCGCGCCGAAGCGGACGACAAGAAGGCGCTGCTCGATCTCAATCGCGCCAAGGAGCTCAAAGCGGCGAACGCCGTGCCGCAGCAGCAGCTCGACAACGCGCAGGCGACCTACGACGCGACGCAGGCGGCGCTGGCGCAGGCCAAGGCCAACGTCGCGGTGTCCGAGGAAGCGAAGCGCGTCGCGCAGGAGCACGTCGGTGAAGCGCGCGGCCGGCTGAGCCAGTCGTCGCCGATCGCGGCGCAGATCGCGACGGCCAAGGCGCAGGCGGATCTGGCGCACGCGCGCGCCAAGTCGTCCGAGGCGCAGCTCGACCTCGCCAAGCTGCAGCTCGAGTACACGACGGTGCGCGCGCCCGCCGACGGCGTGGCCTCGAAGCTGACGGTGCACGAAGGCCAGCTCGTCGCCATCGGCTCGCCGGTCGTGGAGCTGGTGCCGACGACGACCTACCTCATCGCCAATTTCAAGGAGACGCAGCTCGGTGCGATGAAACCAGGACAGCCGGTGGACATCGAAGTAGACGCGTACTCGGGCCACAAGCTGCACGGCAAAGTGGAGAGCCTCTCGGGCGGTACCGGCGCTAGCTTCTCGCTGCTGCCGGCCGATAATGCCTCGGGCAACTTCGTGAAAGTCGTGCAGCGCGTCCCGGTTCGTATCGCTTGGGATCACGAGCCCGAGCTGCCGCTGCGCGCCGGTCTGTCCGCCGATGTCACGGTCCACACCTCGTCCAAATAGCCATCGAGAGATGATCATGCGATCGCAGGTTTCCGCACTAGTTGTGTCTGTTCTGCTGGCGACGAGCGGCCTCGTGTCGGCCAAGGAGCAGATTACCGTCGAGCAGGCCGTCGATCTGGCGCTCAAGCAGAACCTGCGGCTGTTGGCGCAGCACAAACGCTCCGAGGCCGGCCACGACGTCGCGCTGTCGGTCGGCGGACGCATGCTGCCGTCGATTCACCTGTCCGAGGAATATCAACACTGGGACTGCCCGGCGGCGTTGAGCCTCTCGAACTTCTCGGGCGGCGCCGAGTGCAAGGCGGACGTCGTCGCCTACACCAAAGACCACCCGTTCAATCCGACGGGTCTCTCGACCGCGGAAGCGACGTTGCTCGGCGGGCTGTTCGGCGGACCGCCGATCGTCGCGCGCGCGCAGAACACGAACAGCTTCGTGGCCACGATCTCGCAGCCGATCTCTGGGCCTCTTGCACCTCGGCTACGATTACGGCGCGGCGCACAGCACGGCCAAAGCGGGTGACGCGCAGCTCAAAGTGGCCGAGGCGGCGACGGTGCAAGCCGTGCGTACGGCCTACTTGCAGACGTACGAAGCACGCGCGCTCGAGCAGATTGCCATCGCGTCGGTGACCGAGCTCGCCGATCAGGTCAAGGTGTCGCAGGCGCGCTTGAAGGCCGGCGTCATTACCAATGCCGACCTCCTGCGCGTGGAGGTCGCCGAAGCGAACGCGCGGCAGCAGCAGATCGTGGCGCACACGTCGGGCATCACGACGACGGCG
This sequence comes from uncultured delta proteobacterium, assembly GCA_963785725.1. Taxonomy (GTDB): domain Bacteria; phylum Myxococcota_A; class Polyangia; order Palsa-1104; family Palsa-1104; genus JAQBQH01. Next base: position 69,942 of record CAWAWS010000017.1, on the reverse strand, counting down.
CAGCTGCTCGACGCGCTCGGTCTGCGGCCCGATGACGACGTCGAGCTGGTCGAGCCGTCGACGCTGCTCGATCAGTCGGCGGCGGCGCTGCCCGATCTCGGCCTCGCGACGACGCAGGCGGAAGCGCATCGTCCCGAAGTGCAGCAGCTCAAGCTGACGGCGCTGTCGGCCGACCGCAATCGCGCGGCGCGCAACTTCTCGCTGCTGCCCGAGATCGACGCCGAGGGCGGCTACGTTCGCACCGATGGTCAGCTGTTCGCGCCGCCGAATCAGTGGTTCGTCGGCGTCAAGGCGACGTGGGCGGTTTGGGAGTGGGGCGCGACCTATTTCCAGGCGCGCGCGGCGTCGAAGCAGGCGCAGGCCGCGGCGCTCGAGCTCGAGGACGAGAAGCGCGGCGTCGCCGTCGAGGTGCACAACGCGGTGGCGCAGACGCAGGCGGCGGCGGTGGCCGTCGACGTCGCCAAAGAGGCGATCGCCAGCGCGCAGGAGGCCTATCGCGTCGAGCAGGCGCTCGTGCAGGCCGGCTCGGCGACGACGACCGACCTCCTCGACGCGCAATCGGCGCTGACGACGGCGCGGCTCAACCTCGCCCGCGCGCGCTACGATCTCGCCATCCAGCACGTCGCGCTGACCCGCGTCATGGGCAACTAGCTCGACAGTCGTCGGCGGCCCTCGCCGACGGCCCGCACCAGCGACGTATCGGTCGTCGCACCCAGCTGAACCGCTAGCACGAGTAAGCACTCCCCCACTTGTCGAGACCGCGCGCGCTCTGTTATGAGGGTGCGCATGAGAACAATACTCATCTCTTTTGGTCTGCTCCTCAGCGCCTGCGCCACGATGAGCGGTGGTGGCACCAAGCCGTCAGGCGCGTTCCAGGGCAAAGACGCCGTCGCGAAGCGCAAGATTGAGATCGTCGACGCGCACAAGGTCGCCAACGGCTGTATGAAAGGCGACGGCATCAAGGGCGGCTACTTCGCCGTCAGCGCCGATTCCTCGGGCAAGCTGAACGCGGAGCAGATCAAGTGGGACGGCCCGGCGCCCGTCGCGCAGTGCGTCCTCGAGGCCGCCAACAAGGCGACGATCACGCCGCTGACGGGTCCGCCGGTCGGCGCGCTGTGGAGCTTCTGGGCGCCCGGCGCCGAGCCGCCGCAGCAGCAGCTGCCGGACGGCATCGAAGGCAAGATCGGCTCGGTGCAGGAGCTCACGCACGCCGAGATCGTCAGCTGCGGCGAGCGCTTCTTGGGCGTCGATTTCTACGCGCAGGCCACCGTCATGGTCTTCGTGACCGCCGAGGGCAAGGCCTACGCGCCGACGCTGATGAACTCGTCGGCGCACGACGCCTCGTTCGACGGCTGCGTGCTCGACGCCGTCGCCAAGGCCAAGTATCCGCCGCTCGACATCGTGAACCCGGCGCCGTTGACGCTGACGTTCACGATCGGCAAGAGCGGTCACGTCTAGTCGTCGCCCGAACCTGAATCTCGGCGGCGAGAGGCAATAAAAAAGCGCGCCCAAATCACCGGGCGCGCTTTGCGAAACCGACGCGCTGAAAGGCGCGCGATTTCCGTGCGATCTACTTCTCGGCCTTGAGCGGCGCCTTCTTGTGCAGCTCGAGCGCGATCTCGATCTTCACGTCGTTGCCGACGGCGAGGTTGCCGGCGCCGAGCGCCTTGTTCCACACGAGACCGAAGTCTTTGCGGTTGATCGTCGCCGTCGCTTCGGCGCCCGACATCGTCGCGCCCATCGCCGAGATCTCGGCCGAGGGACCGGTGACGTCGAACGTCACTTCCTTCGTCACACCGTGCATCGTCAAGTCGCCGACGACGTTGACGTGGCCGGCCGCCGCCTTGGTGACCTTCTTCGACTTGAACGACAAGGTCGGGAACTTGGCCGTGTCGAAGAAGTCGGGGCTCTTCAAGTGACCGTCACGCTTCGGCTCGTGCGTGTCGATGCTGTTGGCGTCGACGACGACTTCGATCTGAGCGTCCGAGAAGTCCGGCTTCGACCACGACGCCGTGCCCGACTTGATCGTGTCGAACGTGCCATGCACCGTCGAGACGGCCATGTGCTTGATGCTGAAGTTGATCGACGAGTGCGACGGGTCGACTTCCCACGGCGCGGCGAAGGCAAGAGAGGGAGCGGCCATGAGGGCGGCGGCAACGATGAGCTTACGCATGAACATTCTCCTAGTGATGGTTCGAAACGAGTTCGCGTTTGTAAATCGGTTCCGCGTAGTCAGCAAGTGCCACGCCACTCCGCGAGCAATCGCTTCGCGCCCGTCGCCGGCCCGTTTTGCGCGCCGCCCGCTCTCGGCGACAGAATCATTTTGATTGCATAGGCACTCGTTTTGATTGCACGCAAATTTTCCGATCGGGCTAGACGCGCTCCCATCACGCAAAGTTCCTGTGGTAGTAGGCAGTCGTAGATCGTCGAACCGCTTGAAGAGCGGACGCCGTCGTGTTACCCCATCGCCGCGGAGGAACCCGTGAAGATTCACGAGTATCAAGGCAAAGAGCTGCTCAAGCGCTACGGCGTGCCCGTTCCCGTGGGTCGGCCGGTCCTCGACCTCGGCGAGACCGACGATGCGGTGCGCTGGGTGCAAAAAGAGACGGGCATTCCCGTCGTCGTCGTCAAGGCGCAGATTCACGCCGGCGGCCGCGGCAAAGGCGGCGGCGTCAAGGTCGCCAAGACGCCGAGGACGCGCAGAAGCACGCGCGCGCCATCTTCGGCATGCAGCTGGTCACGCACCAGACCGGCCCCGAAGGCCAGAAGGTCAAGCGCCTGCTCGTCGAGCAGGGCATGCGACATCGCCCGCGAGATGTACCTCGGCATGGTCCTCGATCGTGGCAGCGGTCGCACGACGGTCATGGTCTCGACCGAAGGCGGCATGGAGATCGAGGAAGTCGCCGAGAAGCATCCGGAGAAGATCCTGAAGGCGGCGATCGATCCGGCGGTCGGCTTCCGGCCGTTCCAGGCGCGCGAGCTCGCGTTCGGGCTCGGCCTGAAGGGCGACGAGAACAAGGCGGCGGTGAGCTTCTTGACGTCGCTGTACAAGGCGTTCATCGATCTCGACTGCTCGCTGCTCGAGATCAACCCGCTCGTGGTCACCAAGGAGGGCGACGTGGTCGCGCTCGACGCCAAGATCAACTTCGACGACAACGCGCTCTACCGCCACCCCGAGCTCGACGCAGCTGCGCGACCTCGACGAGGAAGATCCGACGGAGACTCGAGGCGAAGAAGTTCGACCTCGTCGTTCATCACGCTCGACGGCAACATCGGCTGCATGGTCAACGGCGCCGGCCTCGCCATGGCGACGATGGACATCATCAAGTTCTACGGGCGGCGAGCCGGCCAACTTCCTCGACGTCGGCGGCGGCGCCACGGCGGAGAAGGTCACCGCGGCGTTCAAGATCATCACGCGCGACCCGTAGGTGAAGGGCGATCCTCGTCAACATCTTCGGCGGCATCATGAAGTGCGACACCATCGCGCAACGGCGTCGTCGCGGCGGTCAAAGAGGTCGGCCTGAAGGTGCCGCTCGTCGTGCGCCTCGAAGGCACGAACGTCGAGCTCGGCAAGAAGATGCTCGCCGAGACTCGGGCTCGAACGTCGTCACCGCCAGCCGACATGGCCGACGGCGCGCAAGAAGATCGTCGAAGCGGTCGGAGGTGCGAAATGAGCGTCCTCGTCGATAAGAATACCGGCTCCTCGTTCAGGGTATCACCGGCAAGGCCGGCGCGTTCCACACCAAGCAGGCGCCATGGAGTACGGCACGCAACGTCGTCGCCGGCGTCACGCCGGGCAAGGGCGGCACGACGTTCGAAGGCACGCCGGTGTTCGACACCGTCGCCGAGGCGGTGCAGGCAGACGGGCGCCAACGCGACGCGTCATCTACGTGCCGCCGCCGTTCGCCGCCGACGCGATCCTGGAAGCGTCGCGGCGGGCATCCCGCTCGTCGTCTGCATCACCGAGGGCATTCCCGTCGCTCGACATGGTGCAGGTCAAGCACGTCCTCGAGCGCGACGACGAAGACGCCGTGCTCATCGGACCGAACTGCCCGGGCGTCATCACGCCGGGCCAGTGCAAGATCGGCATCATGCCGGGCTACATCCACAAAGCCGGGCGACGTCGGCGTCGTCTCGCGCTCGGGCACGCTGACGTACGAAGGCGTGCATCAGCTGACGACGCTCGGCCTCGGCCAGTCGACCTGCATCGGCATCGGCGGCGACCCGGTCAAGGGCACGGACTTCATCGACGCGCTGGCGCTGTTCGAAGACGATCCCGACACGCACGCCGTGTTCATGATCGGCGAGATCGGCGGCGACTCCGAGGAGCAGGCGGCGCACTTCATCAAGACGAAGATGACGAAGCCGGTCGCCGCGTTCATCGCCGGCCAGACGGCGCCGCCGGGCAAGCGCATGGGCCACGCCGGCGCGATCATCTCGGGCGGCAAGGGCACGGCGTCGGAGAAGATCGCCGCGCTCAACGCCGCCGGCATCAAGGTCGCCAAGACGCCCGCCGAGATGGGCGCGACGCTCAAGAGCGTCCTTCGTTAACAGTTTCGATCAATAGTTTCGTTTTCCGTTAAATATTTCAGGAGCAAGGAACATGGAGCGCACGTTCTCGATCATCAAGCCCGACGCGGTCAAAGCTGGTAAGGCCGGCGCCGTCATGCAGCACCTCATCGACGGCGGTCTGCGTCCGGTCGCGGTCAAGATGATCCACCTGACCAAGCAGCAGGCCGAAGGCTTCTACGACGTTCACAAGGCGCGCCCGTTCTTCGGCGAGCTCGTGAAGTTCATGACGTCGGGCCCCTGCATCGCGCAGGTCCTCGAAGGCGAGAACGCGATCGCCCGCAACCGTGACCTCATGGGCGCCACCGACTCGAAGAAGGCGGCCGCGGGCACGATCCGCCAGAAGTTCGGCACCGACATCGAGCAGAACGCCGTGCACGGCTCGGACGCGCCGGAGACGGCGAAGTACGAGATCGGCTTCTTCTTCAGCGGCACCGAGCTGGCGGCGCTGGGCATCACCGAATAATTAGTCGTACTGGGATTTAGCGGGCGGAAGCGGCGATAGACGGCCAGCTTCCGCCCGTTTCTTTTGTGGTGCGTCGAGCCGGAAGCGAACAGACTTTGACGACGATGACGAAACAAGATCTCCGCGATTTGACGCACGACGAGACGCGCGCCTTTGCCGCGTCGCTCGGCGTCGAGGGCTATCGCGGCGATCAAATCTTCCGCTGGGTGCACTACCGCCGCGCCAACGAAGTCGAGTCGATGACCAACCTCGGCAAGGCCCTGCGCGCGCAGCTCGGCGACGCCGCCGAAGTGCGCCGCCTCGACGTCGACTTCGCGCAGGTCTCCAAAGACGGCACGCGCAAGCTCAGGCTGCGCACGCACGACGGCCGCATGATCGAGACCGTGCTCATCCCCGACTCCGACGCGGCCGCGCCCGATGACGACCTCGAGGAGACGGCGGCCGAGCCGGAGCATCTGCAGCACGCGCTGTTTCCCAAGCGCCCCAAGCTCACGCAGTGCGTGTCGTCGCAGGTCGGCTGCGCGCTCGATTGCAGCTTCTGCGCGACGGCGCAGCTCGGCTTCGGCCGCCAGCTGACGGCGGGCGAGATCGTCGATCAGGTCTATCGCGCGCAGGACTTGGTGGCGTCGCTGTCGCCCGACGATCCGACGCGCGTCGCCGGCTCCGATCGCGTCAGCAACCTGGTGTTCATGGGCATGGGCGAGCCCTTGCACAACTACAAGAACGTCATTCGCGCGCTCGACATCTTGACCGATCCCAACGGCGCCGACTTTTCGCGGCGGCGGATCACGGTGTCGACGGCCGGTCTCGTGCCCGGCATCGAGAAGCTGGCGGCGGAGACGAAGACGGCGCTGCGCGTGAACTTGGCGGTGTCGCTCAACGCCACGACCGACGCCGTGCGCGATGTGCTGATGCCGATCAACAAGAAGTGGAACATCGCCAAGCTGCTCGAGGCCGTGCGCAGGTTTCCGCTGGAAAAGAAGCGGCGCGTGACGTTCGAGTACGTGCTCCTCGACGGCGTCAACGACAGCGACGACGACGTGCGCCGCTTGGTCGAGCTGGTGCGCGGAATCCCGACGAAGATCAACCTCATCCCGTGGAATCCGCACGAGCTGACGACGGGCGAAATTCCCTATCGGCGGCCGAAAGCGGAGCGCGTGCGTGCGTTTCAGGACGCGCTGCGCGATCGCGGCCTGGCGGTCTACGTGCGCCGTCCGCGCGGTGACGATATCGACGCGGCGTGCGGTCAGCTGGCGGCCAAAGGCGCGCCGACGCTCGTACCTTTGCGCACATCGCCGTAGCTACTAAACTTGCGCGGGCGCTACTCGGGCGCGCATAGTTTGTGGATGCCGAAGTTCAATGCCGCGCTGTTCATCGTCGCGGTGGGCGTTTTGTCGGCGCCCGTCGGTGCGCAGACGCAGCAGCAGCCGCAAGCTCCCGTTCCGCCGACCTACGACGCCAAGCAGCAGCAAGCGCAGCAGCCGCCGTCGCAGACGGGCGCGCTGCAGGTCACGGGCGTGCCGCCGGACAAGACCGTCGCGCCGGAGAAGCCGAAGCTCAAGATCAACCACGTCCTCATCATCAGCGAGGACGGGCTGCGCGCCGATGCGGTGGCGACGATGCATCTGCATTGGCACGATCTGCTCCGCCGTCGCGGCAGCTACAGCGACCACGCGATGACGATTCGCGATGCGTCGACGTTGCCGGCGCACGCGTCGATGTTGTCGGGCGTGCAGCCGTCGAAGCATGGCCTGACGTGGAATACGTGGCGGCCGCGCGAGGGCTACATCAAGACGCCGACGATCTTCACGCATGCGGCCGACGCCGGCTTGTCGACGGCGTTCTTCACCGGCAAGTCGAAGCTGCGTCACATCGTGCCGCCGGGCTCGGTCGGCATGTACGATCGCCCCGGTTATTACTGCAAAAAAGTCGCGGAAGAGGCGGCCAATTATCTGACCACCGAGAAGCCGGCGCTGGCGTTCGTGCACTTCTCCGATCCCGACGAGGCCGGCCACGCCAAAGGCTGGATGTCGTCGCCGCAGAAGAACGCCATCGCGCACAGCGACGCGTGTCTCGGCATCATCTACGAAGCGCTGGAGAAGTCCGGGCTCATCGACGATACGCTGCTCATCGTGACCGCCGATCATGGCGGGCATAACCGCGTGCACTCGGGCGCGAAGAAGATCGATCGCGAAATTCCCTGGATTGCCTGCGGTCCGGGCGTGCGCGAAGACTACGTGCTGCCGGATCCGCCGTCGACGCTCGATACGGCCGCGACGGCGCTGTATGCGCTCGGCCTGCCGATCCCCGCGGAAGTGACGGGCAAGGCGCGCACCGATATCTTCGCCGAGCTGCCGTTCGGGCTGTTGCCGCTCGTCGTCACGCCCGCCGTCGCCAAGTAAGCCCGCGCCGCTAGCCGCTCGAGCCGCCGCCGGCGCGGCCGATCGAGCCGGAGCGGGCGAACGTCGCGCCGTGGACGCCGGCGCGGCTGTAGTGGCTGAAGCCGCTGCCGCGCACGGCGGTGACGCGACCGTCGAAGCGCGACGCGCGCACCGGGACTTGGCCGAAGCCGGCGACGCGCGGGTGCGCGCCGGGCACGAGCGGGCCACGCGGGTTGAACATCGTCGCGCGCGGCGTCGGGCTCCAGCGCATCGCACTGCGCGCCTGAAGACCGTTGATGCGGCCGACTTTCGGCGGGCCGACGACGCGACCGCCGTGGGCGACGACGACGGGCGCGTGGTAGCCGCCATGATCGCGCCAGAAGCGGTAGCTGCCGCCGCGCGCAAAGCCGCCGTAGCAATAGCGCGCCGTCGCCCAGGGACGCGATTGCCACCACGGCCAGGAGTCGAAGAAGAACGCGAAGGGAAAGCCGACCTCGAACGACGGATTGCCGACGCCTTCGTTCTCGTATTCGGCTTCGGTCTCCTCGTCGTTCCCTTCGTTCTGCGCCAGCTCGGGGGCGTTTTGGCCGGCGGGCACGAAGTCGCCCAGCGCCACCATCTGCACGTCGACGTTATTCTGCGACAGCTCGACGAGCGCCGCGTTCAGGTCGTCGAGCTCTTGGTAGCCGTCGGCGCTGACGTAGAGGACGTGGCTGATGCCCATCGCCGCGAACGCACGCGCGTCGGGCAGATGCACGAAGTAGCGGTTGTCGAACTCGGCGTCGGCGTCGCGATAAGGCGCCAGGCGATTGGCGTCGAGGACGAAGAGCGGCGGCGCGTCGTTGGGGCGCTCGTCTTGCGCGGCGGCGAAGGCGGGCAGGTAAAACAGCGTCGCCGCCAGCGTCTCGTGCGCGGGGACGACGCCGCGCGGATGCGGCCAGTTGCCGAAGGTGAAGACGGGCGCGAAGTGATCGGCCAGCGCCGCCGCCAACGCAACGGCGTGCGAGCCGGGCGCATCGACGACGAGCGCCGTGTCGCGCGGCCAGCCGGCGGCGGCGAACGCCTCGCGCAGCGCCAGGCCGCGCGCGAAGTCGCGATCCATGTCGTCGTCATGAACCGGCCGCATGACGGCGCGCAGCCGCTGCCCCGCTTTGCCCATCAGCGACTGAAACAGCGTCGGCACGTAGTAGGGCTGCAGCGCCGGCTCGGTCGGATGCAGCGTCTCCGCCAGCCGCTGCATGCCGCCGCGCCAGTCTTGCGTGCCGGCGACGTCCTCCAGCGACGAGCCGGCGAAGCGCAGCTGGCCGCCCGGCTGACCGACGTCCCAGCCTTCGTGCTGCTGCAGCTGCAGCGCGTCGACGCTGGTGTCGATCTCGTCGCCCGATTGTTGCGCCGCGGATTCGTCGGGAACGGGATCGCCGTAGTTGAAGCAGCCGGGCAAGGTCAGCGCCGCGCCGCCGAGCAGCCCGAACGTTCCCGCCAAGCCGCCGCGCGCCAACCGCGACGTCGCCAGCGATTCACGCCACCAGCGCGCGCCAAAGCTTCGTTCACTCATGCGTTTCCCCCGTTTCGTCGACGAGCGTGGCGGCAGTGACTGCGTAATAATCGGTGGCGCCCCAAGCGTTGTGGGCGAGGCGGCTGAAGAAGCCCGCAGCCTCGCCACCGATGAGGTAGACGCCGTAGTTGACCGAGCGGCCGTCGGCGCCGAGGCGGGCGCGGAAGTAGCGCTGGGCGATGAAGCGGCCGGGCTTGGCGTGGCGGAGCACGTCGCTCCAGGCGTTCTCGTCGACGGCGGCGCCGATGATGACCTCGGCGCCTTCGCAGCCGTAGTCGCTCTTGACGACCCAGTCGGCGCGATCGCGCAACGCCGTCGACGGCAGCGCCTCCAGCCGAACCGTATACGGCAGATAAGCGCGAATGGCCGCCTGCGACGCCGGCGAGAAGCGCTCGATCGCTTCCCACATCAGCGCCATCACGCGCTTGTTCTGCATGAGCACGGCGCCGAAGGGATTGACGACCGCGCAGCGTCGCGCCAACGTCGCCTCGGTCAAGAGGCCGAGCTGCTCGGCCAGCGGCTCGGCGTCTGCGAAGGGCGGCTCGTCGTCGCGCACCGGCTCGCGCTCGCTCCACCAATCGGTCTTGTAGTGGCGCACGAAGACGTCGCAGGGCACGTCGAAGAGGGCCGCTTGCGTGCCCATGCGGCGCAGGTTGAACGGCGAGCCGAGGACGACGCGGCAGCCGCGCGCCTCCAGCCAGCGACGATAGATGAGGATCATCGACAGATCCTCGACCAGCTCGGTCGGATAGAGGATGCCGACGGTGAGCGGCGCCGCGTGGTCGCGATCGAGGCCGCCGGCATAGGCGAGCACGACGTCGCCGAACGCGCGCTCCAAGTCGGCGTTGGGATCGACGAGCGCCGGATGACGGCGCGCGACCGCGGCGTTGAGGAGCACGGCTTCGGCTTCGCCGCTCGGCGTGTCGCAGTTCAGCTCGCAGATTCGCGGGCCGTCGTCGGTGTCGAAGACGTCGGCGCGGGCGATGCCGTGCCAGGCGCCGCCGGCAGCGGTCCACATGAGCCGTTGAAACGGCGTCAGCGCGGGGAAGAAGTGGTGGACGAGCGCGTCGTCGGCCAGGCACAGGCGCGCGGCCTCGTCCCACGCCGCGGCCAGGTCTTCGGCGGCGGTGGCCAGCGCGCCGGCGCGGCGACGCGGCAACACGAGCGGCGCGGTGGCGAAGCGCGGCCGACCGTCGATCCACGGGTCGGACAGGATGCCGGTCGCGGTCAGCTCGCGAGCCAGCGCCCCATAATCGACCGCCGCGGCATCCCCAGTCACATAGCGGTCGACGAAGCCGCCCCTGTTTTATTCACCAGTTAGCCGACCGATCTGTAACTGACTTGTAAAATGTGAAGTTTCGATTACTTACGAAATTAAATCGTTACTTGCGCAGCGCGTCATTCGCCCTTATCACTCAGGGCGGAGGTAGCACTATGACGCGACGCGACGACTTTCAGATTGACGGAGAGGGCATCACGCGCGCGCTCGAAGATGGCAGCATCGAACGGGTGGCGTGGCGCGATCTGGTGGAGGTGGCGCTGGTGACGGTGGATGACGGGCCTTTCGATGAGGACCTGTTCTTTATGCTCGGCGACGCCGAAGGCAACGACTGCGTGATCCCGGGTGCGCAGGCGGCGAAGCTGTTGCCGCGGCTGCAGCGGCTGCCGGGGTTCGACAACCGGCAGGTCATGCGCGCGGCCGATTGCATCGACGACGCCCGCTTCGTCTGCTGGCGCGGCATGCCGGGACAAGCGGTCGTGTGCGGATAGCGGACGCGCCCGCCATGCCGCCAGCGCGCGGCGTGGCGGCTACTAAGCGGGCGCGCGGCTGGTCGAGCCGCGGACGATCTGCTCGAGCGCTTGGCGCGCCGGGCCGTTCGTCTCGAGCTCGAGGTGCTTGCGCAAGATGGGGAAGATGTCCGGGTTGTCGAACGATGCCAGCTGGCGGCGCGCCACGTGCCGCAGCGGCTCCGACTCGTAGCGCAGCACTTCGACGAGGAACTCGCCCGCTTCCAGGCTCGAGATGCGGCCGATGCTCTCGAGCGCGACCTCTTTGACGCGCGCGTCGTCGTGCTCGCGGAAGATGCGCATCAGCGGATCGAACGCGTGCGGGAAATGCAGCGCCGCCATCGCTTCCAGCGCCGCCTGCCGCACGGCCGGCGCTTCGTCGCGCAGGCCGCGCGTGATCATGTTGAACGTGCGCTTGAAATAGAGGTGCTTGAGCGCGCGCATCACGCCGCGGCGCACTTCCGGATTGGCGTGCGTCGCTAGGCGTTCGAGCGGCATGAGCGCCGCGTAGGCGCCGAGCTGCCCCATGTCTTGCGCCACTTGCGCCAGCGTGTGCGCGTCGAGCTCGGCGCCGTCGCGCGGCCGCGCGTCGAAGTGCGTGAACAGGACGTTGAGCGCCCGCCGGCGAATGATGTCGGCATAGCGCGTGTCGCCGACCATCGACGCGCAGACCTCGCGGTGATCGCCGTCGAGCTCCCACTCGATCAAATCGAGGTACCAAATCTCGGGATAGGCGTGCTGCTGCCGCAAATAATCGGGGAACGGCGCGGCGTCGATCGCCTCTTGCCACACCTCGGCGTAGCGCGCGACGACGTCCGAGTAGCGCTTTTGCTTCTTCTCGCCCAGCGCCAGCTTCGTCACCTGCTTGTACGACTCGCGCACGTGATAGAAATCGCCGACCGAGTTGTAGGCGTCGATCGCCGCCAAATAGGCGTTCTCGGTGATCTCGACCGGGCCGCCGTCGCGCTCGTTCTTCTCGGCCGCTTTCCACCACGTCTCGGCCGCGCGCTTCAGATAACCGCGGTCATAAACGAGGCCGACGCGACGCGCATAATCGGCCGCTTCGCGGAATACGGTGGCAGCTGCATGATATTCCTCGCGTTCCAGCGCTATGCGAAGAAAATCCTCATAATATTGCAGCACATAAAACTTTAAATTGTCCTCTTTGAGGACGCGGATGCAGTTGATGTAGCCTTCGGCGAGGTTCTCGAAGCTGCCCGAGTCTTTGCCGAGCTTGAGCAGGATGCAGTAGCAGTCGAAGGCGCGGTGGCGCTCGCCGTGGGTCTCGAATTCGTCGGCGACCTCCTCGAGCAGGCGCTGCGCGGAGACGAGGTGGCGATTGCCGCCCTCTTTGTCGCCGTCGCGCGTCGCGGCCACGCCCAAGTTGAACTGCACGAGCGCCTCTTCGTAGGGATGGGCGCGCAGCCGCGGATCGCGCAAGACGCGCTCCCAAGCGCGACGTTCGTCGCGCGGCTGGTTGCCTTGCGCGAAGGCGATCGCCGACAGCACGTGGCGGCCGGCTTCGGCGTAACCGCGCGCGGCCTCGCCGTACAAGCGCGCGGCCGGCTCGCCGCCGGCGCGACGCGCTTCCAATTCGCGCACGCGCGCCGCGTCGACCGGCGCCGTCGCGGCCGGGAACATCTCGGCCGCGCGATCGAAGGCGTGCAAATAGAGGTAGACGTAGCCGGCTTCGCGGGTGCGGCCGAGCGCGCGATAGGCCTCGGCGATGCCCTTGAGCCACTCGTCGTATTCGAAGTCGATGACGTGCGTGTTCTGCAGCAGCTGGCGGAACAGCCGCTCGGCTTCGGCGGCGCGATTGGCGGCGAGCAGGCCTTGCGCGCGCGCCAAGAGCTGAGCATTGGCTTCGATCATGGCGCGGCGTGCCCTTCGATCATCGTCGTGGGCGTCGCGGGCGTGGCCGGCTTCGCGTCCGCTTTCGGCGGCGCGGCGTCGAGCGGCTGCGGCTTCACGTCGGCTTTTTGCGGCTTGGGCTCCGCTGCTCGCGGCTTTTGCGGCTTGACGTCGACTTTGAGCGGCTTGGCCTCGGGAACGACGCCGGCGTCGAACGGCCCCGAGCCCGGGAAATGGCGCGGCATGAGGAACGCCGCGTGCGCGTCCAATTCGTCCTCGAGCCGCACGACGAGCGGTTTGCCGATGCGCGTGCGCCAGTCTTTGAGCGCCATGACGCAGCGAGCGGTCGCGCGCGTCGAACCGTCGGGCTCGAGCGATTCGACGCGAATCTCGCGCACCGGCGTGCCGTCTTTGTGCAGCGCCAGCCGCTTCGACTTACGCACGTCGCACTTTTGCATGGCGACCGCGAACTGCCAGCGCGAGGTGTACGTCGACTCCGACAAATCGGGATCGTCGACTTCGATGGCCGTGTCGTCGTCGTTCGGGAACGACCACCAAATGCGATACGGCAGCGGGTTGTCGGCGCCGATCAACAACAGCGCGCCCAACACCAGCACCACCCTCCTCACGGATGTCCGCCTTTGGTGCCGGTGCCGAAGAGGTCGGGCTGCACTTTCAAGAGCGGCTCGAGCGCGTCGTAGATCGAGCCGAGGCGGCCTTTTTGCCAGGCCTTGACCGACAGCGACCAGACGCCGGCAGAGTGCCAGCCTTTGGCGTCCTCGACGATGACTTCGAGCGTGCGGTCGTCGGGCGCCTCCGACGGGTGCCCGGTCGACGCCGGCAAACGCGCGGCCTTCAGCGAGCGCGACAGATCGCGTTCGCGCGCGATGTCGTAGGCGATCGGCTGCGGATCGGGCGACCAGCCGGGATTGACGCGCTTGGCTTCGCCGCCGGCGATCTCGACGAACACGCGCTCGCCGCCGTCGAGCTTCGACCAGCGGATCTTGGCGTGCACGATGATGTCGGTATGCAAAACCTCGTCATAAGAAAACAGGCCGAGCAAAAGTAAGAATATCATTTCGCCACTGCCTTCTTTTGGGGATCGGGCGGACGGCCGCCCGCGTCGTTGATGATGTCGAGCGCCTTGTCGCGCCGGCGATTGCGGCTCTGCAGCGTCTGCTCGTCGACGATTTGATGGCGATGCAAGAGGTCGAGATATTCGAGGCTGACGTCGGACGACGGCAGGATGAAAATGCCGTACAAATAGGCCTCGCGTCGCATTTGCTGCACGACTTCGACGGGGATATGGCACTGCCCGTGCGTGAGAATGTAGACGACGAGCTGGCGCCGATCTTCGCGCCGCAGACGCTGCAACTCGAGCGCCAGCTGGCGAAACACTTTGGCGTAATTGCGTCCACGCTCCGACTTGAAGCACAACAAATAAGGCGCCGCCAAATCGCCGTGCTGCACCTTTTGCGTGTCGTATAGCCGCGAATCGAAGAAGCGCAGCCACACTTCATCGCCTTCGAGCGACAGCTTCTTGGCCAGCGTCAGCGCCAAGCCGCGCGCGAAGACTTGGCGCACGCCGCGCATCGACGGCGAGCTGTCGACGAGGATGTATTGCAGCCGGCGCTCTTCTTCGCGCTGCTTTTCGTGGCCGTAATAGTAGAGCTCGTCGTCGATGACTTTGCGCTCGAACAGGTCGTCGTCGTAAGCGAACTCGGACAGCATCAGCGAATCCAAGTTGCCGCGCCGTTCGATGGCCGCGTAACCGTCGACGGCGAACGTCTGCACGCCCGACGCGCGCTTCGTCTCCAAGACCGACGGCAACAGCTCGAGCGAGAAGTTGACGACGTCGTTCGCCTCCGCCGACTGAAAGACGCCGAACAGATCGACGAGATCGATCGCCGCCGCCTCGACGCCGCCGCCCATGTTGGCGCCGCCGTTGAAGACGCCGAGCAGGCGCAACGTGTCGAGATCGATCTGCTCGAGCGACGTATACACATGCAGCTGCTGCGACGCGAAGAAGCGCAGAAAGCCGATGATGGGCGCGGCGTCGAAGTCGCGAAAGTGCTGCGCCAAGTCGGCATCGGCGTAGGTCTGCGGATCGAGCGGCAGCTCTTCGACGCCGACACTCTTGGTCGGCTCTTGCCAGCGATGATAGAGGTCGCCCAAGATCTTCGTCAGCAGCACCGAGACCAGATCGTCGCGCAGCCGCCACGACGTCGCCTTCTCGACGACCTCCGAGGCCGCGATCGTCGCCAATAACGCGCCATATTGCCGCAGTAAGCCGCGCGCTTCGTCGCCGAGGCCGACGGCGGCCAAGAGCGGCTCGCGCGGGCCGAGCTGCACGCCGCCGGCGCCGCGCGGCGCCGTCAACAAGAGGCCGACGTCGTGCACGACGAACAGCGGCAAATGCACGCCGAGGCGGCCCATCGTGTTCGCCCAGGCCGCGGCGCGCACGGCCGCCATCGGGTTCGTCGTGCGCACATGGCTGAGCGCCAGCGTCCCGACTTGACGCGCCAAATGCGAATGACGTTTTTCGGCTGCGATCATGACGAATATCGATTCATTTCAACTTCGATAGTCGAGACAAATAACCTTTTACGTGCGTCTTCGGGATCGCGTCGTCGGCGCCGGCCGTCAGCATGCGTTCGTTCGAGCGTGGATCGGAGGAGATGGCGACGATCTTGCCGCCGCCCGGCATCCCTGCTGAACGTAAGGCGCGAATGGCGTCTTCGCCGGAGTGTTTCGCGTCCATCGAATAGTCCATGAGCACGACGTCGGGCTTTTCGCGCGCGACGATGGCCACGGCTTCGTCGGCGTGCGCATAAAAATGCAAGTCGAGGTTGGCCACCTCGTATTCGCGGGCGCGGCCGCACAAGACGTCGTCGAAGACGATCACTTTCATCCGAATTTGGAGGACGCGAAGACGTTCTCGAGGAGCGAATCGACCTCCGCCACCATGCGGCGCGCCGTCTCCGAGTCGACCGCTTGCAGTGCGGCCTTGATCTCGTTCAAGTTCTTGAGCTGCGAGAACAGTTGGATATCGGACAAGGCTTCGCCCGACGTCAAGAGCTCGCGAATGATGCCCAATTCACCGAGCAGATCCTCCAAGCCGACTTGACCGCTGGCAAAGCGCCGCTCGTTCGGGTGCTCGCGATAATAACGATCCACGATAGGCGACACGATCTCTTCCAATATTTCGGTTTGATCGAGGTTGTTCCAAATATGCTTGAGGATGAAGAAGTCGGAGTCGTTGGCGCGATCGCGTCCGTCGACGACGGCGCTGGCCGCGAACAGCTTGAGCAGCTTGACGACCCGGCGATCGGAGATGGAAATGCCTTCCGAGCGGATCTGGAAAATGAGGCCTTTGTACTTCGATAAAAAGTCTTCACTGAAGGCCAAGTGGTGATCGAAGCGCTTATGCAGGTCGTGCAGATCGCGCGAGGAGAACAGCGCTTTGGGAATGAGCGCCTTACCCGTCAAGATCGCCGCTTCGTTGGCGATGCCTTTGGCGATGAGATTGTGAAAGTGATAGGAATCGAGGTTGTCGGAGACGACGCGCAACAAGAAACGATCGAAGATGGCCGCGAGATTGTCGTCATTCGGCACTTCATTGGAGGCGCCGAACATCGATAAGAGCGGCACGTTGAGGATGCGCGAGCCGTTGGAGAATTTGCGCTCGTTCAGAATCGTCAACAGCGAGTTGAGGATCGCCGAGTTCGATTTGAAGATCTCGTCGAGAAAGACGATCTCCGCTTCCGGCAGCATCGTCTCGGTCTTGCGCGTATAAGTGCCTTCGCGGAAGGCGCGGATGTCGACGGGGCCGAACAGCTCGTTGGGCTCGGTGAAGCGCGTCAAAAGATATTCGAAGTACTGCGCGTCGATGAGCCGCGAGAACGTGCGCACCAGCGCCGACTTGGCCGTGCCCGGCGGACCGACGAGCAGCATGTGCTCACCGGCGGCGACCGACACGAGCAAGAGGCGAATGACCTCCTGCTTGTCGAGGAAGTGCTGCTCCATGACACGCGCGGCTTCTTGGAAACGCGCGGCCAAGCGCGAATCGGGCGGGAACGGCGGCGTAGGCGGCGGGGAGCTCTCGCGCATTGCCGCATAGCATACCGCGTTTTTCGTCGCGAGACGCGACTTGGCAACACTTGTGAAGCCCGTGCGGGACTAAGATTTGCGGCTAGCTAGGGCATGAGCTGCAGCTGGCCGAGGCCGCGGCCCATGACGCCGATGAGCTCGAGCAGGCGATTGTGGCCGACGAGCGTGGCACAGGCGGCGGCGTAGCGGTCGACCTCGGCCGCGAGGCGCGGATCGCGGGCGACGTCGGTCGGACGGCCGAGGCCGACGCGCTGGGCGGCAGCGAACAGGCCGTAGAAGTCGCGCAAGCCCGGCTGCGCCTGCACGAGGCCTTGCAGATCGAGCAGGTGCTCGCGCTCGCCCATCGGCGCGCGGCGGCCGAGCAGATGCAGGAGCTGCACGTGCGCGGCGAACGACGTCGCCGTGCGCGCGGCCAATCGCGCCCGCGTGTCTTTTTCGTTGTACAGCGCCATCAGCGCCGCCGTGTAGGCGCCGGCGACTTGCGGCAGACCGGCCGACAGCCAGCGGTCGGCGACGGCGCGCGCCAGCGACGGCTGCCGGAGCCAGCGCGCCAGATGCAACAGGTCGAAGCGCGGCTCGAGGCGCGCCGGCTCGAACAGATCGGTCAGCGGCGACGAGGCCAAGAGCGCGGCCACGATCGGCTTGTACAGCGGATCGGCCATCGCCTCGCCGGCGACGGTGATGCGCCAGCGCTCCTCGCGCACGCGGCGCACGTCGGCCCATTTGAGCAGGCGCGGCGGCGGCTCGGCGCCGCGGAATTCGCGCTTGCCGGCCCAAAAGCTGACGCGCACGTCGTCGCGACCGAGGTCGAACAGGTGGTGCAAGATCGAGTGACGGGCGGCCAAGATGCGCGCGCCCTCCTCGTCGGCTTCGGGCAGATGCAGCGTCGCCAGCTCGGCGGTGTAGGCCGAGACCGCGCGCAGCCGGCGCCGCGTCACGCCGAGCGCGGCCGTGCCCGGATGCAGCAGAAACAGCAGGTTTTGCATGGCCGCCGCCAAGCGCAGCGCGTCTTCGTCGAGCTCGGGCTCGGGCGGCGAGATGAGCAGCTCGGAGACGATGGCGTGGCGCGCTTCGCCGATGCGCTGGCCGTTCTCGTCGTTGTCGAAGTCGCTGTCCTTGAGCTGCCGGAGCTCGCGCGCGCCCAAGACCATCGCCACGCGCACGTCGCCGCCGGCGATCAGCGGCAGGACGAAGTTATGCAGCCAGCGCGCGGGCGCGAACTTCATGGCTTAGTCTTCGGTTCCCATTTCGTGCCTTGAAACAGCGCCGCCAAGATGCCGACGGGATCGATCTCGAGGCCCGACGTCAGCTCGCTCGTCGGGTGATGCTCGAGGAGCACGCGCGCGTCGGCGTAGATGCCGAGGACCAGCTCTTCGTGGTTCTTGATTGGGATGCGGAAGCCGAAGACGAACGTCGTGTGCACGATGCCGCCGGTGCGGTCGTCGCTGAGCCAGCGGTAGCCGGCGCCGATGCGCAGCCCGCCGGCGAACAGGCCCATGTAGTCGGGCGTCGAGACGCCGGCGCCGGCGGTGATGTCGTGGCGCGAGAAGCCGAGCGTGTGCGCGTCGATGAACGGGCCGCCGCCCCACGTTTCGTCGTAAGCGCCGGGCCGGATGATGAGGTGGATATTGAGCGCCATGTCGACGTTGGCTTGGCCGGCGCGCGCGTAATCGAGCGGCGCGCCGACGCCGAGCCGCACCGAGCCGGCCCAGCCGGTCTCGGCGTGCGCCGAGGCGGCCGACACGACGACGAGGATGACGGCGATCGTGACGACGGCGCCGCGGCTCATTCGACCTTGGGATTTCCTTGGAATCCCCACAGCGGCAGCGCCGACAGCTCTTCGTTGACGACCGTCGCCGGCGTCGTCGCGCGCGGCGGCGGCAGGCGCACGTCGCGCGTGCGCACCTCGACGTCGAGCCGCGCCAGCGCGCGCCGGCCGAGCGGCTCGAACGCGCCGTGCTCGAGCGCGAGCGGGCGGCCATGATGCGGGAACACGACGTAGCGACCGTTGACGCCGCCGACATGATCGGTGAGCACGGCGGCGCCGACGCGCGGCAGAAACTCCATGCCCAGCGGCACGAAGATCGACGGCGCCGCCTCCTGAAACAGGTCGCCGATGGGCAGGCCGTCGATGCCCTGCTCGCCGACGACGAACAGCCCTTCGGTCAAGGCGGCCACGCGATAGGTCGCCAGCATCGTCGGCGGCAGCGCGTAGACCAGCTTGCGCAGCCGGTCGGCGTGCGCCCACGACACCAGCGTCGCGGTCACGCGGCGGCGGGCCGACTGCGCGGGCACGAGCTTGAGCTGCACTTCGAGCTTGTCGGGCTCGCGCGGCATCTGCTCGATCGGCGCCGGCCGCTCGCCCAAATCGAAGCCGCCGCCGATGAGGTCGGTCGCCGGCACCAGCGGCGGCGGCGCCATCAAGACGTCGACGGCGTCGCGCGTGCCCGAGAACACGTAGAAGCGCTCTTTGTCGAAGATCGACGCGCACGACTCGAGCCGCAGCGGATGCCGAAAGCCGACCTGCACGACGACGTTCTCGGCGACGGGGCGGAAGATCTCGACGCCGGGCACGGCGGCAAACAGCGTCAGCATGCGCGCCGGCAGCTCGTGCGCGCGAATGAGCACGAACGACGCGCCCTGCCCGAAGCTGCCCGCGCCCGCCGCCGTCTGCGCCGGCTGCACGAACGTGGCCTCGGCGCGCACGCGATTGCGCCACAAATAGGTCAAAATCGCGCGCCCGAGGCCGGGACGAACGGTCAGCCAGAGCAGCTCGCGGTCCTGCAGATCGTCGTCGGGCGCTGCCCGGCAAACGCCGCGGTGACAGCTGAAAGACGAGCTGCTCGAACGGCACGTCTTTGACCTTCTGATAGCCCTGCGTAAACGTGTCCGCGTAGAGCACGAAGTCGGCCGGCTCCGTCGACAGCGCCGTCGCGTCGAAGCCGAGCGGCGACTGCGTGTCGCGATACTTCACGAAGTGCTTGCCCGAGCCGGTGAAGGGCAGCCCTCCGAGGAGGCCGGCGATTCGCGCCGCGCGATCGAGCAGATACGAGCTCGACGCCGCGAACAGCACGAGGAACTCGCGCGCCATGAGCGGCGTGCGCAGCTGGTGGATCTTCAGCTTCGGCAACAGATCGTCCATCGACGACTCGTCACAAAAGATGCGAAAGAAGCCGACCAGGCGATCGACCGACGCGAACAAGAGCGCGCCCTGCTTGCCGAGCACGACACCGCGGTTGTCGGGGGCGATGCCGGGCACGTTGAACCGGGTCTGGTTCAGGGCGACGGGTTCGAGCACGACTTTATCTTACGGTGGCTGCACCTTGCGTTCAACGCGGTATGCTGTGGCGCCGTGACTTTCTTCAAGCGCATGTTCTCGGCCGACTTCCGGCGCGCCGTCGCTGCCGAGGCCGCCGGCGACTACGCCGAGGCCGCCCGCGCCTATGCCTTGGCCGGCGAGCGCGTCAAAGTGGCCGAGATGCACCTCCTGCGCGCCGAGCGCGCGCCGTCGCCGGCGGCCAAGCTGCACGAATTGCGCGCCGCCATCCGCTGGACCGACCCGACCGAGCCCGACGGTCAGCAGGCGCGCAAACGCATCGCTCGGGCGCTGTTCGGCTGGGCGCGCGTGTCGTCGATCGTCGGCGAGCCCGAGAAGCAGGTCGTGCGCGAGGCGGCGCAGCTCTTCGGCGACGTCGGCGATCACGGCGGCGCCGGCGAGTGCCACGAGTTCATCGGCGAGGAATTGCAGGCGGCCGAAGCCTATCAGCGCGCCGGCGACGTCGAGCGCCTCGAGTCGGTGTTGGCGCGCGAGGAGCAGCGGCGCAAGCGCGAAGAGCGCGTCCACGAGTCGTTCGAGGAGTACAAGCTGGCGCTGGCCGCGGGCGAGCGCGATCGCGCGCTGGAGGCCATCCGCCAGTGCGCCGAGACGGCGCTGCCGGCGAAGACGACGGTGTCCGCCGACCGCCTGGCCGAATTGACCCGCGATCGCGCGTCCTATCAGCGACTGCGCGAGGAGCTCGAGGCCAAGCTCATCGCCGACGGCGCGCTCGGCCTGCGCGCCGGCGCCGCCGGACAAGCGCGCGAGCGGCGCTACGTCGGCGCCTTCCCGCTCGGCCTCGGCCGCGACGCCGGCTGCGCCCTGCCCTTGCGCGACGCCGGCATCTCGCGCCGCCACGCCGACGTCATCATCCTCGCCGCCGACGGCCGCTTCGCCCTCGTCGACCACGACTCCAAGAACGGCACGACGCTGGCGGGCGTGCGCATCGCCGGCACCTTGCCGCTCGGCGAAGCGGGCGAGATCGGCCTCGGCGAATTATGCGCGATCGCCTACCGCGTCGACGGCGAGACGCTGCACCTCGAGGTCACGCGCGGCCTCGATCGCGGCCTGCGACTGTCGGCTTCTTCGGGCGCGCTCGACGTCGAAGGCGTGGGCGAGCTCTACTTCATCGACGGTCGTCCGCGCTTGTCGCCCATCGGCGGGCGCCTCTTGTACTTGAACGGCGTGCACGCGGCCAGCGGCGTGCAGCTCATTCGCGGCGACGTCATCGAGCTCGGCGAGCAGCGCTTGGAGGTCGCCTGATGTCGTTCGTCGGCTGGCTCAAGGATGCGTTCGGCGCGCCCAAGCCCACCGTCGAGCCCGAAGCCGAGATGCCGGCCGAGGAGGCGTTCCTGCGCAACCTGCTCGGCCGCCTCAGCGATCCCAACGACGAAGGCAAGATCGGCGTCGGCGATCGCGAGTTCTGGGCCGCCGTGCAGCGCTTGTTGTCGACGGGGCGCGAGCATACGGCCATCGACATCTTGAGCCGCTTCGTGGCCGCCAAACCGGAAGATCACGGCGTCGCGGCGCGGCTGGCGGAGCTGTTGTGCGATCGGCTGGAGCACGCGACCGCGCGACCGCTGCTCGAGCGGCTGGCCGAGGTGCGCGAGCACGCCTTGCGCGCCCGCTTCCTGCTCGCCGACGCCGCCGAGCGCACCGGCGACGAGGTCGAGGCGCGCCGGCAGCTCGAGCGCATCCTGGCCGTCGATCTCGACTATCCGCAGGCGCGCGGCCGCGCCGACCGGCTGTCACACGGCCTGCCGCCGGTCGCCGCGCCGGTGCTGGCGGCGCCGACGCTGGCCGGCCTGCCCGAAGGCGGCGCCGACTTCGGCCGCTGGCGGCTGGTGCGCGAGCTCGGCCGCGGCGCGTCGGGCGCCGTCTACGTCGCGCGCGACGCCGAGCTCGACCGCGATTTGGCGCTCAAGATCCTGCATCCGCACGCGCGGCAACGCGGGCTCGAGCAAGCGCGTGCCTGGCTCGAAGCGCGCGTGGCGGCGGCGATTCATCATCCCGGCGTCGTCGCCATCTACGATCTCGACGAAGAGCGGCAGCTGTTGGCGATGGAGCTGTGCGCGGGCGGGTCGCTGGCGGCGCGGCTGCGCTCGTCGCCGCTGTCGCCGCCGTCGGCCATCGCGCGCGCGGCCGAGCTGCTGTCGACGCTGGCGGCGGTGCACGCGCACGGCGTCGTGCACGGCGACGTCAAGCCGGCGAACCTGCTCTTTCGCGACGTGGCCGAGGACGCCGAGCTGGTGCTCGGCGACTTCGGGCTGGCGCAGCTGGCCGACGGCACGGCGGCGGCCGATCGCGCCGCGCGCGGCACACTGGCGTACATGGCGCCCGAGCAGCGCCGCGGCGTCTTGTCGCCGGCGGCCGACGTCTACGCGGCGGGCGTCATCGCCGTCGAGCTCGTCACCGGCACGGCGGCGCTGGCCAGCTGGCTCGGCGATCGCGCGGCGCTCCTGCGCGGCGACGCGCGCTGGTCGGGCACGCTGCCGCCGGCAGTGACGGCCGCGCTCGGCGCCAAAGCCGCGCCGCTCGTGGAATTATTGCGTGCGCTGCTCGCCGACGACGCCGCCGCGCGCCCGACCGCCGCCGCCGCCGCCGCGCGTTTTTCTCAGCTCGCCTGACTGACCGCGCGCGCCGCGCCGTGCTACAAAACGCGCATGGTGCGTTGGTTGGCGCTCGCGTTGCTGCTCGGAGCCTGCAAGGTGGAGAAGCTGCCGCCGGCCGGCCCGTCGTCCGACAACTTCGATCGCGCCGACATCGGCTCGGGCTGGATCGCGCCCGGCGGCGGCAAGTGGCGCATCGTCGACGGCGCCGTGACGATCGACCACGGCTACAACCGGCCGCTGTGGCTGGCGCAGCCCATCCCCGAAGACGCCGTCATCGAGCTCGACTGCTGGTCCAACGATCCCGCCGGCGACTTGAAGGTGGAAATTTGGGGCGACGGTCAGAGCTGGGCGCAGACCGTCTCGTACACGGCGACGAGCTACGTCTTCATCTTCGGCGGCTGGCACAACCAGATCTCGGCCATCGCGCGTCTCGACGAGCACGGCAACGATCGCAAGACGCGCAGCGACGTGCGCGTCGAGCTCGGGCGGCATTATCACTGGCGCATCGCGCGCAAGGGCGGCCACATCGACTGGCAAATCGACGGCAAGCCGTTCCTCAGCTACGACGATCGCCATCCGCTCGAAGGCGCGGGCCATCGCTTCTTCGCGTTCAACGACTGGGAAGCGGAGCTGCACTTCGACAACCTGAAGATCACGCCGCAGTAGACGTTCGAATCGCACGGCAGCCGCGGGCGCTGCCGGTAGATGTGCGCTTACAGCTCGGTCGCCGGTGCCGCGCGATGGTGGCGGCGGCGCCGATGATGACGGCGATGATGACGCCGATGATGGTGCGGCTGCGCCTGCACGTGGCCGTCGCGCAAGCTGCACGTGCGCCAGCTCTCACCGACGTCGATGCCGAGGACGCCGAGTCCGACCGCTATCCAGATCGCGCTGCGGATGAGGCTCATTCAGTCCTCCGACATCCAGCATCGTCTGCCGCGCGGCCGGCTGTCAATTGAGCACCTCCGCCATCGCTCACCGCTGCAGCTCGAGCTGGCGTTCGGCGGCGAGGCTCTCGTGATCGCGATAGATCGTGGCCACGGCCAGCAGCGTGTCGCCCTTGAAGAAGCGCACGCAGCAGTCGTTCTCGCTCGGCTTGCCGTCGAGCGTCAGGCGATCCCAGCCGTCGCTGCTGCCGACGTAGTTGATGCCGACGTCGTAATGCTGGCTCCAGAAGAACGGCACCTCGCTGAACGCCTCTTTGGCGCCGAGTAAGTTGCGCGCCGCCGTCTGACCCATGCGCTGCGCGACGACCCAATGCTCGACGCGCCGGCGCACGCCGTGGCGGTCGGGATAGCGCGCGCTGTCGCCGGCGGCGAAGATGCCGGGCACGCTCGTCTGCAGCTGCGGATCGACGAGGATGCCGTCGTCGCGCTCGCCGAGCGCCAATCCGGCCACCTCTGCCAACGTCAACGCCGGCTTGACGCCGATGCCGGCGACCACGAAGTCGGCGGGCAAGATCGTGCCGTCGTCGAGCGTGACCCCTTCGTCGCTGATCTCGCGCGGCATCGCCAGCCGGAACCGCACGCCGTGCGACTCATGCAGCGACTGAATATACGCGCCCAATTCGGGACCGAGCACGCGGCCGAGCGGCGGGCCGGCCGGCGCGACGATCGTCACATCGACCTGGCGCGCCCGCAGCGACGCCGCCACTTCCAGCCCGATGAAGCTTCCGCCCACCACGACCGCGCGCTGCCCGGGCTTGGCCAGCGCGACGAGGGCGCGGCTGTCGGCCAACGAACGCAGCGTGTGCGCGCGCTCGCCGCCGGGAATCTGCAGCCGCCGCGGCTCGGCGCCCGTCGCCAACAGGAGCCGCTCGAAGTCGTAGCTGCGCCCGTTCTCCAGCGTCAGGTGCCGCGTCTCGACGTCGAGCGCGATCACCTTGGCGCCCAGCGACAGCTCGATGCCCTGCTCGGCGTACCACTCGCGCGGCTTCAACGGCAGCCAATCCTCGGGCGCGTTGCCGGCCAAATAGTCCTTGGACAAGTTGGGCCGATCGACGGGCAGGCTGTCCTCGGCGCCGATGAGCACGAGGCGGCCGCGATAGCCGCGCGCGCGCAATTCGCCGGCGCACGCCTGGCCGGCCGCGCCCGCGCCGACGATCACGATCGACTTAGGCGCACCGAGCGGCGACTCGGGCAAGCCCGGCGCCGCCTTCTTGGCGCCTACGCGCACCAGGCCTTCGCTGATGCTGACGTCGTAGCAGGCGATGGGGCTCAGCGCCGGCGCCTTGACGGCCGCGCCCGTGCGCAGGTCGAAGCAGGCGTGGTGCCACGGACAGCGCACCGTGTCACCGACGACGAGCCCGTCGCCGAGCGGCCCCGAATAGTGCGTGCAGGTCGCGCCCACGGCCAAGACGTCATCGCCGCGTCGCACCAGCATCACGCTGTCGTCGCCGACATGGCCGACGAGCGGCTGACCATCCAAGACATCGCTCGCGGCAACTCCTTGCGAAAAATCCGGCCCACTCACCTTCGCCGCGTCACCCATGTGCTATCCCCTTTGACCGTCTCGTTGAGCTACGATTGCCAATTACGTTAACCGCGACCGTGGACACCTTCGGAAAATATCAGCTGATTCGTCGCCTAGGCGCCGGCGGCATGGCCGAGCTCTTCCTGGCCCGCGAGCCGTTGGCGCAGGGCCTGGCCAAGATCCTCGTCATCAAGAAGATCCATCCGTCGCTGGCGGAGACGCCGCAGTTCCGCCAGATGTTCGAGGACGAGGCCAAGGTCGCCGTCAATTTGAACCATCCGAACATCGTGCAGACGTTCGGTTATGGCCAAATCGGACCGACCTATTTCTTGGCCATGGAGCACGTCGAGGGCGTCGATCTCTTGCGCGTCCTCAACGCCGCCGTCGAGGCCAACGCGCGTATTCCGTTCGGTTTGTGCGCCTATCTCGCGCAGCAGGTCGCCAAAGGGCTCGACTACGCGCACCGCAAGACCGACGAATACGGCGAGCCCTTCGGCATCGTCCATCGCGACGTCTCGCCGCAGAACGTGATCGTCTCGTGGGACGGGATGGTCAAGATCGTCGACTTCGGCATCGCCCGCGCTCGCCACGTCAAAGAGGAAGAAGGCGTCGTCAAAGGCAAGTTCGCCTATATGTCGCCGGAGCAGGCGCAAGGGCTGCCCGTCGATCCGCGCGCCGACATCTTCTCGACGGGGATCGTCCTGTGGGAGCTGTGCTGCGCGCGCAGCCTCTTCGGCAACTTGAAGGGCCGGCAGGCGATCAACGCCATCAAGAACGCGCAGGTGCCGAAGCCGAGCGAGGTCGATCCGGCGATCCCGAGCGAGCTGGAGGCGATCATCCTCAAGTGCTTACAGCGTAAGCCGGACGATCGCTATCAGACGGCGCGCGATCTGCATCGGGCGCTCGGTCAATTCTTCTTCGCGCTGTCGTCGAAGGATGGGCAGATCTACGAGTCGGGGACGATGGCGTCGTTCTTGGCGCTCGTCATCCCCGAGGCCGAGCGCAACGGGCCGGCGCTGCCGCACGGCCTCATGACGGCGCCCGATTCGCCGGCCGCCCAGCGCGTGGCCGTGGCGACGCCGACGCCGACGCGGCAGGCGCGACCGACGATCGGCAAGACCGGGCCCAGCGCCGGCGCACGCGACCAGCTCATGCAGCCGGCCGAGCGCAAGCCGGTGCTCGTCGTCGAAGGCGTGCTCGCGGGCCTGCCGACCTTGCGGCGCAACATGGGCGAGGCGCGCGCCCGCGAAGCCTTGCTCGACTTTCTCCGCGTGACCGAGCACGTCGCCTACAAGCATCAGGCGCATCCCGATCGGCTCGACGATCGCGGCTTCACCTACGTCATCGGCCTGCCGGTCGGCACCGAGGACGACGCGGCGCGCGCGGTCGAGCTGGCGCGCGCGCTCATCGACGCGCTCGACGGCATCTCGCGCGATCTGACGCCGCCGTTGACGCTGGCGCTGGGCCTGTCGCGCGGCACGGCGCTGGTCACGCGCGGCGCCGAAGGCTCGGACGCGGCGCGCTTTCAGTACGAGCTGCTCGGCCAAACGGCGCAGGTGGCGCAGCGGCTGGCGAACGAGGCCATGGGCGGCGAGATCCTCGTGTCGGGCGGCTGCTTTCGCGGCGCGCGCGCCGATTGGAACTTCGAGCAGCTGGACGCGATCACGCTGCCGCCCGATCTCGACACCGGCGCCGGACGCGACAACGACCTCGAGCCGGCCGGACCGGGACGCGCCAAAGTGTACCGCCTGCGCGGACCGCGACCGCGCGCCGAGCGGCTCGCCGATCACGCCGGCGTGCGCCGCGTCCTCGGGCGCGACTTGGAGCTGGCGGCGCTCGGCGACGCGCACCGCGCGGTCGTCGAGCAGCGCCGCGCTCGCTACGTGCTGCTCCTCGGCGACGGTGGCGTCGGCAAGGCCACCATCGTCGACGCCTTCCGCAACAAGCTCGATCGCACGACGCACCTCATCTTGCGCGCCGTCGGCCGGCCGTCGCTGCGCGATACGCCTTACGCGCTCGTCGCCGATCTGACGCGCGACCTCTTCGAGCTGACCGAGGAGGCCGAGCCGCGCGAGGTCAAGAAGCGCATCGACACGACGGTGCAGCGGCTGTTCCCGGCCACGACGCCGGCCGAAGAGCGCGACGCGCGGCAAGTGTCGGAGGCGTTGGGCGCGCTGCTCGGTCTGCGCGCGTCGGGCGCCGAGGAGCTCGATCCGCAAGAGCGGCGCCATCGGCTGTACGCGGCCTTGCGCAAGCTGCAGACGCGGCTGGCGGAAGAGCGCGTGCTCGTCGTCGTCGTCGAGGACATGCACCAAGCGGACTCGCAGTCGTTCGAGATCTTGGTGCAGCTGGTGCGCGATCCGATCGAGCGGCCGCTGCTCGGCATCGCGACCGCGCGGCACGACGAGCGCACCGATCAGCTGTCGCAGACCGACAAGGTGATGACGATCCTGGTCGGCGAGCTGGGGCTGCGCGAGCGCGAGGAGCTGGTGCGCAGCCGCTTCGCCGATCCCGCCGACGCGCACGCCCTGGGCACGCAGATCCTCGATCGCGCCGGCGGCAACCCGTTCTACATCAACGAGATGGTCGATTCGCTGGTCGAGCGCGGCACCTTGCAGCCGAACGTCGATGGCCTGTTGCGTTGGGTCAAGCGCGACGAGCTCTTGCTCATTCCGACGACGGTGGAGGCGGTCGTGGCCGCGCGGCTCGATCGGCTGCCCGACGACGAGCGCGACACCATTCGCCGCGCCGCGCTCCTCGGCCGCATCTTCCGCGTCGAGGATCTGCAAGCGTTGACCGGCGGCGGTCCACCCGAGCGGCTGACCCGCGCGCTCGTCCGGCTGGCGGCACGCGGGCTCATCGCGCCGGCGTCGGCGCGCAGCGACGTCTTCGGCCGCGGTCCCGGCGCCTACAGCTTCCGCAACCTCATCACCAAAGAGGTCGCCTACGAGGGCTTGCCGGCCGACACGCGCGCGCTCTTGCATTCGGTCGCCGCCGATCGCCTGCGCCGCTCGGCCGCTTATCGCGCCGGCGGCGACGACGCGCGCATGGGCGAACACTTGCTGGCGGCGGGCGATCGCACCGGTGCCGGCCGCGCGCTCGTCTCGGCCGGCGCCTACGCGCGCGACAACGCCAGCAACGCCGACGCCTTCACCCTCTTGTCGCGCGCGCTCGAGCTGTTGCCCGCCGACGCGCACGACGAGCGCTACGACGCGCACGGCGAGCGCGAGCAGATCTTGCGCGGCTGGGGCAAGCGGCCGGCGCAGTTGCGCGAAGTGCACTACATGCGCAAGCACGCCGCCGCGACGCCGGGCAAAGAGGGCCGCCGCCGCGAGTCGCAGGCGTTCGCGCGCCTCGGCCTGCTCTACCTCGACATCGGCCGCCACGCCGCCGCGCGTCGCGAGCTCGACCGCGCGCTGGCCCTGGCGCGCCAAGCCGAAGACGTGCTGTGCGAGTCCGAAGCGCTGCGCCTCTTGGCCACGCTGCTCATGAACGTCGGCAAGAACATCGAGGCCTTGGAGGTGGCGCTCTCGGCGCTGCACGTCCTCGGCACGCCGTCGGAGAGCGCGACGAATTCGGCACGCGATCAGCTGCTGGCGCGCGCGCAGGCCTTGAACGCGGTCGGCAACGTGCACGTGCACACCGGCCACCTGCGCGAGTCGGTGTCGTCGTATGCCGAGGCGCTCGTCATCTATCGCCGGCTGAGCGCGCGTCGTTATGAAGCGGCGACGTTGAATAACATGGGGTGGGTCTTCGTCGGGCTGGGCGAGCATGAAGAGGCGCTCGGCCACTACAAGCGCTCGCTGCGGCTGGCGCAGGAGCTCGGCGATCGCGCGGGAATCGGCGTCAAGCTCGGCAACATCGGGCAGACCTACGCCGAGCTCGGCGACTTCGAGCGTGCGCGCCGCTATCTCGAGAAGGCGATCGAGATCCACACCGCGCTCGCCGATCAGCCCGGTCTCGCCGACGCGCTCATCTCGTTGGCGCAGGTCTCCTTGCGCGAAGGCAAGGTCGGCGAGGCCGACGAGCAGCTCGAGCGCGGCCTCGAGTTGGCGTCGGAGACGCGCAATCGCTATCAGGAGATTCGCGCGCTCGTCTACTTGGCGTTCTGCCGGCTGGAGCGCGGCGGCGCGCCCGAAGCGGCGCTCGAGTTGGCGCAGTCGGCGACGCGCTTGGCGCGCGAGGCCGAGATCGCCAACGGCGAGGTCTACGGCTTGTGCGCCGAGGCGTTGGCGCTCGGTCGCGCCGGCCGGCATCAAGAGGCGCTGTCGCGTTCGACGCAGGCGGTCACGCTGTTCGACTCCGGCCGCGACGTCGACACGCCCGAAGAGGTGCTGTTCATCCACGCCCGCGCCGCCAAAGCCGCCGGCGCCACGTCGGTCGCGCACGAGGCGCTGCGGCGCGCCCACGCCGAGGTCGTGCGCAAGGCGCGGCGCCTGCGCGACGAAGGCTGGCGAACCCGCTACTTGGGCGCGCCGCCCGCGCGCGACATCGTTGCCGCTGCGCGTAAAGCGGGGCTCGACGAGCCCGACCTGCGGGCGTGACTTGATTTAAAGCTGCGACATGCCCACATTGAACCTATCGGCCGAGAGGTTGCGCATGCGTCACCCCATTCGCTTAGCTTCCAGTTTATTGTGCGGTTGCATCATGCTCGCCGGCTGTGCCGCCGAGTACGCGGTCGTTCCCCGCGGCGGCAGCGATCGCGCCGTCGCGCAGGTCAACGGCGTCACCATCGTGGCGTTCGCCAATCAGTGGGAATCCAACCCCGACGATCTGGCCGACTACGTCACGCCCATCGCCATCGAGCTCTATAATCCAGGCCCCAACGAAGTGCGCGTGACGTACGCCGACCTGGCGCTGCGCGACGCGAGCGGCTTCCGTTACGGCGCGATCAATCCGTTCCTGCCGCAGGAAGGCGAAGTGCCGGTCTCGCAGTCCGACGACACGGGCGCGCTGCCGGCCAAGCCGGTGCTGCTGGCGTCGAACGGGCCGGTCCTTTACGCCGCGCATTTCGGCGGCGGCGGCGGTCATGGCGGTGGCGGCTATCGCGGCGGCGGCGGCTATCGCGGCGGTTACGGCGGCGCGGCCGTGCGTCCGAGCGGCGTGCGCGTCGGTCCGCCCGGCGTCGGCCGGCCGGCGATCTTGCCGCCGCGCGCCGGTGTCAGCGTCGGCGTGGGCGTCGCGCCGCTCGGTCGTCATTACGGCGGCTACGGCTACTACGGCGGCGGCTGGGTCGGCTTCCGCGCCTACGGCGGTCTGCGCGGCTACTACGGCGGCGGTCTCGGCTACTGGGGCGGCCCGTGGTTCTACCCGCCCTATTACGGCGACTGGGTCACGTATTGGGGTCCGTCGTACTATCCGGCGCGTCCGTCGATGGACGTGCTGTCGCTCGGCCTGCCCGAGGGCGTGTTGCCGCCCGGCGCGCGTGTGAGCGGCTTTCTGTACTTCAAGCGAGCGACCGGCGCCCACCAAGGCGATCTCGACCTGAGCTGGGACGTGCATGACGCCAACACCGGCGCCGCGCTGGCGACCTTGCACGTGCCGCTCGAAGTCGTCCACCGCTAAACAGCCTCGCCGTTACATCCTCGCCAACGACGCGCACTTGGGGCGCTCGCTCGTCCAGCCTCGCTTCCTACACTCGTGTTTGCGCTTGCCGACTAGCGTGGGCGACGGGTTGTGTACCGTCGACAAACGCGTTACGTTCGATTGTCTATGGGCTTCGACCTCGCGCGATCCCTGGCGGCGCTCAAGCAGCGTGCGGCGGACGGTCGCGTCGCAATTTTGACGCACGACAACCCCGATCCCGACTCGCTCGCGGCGGCGCTGGGATTGAAGCGGCTGTTCGAGCACGAGGGCATGGCGGGCGCGACGATCGCGCTCGGCGGCATCATCGGACGCGCCGAGAACCGCGCCATGGTCCGCGAGCTGAAGATCGATCTGACGCCGATGGACAAGCTCGACTGGAGCGCGCACTCGGCCATCGCCATGGTCGACACGCAGCCGGGCACCGGCAACAACTCGCTGCCGCAGGCGCGCAACGCCGACATCGTCATCGATCATCACCCGCCGCGCGTCGATCTGCCGCCGATTCCGTGGCTCGACATCCGCACCGAGATGGGCGCGACGGCGACCATCGTGCACGGCTACCTGCGCGAGCGCGGCATCAGCGTCGACAGCAACTTGGCGACGGCGTTCTTGTACGCGCTCAAGTCGGAGACGCGCGATCTCGGCCGCGAATCGGGGCCCGACGAGCGCGCGGCCTACGTCGAGCTGTCGGGCATCGCCGACTTCGAGAAGCTGTACGAGATCGTCAATCCCAAGCTCGGGCGCGAGCACTTCGTGGCGCTCGATCGCGCGCTGCGCTCCGCCGTCGTGTGGGGCGAGCTCTTGGCCATCAACTTGGGGCAGCTGAGCTATCCCGATCTGGTCGCCGAAGTGGCCGACTTGATGCTGCCCTACGAGAAGGCGCACTGGGTCTTGTGCGTCGGGCAGCATCACGGGACCGTGTTCTTGTCGGCGCGCACCGACATCACCAACGCGACGGCGGGCGCGCTCATGCGGCGCGTCGTCGGCAGCAACGGCGCCGCCGGCGGCCACGGCATGATCGCCGGCGGCCGCATGTTCGCCGAGGTGCGCGACGAGAGCGGCCTCAAGTCCGTCTACGACGAGCTGGTGGCGCGCCTGTGCAAAGAGCTGAAGATCGGCGCCACGCCGGTGCCGCTCTTGTAACGCCTGCTGCGTGCTAGCGTTCGGCGCATGCGCGTCGAGATGTGCACGCACGAGAGCCGCTTACTGGCCGACAATCCGCTCGGCGATCCGGCGCGGCGCGAGGTCATCGCGCTCTTGCCGCCGTCGTACGAGGCGTCGCCGGCGCGGCGCTATCCGGTGGTGCAGCTCTTGGCCGGCTTCGGCGGCAACGGCTGGTCGCTGGCGCTCAACCGCAGCGCCTGGACGACGCCGCTGCCGCAGCGGCTCGGCGACGCCATGCGCGCCGGCCGCATCGGCGAGGCGATCTTGATCCTGCCCGACTGCTTCACGCGCTACGGCGGCTCGCAATACGTCGACTCGCCGGCGATCGGCCGCTACCAAAGCTACCTCGCCGACGAGCTCTTCGCCTTCGCCGACGCGCGCTTTCGCACGATTCCCACGCGCGACGGCCGCGGCGTCGTCGGCAAGTCGTCGGGCGGCTACGGCGCGCTCGTCATGGCCATGCAGCGGCCCGACGTCGTCGCCGCCTGCGGCGCGCACGCGGCCGACGGCGCCTTCGACATTTCCTATTGGCGCGAGCTGCCGCACACGGTGTTGACGCTCGAGCGGCGCGGCGGTTTGCCGGCCTTCTTGCGCTGGTTCGAGGAGCAGCCGTCCAAAGGTCAGGCCGCGTTCGAGGTCATGTCGCACCTGTGCTGCGCGGCCGCCTGGTCGCCGAACGCGACGGGGCCGTATGGTTTCGGCGTCGGCTTCGAGCTGCCGCTTCATCTATTGACGGCGGCCGTGCGTCCCGACGTGTGGGCGCGCTGGCTTGCGTGGGATCCGGTGCGGATGGTCGACGAGCCGCGCCACCGCCAAGGGTTGCAGCTGCTGCGCGCGCTGTTCTTGGACGGCGGGCTCAGCGACGAATACAACCTGCAGCTGGCGACGCGGCAGCTGCGCGGCAAGCTCGCCGGCTACGGCATCGAATGCACGCACGAGGAGTTCGACGGCGGCCACTTCAACACGTCGCACCGCTACGAGCGCTCGCTCGCCGTCGTCATCGCCGCGCTCGCCACGTCCTGACTCAGCCGTCGCGGCGCGCGACGTGGACGGTGGCGCCGACGGCGCGCAGCGCCTGCGCGGTCGACTCGGCATCCGCGTCCGCCAGGCCGCGCGCGATCGTTCGCGGCAGCGCGGCGACTAGATCGTGCGCGACCTGCCAATCCAGGTGCAAGCGCTCGGCGATGCAGTCGGCCGCCGCATCGGGGTCGGACGCCGCCGTGAGGATGAGCTCGAAGCGCGCCACGGCCGGCGTGCTCGGCCGCAGCCTGGCCAGCGGATCGCTCGTTTCGTCGTCGGCTTCGTGCAGCCGCAGCATCAGCTGCGCACCGCAGGCCGTCGCGATGTCACGCACCGCGCCGACACTGGCGACGAGATCTTTGAAGACGGCGCCGACCGTAAAGGGTGCGTCTTGCCAGTCCGTGCCGGCGGTGCGCCAAGCGGCCGGCCAGCCGTCCGTGAACTGCTGCGATAGCGGGCCGTCGGCCGCGGTCAACGCCGCGATGAGCCGCGGCAGCTCCAGCTGCTGTCGCGCTTTGTCCGCTTCGCGCCAGCCCCACCGGAACTCGGCCGTGACGACGATGGGCGCGTGCGCGTGGTTCTCCTCGGTCTGCACGCGACCGCCGCGCCTGTAGAAGAGCTCGCCGAACGTCGGCGGCAACGAGACCGTATAATGGTGATGCACGATGACTTGGCGCCCGGCGGCGACGACGCGCGGCGGGTCGTCGGAATCGGACCAGTCCTCGCCGGAGCCGAGGCCATCCTCCCAAAAGAGCGCGTTGTCGCGGCAGAACGCGGCCAGCGGCGATTCGGTCGACTGCGACTCGGGGTCGCCGAGCCACTTGCCGTGCGCGGCGATGAGCGTCGTCAGCTCGGCGGCGACGGCTTCGGCAACCGCTTGCGACGGCAGCTGGCCGACGATGGTGTAGCTGCCGCTGTTGTTGGACGCGTAAGCGTTCCAGATGCGGACCTTCATGACGCTCCTTTGGCGACGGCCAGCCCGGTCAAGCCGTAGTCGGCGCGACGCGCGCAGCCGGCGATCGTCGACGGCGCGGCCAGCTCGACGCGGCGGCCGTTCCAGTGGGCCATGACGTCGGCGGCGTCGCGAATCGGGAATGACGCGTGGTGGAAGCTGCACGGCATCATGCGCTTGTCGCTGGTGATCACGATGAAGTCGCGGCCGGCGCCGCAGTCGTCGCGATCGAAGTGACGCGGCACGCGCTCCATGCGGTCGCCCCAGCACACGTCGAGGCTGAGGCGACCGCGCCGGCCGAGGGCGCGATGGAGGAGCCGCACGCGCGTCGCCAGCGCGTCGGCTTCGGCGGCCGACAGGTGCTGCGCGCGATCGGGACCGTTGTAGGACAGCAGCAAGACATCGCGACAGCCGCGATCGAACAGCTCGAGCACCAGCGCCTCCAAGCGCGGCAGTCGTTCGGGCAAGAGCAGCACGTTGACACCGAAGCGCACCTTCTCGTCGACGAGCAGCGCGATCGTGCGGCGCCAGTCGTTGTCGTCGTAGAGCGAGAGGCGAAGCTCGCCCAGCTTGCCGGCGATGCGCGAAAGGCGCGCGTGATCGAGGAGCAGGCCGTTGGTCGTGGCGTGCACGGCCAGCGGCGTCTCGTCGTACAGGCGCGCGACGAGCTGCTCGAAGCCGCGGAAGGCAAACGGCTCGCCGCCGCCGAAGGCGACCTCGAGCACGCCGGCGCGGGCGAGGTCGGCGAGCACGACGAAGGCGCTCTCGGCCGTCCAGGCGCTGTCGGCGGCGACGTCGCGCGAGCAGAACGAGCAAGCCAAGTTGCAGCGGTTGGTGATGGCGAACTGCACGGCGCGCGGCGCGACGAGGCGCAGGGCGGCCGTCTCGTCGCCGTCGAGCCGCACGTTGGTGCCGCTGTCGCGATCGAAGAGGAGGAGCGCACCGTCGAGCGGGAAAGGTCGTAACGCCATGCGCGGCCAAGCCTACGCGCGCGTCGGACGCGGACCAAGTGTCGCGGTCACTCGAGCCCGACCGATGCGCAGGCCGCCGTCGGCAGCGTCGCCTCGCCCGCGCCGGCCGCGGCGCGATCAGTGCAGCGACGCGCTCTCGTGCGCCTTCTCGAACTCGGCGTAGATGAAGTAGAAGCGGTAGTCCTCGATGACGTAGTCGGTCGGCTTGCCGTGCCGATCGAGCGCGGCGGTGAAGCGGCAGCGTCGCCGCACCGACTCGGTCGCGGCCTCGTCGAAGCCGTAGCCGGCCTTGCGGCGCACTTGCACTTGGCGCACGTGGCCGGTGGCGTCGAGCGCCACGCGCAGCAGCACGACGCCCTCTTTGTCGAGCAGCGCCGCTTTCCACGGGTAGTCGAGGCCGCGCACGCACGATTCACGGTCGAGATCGGGCGCCCGGCTGAGGTCGACGCCGTTACCGCGGCCGTTGCCGCCGCGACCGCTGCCGCCGTCGCCGCTGCCGCTGCCGAGGCCGGCGACGCCGCCCGTGCCGTCGCCGGGTCGATCGTCGCCGGGCGCGGCCGGGTCGGGCACCGATTGCTCGTCGCCGATCGCCTGCTCGTCGTCGGTGGGCGTCGGCGGCCCCGGTGCGACCGGCGCGGCCTCGGCGCTGACGGCGGGCGCGGGCGCGAGCGGCGCCGGCGAGCGCGCGCGATGCCCGTGCGCGGCGCGCGAACGGCTGCGCGCCGCCGGCACCGCCGCCGTTTCCGCCGGCGCGCCGGCGCTTGCGGGCGCGCCCTCCTCGTCCGGGCTCGGCGCAGGCGCGCTCAGCAGCGTCACTTCCGTCGCCACCGGCAGCGGCGCGCGTCGCCACACGAGCAGCAGCATGACGAGCACATGCGCGACCAGCGACAGGACGATCGTCGTCGTCGCGCGGTGTGTGGCGGCGGCCGACTGCAGCGAGCGGAAAAACGAGCTCCGCATGCTGTCACATTAGCTCAGTTGACGGACCGTTCTCGCGATCTAAGTCACGGTCGGTCGGCGCTAACGCCAACCTTCGGCGCGGCCGCGCATGGCGTGCATCCAGACGAGGCCGAGCGCGACGTTGATGCCGTATTCGAGCGACGGCTGATGTGCGAATAATTTGCGCAGAATGAGGCTGCCGGCGTCGAGCTTCTGGCGCACGCGGTAGACGGCGAGCGTCTCCTTCTCGCCGCGCGACGACAGGTCCCAGCGAAAGCGCGCGCCGTTCAAGTCGCCGCTCACGCCCGCGCCGTCGATGGCGTGCGGCCCGTCGCGCAAGGCCCACGCCGTCGCCCAGCTGACGATCGGGACCGACATCTCCACTTGGTATTCGCCGGCCGCGCGCGCGTAGCTCTTGTCGACGCCGGGCACGAAGTCGGCCCACTGCCCGGCTTTGACGACGACGTCGTGCACGCGCGCTTCGGGCGCGAAGATGCGTTCGAGCACGCTGACGTCGCCGGCGCCGCCGCCGGCGGTCGTGCGCATGAGCGCCACTTGCCCGCGCGCCAAGAGCGCGTCGAACGACGGCGACGGCCCGCGCGGCGCCGCGATGGTCGGCGCGCCGGCGGCCGCGGCGCGCTTGAGCGCCTCGCTGCGCATGGCCGTCGTGAACATCAGCTGCGCCGACAGCGCCAGGCCGTGCTCCATCATCGGCTGCCGCTTGACGAACGCGCGCACGAAGGCGCTGGCGTGCTTGACGTCGACGAAGCCGTACTGCGCCAAGATCGTGCCGCCGGCGACGGGGACGATCTCGTAGCGATAGTTGGCCTCGTCGTCGCCGCGGACCAAGATGGCGTCGCCGTCGTGGTGAAAGCGGCTCTTGCCCTCGAAGCTGGAGACGGGCAGCTCCATGCGCCAAACGGACAGCCAGCCGCCGTCGGGCAAAGGCTCGCGCGTCGATTGCGTCAGGTTGGGGACGAACTCTTTGTAGCGCTCGGAGGCTTCGATGACGTTGCGAACGATCGGCGCCGGCGCGGCGATCCACGTCAACACCGTCACCTGCTTCATCGTGCCGTCGGGCTGTGACTCGATACAGGCGACGTCGGCGAGCGCGACCAGCGGCGCCATCGCGACGACCTGCGCCTCTAGCAGCGGCGTCAGCGGATGATCGGCCTTCGCCGGCTCAGCCGCCGCGTGGGTGGCGACGAGGCCCGCGAACGCCAACACACCTGCGATCGCGGGTCGCCCCATGGCCATCGGCTACTTCTTGGCCGCGTGCGCTTCTTCGACGAGCTTCTTCACTTCGTCGAACGCGTCGGCCGGCACGACCTTGCCGCGAATGACCTTGTACGACGCCTGCGCCGCGCGATCGAACGCCGCCAAGTCCGTCGTCTTCACCTGCACGAGGCCCTGCTTGACCATGTTCTCGAGCGCCTCGGTGTCCATGCGCCGCACTTCCATGCCCACCTTCTTCGAATACTCGCGCGTGATCTCGATGAGCTTGGGCTGCAGATCGGCCGGCACTTTGTCCCAATCTTCCTTCTTCACGACCGTCGCCCCCGTCAACACCGCCCACGGCACGTCGAGCATGTACTTGGCCTTCTCGAAGATGCGCGACGAATAGGCGTACAGCGGCGCCAACGCCACCGTGTCGATGAGTCCGGTCTGCAGCGACGGCACGATGTCGGTCGACGAGACGATGACCGGATGGAAGCCGCCCGCGCGCCAGGCCTCGGCCGACGCCGGATCGCCTTCCCAGCAGAACATCTTGGCCGACTGCATCTCCGCCAGCGTCGCGTACTTCTTGGTCGAGAAGAAGCGCACGAAGCCGACCTCGCTCCAGCCGAGCACGACGTAGCCTTTGCCCTCCATCGTCTTCTCGAGCTTCGGGCCCATCCGCTCCATGACGAAGTCGAGCGTCTTCCAGGAGTCGATCATCATCGGCACGTCGACGGCCTGCGCGTCGGCCGAGATGTCGTGCAGGCCGACCGTCGTCAGCGCCGCCGCCTGCAGCTGGCCGATGCGGATCTTCTTGACCATGTCGCCTTCGTTGCCGAGGACGCCGCCGGGGTAGATGCGCAGCTTGACCTTACCGCCCGACGCCTGCTCCCACTTCTGCCCCATCTCCTTGAGGATCGTGTGCCAAGGCGAGCCGTTGGGCGCCAGCGTCCCCAGCTTGATGACCACGTCCGCCTGCGCCAGCGACGGCAGCAGCATTAGCATTGCGACTGCGAGCAACGTTCTCGGCTTCGTCAGCTTCGTCATTTCGGGCCCCTCACTCGGCAAACAGGTCAGCGATCCGCGACATCAGCCAGCGCGCGCGGCGCTGCGACAAGATGTTGACCAGTCGCAGGTCGGGATCGGAATTCACGTCGAACGCTAACACCTTGTTCAGGAGGCGCTGAAACTCCTTCTTGTCTTGCGTGTCGACACAAATGGCCTCGGCGTAGGTCACCAGAGGCGACAGCTTCTGGTCGTGCGAAAGTTGCACAGCGCGTTCGAAGTGCTCCTTGGCGCCTTTGCGATCGTTCTGCGCCGCCGCCAGGCTGATGTAGAGCTCGTGAATGGCGCCCGCTTCGAAGCTCTCGTTCAAGGCGAGCGCGCGCGCGGCCAGCTCGTTGACCTGCGGCAGCTGACCGACGAGCTCGAGGTCCTCTTTGCCGTTCGCGATGGCCGAGCCCCAGGCGGCGGCCGTCCAGTAGAGCGCGGCCACGTCGGACTTCTTGGTCTTGGCGAGCAGCGCCGCGCGCTTGTCGCGGTCGTTGGCCAGCATCGCCGCGCCCAAGCCGGGGACGGAGACTTCGAGCGCGTCGAGGCCGTACTTGCGCGCGCGCAGCAACATGTGGCGGGCACGCAGGCGAATTGTGTGCGCCGCCTGCACGTCCTTCTCCTCGACGCGATCGGCGTCTTCGGCCAAGAACGCCACGCCGTACGACGTCGTGGCCCGCGTCAGCGCCACCGCCAGCTCTTGATGCTTGGGCAAGCTGTCGTGCAGCTGCTCCATGAGCTTGATGATGACGGGCAAGGTGTCGCCGATGAGCTCGGGATCGTCGTCGCGGCCGAAGCCGTTGCCGGACGCCGACAGCGCGTTGGCGACGCTGCCGAGGGCGAGCTGCTTCAGGCAGCCACTCGTGCCGGTCACCATCGTGACGAGGACACATGCTAAAGTGAGACGTCGCATGGTAGGTGCACATCCTAAGAGAGCCAGGCGCTCCGTCAACCCTCTATTGATGATGACCCCCATATGATCGATCTCGAAGCAGGGCAAAGCAGCCCCACCGACTCGCACGGCTCGGCGGCCACGACCAACGCGCTCATGCGCGGCATCATCGTCGTCCTGACGGTGGCGATGGTGCTGGTGCCGGTCCTCGATATTTTCCTGCGTAAGGGGTTGGGGCCGTATACGCAGCGCATCGGCGTGTGGCTCGGCTTCTTCGGCGCCGTCGTGGCCACGGCCAACGGCAAGCACCTCGGGCTGGCGACGACGGTGTTTCTGCCCGAGCATCATCCGCTGCGCCGGGTCGCCGGCTACTTGAGCGGCGCCATCTCGTCGGCGACGACGCTGATGTTGGCCTACGCCAGCTTCCTCACGGTGCGCGCCAACAGCGTGTCGACCGATGAGCTGCCCTTCGGCGTGCCGGCGTGGTGGGCGTCGATCATCATGCCGGTGGCGTTCGTGCTCATCTGCGGGCGCTTCATCTGGCATACGCCGGGCGGCTGGCGCGGGCGCGCGTCGTCGCTGCTGGCGTGCGTCGTCACGGTCGCGCTGTTCGTCGCGTTCGGCGCGCATCCGCTGTGGCTGAGCTGGCCGTGCATCATCCTCGTCGTGGCCGCGTTCGCGCTCGGCGCGCCGGTCTTCGTGGCGATGGCCGCCATCGCCATGACGCTGTTCTTCATGCACGACACGCCCATCGCCTCGATGCCGCAGGCGACGCTGCAGCTGATGGAGAACTCGACCTTGCCGGCGATTCCGCTGCTCACGGTCGCAGGCTACGTCTTGGCGGCGGGCGGCGCGTCGCAGCGGCTCGTGCGCGCCTACAAGAGCCTGTTCGGCTGGCTGCCCGGCGGCGTGGCGCTCATGGTCATCAGCGTCTGCGCGCTGTTCACGACGCTGACGGGCGGCTCGGGCGTGACCATCTTGGCGCTCGGCGGCCTCATGTATCCGGCGCTCATCAACGACAAATATCCCGAGGGCTTCTCGATCGGCCTCGTGACCGCCGCCGGCTCACTCGGCCTCCTGTTTCCGCCGTCGCTGCCGGTGATCTTGTACAGCGCCGTGCTCGGCGGCGGCGGACAGGCGGGCGTGTCGGCCAAGAGCTTGTACTTGGGCGGCCTCTTGCCCGGCATCGTCCTCATCATCGTCGTCGCGCTGTACGCCATTCGCACCGGCATCGCCGCCAAGGCGCCGCGGCAGAGCTTCGTCGCCAAAGAGGCCGGCCGGGCTTTGTGGGCGGCCAAGTTCGATCTCGGCCTGCCGCTCGTCGTGCTGTCGTTCATCGCCTCCGGCTTCGGCACGATCGTCGAAGCGGCGGCGGTCGGCGCCTTGTACGCGCTGCTCATCGAGATCATCGTCTTTCGCGACGTCGACCCGCGCAAGGAGATGCCGGTCGTGCTCGTGCAGTCGGCGACGCTCGTCGGCGCCGTCGTCATCCTCATGGGCGTGGCGTATGGGCTGACGAACTACCTCGTCGACGCGCAGATTCCCGACGCGCTCGTCGATTGGGTGCAGGCGCACATTCACTCGCAATGGACGTTCTTGCTCGCGCTCAACGGCATCCTGCTCGTGCTCGGCAGCGTGTTCGAGATCTACGCGGCCATCATCGTGCTGGCGCCGCTGGTGGCGCCGCTGGGCGCGATCTTCAACGTCGAGCCGGTGCACTTGGGCGTCGTGTTCTTGGCCAACTTGGAGCTCGGGTTTTTGTTTCCGCCGATGGGGTTGAACCTGTTCTTGTCGGCGTCGCGCTTCGGCAAGCCGCTCCCTTATCTGTACAAGCAGGCGCTGCCGTTCCTCGTGATCATGGCGCTCGGCGTCCTCTTCATCACGTACGTGCCGGCGCTGACGACCGGCGTCGCCAACTTCTTCTCACATCATTAAGAACCGCCGCGGTTGGCCTAGCTGAAGATGCTGCGGCGACGGCCGATGGCCAAGCGATAGATCAAGAGCAGCAGCATGGCGCCCAAGATGGACGCGATGATGCCCGGGCCGTTGATGCCGGAGTGATACCAGCCGAACGCGCGACCGATGGCGCCGGCGACGAACGAGCCGGCGATGCCGAGCAAGCTGGTGACGATGATGCCGCCGGGGTCGCGGCCGGGCATGAACAGCTTGGCGAGCGCACCGACGATGAGCCCGATGATCAACATGGCGATGATATGCATGACGTCTCCTTTGCGTTGACGATGGGTGAGGCAAAACGCGCGCCATGAACGGCCGCGAATCATCTGGCCGGCGGAATGCACCTCGTTGGGAAGCGGAGGTGCCACATGGCGGTCGAACACTTGCCCGGCCACGAGCGACGAACGGTACTGATGATCGCGACATTCGTCGTCGCGATGGCGGCCTTGTTCGCCGCGCTCGTCGTCACGCTCGCGCACACCATGAGCGCCTACTGACGACCGCTACGATGCTCGTCGCGCTGGGCGTTTACGTTGGGTTCCATATTCGTCAGTAACAGCATCGCCTGGGCCAAGCAACGGTCGTCACGTGGATCTGTAGCGGCGGCCTTCGCCTTCGGCGCGCGGCCCACGTCGTCGAACCTGACCGCGCGTCTCTTTTTTTGCCAACGCTGCGGGGTGGCTCGGCACTCTGTAGCCGGTGGGCCAATCGGAGCAGCTGACGCTGGAGGAGCTGATCGCTGACGCGGCTTGGGTGCGGCGCGTCGCCGCTGCGCTCGTTCGCGAGCCGGCCGACGCCGACGACCTCGCGCAGCTGACCCTCGTCGCGGC
Organism: uncultured delta proteobacterium; assembly: GCA_963785725.1. Taxonomy (GTDB): domain Bacteria; phylum Myxococcota_A; class Polyangia; order Palsa-1104; family Palsa-1104; genus JAQBQH01. The sequence continues at coordinate 28,244 of CAWAWS010000017.1, read as the reverse complement.
GATCGAGCGTCCGCCGGCGACGGGCGACCGGCGCCGCCAATGGCTGACGACCGTGGCGCGCAACCTCGCCCGCATGATGGGCCGTCGCAGCGAACGTCGACTGCGACGCGAGGCGCGCTCCGAGACCGGCGCCGGCGCACCGTCGCCGGAGGCGCTGGTCGAACGCGCCCAGCTGCAACGGCAGCTGGCGACCCTCTTGACGGAGCTGGAGGAGCCCTATCGCACGACGGTGCTGCTCTGCTATTTCGAGGACCTATCCCCGTCCGAGATCGCGCGGCGCGCCGGGATTCCCGCCGGCACGGTGCGCTGGCGCTTGAAGCAAGGGCTCGAGCGACTGCGCGCGCGGCTCGATCAACTGCACGTGAATCGGCGAGCCGGTTGGCTCGTGCCGATGACGACGCTGGGACGAGCGACCCACGCTCGACATTTGCCGTTACCGATAAAGGGGCTGGTTGTCATGGCGAACAAGACTGCAGTGGCGGCCGGCGTCGGTGCGCTGGTCGCGACGACGGCGCTGGTCAGCGTTCATGAAGGGCGCGCCATGCTCGCGCGGCGATCCGCGCCGAGCGAGCTGGCGGCGAGCGGCGCCCACGCGCCGAGCGCGCCAACCCGACTCGCCGGCGACCTGGCGACGATGGCGGCGCGTCTTCCGCCGCCGCCGGCCGGCGCGACGCGCGAGCAGCTGCTCGTGCGCGACGCCGCGCAGCGCGCGGAGATCGTGCGCCTGCATGCCGAGATCGACCGGATGCTCAAGCCCGACCCCTTCAACATGCCCGCCGCCTGGAAGCACGGCGAGGACTTCATCAAGCCGGCGAAGAGCGAGCTCTTGGAGATGGCCAAGGACTGCAAAGTCCGATGGGACATGCCACCCATCACCGTGCCGGCGACGACGATGGACGACGACATCGCGCTCGAAGCCGGCGTCAGTGACGACGAGCGCCGCGAATTCGATCGCGTCAGCGCCGAGTTCACGCAGAACATGGTGGCGCAGGTGCGACCCTTGTACCTAGAGGTGACGGGCGACCAAAGTGGCGCCGAGACGCTCACGCCCGAAGCGATGATGAACGAGATCCGCTTGAAGGTGCCCGAAGCGGTCACGCAAGCGGCCTACTGGAAGCTGTCGCACGAACGCGCCGGGCTGATTCCGGCGGCGACGGACACGACGAGCGCCTCGGCGTTCGAACGCTACTTACGGCTGCAGCAGAATGCCGGCGACGCGTTCGAGACCGCCCTGTCGGCGGCGCTGGGCGCCGACCGCGCCCACGCGATCCGCACGCAACAGGGCTCTTGGGGCGCGCGCTACATGCTGGGCGGATGTCCCAAGTGACCTTGGCGTAGCCCGGCGCGGCGCTCAGCCTTGGACGGACGCGACGTTGATGTAGCCGCCGATCTCGTCGAGCGTGAGCACGCGATCGACGGCGCCGGCCGCGATCGCCGCCGTCGGCATCTGCGGCGCCTCGGCCGTCGCCGGATTCTTGCGCGACCACCTGGCCGCCGCGCCGCTTGATGTGCCGGGCGCCGGCGGCGCCATCGGCGTTCGCGCCCGTCAAGACGACGCCGAGCGTGCGCGCGCCGAAGACGTCGGCGGCCGACTCGAAGAGCACGTCGATCGACGGCCGCGCATGCTGCACGCGCGCTTCGGTCGACAGCGCGAAGCGACCGCCGTCGACGAGCAGGTGATAATCGGGCGGCGCCAAGTAGACGTGACCGCCGACGAGCGGCTCCTTGTCGTTGGCTTCGCTCACCGGCAACACACAGCGCCGCTGCAACAGGCTCGTCAGCGTCGCCGATTCGCCTTCGGTGCCGCGATGCTGCACGACGGCGATGGGCAGCGCGAAGTCGGGACCGAGTCGGCTCAAGACGAGGCTGAGCGCGTGCAAACCGCCCAGCGACGTGCCCACGACGACGAGGCGCGGCGACAGATCGAGGGTCATCGCGGTCGCTTGAAGATGCGCTCGGTGTCGTCGATCGGATCGTAGTCGGCCTCCTGCGGCGTGCCGCGCAGCGACTCCTTGCGACCGAGGGCCAAAAAGCCGTAACGACGCAGGCTGGCGTACAACAACTTGTGCACGCGGCTCTGCAAGGCGTCGTTGAAGTAGATCATGACGTTGCGGCACAAGATGAGGTTGAACTCGTTGAAGCTGCCGTCGGTGACGAGGTTGTGCTGCGAGAAGACGACGTTCTTCTTCAGGCTCGAGCGGAAGATGGCGTGGCCGTAGTTGGCCGTGTAGTAGTCGGAGAGCGAGCCCAAGCCGCCCGAGCGCAGGTAGTTGGTCGAGTAGTCCTGCATCTGGTCGACGTTGACGATGCCGTCGCGCGCGCGCTGTAAGGCGACCTCGTTGAAGTCGGTGGCGTAGATGCGGCAGCGATCGTAGAGGCCCTCCTCGTGCAGCACGATCGCCATCGAGTAGACCTCTTCGCCGGTCGAGCAGCCGGCGTGCCAGATGCGCACGAAGGGGTTGCTGCGCAGGTGCGGGATGACGTGCTTGCGCAGCGACTGCCAGAAGCCGGGATCGCGGAACAGCGACGTGACGTTGATCGACAGCCGCAAGAGCAGCCGCTCCATCGCCGGCGGGTCGTGCAAGAGCTTCTCGGTCAGGCCGGTGACCGAGCGCACGCCTTCGTCGGCCATCGCCAGCCGAATGCGCCGGCGCAAGGAGGCGCGCGCGTAGTTGCGGAAGTCGAGCCCGTAGCGACGGTACACGGCGTCGGTCAGAAGGCCGAGCTCGAGCTCCTCCAGATCTTCGTCGTGACCGGTGCGCGGCTCGGCGGGAACGATCAACCGCTCTTCTCCGCTGTCATCGGCGAATGACGGCGTGTCGCCCATGGCTAGCCGAGCGCCCCGCCGTCGTAGAGCCACACGCGCAGCAGCGACAAGAGCTGCTCGGTGTCGACGGGCTTGGTGATGTAGTCGCTGGCGCCGGCTTCGATGCATTTCTCGCGGTCGCCCTTCATCGCCTTGGCCGTGAGCGCGATGATCGGCACCGACGCGAACTCGGGCATGCGGCGGATCTCGCGCGTCGTCTCGTAACCGTCCATCTCCGGCATCATGACGTCCATCAACAGGCACGAGACGTCACGGTTCTTGCGCAGCACCTCGATGCCTTTGAGCCCGTTTTCGGCGTACAGCACCTCCATCTTGTGCCGCTCGAGCACCGACGTGAGCGCGAAGATGTTGCGCGCGTCGTCGTCGACGATGAGCACGCGCTTGCCCGCGAACACCGGATCGGCCTGATGAATCTGCGTCAAGATGCGGCGCTTGGACTCGGGCAGGTTCGACTCGACGCGATGCAGGAAGAGCGCGGTCTCGTCGAGCAGATGCTCCATCGACTTGACGCTCTTGATGATGATGGAGTCGGTGAAGCCTTTGAGCTCCAATTCCTCCTGCTCGCTCAATTCGCGGCCGGTGTAGACGATGATCGGCAAATCTTTGAGCTTCTCGTCGCCGCGGATGGTCTCGATGAGCTCGATGCCGCGCATGTCGGGCAGGCCCAAGTCGAGCACCATGCAGTCGAAGTGCCGCTCGCGCAGCTGCTCCAGCGCTTCTTGGCCCGAGGCCACCGGCGTGGACTCGACGTCGCCGTTGCCGATGAGCTCGACCATCGCCTGCCGCTGCTTGTCGTCATCCTCGACGATCAACAGGTTCTTCACGCGCCGCTCGACGAAGCCCTTCATGTCGTCGAAGGCGGTGTCGAGGCCGGCTTTGTCGATCGGCTTCTTCAAGAACGCCAGCGCGCCTTGGCGCAGCGCGCGCGCCCGCTGATCGTCGTCGACGGACGAGATGAGATGCACGGGAATGTGGCGCGTGCGCGAGTCGTGCTTCAGGCGATCGAGCACGGTCCAGCCGTCGATGACCGGCAGGCGAATGTCGAGCGTGATGGCGTCGGGCTTGTACTCGCGCGCCAACGCCAGCGCCGTGTCACCGCGCAAGGCGACGATGCCTTTGAAGCCCTTGGAACGCGCCAGATCGAGCATGATGCGCGCGAACGCGCCGTCATCCTCGACGATGAGCAGCGTGCGATCGCCGGGCGAGAGATCGCCGCGATCGTCCGCGAGCTCGTTGGGCAGCTGCAAGAGCGCGCGATCGGCGCTCTCGCTCTGCAGCGGCGGCTGCAGCGGCGACGGCGCCGGACGCGCCGCTTCGCCGTCGAGCTGCGCCTGCGTCGTCGCCTGCAGGACGCGGCCGTTCAAGGGCAGCGCCGGCGCCACGGGCGAGAACGTCATCGGCAGATAGAGCGTGAACGTCGAGCCCGCGCCCGGCGTCGACTCGACCGCGATCTCACCGCCGAGCAAGCGCGCGATCTCGCGGCTGATCGACAGGCCGAGGCCGGTGCCGCCGAACTTGCGCGACGTCGTGCCGTCGGCCTGCTGGAACGCCTCGAAGATGATCTTCTGCTTCGCCGCCGGAATGCCGATGCCGCTGTCGACGACCGAGAAGGCCATGACCGCCTCGGCGTTGGCCAGCGACGGATTCTCGCGGTTCCAGCCGCTCGTCGCCCGCTCGATCTTGAGCTTGACGCCGCCGCGCTCGGTGAACTTGAAGGCGTTGGCGAGCAAGTTCTTGATGACCTGCTGCAAGCGGCGCGGATCGGTGAACATCGCGTTCGGCAGGCTCTGGCCGCGCTCGATCGAGAAGTCGAGCGCCTTGTTCGTCGCCAGCTGGCGGAAGTTGCGATCGACGTAGTCGTGCAGCTGATCGAAGTTGACCTCGTCGACGTCGATGACGATGGTGCCCGACTCGATCTTCGACAGGTCGAGGATGTCGTTGATGAGCGACAACAAGTCCGACCCGGCGGCGTGGATGGTCTTGGCGAAGTCGACCTGCTTGCCGGTGAGGTTGTGCTCCTCGTTGTCGGACAGCAGCTTGGCCAGGATCAACAGCGAATTGAGCGGCGTGCGCAGCTCGTGGCTCATGTTGGCCAAGAACTCCGACTTGTACTTCGACGACAGCGCCAGCTGCTGCGCCTTCTCTTCCAGCATCAGCTTGGCCTGCTCGATGTCGCGGTTCTTGCGCTCGACCTCGGCCTTTTGCACTTGCAGGAGCTGCGAGCGCTCTTCCAGCTCTTCGTTGGTCTGCTGCAGCTCCTCCTGCTGCGCCTTCAAGCGCTCTTCGGACGACTTCAGCGTCAGCGCCTGCTGCTCGAGCCGCTTGTTGGTCTCGGTCAGCTCCTGCTGCTGCATGCGCAGCTCGTCGGCGAGGCTCTGCGACTGCTTGAGCAGCTCCTCCGTCCGCATGCCGGCGGCGATCGTGTTCAAGACGATGCCGATCGACTCGGTCAGCTGATCGAGGAACGCCAGGTGAATCTCGTTGAAGCGATAGAACGACGCCAGCTCGATGACCGCCTTGACCTGGCCTTCGAACAGGACCGGCAGGACGATGATGTTGACCGGCTTGGCTTCACCGAGCCCCGAGCCGATCTTGATGTAGTCGCCCGGCACTTCGTCGAGCAGGATGCGCTCCTTCTCGAGCACGCACTGACCGACGAGCCCTTCGCCGAGCTTGAACGTGTTCGACAGCTGCTTGCGCTCGCGGAAGGCGTACGACGACAGCATCTGCAGCTTGCCTTCGCGCCCTTCGGCGCCGTCGCTCTCGACCATGTAGAAGACGCCGTGCTGCGCTTTGACCAGCGGCGACAGCTCCTTCATGATCAGCTTCGACACCGTCTCCAAGTCGCGCTGACCCTGCAGCATGCGCGTGAAGCGAGCGAGGTTCGTCTTCAGCCAGTCCTGCTCCTCGTTCTTTTGCGTCGTGCCGCGCAGGTTCGAGATCATCTGGTTGATGTTGTCTTTGAGCGCGGCGACCTCGCCTTGCGCGTCGACCGAGATCGAGCGCGTCAGATCGCCCTTCGTCACCGCCGTCGCGACCTCGGCGATGGTGCGAATCTGCGTCGTCAAGTTGGCGGCGAGCTGGTTGACGTTGTCGGTCAGGTCGCGCCAGGTGCCGGCGGCGCCGGGCACGCGCGCCTGGCCGCCGAGCTTGCCTTCGATGCCGACTTCGCGCGCCACCGTCGAGACTTGGTCGGCGAAGGTGGCCAGCGTGTCGATCATCTCGTTGATCGTCTCGGCCAAGGAGGCGATCTCGCCTTTGGCGCCGAGGTGTCGGCGGCCAGCTTGCGCTTCAAGTCGCCGGCGGCGATGGCGGTGACGACGCGGGCGATGCCGCGCACCTGCGCCGTCAAGTTGGAGGCCATCGAGTTGACGTTGTCGGTCAAGTCCTCCCAGATGCCGGCGACGCCTTTGACTTCGGCCTGACCGCCGAGCTTGCCCTCGGTGCCGACCTCGCGGGCGACGCGCGTGACCTCCGACGCGAACGAGTTCAGCTGATCGACCATCGTGTTGATCGTGTTCTTGAGGTCGAGGATCTCGCCCTTGGCATCGACGGTGATCTTCTTCGACAGGTCACCGGAGGCGACGGCCTTGGTCACCTCGGCGATGTTGCGCACCTGGCCGGTCAAGTTCGAGCCCATCAGGTTGACGTTGTCGGTCAGGTCTTTCCAGGTGCCGGCGACGCCGCGCACGACGGCTTGGCCGCCGAGCTTGCCGTCGGTGCCGACCTCGCGGGCGACGCGCGTGACCTCGGACGCGAACGACGACAGCTGATCGACCATCGTGTTGATCGTGATCTTCAGCTCCAGCATCTCGCCGCGAACGTCGACGGTGATCTTCTTCGACAGGTCGCCGTTGGCGACGGCGGTGGTGACGTCGGCGATGTTGCGCACCTGGCCGGTCAAGTTCGACGCCATGAAGTTGACCGTGTCGGTCAGGTCCTTCCACGTGCCGGCGACGCCGGGGACCGCGGCCTGACCGCCGAGGCGCCCTTCGGTGCCGACCTCGCGGGCGACGCGCGTGACCTCGGACGCGAAGGCGCGCAGCTGATCGACCATCGTGTTGATGGTGTTCTTGAGCTCGAGCATCTCGCCCTTGACGTCGACGGCGATCTTCTTCGACAGGTCGCCGTTGGCGACGGCGGTGGTGACGTCGGCGATGTTGCGCACCTGGCCGGTCAAGTTCGAGGCCATGAAGTTGACGTTGTCGGTCAGATCTTTCCACGTGCCGGAGACGCCGCGCACGTCGGCCTGGCCGCCGAGCTTGCCCTCGGTGCCGACCTCGCGGGCGACGCGCGTGACCTCCGACGCGAACGACGACAGCTGATCGACCATCGTGTTGATCGTGTTCTTCAGCTCGAGGATCTCGCCCTTGGCGTCGACGGTGATCTTCTTCGACAGGTCGCCGTTGGCGACGGCTGTCGTCACCTCGGCGATGTTGCGCACCTGGCCGGTCAAGTTCGAGGCCATGCCGTTGACGTTGTCGGTCAAGTCTTTCCACGTGCCGCCGACGCCTTTGACGACGGCCTGGCCGCCGAGCTTGCCCTCGGTGCCGACCTCGCGCGACACGCGCGTGACCTCCGACGCGAACGACGACAGCTGATCGACCATCGTGTTGATGGTGTTCTTCAGCTCCAACATCTCGCCTTTGACGTCGACCGTGATCTTCTTCGACAGGTCGCCGTTCGCGACGGCGGTGGTGACCTCGGCGATGTTGCGCACCTGGCCGGTCAAGTTGTTGGCCATGCCGTTGACGTTGTCGGTCAGGTCTTTCCACGTGCCGGCGACGTCTTTGACGAGCGCCTGACCGCCGAGCTTGCCTTCGGTGCCGACCTCGCGCGCGACGCGGGTGACCTCGCCGGCGAACGACGACAGCTGATCGACCATCGTGTTGATCGTGTTCTTGAGCTCGAGGATCTCGCCCTTGGCGTCGACGGTGATCTTCTTCGACAGATCGCCGTTGGCGACCGCGGTCGTGACGTCGGCGATGTTACGCACCTGCCCCGTCAGGTTCGACGCCATGCCGTTGACGTTGTCGGTCAGATCCTTCCACATGCCGCCGACGCCGGTCACGTCGGCCTGTCCGCCCAGCTTGCCCTCGGTGCCGACCTCGCGCGCGACGCGCGTGACCTCGCCCGCGAACGAGTTCAGCTGATCGACCATGATGTTGATCGTGTTCTTCAGCTCCAAGATCTCGCCTTTGGCGTCGGCGGTGATCTTCTTGCCGAGGTCGCCGTTGGCGACGGCCGTCGTGACGTCGGCGATGTTACGCACCTGCCCCGTCAAGTTCGACGCCATGCCGTTGACGTTGTCCGTCAGATCTTTCCACACGCCGCCGACGCCGGGCACGTCAGCTTGCCCGCCCAGCTTGCCTTCGGTGCCGACCTCGCGCGCGACGCGGGTGACCTCGCCCGCGAACGAGTTCAGCTGATCGACCATCGTGTTGATCGTGTTCTTGAGCTCGAGGATCTCGCCCTTGGCGTCGGCGGTGATCTTCTTCGACAGATCGCCGTTGGCGACCGCGGTCGTGACGTCGGCGATGTTACGCACCTGCCCCGTCAAGTTCGACGCCATGCCGTTGACGTTGTCGGTCAGATCCTTCCACACGCCGCCGACGCCGGGCACGTCGGCCTGTCCGCCCAGCTTGCCCTCGGTGCCGACCTCGCGCGCCACGCGCGTGACCTCGCCCGCGAACGAGTTCAGCTGATCGACCATGATGTTGATCGTGTTCTTCAGCTCGAGAATTTCGCCTTTGGCGTCGGCGGTGATCTTCTTGCCGAGGTCGCCGTTGGCGACGGCCGTCGTGACGTCGGCGATATTACGCACCTGCCCCGTCAGGTTCGACGCCATGCCGTTGACGTTGTCCGTCAGATCTTTCCACACGCCGCCGACGCCGGGCACGTCAGCTTGGCCGCCGAGCTTGCCCTCGGTGCCGACCTCGCGCGCGACACGCGTGACCTCGCCCGCGAACGAGTTGAGCTGATCGACCATGATGTTGATCGTGTTCTTCAGCTCCAAGATCTCGCCTTTGGCGTCGGCGGTGATCTTCTTCGTCAAGTCGCCGCGCGCGACGGCTTTGGTGACCTCGGCGATGTTGCGCACCTGGCCGGTCAAGTTCGACGCCATGCCGTTGACGTTGTCCGTCAGATCCTTCCACACGCCGCCGACGCCGGGCACGTCGGCCTGTCCGCCCAGCTTGCCCTCGGTGCCGACCTCGCGCGCCACGCGCGTGACCTCGCCCGCGAACGAGTTCAGCTGATCGACCATGATGTTGATCGTGTTCTTCAGCTCCAAGATCTCGCCTTTGGCGTCGGCGGTGATCTTCTTGCCGAGGTCGCCGTTGGCGACGGCCGTCGTGACGTCGGCGATGTTGCGCACCTGACCGGTCAGGTTCGACGCCATGAAGTTGACGTTGTCGGTCAGATCTTTCCACGTGCCGGACACGCCTTTGACGATGGCTTGCCCGCCGAGCTTGCCCTCCGAGCCGACCTCGCGCGCCACGCGCGTGACTTCCGACGCGAACGCCGACAGCTGATCGACCATCGTGTTGATGGTGTTCTTGAGCTCGAGGATCTCGCCTTTGGCGTCGGCGGTGATCTTCTTGCCGAGATCGCCGTTGGCGACGGCGGTCGTGACCTCGGCGATGTTGCGCACCTGGCCGGTCAAGTTGTTGGCCATCAAGTTGACGTTGTCGGTCAGGTCTTTCCACGTGCCGCCGACGCCTTTGACCTCGGCCTGGCCGCCGAGCTTGCCGTCGGTGCCGACCTCGCGGGCGACGCGCGTGACCTCGCCGGCGAACGCGTTCAGCTGATCGACCATCGTGTTGATGGTGTTCTTGAGCTCGAGGATCTCGCCTTTGGCGTCGGCGGTGATCTTCTTGCCGAGATCGCCGTTGGCGACGGCGGTCGTGACCTCGGCGATGTTGCGCACCTGGCCGGTCAAGTTCGACGCCATCAAGTTGACGTTGTCGGTCAGAATCCTTCCACGTGCCGGAGACGCCTTTGACGACGGCCTGACCGCCGAGCTTGCCCTCGGTGCCGACCTCGCGCGCCACCCGCGTGACCTCGCCGGCGAACGAGTTCAGCTGATCGACCATGATGTTGATGGTGTTCTTCAGCTCCAAGATCTCGCCGCGCGCGTCGACGGTGATCTTCTTCGACAGATCGCCGGTGGCGACGGCCTTGGTCACCTCGGCGATGTTGCGCACCTGGCCGGTCAAGTTCGACGCCATGAAGTTGACGTTGTCGGTCAGGTCTTTCCACGTGCCGCCGACGCCTTTGACGACGGCCTGACCGCCCAAGTTACCCTCGGTGCCGACCTCGCGCGCGACGCGGGTGACCTCCGAGGCGAACGACGACAGCTGATCGACCATCGTGTTGATGGTGTTCTTCAGCTCCAGCATCTCGCCCTTGACGTCGACGGTGATCTTCTTCGACAGATCGCCCTTGGCGACGGCCTTGGTCACCTCGGCGATGTTGCGCACCTGGCCGGTCAAGTTGTTGGCCATCAAGTTGACGTTGTCGGTCAGGTCCTTCCAGGTGCCGGCGACGCCGTCGACCTTGGCCTGTCCGCCGAGCTTGCCCTCGGTGCCGACCTCGCGCGCGACGCGCGTGACCTCCGACGCGAACGAGGCCAGCTGCTCGACCATCGTGTTCACGACTTTGGCCGTGCGCATGAACTCGCCCTTCAACGCGCGCCCTTCGATCTCGAGCGCCATCGTCTGCGACAAGTCACCCTTGGCCACCGCGCCGATGACGCGCGCCACCTCGGCGGTCGGCTGCAACAGATCGGCGACGAGCGAGTTCAAGCTGTCGATGCGCGACGACCAGGCGCCGCCGGCGTTGCCGATCGAGGCGCGCTGGTTGATCTTGCCCTCCTTGCCGACGACCTGCGACATGCGCGCCAGCTCGCTCGCGGTGCGCTGCTCGAGCTCGATGATGTCGTTGAGCGCGTCGTAGATCTTGCCCGACACGCCCACGTGATCGACGGGCATGCGCACGCTGAAGTCGCCCTTCTTGACGGCCAAGAGCGTCGTCAGCAGCGTCTTGTGGTCGACGATGTCGGGCGGCGGCGACGTGTGATCGCCGTTGCCGTTGCCGTTGCCGTTGGTGGTCGTGCGCATTCGCTAACCCTCTCCTTTTGCGATCGACACGAAGGCCGCCGGATCGGCGAGCAGCCGCGTCAACATGCTGGGATCGACCGGCTTGACGAGGTGCGCGTCGAAGCCGGCCTCGATGGCGCGGCGGCGATCTTCGGCCTGTCCGTAACCGGTCATGGCGATGAGACGCGTGGGAAAGCCGCGACTCTTGCGGAAGCCGCACAACGCGCGCGCCACCGCGTAACCGTCGAGGCCGGGCAGCCCGATGTCGACGAGCGCGACGTCGTGGCTGCCGGCGCGCTCGACGCCGAGGTTGCCGTCCTCCGCCAGCGTCACTTCATGCCCTTCGATCTCCAATAGATCCTTCAACGTCTCGCGAATATCGGGATTGTCCTCGACGACGAGGATGCGTAACCGTCGCGCCGGGCCGCTGCCCTCGTCGACGATGGGGGTGGTCACGATGGCGGACATGTCTTCGTCTCCATCTCCCGGTGACGCCAGCGGGATCGTCACCACCAGCTCGCTGCCTTTGCCCAACCCTTCGGAGCGCGCCAACACTTCGCCGCCGTGCAGCTGCACCATGCGCTTGACCAGCGTCAGGCCGATGCCGAGGCCACCGACGGCGCGATCGATGGCGTGGTTGGCCTGCGTGAACAGCTCGAAGACGCGCGGCAGCATGTCGTTGCGCATGCCGATGCCGTTGTCGCGCACGCGAATGACGGCCTCCTCGTCGTCGCTCTCGGCGCTGATCTCGATGCGTCCGCCGAGATCGGTGTACTTGGCGGCGTTGTTGAGCAGGTTGGACACGACCTGCGTCATGCGCGTCACGTCGACGGCCAGCGGCACCGGCGCCGCCGGCAGCGCGACGGCCAGCGCATGCCCGCGCGACTCGATGAGCGGCCGCGCGATCTGCACCGCCTGCTCGACGATCCCTTGCAGCGTCGCCCGCTCGCGGCGCAGCTCGATCTTGCCTTGCGTAATCCGCGACACGTCGAGCAGATCGTCGACGAGCCGAATCAGATGGCGAATCTGCCGATCCATCGTCTGGTGTGCGCGCGCCAGGCTCGTATCCTGCCGCGTCTCCAGCTCGTGACCGACGACGTGCAGCGCGTTGACGATCGGCGCCATCGGATTGCGCAGCTCGTGCGCCAGCATCGCCAAGAACTCGTCCTTGCGTCGATCGGCGTCGGCGAGCTCGGCGTTGCGCGACTGCAGCTGCCCGATCAGCTCGTCGCGGTCGAGCGCGATGGCGATCTGATCGGCCACCACCTGAATCGTCGCCAGCTCCTCGAGGGCGAAGCGACCGCGCGTGCGGCTGCCGAAGAACAGCGTGCCGATCATGCGCTCGTCGGCCAGCGACACGAGCGGCAACATGACGCAGGCGCGCAGCCCGAGCTGCTGCACGCTCGGCGGCACCTCCGTCGAGGCCGGCGTGCGCTCGTCGATGACGATGCGGCGGCGAATGCGCAGCGCCTGCCCCGACAGCTCGGCGCCGGCCGGCACTTCGCGCAGCGCGTCGACGATCGCGCCGTCGATGCCTTCGTGCGCCTCGAGCACCAGCACGTCGCGATCGGAGTCGTAGCGACGATAGGCGTAGACCTCGAGATCGAGGTGCGCCGACAGTCGCTGACAGACGTCGCGCACGAGCACGCGCGGCTGCAGGCCGAGCAAGAGGCGATTGGCGCTGTCGGACAGGAGCGCCAGCCGCGCGTTGGAGTGCACCAGCGCCGCCGCCGCCGCGTCGCGCTCGGCGACGGCGCGGGCGAGCTCGTCGGCCTTCTTGGCCATCGTCTCGGCCTGCGCGCGCTCGATCTCCATCTGCGCGCGCAAGGTGTCGGCTTCCCAGCGCTGGCGCGCGTCGGCCAGGCGGCGCTCGCCTTCGCGCTGCTCGGCGTCGCGGATGAGCTGCGCCTGCCGGCCGACCTCCTGCGTCTTCTTGTGCAGCTCGACGAACACCGACACCTTGGAGCGCAAGATCTCGGGCACGATCGGCTTGAACATGAAGTCGACGGCGCCGAGGCCGTAGCCGCGCATCAGCTGCCGATCGGTCTGATTGAACGCCGTGAGGAAGATGATCGGCGTGTGGCGCGTGCGATCGCGGCTGCGAATGAGCTCGGCCGTCTCGAAGCCGTCCAAGTCCGGCATCTGCACGTCGAGCAAGATCACGGCGAAGTCGTGCTCCAGCAGCTTGATGAGCGCCTGGCGACCCGACCGCGCCTGCACCATCGAGACGCCCAGCTCGTCCAGCATCGCCGTCATCGCCAGCAGCGTCTTGGCGTCGTCATCGACGACGAGCACATCGGCTGGTCGCGCCAGCGCCAAGGGCGCGACGTCGGCCGAGTCGGCGTTAGACAAGGTGCGCGCTCTTGTACATGGGCGCCCGCGAATTAAGCAGGAAGCGAGCCACCACTGACTCCCCGATTTAGCCGCGCCTGTGCAGGAGTTGCGCGACGCCTACATCTCCTACTCCGCCTCTCAAGGTTGCAACCGATGCACACGCGTCGGGCAGTTTTCCGCCGAGATGTGCAAAAATCTGCCCTCCGACTGTGCGCCAACTGTCGCAGCGTGTGCAGCGTGTGCTCACCTGTCGCAGGCTGCGGCGGGCCGCGTCACGCGACGAAAATCAGTCGGTCGTCGCGAGGTCGGCCGGCGGCGTGAGGCTCAAGTCGAAGGTCCAATTCGAGGTGCAGCTCGACCCCGGCGGCGTGGTGCAGTCGGTGATGTTGGCGTCGCGATGGGTGAGCGCCACGTGCAGCCGATCGTTGCCGGTGACGGTCAAGACGGTGCTGATGGTGACGTCGTAGTTGCACGAGTCGGCGCCGGCATCGACGGCGGTGATGACGTGCGTCTGCGTCAGCGTCGTGCCGTGGGTGTCATCGCTGAAGTGGCCGTTGCCGCCGGTGTACGCCGACGGCATGAACAGAGGCGGCGAGCCGCCGGTGCCGTGGTAGCTGCCGAGCGCGACGCCGCCGTTGCCGTCGTTGTTGACGGACAGCATGGTGAAGCTGCCGCCACCGCTGCCGCTGGCGAGATCGAGCTGGCAGCCGTCGCCGGCGGTGGCGAGGTTGGCGACGGTGTAGAGGCCGCTCTCGATCTTGAAGAGCCCGAGGTCGCTGCTTTTGGTCGCGACGTTGGCGTGACCGCTGCTGCAGCCGGCCAGCAGCGCCAGGCACAGGCCCAGCGCCGAGCACGGACGCGACATCGCGGGCGACATCAATCGCGCGCCTAATCCGTCTTCGGCGGCGGTGGCTTGACGTCGCCGCCGCTGGCCGGCGCGGTCGCCGGCGGCGTCGGCGGCGGTGAGGCGGCGGCCGCCGCCTTGATGAGCGCCAGCTGCGTCAGCGCCTGGTTCAGCTGCGCCCGCGTCGAGTCGAGTTGCTGCTTGTAGGCGTCGCGCTCGGCCAACGCCGTCGCCAGCTGCGTCTGCGTCGACGCCAGCGCCGCTTTCGACTTGTCGCAGCCCGCGGACAACGACACGCCCGCGGCCAGCGCCAGCGCTCCCCACCGCATCATCGCCATAGGCCGATCATAACCACGCGCCTGCGAAAATAGTAAGGTCGGACATGCGCTGCATCCTCGTGTTGCTTCTTTTGCCGGCGCTGGCGTCGGCCGCGCCGGCCGCCGATCTCGTGCTGCGCGGCGGCGACGTCCTGACGCAAGACGCGGCGCGCCCGCACGCGCAGGCCGTCGCCGTTCGCGGCGCGCGCGTCGTCGCCGTCGGGGATGACGCGGACGTGGCGGCGTTCATCGGCCCGCGCACGCGCGTCGTCGAGCTGCGCGGTCGCGCGGTGGTGCCGGCGTTGACCGATGCGCACGCGCACTTGATGGACCTCGGGCTCGCGCTCACCGAGGTCGATCTGCGCGGCTGCACGGCGCCCGACGACTGCGCGCAGCGGCTGTCGCCCGCGCGCGGCGACTGGGTCCGCGGGCGCGGCTGGGATCAGAACCGCTTCGCCGTCCCCGAATTTCCCACGCACGCCGCGCTCGATCGGGTCGCCGCCGATCGCGCGGTCGTGCTCGAGCGCGTCGACGGGCACGCCTTGTGGCTCAACGCCGTCGCCATGCGCCGCGCGGGCATTACGCGCGCCACGCCCGATCCGGCCGGCGGCAAGATCGTGCGCGACGGCGCGGGCGAGCCGACCGGCATCTTCGTCGATCGCGCCATGGAGCTGGTGACGCGCGCCGAGCCGGCCCCGACGACGGCGATGATGGAAGCGGCGATCTTGCGCGCGCAAGACGTCGCCGTCGCCGCCGGGCTGACCGAGATTCACGAGATGGGCTTGCCGCTGGCGGCGCTCGACGTCTATCGACAGCTGGCGCACGCGCGACGGTTGAAGCTGCGCGTCTATGCGTTCGGCTCGCTCGCGGCCGCCGAGACCTTGTTGGCCCACGCGCCCGCGCCCTCGCCGCCCGACGCCTACTTCACGCTGCGCGGCATCAAGCTCTACGCCGACGGCGCGCTCGGCTCGCGCGGCGCCGCGCTGCTCGCGCCCTACAGCGACGATCCGAGCAATCGCGGCCTGACGCTGACGCCGCCGGCGAAGCTGCAGGAGCTGGCGCGGCGCGCGCTCGGCGGCGGCTGGCAGGTGGCGGTGCATGCCATCGGCGACCGCGGCAACCGCGACGTGCTCGACGCTTACGCGCAGGCGGGCGTCGGCGCGGCGCAGCGCTTTCGCATCGAGCACGCGCAGGTCGTGGCGCTCGCCGACCTTCCGCGCTTCGCCAAGCTCGGCGTCATCGCGTCGATGCAGCCGACGCACGCCGTCAGCGACCACGGCTGGGCCGAGGCGCGCCTCGGCCCGGCGCGATTGGCCGGCGCCTACGCCTGGCGCCGCATGCTGAACGCCGGCGTGCACCTGGCCTTCGGCAGCGACTTTCCCGTCGAGGATGTGTCGGTCGTCGCCGGCCTGCGCGCCGCCGTCGAGCGCGCCAACTGGACGGTCGCCGAGAAGCTCACGCGCGACGAAGCGCTGGCCGCGTTCACGACCGGCGCCGCCTATGCCGCGTTCGAAGAGGGCTGGCGCGGCCGCGCCGCGGTCGGGCAGGCGGCCGACCTGACGGTGCTCGACGCGCCCGCCGCCGGGCTCCTCCACGCCGCGATCGCGATGACCATCGTCGGCGGGCGCGTCGTCTACGAACGGCGCTGAACTTCGTGGCGGGCCCGGTGTTGCACTGCCATGAGCACGCGCCGCGTCTTCATGCAGGCATCGATGGCCGCGGCTGCGTCCGGCGTCGCCGCGCTGGGCACAGGCCGATTGTGGGCCGCGCCGCCGCCGCCGAAGAAGATCCTCATCCTCGGCGGCACCGGGTTTCTCGGCCCGGCGCTCGTCGCCGTGGCCCGCGGGCGCGGCCACACGCTCACCCTGTTCAACCGCGGCAAGACCAACCCCGGCCGCTTCACCGACCTCGAGCAGCTGCACGGCGATCGCAACGGCCAGCTCGACGCCCTGCGCGGCCATCGCTGGGACGCCGTCATCGACGACTCCGGCTACGTGCCGCGCCACGTGCACGACTCGGCGACGCTGCTCGCGCCGTCGGTGCAACATTACCTGTTCGTCAGCACCATCAGCGTCTACACCGACGGATCGAAGCCCATCGACGAGAATTCGCCCGTCGCCAAGCTGGAGAAGCCGACGGAGGATCCGGGCAACGGCGCGTACGGACCGCTCAAGGCGCTGTGCGAGACGGCGGCGGCGGCGGCGATGCCCGGCCGCGTCACCGTCGTTCGGCCGGGCTTGATCGTCGGGCCCGAAGATCCGACCGATCGTTTCACCTACTGGCCGTTGCGTTTGGCGCGTGGCGGCGAGGTGTTGGCGCCGGGGCAGCCGAGCGATCCGGTGTCGTACATCGATGTCCGCGACTTGGCGCATTGGATGATCGCCGTCGTCGAGCGCACGCTGACCGGCACGTTCAACGCCACCGGCCCGGCGACGACGCTGGGCGTGGGAGCGCTGCTCGACGGCTGCAAACAGGCGGCTCACAGCGACGCGAAGCTGACCTGGGTCGACGTCGACTTCCTCGATCGGCAGGACGTGCATGGCTGGGTCGACTTGCCGGTGTGGCTGTCGCCGCGCGGTGAGGAGACGTACCTCGGGCGCATCAATCGCGACAAAGCGGTCAAGGCGGGGCTGACGTTTCGCAGCGTCGCGGACACCGCGCGCGACACGCTGGCGTGGTGGAATACGCTGCCGGAGGCGCGGCGCGCGAAGCCAAAAGCGGGGCTGACGCCCGAGCGCGAACGGCAAGTGCTGGCCGCCTGGCACGCGCGAAAGTGACGACGACGCGCGCGGCTGTCGCCGACCGCCACGCGACGCCCGACGACGACGACGATGACAAAGAGCGGCGCGCGGCCGGCTGGTCGGCGGTCTACCACTTCCTCGTGCTCGCGGCCTATTACGTCATTCGCCCGCTGCGTGACGCGATGGGCCTGCGCGGCGCGGTCAAGGCGCTGCCGTGGCTGATGATGGCGACGCTGGTGACGATGGCGCTGGCGACGCCGCTGTTCACGGCGCTCGTCGAGCGACTGCCGCGGCGCCGCTTCGTGCCGCTCGTCTACCACGGCTTCGCGCTGCAGCTGGTCGCGTTCGCGTGGCTGCTCGGCGGTCACGCGGCGCCGACGTGGGCCGCGCGCGCATTCTTCATCTGGACCAGCGTCTTCAACTTGTTCGCCGTGAGCGTCTTTTGGGGCTTCATGGCCGATCGTTTCACGCCCGCCGCCGCCGCGCGCCGCTACGGCGTCGTCGCGCTCGGCGGCACGCTCGGCGCCATCGCCGGCGCGCTGGTGGCGACGTTGTTGACGCGCGCCATCGGTCCGACGCGGCTGCCGCTCGTGGCCGCGCTGCTCGTCGAGGCCGCCGTCTTCTGCTTCTTTCGCGTCGACGATGGCCAGCCGGCGCGCGCCAAGTCGCGCAGTCGCAACCCGGTCGCGTTCCTGGGCGCGCTCGTGCGTTCGCCGCTGCTGGCCTGTCTCGCCGGCTATTTGCTCTTGTATACGGTGACCTCGACGTTCACGTATTTGGAGCAGGCGCGGCTCGTGCAAACGGCCGTCACCAGCGACGCGGCGCGCACGACGCTGTTCGCGCGCATGGACTTGTGGGTCAACGTGGCCAGCATCGTGCTGCAGGCGCTGGCGACGCGCTGGTTTCTGGCGCGCCTGGGCGTGACGGCGACGCTGCTCGTGCTGCCGGCGTTGACGCTGCTCGGCTTCGTGGCGCTGGCGCTGCGACCGTCGCTCATGCTGGTCATCGGCTTCCAAGTGGCGCGGCGCACGACCGACTACTTCGCGGCGCGGCCGGCGCGCGAGCTCTGTTACGTCGTGGCCGATCGCGATGACAAATACGCGGCCAAGTCGTTCATCGACACGTTCGTCTATCGCGGCGGCGACGCCATCGGCGCCGGCGCGTTCGGACTCGTCGGCGCCGTGGCGTCGTGGGTGGCGTTGCCGTTGTGCGCGCTGTGGGTCGTGGTCGCGCTCTTGCTCGGACGATTCCAGCGCCTGGCCGCCAACCGCAGCTTGTGAAGCGGCGCCGTTCGGCTACAAATACGGCCGATGCAACGACGTTATCGCCGCCTCATCGCCTTCGCCGGCGCCCGAATCAAGCGCGCCACGGCCGCGGCGCGGCAGGCGGTCATGACCGACGTCGACGTGACGCGCGATCGCCGCGCCGCCGATCTGGCCGAAGCCGAGGCGTTCGCGACGTCGGCCGCGGAGTTGGGCGCGGCCGTCGCCAAAGCGGCGCAGGTGCGCGCCTATCTCGACGTCACCGGCGCGGCGACGACGCCCGAGGCGCGCGCGCTGTTGTCGCGCTTGTGGGATCGCATGCCGCCGCGTCCGCCATCGATCATTCGCGCGGCCGTGCAGGCCGAGCTGGGCGCGCCGCCGGAGCAGCTGTTCGCGAAGTGGGACGACGAGCCGCTCGCCGCCGCGTCGCTCGGTCAAGTGCACGCCGCCGAAGACGCCGATGGCACGCGCTGGGCCGTCAAAGTCCAATATCCGGGCGTGGCCGAGACGCTGGCGGACGATCTGTCGTCGGCGTCGCTGCTGCGGCGCGTGGTCGGCAGCGAGCTCGGCGAAGGCGCCGTCGACGCGACGCTGGAGGTCATGCGCGCGCAGCTGTTGGGCGAGCTCGACTATCGCGCCGAAGCGGTGTGGCTCGACCGGTTTCGGCGCGCCTTCTCCGGCGACGCCGACATCGTCGTTCCGCGCGTCGATGGCGCGCGCTCGACCGGCCGCTTGTTGACGATGACGCGGCTCGACGGCGCGACGCTCGCCGCCGTCGCCGCGCAGGACGCCGAGACGCGGCAGCGGACGGCGCGCGCCATCTTTCGCTTCGCGTTCGGCGCGCCGCTCAAGCACGGCATCTTCAACGCCGATCCGCACCCCGGCAACTACTTGGCCGACGGCGGGCGCGTCGGCTTCGTCGACTTCGGCTCGTCGGCGGAGCTGTCGGACGACATGCGCGCCGCCGATCGTCGCCTGTTCTTGGCGCTCATTCATCGCGACGGCGAGGAGCTGCGGCACGCGGCGCATACCGAAGGGCTCGTCGCCGAGGCGCGCACGTTCGAGACGGCGGCGTGGCGCGAGTGGGAAGAGGCGCTGTCGGCGCCGTTCTTGTCGCGCGCGGCCGTGACGCTGACGACGGCGCAGGTGGCGCGCATGATCGCGCTCACCGGCGAGCTCTTGCGCGAACGGCGGATCGCCCTGCCACCGGCGGCGATGCTGTTGTGGCGGCAGCGACTGGGCGCGCTGGCGGTCATCGCGTCGCTGACGCCGAAGCTGCCGTTCCGTAAGCTGCTGGCCGAGCTGCTCGACGACGGCCGCAATCCGCAGTCGCTGTTCGATCGCTGGCGTTAGCCGCCGCGGCGGGCTCGGCGGCGTCGGTGCCGTCGGGCGTCGGTGCCGTTGGATCTGCCGGACTTGGGGGCGCGCGTGGGTGCGGAGCGCGCGCGATGGCGATAAACCTTGGGCGGGCGTGCCTGACTACACGATGGCCGATTCCGGCGGAGCGAGCTCGCTCGCGGCCACCGGCCGCCCGAGCGAGCTCGCCGCGCAGGCGACCGCTGCCGCGGCGGGCGCGCGCGGTCGGCAATTCCGCGCGCACGGCGCGACTGCGCGCGCGTCGGCGCCTCGTTCGCGCGCTGGCTGGCAATTCCGCGCGCATTGCGCGACTGCGCGCGCGTCGGCTCCGCTCGGTCGCGCGTCGGCCGGTAATTCCGCGCGCGCGCCAGACCAGCGGCAGTCTTGCGCGCCCAAGCGTTATCCCGCTCGGCTGCGGCGCGCGGGCGGGCTGTGCCCGCGCGCGCCGCAGCTCCGTCGCGCCGGCCATCGGTTGATCGCGCAAAGCGATCGCATGGTTTATCGCGGGCTCGGTCTCGCAGCGCCGACGTTCGCCCCCAAACGCAGCGTCACGCGTTGCTCACGAGCTCGTGCGCGCGCACGGTTGCGGTCGGTCGACGCGAGGTGTAGATCGGGGGCACCTTCCAAGGAGGACGTCATGGCCAAGGGATTGCCCGAGGGAATGCACACGATCACGGCGCAGATTGCCGTCGACGACGCCAACGCAGCCATCGCATTCTACAAGCGCGCGTTCGGTGCCGAGGAAGTCAGCCGCGCCATGGATCCGAGCGGCCAGAAGGTGTGGCACGCCTCGATCCGCATCGGCGACTCGGTGCTGTTCGTCAACGACATCTTCCCCAACATGGGCGGCGGCGCGCAGCTGGGTCAGTTCTGGATTTACGGCGAGAACGTCGATGCCGCCTTCAAGCGCGCCGTCGACGCCGGCTGCAAGGTGACGATGCCGCTGGCCGACATGTTCTGGGGCGATCGCCTCGGCGCCGTCGTCGACCAGTGGGGCGTAAAGTGGAACCTGGCGCAGCACACGAAGGACCTGACGCCCGCCGAAATGAAGAAGGCGCAGGACGACTTCGTCGCCAGCATGAAGCGCTCGTAAGCCTGATCCGCGCCCAATAGTCAGCGTCAAGCAAGCGCGCCCAGCAGGCCGCGCCGAATAAATCCCACCCCTCGTTCGACCAGCTCGGCATCACCCGAAACGCCCGCTCGACGCCGTTCCGGCATGACGCCGACACGCTCGTTCGACGCCTTCGGCATGACGCCGACATCTTCGTTCGACGCCGTTCGGCATGACGCCGATCCGGCGGCGCCGGCGTCGCGTTATCCTGCCGCCATGCCGCCCGCCATCAACATCGTGCGCGCCGCCACGCGCGACGACGCCGCCATCGCCGTGACGACGCTGGCGCGCGCCTTCGACGCCGACCCGCCGCTCAACTGGTTCGTCCGCCGCGACGCCGAGCGCGCCTTCGCCATCCGCCGCTTCTTCGAGCTCGGCTTCGAGCGCCTGACGTTCCCTTTCGGCTGCGTCGAAATCAGCGAGGACTTGAGCGGCGTCGCCTTGTGGACTCCGCCCGGCCGCTGGAAGCTGAACCCGCTGCGCGAGCTGCTCCTGTTGCCGCATTTCTGGCCCGTGCTCGGTAAAGCGCGCCTGCGCGAGGCGTGGTCGGCGCTGCAGATCCTGTCGCGCGCCCATCCGAAGGAGCGCCACTATTATTTGTTCGCGCTCGGCGTCGATCCGGCGCGGCAGGGCCACGGCATCGGCGCCGCGCTCCTGCGCAGCCGGCTCGATCGCTGCGACGCCGAGGGCGCGCCCGCGTACCTCGAAGCCTCGACGGAAAACAGCATGCGTCTGTATGCGCGCTGGGGATTCGTCGCGCGCGCGCCGCTGACGCTCGGTCCGGGCGCGCCGCCGATCTGGCCGATGTGGCGCCCGCCGCGCGCGCCCGAACGTCGCACGCCGCGCCGCTGAACGCGCGCCGCCCGCCGGAATGCGAGGCGGCTACAGATTGACCTGCAGGCGGAACAGCAGCTCGTGCTCGATCTTGCGGAAAAACAGGTTCTTTTCGATCAGCGCCGACGCCTGCCGCGGATCGCCCGAGCCGATGTAATCCAAGTTGTAGTTCGCCATCACGCGCGAATGCCGCGTCACCCAGAAGCTGGCGCCGAGCTGCATTTCGTCGAAGCCGTAATGGCCATTGGCGGGATCGAGCCCGTGCTTGCCGCTCGGCAGCGTCGTCGGCAAGCCGCTGATCGCCTGCTCGACGTGCTCGTAGCGCGCCGACAACAACACGGCCCAACGCGGCGGCGCCGGCTTGATGTAGCCGTTCCAATGCGGGATCTGATAGAGCCCCGGATGGTCCGTATTCACCGGCCCGCCAATCCACGTGTAGGCCTCGATATAGGCGCCAAAGCCGTCGAGGAACGCCGTCGGACCGTAGGCGCGCGTCAGGTTGCCATTGCCGGGATTGGTGTCGTCGTAGCGGCGCAGATGAATCGACTGATGCACGAACTCGCTGCGTAGCCCGAAAAACTGCGTCAGCGGAACGTTGGCCTCGAAGGCGTATTTCACCGTCTCACCATCGGGCGCGAGGTGCGAGCGAACGGCGTTCTTGTTGAGGTCGTTGCCGTTGGAGTAGTTGCCGCTGATGATGCTGAAGCCGCCTTCGGTCGTGAGGCCCCCGATGTCGGCCGCGGTGGCGCCCGTAATCGACGCCGGCTGGCCGCCGGCCGGATTGTCCGACTGCTGCCACCAGAACGAGCCGCCGAGCCAGATCTCGTCGAGCCAGCGCGGATGACCGCTCGCCAGCAGCGTCAACGGCGCGATGAAGGCGCGTCCAATCACCGCCGGCTTGTTGTCGAGGTTCTTGAAGTTCTGCCCGTCACCGTCGAAGACGCCGAGGTAGTAGCGGGCGAAGCCGCGCGGCAAAACGCCCTCGATCATGCCGCCGGTCTCGCGCGTATTCGGCACGGCCCAGCGCACGACCGCGCTCTTCTCCATGAAGTCGGTAAAGTTTTCCGAGGTGGCGTTTTCCAGCGTCAGCGGCGCATAGAACTGCCCGACCTCGAACTGCAGCCACGGCAAGTAGTTGATGACCACCGAGCCGTCGACGACCGTCGCGTACTGACCGGGCGTCGCCAGGCTGGCGAACTCGGCCTCGACGCGGAAGTCGATGTGGCGCGCGATGGTGCCGGCGATGCCGATGCGCGCGCGACGCAGGAAGATGGTGTCGCGCAGCGACGAGCGCGGATCGGCGGCGCTGTTGGGGATGACGCCGGCCGGCGGCGCCGGGCGGTTGAGGAAGTTGTACCAGTCGACGTTGATGCGCCCTTTGGGGACGAAGACGAACCAGCTGTGGCGATCGCGCAGGAAGAAGTTGCGATCGGAGTAGCCGGCGAGCGGAGCGAGCAGCTCGGGATCTTTGTCGCCGGCGGCGATGGGGGCGACGGCGAGGTAGCGGCGATCGCCGTTGAAGCCGTCGCCGAAGCCGTCGTCGCCGAGCGGCAGCTGGGCCGCGCTCTCCAAGATGCGCAGCTGGGCCGCCTGCTGCTGCAGCTGTGCCTGCTGAGCACGCAGGAGCTCGTCGAGGCGCCGGTGATCGTCGAGCAGCTGCTGCACGGTAGGATCGGCGGTGGGCGCGGCGGTCGCGCTCGTCGCGGCGGTCGCGCTCGTCGCATCCGGGGCGGCTTGCGCGATCGTCGATTGGCCGCTCGTCGCGGCCTGCGCGACCGTCGTCCATTGGCCACTCGTCGCGGCTTGCGCGGCCGACGACCGGCCGCTCGTCGCGGCTTGCGCGATCGTCGTCGACTGACCGCTCGTCGCGGCTTGCGCGACCGTCGTCGACTGGCCGCTCGTCGCGGCGTGCGCGACCGTCGACCCGCCGCTCGTCGCGCTCGTCGCGCTCGTCGCGGCTTGCGCGACCGTCGTCCATTGGCCACTCGTCGCGGCTTGCGCGGCCGACGACCGGCCGCTCGTCGCGGCTTGCGCGATCGTCGTCGACTGACCGCTCGTCGCGGCTTGCGCGACCGTCGTCGACTGGCCACTCGTCGCGGCGTGCGCGACCGTCGACCCGCCACTCGTCGCGGCTTGCGCGGCCGTCGTCGACCCGCCACTCGTCGCGGCTTGCGCGGCAGTCGACCGGCCACTCGTCGCGGCACTCGCGACTGTCGGTCGGCGGCTCGACGTACGAGCCGCGGCCGATGCCGCCGTCGGCCGCCCATTCGCTGCCTGCGCCGCCGCTGGCGGTTCATTCGCCGCTGGAACCTTCGACGACGAGCTCTGCGCGTGCGCGGCACCAACCCACAAGCCAAGAGGCAAAGACAAGACCACTGCCAGACGATTCATACGACTCCTCGAATACGTTGATCGATATCTCGCGCTTGCTGGCCGGCCCGGTCGCCGGCGCAGGTCACGCGACTTCGCGGACGCGCTGCCGGCTCTCGCGCGCCGGCTTCGTCAGCGCCTCCAACAGTGAGCGAAAACGCGACGTTCCCATGCGCCGGAGCAACTGAATCGGCCGCCCGCGCTCGGCCGCGAGCCGTCGCGCGAGGATGACGGCGCCGTGGCTGTTGACGTCGGTGACGATGATGACGAGCTCGGCGCGTGCGATGAGCGCCGCCAGCGTGTCGGCGCCGCGGCCGCCGATCCAGCCGCCGTGAAATTCGAGGCTGTGGCCGGCGCGCTCGGCGATGCGAGCGTAGTCGGTCTCGTTGCGCTCGACCCCTCCGATCATGGCGATGCGCATGCGCCTACCAGTGCCAAACTTGGTCGTAGTCGGCGAGCAGCCGCGGCAGCGCGCCTTGCGCGACCGGCTCTGCGCCGTCGACGGGTTCGCACGCGAGGCCGCGCGCTTCGGCATCCTCGCTGACGAAGAATACGCGCACACCGCGGTCGACGAACGCCGCCAAGAACTGCCGCGCGAGCCCGCGAATACCCGGCCCGCGCAAGAGGATGTCGAGCTGCGCGCCGCCGATCGTCGAATGCACGGCCTCGTCGAGAGCCTCCGCCCGCTCGATGATCTTCAGAATCCGCTGCGTCACTCGCGCCTCCTTCGGCGATAGCCAGCCAGCCGCCATTCACGCGCGTTGCCGGCGACGATCGAGGCCCATCCGCTAAAGCGGATGCGGCGCTCATCCGCCGCTTTGGCAGAACGATCGTGCAAGCCGCTCACAGCCCACGACCGCTCACCCAGACAGACGAATATCCGTTATAACGGACAGCGTCAAGCCCAAAGCGGATTCGTCCGTTACAACGGACGCCAGTCATTCACGAGAAACGCCAACGAAACGATAGCCCCCGGACGATTGCGTGAAACCGGGGCAAACGGGGCAAACGGCAATCGCGCGGAACCGGGGCAAGCGGCAATCGCGCGGAACCGCGGCAAACGGCAATCGCGCGAAACCGGGGCAAGCGGCAACCGCGCGAAACCGCGGCAAACGGCGATTATGCCGACCGCGGCAAACGGCAATTATGCCGACCGCGGCAAACGGCAATTATGCCGACCGCGGCAAACGGCAATTATGCCGACCGCGGCAAACGGCAATTATGCCGACCGCGGCAAACGGCATTATGCCGACCGCGGCAAACGGCAATCATGCGGGACCCCGGCAAACGGCAATCATGCGGGACCGCGGAACCGTGGCGGAGCGGCACTCACGCAAAGACCGCGCGCGAAGCAGCATCACGCGGAACCGCGGCGGAGCGGCAGTCACGCAAAGACCGCGCGCGGAGCGGCGGTTACGCGAGCGCAGCGCGCGGCCAGCGGGCAGTTGCGCGAACGCTGCGGGCCAAGCGAGACCGCGCCAGAACCGCTGCGAAGCGATCGGTTCGCCAAAACGGCTGGCGAAGGCGACAGCCTTACGGAACCGTGGGCGCAGGAAACGCGGGCCGGACCGACCGCAGCCGTATTCTGCATGAGCTACTGGTCCGTTGAAACGGATGCGAGCCGATTACGTCCGCTAAAACGGATGCGATTCAACCGACGTTGTCGGCGTACGTCATCACCAGGTACATGATGGCGCCGCTCTTGCCGCGATTGCGGTAGACGTGCGGGTTGTCGGCCGTGAAGAAGATGGAGTCGCCGACGTTGAGGACATGGCGGTCGTCGCCGAGCTCGATCTCGACGCTGCCGCTGGCGACGACGAGACGCCAGCGACTGCTGCGAGACCGAATGCAGCGCGGTCTCGGGCAATGCTAACCGCTGTTGCAACGAGGGGCCGGGGTCTAGCCCAGCGAACCTCCTCTGCCACTCGGGTGCCGACTGCTGCGGCAACCTGGTCTGCGACGACGGCGGCTTCGGCAACCCCGGTGCGTGCTGCATTCCCCCCGGGGCGTCCAACTTCTGCAGCAACAACGCACAGTGCTGCAGATGGCACGTGCTACGTCGACGGCACCTGTAACCCACCCGACGCTGGCTGATTTTCCGCGAGGAGTCGCGAGGATGGCTTCGGCATCCTCGCCGGGTCAAGACGCTCGAGCACCCTGTCTCGGTTCGCGCCCCTGACCCGAACTGGTCGGAGGTCCGAAACCAGGCTCAGCTCACCTTCGAACCAGCCGTCCTGGCCCGCGGCTGGCCAGCTTGAGCTTCTCGCGGTGCAACATCCTCTCGTGGGTTCAAGCGACAATGTCCTTCGTGGCCAAGGTCAACGGCCCGACGTCGTCCGACTGGAACGAGATGGAGTCCGTGGTGACCGTCCCCAGGCGGGTCACCGCCGGAGTGACCTTACCAGGGTCGGGAGCCTCGATCTCAGTGCCCGGGAGCTCGGCGAGCCGTGCGGAAGTCCCGAGAGCCGGAGGGCCGCTGCCGGGCGCTGGTGAGCCCACCCTGGTGATCGAGCTGGGCCGTTTCACCGTGGAGCGGACGCCGCCGGCGGTGGGGATCCAGGTGGTGGAGCCCGCGGGTGGCAGGGAGCTCGGTGAGATCGGGGACGGCGCTGCGCGGGAGGGCGGCGAGATCTCGGTGGAGGGCTCTAGTGGCGGAGGCGAGGGCACCGACGAGAGCGAGGTGGCCCGATGGCGGAGGTCTCCCCGGGAATCTCGTGCCCCACCAGAGGGCGAGGAGGGCCAAGCCAGAGCTGAGCTGGAGGAGTTGGGCGCCGAGGGGGTCCGACCTCGACGCGAGTGAGGGCGCTCAGGGTGAAGGCGGCGCGGCCGTCTCGGGAGGGGTCTGCCCGAGGCGGTCGTTTTCGGGTGACGGGAGGGTAGAATGGGGCGCCAGGAGGAGGCGGAAGGTGGGCGATGGGCGCGAAATCGGTGGTCGGGCGGGGACTGATACTTCGGCCGGTGGCCACTTCGGTGCTTTGAACCGTCTATCCCTGGCGAGTGATGGGGTAGAGTGGCGGGTGGAGGATGGTCGGATGAGGTGGGAGGCTGGGGCGCATAACTCGGGCTTCTGTCGTTTCGCCCCGTAGAAACTCCTACGCCTCGGTGCGCATTCACCTCTTTCTAAAGCCCATTCCGCCCTAACCGGCCTGCCGAAAGGCCAGCTCAAACACCCACAGGAACCTTAGGAGAACCAGATGTTTGTGCTTGAGGTGGGTAGTGGGATACCGCGAACCCACTTACAAATTCCGAGAGAAAGATTAAGCCTTGGCTTTGGCCTTGGCGTCGCGCAAGGCATGACGCGCCCTTTTCTTTCCAAACTCCTCGAGCGAGCCCCGGAGCGCCTCGTTCTCCTTCGTCAGCTCTGCCACAGTACGCTCGGCAGTCCGAACGTCCTTCATCGCCTGCTCCAGTGCAGGAAGCGGTCGATGAGCCCTGTTTGCTAACTCTCTCGACGACTTCGCGAAGAGTCGGCCCACCGGATGCGCCCTGCTCTGACATTTCAGTGATTGCCTGATGGAGCGCGGTGTCCACCGTAAATCGGAGCCTAGCTAACGATGCACTCCGCAAGTCGATCCCCAAGTCAACCAAGACCTTGACGTCATCCCAACATGCGCCAATGGAATGGTGTAGTAAGGGATTCTCAAAGAGCCGCACAAATTCCCTGTCCGACAATGCCGAAGGTGAGGTCGCCTCCAGAAGTGCCGCAAGAACCTGTGGCCGAGTTGAAATCTTCTGACTGATCCTGAGCGCGGCCTCGGCACTCACAAACTTGCTCGAATTCGTCATGACGTAAGCACCCCGGCCCAGAACTCTGCCGGTCGATGGCGTGCCTCATTGTACTTGGCAACCGCAAGCAGGATCACGGCATCGTTTCTTCGCCAGCATCGATGGTCTGATCATGGGTCCGATACTTCCATGGCGGTTTGCCGCGGCGAGCTCAACAAACGCTTGGGTCACAAACTCGGAGGCCGTCGCGTTCAGCTCTACACCGAGCTGGCCCGCAAGATCACCGATTCTCACCTGAAAGGAGGCAGTCCCGAATAGCCGCAATCACAAAGCTGACCGGGTCTGCCTTCTCAAAGTAATTGGATCGATAGCGAGCGAATCCATCGGCTGAGTATTGACCGGATATCCGACCCGATTGTCCGT
>CAWAWS010000016.1:0-512338 GCA_963785725.1 uncultured delta proteobacterium | reverse complement strand
AGCTCCGAGAAGTAATGATCGAACGAGCGGTTCTCTTGCATGATGAGGATGATGTGATCGATGGGCAGCTGCTTTCCCGTCGGCGTCCCCATCGGCATCGTCTGCTCGGTCAGCGTCTTCGCCTGAAACACGCAGTTCGAGCGATCGATCTCCACTTGCTCCTCGGTCAGCGTCGACGGAGCCGGGCTCATGTCGGGCGGGCTCATCATCATGACGTTCTTGCCGCTGCCACCGCAGCCGAGCCAGAACGTGGTCGTCAGTAGGGCGATCCGTCGCGCTCGCGTCATGCCGGCACCTCGGACGACAACGTGCCAAATAATGGAGACGCAGCGCAATCGCGAAAACGCGGGGGAAACGAACGTCCGCGCGAATGTCACGCGCCGGCGCTTCAGTCGGTATGCGTCAATTGCCGGCTGACGGCGAAAAAGCGGGGATCAGCGGTGGGTGCCGAGCCACGCGACGACTTCGCCGAGCTCGCGCTTGGCGTCGTTCCCGACGGCGGTCAGATCAGCACGCGCCGCCTCGGCCAGCTTGCGGGCACGCACGCGATCGCCACCCGAGTCCCACAGCGCGCGCGCCAGAATGAAGCGCCGGTGACCAATATCTATCGGCCCTTGGCTCGCCATCGGCAGCGCCTGCTCCATGAGCGGCACGGCGCGCGCCGCGTGATGCTGCGCGACGGCCGCCAGCGCTTCGGACGTCAGCGCCGACGCGATCAGGAAATGGTCGGGCGTCAGCTGCTTACGAAAGATGACCAGCGCGCGCTCGAACTGCTCCTGCGCCTCGGCAAATTTATCCTCCCCGAGCAGCACGTTGCCGATGTTTACCGTCGCCAGCCCAACCGATTGGTGCTCCGGCCCCATCGTCCGCTCGGCGATATCCCGCGCGCGCCGCAGCTGCACCAGCCCCTCGTCGTACCGATGACGCTCGACGAGCGAAGCCCCAAGGTTGGCCAGCGGAATCGCCAGCTGCGGATGGTCGGGTCCCAACGCCTTCGTGTAGATGTCGACGGCACGCTGGAGCATGGTGCCCGCCTCGTCGTACCGTCCGGTCTTGGCCATCGCCGTCGCCAGCGTGATGAGCGCCCAGCCGACGTTGGCGTGGTCGGGACCGAGCTGCTTCTCGAAGGTCGCCAAGCCGCGCCGAGTGACCACGCTCGCCTCATCGAAGCGGTTGAGCGCGCCGAGCTCGCGGCCGAGCTGCACCTGCGCCAGCGCCGTCAGCACGCTGTCGGGACCCTCGTTCTTCTCGCGGATGGCGAGCAGTCGTTTGTCGCGCTCGAGCGCTTCGGCGATGTCGCCGTGCATCGAGAAGACATCGGCTGCGCGTTGGGTGAGGACGGCCAGCGGCTCCGGATCGTTGCCGCCCAGCGCTTCGACTGCGGCCAGGCCGCGCTTCTCCCACAGCTGTCCGTCCTCGAAGCGGCTGTTGTTGGCCGCGAGGCTCTCCATCGCCGCCGCGCCGTAGACCTCCTCGCGCGCGTCGCGTCCGGCGCGTGCGGCCACGATGCCCTCCTCGAGCGTCTGTTGCGCGGCCTTCGCGTCACCGGCCTGGACCTGCAAGCTGCCGAGCGCAATCAGCGCCTCCGCTTCGAATCGGCCGGTAGTGCAGCGTGCGCGCTTCGACGGCGATGGGCGCGGCTACGGCGAGCCCGTCTTTGGTCCGCGTCGCGCGCGTCATCGCCTTGGCCTGCGCGATGCGGGCGCGCAGCGATTCGACCCGCGCCCGCACGGCCGCGTCGACGGGCGGGCGCACCGGCGCGCGCAGCGCGGCGACGTCGGCGCACTGAGCGTTCGACAGCGACGCCGCCATCTGCGGCGCCTTGGAGACGACCGTCGCGTCGGCGCTCGTGAACAACTCGACCTGCGCTTTGGCGTCCTGCAGCCGCTGCCCGAGGCACTCCATCCGTAGGTCGAGCAGCTCCTCCGACTGGCTGCGCCGGATGCGCGTGGCCTCGCAGGCTTCGGTATTCATCGCCACCCAATCGGCGGCGAAGCGGTCGAGCGTCCGCGCGACGTTGGCGAAGGCCGCCTCCGCGTAGCTCTTGCCGGTGGCCGTGAACGCGGCCTGCACCGCCGCCCGGTGCGCCGCGTCCCAGACGCCGACCAGCTGGCGCTCGGCGCCGTGGCAGACGAGGGATTGCCGCTGCCGCAGCTCGTGCACGCCGAACCCGAAGAGGCCCAGCGCCGCCAGCGCGCTACCCGCCAGAATCCAGCGCCGGCGCACGCGCACCGGGTCATGCTCGAGCGCCAGCAACA
Organism: uncultured delta proteobacterium; assembly: GCA_963785725.1. Taxonomy (GTDB): domain Bacteria; phylum Myxococcota_A; class Polyangia; order Palsa-1104; family Palsa-1104; genus JAQBQH01. The sequence goes on along the minus strand of CAWAWS010000016.1, from coordinate 510,080 downwards.
GCGCGTCCATCGAGGGCCAGCGCTGCGCCGGATCGATCGCCAGACCGCGGAGCACGACGTCGCGCACCCAAGCGGGGACGCGGCTGTCGCTGGGCGGCGTCGGGCCGCGCCCGCGCTTCATCTCGACGGTGATCGACGCGATGTCCTCGCCGGCGAACGGACGCTCCCGATAGAGCGCGCGGTAGAGCGCCACGCAAAAGCTGAACTGATCGCTCTTGACGCTGATCGGCGCGCCCGAGAGCTGCTCGGGCGACATATAGGTCGGCGTGCCGATCATCGCCCCCGGCCGGGTGATGGTGTGGCTGGCATCGGAGCCGACCCAGGCGCTCGCGTCGCCGTCGTCGCTGGGGCTGTCCGACTCGATGGCCCTGGCCAGCCCGAAGTCGCCGACGCGCACGCGGCCGTCACGCCCGACGAGCACGTTGGGCGGCTTGAAGTCGCGATGGACGAGGCCGGTGGCGTGCGCGGCGGCGAGACCGCGTCCGGCATGCACGAACACGCCGACGATCTCGTGCCACGAACGGCCGCCATCGCCGAGCCAATTGGCGAGCGTCGTGCCTTCGACGAGCTCCATGGCGACGAACGCGCGGCCGTCGACCATGCCCACGTCGTAGACGCCGATGACGTTGGGATGCTGCAGCCGCGCCATGGCCTGCGCTTCACGCCGCAGGCGCAGCTGGCTCTGCACCGCTTCGGGGCGCATGATCTTGACCGCCACTTTGCGGTCGAGCTCGGGGTCGTACGCGGAGTAGACGACGCCCATGCCGCCTTCACCGAGTCGTTCGAGCACCAGATAGCGGCCGAACGCGGCGCCGCGTGGCAGTCCCGGCTCGACGCGCGGCTGATCGGCGCGGCTCTCGGTCAGCGTCGGCTCGACCGGCGCCGGGCCCTCGGGTTCGTCTTTCGCCTTCAATCGGGCTTGCAATAGCACATTTCGGATCGCGACGACCAACGCGCCAACAGCCTAGCCCGACGCCGGTTTACGGCGTGACGCGGCGGGCTGGTTAGTCGGAGGTGCCGGCGTCTTGCAGGCTCGTGACCGGCACGAGGGTCGAGCCGGGGGCGAGCAGGGCGCTGATGATGTGGTCCGTGGCTTTGAAGTTGGGCAAGCCGTGGCAGATGTTGCACGATCCGGCGGCGCCGCCGGGCGTATAGCTGAGCGTGTCCATGTCGAAGCCGTCGTTGGCCGGCGCGAGGCCGCGGTCGGTGATGTGCGGCGTGCCTGCGGCATCGAGGCGCAGCTCGAGGAACTCCCAGCCGACGGCGCCGGCGGCGTTGTAGTCGCCGCCGCGCTTGGAGAAGCCGAAGGCGTGCCACAGCGTCGGATCGTCTTTCGGCGACTCGATGAGCTTGATGAGCACGGTGCCGGGCGGATAAGCGGTGGTGCCGGGCGGGACGCGATGGTTGACGTAGCCCCAGCGTGTGCCGGGCGGGTAGACGTTGCCGTCGAGGACGTCGTTGGGCAGGATGCCGCCGAACCAGCCCTGCCAGCCCGCGAAGTCGCTGTCCTCGGCCATGAACATGCCGGCGTCGCCGTTGTCGACGGTCTTGGCCTTGTTGCTCCCGCTGCTGCACGCGGCGGCGCCGAGGAGGAGCGCGAACGCGAGGCGCTTGCCCGTGTGCTTCATCTTGCAGCGGCCATGCTAGCAGATGGCTCGACGAGCGCCCATCCCGCGTTCGCTCATTCGGTCGTTGACGCGCACTTATAATCGGTATCCACATGGTGACGCGATGACGGCGCGCGGCATGCGGCGATGACGCGCTGTCTCGCGAAGCTGACAGCCGCGTCGCCAATGCTGCCCGGCCCGCGACGACGAAGCCGCTTGACCCGCCGCGAGCGATCGTTTATGCGTAGCCATATGGTTACCCATCATGCCGAACGCGCTACCGGAAAGTGACGTCTTTCGGGCCGTCAGCGACCCGACGCGGCGCGCCATTCTCGATCGGCTGCGCGCCGGGCCGACGGCGGTGAACGTGCTGGCGGCCGACTTCAGCCAGAGTCGCCCGGCCATTTCGAAGCACTTGAAGGTGCTGCGGCAAGCGCGGTTGGTGTCGGAGCAGCGCGCCGGGCGCGAGCGTTATTACGCGCTCGAGCCGGCGCCGCTGCAGCGCATCGCCGGTTGGCTCGAAGGATATCGCTCGTTCTGGCAGATCAGCCTCGACAACCTCAAACACTACTTGGAGAAGAAATGAGCTCACGCGCAGCCCGTGCAGTCGCCGATCTGTCGGCGGGAAAGATCGTGGCCACCGTCGAGATCGCGGCGCCGATCGCGCGCGTCTTCCACGCGATCACCGACGCCGACGCCATCCCGCAGTGGTGGGGCTCGGCCGACACCTACCGCACGACGTCGCACACGGCCGATCTGCGGCCCGGCGGCAAGTGGCGCAGCGTCGGCATCGGCCGCGACGGCCACGAATTCTCCGTCGGCGGCGAGTTCTTGGCGGTCGACCCGCCGCACCACGTGTCGCAGACGTGGAAGCCGTCGTGGGACGGCGGCCACGTCACGACGATCACCTATCGGCTGGAGTCGCTCGCCGACGGCGGCACACGCGTCACCGTGCACCACGAAGGCTTCGCCGGACGCGACGAGTCGTGCAACGCCCACACCGAAGGCTGGCAGCGCGTGCTCGGCTGGGTCTCGGCCTACGTGAGCGCCGCATGAAGTACCTGGCGCCGTATCGGTTGGCGACGTATCTGCTCCTGTTCTTCGCCTGCGCGCACACGGCCGGCGGGCTCTTCGGGCAGCGCGAGGGCGGCGTCGAGGCCGAGGCTGTCTTTCACGCCATGAAGGCGGTCACGTTCACGATGATGGGCGCGACCTGCAGCTGGTACGGCTTCTGGCTCGGCTTTGGCCTGCTCGTCACCGTGTTCCTGCTGTTCGCGGCCGTGGTCACCTGGCAGCTCGCGGGAATGACGCGCGCGCAACGCCGGCCGCTGCAGCCGATCGCGTGGGCGCTATGCGCGAGCTTCGTGGCCACGTCCGTCCTGAGCTGGGCCTACTTCTTCGCGCCGCCCGGCATCACCGCGACGCTGGTGGCGCTCCTCGTCGGCGTCGAGTGCGTGCGCGACGCGCGGGCGGATTAAGATCGCGCCGGCGGTCGGAATCCGTCGGTCACGCCTCAATCCGCGCATTCGTACTTGACTTGGGGCCGTGCGACACGGCATACCTTCGGCCTCGAATATTAGCGACTTGCCGATGTAGCTCAGGGGTAGAGCAACGGTTTCGTAAACCGTAGGTCCCCGGTTCAAATCCGGGCATCGGCTCCAGCTTTCGCTTCCATCCTCCCGTTTCCTTCGCCGCATCATCTCGCAACGCACGACAGCCGAGCCTTCTTTCGTGACCGCTTCGGCGTAACGCGTGCCCGTCGGCTCTGCGCGCGCTCGTGAATGGTGCGTGACGATATTGCGCGCCCGCGAATCGGCATTCGGCGCATATCGAAACGCGCGCAGCCGAGCCATATCGAATAACGACGAATCTTTGTAACGGCGGGATAGTTTGCGCGCCGCGAGAATGGCGCGTGCGAGCGCTGCCGGATATGCGCGGTCGTTATATCGCGACCGGCTGCGGCTTGTCGCCGCGCGCGTGCACGAGCGTCCAGCGCAGCACGCCCAGCGACGCGAAGAGCACGACGATGCAGCACCACTGTGCCGGCGTCAGCCCGAAATAGCGCGGATCGGGCTCTTGAACGTCGGTGGCGCGCAGGAAATCGAAGCCGAAACGGACGGGCGCGTAACACAACGTCAATAACGAGACGTAGAGGCCGAGCGGACGCCGCTTACGACGCAATAAAGCAAACAGCAACGTCATGCCCGCGGCCCATATCGCCTCATCGAGGCCGAGATCGTGGCGCGGGCCGTCGGGATATTTCACGGCCAGGAAGAAGTGAGTGTGATTTCCCGGGTGATCGTGGGCCGTGAAGCAGCCGAGACGACCGAACATCCAGCCGCTGGCGAGCCCGTAACCGAGCGAATCGGCGTAGGGCATGATGTCTTGCCGTTTGACCTTACACCATATGATCAATGCGGAAACGGCGCCGATGAAACCGCCGAAAGAAGAGAATCCGGCAATCGGATTGAGGATATCCCAAAGGGTCGGATGACCGCCGAAAGTCTGATAGGCAACGACGTCGAATAAATGGGCGACGATGAAGCCGCTAATCAATACGGCGGTGATCATCGAGTCGACCATCTCGTCGACGAGACCGAGCTCGCGGCCGCGAACCTTGGTCAGCCGCATACCGACGATAATGCCGGTGGCGACCAAGATCCCGAACGCGTGAATCGTTATCGAGTGGAATATTGGTACGGGAATCGAGGGGAACTCGATATTGAAGTACGGGATCATGGCGAATGTTTTAAAGCATTATTTTTTCGCCTTGTAACTAAAGTTTTGATAATGTCCCGTTCCATGCCGAGACCACGCAAGAACGATCCGACGTCGCTCATCAGCCCCATCGTTCAGGAGTTTGCGCAGCGTTTGGCTGCCGTGGTCGAGCGTTTTACCGTCGGTCGCATCGAAGCGGCGGTCCGCGCCAGCGGCAACGCGTTGCAGGGTCGTCGCGGTCGCGCCGCCGGCGCCGCGCGCAGCCGCGGCAAGACGCTGTGCTATTTCCCGGGCTGCAAGAACGTCGCGGCGCCGCGTTTCGGCATGTTCTGCGCCGCGCTGCACAAAGACATTCCCAAAGCGGACAAAGAGAAGTATCGCGCCGCGCACGACAAGAGCAACGGCGCCGCGGCCGGCAAAAAGGCCGCGGCCGGCGGCGGCAAGAAGCGCAAAGCGCGCGGCGCCGCTGCTAGCGCCAGCGCCTGATTCGGCGCACGTTCGGACGCCTCGGCCCGCCATGCGCGCGCCGCTTCTGCCACTCTCGCCACTTTTGATCGCCGTTTCCCTCGGCGGGCTCGGCTGTTCGCGCGTGCCGACGGCGCGCGTGAGCGTGCGTCGGCTCGAAGGTCCGCGTCCACCACAAGTCGTCGCTCGCTGTGTCGTCGCCGGGCTCGGGCGTCCCGTTCAATATCAGTGGAAGCTGGCGCCGGGGCTGCGCGGCGTCGGTTGGAACGTGCCGACGAACGAGGCGACGATCTTGGTGCAGCTGCCGGAAAATGCCGCGGCCGTCGCGTGGGCCGAATGCACGGCGTCGAGCGGCCAGGATGAAGGCAAGAGCAAGCGCGTCGTCAAGGCGACCGCTGCGCTGGTTCCGCCGCGCATCGCAGGTGCGCCCAAGACGGCCAAGCCGCGCGAGCTCGTCAGCGTGCGCGGCGGCGGCTTCGGGCCCGTGCGCGGCGACGGCGATGGGCTGTACTTCGTGTCGCTAGGTGGCGAGGTGCGCGCGGCCGATCGCGACTGCGCCGGCGCCGCCTGGTCCGATTCGGCCGTGAGCGCGTGCGTTCCGCCGTCGCTGGCGCCGGGCAGCTGGCAGCTGCGCGTGCAAGCGGGCGACGAGCTGGCGCTGGCGCCGACGCCGCTCGTCATCGCCGCCGCTGACAAATGAGAGACGCGCGCTCGTGAAAGCGGCGCTGTTCGCGCTGACGTTCGCGCTCTTTTGGGCGCTGGCGCCGTCGTCGCCGCCGGCGGGCGAAGCGGCCACGATCGCGGCCAGCGCGCGCGCGCTCATCACCGGTCGGCTCGACGTCGCCGACGAGGGCGACGGCCGCATGTTGCCGGCGACGGTCGTCCACGGCGGGCAGCGCCGGGCGACGACGGCGCTGGGCGCGATCGTCGCGCTGGCGCCGGCCGAAGCGGCGGCGCGGCTGATCGCCCGCGCGCTGCCGGCGACGACAGCCCCGGCGCCGACGACCCCGACCGCAAAGCCTAGTGTCACTGTCGATTGGGCGGCGCGCGTGACGCAGCTGGCCGAGAGCGGCACGGCCGCACTGCTGGCGGCGCTCGTGTGCGTCCTGTTCTTCGCGCAGCTCATGCGTGACGGCCTGTCGCCGCGCGCGGCGCTCGCCTTCACGGCGATCCTCGCCTTCGCGACGCCGCTGTGCTGGTCGGCGCGCGTCGCCGACGGCACGGCGCTGGCGACGCTGCTCCTCGTCGTCGCCGTCGCGGCCGCGCGCCGCTTCGTCGCCGCCGCTGCGCACGGCTCGGCGTGGACGCTGGGCGCGACGTTGGCCGCGCTCGTCGTCGTCGAGCCGACCTTGCTCTTGGCCGCGCTCGTCATCGTCGCCTGGTGCGGCGTCCATCGGCACGCGCCGCTCGATCGCGCGGCCGCGCTGCGGGTCGTGGCGCCGCTCGTCGCCGGCATCGCGGTCGTGCTCATCCATCGTCGCTGGGTCGGCGCGCACGAGACGGTGACCGGCGATCTCGTCCAAGGCCTCGACGGGCTCATCCTGTCGACGGGAAAGAGCTTGTGGCTCTATGCGCCGCCGCTGTTCTTGCTGCCGCCGGCGCTGGTGTGGCTGTGGCGCACGCAGCGGGCGGAGGCGCAGCTCGTGATCGTCGTCACGGCGGCGGTGCTCGTCGCGGCCGCGCATCTGGCCGACTGGCACGGCGATCCGACGTGGGGTCCGCGTCGCGCCTTGCCGCTGACGCCGCTCTTGCTCGCGGTCGTCGCGCGCGCCTATGCCGCCCGGCCGCGGCGACGGCTCTTGGCACTGCTCGTCGCCGCGGGCTTGTGGGTCCAGCTCGTCGGCCTGGCCATCGCGCCGCCGCTCTATTACGGCGTCGTCGACCAAGTGCGCGTCGCCTCGGGCGCGCCGTCGTGGTTCGCGATCGCGCCCGACGAGTGTCACTTCATGCCGCAGTTTTCGCCTATCGTCGGTCATGGCTGGCTCTTGTCGCACCTCATTCGCGGCGATCGTCACCTCGAGGTGCAGCCGCCGTTTCAGCTGCTCGTGAGCGCGCCGCTCAAGCTCGACGACGTCTGGCCGCGGCTGCACCTCGACTGGTTCGCGCGTGACTGGCCGCTGCGCGCGACGTTGGCCTGGCTGGCGCTCCTGGCGACAATTTGCGCGGGAGCGGCATGGACGCTCCGCCGTCGCCTCGTGTAAAATAGGGGGATGGCCGATTGGGCGATCCTCGGCTGCGGCTACGTGGGCGGGCGGCTCGGGCGCACGCTCGCGACCGCAGGCGAGCGAGTGCGGGTGTGCGCGCGCAACACGGCGCGATTGGAGCCGCTCGCGCAAGATGGCGTGCAGGTGCAGGCGTTCGATGCCACGAAGTCGCGGGCGTTTTCGGCGGCGCTCTATGGTCTGACGTCGCCCATCGTCGTCTACTCGATCCCGCCGCTGCCCAATCGTCCGTCGGGTGAGCCGCTGCGCCGCGCCTGCGAAGCGGCGACGGCGGCCGGCGCGCAGCGCTTCATCTACTTCAGCTCGACGGCGGTCTACGGCGAAACCCCCGACGGCGAGATCGTCGACGAAGACTCGTCGGTCGCGCTCACCGATCCCGAAGCGGCGGCGCGCATCGGCGACGAGAGCGCCATCGACGTCGCGCGCCTATCGGGCCTGCACACGATCATCCTGCGCTTGGCGGCGATTTACGGCCCGGGCCGCGGCGTGCGCGAGCGCCTGAAAGCCGGCACCTACAAGCTCATCGACGAGGGCGCGCATCACTTCTCGCGCGTCCACGTCGATGACATCGTCGGCATCGTCCGCGCGTCGGTCGCGCGGGCGCCGGCCGGCGCCGTCTACTGCGTCGGCGACGATCGACCGACGACGCAGCGCGAATACGCCGACTGGCTCGTGCGGCGCATGGGCGTGGCGCCGCCGATCTCGGTGCAGTCGTTGGCTCCGTCGGCGCCGCGGCGCGCCGTGCGCAATCGGCAGATCTCCAATGCGCGGCTCAAGCGCGAGCTCGAGTATGCGTTCCGGTATCCTTCTTACGTCGAGGGTGAAGTGGCGATCGAACAAGAGACTGGCGTGTCGGGCGGCGAGGCGGAGACGAAAGCAGCAGCGCCAACGCAGGCGACGATGACGATGACGACGGCGCCGCCGCCGACGAGCGCGGCCGCCGGCGCGACGACGCGGAACCCGTTCGACGGCAGCTACGGCAAAGGCGAGACCGAGTACGAGCGCTACTTGCGGACGGTCGAGCTCTTGTCGCTGCAGAAGCCGCCGACGTCGCGCACCCATCCCGACGAGCTCTTCTTCCAGAGCGTGCATCAAGTCGAGGAGCTGTGGATGAAGATGATGGTGCACGACCTCGGCGAATACGTCGTGCACCTCGACGCCGATCGCTACGAGGACGCGCGCCACGCCGTCAGCCGCGTGCGCGAGATCGGCATGCTGCTCGAGCGACAGTTGAAGCTGTTCGAGACGATGCTGCCCGGCGCCTATCTCGTCATTCGCAAGGGGCTCGGCAAAGGCTCGGGCCTCGATTCGCCCGGTTTCGTGCGGCTCAACGAGATCGCGCCGGCGGTCTATTCGGCGTTTCAGCGCGCCCTCGCGCGTCGCGACGTCGACTTGATGGACCTCTATGCCAAGCCGGCGACGCATCCGCCGCTCCTGTACATCGCCGAGGCGCTGGTCGACATCGACGCGGCGATGCAGCGCTTCAAGCGCGAGCACATCATGGTCGTGCGCCGCATCATCGGCATCGGCACGTCGTCGCTGCGCGGCAATCCGATGGATCTGCTCGAGCGCTCGGCGCAGCTGACCTGGTTCCCCTCGTTGTGGGCGGTGCGCGACGGCATGTTCAGCGACTTCAAAGCCGGCGCGCTCGAGACCTGAGCGGCGCCAAAACGTAAAACGCCCGCTCGTGCGAGACGAGCGGGCGTCGGAAGTAGGGCGGAGCGAGGCGTTATAGGCCGAGCAGCTTGTCGAGCGCGTCCTTCTGCTGACGCTTGTCCTTCGTGTCGTGCTTGGCCAGGATCGTGCCGCGCTGGGCGCTGGACACGGCCGGCGCCGACTTCTTGGCCGACGCCAGCTTGGCGGCCTTCTTGGACTTCGACGCGTGCTTCTTCGAGTGATGCTTCGTGTCCGCAGGCTGTGGAATTTCGTCCGCACTCGCCGTTGCCGGAGCGGCTACGGCGACCGGCGCGGCAGGCTGCGCGGGCGGCGCCACGGCCGGCGTCGGCGTCGAAATCGGGGCCGCGGCGAGGGCGGCGATCGGCGGTGGCGTGTTCGAGCGAGTCAACTGAAGGATCAATAATCCCGAGCCAATGGCGATCACGCCAAAGATTCCGCCCAGGGCGGCGCCCAGCCACTTCGGCATCTTCCACGGAGTCTGCGAGGCGTAGTAATCGATCTTCTTCACGTCGACGGCCCTCCCTCTTCGTGCGACGTGTAGTGCACGCGCCTTGCCAAGCGCATTTCAGAAAATCATTGAGGATTCGCGCGAGAGGTGGGGACAGAACCCCCACTGATGGGAAAAAGCGTCCCCACCGTGTTCATCTTCGAGTTTGCAGACTTGGCGAGGCTTAGCGGTAGTTGGAGCTGTCGTCGTCGGGGCCGGCGCCCCCATGCTCGTCGCGGCGGTCGGAGTCGACGATCGTCGCCGTCGCCGCGGGCTCGAACGCGGGCGTCGCCGCGGCGGGCGACGTCGCGCCCGACTCGGCCGACTCGCCGAGCGCGTCGGTGCTCGGCTCGCGCGGCGGCGGCTGGCGCTCCAGCTGCGCGCGAATCTGCGCCCGAATCGGCCCGGCGGCGTCGACGAGCAGCGCGCGCAGCCGCGGATAGAGCGAGCGGTTCGGCAGCAGCGGCTCCATCGGGATCTTGGCGACGACGTCCCAGATCTGCTGATCGGTCACCGCCGCCTGTCCCGCGAGATCGACGATCTGCTGCAGCTGTTGCGGCCGCAAGAAGATCGTCGACGGTGGACGCGCGTCGGGAAACAGCGTCAGGTAGAAGCCATCTTTGCCCGCGGCCGCCGGCGCAATCGTGACGGCGACGGACGACCAGCCCGCCTCGGGGCCATGCTCGATCGTGCGGCGCGGTTGCATGGCTACCTTCTATACACGCAACGCACGTCGGTGGAAACGGTGTTCGTCGTCGCCGACCGCGGCTGATTCCGCGCAAAGCAGCGCGATCGTCGGGCGTGTGCAAATTGCTCGCGTCGCTGTCGGAGACAAACGTTGCGGCAACGAGCCATGCCGTGCGGGCGAACGCATTGTAGTATGGCGCGCATGACACAGCCTACGTTCGGCATGATCGGGCTCGGCACCATGGGTGAGAACCTGGCGCTCAACCTCAACGATCACGGCACTCCCGTCGCTGTCTGGAACCTCGAGACCGAGTGGACCGACAAGTTCGTGGCCGCTCATCCCGACGTCACCGGCACGCACACGCTGCAGGAGCTGGTCAAGGCGCTGCCGCGGCCGCGACGCATGTTGATGATGATCAAGGCCGGCCCACCGGTCGACATGACACTCGACAAGCTCAAGCCGCTGCTCGAGCCGGGCGACGTCGTCATCGACGGCGGCAACAGCTGGTTCAAGGATACGCAGCGACGGGAAGCGGCGTGGCGGCCGTTCGATCTGCACTTCGTCGGCATGGGCGTCTCGGGCGGCTCCGAAGGCGCGCGGCGCGGTCCGTCGATGATGCCGGGCGGCTCGAAGCAGGCGTGGGAAGCGCTGGCGCCGGCGCTCAAGGCGATCGCCGCGCAGACGAAGCAGGGCGCGTGCGTCACTTACGTCGGTCCCGACGGCGCCGGCCACTTCGTCAAGATGGTGCACAACGGCATCGAGTACGGCGACATGCAGCTCATCGCCGAGATCTACGACGTCTTGCGGCGCGCGTTCGGCTACGACGCCGGCCGTATCGCCGACATCTTCGACAAGTGGAACGGCGGCATTCTCGAGTCGTTCCTCGTCGAGCTCTCGGCCAAGGTGTTGCGCGTTCGCGATCCGAAGGGCGGCGCGCTCGTCGATCATGTCCTCGACGTCGCCGGGCAAAAGGGAACCGGCAAGTGGTCGGCGCAGGTGGCGCTCGACTTGGCGGTGCCGATTCCGACGATCAACGCCGCCATCGACGCGCGCTTGATGTCGGCGCTCAAGACGGAGCGCATCGCGGCTTCGGCGCAGCTGGCGGGGCCGTCGGCGATGACGGGCGGCGCCGACGACACGCTGCTCGCGCTCATGCCGCCGGCCTTGTACGCGGCCAAGCTGTGCTCGTACGCGCAGGGCATGGCGCTCATCGCCGCCGGCTCGCACGAGTGGAGCTGGGACATCAACTTGAAGGAGATGGCGCGCATCTGGACGGGCGGCTGCATCATTCGCGCGCGGCTGCTCGAGGACATCATGCGGGCCTTCGAGCGCGACGGAAAGCTGGCGAATCTGCTGCTCGACGCCGACGTGCGCAAGTCGGTGGCCGATGGGCAGGCGGCGCTGCGACAGGTGCTGGCGCTGGCGCAGTCGCGCGGCATTCCGACGCCGGCCTTGTCGGCGTCGCTGGCGTATTACGACGCCTATCGCACGGCCGACCTGCCGCAGAACCTGACGCAGGCGCAGCGTGACGCGTTCGGCGCGCACACATACCAGCGCAGCGACGACAAGGACGGCAAGCCGGTCCACACCGACTGGCTCGGCGACGACAAGGCGTAATTCGCCGGCAATTCCCCGCGCCACCAGCAGCTCGGATGCGCCGGCTGTCGCTCGCCGGCCGTTCCTACACGTCGAGATTTCGCGAGATCGACGCAGGCGAGGTCACGCGGCGTCGCCGCTGCTGTCGTGCGAGCGGCGCGTCGGTGCGTGCGGCGCGCACCTCGGTCAGCGACGGCGAATCGCGCAGCGGCCGCGGGCGCGGCTTGTGGCGGCTGCTATAATGCGAGCGTGGTCGTGCGCGCAGTCGGCTGGTCCGTGGCGCTGCATGCGTCGGCGCTGTTGGCGCTGGCGCTGGTGTGGCCGCGGCTGCAAGCGGCGCGCGACGAGGCGTTCACGCCCGATCCGTGGCTGGCGCAAGCGCGCTGGCTGGCCTTGCCCGAGCCGCCGCTGCCGGCGCACGCGGAGCCGCCGACGGTCATCGAGCTGCGCACGGCCGCCGATGTTACGCGCGACGTCGCGCAGCCGGGGGCGCCGACGCAGGCGCCCAACTTGGACCCCACGGCCGGCGCCGCGGCAGCGTCGTCGGGGCACGGCACGGGCGCGCCGACGCTCGTCACCGAGCGCGCCGACGCGATCTCCTTGCGGGTGCAGCCGTTCGACGCCGACCGCGGCTACGCCATGCAGCGCATCGCGACGAGCGACCGCCGCCTGAGCCGCGAAGCGGTGCGCGCGACGCCGCACGCGGCCGAGTCGCCGTGGCTGTCGTCGGCGCGCGGCGCCGGGCACGACGCCGCCGACGTTCACGAGCGCGCGCGCCCGGCGGACCCGACGCGCCAGGACGAGCCCGATCGCGCGCCGCCGACCGAGGCGCATCGCGCGCTGGCGACGGACGGCGACGAGCCCGACCACGCGCCGCCGCGCGAGTCGCGGCGCACGACGGCCGGTTTCGCGCGTCCCGACGTCGCGCGCGCGCCGGCGTCGACCGATGCCGCCGAGGCGTCCGACGACGTCGCCGACACGGTCGATCGCGCGCTCGTCTCGAACGAAAAAGCGCCGGCGCTGCTGGAGCTTTCGCGTCCGACCTCGCCCGGCAACGACGCCAGCGGCAAGGGCGAAACGGCGGGCGCGCTCGGCTACGCGCCGCGCGCGGCCGGCGTCGCGCCGGTGCCGACAGGCGCGCCCAGCCTGCCCGACGCGCGCGCGCTGGCCGCCGCGACCTATCAGCGGCTCTACGACTTGTACTTGTCGCGGGTGAAACAAAAAGTCGATCCGCTCTGGGAATTCCCGCGTGAATTGGCGCTGCGCATGGAGCAGGGCGATGTCCTCGTCGGCTTCACGATTCGGCGCGACGGCAGCGTGCGCGACATCCGCGTCTTGAAGGCGTCGGGCTTTCCCAGCTTCGACAAGAACGTGCTGGCGGCGGTGAAGCGGGCGGCGCCGTTCGAGCCGCTGCCGGCGACGTTCGGCGCTGAGCTGAAGGTCACCGCGCCCTTCGAGGGGTCGAATCCGGCGATCCGGTAGCCGACGGCGGCTGCCGCTTCTATAATGAAGTGTGGTGCTCTGTGTCCCGCCGTAACAGCTCGGCCGTCCGCTACGCCGTCGCGCTCGCCTTGGCGATCGTGGTGAATGCGCTTGGGCTCATGCTGTTCGAGGCGGCGGGGATGCTCGACACGGTGACCGACTTGAAGTCGTCGTTCGCCAATGCGCAGGCGTCGCGCGACTCGACCAAGGACGAGGAGCCGATGCAGATCGAGACGCTCGTGGACGAGCTGCAGAAGCCCGAGGTCGAGAGCGAAGCCGAGAAGAAAAAAGAGGAAGAGAAGAAGAAAGAGGAAGAGGACAAGAATCCGCACGGCCAGGTCGTCGACGTCGCCAAGCCGCTCATCGAGCAGCGGCCGGACAAGGCCAACTACGTCTCGGAGTTCGACACGAAGGTCGATCACGAGATGAAGAAGTACGGGCGCGATCATGGCGGCGCGGCCGACGGGTCGGTGCCGCTCGTGCCGAAGCTGCCGTCGGGGCAGGCGCCGAATGCGCGGCCGGCGCAGGCGACGGGCAAGGGCGGTCGGCCGGGGCCGCTGGCGATGCGCGAGCTGCCGCAAAAAGCGCAGCCGCGCGGGGCCGAGACGCCGCCGCCGCCGCCCGATCGTGACGGCGAGCAGCCGCGGCAGGGGCAGAACGGCAAGCCGACGCAGGCGCAGCCGTCGCCGCAGACGGCGGGCGAGCTCGGCGACGGGACGAAGAAGACGACGCCGAACGAGGCGCCGCAAGGTATGCCGGGGATTCCGCAGCCGGACCTGAAGCCGACGCAGGAGATGCTGGCCAAGGCCATCGGCAAAGGCGCCGGCTCGATGGACTACCTGAAGGACGTCGACGACGGCGAAGGCACGGCGCTGAACTCGAAGAAGTGGAAGCACGCGCCGTTCTTCAACCGCATCAAGAAGGCGGTGGCCGAGGAGTGGCATCCGGAGATGACCTACGTGCAGCACGATCCGAACGGCAACGTCTACGGCGTCAAGGATCGCGTCACGGTGCTGCGCATCCACTTGCAGCCCGACGGAAAGTTGGCCGGCTGGACCATCATGCAGTCGAGCGGCGTCGACTTCCTCGACGACGAAGCGATCGGCGCGTTCAAGAAGGCGGGACCGTTTCCCAACCCGCCCAAGGAGCTCGTCGAGGCGGACGGGCAGATCCACTTCAACTTCGCCTTCATCTTCCAGCTCTCCGGTCACGGCTCGCTGAAGGTCTACAAGTATAATTAGTCAATTCGGTTGACCAAAAGGTCAAGCACGCTTGACTACATGGTCAGGCAGCTTGACGATGTACGAATTGGTCGGCTTACTTGACTAAATGGTCAGGCAGCTTGACGATGTGCGAATTGGTCGGCTTACTTGACTACATGGTCAAGCGGATTGACTAGTGCGCCGGACGCTTCAGCGGTTCCACTCGGGGCGGCTGCCGAAGCGGGCGGCGAAGTCGTCGAGCCGCCGCGTCAGCTCTGCTGCCGGCGCGCGACAGTCGGCGAAGCGCACGCGCACGTCGGCGCCGGGCGGGACGATGGCGCACAGCCGCGCGAACGCGACCGCCAGATCCTCGTCGCCGTCGTAATAGACCATCGCGCTCTTGCCGCGCGGATAGACGACGAGCTCGGCGACGCGCGCCTGCAATAGCCCGGGCGTGCGCGGCGGGCTCGTCGCCGGCAGCGCACGCCAAGGCCCAAACGTCACGGGATTATTCTTTGGTCCAGCGGAGCTTCGGATTGCGCGCGGCCTTGGTCTCGTCGAGGCGGCGTAGCGCGGTGCCGTGCGGAGCGTTCTTGGCGATCTCGGGATCCCGCTTGGCTTCCTCGGCGATGGCGACCATCGCTTCGCAGAACGCGTCGAGCGTCTGCGGCGTCTCCGTCTCGGTCGGCTCGATCATGAGCGCGCCGGCGCCGCCGGTGACCGCCGGCAGCGGGAAGTAGATCGTCGGCGGGTGGTAGCCGAAGTCCATGAGCCGCTTGGCGACGTCGAGCGTCTGCACCGTCGTCTCGCGCTTGAGCTTCTTATCGGTGAGCACGACCTCGTGCATCGACGGCTTGTCGTACGCGAGCGAATAGTGGTCGGCGAGCTTGGCGCGAATGTAGTTGGCGTTGAGGACCGCCATCTCCGTCGCGTGCGTCAGGCCCACGCCGCCCAACTCGCGGATGTATGCGTAGGCGCGAATGAACATGCCGAAGTTGCCGTACCAGCTGCGCAGCCGACCGATCGACTTCGGCCGATTGAACTCGAGCTTGTAGCTTGTCGCCCGTCTTCTCGACGGTGGGCGAGGGCAAGAACGGCTCCAGCTTGGAGACGACGCCGACCGCGCCCGAGCCCGGACCGCCGCCGCCGTGCGGCGTCGTGAACGTCTTGTGCAGGTTGATGTGCATGACGTCGACGCCCGCTTCGCCCGGACGCACCTTGCCGAGCAGCGCGTTCAGGTTGGCGCCGTCCATGTACACGAGCCCGCCCGCTTCGTGCACGACGTCCGCGATCTCGCCGAGCTGCTCCTCGAAGAGCCCGAGCGTCGACGGATTCGTGATCATGATGGCGGCGACATTGTCTTTGTGCGCCATCACCGCCTGCTTCACGGCCTCGAGGTTCAAGAGTCCGTCGGCGCCGGTCTTGAGCCCGACGGTCTCCATCGAGTTCAGCGTCACCGACGCCGGATTCGTGCCGTGCGCCGAGTCGGGGATGAGCACCTTCGACGGTCGCCGCCCTTTGTCGGCGTGGTAGGCGCGGATCATCATGACGCCGGCGAGCTCGCCCTGCGCGCCGGCGGCCGGCTGCAAGGTCACGCGCGAAAAGCCGACGATCTCGCACAGCGCCCGCTCGAGCGCGTACATGAGCTCGAGCGCGCCTTCGATGGTCGACTCCGGCTGCGCCGGATGCAGGCCGGCAAATCCCGGCATGCGCGCCGCGCGCTCGTTGACCTTCGGGTTGTACTTCATCGTGCACGAGCCGAGCGGGTAGAGCCCGAGGTCGATCGCGTAGTTCCAGCGCGACAGCCGCGTGTAGTGACGCGTGACCTCGACCTCGCTCACTTCGGGCAGCGATGGGCCGGCGTCGGTGCGCGCCAGACCGCCGAACAGCTTGGCGGCGTCGACGGCGGGCACGTCGAGCGGCGGCAGCGACGCGCCCGAACGGCCCGGCGCGCCCTGCTCGAAGATCGGCCGCGACGTATGCAACAGCTGCCGCGTCGCGATCGGCGTCCCCGGCTTCGTATTCTTGTCGCTCACGCGGCACCTCCTGCGTAGGCGCAGCGCGAGAACAGCTTCGATCCGCGGGCTCTACCAGCCTCGCTCACGTTCGCTCGCATGCGTTCGCTCACGACTGCACCCAATCCAAAGCGGAGACGAGCTTGTCGATGTCGGCCTGCGTGTGGCGCTCGGTGACGGCGACGATCAGCAGATCGTCGTGCGTGCCCTTGGGCATCATGCCCGCCATCGTCGCCGGCACGCCGGCGTAGATCCCTTGGTCGGCCAACTTCTCCACGGTGGCGTTGGCGTCGCCGCCGCGCACGCGCACCGCGAACTCGTTGAACGTCGGCCCCGAGAACGCCAGCGAGAAGCCGTTGAGCTTGGCGATCTGCTGCTTGGCGTATTCGCTCTTGGCCAGGTTGAGCTCGGCCATTTCGCGCAGGCCGCGCTTCCCGAGCAGCGCCATGTGGATCGTGAACGCGAGCGCGATCAAGCCTTGGTTCGTGCAGATGTTCGACGTCGCCTTCTCGCGGCGGATGTGCTGCTCGCGCGTCGCCAAGGTCAAGACGTAGCCGCGGTTGCCGTCGCGGTCGGTGGTCTCGCCGACGAGCCGGCCGGGCAGCTGCCGCATGTGCTCGGACTTGGCCGCGAACAGGCCGACGCCCGGTCCGCCCATGGTCGGCGGAATCGCGACGCCGAGCCCTTCGCCGACGACGATGTCGGCGCCGAGCGCGCCCGGCGAATGCAAGAGGCCGAACGCCACCGGCTCGGTGTTGGCCACGACGACGAGCGCGCCGCGCGCGTGCGCCATGGCCGCCAACGCCGGCAGATCCTCGACGACGCCGAAGAAGTTGGGCGTCTGCACGACGACGCAGGCGATGTCGTCCGACTTGGCCAGCGCCGCTTCCAGCGCCTTGTGCGCCACGCGACCGTCGTCGCCGAAGCCGATGGCGCCGAAGTCTTCGTGCGAGCCGGCCTCTTCGCCGGCCATGTAGGAATCGATCGTCTGCGTGTAGTGCGGGTGAATCGCGCCCGCGACGATGGCGTGGCGCCGGCCGGTCACGCGCCGCGCCATCAACACGCCTTCCGCTGCCGCCGACGCGCCGTCATACATCGAGGCGTTGGCGACATCGAGACCGAAGAGCTCGGAGACGATCGTCTGGAACTCGAAGATCGCCTGCAACGTGCCCTGCGAAATCTCGGGCTGATAGGGCGTATAGCTCGTGTACCACTCGCTGCGCTGCAAGAGCATGTCGACCGCCGACGGGATCGTGTGCGGCGTGACGCCGCCGCCCAAGAACGACAGCGCCGCCCCGTCGCGATAGGTCGCGCCGATGGCCGGCTTGTTCTTGCCGCCGATGTCGCCGAGGTGCTTGAGCAGCGAGTTCTCGTCGAGCGGCGCGATGTCGAGCGCGCGCGTGGCGCGCAGCCGCGCCGGAATATGCGCGAACAGCGACTCCACCGACGGCTTGCCGACGACACCCAGCATCTGCTTGATGTCGTCGTCGGTGTGCGGAATGTAGCGCTGACGGTTACGACTCTCGCTCAATGCGACTCCTGTTCCTTCAAGTACGCCTGGTAGTCGGCGGAGGACATGAGACCGTCGAGGTCCTTCTTGTCCTTCATTTCCACCTGCACCATCCAACCCTCATCGTACGGGTCTTCGTTGATGTACTCGGGCGAGTCGCCGAGCGGATCGTTGACCTTGACGACCTTGCCGTTGACGGGCGCGAACAGGTCGGACACGGCCTTGACGCTCTCGACGGTGCCGAAGACCGAATCCTTCTTCAGCTCTTCGCCCTCTTTGGGCAGGTCGACCTGGGTGATGTCGCCCAGCGACTCGACGGCGAAGCGGGTGATGCCGATGGTGACGACGTTGCCGTCGACACGCGCCCACTCGTGCTCTTTCGTGTAGCGCAGATCGTCCGGATATTCGGTGCTCATTTGCGCTCTCCTAGTCGACGCCGACGCGGCGCTTGTAAAATGGCCCTTTGACGACTTCGGCGACGGCCGCCTTGCCGCGACAATCCATCGTCAGCCGCGTGCCCGGCTCGGCGAACGCGCTGGCGACGTAGCCGAGACCGATATTGGCCCCGACCGAGGGCCCGATCGAGCCCGAAGTGACGACGCCGACCTTGTTGCCGTCGACGAGAATGTCGTAACCGTGGCGCGCCGTGCCGCGCTCTTTCATGACGAAGCAGACGAGCTTGCGCGCAAGGCCGGCCGCTTTTTGTTTCGCCAGCGCCTCTTCACCGACGAAGCCGTGACCTTTGACGACCCACGCCAGGCCCGCTTCGAGCGGCGTGTGCTCTTCGTCGAGGTCGTTGCCGTAGAGGCTGAGCTTGGCTTCGAGGCGCAAGGTGTCGCGCGCGCCGAGCCCGATCGGCTTCAGCCCGACCGTCGGCCCTTTTTCCATCAGCGCGTCCCACACCAGGCCCACTTGCGTCGCCGGCGCGAAGATCTCGAAGCCGTCCTCGCCGGTGTAGCCGGTGCGCGCGACGGTGACGGGCACGCCCGCGATCGTCGCCGCCGTGCGGAACGTGAACGACTTGAGCGCGCTCACCGGCTCGGCGCAGATCGACTGCACCAGCTCGACGGCGCGCGGACCTTGCACGGCGAGCAGGCCGGTGTCGTCGGACGCGTTGGCGATGTCGCAGAGCGCGCCCGACTGCGCCTTGAACCAGGCGAAGTCTTTGTCGACGTTGGACGCGTTGCAGACGATGAGGAACGTCTCGGCGTTCGTGCGATAGACGATGAGATCGTCGACGATGCCGCCCGTCGGCAGGCAGGCGCAGGTGTACATCGCGCCGCCGTCGACGAGCTTGCCGACGTCATTGGTCACGATGCGCTGCACGGCCTCGGCCGCGCGCGGTCCCGTGAACCAGACCTCGCCCATGTGTGAGACGTCGAAGATGCCAGCGGCCCCTCGGACGGCTTTGTGCTCGTCGAGGATTCCGCTGTACTGGACCGGCATTGCCCAGCCGCCGAAGTCGATCACCTTCGCGCCTAGTGCAACGTGCCGGCCGTAGAGGGGTGTTTGCTTCATGATGGCTGGAGTGCGAGGAGGGGGACTCGAACCCCCACGGTTTAACCCGCTAGCACCTCAAGCTAGTGCGTCTACCAATTCCGCCATCCTCGCGGGATGCGCGGTAGGGTATAGAAGAGCGTGAAACGCATGTCAATAACCACTCGCGTGGGGCGCCCAAATGTTTGTGGCGTGGAGAGCGAGTGCGCGGTTGGCGGCGGCAGGTTGCGGTAGGCAGGCAACGGCGCGGTGGGCAATGGGCGAGGAACGGCGGCGGCGCATGCGTGCTTGCTCGTGCTCGGCTGCGCGCTCGGGTGGTGTGGCTCGATCGGGGAGCCGTGATGGCTAGATGTCTCGTGCGAGGCGTGGGCGCGCAGGCCTGTGCGCGAGCAAGCACGCATGCGCCGCCGCCCGACGGGCCTGTCGTTGGTTCGGTTGGCGAGCGGCGAGGCTGAGGAGCCAGCCACATTTGGTGAAAGGAAAGGGAGGTCACGCGCGGCTGCCGCTTGTGGGTCACGCGCGGCTGCCGCTTGTGGGGTCACGCGCGGCTGCTGCTCGTTTTTACGCGCCTAGTTTGTGGATGTGGAGGGTGTTGGCGGATTGGCCGGCGCCGATGGGGACGGCGACGACTAGGATGATGGTGGAGTTGGGCGGGGCTAGCTTTTGCGTGAGGAGACGGCGTTCGATGTCGACCAGGAGGGCGTCGAAAGACGGGCTTTGCGGGGCCTTGATCGGTTCGATGCCCCAATAGAGGGCCAGGCGGTTGTAGATCTCGGATTGGGACGTGAAGGTGAGGATGCGGGCTTCGGGGCGGTATTCGGAGACGAGGCGGGCGACGCCGCCGGATTCGGTGATGCAGACGATGGCGCTCGCGGAGGTTTGACGGGACGCGACGACGGCGGCTTTGGCGATGGCGTTGGCCGAGGTGGTGAACGAGAGCGTCGCGGCGTCGAAGCGCGACTTGAAGCGGGACGAGGCTTCGATCTCTTCGATGATCGTGGCCATCGTGCGCACGGCGAGCAGCGGGTATTTGCCCGAAGCCGTCTCGCCGGAGAGCATGAGCGCGTCGGTGCCGTCGAGGACGGCGTTGGCGACGTCGGAGGCTTCGGCGCGCGTCGGGCGCGGGTTGGTGATCATCGACTCGAGCATCTGCGTCGCGGTGATGACGATCTTGCCTTGGCGTTGGTCTGCTCGATGGCGCGCTTTTGCATCAGCGGCACTTTCTCGGCGCCCATTTCGACGCCGAGATCGCCGCGCGCGACCATGATGCCGTCGGCGCGATCGATGATCTCTTCCAAGCAGTCGACCGCTTCGGGCTTCTCGATCTTGGCGATGATCGGGATGCGCTTGCCCGTCGGGGCGAATGGCGAGCGCGAGCGCTTCGTCGATGTCGGCGGGTTGCGCACGAACGACAGCGCGACGAAGTCGACGCCGAGCTGCAGGCCGAACTGTAGATCTTGGCGATCCTTGTCGGTCAGCGCCGGCGCCGAGACTTTGACGCCGGGCAAGTTGATGCCCTTGTTGTTCTTCAGCGTGCCGCCGATGAGGACGCGCGTCGTCACGTCGGTCTCGTTCTTCTCGATGACCTCGAGCGAGTAGAGGCCGTCGTCGAGCAAGAGCACGTCGCCGGGCTTGACGTCGCCGGGCAGACCCTTGTATGTCGTCGACGCGATGTCGATCGTGCCCGGCACTTCACGCGTCGTGAGCGTGAATTCGGCGCCCGGCTCGAGCTCGATGCTGCCCGCGACGAAGCGACCGACGCGGATCTTCGGACCCTGTAGATCTTGCAGGACAGCGACGGCACGGCCGCGCTTTTCCGCCTCCGAGCGCACGGCGGCGATCACGGCCTTGTGATCCTCCGGGTCGCCGTGCGAGAAGTTGATCCGGGCGACGTTCATGCCCTCGTCGATGAGATGTCCGATGAATGTGGGCTCTTTTGAAGCAGGGCCCAACGTGCAAACGATTTTCGCCCGGCGCATGTAGGGTGCGCAGTATAACTTTTTTTGAAGGCGCGCTACTTCCAGACGCATACAGGAACGACTCTCGAGGTCCCATGCGCTTAAGCTCAATCATTAACTGTAATGGCTGGAACCGCGCTGCTGTCCGCGCCGGTTGCACCGTGCAGCATCCGGAGCCCAACTTGGCCGGCCAGGACGTGCACGTCACGTTCGTTCACACGGCCGACCTGCACTCGCGCTTTTATCCCTACTATTTCGCGCCGGGACAGGTCGACAAGGGGCTCGGCCTCTTGCCGAAGTCGGGCCAAGACTTCGCCGTGGTCGGTGGTATCGGCCGCGTGTCCACGGTCGTCAAGTGCATCCGCGGCATTTACGCGGGCGGCGTTTGTGACACCCTCGTGGACAAGATCGGCGAGCCCGCCGAGCGCTCGGTGCACGTCGACTCGGGCGACATCTGGGAAGGCGCGCCGGTCTTCAACACCTTCAACGGCGAAGTCGAGATGCGCGCCATGTCGCAGATCGGCCTGACCGCGATGGCGCTCGGCAATCACGAGTTCGACAAGGGCTCCGTCAACCTCGAGGAGCAGTATCAGAAGTTCGGCGACTGGCCGATCATGGCCGCCAACTACCAGTTCTCCGATCCGACCGATCCCACGCAGCCGAAGCTGCAGGACGTCATCGGCGACTACACGATCGTCAACGTCGACGGCCTGAAGATCGGCATCATCGGCCTCGGCAACCTGTCGTCGCTCGAGGGCATCATCACCGGCGGCAACTCGCTCGGCGTGCGCCCGATCGACTCGACGCAGGCGATCTTGCAAGAGGTGCAGGTCGTGCGCCCGCAGGTCGACATGCTCACGATCATCTCGCACCTCGGTCTCGACGAGGACGAGGGCGTGGCCGCCGGCGACGCCGAGGCGACCGATCAGAACACCGCCGTCGCCGTCGACGGCGTCGACGTCATCTTCGGCGGCCACCTGCACATCGTGCTCGATCCGCCCAAGGATCTGCCGCACATCTCGACGACGGACGGCTCGGTCACCGGTCACACCGTGCTCTGTCACTCGGGCGCGTTCGCGAAATATGTCGGCCGCCTCGACATCGTCATGCACATCGCCGATCCGACGGTGGCGGGCGACAAGTCGACGGTCAAAGCGTACACGTATCGCATCATCCCCATCGACGACTCGATCCCGTCCGATCCGGCGATGGACAACTTGCTCGAGCCCTATCAGCTGGAGATGAACGAGGCGCTCAACCTGACGCAGGTCTACGCCAACGTGCCCTGCTCGGTGAACGACGCCGGCAACTGCCCGAAGACGCAGCGCACCGACCCGAACGGCGGCGACTCGCAGCTCGGCAACCTCGTGGCCACGTCGATGCAGCTGCACCACGGCGTCGAGGCCGAGTACGCCGTCACCAATTCGCTGGGAATTCGCGCCGACTTCGAGTCCGGTCCGCTCAACTTGGAAGAGATGTACAACGTCTTCCCGTTCGACAACTTCATCACCACGGTCTTCTTGTCGGGCAACGAGACGCAGGAGATGTTCGACGACGTGGCCGCGCGCTCGTCCGAGCGTGGCTGCGTGACGCAGGCGCAGGTCGCCGGCATCTACATGGACGTCGTCTGCGTCTCCAACGATCCCGTCTGCAACGCGCGCCAAGACGCGGCCGGCCAGCCGCACGGCCCGTGCGCGAAGAACATCTACATCGGCAACGCCTGCCGCGGCGCCGACGGCACGTTCAACAACACGACCTGCAAGCCGCTCAACCCGTTCGAGGAATATCTCGTCGCCGTCAACGACTACATCGCCAACGGCGGCTCCGGCTTCGACGTCTTGCAGCGCAACACGACCAAGTTCAACACCGGCATCTCGCTGCGCGACTCGCTCACCGACTACATTCGCGGGCTCAACAATCGCTGCACCGACGCGTCGCTCTACACCAACGTCATCGGCGTGCACTGCAAGGACGCGCAGAGCGAGACCTACGACTGCACGTCGCAGTGCATGGGCTCGGCGCTCGCCGGCTGCGCCGCCAAAGGCATGGTGCCGACGACGTACGACTACACGTCCGTTCCTTGCCTCGGCGCCGACGTGCAGGCGCACGACGGCCGCTTGCAGATGTTCACCACGGTGTCGCAATGAACCAGCTTCGCCCGTTCGCGCTCCTCTTGTTGGCCGCCGGCTGCGTCGATCATCAGGCGTCGCTGACCGGTCACAACGTCTCGACGCTCGACGTGACGCTGTTGTCGCCGGCCGCCGGCCAGCTGGGCTCGCCGATGGCGCCCGTCGACGTGCAGCAGGCGACGTTCAACGTCATCGCGCGCGACGACACGGGTGCGGTCGTGGCGCAGGACATGACCGCCGACGTCTACATCTCGTTCGGCGGCGTCAAGACCGGCATCGACACGTCGTGCGGCGCTACCGACAACGGCGCGCCCATTCAGACGATCACGTTGACGCAGGGCGTGCTCATGAACCAGACGGTGACGCTGCCGTCGGCGTTCGGCTCGACGTCGCTGTGGATCGAGGATCCGAAGTCGGGTGCGACCGGCGCGTCGCCGACGATCTACTTCCGCAACGCGACCGTGCCCGAGGTGCAGAAGCCGGCCGATTTGACCGCCGCCAACGCCACGTTCTGCTCGCCGTTCAACGGCAAGTTCCTCACGTTCGACACGCCGTCGCCGGGCGGGCAGTTCGTCGTCACGTCGGTGTTCGACAATGCCTTCTCGGTCACCGACACCGGCGCGACGACGTTCAACAGCATCTACCTGTTCGCGTTCGGTCAGCCGCCGGCGTACATCGTCGAGGGCGCGGTCGTCACGTCGTTCAGCGGCAACTACTCGAAGTTCGTCGGCTTCACCGAGCTCAACTTCCCGCTCTTCAACGTCGACCAGTCGGCGCCGTTGGCGACGGTGCCGGCGCCGGTCGTGCTCTCTTACACTGACCTGTCGAACATCACGACGATGCTCGGCAACGACGCCGGCGTCGTGCAGTACACCGGCACGATCTGCGATCCCGATCCGGCCAACCCGACGAACGACGCCACCATCGCCAAGACCGACGAGAGCTGGGAGACGTACAACCAGTTCGTCGTCGACGGCGACGGCACCTGCGACTCGTTCACCAACATCGCCGTCGAGTTGCCGGCCAAGGTCTTGGGCACGTTCGATCCGACGCAGCTGATCGGCAAGACGGCGACGTTCGTCGGCATGCTGCAGAACCACTCGGGACAGAACCCCGAGACCGACGCCAACGGCAACATGATCGCCTGCTCGGCCACCGTCGCTTGCGCCGCCGGAACCTGCACCAACGGGTTCTGCTACAAGGGCGCGTACAACTTCTGGACCCTCTTGCCGCGGCGGCCAGAGGACGTAACCGTCTCGAACTAATAACCTCGAAAACCGATTCGAAACTCTGCAAGGGGATATCAATGCGCCGTATTGTATTCGCGACGTGTATGCTGGCCTCGCTCTTGGCCACACAAGTGGCTTGGGCCGGCGACTACGTCGACACGCGCCTCAACTTCACGCTCACCGACGAGAACTTGCTCGTCAAGCCGGGCGAGACCGATCCGTCGGTTCCGGGCGTGCGCATCGGCCAGCCGAGCTCGCTCGGCATCCTCTTCTTCGATAACTACGATACGCGTTATACGGGATATGAAAACCTAACCCATCTCGTCATTTACAAGAAGATGGGCACGGCGCGCTTCACGGCCGAAGCGGCCTACGTCTTGCGCCTCTTGCAGTTCACCGACGTCAACCTCTCGTCCATCGACGACGGCAGCTACATCCGCCTGACCTGGTGGCTCGATCGCAACCACGAGCAGGACGGCGCGCGCAAGATGAACGTCTCGCTCACGACGTTCCCGCTCAACGCCGACCGCATGCGCCTCGGCTACAGCTACCGCATCAGCTGGGGCGGCTCGCCCATCTTCTTCAAGTTCAACCCCGACCTGCCCATCGGCGCGTCGGCCTTCGTCACCAACACCAACCCGTCGCCGGGCGCCAAACTGCAAATCAGCGACGAGCGTTGGTACGCCTACGTCGGCTTCAAGACCTCGCTGCTCGTCGACCACAACCCGGACGTCAACGAGCAGGTCGCCGTGTACGGCGCGCTCGCCGGCGCCGGCGCCGACATCCTGCCGGAGCATCTGCGCATCGAGGCCAACGGTGGCTACTTCGATCGCGGCACGAACCCGCTCTTCTTCGGCACGACGGTCGGTCCGCAAGGCCAGTCGTTCACGTCCTATCCGGTGCAGACGTACGGCGGCACGCTGCAGATCTCGGCGTTCAGCGGCATCTCGCCCACGCAGTCGGCCGACTTCGCGCTCTATCGCAACGACCCGATGGTGACCGCGTCGCGCTATTTCCAGCGTCCCGTCTATCGC
The DNA here is from genome assembly GCA_963785725.1 of uncultured delta proteobacterium. Taxonomy (GTDB): domain Bacteria; phylum Myxococcota_A; class Polyangia; order Palsa-1104; family Palsa-1104; genus JAQBQH01. Next base: position 484,564 of record CAWAWS010000016.1, on the reverse strand, counting down.
AAAGGCTTCAACTGGCTGGCCTCGGGCGAGTTCACCGGTCTCGGCTCGACCTTGCAGGACGTCGATCATCCGAACTCGACCAAGACGCAGGCCGCTTACGCCGGCGACATCAACTTGCGCGCGCAGTGGGGCCACTGGCGCTTCCGCGGCGACGTCGAGACGCGCAGCTTGAGCTTCGTGCTCATCAACCAGCCGTCGCTGGTGCCGTACCAGGACTTTCCGAAGGGCGCGACCGAGACGAGCGAGATCTTCGGCGTGCTCGGCTTCGACTACCTGCTCGATCGCTTGGGCTTGACGCTGGGCGCGTCGGCGGGCATCGAGCGTCCGGCGTCGTTCACCCCGCCGCCGGGCCAGACGATCTCGGGTCCGCTGCAGGGCAACACCGGCGGCACGCTGACGACGGGCGCGACGATCGTCGTGCGTAACCAGGGCGATCTCTCGATCTTGCCGGCGACGGACGCGGCCGGCCACGCGCTGCGCGAAGTGCCGATCACGTCGGCGAAGGTCGAGATTCGCGAGGACTTCCTCGAGTATTTCGCGTGCATCCTGCAGGTCTACTATCAGAACGACGCCAACCAGACGAACCTCGTCAAAGGCGCCGACGGCACGTCGATCCGTCAGTTCGACCATCCGAACCAGCTCGGCTTCAACCTCACCTTGCAGGCGCGCTACTAAGCACGCCGCGCGTTCAGTTGCAGTCGTAGTCGACGAAGCTGAAGACGTTGGCGTCGACGCGCCAGCTCGTGATCGCCTGTTGGGCGGTGCACGCGTGGCCCGTCGGCGCCGTGACCGTCACCGTCGTCGTGCCGGTGACGACGTTGGGGAAGACGAGCACGCCGCCCGAGTTGTTGCCGACCGACGTCGTCGTCGCATAGCTGCCGGCGTCGGGGTCGAACGACGAGCCGTGGCTGGCGCCGAGCGTCACGCCATAGCCGGCCACGGTGCTCATGTCCGTCGAGCTGCCGTTGTTGGAGTGCAGCTGCACGATGACGACGCCCTTGGTCGGATCGAGCGTCAAGGCCGGGTTCAAGGAGCCGATGGCGCCTTGCACGGTCGCGGTCGGCAAGAGCTGCAGCGCCACGCCGGTGTTGCCGCTCGCCGACACGACCAGGCCGAATTCGCACGTCTCGTAGGTCGACAAGCTCACGTTCAAGAAGAGGTTCGCACCGGCCGACGCGCTCAGTGAGAAGGTGCCGTCGGCGGCCGTCGTCGTCGTCGTGCTCGTGCCGACGACGGCGACGGTGGCGCCCGAGAGCGCCGTGCTGTTGCCGCTGGCGGACGTCACGGTGCCGCTGACGGTGACCGACTGGCCGGCGCCGCCGCCACCGGCGCTGCCGCCACCACCGGCGCTGCCGCCACCACCGGCGCTGCCACCGCCCCCGGCGCTGCCGCCACCTCCGCCGTTCGAGCTGGACGAAGAGCCACCACATCCCACCGCGCACGCGAGCACTAGGAAAGCCAAGTTCCTCATGTCGAGTCCTCCCCTGGGATCATTTTATCGGAAAGGCGCGACTTCCGATAGCTGCCGACGCTGGACGTCGCACGCTCAGCCGCGACGCACGTGCAGGCGCGGCGAGCGAATCGCGACGGAGATCAGGGTGGAGTGAACGAGGCGAGCGGCCGATGGACGCTGGTGGCGCGAGCTACTTCTTGGGCGCGGCGGTGGCGCCGGAGGCGGGCGCGGCGGTCGTCGCCGAGGACGGGCCGGGACCCGTGTGCGCGTCCGACGCGCCTTGGCCGCCGATCGCCTTCGGCTGCTTGGCGTGGATGAGCGGCCGAATCTTGGCGTACTCGTCCTTGTCGACGATGTTCTGCTTGAGCAGCTGATCCTTGCCCGTGTAGGGCCGGCCGGCGACGATCTTCTTGACCTGGTCGTCGGTGATGCCCGGCAGCGCCTTGAGCTCGTCGTCGGTGGCGGTGTTGATGTCGAGGAGGGCGGCGCGCTTGCCCTTCTTCACTGGCGCTTGGGCCGTGCCCGCGTCGGGCTTGGCGGCGGCGGCGGCGGGTTTGTCCTGCGCCAACGCCGGAGCGCTGGCTGCGAGCAGCAGCGAGAGAACGAGGGTCTTCATGGGCTTTCTCCTATTTTTTGAGCGCTGCGGCGATCTCTTGGCGAATGATGCTCGCCAGCTCCGTCGGTGACGGCAGCGCGGTTGGGCGCGCACGCTTGGGATCGTAGACTTCGACATCGCTTCCCGGCGGCGCTGGCGCGCAAGCTACGACGGTTTTGAGCGCGCCCGTCGCCGGTGCAAGGGGCGCCGACGCGGCGGCGGGGCCGAGCCCGGCCTTGGCGCGCGCGTCGAGCAGCTTCGGCAGCACCGACGGCGGCAGCGGCCGGACGCCGCCGAGCTGGCGCGCCACGAGGGCGACCTTCGCCAGCTGCTCGACCAGCTCCAGCCGCAAAAAGGCCGTCTCCAAGTCGGGACCCCAGGCGATGACGCCGTGATTCGCCAGCAGCGCCGCGTCGTAATCGTGCGTGAACGGCTCGAGCGCGCTGGCCGCGTCGGCGCCCGGCGCGGCGAACGGCACCGTCGGCACGCCCGCTCCGAGCGAGACGACGGCTTCGGCGATGAAGGCTTCGTCGAGCGGCACGCCGGCCACGGCAAAGCCGGTCGCGGTCGGCGGATGCGCGTGCACGACCGCGTTGACGTCGCCGCGCGCGGCGTAGACGGCGAGGTGCAGGCCGAGCTCGCCGAACGGCTTGCCGCGTCCGCCGACGGCACGACCGGCGCTGTCGACGATGACGAGCCCGTCGGCGCGCACCGCCGCCTTCGACGTCGCGGTCGGCGTGACCAAGAAGCGGCCGTTGCCGTCGCGGACGCTGATGTTGCCGTCGTGGTTGGCGACCCAGCCGCGCGCGTGCAGCCGCTGCGCGTAGTCGGCGACGTCGGCCGCGCGGTCACTCATGACGATCGATGTGGTCGACGATCCCGACGATCAACGAACGAATCGGCACGTTCGCGCCCAGCTTCAGGAGCTGCCGATTGCCGTTGCCCTCTTGGTTGACGATCACGATGTCGCCCACGCCCGCCTGCACGCGATCGACGGCCAAGAACGAGTCGCCGCCGTCGACGGGCTGGACGATCATGAGCTTCTGGCCGTCGTAGACCGGGTGGTGCGCGGTGGCGACGACGTTGCCTTCGACGCGGCAGAGCTTCATCGCGCGTTCACGTCGTCGACGATGCCGACGATGGCGGCGTCGACGGGCACGAACGTCGGCTCGAGCGCCAACGCCGCTTCGCGCGCGCCGACGAGGAAGACCAGGTCGCCGACGCCGGCGCGCACCGTATCGACGGCGACTTCGGGCGCGCGCGTCGCCTTGAGCTTGTGGTCGAGCGGCGTCACGACGAGGAGCTTGGCGCCTTCGAGCCCCTCGTATTTGCGCGTGGCGACGACGGTGCCGATGACGCGACCGAGATACATCGAACCGGGACTCTAGCGTCGACCGAGAGCGCCGTCCAGCTTCGTCCGCAAGGCCAAGTAATCGTCGCTGGCGGCGAAACGGGCCAGATCGATGATTCCGTCCGTGTCGCCTTCGGACAAGAGGACGCGCGCGGCGGCGATGATGTCGCCGGCGGCCAAGAGGCCGGCGCGATTGCCGGTCTGCTGCACGGCTTTGCGCCAGCGCGCCGACGAGAACTCGGTGTTGGCTTGGGCGCGGAAGAGCTCGGCCAGGCGCTTGGCCACCTTGTAGGGCAGGGCGCGCTTCCACTGCTGCGCCTCGTCATCGGCGGCGCCGGCGTCGACGCGGCGGCGCGCGTGGCGCGGGTGAAAGGCGCGCAAGATGGCCGCGAACAGCCGCGTGAACTCGGCGCGCGGCAAGGCCGCCGCCAAGATGTACTCGGGCCGCGCGATCTCGAGCGCGCGACCGAGCAGAAAGCGCATGTCGGCGGGCGCCCGGCCGTCGCCGAGCGTGGGCCCGACGACAATCGCGGTCGGCGGCTGCGCCACCAGCGTGACGTCGCGCGCGTCGGAGTCGGGCTTCAAGTAGAGCCCGGTCTTGCGATTGCCGAGCAGGCGCGACACCGTCGAATAGGCGCGCGCCAGATCGGTCGTGGCGACGGGCGAGATGCGATCGTTGGCGCTCACGCCGAGCGCGTCGAGGCCGAAGCCGCGCGCGTTCAGATCGGGCGCCGAGCCTTCCCACACGGCCGCGAAGACTTCGGACAGCGTCAGCGCGTCGGGATGGGCGAGCAGCAGGTGATCGTCTTCGTCGAGCGCGCCGAGCGCATCGGTCTCGTCGGCCGGCGGCACGTGCGCGAGCTGATGGCGCTCCTCGTCGGTCAAGTTGCCGGCGACGGCGAGCAGCTGCAGGTAACGTCGGCCTTGGTCACGCGAGCCGGTGCGCGCGTCGATGCGATGGAGCGCGCGCAACGACGGGACGTGCAGCGGCTCGTCGGCGAGCAGCATCGAGCGGTGCGGCCGCACTTCGTCGTCGTGCGTGGGATCGTCGCCGTAGCGATCGAGCAGCGTCTCGCGCAGCTTGCGCCGCGACGGATCGGCCTCCAGCGCCTTCTCGTAGGCGACGACGGCGCCGCGCGCGTCGCGCAGCCGCTCGCGCGCTTCGCCGAGGCGCATCCACAAGGCCGCGCGCGCCGCACGCAGCGCCGGCGTCGCCGGCGGCAAGAGCGGCAGGGCGCGCGTCAACAGCTGCGCCGCCTCTTCGTCGCGACCGTCCTGCACCAGCATCGCCGACAGGCCGGCCAGCGTCTCGTGCTCCAGCGGATCGAGCTCCAGCGCCTGCTGCAGTCGATCGCGCGCTTGATCCTTCTTGCCCAAGGCGGCGTCGAGCGCGGCCGCTTCGCGCAGCCGCTTGGCGCGCTCGACCGGCGTGCCGTCGCGCGCGAGCAGCCGCGTGGCCGTCGCCGCCGCGGCTTCGATGTCGCCGCGCGCGCGCTGCAGGTGCAGCGACTTGTCGAGCAGCGCCAACGACGCCGCTTCGCCCGCCGAGCCCACCGCCTGCTCGTACGCGCGGCCGGCGCGCTCGGTGTCGTTGAGCTCGGCCAAGACCGCGTCGGCGACGCGCTCGAAGCGGGTCGCGCGCTCGACCGGATCGCGCGTCGCCGCCGCTTGCAGTTCGAGCAGCTCGAGGCCGCGGTTGAGGTCGCCGTCCTCGAGCGCGCGTTCGGCCAAGAGCCCGAGCGCGTTCGAATGCTGCGGATGAATGCGGACCGCCGCCTCCAAGAGCGGCAGCGCGCGCTCCGGCCGACGCAGCTTCAGCTCCGCCAGGGCGCCGTGATAGACCGCCTCGGCCGCCTCTTCGGGCAGCCGCTCGGCGTCGGGATGGTCGGCGACGGCGGCCAGATATTGCGCGGCCTCACGATAACGATGCGCGCGATAACGATTCTCGCCCAACAAGAGGCGCGTATGCAGATCGCCCGGCGTCAGGCGATCGGCTTCCAAGAGCGCCTGATAGGCGTCGTCGAAGCGGCCCTGTTGATCGGCGGCGTCGGCGAGGCGGCGATGAAACTGCGCGGCCACTTGCGGCGGCACGCCGTCGCGCACGGCGGCGTCGAGGAGCAGCGCTTCGACTTCGTCCCACGCGCCCGATTGTGCCGCCAGATCGGCCAAACCCTGAATCGCCGGCGGATAGCCGGGTGACGACGAGATCGCCTCGCGGAAGCGGCTGGCCGCCTCTTGCTGCTCGCCGCGACGCAACGCCGCCGCGCCCAGTCCCGCCAGCAATTCGGCGCGGCGCGCGGCGGTCGGCGCGTGCTCGTCGGTCATGCCGAGCTCGCGCAGGGCCAACTCGTCGGCCAGGTCGTCGTCGAGGAGCCGGCGCGCCAACGAGCCGAAGAGCGCGATCGCTTCGATCGACTGAGGATCGCGCTCGAGCGCCTTCTCCAGCGCGCGTTTGGCGGCCGCGTCGTCCTTGCGGCGCTCCATGTGCACGCGCGCCGCGTCGACAAGCGCCGTCACCGCTTGCTCGGGCGACGCCGCGACCGCCGCTTCACGCTCGCGCGCCGCCGCGTAGCCGTCCCAATCGGCGCCGCCTTGCCGCAGCTTGGCCAGCTCGGCCAGCGCACCCGGATCCTCGGGCAATAATTCGAGCGCCTTCTCCAGCGTGCGCTCGGCCGACGTCGCGTCGCTGAGCGCCACTTCGAGCAGCGCCAGCTCGACGTGCAGCCGGGCCAGCTCCGCGCGCGGGCGATCGGCGCGCTTGGCGGCGCGAATGCGCGTGCGCAAGACTTCGGCCTGCTCGTCGATGCGGCCGGCGCGACCGAGCGCGCGCTCGAGCCGCTGCGCCAGCTCATCGTCTTCGGGCCGCTGCTTGCGTAAGGTGCGCAAGACCGCCGCCGCGCCCGCGTGATCGCCGATCTTCTCGGTCAACAGCTGCGCGCGACGCTCCAAGACGGCGACGCGCGACTCCTTGTCGAGCCGGTCACTCTTCCGCCGCAAGAGCGCTTCCAGGTCGCTCCAGCGGTTGAGCTTCTCGTAGAGCCGCTCGAGCGCCGCCGTCGCCTCGTCGTCGGCCGGATCGGCGTCGTGCACGGCGCCGTAGGCTTCGATGGCGCGATCGGGCAGCTCCAATTCGCGCTCGAAGATCTCGCCGATGCGCTTGCGAATCTGCCGCGCCCGCGCCTGTCCCGCCTTGCCGTCGCCGTCGACGATGTCGAGCTCGCGCGTCAACGACTCGATGACCTTCGACCACTGGCCGACGCTCTCGTAGAGGCGCGCCAAGTTGCCGAACGCCGGCGCGTGGTCGGGATATTCGCGCGCCACGTGGGTCCAGCCGTCGATGGCTTCGTAGCTCGAGCCCATGCGCTCGTAGACGTCGGCCAACTCGAGCGCGCGCAGACGACGCGGCTCGCCCGGCGGCATGCGCTCCATGAGGCCGTGCAGGCGCCGCTCGAGCAGCGTCGCCAGCTCCTTCCAGCGCCGCGACTGCCGATAAACGGCCTCCAGGCGCGTCAACGCCTCTTCGTCGTCGGGGCGCATGCCGAGCGCGCGGTGATAGCGCTCCTCGGCGTCGCTGAGCTCGCCTTGCCGCTCGCGCACGTGCGCGGAATCGATGATGAGCCGCACCGCCAGCTGCGGATTGCCGGTGTCGGCCAGCGCCTCGTCGAGCACGGCGACGAGCTGATTCCAGGCGTCGTGCCGCGCCGCCAGCTGATCGAGCGCGACGCGCGCCTCCTGCCGATCGGGATCGAGCTTGAACGCGCCCGCCAGCGCCTCGAACGCGCGCGGCAGATCGCCGGCGCCGCGCTCCCACATCTCGCTGACCGCCAAGATATGCCGGAACTGCTCGGCCTCATCCTCCGCCGGCAGCGAGAGCTGCACCAGCGCCAGCTCGTCCCACGCGCTGTGCACGCCTTGCAGCGGCCGCGTCGTCGGCGGCGGCATCGGCGACGGCGGCGGCGCCTTCTTGCGGCCACCGCGCGCAACCACCGCCACGTCCGACAGCGACAGCTCCATCGTCGGCGGCTGCTTCGAGGGCGCCTTTTGCGGCGGCGGATTCGGCCGCGCGATCGCCACCAAATCGTTGATCGACAGCTCCATCGTCGGATCCCGCGGCATGAGCGGAATCGGCTTGGACTCGTCGAACATCACCTCGTCGAGCGCCACTTCCAGCGTCGGCTCGCGCGGCGGCTTGGAGGACGCGACGACGAAGCCGTTCCCATTGCCGTTCGGCGTCGGCGGCGGCGGGGCGCGCAAGGCCGTCAGCGCAGTCGGCTCGCGGCGAATCTCGCCCACGATCGCCGCCAGGCGCCACAGATGGCCGCGAATGACGTCGTCGTTGCGCCCGCCGGCCAGCTGGAACGCGCGCAAATAGGCCCGGAACGCGCGCAGCGGATCTTTGACCTTCTCTTCGACGATCGCCGCCGCGTCACAGGCGATGGCCAGCTTCTCGCTCTCGGGGGCGCGGTGAAAGCGGTAACCCTCGACGGCGAGCGCGTCATCCCAGCGGCGCGTGACCTCGGCCAGCCGGCGAATCTCGGCCAACAGCGGCGCGTCGTCGGGCGCATAGGGGAACGCGCGCACCAGCTCGTCGAGCGCGCCCGACGGGTTCTTCTGCCGCTGCTCGCGCACGTTGGCGCGCCGGCGCAAGAGGTCGAGCTTGTTCGCCGTCGACGCGCGCGGCAACAGCTGCTCGTAGACCTCGAGCAGTCCGTCGGGATCGGCGGCGCGCACGCTCAGCCGCTCCAGCTCCGGCAGCAGCTTCTCGCCCGTCGGATCGAGATCGAGCGCGCCGCGCACGACGCCGAACGCGCGCTTGGGATCGTGCAGCTTCTCGGCCGCGATCTCGGCCACGGCCAGTCGCGACGGCAAGCCCGGCTGCGTCGCGTAAACCGCGCACAGCGGCTCCCACAAGCCGTGCTGCTCGGCGACGCGCTGCAGCTGCGTCATCGTGCGCTCGTTCGGCGTCAGCTCGTGGGCGCGACGGTAGTAGCCGAACGCGCGCTCGGGATCGCCGAGCCGCTCCTCGGCCGTCGTCGCCAAGGCGACGAGGATCGCCGCCGCTTCGTGGTTGGCGTGACCCTCGGCGAGCGCCAACCGGCGCTCATCGACGTCGATCAGCGCTTCCCAGTCGCCGAGCTGCGCGAGCAAGGCCGCCAAGGCCTCCAGCGCCTCGCGATGCGTCGGCGACAGCTCGGCCACGCGCCGCCAGGCGGCGACGGCGCGCTTGGGATCGCGCTTCTGCCAGGCGCGCGCGATGTCGACGGCGGCGTGCAGGCGGCGATCCGGATCGTCGCTCAGGAACAGCTCGCGCTCGGCGATGCGCAGCGCGCCGTCGACGTCGCCCGACTGCTGCAGCAAGTGTCGCAGACGCGCGTGCGCGTCCAAGTTGCGCGGCGCGATCTCGGCCAGCAAATGGCGCAGGATCTCGATGGCGCCCGCCGGATTCTTCAGCCGCTCCTCGGCCAGCTGCGCGCGCTCGAGGGCCACTTCCACGGCCGCGTCGCCGTCGGCGTGCTGCTGCCGGCGCTGCAGGACGTCGTCGAGCAGCGTCCAATCGCCGCGCGCGCGCGCCAGCTTGCCGAGCGCCTCCAGCGCTTCGCGATCGGTCGGGCGGCGCTCGAGCACTTCGCGCCAGGCCTTGCCCGCGCGCACGGCGTCGCCCAATTTACCGTCGACGATGCGGGCGTAGCGCTTCCACGCCTCGACGTCGCCGGCCGCCTTTTGCAGCGCGCGCTCCGACGCCATCGCCGCGTCCGGCCAGCGCTCGAGCTGCGCGTAGAGCCGCGCCAGCGTCTCCTGCGCCTTGCCGTCATTCTTGTCGAGCCGGACGACGCGCTCGAGCCGATCGGCCGCTTGTCCGGCGTCGCCTTGCTTGTCGTAGAGCGCCGCCAGCCGATGCAAGAGCGGCACTTTCTCCGCCGGCGTCGCCGCCGCTTGCGCGTGCGTCTCCAGGATTTCGATGAGCCGCGGCTCGGCCGCTTCGCCCGCCTGCTCGTAGGCCGACTCGAGCCGGCGCAAGGCGTCGCGATCGCCCGGCAGCTGCTCCAAAATCTCCAGGCAGGCCCACTCGACGCCTTCGAGATCCTGCAGCCGCTCGGCGTACAGGCCGGCCAGGCGACGCAGCAGGTTGAGCTTCTCGACCTTCTCTTTGGCCGCGCGCAGCTGTTTGCGCAGCGTCTCGGCCACTTCGGCTTGGTTGCCTTCGCGCTCCGACAGCTCCGCCAGCGAGCGATAGATCGACGCGTCCTGCGGCTTCAAGTCGAGCGCGTCGTTCCACAAGCGCCGCGCCTCGCCGAGGTCGTGACGCTCGCGCTGAACTTGGCCGAGGCGCTTCAAGAGCTCGGCGCGCGCATCGCGATCGCGCGTCGCTTCCAGCTCCTTCTCGAGCGACGCCGTCATCGAGGCCCAGCGATCCTGCTTCTGCATGAGCCGCTTGAGCTCGGTCGCGCCTTTGGGCGACGGCGCCAGCGCCTCGGCGCGACGCCAGGCATCGGTCGCCATGGCCACGTCGCCCAGCTTCTTCTCGTACAGGTCGGCCAGCTCGGCCAGTCGGCGCGGCTGATCGGCCAGCGGCGCGCCTTCGACAGCCTGCTCGGCGATGCCGACGAGCGTCGCGTAGTCGCGCTTGCCGTTCAGATGCTCCGACAGCAGCTGATAGGCGTCGGGATGCACCGGATCGGCCGCCAACGCCTCGAGCAGCGACGCTTCGTAGCGCTCGGTGTTCTGCGCGCGCTGCCAATGGCCGGCGATGTCGACCAGCAGATCGGCGCGATCGCGGCCGTGCAGGTCGCCGAGCATGCGCTCGCGCAGCTCGGCAATCTGCGCCCAGCGCTTGTCGTGCGTCAGCAGCTCTTCCAGCCGCTCGACGACGAGGCCGGTGTCGTCGCCTTCGTCGATGGCCTCGGCCAGCGCGATCATCGCCTCGTCGGCATCGCCCGAGTCGATCGACAGCTCGGCCAGCTTGAGCGCGCGCCGCGGCACCTGCGCGCCTTGCCGGTAAAAGCGGCGCAAATCGTCGGTGCGCTTACCCTTGATGAAGACGTTCTCGAGCCGTGTCGCCGCCTCGACGTGATACGGGTCGGCGCCGAGCGCGCGGCGCAGATAGGCCAGCTGGCCGTCGACGTCGCCTTTGCTGGCGCGCGTGTCGGCGAGCTCGAGGAACAGCTGCGCCGCGCGGCCGAGCTGCGCCTCGTCGTCGCCGGCGTTGGGGAAATCGGGCGCGACGTAGAGCGCCGCCAGCGCCTCCTTGGCCGTCTCGTCTTGCGGCCGCAAGCGCACCGCCTCTTCCAGCCGCACCGCCGCCTGCCCGAAGTCGCGCAGCCGCTCGGCCAACGTGCGCCCGAGCGCGACGAGCAGGTTGCCGCGCTGCTCGCGGCTCGACGTCGTCTCCAGCTCGACTTCGTACAGCCGCGCCACCATCGGCCAATCGCCGAGCGTGCGATAGATCCGCCGGCCGGCCTCGATCGCCTGCGCGTTGTCGGGATCGATCTTGAAGGCGCGCTGATAATGGGTCATCGCCTGATCGATGCGGCCGAGCTCGTTCTCGTAGAGCGCGCCCAGCTCGAGCTCGATGCCCGCCCGCAAGCGCGGCTCGGCCGGACCGGTTTCGGCCTCGGCGATGGCGCGCGCATACAGCTCGGCGGCGGCCCACAAGTCGCCGCGCTCGCGCGTCAACACGGCCGCTTTGCGCAGCGCATCGGCCGCGGGACCGCCGCGCGCCTTGGTAGCCTTCTTCAACAGCTCGTCAATCGGATTGGCGGCAGGCGCTGACATCGGCTCGGGGTGCGCAAATCTCTTGCGCGGGCCAAAGCTTACCACGGCTTGCCAGCCGTTGCGCAAACGGATCGCACCACGACGGCTCGGCTTGACAGAAGAGACGACCGACTCCTACGGTGCCCACTTGGCGCCGTGCGATCATCGGACGTATCTTTAGAAGTCGAAGTTGGAAACTTTGGTTTAGCTGTTGAAGTCGTCGTCGGCTTCCTGGCAGCGGTCAGTTTGGCCGGCTGCCACGCCGACGTCAGGCCGCCAAAGCCCGTCGCACCGGTGACGTCGCAACCGAAGATCGTCGCCGCGGAATCACACCCGATCAGGAGAACGCCCGAACCCATGAGCTCCGCCCGTTACCAGCTCCCGAACGGCCTCACCGTCGTCTTGCAAGAGAACCACGCAGCCAAGGTGGTGGCTTTTCAGGCTTGGGTCGCCGTCGGCTCGGCCGACGAGCCGCCCGAGCTGGCCGGCGTGGCCCACGTCTTCGAGCACATGCTGTTCAAAGGCACCGAGCGGCGCGGCGTCGGGCAGATCGCGCAAGAGGTCGAGGCGGCGGGCGGCGAGATCAACGCCTGGACGTCGTTCGATCAGACCGTCTATCACTTGGTGTTGGCGAGCCGCTTCTTCGACACCGGGCTCGATATCTTGGCCGACGCGCTGCAGAACTCGTCGTTCGATCCCGAGGAGCTCGACAAGGAGCTCAAGGTCGTTCTCGAAGAGGTGAAGCAGGGCGAGGACAATCCGTCGCGCGTGGCCACGCAGGCGCTGTTCGGGACGGCGTTCGCCAAGCATCCCTATCGTCGCCCGGTCATCGGCTACACGAAGACGGTCAAGGCCTTCACGCGCGATCGGCTGCTCGACTTCTTTCACCGCTGGTATGTCGCCAACAACATCACGCTCGTCGTCGTCGGCGACTTCGACTGCAAGAAGGCGGCGGCGCGCATCGAGGAGCAGTTCGGCAAGATGGCCTCGCGGCCGCTGGCGCGCCTCGATCGCAAAGAGCCGGCGCAGAAGTCGACGCGCGTAAAGGTGACGACGTCGGACATTCGCGAGACCTACTTGAGCGTCGCGTTCCACATCCCGGGCATCAAAGACGACGACACGGCGCCGCTCGATCTGCTGGCGATCATCCTCGGGCAGGGCGATTCCTCGCGGCTGAGCCGCTCGGTCAAGCGCCGCGATCAGCTGGTGACCGATGCCTATTCGTACGCGTATACGCCGCGCGATCCGGGCCTGATGGTCGCGGGCGCGACGATGCCGCCCGACAAGCTGGACACGGCGATGGAGGCGATCGCGGGCGAGACCTTCCGCTTCTTGCACGAGGACGCGAGCGAAGAGGAGCTGGCGAAGGCCAAGACGATCCTCGAGTCGGACACGATCTATCAGAAGGAGACGGTGCAAGGGCAGGCGCGCAAGCTCGGCTTCTTCGAGACCGTCGTCGGCGGGTTGGCGTGGGAGAACGAGTACATGCGGCAGGTGCGCGCGGTGACGCCGGCGCAGCTCAAAGCCGTGGCGCGCAAGTATTTGACGCTCGAGAACGCGACGATCGCGGTCATGGTGCCGACGGCCAAGCCGGCCGAGGTGGCGAAGCTGGAGACGCAGCTGGTGACGCAGCTGACCGCGCGCTTACGACGGCGCGGCCAAGCGCTACGCGGCGGCGCCGGTGGTCGTCAAAGGCGGCGACGAGGTCGTGCGCGTGACGCTGCCGTCGGGCGCGCGCCTGCTCGTCAAGCGCGACCCGTCGGTGCAGCTGGTGGCCATGCGCGCCGTGTGGATGGGCGGCCTGCGCTACGAGGACGCGCGCACCAACGGCGTCAACAACTTGATCGCGGCGCTCATCACCCGCGGCACGCGCACGCAGAGCGGCGACGAGCTGGCGCACGAAGTCGAGGCCATGGCCGGCTCCATCGGCGGCTTCTCGGGGCGCAACTCGTTCGGCCTGCGCGCCGAGACCTTGTCGCGCAACTGGGAGCGCGGCCTCGAGCTGCTCGCCGATTGCATCTTGTCGCCCGCGTTCAGCGACGACGAAGTGGAGAAAGAGCGGCGGCAGGCGCTGGAAGAGATCCGCACGCAAGCCGACAACGTCTCGTCGGAGGCGTTCCGGCTGTTTCAGCAGGCGCTCTATCCGCGTCATCCCTATCGGCTCGACGTGCTCGGGACGGCCGAGTCGGTGGCGGCGCTGTCGAAGCGGCGCATCGCCGACTATTACCGCCGCTACATGGCGCCGTCGCAGATGACGCTGGCCATCGTCGGCGACGTCGATCCGCAGGCGGTCGTGGCCAAAGCGCGCGCGCTGTTCGACTTGCCGGGCCGCGCGGCGCCCACGCCGGAGGCGCCGCCGCCGCCGTGGGACGACGCCCATCCCGTCGTCGCGCAGCAGCTGTGGAAGACGCAGAACAAGCAGCAAGCGCATGTCGTCTACGGCTTTCCGGGCACGACGATCACCGATCCCGATCGCTTCGCGCTCGAGGTGCTGTCGACGATCTTGTCGGGGCAGGGTGGTCGCCTCTTCGTCGAGCTGCGCGACAAGCGTGGCCTCGCCTATCGCGTCAGCGCGTTCTCGGTCGAAGGCGTCGATCCCGGCTATTTCGCGGTCTATATCGCCACGTCGCCGGAGAATTTGCCGGTCGCGGTCTCGGGCATCGAGGACGAGCTCGGCAAGATCGCCGCCGTGCCGGTGCCGAAAGCGGAGCTCGAGCGCGCCAAGCGTTACTTGGTCGGCGCGCACGAGATCTCGCTGCAGCGACGGGCGGCGCTCGCGTCGACGCTGGCGTTCCACGAAGCCTACGGCGTCGGCTGGGACGAATATCGCCGCTACGCGCCCGGCATCTTGGGCGTGACCGCGGCCGACGTGCAGCGCGTGGCCAAGAAGTACCTCGATCGCAGCCGCGCCATCGTCGCCACGGTCAAGCCGGAGGAGACGACGCCGGCGCTGGCCAAGCCCAAATCCAAGAGCAAGCCGGCGGCGGCCAAGGTCGCCCGCGCCGGCAGCGGCAAGTCGCCGCGACGCTAGCCGCGCGGGCGCGATGACGGGTGAATGTCGGTAAACGCGAGCTGTTCTAGGCGTTGCGGCGTTCGCGTCGTCCGCCAATGATGTCATAATCGGGCGCCGTGTCCTTCGACGCTCCCACATCGGACGACAAAGCCGAGGACGATCCGCTCGTCGGCCGCACCATCGCCGACCGCTACCGCGTGCTCGGCACGATCGGTCGCGGCGGCATGGGCGCGGTCTATCGCGTCGAGCACCTGATGCTCAAGAAGGAGCTGGCGCTCAAGTTCCTGCATCCCGAGCTCGGCCGGCTGGACGAGGTCATGCGCCGCTTCGAGCGCGAAGCGGAGGCGGCGGCGCGCCTCGACCACCCCAACATCGTCGGCGTCACCGACTTCGGTCGCACCGCCGACGGCATGCTCTTCTTGGCGATGGAGCTGTTGCACGGGCAGTCGCTGACCGATCTCATCCGCCCCGACGGCGACGGGCGGCCGATTCCCGTCGAGCGGGCGCTCTTCATCGTGCGGCAGATCTCTGCGCGCGCTCGATCACGCGCACGCGTCGGGCGTCGTCCATCGCGACTTGAAGCCCGACAACGTCATGCTCATCGAGCGCGACGGCGAGGCCGACATCGTCAAGCTGCTCGACTTCGGCATCGCCAAGATGTCGGCGGACAGCGGCGGCAAGACCGAGACGCTGACGCAGGCCGGCATCGTCTTCGGCACGCCCGAATACTTGTCGCCCGAGCAGGCGATGGGCGAGGAGGCCGATCAGCGCGCCGATCTGTATTCGGCCGGCATCGTCCTGTACGAGATGCTGACGGGGCGGCGGCCGTTCGACGCGCCGTCCAAAGTGGCGATCGTGTCGATGCACCTGACGCAGAAGGCGATGCCGGTGACGCAGGCGGCGCCCGACGCGAACATCCCGTCGGCGCTCGAGCGCATCGTCGAGCGGGCGATGGCCAAGAAGCGCGACGAGCGCTACGCGACGGCGCAGCAGTTCCTGCACGCGCTCGACGAGCCGTATCGGCTGTCGCAGTCGCGGCCGATCGTCAAAGCGCCGGCGCCGTGGGCGCAGCTGCCGAGCCGCGTAAGCGATCGCGTCGGCGACGGCTGGCGCTTTTTGGTGCGCCGCTCGCGCGATGCGGGCGTGCCGTTTCCGCGCGCGTTCGCCGGCGCCGGCGTCGCGCTGGCGCTGGCGCTGGTCGCGCTCATCGTCTTCGCGCGCCGCACCGACCACAAGGCGCGACCGGCGCCGCGCGCGATCGCCGAGGATCTGGCGCACGCCGAAGCGCTGCTCGGCCGCGGCGAGCTCGAGCCGGCGCGCGCGGCCTTGACGCAGCTGCTGTCGACGCATCCCGACGTCGCTCGCGTGCGCTACTTGCTCGGCAACCTCGACAACGCGCAGGGCGAACGCGAGCGCGCCATCGACGACTATCACGACGCCATCCGCCTCGACGCGGCGTTTGCCGGCGATCCCGCGCTCTTGGCCAACGTGCGCGCCATGCTCGACCGGCGCGGCGACGTCGCCGGCGACGCCGTCAACCTGCTCGCCAACGACGTCGGCAAGCCCGCGCTCGCCGACCTCGCCGGCTGCGTCAAGAGCTGCAAAGACGATCGCACGCGCCGCCTCGCCGCCGCCGCCGTCACCAAGCTGGGCGGCAGCGCGCTCTTGCCCGACGACGCTCGCAAGGAACAAGCCGACGCCGCCGATCCGCGCGCCGCGACGCTCGACAAGCTGCGTTCGGGCAAAGGCTGCCGCGAGCGTCGCACCGCCGCGCTCGAGCTCATTGCCAGCGGAGACAAGCGTTATATCGACAGCTTACGCGCCGCTCGCGAGCGCCGTGGTGGCTTCTTGGGCCTCGAAGAGATCAACGGCTGCATGCGCCGCGACCTCGACACCGCGATTCGCAAATGGGAGGCAGAAAAGTGAGCGCCCGTTCGTTGAAGAAGGGAATGGGCACTTCGCGCAAACGCAACGTGCTGCGCCGCTCCGATCCGCTGACCAGCTTGCTGTTGGTCTTTCCGCTGTTCCTCGCCTACCAAATCGGCGTGTTGCTGATGCCTGCGGTTTACAACGGCGCCGATCTCATCACGTCGCAGATGCTGCAGCTGCTGCACGGCAATCGCGGCACGTACATGCTGTTGAACCTCGGCTTGGCGGCGGCGTTCGTCGTGCTCATGCTCGTCATGCGGCGCAAGAACGAGTTCGATCCACGGCTGTTCGTGCCCGTCTTGCTCGAGAGCTCGATCTACGCGCTGACGATGGGCTCGCTCATCTGTCTCGTCATGGTCGACCTGCTGCACGTCGATCCCAAGATGGCGATCGTCTGCGCGACGACGCCGGAGCAGTCGAGCTCTCGCCGCCAAGATCGTGCTCTCGCTCGGCGCCGGCGTGCACGAGGAGCTCGTGTTTCGCCTGCTCATGGTCGGCGGCGGCACCTGGCTCCTGTCGAACGTGCTCGGCCTGCGTCGCCCGCTCGCGATCGTGTTCACGATGCTGGTGTCGTCGGTGCTGTTCTCGGCCGCGCATCACATCATCGGCGGCGAGCCGTACCGCACGGGCGCGTTCGTCTACCGCATCTTGTGCGGCCTCATCTTCGCGTCGATCTTTCAGTGGCGCGGCTTCGCCGTCGCCGTTTATACGCACGCGCTCTACGACATCTATGTCTTGATCGTGCGTGGCTGAGCGCCTAGCCTCAGCTCATGCCCGCCGACGCCTTCGACGCCTACCTCGCCTACGTGGCGCGCTTCACCGAGGAAGTCGGGCAGGTCGAGGTCGGCGCCTACGGCAAGTGGAAGGGCAAGCTCGTCCGTAAACTGGGCGGCGACGAATTCGCCAAGAAGCACGAAGAGTTCACGACGCTCGACAACACCTATCGCGGCATCATCGAGCGCGGCGACACCATCAACGACGCCGTCGTCCGCCTCTGGCGCGAGCGGCGGGCCGAGCTGCTCATCGACGGCCCCGAGCCCGGCATGCCCGGCTCCGCCGCCAACTGACGAACGCGCTTCAGCTCGGGAACTAGTCGGAATTAGTAGGTAAAGTCGAGGCCGATCGTCAGCAAATGCTGCGCCGAGCCGCGGTCGGCGACGGTGACGTTCTGCGCCGCCAGGCGCGGCGACAAGCCGGTGTAGTGCGTCGCGGCGAACTCGTAGGCGTAGTCGAGCCCGAGCATGAGCGTGCCGTGATAGTTGTCGGCGTTCGGCCGCATGATCTGGACGTTGATGCCGCCGCTGAAGAAGGCGCCGAACGTCGACGAGTTCTTGCCGTCCTCGAGCCCGACCGTCTGCGCGCGCTGCGCCGGCACGAGGCCGCCGCCGAGGACCTGCAGGCCGAACGGCGTCATGCCGATGCGGAAGAGCGCGGGAATCGCGATACCCGCCCCGATCGTCAGGCCGATGATGCGATCCGACGGCAGCTTGTCGATGTTCGACGGCTCGATGAGGTTGAGCTGCATTTGACCGCCGAGCCGCAAGCGGAAGCTGATGCCGCCGAGCGGCCGAAAGTGCAGACCCGCCGACAGGCCGCCGTCGATGGTGTGCGCCTGCACGGCCAGCGTCACCGGCGTCGTCGTCGTCGCGATCTTCAAGGCGGCCGCGCCCGCGAACGTGTAGCTGGCGTCGGCGCCGAAGAGGAAGTATTTGCCGAGGGTGCCGAAGACGCCGAAGCCGAGCTGCACGCCGAACGCGTTGGTGCTGGCGTCGTAGTTGCTGAGCGGGCCCGAGCCGTTCGACGTGAACCGCTGCGTCAGGATGGCGAGGCCGCCGTGCACCCACGGCGTGATGTAAACCTTGCCGCGCGCCGACCAATAGTCGGGTGCGGGCGGCGTTTCATCCGCCGGCGCCGGCGCCGACGCTTCGGCCTCGGCTTCCTGCTTCTTGTGCTTCTTCTTGCGCGGCGGCGGCGGCGGCTCGTCATTCTGCGGCGACGCTTGCACGACCTTGTGCTTCGTCGGCGCCAAACCGGGCGGCGTCTCGTCCTCGCTGTCGCCGCGCCGCTTCTTGGGCGGCGGCGCCTCGTCCTCGGACGACGCCTTCTTGACCTTCTTCGGCGGCGGAGGCGGCGTCTCCTGCTCAGGCGCTTGCTGCTCCTGCGTCTCGTCCGGCGCCGGCGTCTCGGTCTTCGCGAGCTTGCCCTTTTTCTTCGCGCCTTCCGGCGTAATCGTCGGCGGCGGCGCCTCTTCTTCCTGCGCCGACTCGTCCGGCGGCGGCGTCAGCGTCTGCACCTTGCCCGGCTTGACCGCGCGCGCCTCGATCCACGCCGTCTCGCCACCGCCGATGTCGACGTTGATCCACTTCTTGTCGACCGACTTCTTGACCAGCTGCACCTGCTCGCCGCGCCGCAAGATGCCGAGCACCGCGCCCGTCGCCGACGGACGGCCGTAGAGCTCGGCCTTGTTGACGCTGACGATGAGCTTGGTCTCTTCGCCCTCGTGATAACGCGACTTCGAGACCCACGCTTCGGGCCGCACGCCGCGCTTTTTGGCCAGCGGCCGCACTGGCTCGTCGCTGTCGTTCGACTCTTCTTCGCCCGCGCCGTCGTCGCTGTTGGCGTTGCCGTGCAGGCCCTTGATCGACGCCGCCGCGACCCAACCTTCGTGCGCGCCCGCGCGGACGTGCACCCAATTGCCGTCGCCCGACATGCCGAGCATGGGCAGCTTCTTGCCCGCCGCCACCCGATCCACGATGCGCGCCGCCGCGTTCGGCTTGTCGCGCATGATCGTGCGGACTTTCGTCTCAACCGTTGCCGCTCGCGCCGTGCTTCCCAGAATCGCTATCGAAACCAAAGCCAGAATCAAACGCACGACGCGAGATCGGATCATTGTTGCGGGGCCCCAGCGGTTATCCAGGCGAGCCATTTCTGGTACGTCGGATCAGCCGTGCCGGCCGTGAAGAGCATGCCGCCCGTGTGCGGCGTCGTCAGCGTGGGCGATTGGATCGGATTGAGCAGCAGCGGCGACATCGCCGGGGTCGTCGTGTTGATCTCGCTCTGCACGGCCGTGTAGCTGGTCATCAGATCGGCCGCCGACGTCGCGTGCGGAACGAGGATGAAGCCGCCATTCAACGCCGCGCCGGCATTCGCGTTGTGGCACGAGGTGCTGCACGCTTTCGAGTCGAGGTCCGCTTGGATCGACGCGAAGGTGACCGGGCCGGTGCTCCCGCCGCCGCTCATGTCGCCGCCTCCGCCGGTGCCGCCGCCGCCCGCGGCCGCCGCTTGCGCCATGTCCGCACCACTAGTGCTGCCACCAGTCTTGGGACCGAGCTCGACCAGATCGCCCGTGCAACCTGCAACCAGGAACGTGAAGGCCAGGGAAAGTTCGCATGCGGTGGTCTGTCAGCAAGCGTCATGCCTTCACCAAAGTCCCGGATGTGTTACGGCTTTCGGCTCCCATACGTGGGACTGCGGACCCCGGTCAGGGATCGCCTGCCCCCACAATAACACAACCTTCGGTGGGCTACGCAGCGCGTAAGTCGCATGTTGCGACCCACCGTTTCAGAAGCCCTTGGGGATCTTCGCCAGGTCGACTTGGGCCAGCGCCGCGCGGATGAGCTGCGACTTATTGGCTTTCGTATGGCCGCGCCGCTTCAGCTCCGCGACCATCGTCTCCAAATGCTCGATGTCTTCGTTGTAGAGCGAGATGCAGACCACCTTGTAATGGGTCGGCTTCTCCTTCTTCGCGGGCTCGTCCGTGTCCTTGTCGGGAACCGCGGCCGGCTTGTAGAAGCGCTCGAGGAGCGCCTCGGGCGCGAGCGGATCGTCACCGAGCGACGGCTTGTCTTGACGCTGCGGCTTCATGCGGCCTCCGGTGCGCTGGTGGCGCCGGGCGTGGCGCCGGCGACATAGCGCGCGACGAGCCGGCGATAGTCCTCGGCGCCAGGCGAATCGGGCGCGTATTCGAAGATGGTCTGGCGATGGCTCGGCGCTTCGGCGAGGCGCGTCGAGCGGCGAATCGGCTCGTACAGCCGCTCCTTGAAGTGGCCTTGCAGCGCGTCGACCGCCTCTTTGGCCAGCCGCGTCCGCGCGTCGAAGAACGTCGGGACGACGCCCGAGATGCGCACGGCGTGACCGAGATGCTGGTCGACGTCTTTGAGCGTGCGCAACACCTGCTTCACGCCGACGAGCGCCAGATAATCGCAGCTCACCGGGATCAACACTTCGTCGGCGAAGCGCAGCGCGTTCTGATTCAACAGCGACAAAGACGGCCCGCAGTCGAGCACGACATAGGCGTATCTGCGCATGATCGGCTGCAGCTTCTCGGCGAGCACCCGATCGCGTCCGTCGTCGAGCCGCGCCAGCGACTGCTCGGCCAGCGCCAAGGTCGCGTCGGAGCAGATGACGTCGAGATGGCCGCGCACCGGCACGACCGCTTCGTCGGCCGGCGTGTTCTCGACGAGCACGTGATAGAGCGTGCGTTCGCCGCGGATGCCGAGCGACGTGCCGACGTTGCCCTGCGCGTCCATGTCGACGAGCAGCGTGTCCCAGCCGCGCGCCGCGATGCCGGCGGCCAGGTTCACCGCGGTCGTCGTCTTTCCGGTGCCGCCTTTTTGATTGAGGATGGCGACGCGGCGCGCGCGTCGCTTGCCGGCGAAGGCGGCGTCGCCGAGCGCGGCTTTGCGGCAGTCGAGATGGCAGAAGTAGCGGCGGTTGCCCTCGACCACCGCCACTTGGAACGCGAGCTGCGGCGCGAACTCGCGAGCGCAAACGAAGCAGCGCACGGTCAAGGTCGACATGTCTCGATTGAACGCCGCGCTCACGGGCGACGCAATTTTTTGACGCGAATTCCCGCGTAACAGCTGCGGCTGAGCGTGTTACGAAGCGACATGCTCCCGCTCGACGATCTGACCGTCTTCGACCTCTCGCGCATCTTGTCCGGCCCGTACTGCTCGATGTACCTCGCCGACTTTGGCGCGCGCGTCATCAAGCTCGAGCATCCCGACGGCGGCGACGACACGCGCGGCTTCGGCCCGCCCTTCGTCAACGGCGAGTCGACGTACTTCATGTCGATCAATCGCAACAAAGAGTCGGTCGCCATCGACTTCAAGCACGAGCGCGGCCGCGCGTTGGCGTTGCAGCTCGCCAGCCGCTGCGACGTGCTGCTCGAGAACTTCCGGCCGGGCGCGCTCGCCAAGCTCGGCCTCGACTACGCGACCTTGCGCGAGATCAACCCGGGGCTCATCTACTGCAGCATCTCCGGCTTTGGCCACACCGGCGAGCCCGATTGGGTCCGTCGCCCCGGCTACGATCTCGCGATTCAAGGCATGGGCGGCCTGGCGTCGCTGACGGGGCCGGCCGACGGCGCGCCTTACAAAGTCGGCACGTCCATCGCCGACATGATCGCGGGCTTGTACGCCGTCGCCGGGATCCTCGTCGCCTTGCATGCGCGCCAGCGCACCGGCCGCGGCCAGCACGTCGACGTCTCCATGCTCGACGGCCAGATCGCGCTGCTCACCTATCACGCCGGCATCCACTTCGCGACCGGCGGCGTGCCGGCGCGGCGCGGCAATCAGCACCCGTCGATTACGCCTTACGAGACCTATCGAGCGAGCGACGGCTTCGTCAACATCGCCGTCGGCAACGATCCGCAGTGGCGCGCGCTCTGTAAAGCCGTGGGCGCGCCGCTGGCCGCGCTCGCCGACGACGCGCGCTTCGCCACCAACGCCGCGCGCGTCGGCCGTCGCGACGAATTGGCCGCGATCATCGAGCCCATCATCGCCGCGCGCACCGTCGCCGCCTGGATCGCGCTCTGCGACGGCGCCGGCATTCCGTGCGGCCCCATCTTGAACGTCGCCGAGGCGCTGGCGCACCCGCAGGTCAAGGCGCGCGACATGGTCGTGCCGCTGGCGCATCCGACGGCGGGCGACATTCGCGTCACCGGCGTCCCCGTCAAGCTGTCGGAGACGCCGGGCGCCGTGCGCACGCCGCCGCCGCGGCTCGGCGAGCACACGCGCGCCGTCCTGGCCGACATGCTCGGCCTGGACGACGCGCAACTGGATCAGCTGATGGCAGAGGGCGCGCTGGCCGCGCCGAAGGCGGTCTCGTAAGGCCGACTAACGGCCCTTCTTGACCTTCTTGGCGGCGGGCTTGGCGGACGGCTTCTTGACCGCCGTGCGCGCCGCCGCTTTGGCGGCCGGCTTCTTCGCCGGGGCCGGCTTGGCGATCGGCTTCGCCGCCGCCTTGGTCGGCTTGGCCGCTGCCGGAGCCGGCTTGGCCGACTTCGCCGGAGCGGGCGCCGCTTTCGCCGGAGCTGCCTTGGCTGCCGGCGCCGGCTTGCCCTTGGCCGCCGCCTTCTTGTGGTCGGCCGGCTTCTCGGCTTCGACCTTGGCCGGCTTGACCGCCTCGACGACAGGCGCCGCCGCCGGAGCGGCCGCTGCCTTCTTGTCGGGTTTGGCCGCCTTGCCCGGCTTGGCCGCTTTGGCCGTCGTCGCCGCGGGAGCCGCTGCCGGCTTCATGTACGGCAAGGAGAGGCCTTTGCGGTTGTGCACGAGCACCCGCTTGTCCTCTTTGAAGGTCACCTCGATCTTGTCATCGCCAATGTTCTCGGTCACGAAACCGACCCCGAACTTGGGATGCGAGAGGACCTCCATTTCCTTGAAGAACTCGCCGAGTTGGTACACTTTCGGCTGTTTCTTCGCATGCTTAGCCATCACCTGGTCCCAGGTGGGCTTCGCCTTCACCGCCTTTTTCTTGACGGCGGGCGCCGGCTCCTCCTCATCGGATTCGCCGCGCGGCTTGCGATAGGGATGTACGTCGCCGCAGGGATTGCACTGCACGCGCCGGATTTCGTCCTCGTACTTCGAAACGACGACATGCTGGGTGTCAGCCTTGCACTTCGGGCAATGGGCCTCGACCTCTGCCCCTACCTCGTCCGCATCATCGTCGAAGATGAAGTCCTCCATAAGGATGGCCTCTCTCGCCCGGGAGTAACGCTACGTGCTGCACCTAGCATACCCACCAAAAAGCAGCAATCAAAATGCCTTCCGGTGTCTAAATTTTATAACACCTCGCGAGAGCCGTGGCTAATTCTTGCTACACTCGTTTCGTGCGCGATCTCGAGCTTCTCGTCGCTCAGCGGCGTCGCGCCCGGCTTCTGTTGGAGCTCGGCCGGGCCGACGAAGCGCTCGCCGAAATCCGCCGCACGCTCGCGTCTAACCCGAACGATCCCGAAGGTTTGGAGATCGAGGGGCTGTGCCATTTGCGGCGCCGCGATCTGCCGAAAGCGCTCGAAGCGTTGGGTCGGGCGTTGGCGGCGCAGCCGGAAAATGCGCACCCGCATTATTTATACGGCTTCGCCTTGCGCGAGTCGGGACGCACGGCCGAGGCCGAGCCGCCGCTCGGTGAGGCGCTGCGCCGCTGTCCGGACGAGCCCGTGTATCTGCGCGCGCTGGCCGAGCTCAAGTCGGAGCTGAAGGCGCACGCCGAGGCGCTGGCGCTGGCCTTACGCGCGACGGAGGTGTCGCCCGAGCGCGGCGCGAACTTCGTGACGCTCGGCTTCGTGGCCTCGGCGGCGGGCGACAAGGCGCAGGCGCGTGCGGCCTACGAACGGGCGCTGGCGCTCGACCCGGCCGATTCGGCGGCCTGGAACAACCTGGGCTGCTTGGACTTGGAGGCGGGGCATCCGCTGCGGGCCAAGTCGCGCTTTCGGCAGGCGCTGCGGCTCGACCCGCGCGGCGAGCGTTCGCGACGCAATCTCGGCTTATTGCTGAATCAGGCTGGCGAGCCGCGTTATCGTTCGTGGGATGGTCTGCTCGGCGAGCTGATGCGCGAGCTCGTGCGCGGGCGCGCGTCGAAGCGGGCCATGATCGCGCTGGCGCTGGAGGCGCCGGCGGCGGCGCGCGGCTTATATTCGCGCGAGGCCGCCATCTCCGGTGTGGCGACGGCGGCGGCGCTACGCGGCTTGGGCGCGGCGGCGCTGGTGCCGCTGGCCGTCGGCGCCGGCGCCGCGGGGTTGGCTTATTGGGCGCAAAAGCGCACGTGGAACGCGGCGCGCGAGCGCACGCGTGCCATCCTCGGCGAAGGCCGCCAGACGTGGGACGATTTATGGCGCCGCTGGCTCGATGGGACGCTGCAGCGGCCGGCGCGTGACCAGGAGATCGACCTCATGATCGAGAATCTCGCGCTGCAACTCGTAGAAGAAGAGCAGCCGTAAGGAGCCCGCCCATTGACCCACGATTCGATCGAGAGTCTGCAGGAAGCCGTGCGTGCGCTGCCGGAGAACGTGGCGCTGCGACGGCAGCTGGCGTCGGCGCTCGAGCGCGCCGGTGACGCCGACCGCGCCCTGGCGGAGCACGACGCCATCTTGACGCGCGCGCCCGGTGACGCCGCGGCGACGATGGGAAGGGCGCGTTGTTTGTACGAGATCGGGCGGCACGCCGAGGCGCTGGCGGCGTATGACGCGGCCGTGGCGCGCGACGTGGCGCTGGCGGACGTCGCCTTGCGCGAGCAGATCAGCCGCGCCAAGGACGACCCGCGGGCGCGCATTCGCCTCGTCGCCGATGGCGCGCCGAAGACGAAGGAGCCGCCGGCGGCGCCGACGCCCGGCGAAGTCGAGAAGCCGACGGTGACGTTCGCCGATCTCGGCGGGCTCGACGAGCTGAAGGAGAAGATTCGGCTACGCGTGCTCTATCCGCTCAAGCGGCCCGATCTGTATCAAGCGTTCGGCAAGAAGGTCGGCGGCGGCCTCTTACTGTACGGGCCGCCGGGCTGTGGCAAGACGTTCTTGGCGCGCGCGACGGCGGGCGAGGCGGGCATTCACTTCGTCGCGGTGGGCATCGAAGAGGTGCTCGACATGTGGCTCGGGCAGTCGGAGAAGAAGCTGCACGAGCTGTTCAAGACGGCGCGCGCCAATGCGCCGGCGATTCTCTTCTTCGACGAGGTCGACTCGCTCGGCGGGCGTCGTTCGGGCTTGCGCCACGAGTCCTATCGCACGCTGGTGACGCAGTTTCTGTCGGAGCTCGACGGCGCCGGCGGGCAGTCCGAAGGCGTGCTCGTCATCGGCGCCACCAACGCGCCCTGGGATGTCGATCCGGCGTTTCGGCGGCCCGGTCGCTTCGGCGACGTGCTCTTCGTTCCGCCGCCGGATTTGCGCGCCCGCGTCGAGATCTTGAAGCTGAAGCTGGCCGGCAAGCCGATGGCGCCCGACGTCGACGTGGCCGAGATTGCGCGCGCGACGGAGCTGTGCTCGGGCGCCGACCTCGATCACCTCGTGCAAGGCGCGATCGAGGTGGCGTTGGCCGAGTCGCTGCGCGGCGGCGCCGTGCGCGCGGTGACGACGGCCGACCTGCGCGCCGCGCAGAAGAAGACGCGCCCGACGACGGTCGAGTGGTTCTCGACGGCCAAGAACTTCGCGACCTACGCCAACGAGACGGGGCAGTTCGACGAAGTGCTCGAATACTTGAAACGCCATCGGCTGTAATAGCTGCGCTAGACTCCGGCTGTGGCGAAGCAGTCCAAACAGCGGTTCTCGCCGTTGTTCATCATCGTGCCGCTGGTGCTGGCGGCGGCGATCGCGCTCGCCGGCTATGGCTTTCGTTATGCCGCGCAGCTGGCCGAGTCGTCGGAGCAGTCGCTCGTCGACGCCAATCGCCTGCTCGGCGACGAGACCCTAAAGCGCATCGACAACGTCATCGTCGACAGCGACCGCTCACTATTCGATCTCGTCGACGTCGATCACCTCGGCGACTTCAAGCAGAACTGGAGCTATATCGTGCGCGTGTCGCCGGCTATCGAGGCGGCGCTGGTGCTCGACGAGAAGCTGCAATTGTTGTCGGGCGGCTACGTCTCGAAGCGCCGCGACGCCGACGCCACGGCGTTTCGCGAGCTGTTCATGAAGAAGATCTTGCCCGATTTGCCGCTCGAAGATCTAAAGGTCGATCTGCATAAACATATGCATCGCGAATACAACAATCGCGATTACCTCATTTCGTTCATCAAGAAATTGCACGGCGATCGCGTTTATTACGTCGTGCTCAAAGTATCGCTCGAATACGTCAAGCAGAGCTTATTGCCGCTCGAGCTCAAAGACGTCGCCGGTAAGGAGCTCGTCTGCGTGCGCGACGGCGCGGGCAACGTCGTGTACGGCGCGCCGGTCGGTCATCCCGGCAAATATCTCTTCGAGAAGGCGTTTCCAACGACGCTGTATTTGTGGCGATTGCAGATGGCGCCCGTCGGTGCGGCGCGGCTCGCCAATCAAGAAGGCGTGCGCCGTCGCTCCGAGTTCTTGCTGATCACGATGATGCTCTTGACGATCTTGTCGGGCATCGGCTTCCTCTTTTACGCGACCTGGAAAGAATCGCGCGCCAACGAAGCCAAATCGGACTTCATCTCCAACGTTTCGCACGAGCTGAAGACGCCGTTGTCGCTGATTCGCATGTTTGGCGAACTGTTGGCTTTAGGAAAACTAAAGACGCCGGAAAAGGGGAAAGAATATGCGGAGATCATTACACGCGAAGCGGAGCGCTTATCGCGGCTGATCGACAACGTGCTCGATTTCGCGCGTATCGAGCGCGGGCGCGCGGCCTACGAGTTCGTGCCCGGGCGGCTCGATGAGGTCGTGGAGCGCTCGCTCGACGTCTATCGCCATCGTCTGGAGCGCGAAGGATTCAAGCTGGTGACGAAGATCGATCCCGGCTTGCCCGAAGCGCCGATGGACGAGAACGCCATGACGCTGCTCCTGTTGAACCTGCTCGAGAACGCCGTGAAATATGGCAAGGGCGAGATATCGGTCTATTTGACGCGCCAAGGAAATCGGCTGCGGTTGGTGGTCGGCGATCAAGGTCCCGGCATTCCCGCCGACGAGCAGCGCAAGATCTTCGAGCGCTTTTATCGCACGCGCGGCGCGCGCGGCACGAACGTGCGCGGCTCGGGAATCGGCCTGTCGCTGGTGAAGCACATCGCCGAAGCGCACGGCGGCACCGTCGTCGTCGATAGCGAGCCGGGCAAAGGGGCGGCGTTCATCGTCGATATTCCGCTCGTGCAGCCGCGCGAGCTTTCGTTGGTGGGCGAATACGGGATATGAGCGAGCGTAAGCGAGCGATAGTGAGCGTCCGGCCCGTTCGGCCAGCGGATCGACGGTCCGCTCATGGGCGCGTGCGCCCATGAGCGGGCAGAAGAAGATATTGATTGTCGAGGATGAGCCCGACATCGTGCGCGGCTTGACCGACGCGCTCGAGTTCGAAGGTTTCGACGTCATCGCGACCGGGCTCGGACGCGAAGGGGTCAAGCTCATGCGCGACCGCGCCGCCGACTGCGTCATCCTCGATTTGATGCTGCCCGATTTGAATGGATATGCCGTTTGCGAAGAGGTGCGGCGCTTCAATACGCTGGTGCCGATCATCATTTTGACGGCACGCGGGCAGGAGTCGGACAAGATCCGCGGGCTCGACGCCGGCGCCGACGATTACGTCACGAAGCCGTTCTCCGTCGCTGAATTGCTGGCGCGCATCAAGGCCATGTTTCGCCGCTTGGGCCATCGCGCGCCGGTCGAAGAGGATCTGTTTACGATTGGTGAAGCGACCATCGATGCCAAGAAGCACACGGTCACGCGCGCGCGAAAGACGCATTCGCTGACATTTTACGAAGTCGAGTTGCTGAAGTTATTGTTCGAGCGCAAGCAGCAGCCGGTGTCGCGCGACGAGATCCTGGAGAAGATATGGGGCATCGACGCGCGCACGAACAATCGGACGGTCGACAATTTCATCGTCAAATTGCGCAAGATGATCGAGGCCGACGGCAAAGAGCCGCGTCATATCCTCACGGTGTATGGTCACGGATATAAACTGGTTCCGTGACCGGGCGGCAGCGCGCGGCGTTGCAAATGTAGAACGTGAGCGTGGCGGTCAGCGTCGCGTTGGCGGCGCGCTGGCGGCGAAACGGCAGCTCGAAGCGCGGCGCTTCGGCGCGCGGATCGACGGCATCTTCGCGGCGCAGTAGGGCTTTGTCGGGCGTGAGGCCGTCGCCGGCGAGGCGCACGAGCAGCGGTCCGTCGGCGAGCAGGCGATAGCCGGCGCGCGGCAGGATCGACAGCGAGACGGCGGCGTGCTCGCCGATCTTGGCGGCCGGCATCGCGCCCACGACGACGTCGTATTCGTTGGCGGTCGGCGCCGGCGGCGCCGCGTACGTGATCGATATGCGCAATAACGCCATACCCAACACGAATAATGAAATGGGTTTCGTCATGCGACGACGATCTCGGAGGCGGCGTCGGCGTGATGATAGCTCTCGAAGAAGCGATATAGATCGCGCACCGACCGCACTTTGCCGAAGTCGAAGGGGAGGTTGGACGGCGCGAGAATGAAGGCCGCTTGCTCGTCGATGTGCAGGCCGCCGTGGCTGCCCATCTCGACCTGGAAGTTGACGACGCGGCCGTTCTTGTCGCGCGCCGAGAAGAGCACGAGATCGCCGGTGAGGCGCATGGCCATGAGGCGGCGGATCTCGCGCAGCGTGTCTTCGCCGTCGAGCACGGTGAGCAGCGGATCTTCGCCGATGCGCGTGCGCGTGCCGCCGGCTTCGACGCGCAGGCTGCCGCGCCGCGAGTGGATCTCGATGGCGCCTTCGGCCGCGCGCGCCACGACGAGGCCGATCGACGGGTGATTCGTCAGCGCCTCGACGAGCGGTCCGTGCAGCGAGCGCAGCTCCTCAATCGTCAGTGGCGCAGTGGTTTCGGTGAAGTAGAGGTGCGCCAAGCTGCCCGTCGGCGCGAACACGACCGAGGCCTCGGCCGACCAGTCGACGACCGCCGCCTCGTCCGGCAGGCGCTCCTGCATCCAGCCGGCGACGGTGTCGAGCGGCCCGCCGAGCGCACGCGGCAGGATCCAGCGCAGCTCGCGCAGCCACGCCGTCAGCGCCAGCGCTCGCCCGACGTGCTTCGAGCGGTAATCGGCGCCGAGCGGCCCGAGCCGCGCGTGCGCCAGCTTCTCCAAGATGAACTCGGTCGGCGTCTGACCGTGCAAATGCAGCCACGGCACTGTCGTCGACTGGCCGTGATCGGAGAGCAGCACGATGTCGTAGTCGCGCGCGGCATAGCGGCGCGCGGCGTTGTAAATGCGCCGCACCTGTCGATCGATCGAGCGCAGGACGAGCTTGGCGTAGACGCTGTTGGGGCCGCGATGATGGGCGACCTCGTCGTAGCCGGAGAAGTTCAAGTAGACGTAGGGGACGCCGCGGTAGATGTCGAGCAGGCAGCCTTGCGTCGCGATCTCGCGGAAGACGACGTTGGTGACGACGCGAACCAGCGGGAAGATGCCTTCGTCGCGATGGGCGCGGCCTTCCCGCAGATCGACGAGCTGATCGTAGAGCTCGAGCAGCGTCTCCCACACCGACAAGAAGAAGATGCGCAGGAAGACGGTGATGAAAAAGAGGCTGAAGATGAGGAGATCGCGCCAGCTGAGTTGGGTGCGCGAGGGTTGGCCGAGCGTCGACAGCGTCAAGGTCGACGTGTCGGCGTCGCCGGAGAACATGTTGCAGTAGCTCGAGCCGCCGTCGCGCAGGATGCCGGGGCTGCGTTCGCGGGCTTCGGCCTCGAGCGTGGCGCAGACGTTCGAGGACTTGGTGACGTGCAGCGTGCGCGAGGCTTTGTCGTACCAGCGGAAGCCGGGCACGTTGTCGTTGTCGCCGTAAAAGATGCCGAGCTGCGAGGCCGGCGTCGTCGCCGGCAGGCCGACGCGATAGCGCTGCAGCTGATAGCCGCGCCGTTTGACGAGCCCGCGCAAAAAGGGCGCATATCGCCGCGTGAGCGCGCCGCGCAGGACGTAATAACCGAGCCCGTCGATTTGAATCGCGATGAAGCCGCGGCGCTCGGGCGCGGGCGCGTTGGGCGCGACGCCGAGCTTGCGAATCAGCCAGGACGTCCGGCCGAGCCGGCGCGGTCGGCGGCGGCGCACGTTCTTGGGGCGCGCGCTCATCGTCTTTTAATTTCGAGCGTTTTTGATACTTCGTCAACGAAAAGACTGTAGGTAAGACTACTGCGTGCCTATAATCACCTTGACACCCTTCAGACGCACAGGTAGCACAGGGCCGTACCCGCCGAGGAGCAGACATGGTGACGCGAGATCGCGAAGCAGACGGCGATGATCGACGCATCGAGCCGCGTACGGAAACCGCATTCTTCGCGGTCGAGATTCGGGGCAACGATCTGTATTACCGGCTGGTGCGGAACATCTCCGCCAGCGGCTTTTCGTTCGATGACCGCTTTCCGCTCGAGCGGCCCGGCGATCCCATCTTGATGGAGTTTCCGCTGCCCGGTTCGCGGGAGCCGATTCGCGTCGCTGGCCGCGTCGTTTACGCGCGCCCCGATCGTGGCGTCGGCGTGCGCATCGAGGACGTCGAGATGAACCGCTACGCGCAGCTCATGGCGGTCCCGCCACCGCCGCGCAAGTAACTCCCGCCCGCTCATTCCGTCCGCAAAACGCATTCTCGCGCGTCAGCTACATAATCAATAAGCACGTTACGCAATGCGACAACCCGCGCGCCTTTCGGCGGGCTCGGCGTCGCGTTTGCGTTTGGTTGTGCGAGCGGGAAGTGGTCGTGAGGAGCGGCGGGGCGCGAACGGAGATCTACAGATCTACAGGATATTCGCGGCCAGCTCGGCCAGCGGCGAGCGCTCGCCCTTGAGCAGCGAGACGTGGCCGGCGATCGCTTCGCCTTTGAAACGCTCGACGACGGTGGTGAGGCCGTTGTTCGACGCGTCGACGTAGGGATTGTCGATCTGATACGGGTCGCCGGTGAGGATGATCTTCGTGTTCTCACCGACGCGCGTGATGATCGTCTTCACTTCGTGCGGCGTCAGGTTCTGCGCCTCGTCGACGATCATGAACTGGTTGGGGATCGAGCGGCCGCGAATGTACGTCAGCGGCTCGATCTCGATGTAGCCGAGGTCGATGAGCTCCTGATGCGAGCGGCCCTCTTTTTTCTCGGCCTTCGAGAAGCCCAACAGCAATTCGATGTTGTCGTAGATCGGCTGCATCCACGGATTCAGCTTCTCTTCGATGTCGCCGGGCAAAAAGCCGATGTCCTTGCCGAGCGGAAAGATCGGGCGCGAGACGAGCAGCTTTTGATAGATGCCCTCTTCGACGCACTTCTGCAGGCCGGCGGCGATGGCGAGCAGCGTCTTGCCCGTGCCCGCTTTGCCGACGAGCGTCACCAGCTTGATGTCG
Organism: uncultured delta proteobacterium; assembly: GCA_963785725.1. Taxonomy (GTDB): domain Bacteria; phylum Myxococcota_A; class Polyangia; order Palsa-1104; family Palsa-1104; genus JAQBQH01. The sequence continues at coordinate 453,253 of CAWAWS010000016.1, read as the reverse complement.
TCGTTGAGCAGGAGATCGAGCGCGTAATGCTGCTCTTTGTTGCGCGGGCGAATGCCCCACACGCCTTCGCGCAGCTTCTTGATGGGCGAGATCTTCTTGTTCGGGCCGTCGTAACGACCGAGCGCCGTGTGCTGCGGGCTCTCGCGATCGCGCAGCAGCAAATACTGGTTCGCGTAGATCTTGTGATCGTGCGCGATCGCTTCGGCCGGCAGCGCGCCTTCGGCGTAAAACTGATCGACCGCCGCCGCCGGCACTTCGAGCTCGCCGTTGCCGCTGTACAGCTCCTCGACGTCGATCGCTTCGGCGTCGTATTCCTCGGCTTTCAAGCCGAGCGCGTCGGCGCGAATGCGCAAGTTGACGTCTTTGGTGACGAGGATCGTCGGCGTGTCGGGCCCCGAGCGATCGCGAACTTCGAGCGCCACGCCGAGGATGTTGTTGTCCTGCGACTGCGACGAACGCAGCATGTCGGGCAAGGGCCGCGTGGCCAACGCCACCGTCAGTCGGCCGCCGCGCTCCATGGCGACGCCTTCGGACAGGCTGCCGCCTTTATCGCGAAAATCATCGAGGCGACGCGCGACTTCACGCGCGTTGCGACCCAATTCCGAGAGCTCCTTTTTGAAATGATCGATCTCTTCGAGGACGTAGATCGGGATGATCACGTCATTGTCTTCGAAGTGGAAGATCGCGCGCGGATCGTGGAGCAGGACGTTGGTGTCGAGGACGAAGTTCTTCCGCATCTTCGGTGGTTCAGGCGTATCACACGTGGCGCGCGCATTGCAGCTTTAAATGGCCATGACGATGACCACCTGGAAATGTACGATCTGTGGTTTCGTCGACGGCAGCGTCGAAGCGCCCGCTCATTGCCCGGAGTGCAGCGCGTTGCAAGCGATGTTCGTGCGCTCGGACGAGCCACCGCACGGCATCGAGCACAACCCGCTGCAGCCGCGTGACGAGCGCGATCAGACCGAGCTCGATTTCGGTCCCGGCCACTGCCTGGAATGAGGTGACGCCGGTCGCGCGTCGATGCGCGAGTTGACACGTTACACGCATCGTCCAACTATGCGACGCATGCGTAAACTTATTGTCATCTTGGTGCTCGCGGTGGCGGGCTGTGGCGGTACCACGAAGTCCGGCAACGGCGGCGGCGGCGGCACAGCCGGCGGCGGCGGAACGGCGGGCGGTGGCGGCGCGACAGCAGCCGACATGACGATGGTGGACCTCGCCGGTCCCGAGTCGACGTGCGGTCATCCCGGCGACACCGGCAACAGCGTCGGCGTCGGCAAATACTGCATGACGCTCGGCGACTGCCCGTCGACGGCACCGCTCTGCACCGCGATCGAAAATGGTAGCGAGCCGGTCAACGCCCAATCGTACTTCTGTACGATCACGTGCACGAGCGGCGACAACTCGAAGTGCGGCGACAACGCCAGCTGCATCTGTCAGACGCCGCTCACGTGCGCGTGCGTTCCGACGTCATGCGGCACGACGGCGCCCACCGTCGACATGGCGAAGTAGCGGCGAACGACGAGCCGCCGCGGCCTCGGTCGCGGCGGCGCTTTCGTTTTCGTCAGGTCGTCTCCGGCGTCCACAGCGGCTCTTGCTCGCCGCGCTGGCGCACGTTCCAGCGGCCGATGACGTAGAGCGCGTCCGACAGGCGGTTCAGATATTTCACGCAGTCGGCGTCGACGGTCTCGACGGACGCCAGATGCACGACGATGCGCTCGGCGCGACGACAGACCGTGCGCGCCAGGTGCAAGTAGGAGCTGACCCAGCCGCCGCCGGGCAAGGTGAAGCTGCGCAAGGGCGGCAGCTCTTCGTTGAGCGCGTCGATGTCGTGCTCGAGCGCCTCGACGTGGCGGGCGGCGATGCGCGGCTGTTTGTCCGATAGGTCTTCGGGCAGCGTCGCGAGCAGTGAGCCGAGGTTGAACAGCTCGTTCTGCGCGCGCTGCAGGATGGCGTCGATGCGGGCGCGCGCTTCGGTGGGGCCGGCTTCGTCGGCGTTGGCTTTGCGGACGAGGCCGAGGACGGCGTTGAGCTCGTCGACGGTGCCGTAGGCTTCGATGCGCGGGGCGTATTTCGGGACCATGTGGCCGCCGACGAGCGCGGTCTGGCCGCCGTCGCCGGTTTTGGTGTAGATGCGGCTGAGGTAGATGCTCATGCCGGCAGCGTAGCCAGCGGAGGCGGCGGCCGCAACGGCCGTTCGGTCGCGGCGGGTGGCTCGGTCGCGACGGGTGCAGCGCAAGCGACGAGCAGCGCTTCGGCGTCACCACGTCTTCCGCGCCGCGCGGCAGCGGCGGCGGGGCGCTTACTTGACGGCCTTGAGCTTGACGGCCGCGCTCTGCAGCTCGGGGAACGCGACGGCGCGGTTTCGGCCGTTGTGCTTGGCGTGATAGAGCGCCTGATCGGCGTTGGCGATGAGCGTCTTCGAGTCGCGCCCGTCGTCGGGATAGACGGCGATGCCGAGCGACAGCGTGCAGCCGAACGCGCCCTTCGACGACGGAAACTGCTGCTTCTGCGACCTCGGCGCGGATGCGCTCGGCCAGCTGGCGCGCGCCGACGGCGTCCGTGCCTTCGAGGACGATCGCGAACTCCTCGCCGCCGTAGCGCGCCGCGAGGTCGATCTTGCGCACGCAATCGCGCACCACCTGCGCCACGCCGCGCAACACGACGTCGCCCGTCGGATGGCCGTACGTGTCGTTGACCTTCTTGAAGTGATCGATGTCGGTGAGGAGCAGCGCCTGCTTGCCGCCCGTTCGCTCGGCGCGCGCCAGCATCTCCGAGAAGCGCTCCTGGAACGTGCGGTGATTGACGAGCCCGGTCAGACCGTCGGTGGTCGCCATCTCTTCCATGCGCCCGTACAGCTGCGCGTTCGACAGCTAGACCGCGACGTGGTTGGCGATGACCGTCAGCATCTCGCGCTTGTCCTTGCCGAACGCGCGCGCCCGCTTGGCCGCCACCGCGAACGACCCGACCGCCTCGTCGGCGCGACATCAGCGGCAACACCAGCAGCGACTCCATGCCGTCGAGCCGCATCTTCTTCGTGAACACGAGCGCGTCTTTGTCGCGAATCTCGCCGCCCGCCGGCAAGAAGTGCTTGTTCTTGACCACCATCGCCGCCAAGCCCGCGTTGTCGCCGAAGCTCAACCCGGCCAAGCCCTTCGGCGCTTCACCGACGGCGCTCACGACCGTGTGCCGCTTCGACGCGCGATCGAACAGCGTGATGGCCGCGAAGTCGAAGTCCGAGATCTCGCGCGTCGCTTCGAACGTCGTCGTATAGACGTCCTCGGCCGTCAGCGCGCGATTGAGCCGCGCCAGCGCCGCGAAGAACCGCTCGTGCTCGTACTTCGCCCGCTCGACCGCCGCGAACACGCGCTCCGACTGAATCGCCCGCAGCATCTGCTCCGACGCGCCTTGCAAGAGCTGCTCGTCGCGCTCCGTAAACGGCCGGCTGCCCGAGCGGTCGGCACACAACACGCCGCGCAAATGGCCGTCTTCCATCACCGGCACGCCGAGGAAGCTGCCCACGTCGCCGTCGACCGGCCCGCGATAATAGGGCAGGTGACCGCGCTTCGGATCCTTCAGGTTCACGAGCAGCCGATTCTTCACGACCGTCCCGAGCGCGCCCGCGTCGGCGTTGATCGCCGTCTCGATGACGCAGTCGCTGTCGGTGACCAGCTCTTTGATCTTCAGCCGCTCACCCGCGTCATCGAGCCAGAGCAGCAGACACGTATGCAGCTCGAGCGACTTCTTCAGCAGCTCCAGCGTATAGAAGATCGTCTCGTGGATCGCCTGCACCGCGCCGATGGCCAGCCGCTCTTCGTCCGATTCCCGCGAGCGCGCCGTCGGATCGCCGGTCAGCGACGACGAAATCAGCCGAAAGTCGCGCGCCTCGTCGCGCAGGCCGCGTAACGCGCGCGTCAGCGCCCGCCGATGCTCGCGCCGCTGCCGCATCACTTCCGCCTGCAGGAACACGAAGTTCGTCAGCGCGAAGAAGGCGATGAAGCTGGCGTGCGACAAGGCCAGCTCGCGCGCGTTGGCGCTCGGCGCCGTCAGCGTGGCCGCGCGATAGGCGAGCGCCTCCATCGCCAGCGTGATCGTCACCAGCGGCAAGGCGACGGCGCGGCGATGAAACGTCGTCAAGAAGCAGACGAGCGCGTAGACCAGCGGATAGACCGGCGAGCGCAAGCCGCCCGACAGCTGCAGCGTCACATACGTTCCGACGACCAGCGCCGCGCCGAGCTCGAGGTCGCGCTTGATCTCGAGCGCGTGATCGGTCGCCGCCGGCGTCGCGCCGGTCAGCTCGCGCTCGCTCGTCGGCACCGCGCGCAGCCGCGCCGCGACTTTGAGGATGACCAGCGAGCCGAGCGCGCAGGCCGCGACGATGGGCCCGACGTCAGCCGAGCTGGCGCGCAAGTCGGGGAACCAGCCGGCGCCGACCAGCGCCGCGGCACCGACGGTCGTGGCCGCGCCCCATAGATCGACGGTCACGCGACGCGCGCGCCACAAGAGGCGGCGCAGCTTGGCGCCAAGCAGCATCAGCGCGTCGCCTCGGCGTGCGGCTGCACTTTGTAGACGACCTCGCCGGTCTTGACGAGGCCGAGCTCGTCGCGCGCCGCGCGTTCGACCGCCGCGCGCGACAGGCCGTCATCCTCGCCGTCGCCGAGCGCTTCGAGCTCGGCGCGCAGCTGCTGATTGGCGGCGTGCGTCTTCAAGTTCGCCTCGTGCAAGGCATCGCGCTCCCGCTCGAGCTTGACGTAACGGGCCAGCCCCGAAGAGCCGTACAAGTGATAGGGCACGTAGCCGAGCGCGACCGCCACCAGGGCGGCGACACCCAGCCGGCGGACCCAAACGCTAGACCACAGACGCATGGAGTGGACTCGATGCTAAGAGTGCACACCCAAGGTCGCAAAAATTTGCGCGGATAGTTGCCAGGGCCGTGGATTTGCGTCGAAAGTCGCCGGCCCGTTTTCCCCGGTTCAGGCGGTGCGGGCGTTGACCGAGAGAATTCGCGTCAGCCGCACCAGATCGAGCGCCGCCTTGGCCGAGCGCAGCGCGCCGAGCGGCGACACCGGCAAGCGCAGCAGCCCATCGACGCGAATCTCCCGCTGCATGAGCGCGCGCACGAAGCTCTTGCCATGCGTGTCGAGCAGCCAGGGAATGCCGTAGCGCGTCGACAGCTGCGTCAGCTCGGGAATGCGGCCCGAGTCGGCGGTGATGACGGCGTCGGGCTCGTCGCGCAGCCCGTCGTAGATCGTACAGTGGCCGCCGCCGAAGGCCAGCGTCACCGTCACGTCGGCGTCGGGCGCGACTACGCCGAACGTCGACGACATGGCCGAAAAAGCGCGCCGCTTGCCGCGGTTGACCGCCAGATTCTCCGCCAACAGGCCCTGCAGCATCATCCCGAGCCCATTCTCCGCCGCTCGCGCATCCAGCGTCACCACATCCATGTTCCAGCTCCTAGCCTCAGTAAGCGTTGCGATAGACTGCCAAGACGAGGGCGGCGGTCGCGACCTTTTTGCCGTTGGTCGCGAGCGCGCCGTCGGCGAGCGTGGCTTCGGCCAGCGCCGGCAGCGCCGCTTCGGGCACGCCGACGTCGCGCAGCCGCGCCGGCAGCTGCACGCGCGCCAGCAGGTGCGCCACCGCTTGCGCCGCTGCCTCACCGACGAGCGCATCGCCGAGACCGCTCGCGTCCACGCCGAGCGCGTCGGCGACTTGGCGATAGCGCGCGCCCAACTGGTCGGCGTTGAAGCGAATGACCTGCGGCAGGCAGACGGCGTTGGCGGTGCCGTGATGCACGCCGTAACGGGCGCTGACGACGTGCGCCATCGCGTGCGCCAATCCGACGCCCGCGGCCGCCGCCGCCAAGCCGGCCGCGTGCGCGCCGAGCAGCATCTGCCCGCGCGCGACGCGCGCTTGCCCGTCTTCACACGCCGCCGGCAGCCAGCGCGCGATGAGCCGCAGCGCCTGCAGCGCCAAGCCGTCGGCGATCGGATTGCGGCGCCGGCTCGTCAGCGCTTCGATGGCGTGGGTCAGCGCGTCGAAGCCCGTGGCCGCCGTCAGCTGCGGCGGCATCGCCAGCGTCACCGACGGATCGAGCAGCGCCACGTCGGGCAGGAGCCGATCGTCCTCGATGTGCAGCCGCTCCTGCGCCGTCTGATCGCGGACGATGAGCTGCCGACTCACTTCGCTGCCGGTGCCTGCCGTCGTCGGAATGGCGATGTGCGGCGTCTGCCGGCGCGGCGCGCTTTCGTGATCGCGAATCGAGCCGCCGCCAGCCAAGACGAGGGCGATGCCTTTGGCGCTGTCGATGACGCTGCCGCCGCCGACCGAGACGACGCCGTCGCAGCCGTGCTCGCGGCCGACCGCGGCGCCGTCGTCGATGAGGTGCACGCCGCCGTCGGGCGTCACGCCGTCGTATAAGGCGCCCAGCCGATTGCCGAGCGCGCGCTCGACGCGGCCGACGACCTCGGTCTTGTCGCGCAAGACGCGGTCGGTGACGACGAGCACGCGCTGCGCGCCGAGCCGCTGACACTCGCGCCCGAGCTCGTCGACACAGCCGTCGCCGAAGACGATCCGCGTCGGCTGATAGAGCCCAAAGCGCAGGCTGTCGCCGTAGTCGTCGTTGTTGTCGTCGGCGCGCGCGCTCATACGAATGATGTGCGGTCGAGAAGCGAAGATGCCATCCGGACTCCAGAAGACGACGAAGGAAAACTCAGGGCTCGACGATGTTGATGCCCTTTTCGGTCAGCACCCACACGCGATTGCGCCGATCGACCATCAAGTCGATCACGTTGTCCGTAAGCAGCCCGCGCCGCGCGTCTATGGCATCGGGCGCGCACTTGCCGACGCAAAATAGCCCCTTGTCGGTGCCGATGAAGACATTGCCGCGGTCGTCGTGGCCGAGCGCGTTGGCGGGGTGGTAGAAGGCGCCCATGCGCGGGAACGTCCAGCGCGTGCCGTCGAAGCGGCCGGTGCCGCGGCCGGTGGCGACGAGGACGTTGCCGTCGGGCCCGAGGCCGATGTCGCGCGTGATGTCCGACTCCATGCCGTCGTTCTCGGTAAAGACGCGCACTTTGCCGTCGAGCAGGCGCGCGGCGCCGGAGCGCGTGGCGAACCAGGCTTCGTTGCGCGACTTCCAAAACATCGAGACGACGTCGGTGGGCAGCTCTTTGTGGGCGACGACTTTGCCGCTGTCGAGCGCGATCTCGGCGGCGCCGCCGTCGCGCGCGTCGCCCTCTTTGTCGATCCAGCGCAGGCCGATCCACAAATGGCCGTCGGGTGCGAAGGTGGCGAAGTTCAAGTCGGGCAAGCCTTCGGGCACGGAGACCGTTTGAATGCCGACGGGCGTCCAGCGGCCGTCGTCGACGCGCGAGATGCGCAGGAGGCGATCGGCGGCGCCGCGATGGATGGCGAGCACGTCGTCGTGCGGGTCGCGCAGGATGGCCAAGACATGCGAGCCCGGCTCGGGATCGATGTTGGCGGGCTCGAAGGCTTGACCGTCGAAGCGCCAGGCGCGCGTGGCGCCGGTCGCGAGGTAGCAGTCGTCGCCGGCTTTGACGCAGGCGACGGTGAGGCGCACGGCGGCGGCGGCCAGATCGTTGGCGCGAAAGTCACGCGGCACGTCGTTCTCGACGCGCTCGGCGCCGATGAAGCGGGTGCCGACGAGCAGGCCGCGCTCGGAGCCGGCGACGCTGGTGATGCCGTCGGGCAGCCGCACCGACGACTCGACGGCCACGAGCGGCGGACCGACCGGCAAGGGCGGCACGACGCCGCTCGCGTTCGGCTTCGGCGGCGGCGGCTTGGGCGCGTCGGCGGGATCCTCGAGCAGCGTCGACGGCGCGTCGAGCTTGAGCGCGATTGTGCGCGCGGCGGCGGCTTGCGCGGCGATCGGCGTCAAGGTCACCGTCGCTTTGGCCGTCGGCGCCGCGACGCTGACCTCGAAGACGTGATCGCCATAGCCGAGCAGCGTCTTCAGGCCTGCGCGCGCCGCCCACTCCAGCACCGACGGTGAATGCAGCTCGTACGAATGAAAGCGCGTGCCGTCCCAATAGGCCGCGCGCGGGCCGCCGGCGCCTTCGCCGATGACGAGCAGCGTCTTGTCGACGGCGACCAGGCCGCGCACGACGTCGGTCTCGCAGCCTTGCAAGGCGCCGAACTTCTCGATCTTGTCGCCCGCTTTGTTGATGCGCAGGACGCCGGCGCCGCTCGTGCCGACCCAGACGCTGTTGTTGGCGCCGGCGGTGAGCGCGGTCACGCCGGTGTCGGCGAAGAAGTGCTCCCAGCGAAAGCCCCGCAGTCGCGCCAAGCCTTCGGGGCCGCCGGCCCAGATGCTCTTGCCGTCGCCGCCGGGCACGAGGCCGGTCAGAAAACCGCCGACGGGCGCGAGCGGATAGTTGGTCCACACGCCGCGCAGCCCGCGCGACAAGCCTTTGGCCGTCGCCAGCCACACCGCGCCGGCGCTGTCGACGGTGACGGCGGAGACGCGATCGGCGGGCAGGCCGTCGCGCTGCGACAAGACGGTGTAGTGGCCGCCTTCCCAGCGCAACAGGCCGTGCGGCGTGCCGACGAAGATCGTCGACGGCGAGTCGGCGATGGCGGTGACCGCGAAGCTGTCGGAGAAGCTGCGAATGCGCGAGGCCGCGAAGGTCATCGCCGGCGGCGCGGGCGCGAGCGGCGGCGGCTTCGGCGCGGGGCAGCCGGCGAGCGCAACGAGAGCCATTACGCTCGACACACGAACTGCTAGCCCCGGGGGCCTTTTCATCGCGAGCACATCTTCTGCGTTTGCCGAATGAGGTGTCAAGGAGCGGGTCGATTGGAAGCGTGCTTGGAAGCACGTCGAGAAAAGATGAAACGGAAGCGTTGACAGGCGGCGCAGACGTTGCTAGACACGTGCCCCGTGAGTGAGCGACGCGATGATTTGCGTCGGCAGTTCGGCACCATGTGGAAGATGGCGTCGGATTCGTTCGACACGCTGCGGGAGGTCGTCGTTCGCTCCTCGCAGGCTGGCAAGTTGCGCGTGGATTTGGCTTTGTTGGCGAGAGAGAAGCAGCAGCTGTTGGCGCGTCTCGGTGAGCAGGTCTCGGAGTTGATCGACGGATCGAAGCTCGAAGTCCCGGAAGCGCTGCGGCAAACGTACGACCGTATCAAGGATGTCGACGCGCAGATCAAGGCCGATGCAGAACGCGCGCACGACAATGCATTTGGAGCACCGCGCGGGTACGAGCCGGAAGCTGGCGGCTACGCGGACGAGGAAGCAGACCGAGACGTAGACGAGCACGCCGAAGTGGCGCGCGAGGGCAAAAAGTAGCAGACTGCGAAGCACACCTGGGGCCGTAGCTCAGTTGGGAGAGCGCCTGAATGGCATTCAGGAGGTCGACGGTTCGATCCCGTTCGGCTCCACCAGGTTTCAAGATTCAAGAGGACGATTCGAGGACGGTATAGCCCAGCAATGAGGGCCGTATCGTCCTCGTTTCACGTCCGGATCCCGCGTCTCAGGCACTCGTTGCTGCGTGGAACAGTCCCAGCGCACCGCTGCGGCTGAATCCGACTCGAAGAAGACGACGGGTTTGTGGCGGAAGGCTGCGAGGTGCTTGGCGGCCGCTTGGCACGCAGCTTCGCAGGGGTCGCGTTCGCGGATCTAGCGCTTCTTGCGCGTCTCGATGCGGCAGTGGATCTCGGCGAACGCGCTGTCGTCGGGGTTGTACTTGGGATCGCTCGCGACGAACGCCTCGTCGACCGCGCGCAGACCGACGATCTTGTCGATCGTCCACAGCTTGCCCGACGAAATGTCGCCGCGACGTGTGCCGCCGAGCACTTGCACCGCGCGCACGGCCTGCCGCCCCGCCGTCGTCATGCCGTGGCAATAGGGCGCGACGACGCGCGGCTCGCCGTCGTAGTCGAACGCCAAGAGCACGCGACGGGCGATGGCGTCGCAGACGATCGGGTTCCACGGCGTCGGTCTGCGCGTGCTCACGCCGAGAATGTAGATCGCCGGTCGCGGACGGGCGAGCGGGGCGCGCGATTCTGCTTTGGCAGCGCGCCGCGGTTCTCCTATTGTCCGGCGGCATGGCGTGCACGCACACGACGGGATCGCGGTGATCGCGCTCGCGCTGCGTCATCTCGCGCTCTTGACGGCGTTGACGTTGGCTGCGTGGTCGATCGGCGCGCGCCTCGTGCGTCGCGTGCCGTTCGTCGACGCGCTCGAACGGGCCGTGTTCGCGTGCGCGCTCGGTCTCGGCGCCGTCGCGTATGTCGTGCTGGCGCTGGGACTTGCGCAGGCGCTGACGGCGCCGCTGACCTTCGCGCTCGTCGCTGCGTTGGCGCTCGTCGCTGCGCCGTGGCCGGCGCTGTTGCAGCTGCCGCCGCGTCAGCTCGCGCGCGCGACGGTGTTTACGCTCGTCGTCGTCGCGCTGACGCTGCCGTGGTGGGGTCGGGCGCTGGCGCCGCCGACGGACTACGACGCGACGATGTATCACCTGACGGCGGCGCGCTGGTTCGCCGCGCGCCACGCCGTGTTCGCGGCGGTGCCGCTGCGTTATCCCGGCGTGCCGCGACTGCAGGAGATGCTGTTCACGCTCATGCTGCTCGGCGGCAGCGAGAGCGCGGCCCAAGGCACCCAGACGCTGGCGGCGGCGCTGGTGACGCTGGCGCTCGTCGCCGCCGGTCGCCGCTTGCAGACACCGCGCGCCGGCCTCTTTGCGGCCGCCTTGTGGCTCGGCAGCCCGCTCGTCATGCGCCTCGCCGACAGCGGCTACATCGACGTCGGCCTCGCGCTCTTCGCCGCCGTCGCCACGACCGCCACGCTCGCGTGGCAGCGGCATCGCGAACGCGCCTGGCTCGTCGTCGCCGCCGTCGCCGCCGGATTCGCGGCCGCCAACAAATACACCGGCCTCGTCATCGTCGCCGCGCTCGGGCTCGTGGTCTTCTTCGATCGCGGCGGCGACGGTCGCGGCGGGCGCTGGCGCGATGCGTTCGTCTTCGCCGCCGTCGTCGCCGTCATCGGCGCGCCGTTCTATGTCCTCAACGCGCTGTGGTGCGGCAATCCGGTGTTTCCCTTCGCCGCCAACATCTTCGGCGCCGGCTGGTGGAACGCCGAGGATCTCCATCTCCAGCTCGTCGATCTCGGTCGACTCGGCGCCGGCCGCTCGCTGACGGCGCTGGCGCTGTTGCCCGCGCGACTCCTGGCCGCGCAACAGCCGTTCGCACAAGAGGGCGCCTGGATTTCGCCCGCCTTCGTGCTGCTGACGCCGCTGACGCTGTGGCAGGCGCGCCGCGATCGCCGCCTCGTCGCGCTGCTGGTCGTCGTCGCGGTGTTCGGCCTCGTCTGGTTTGCGGGCGCGCAGTCGCTGCGCTATCTGCTGCCGATCCTGCCGGCGGCCGCGCTGGCGCACGGCCTCGCCCTCGATCGCCTGCTGCCGCGACAGCGGCGCCTGTCGATCGCCGTCGCCGCGACCTTGGCCGCGTGGGGCGTGCTCGACGGCGCGTGGCAATGGGTCAGCGACTTGCCGCCGCCACCGACGGCGCGCGCCGCCTGGCTCGGCGCGCACACGCGCGGCTTCGCCGCCGTCGACTGGCTCAACCGCCACGCGCCCGGCTATCGTGTCTTCGCGGTCGAGCACGAGCGGCTCGCCTACTTCGCCGATCGCGGCGCCGACGGCGGCTGGCTCGGCGACTCCTTCGGACCCTATCGCGAATCCCGCATCCGCAACCGTCTCGGCGATGCCGTCGCGCTCGCAGCCGAGCTGCGCCAGGCCGATCTCGAGGCCAACTTCCTGCTCCTGCCGCGCGCGCTGCTGCTGCCGACGACGCCCGCGTTCACCGCCCGCTTCGCCCAGCGCTTCGCCGACGCCGACTCGGTCCTCTACGAGCTGCGCTGATCAGCGCGGGCCGCGGCTCTTTTCGTCGATGAGCTCGATCTTGTAACCGTCGGGATCCTGTACGAATGCGATGACGGTCGTGCCGTGTTTCATCGGGCCCGGCTCGCGCGTGATCTTGCCGCCGGCCGCGCGCAGTCGTTCGCAGACGCCGTAAATGTCGTCGACGCCGAGCGCGATGTGTCCGTAAGCGGTGCCGATGTCGTAGCTGGTGACGCCCCAGTTGTGGGTGAGCTCGAGCTCGGCCTGCTCGGGATTCTTGCCGAAGCCGACGAACGCCAGCGTGAACTTGCCGTCCGGGTAGTCCTTGCGCGAGATGAGCTGCATGCCGAGAACGTCACGGTAAAAGGCGATCGAGCGGTCGAGATCGCCGACGCGCAACATGGTGTGCAAGAGGCGCATGGGCGCGCAGTATAGCGCTTGCAGCCGGCGCCGGTTCGCGTAAGACTGCCGCCAGCTACGACGCGAAGGAGCGCGAACGATGGACGACCCGAAGTACGATCCGATTCCGGCCAACGAGATCAAGTCTGACGGCGAGCGCGTGATGCTCTCGATTTTCGCAGTCATGGGTTTGCTTGCGATGGGTTGCGCCATCGGGCTGATGGGCATCGGCATGCACTACCTGCCCGGCGCTTACGGCGCTTGGTAGGCCTTCGCGCCTAAACCGCGCCTTCTTCGCTCCTTAATTCCGATACATTCGATGTCGTTGCAGCGGCGCCAACGCGCTGGGTTTCGTCGCGTCCAGCGAGTCACACATGCCGCAAAAGAAAAAGCCCACCGCGTCCGAAGACGCGATGGGCTTGCGTAAGCGAAGCCGAAAAGCGCGCGGCTGATTAGGCGCGGCGACGACGACGATAGATCGCGAGGCCGAGGAGCGCGAGACCGAGCGGCAGGGCCAAGAGGCCGTTGCCCGTGTCCGCGCCGCCGAGCGTGCAGCCGCAGCCGTTGCCGAAGTTGCTGCTGCCCGAGCCGCCGGCCGAGCCGGAGCCGCCCGCTTGACCGGTGCCGCCGGCCGAGCCGGTGCCGCCGGCCGAGCCGGTGCCGCCCGCCGAGCCGGTGCCGCCGCCGTTGCCGCCCGTGCCGACGGGCTGCGCCATGTCCTCTTCGACCGGCTTGGCCATATCGATCGGCATCGCCATGTCCGGCGGCGCGCCGCCGCCGGCCAGCGGCGCCAGGTTCGCGCCGTTCGGCGTGCCGACGCCCGTCGGGCCGTCCCAGCCGACGCCGGCGGTGCACATGATGCCGGTCGAGCAGCCGAAGGTGCCCTTGCCGGCCTTGTTGGAGCCGCTGGTGACGTCGTTGAAGGCCGAGGCGTGCACGTAGGCGAAGCTGACGTCCTGCTTGCTCAAGCCGTAGAGCGCGTACACGCCGGCGACGAACGGCGACGCGGCGCTGGTGCCACCGACGACCGTCATGCTGCCTTTGTTGTAGACGTTGACGCCGGTGTTGGGATCGGCGACCGCGGCGACGTCCGAGGCCGCGCGGAACTTGCAGACGCTGTCGGGAAGAACGGCCGCCTGGTAGCTCGGCTTCGGAATCGAGAGGCTGCACGAGCTGCCGCCGTCGCTCCACGCCGTCTCCGAGCGCGTGCCGCCCGAGATGGTGAGCGACGTGCCGCCGACGCCGATGGCGTAGGCCGACGTGCTCGGGTAGTCGGCGCCGGTCCCGCCGTCGTCGTAGGCGTCGTCACCGGCGGCGACGAAGATGTTCACGGCCGGCGTAATCTGGAAGTACTGCTCGCCCGACGTGCTGTCGCTGCCGGTCGAATCGGCGCCGCCCCAGCTGTTGCTGATGACCGAGGCGCCGAGCGTCGCCGCGACCTGCTGGCCGAGGTCGAGGCCGTCGCCCGAGTCGTCGTCGGCCTGCACGAGCAGGATCTTGCAGTTCGGGCAGGCGGCCGAGGCCATGTCGAGGTCGAGCGCGGTCTCGACCGTCCAATCGTCGCTCTTCGGCGGCGCCGCCGGCAGCGGCGACGTCTTGCCTTCCTGGTTGACGATGGTGAGGCAGCCGCTGGCCACGGTGCAGGCCGGCAGGTTGTTGGCCGAACGATAGCCGGCCAGATCGCTCTCGGCCTGAGCGTAACCGTACGCGTCGACGACGGCGACGGTGGCGTTGGGCGTGCGTGTGACGTCGAGCTTGTACGCGCCTTGGAGGTCGGCGGCCGTAAAGCCGCCGGACTGACCACCCGCGCGCGGCTCGAAGCGGTACGGCTTGTTGGTGCTGTCGAGGAGCTGGCGCGCCTTGCAGTGATAGCGGGCCTTCGGGTTCGCGAGCGCGCTGCAGACGGCGAAGTGGTTGTACTGACGCAGCGGCGTGACGTCGGTGTACTGATGCTCGCCGGCCGTCGTCGAACCCGCCTCGTCCGCGGCCGCCATCGGGCCCGCCAGAAGTCCGAGCGCCATCGCGCCTGCGACCGCTTGCATCGAAACGAGGTGCTGCATTAACCGCCTGCTCATTGGCGCTCCTTTGGGGAACATGTTGCCGGGCGCACAGAGCAAGCGGCTCGCCAAGCGGCCGGAAGCGACGTTCGTCTACGGATTACAGCGCGATAGCCAAGGTTGCAGCCGACAATGGGCGTGGCGAATAGCGACGTCGAGCTTGGGCACCACCTGGCCCTCGCGGGAATGAACGAGCGTCAACGGCGTTTGTCACGAGCCCCCGCGAGGTCAGCGGACGGGACGTCGTCACGGTTTGTTCCCGCTGCAACGTAGGCAAGCTTACTCGCCGGGCGATTTGCAGACGCCGATCGTTGTCACTGTCGTGCGTGGGTTTGCAAACACACGTGCGCATCGACTGGGAATGAAAGCCCCAGGATGAAGTGCGACAGCGAAAATCGGAGTTGGGGAAAGTCGCGCCAGTCAGCGGAGTCACCACCGCGCGACCTGTCGTGCGCACTGTCTCGATTGCAGATCAGTCGCGGCGAGGTCGTTGGTGACGCAGTGCCGGAAACGGGGTCACTTGTAATCGGTGACTTTGGTGCGGGCGACGTTGCGGCGCGGATCGACCTTGGCCTGACACTCGGCGCAAAAGGCGGCGAAAGGCATGACGTTGAGCCGCTTTTCCGGGATGTCCTCGCCGCAGTCTTCGCACACGCCGAAGTCCTCCGGCTCGTCGCGCAGTTTGCGCAGCGCGCGGCCGATCTGCTCGAGCTCGCGGGCGCTGTCGCGATTGCGCGTCGAGGCCAGCGTCTGCAGCATCTCCGACAGCGCCTGCGCGTCTTCGTCGGCGACGCCGACGTCGGCCACGTCGGTGCGGTTGGGCTCGATGCGCGCCGGGCCGTCGGCGATGATCTTGTCCCGTCGTTCGCGCAGGCGGCCTTCCCAGGCGCGGCGCTCGCTCTCGTTCATGCCGCCTAGCTTAGCGTAGACTGAGGGCATGGGCCTCTTGACGACGACCGAGAATAAAGCGCTGGAAGACGCGCGCACCCAAATCGTCCCCGGCGAACGCGTCTGTCCGACGTGCAAGCAGCCGTTCACTTCGAGCGGCGCGACCTTGAGCGCGTACAACGCCGCGCTCGGGCTCGAAGGCCACACTTGTCCGCATTGCGGCGGCACGATCTCCTTCCGCCGTCCATCGCCCGACGGCTTTTAGCGCGGCTGCTCGGACCATCGGCGGCAACGTAGGTTCAGCGCGCTAAAGTTCGTTCGCCGTCCGTCGATGGCTTTGACGTGGCTGCTCAACTGGCTTCCGTCCCCGGCGTATCGCGGCTCGCCATCGCCATCGACGAGAGCCGCCGCCTCGTTCGCGCCGTGCGCACGGAACAGCCGCTCGTTTCGGCGCAAGACATCTCGGCCATGCTGGCGCACATCCAAGGCAGTCTGCTGACGCTGCCGCGGCCTGGTTACGCGATCCTCATCGACATTCGCCGCGCGCTCCTGGCCGACGAGAGCCGCTATTCGCAGGATTTGGTGGCGCTGCGCCGCGAGCTGGTGAGCGGCTTTCGCAAGAGCGCGTTCTTGGTCGAGACGCAAGTGGGGCGGCTGCAGGTGCAGCGGTTCGCGCGCGAGGAGCGGCTGACGACCCGCGTCTACACCGACGAGCGCGAGGCTGTGGCGTATCTCGCGCAGCCCTGACCAACGAGTCAGTAAACGTCGGCACGCTCGACACGCCGCTGAAGCGCTTCGACTTGATGCATGCGATCAATACGCGCGGAACCTTCGCCTGTTCGCAGGCTTGCATTCCATGCTTAAAGAAGAGCCTGAACTCGCATATCCTCATGAGCTCGCCGCCGCTGAGCCTCGAGCCGCGCTGGTTCGGCCACTTCTGCATCGACGACGAGGTCCTGCGCCGCGCCGGCGTCACCGACTTCGAGCCGTACCAGCTGGTGCCGGGCGCGAAGCTGATTCCCGACTACTTCTTATGACTTAGGCGCTACTGGCAGACGTGCGCGACGCACTGTTGGCCGCGCGCGCAGGGATCGAGGAAGCCGCAATAACGGCGCGCCTGGCAGCGGCCGGCGACGCAGGCGTAGCCGTCGTTGCAGCTGTCGTCGCTGGTGCAGCGGTTGGGCTGGCAGTAGCCGGCGACGCAGCTGTCGCCCGTCGGGCAGGCGACGCCGTTGCCGCAGTTGTCGACGGGCACGCAGACGCCGGGCGGGAAGGCGCAGCGTTCGTCGCTGGTGCAACTGCCGAAGCCGGGGATCGGCAAGTTGACCGGCAAGCAGGCGGTGATAGGCAGGCATTGACCGCCGATGCAGGCCGCGTCTTGCGCGCACTGGTTGTCGTTGCTGCAGCCTTGCGTCGCGATGCAGCTGCCGGTGAGCCAATCGCAGGTGTCGCCGCTCGGGCACTGCGAGTCGTTGCGGCAGCCGCCGGCGAGATCGGGCGCGCTCGGCGGTCGCGCCATGTCGACGATGACCGGCGGAGTCGGCGCCGCCATGTCGACGATGACCGGCGGAGTCGGCGCGGCCATGTCGATGCTGGCGTTGACGGCGAGATCGTCGACGATGGGCAGGCAGGCGCCGGCGATGCAGGCGTCGCCGGCGGGACACGGCGCGTCCGGGCCGCAGCCGGCGACGGGCGGCGAGCAGCGGACGTCGGCGCAACATTGACCGTCGATACACTGCAGGCCGGGCGGGCAAACCAGGCCGCCGCACGGGCTCGAGCCGAGCGCGAGGTCATCGCCGGCTTTGGCGCGGACGGCGAGGTCGTCGCCGCTGCCGACGCTGGTGGGCGTGCCGAGGAGGCTCGTGCGGCCGCAGCCGATCAAGAGCGAGCAGACGACGAATAAGCTAGACCACGAGGTGCGCATGAGTCTCGGGCACAATTGTGGGCCACGCCCCGCGCAGCTGTCAAACGCGTGCACGACGGGCGTCTACGACAGCTGACGGCGCACGAAATCGGTCATCGTCGCCAACGTGCGCGCGGCTTTGTCGCGATGGGGCGCGTGGCCGCAGTCGGGCATGACCAGCGTTTCGCAGGGCGCGCCCAGCTGCGCGGCGATGGCGTCGACTTGCGCGAGCGTGCCGAAGCGATCGTCGACGCCTTGGATGACGAGCGTCGGCACGCGCACCGCCGGCAACAGCGACTCGAGGTTCCAGCGACGGAAGTCGGGATCGAGCCAGACGTCGTTCCAGCCGTAGAAGGCGCCGTCGACGTCGGCGTGATGGCGGGCGAGGCGGGCGCGCAAGTCGCCGTCGCCGTAGTGTTTGCGCACGTCGGCGATGGCGGCGAGGCCGGAGTCCTCGACGAAGACGTGCGGCGCCTCGAGGATGAGCGCGCGGACGCGCTGGCCGAGCGTGGCGGCGTAGATGAGCGCGATGGAGCCGCCGTCGGAGTGGCCGACCAAGATGGCGTCGTCGATGGCGGCGCGGTCGAAGAGCTCGTGTAGCCGGCGCGCCTCGCGGTGCATGAAGTCGAGCGGGCGCGGGCGGACGATCGGCTGCGACCGGCCGTAACCGGCGCGGCTGTAGACGAACGCGCCCAAGCCGGTCGCGCGCGCCAGCGTCGCCGGAAAGTCGCGCCAGGCCGACACCGAGCCCAGCCCCTCGTGCAAGAAGACCAGCGTCGGCGCTGGGCCGGCGATGCGCGCGACCTCCAGCTGCTGGCCGTCGACGATGAGCCTCTCCACCGGCGAATCCTAGCGCTTCTTCGGCGTCAGCTCGGCCGTGCGAGCGGCGACGAGGGCGCGATCGATGGGCGCGTGCGGCAGGCGCTCGAGGAGGTGCACGACCGCTTGCAGATGCGCGAGATCGGTCGCCTCGCGAATGCACGTCGTCAGCGGCGCCACGGCGGCGCTGCCGAGGTGGCGCAGGACGAGCCGCTGCGCGGTGCCGCCCCAGGCCGGACCGATCGCCTGGCACAGCCGTGCGCCCAACTGCGGATCGTGGCGCAGCGACGGGTCGAGCGTCAGCGCCGTGTCCCATTCGCGCTCGGCGTCCTTGCGCCAGATACGGCGGGCGTAGACTTCGCCGAGCTGCAGATGCACCCAGCCGGCCTGTGGCTCGAGGATCGCTTGCGCGCGCAGGAGGCGCTCGGCGTCGGCGAGACGCTCGGCGTCGAGCAGCGCCGCCACTTGGCTGCGCGCGGTCTGCGTGGCTGCGGGCGACACGAGCGGCGCTGGCGGCGTCGGTTGCGGCGGCGCAGTCGGCGCGTCGGCGTGCGCCGCGCTCGCGGCTGCGGCGACGGGCGCGTCAGCGACGGCATACGGCGCGCCGGCGTCGACGATTGGTGCGGCCGGCGCCGGCGTCGACCGTCGGTGGCGCCGCCGGCGCGACGGTGGCGCCCGAAGCTGCCGCGGTCGCGTCCGATGACGGCGCCGCGGTCGTGCCCGCAGCGGGCGCGGCGGTGGCGCCCGATGGCGCCGCCGCGCTCGTCGGCGCCGTGGCGGCATCGACGGCTTCCGAAGGCGCTGTCGCGGTCGGCGTTGCCGTCGCCGGGGCAGCCGCCGGCGCGACGGTCGGAGCGGTCGCGACCGCGTCCTTGGCCGGCAGCGGCGTCGGCAGGGCAGCCGTCGGCTGCCACAGTCGGCGCGTCGCCTCCAGCCGTTCGTGCAGCCGCGTCTGCCAGCGCCATGTGCCGGCCGCACCGACGGCGGCCACGGTCAACGCCACGGCCGCGACCAGCTTGCGCCGCCGCCGTCGCCCGCGCACGACGAGGCCGCGCGCTTCCGGCGTCGCCTCCAGCGCCGTCAGAAACTCGCCCGCGTGGTAGTAGCGCGCGTTGCGATCCTTCTCGAGCGCCTTCAAAATCACCCGCTCGAGCTCGGCGCTGATGTGCTTGTCGGGCGCCACTTTGCGCGGCAACGGCGGCGGCACGCTCATGTGCATGCGCAGGAGCGCCACCTGATCCTCGGCGCGAAACGGCTTCTGTCCCGTGCACATGCCGTACAAAATGACGCCCGCCGAGTAGATGTCGGTGCGGTGATCGGCCTTCTCGCCGCGCGCCTGCTCGGGCGACATGTAGCTCGGCGTGCCCGCGATCATGCGCGGATGCGAGATGGTCGGCTCGTCGACGGCGATGATCTTGGCCAGGCCGAAGTCGAGCAGCTTGACGAAGTCCTCGTTGCCCGTCGCCTCGGTCAGCATGACGTTCTCGGGCTTGAGATCGCGGTGCACGACGCCCGACGCGTGCGCATGCCGGAGCGCTTCCAAGATCTGGCGCATGATGCCCATGGCGCGCGACGGGGTCATCGATGGGCGGCCCATTTCGGTGTTCAGCGGGCGGCCGTCGACGAACTCCATGACGATGTAAGGTCGGTGACGCCAGACGCCGAAATCGAGGATGGAGACGCAGTGGCGGTGCGTCAGGCGGCTGGTGGCGCGGGCTTCACGCTCGAAGCGGGCGACGGCGTCTTTGGAGTGCACGGCGCGCTCATCGAGGAACTTGATGGCGACGGCGCGGCCCAATTTGACGCGTTCGGCACGATAAACGACGCCCATTCCGCCCGAACCCAACTTGTCGCCGATCTTCCAGCGCTCGTCGACGATCTCGCCGGCGAACGGATCGGACGGATCGCTCGTCATTCGGTCGCCAGTATAACAGTCAGTCTAGCAGCGTGAACCGAAAGCCGAAGCGGGTTAAAATCGGACGTTTCGCATGGCAGAGCTCTCCGATCCCGCGCATTGGCACGTTGCTCGAAGGTCGCTACCGGCTCGATCAGCGGTTGGCGGCCGGCGGCATGGGCGTCGTCTACAAAGGCGAGCTCGTCGCCATCGGCAAACCGGTCGCCATCAAGTTCCTGCACGACGCGCTGGCGGCGATCCCCGATCTCGTGAAGCGCTTTCAGCGCGAAGCGACGGCGATGAGCCGGCTGGCGCATCCGCACTTGGTGAGCGTCGTCGATTCGGGGTTGGCCAATGGCGTGCCGTTTCTCGTCATGGACTTCGTGTCCGGGCGCTCGCTGGCCGAGGTGTTGTCGGAAGGCGCGCTGCCGGCGGCGCGCGCGGTCGGGCTGACGCGGCAGATCTTGGCCGGCGTCAAGCACGCCCACGGCATGGGCGTCGTGCACCGCGATCTCAAGCCCGACAACATCTTGGTCATGGCCGACGTCGAGGAGGATTTCGTCAAGATCCTCGACTTCGGGCTGGCCAAGGTGGTGTCGAGCGGCGAGACGCAGCTGACGAACACCGGCTTCGCCATGGGCACGCCCGGCTACATGTCACCCGAGCAGGCGCGCGGCACCGAAGCAGACGAGCGCTCGGACCTGTACGGCGTCGGCGTCATCTTGTTCCACATGGTCACCGGGCGAAAGCCGTTCGTGGCCGATTCGCCGCTGGCCGTGCTGCGCATGCACATGGATGACGCACCGCCGTCGCCCAATGCGCTCTTGCCGCGCTCGTGCAGCCCGGAGCTGGAGCGCGTGATCTTGCGATCGCTCGAGAAGGAGCCGGGCGCGCGCTGGCAGACGGCGGCCGACTTCGCGGCGGCGCTGGCGCAGACGCCGGAAGCGGCGGGGCAGGCGCCGCCGGCGATCGACGACGTGCCGCCGGCGCGGCTGCGGGTCAAGCGGGCGCGCGCGCGGCTCATCGGGCGCGTCGTCGTGGCCGGGCTGGTCGCGGCGGGCGTGGTCGCGACGTGGTCGCATTTGTCGCGCCGGCAGCAGCAGAACGTGCGGCGTCACGTCGGCGAAGCGGTGAAGCTGGCGGGCAACGCGCTCGACCCGAATGATCCGACGGCGCCGCCGACGGCCCGACCGGTCAAGCCGTCGACGGGCAAGCCGACGAACGTGCCGGCGAAGACGAACGCGCCGGTCGAGACGAAGCCGCCGGTCGTCGCCAAAGCGGAGCCGCCGCCGCCGGCGAGCGCGCCGACGCCGCCGCCGGTGCCGGAGCAGACGCCGACGCCGCCGGCGAACGACAACGCGGGCAAGGCGGATGACGACGACGATGATGATGACGCCGTCGAAGAGCCGATTGCGCCCAAAGACACGCCGGGCGCGCGGTTGGAGCAGGAGATCGTCGGCACGCCGAGCGGCACGACGCCGGCGCGCCCGCCCATGTCGGCGCCGGCGCACGCCAAGCCGCTGACGACGCGCGACGCCCAGAAGCTGCTCGCCGCCGGCCACGTCGACGAGGCCATCAAGGTCCTGTACGACGTGCGCAGCCACTCGACGCGCAACGCGGGCGCGGCGCTGCTGCTCGGCCACGCCTATTTCCGCAAGCTGTGGCGCACCGACGGCCTGCGCGAATACGATGCGGCGGTGAAGCTGGAGCCGGCGCTCAAGCGCAATCAGCTGCTGCAGCGCAACGCCGTGAGCGCGCTCGACGACCCGACGTATCGGCTGGCGCGCGCGGTCATCAAGTTCCGGCTCGGCTCGGCCGCGCTCGGCGAGGTGCGGCGCGCGGCCCGCTCGTCGCCCAATCCGCGCGTGAAGAAGCGCGCCGCGCACCTGGCCGCGCAGCTCGGCCACGGACGGCGGCGCTGAGCACATGAGCGGCGGCCTGCACGATCCGGCGGAGGAGGCGACCGAGCGGCGCGCCATCTTCACCGTGCAGCCGTTCGGCAAGTACGTGCTCGTGCAGAAGCTGGCCGAAGGCGGAATGGCCGAGATCTTCCTGGCCAAGCAGACGGGGATCGAAGCGTTCGAGCGCAACGTCGTGGTCAAGCGGATGTTGCCGCATTTGTCGCGGCAGCCGCACTTCGTCGACATGTTCCTCGACGAGGCGCGGCTGGCGGCGCGGCTGATTCACGGCAACATCATCCCCATCTACGAGGTCGGGCAGTCCGACGACAGCTATTACATTTGCATGGAGTATCTGCCGGGCGAGGACTTGGCTTGGGTGCTCAAGCAGTCGAGCGCGCGGCACGCGCAGCTGCCGATCGACGTGGCCGTGCGCATCGTCGTCGCGGCGGCGCGGGGCCTGCATTACGCGCACGAGCTGTGCGACGAGGAGGGCAAGCCGCTGCACATCGTGCATCGCGACGTCTCGCCCTCGAACCTGTATTTGAGCTTCGAAGGGCAGGTCAAGCTGCTCGACTTCGGCATCGCCAAGGCCGAGTCGCGCGTGACCACGACCTCGTCCGGCACGATCAAGGGCAAGTCGATGTACATGGCGCCCGAGCAGAGCCGCGCCGAGCCCGTCGATCGTCGCTCCGATATTTACGCGTTGGGCGTGACGTTGTACGAGGCGCTGACGGTGTCGCGGCCTTTTTTGCGTGACAGCATCGCCGGGCAGCTGAGCGCCGTGATGCACGGCGACTTCGAGCCGCCGCGGCTGCGTCGTCCCGAGCTGTCGGAGGAGCTCGAGCGCATCGTGCTGAAGGCGATGGCGCTCGATGCCCGCGATCGCTATGCGACGGCCGCCGAATTGGCCGACGAGCTCGAGCGCACGCTCGGCTCGGCGCCGGTCTCTGCGACGGGCGAGGCCGAGCCGATCGGCCGTTTCTTGCGCGAGCTGTGCGGCGAAGGCTTGGTGGCGGTCAAGACGCGCATTCCGACGCTGGCGAGCCTGCAGAAGGCGGCGAGCGAGAGCGCCGCCGACAAAGGCGTGCGTCCGCCGACGCAGCCGACGCTGCCGATTCAGCCGACGACGCTGTCGCCGCCGGCGCCGCGGCCGGTGCGCTGGCGCGTGCCCATCATCGCCGCCGGCGCCGCGGTGGCATTCCTCGCCGGCGCGTGGGCGGGCTTGCGGCCGGCGCCCATTTTGCCCGACGGCTGCACCGCGCGTTACGGCTCCGACGCGCCCGACACGATCGTCATCGGTGCCACGTTGCCGCTGAGCTTTGCCGGGCAGCCGGAAGACGGCCAGCTGCAGCTGCTCAACGCCATGCGCCTCGCGCTCGACGAGATCAACCAGCGCGATGGCGTCGCCGGCCGCTCGTTCGCGCTGCGCGTCTGCGACAACGCCGGCGATACGGCTCGCGCGCGCGCCCAAGTCCGCTGGCTCGTCGAGGACGTCAAAGTGCCGGCGCTGGTGACGTCGTGGAGCTCGATGACGCTGCTGGCGGTGCATCAGACGCTGGCGGCCGACGTGCTGACGATGACGGCGGACGCGACGAGCCCGGAATTGTCGGCGGTGCCGGCGACGAACCGCGACGGCGTGCGCATGCTGTGGCGGACCTCGCCGTCGGACGCGATGCAAGGGCGCAAAGTGGCCGAGCTGGTGGCGACCGAGCCGCGCTACGCGGGCCTCAAGCGCGTGGCGATCCTGTATCAGGACGATCCCTACGGTCAGGGCTTGGCGGGCGTCATCGCGACGCGGCTGCCGCAGCTCTCGCCGACGCTGGAGGTGCGCGCGATTCAGTATCCCTTCCGCGGCGACGTCACGTCGGCGGTGCAGCAGCTGGCGGCGGGCAAGCCGCAGCTGACGGTGCTCGTCGGCTTCCCGCTCGACGTCGTGCGCATCTTGAACTTGGCGGCGGCGACGCCGGCGTTGACGCGCAAAGCGGGCATGCGCTGGTTCTTCAGCGACTCGGTGCAGGAGCCGACGCTGTTCGCCGGTTTGGAGCGGCCGGACGAGATCGACGGCACGTTCGGCCTCGAGCCGGCGACGGGCGACAGCCCCGAAGCGGTGTCGTTCTACTCGCGCTTTCAGTCGCGCTTTTTACGGCGCGCGCAGAGCCAGACGTATGCGGCCAACCGCTACGACGCCGTCTATTTGATCGCGCTGGCAGCGGCCTATGCCGCGGGAAAAGACGGGCAGGGCGCGATCACCGGCGCGCGGTTGGCCGACGGGCTGACGCATTTGTCGTCGGGCGCGAAGCTCAGCCTGACGCCCGAAGGGTTCACGGCGGCGAAGGCGGCGCTGCAGGCCGGGCAGTCGATCGACGTGCAGGGCGCGAGCGGCAGCCTCGACTTCGACCCGAAGACGGGCGAGGCGCCGAGCTCCTATCAGCTGTGGCGCGTCGACGGGCGCAACCTCGTCGCCGACGAGCGCGTCGGGCCGGCTCATTAGCTGCGTCGCCGTTACGTCGTGGCGCCGGTGAGCCAGGTGTCGATTTCGGCGGCGACCTTGCGGCCTTCGGCGATCGCCCACACGACGAGCGATTGACCGCGCGACATATCGCCGGCCGCGAACACGCCGTCGACGCTCGTGCGGCCATTGCTGACGGCGACGTTGCCGCGCGCGTCGAGCGCCACGCCCAGCTGCTCGAGCAGGCCCGCCTTGACCGGCCCGGTAAAGCCCATCGCCAAGAGCAAGAGGTCGCACGGGATGGTCAGCTCCGTTCCCGGCAGCTCCACCACTTTCAGGTCGCGCAGCTCGATGCGGACGGCTTCGATGGCGACGAGGCGGCCGTTCTCACCGACCAGCCGCTTGGTCATGACGGCGAAGTCGCGCTCGCCGCCCTCTTCGTGCGACGACGACGTGCGATAGACGAGCGGCCACTGCGGCCACGGATTGCGCGCCGCGCGCTCGTCCGGCGGCCGCGGCAGGAGCTCGAGCGACAACACGTTGGCCGCGCCTTGCCTGAGCGACGTGCCGACGCAATCGGAGCCGGTGTCGCCGCCGCCCAAGACGACGACGCGCTTGCCGGCGGCCAAGATCTCGCCCGCGTCGATCGTCTCGCCGGCGACGCGGCGGTTCTGCTGCGTCAAAAACTCCATCGCGAAGTGCACGCCACCGAGATCGCGGCCGGGCAGCGGCAGATCGCGCGGCATCATCGCGCCGCCGCACAAGATGACGGCGTCGTAGCTCGCGCGCAGCTCGTCGCCGGTGACGTCGACGCCGCAGTGCACGCCGGTGCGAAAGTGCACGCCTTCGGCCGCCATCTGCTCCATGCGCCGGTCGATGAGCGCCTTCTCCATCTTGAAGTCGGGGATGCCGTAGCGGAGCAGGCCGCCGATGCGATCGTCCTTCTCGAGCACCGTGACGGCGTGGCCGCGGCGCGCCAGCTGCTGCGCCGCGGCCAATCCGGCCGGCCCCGAGCCGACGATGGCGATGCGCTTGCCCGTGCGCACCGCCGAAACCTGCGGCTTGAGCGGCCCGCGCTCGAGCGCGCGATCGATGATGGCGCGCTCGATGGTCTTGATCGTGACCGGCTCTTTCTCGAGGTTCAGCACGCACGACGTCTCGCACGGCGCCGGACAGACGCGCCCCGTCACTTCGGGGAAGTTGTTGGTCGCGTGCAAGGCGCGCAGCGCGGCGTCGAAGCGGCCGTTGTAGACGTGGTCGTTCCAGTCGGGGATGAGGTTCCCGAGCGGGCAGCCGTCGTGACAGAAGGGAATGCCGCAGTCCATGCAGCGCGCGCCTTGATCGCGCAGCTTGGGCTCGGCCAGCGGTAGCACGAACTCGCGCCAATCGTGCAGCCGCTCTTCGACGGGACGCGAGGTCGGCTTTTGCCGATCGATCTCGAGGAAGCCGCGCAGCTTACCCATTTTGCACCACCTCGATCTGCGCGCTGTCGTCGTCGCGCCACGAGTGATACGGCCGCGGCGCCGGCTCGTCGGCGACGCCGGCGGTCTCCGGCATCGTCGCCTTCTCGGTCATGATGCGCCGATACTCCGACGGTAACACCTTGACCAGCTTGCGTGTGACCGAGTGCCAATCGGCGAGCAGCTTGTGCGCCTTCTTGCTGCCGGTGCGGCGCGCGTGCTCTTCGACGAGCGCCTTGACGCGCGCCGCTTCGTCGCCGTCGACGGCTTCGAGCTCGACCATCTCGGGGTTGCAGCGGCGCATGAAGAGGCCGTCCTCGTCGTAGACGTAGCCGGTGCCGCCCGACATGCCGGCGGCGAAGTTGCGCCCGGTCGTGCCGAGGACGACGACGGTGCCGCCGGTCATGTATTCGCAGCCGTGATCGCCGACGCCTTCGACGACGGTGGTGGCGCCCGAGTTGCGCACGGCGAAGCGCTCGCCGGCGCGGCCGTTGAAGAAGGCGCGGCCCGACGTCGCGCCGTACAGGACGGTGTTGCCGACGATGACCTGCTCGTCGGGCGAGAAGGGCGACTGGCGCGGCGGCTGGATCGCCAAGATGCCGCCCGACAAACCCTTGCCGACGTAGTCGTTGGCGTCGCCCTCCAAGTGCAGCGTCATGCCGCGCGACGCCCAGGCGCCGAAGCTCTGGCCGGCCGAGCCGCGCGCGCGAATGACGATGGTGTCGTCGGGCAGGCCGGCCGAGCCGAAGCGCTGCGCGATCTCGCCCGACAACATGGCGCCGAACGCGCGATCGCGATTGCGCACGTCGGTGTCGAGCTGCACCGGCTCTTTGCGCTCGAGCGCCGCTTTGGCGGCCGCGATGATCTGATGGTCGAGCACGCCGCGCAGGTTGTGATCCTGCGCCTCGACACAGCGCAGCGGCGACGTCGCCGCCTCTTTCGGCCGATAGAGCAGCTCGGCGTAGTCGATGCGCCGCGTCTTGCGATAGGCGCGCGCGGGCAAGAGCGTCGGATCGGGCGCGCGCGGCACGATGCACTCGACGCGGCCGACCATCTCGTCGAGCGTGCGGAAGCCGAGCGACGCCATGATGCGCCGCGCCTCTTCTGCGACGTAGAAGAAGTAGCGAATGACGTGCTCGGGCTTGCCTTCGAAGCGCTTGCGCAGCTCCGGATCTTGCGTGGCCACACCGACGGGACAGGTGTTCAAGTGGCACTTGCGCATCATGATGCAGCCCGACGCGACGAGCGGCGCGGTGGCGAAGCCGAACTCCTCGGCGCCGAGCAGCGCGCCGAAGACGACGTCGCGGCCGGTCTTGAGCTGACCGTCGACCTGCAGCCGCACGCGACCGCGCAGGCCGTTCATGACGAGCACCTGCTGCGCCTCGGCGAG
The DNA here is from genome assembly GCA_963785725.1 of uncultured delta proteobacterium. Taxonomy (GTDB): domain Bacteria; phylum Myxococcota_A; class Polyangia; order Palsa-1104; family Palsa-1104; genus JAQBQH01. The sequence goes on along the minus strand of CAWAWS010000016.1, from coordinate 426,238 downwards.
CCCCAACTCCCACGGCGTGCCGGCGTGGTGAATCGACGTCAGCGGCGACGCGCCGGTGCCGCCGTCGTGGCCGCTGATCAAGATGACGTCGGCGTGCGCCTTGGCGACGCCGGCCGCGACCGTGCCCACGCCCGCTTCGGCGACGAGCTTGACGCTGACGCGCGCCCGCGGATTGACGTTCTTCAGGTCGAAGATGAGCTGCGCCAAGTCTTCGATCGAGTAGATGTCGTGATGCGGCGGCGGCGAAATCAGCGTCACGCCCGGCGTCGAATGGCGCACGCGCGCGATGACGGCGTCGACTTTGTGGCCCGGCAGCTGTCCGCCTTCGCCTGGCTTCGCGCCTTGCGCCATCTTGATCTGAATGTCGTCGGCGTTGACCAGATACTCCGCCGTCACGCCGAAGCGCGCCGACGCCACCTGCTTGATGGCCGAGCGCCGCGAGTCGCCGTTGGCGTCGGGCCGATAGCGCGCCGGATCTTCGCCGCCTTCGCCGGTGTTCGACTTGCCGCCGATGCGATTCATGGCGACGGCGAGGTTCTCGTGCGCCTCCTTCGAGATCGAGCCGAACGACATGGCGCCGGTCGTGAACCGCTTGACGATCGCCGCCGCCGGCTCCACGTCGTCGACGGAGATGGCCGGTCCGGCGGGCTGCAGATCCCACAGCCCGCGCAGCGTCAGCTGCCGCCGCGACTGCTCGTTGATGAGCTTGGCGTAGGTCTCGTAGCTGTCGGCGTCGTCGAGCCGCACGGCCTCTTGCAGCTTCGCCACCGCTTGCGGCGTCCACATATGCGCCTCGCCGCCGACGCGAAAGTTGTGCTGGCCGCCGACGTCGAGCTCGCGCACCGGCCGCGGCGAGTGCGCGCGCTCGTGCCGCGCCAGCGTCTCCTCGGCGATCTCGCTGAGGCCCACGCCGCGAACGCGCGACACCGTGCCCGAAAAATAGTGGTCGATGACGATCTGATCGATGCCGATGGCCTCGAAGATCTGCGCGCCTTGATAGCTGGAGACGGCGCTGATCCCCATCTTCGACATCGTCTTGAGCAGGCCCTTTTTCAGCGCCTTGACGTAGTTCTTCTGCGCGTCGGCGACGGTGATGCGGCCGAGCATGCCGCCGCGCGCCAGCGTCCCCAAGGAATCGAGCGCCAGATACGGATTGATGGCGCCGGCGCCGTAGCCGATGAGGAGACAAGCATGCGAGACCTCGCGCGGCTCGGCCGACTCGACGACGAGGCCGGCGCGCACGCGGAGGCCCGAGCGAATCAGGTGGTGATGCACGGCCGCCGTCGCCAGCAGCGACGGAATCGGCGCCTCCGACGCGCCCAAGCCGCGGTCCGACAAGATGAGGATGCTGGCGCCCGACTCGATCGCCGCCGCCGCCTCTTTGCACAGCTTGTCGAGCGCCACGCGCAGCGCCTTGCCATGCGTCGCCGCTCGCCGTCGCCGGGAAGCTCATGCGCAGCGTCGACGTGCGGAAATCGCCGAGGATGTTGCGCCGCAGCCGCGCCATGTCGTCGTTCGACAGGAACGGATGCGGCAGCTCGAGCATGCGACACTGCTTCGCCGTCTCCTCGAGCAAATTGCCTTCGCCGCCGACGCACGAGACCAGCGACATGACCGTCTCTTCGCGAATCGGGTCGATCGGCGGGTTCGTCACCTGCGCGAACTGCTGCTTGAAATAGCGGAACAAGAGCTGCGGCCGCGCCGACAACACCGCCAGCGGCGTGTCGACGCCCATCGAGCCGACCGGCTCTTCGGCGCCGAGCGCCATCGGCGTCAAGGTCAGCTTCAGGTCCTCCTCGGTGTAGCCGAACGTCTGCTGCGCCGTGCGCACGTCGTCGTCGTTGGCGCGATAGGGGCTGGTCGCTTCCGGCAACATCGCCAAGGTGATGCGGTTCTCGTCGAGCCACTCGCGATAGGGCTTCTGCGACGCCACCTGCTGCTTCACCTCCTCGTCGGAGATGACGCGACCGGCGGCCGTGTCGACGAGGAACATCTTGCCCGGCTGCACGCGCCCCTTTTGGATGACGCGCGACGGATCGATCGGCAGCACGCCGAACTCCGACGCCAGGACGACGAGCCCGTCCGACGTGACGACATACTTGGCCGGGCGCAGGCCGTTGCGATCGAGCATCGCGCCCACCTGAATGCCGTCGGTGAACGCCAGCGCCGCCGGACCGTCCCAGGGCTCGACGAGGCAGCCGTGGTAGGCGTAAAACGCCTTCTCCTCCTCGGACATGTCGGGATCGGAGGCGAACGCCTTCGGGATCAGCATCATCATCACGTGCGGCAAGGAGCGCCCCGACGCGACGAGAAAGTCGACGACGTTGTCGAGCGACGCCGAGTCCGAGCCGCCCGGCCGCATGATGGGCTTGAAGTCCTCGATGGCCGCGCCGAAGACGTCGCTCTTGAGCAGCGCCTCGCGCGCCGACATCCAGGCGCGATTGCCCGACAGCGTGTTGATCTCGCCGTTGTGCGAGATGAGCCGGAACGGATGGGCGCGCTCCCACGACGGGAACGTGTTCGTCGAGAAGCGCGAGTGGACCATCGCCAGCTTCGACGTCGTGCGCGGGTCGCCGAGGTCGGGATAGAACGCCGCCACCTGCTCGGCGAGCATCAAGCCCTTGTAGACGACCGTGCGCGACGAGGCCGACGCCAAGTAGAAGTCGTCGCCGCCGAGCTCCTCGTGCGCGCGGCGACCGGCGCGCTTGCGGATGAGGTAGAGCTGCTGCTCGAACGTGGCCGACGTCGGCTCCTTGCCGATGAACAGCTGGCGCACGACCGGCATCGACTCGCGCGCGACCGGCCCGATGGCGCTCGGGTCGATCGGGACGTCGCGCCAGCCCAAGATGCGCTCGCCGTGATGCTCGACGGCCGCTTCCAGAATCGCTTCCTGCTTGCGACGCCGCGCCGGCAGCTGCGAGAAGAAGCACATGGCGACGGCGTAGTCGCCCGGCGGCGGCAGCGTAAAGCCGCGCACGCCCTTGTCGGGCGAGGCGAAGAGATCGTGCGGCAGCTGGAGAATGATGCCGGCGCCGTCGCCGGTGCACGGGTCGCAGCCGGCGGCGCCGCGATGGGTCAGGTTTACGAGGATTTCGAGCGCCTGTTTGACCACGTCGTGCGAGGCGGCGCGGTTGAGCGTGGCGACGAATCCGAGCCCGCAGGCATCATGCTCGAAACGTGGATCGTAAAGCCCTTGAGCCGCAGGAAGCCCCATGATGTGAGCTTACTCCGCGTGACGCGTCGCGCTATACGAAAACTGGAACGTAAAGGGATTTTACGCGTCTGAAACAATTTCCTGCGCCTGTTCGCGAGCCTTCGCCGGCAGCTCGAGCAGGCACCTGAGCGGTCTCGGCGCGACGCGCTGCCGATCGATCGTGGACGCGACAGCCGCCACGAAGTTTGACGACCGTTCATGATTGACTGATTAACAGAGCTTGAAAATCGCCGTCAATCGACTGCGGCGATAACTCGTGACATCTCCCGGCATAAGCCGAGCCAGCGACGATCCGCTCGCCCTTTTCAAAGCGGTTAACTGATTGACATCGTGGATCGCCGCGCGCACGACTGACGTCATGACGCGAGAAGTCCGCAAAGTGGTCGTGCTCGGCGCCAACGGCGCGATGGGCGCCGGCTCGGGCGAGGTCTTCGCGGCCGCCGGCATCGAGACCGTCTTCCTGGCCCGCACGCGCGACAAAGCCGGCGAAGGTCGCGCGCGCGCCGAGAAGCTGGCCAAGTCGACGGCGCTGTCGCGCTTCATTCGCATCGGCTCGTACGACGACGATTTGGCGCGCGAGCTGCCCGACGCCGATCTGGTCTTCGAAGCCGTGTCCGAAGATCTGGCGCTGAAGCAGGTCTATTTCGCGCAGATCGATCGGCACCGCCGCGCCGACGCGATCGTCGCCACCGTCAGCTCCGGCTTGTCGATCGCCAGCATGGCGGCGACGGGCGGCGAGAGCTTCGCGCGCCATTTCTTGGGCATCCACTTCTTCAATCCGCCCAACGTCATCGTCGGCTGCGAGCTGATTCCGCACGCCGGCACCGACCCGGCCGTCACCGCCGCCGTCGACGCGCTCTTGCGCGGCCGGCTCGGCCGCGAGCTTACGCGCACCAGCGACACGCCGGCGTTTTGCGGCAATCGCGTCGGCTTCAAGGTCCTGAACGAGTGCGCGCAGCTGGCCGAGATCCACGGCGCCGCCTATATCGATGGTCTACTCGGCCCGCACACCGGCCGCGCCATGGCGCCGTTGGCCACGATCGACTTCGTCGGCTGGGACGTGCACGCCGCCATCGTCGACAACGTCTTCGCCAACACACGCGACGAGGCGCACGCAGCCTTTGCCTTGCCGCGCGCGATGCGGGCGCAGATCGCCGCCGGCGTGCTCGGCGACAAGACGCCGCACAAGGGGGGCTTCTTCAAGAAGTCCGACAAGCGGAGCCTCGACATGCCCGACCTCGCGCAGCAGATGAAGGCGCTGCATCACGTTGGCCGCTATCGCGAGGCGTTCGACCTCTTCGCCACCGCCGACGGTGCCGACGCCGAGCTCATGCGCCGCGTGATCTTGGGCTACGTCAGCTACGGTCTAAACCGCGTCGGCGAGGTGGTCGAGCGCGTAGCCGACGTCGATCGCATCATGGGCTTCGGCTTCAACTGGGCGCCGCCGGGCGCGCTCGTCGACCTCATCGGCGCCCGCCGCACGGTCCAGCTGCTCGACGCGGCGCGGCTGCCGGTGCCGCGCGCCGTCGTCGACGCCGCCGAACGTAACCAGCGACTCTTCGACGCCACTCGGGTCGACGTGGGTCGCTTCTTCCACGGAGCCTGAGATGACGCGACCTGTCTACATTCTCGGCGGTTTTCAGACCGACTTCGCGCGCAATTGGACGAAGGAGGGCAAGCACATCTCGGCGCTCATTCGCGAGGCGGTCGTCGGCGGCTTGGCGGCGACGGGCATCGAGCCGGCGCAGATCGACGTCGGCCACGTCGGCAACTTCGCGGCCGAGCTGTACGCGATGCAAGGTCACCTGGGCGCGTTCCTCGTCGACGTCGATCCGGCGTTCTCGGGGCTGCCCACCGGTCGTCACGAAGCGGCCTGCGCGTCGGGCTCGATCGCCGCTTTCGCGGCCGCGGCCGAGATCGAAGCCGGCCGCTATCGCTGCGCGCTCGTCGTCGGCGTCGAGCAGATGAAGACGGTCAGCCCGACCGTCGGCGGCGACTATCTCGGCACGGCGGCTTGGTACGAGCGCGAGGCCAAAGGCGTCGAGTTCCCGTTCCCGAAGCTGTTCGGTCGCCTCGGCGACGAATACGACGAGCGCTACGGCCTCGACGACAAATACTTGGGCCGCATCAGCGCCATCAACTACGACAACGCGCGCCGCAATCCCAAAGCGCAGACGCGCACCTGGTACATGAACGACGAGCACGCCAGCCGCGCCGACAGCTACAACGCGGTCATCGGCGGGCGCATCAAGGTCAGCGACTGCTCGCAGGTCACCGACGGCGCCGTCAGCTTGTTCCTCGCCGCCGAAGACTTCGCGCGCGCGTGGGCGAGCCGGCGCGGCCTGTCGCTGCAGGACGTGCCGACGATCCGCGGCTGGGGCCATCACACGGCGCCGCTCACGTTCGACGCCAAAGTCGCCGAGAGCCGCGGCGACGCCTACGTCTTGCCGCAGACGCGCCGGGCCATCACCGACGCTTTTGCCCGCGCCGGCATCGCCGACTGCTGGGCGCTCGACGGCATCGAGACGCACGACTGCTTCACGACGAGCGAGTACATGGCGATCGATCACTTCGGCATCACCGAGCCCGGCGAGTCGTGGAAGGCGGTCGAGGAGGGGGTCATCGATCGCGCCGGCAAGCTGCCGATCAACGCGTCGGGCGGGCTCATCGGCGCGGCCATCCCGTCGGCGCCACCGGCGTGCGCCAGTTGCTCGACGCCTACTTGCAGACGACCGGCCAGGCCGGCGACTACCAGGTCGACGGCGCCCGCACCATCGCGACGCTGAACATCGGCGGCAGCGGCACGACCAGCTGCGTCTTCATCGTCGGCAAGTAAGCCGCAATTCCTAGCGACACTGCCGTTAGCGGTGGCCGTGCAGCGCGGACCACAGGCCGACGGCGTCGAAGAACGAGAACGTCGTCACGCCGAAGCGCACCTTGTCGCCGGAGCGCAGGAGCTCGGCCGGGCCTTTGGGGACGAGCTCGCGGTCGCCGATGCGCGTGCCGTTGGCCGAGCCGGCGTCGGCGAGCGTCCATTGTCCGTCGGGGCGGCGCACGAAGAACGCGTGAAACTTCGAGACCAGCGTGTCGGGCACGCACAAGTCGTTGTTCTTGGCGCGTCCGAGCGTGATCATGCTCGGGAACGTCGTCTGCACCTTGCGGATGGGCATGACCGGCGAGAGCCGCTCGCCCGTCGCCAAGCGCCGCCGCTCGGCCAAGAGCGCCGCTTGGATTTCGGCCACGCCGTTGGGCAGCCGCAGCGTCGGCATCGGCCGCGGCGCCACGTCGACGCCCGTCAGCGCCAGCAGAAAGGGGTGGTCGAACGCAGCGGCAAAGCCTTCGCGGCTGTGCGATTCGGCGAGCGCGTGCCAGTCCTCGGGAGTCGACGTCGACATGGCCCGCCGTTTACGATAACACGATTACACGGCGTCTTCGCCAGCGCTTATCGTCGTTGCGGGCGCGGCTCGTCGGGCTCGGCTACGGCGAACGGCTGAGGTCGCGGCCGGCGCGCGCGGCCGGCGGCGGCGGCACGCCGAGCAGCGCGGCCGCCGTACGCGCGTAAGCAGCCGGGCCGATCTCGTCGTCGAGGCTGCGGCCGGCGGGAACGCGACCGGGCGCGCGGACGACGAGCGGCACGACGCGATTGTAGCGATAGGCGGAGCCGTGGCTCGACCCCTTGCCGACGACGACGTCGGGGTCGAAGAACCAGCCGGGCGCGAGCGCGACGTAGAGCTCGCCGGGCACGCTGCGCGGCATCGAGCGGCAGACGAGCGCGGCGATGTCTTCCCCGCCGCTCGAGCAGCGCGCCGGCGGATGGCGCGCGTCGAACACGGCGGCGACGCCGGCGTGCGCGCGTAGGAACGTGGTCAGCGCGTCGTCGAGCTGCCGGCGGCGCCGCGCGTCGAGGGCGCGCGCGGCCGGCGAGACGTAGACGTACGGATCGGCGACGCCGCCGATCCAGCCTTGCTCGTCGGCGTCGCCGAGCGTCTTGCGAGCGACGGCGCGCAGCTCGTCGGCGAGCTCCTCGAGCAGGATGCGGCCGGCGGCGCCGCATGGCCGCTGATACCGATCGACGGCGCCGGGCTGCGCGCACCACCGACGCGCCAGGGCCGCGGCTTCGGGCAGCGTCCCGGCGCCGTGATCGGCCGAGAGCAGCGCCGACCAGCCATCGGCGCCCAATTTGTCGTCGAGCGCGGCGAAGAAGCGGGCCAACGCCGCGTCCAGGCGCAGGAGCTCGTCCCAGGCTTCCCACGAATCGGGGCCGAACGTGTGGCTGACGTAGTCGTTCGCCGACAACGACACGGCCAGGAGGAGCGGCTCGTCGGCGCGGCGCTGATCGACGGCGGCCAGCGCCAGCTGCAACAGCGCCTCGTCGGCAAACGGCGTCGAACGGAAGGCGCGCGCCGGATCGCTCGTCGCCGCCAGCGAGTGCGGGAACGTCGTGCCCAGACCCTCGAGATCGCCTTCGCCGGGCTGCGCGTCGGGCGTGGCGGCGTGCGCGGCGATGAATGCGGTGTCGAGCGGCTGCCACACCCGTGCCAGCTGCGCGCGTAGGAAGTCGGGCCCGACGATCGGCAGCGCCCACTCGGGAAAGGCGCGCATGACCGCCGTCGAGGTCACGAAGCGGCCCAAGCTCGTCTCGAACCACAGCGCCGCCGTCGGGTTGCGGCCGCCGCCCATGAGCGCCGCGCGATCTTTGAGCGACAGCGCGATGATCGTCGCGTTCGGCCGGGCGGCGCGCAAGGCGTCGGCGAGCGTCGGCACCGTGAGCGCGCGCAGCGACGACGACGGCAGATCGCGCGGCCCGTCGCTGGCGAGGATGCGCGTCGCCGGATCGCGGACGATGGCGAGCCGCTTGCCGGCGTCGTCGACGACTTCGTTGCCGAAGATGCCGTTGTCGCGCGGGAGCGCGCCGGTGAACAGCGCTGCATGGCCGGGCGCGGTGTCGCTGACGGCGTACGGATAGACGAGGGCGTGTGCCCACGTGCCTTCACGGCGCAGCCGCGCAAAGCCGCCCGTGGCCGGCAGGAGCGGCCAGCGCTCGTCGGCGATCCAGGCGGCCAGCTGATCGACCACGAGCGCGATGACGACCGGCGCGCGCGGACGGCGCGGCGGCGCGGCGTTTGCGATATCGGCGGCAGCGACGACAACGAAGGCGGCCATGACGGCAGCGACGAGCGGCGAACGGCGCACGGCGCAACCGTAGCATGCCGACACGCGGCCGAGCGCGACGGTCGGGCAACGTCTATCGCGCGCATCAGCAGCTGTCAGTCGTGCGAAGTCGAGGCGGGCGTAACGATTACGAGGCGGGGCTGCTGCAGGTCTTGCACGTGCCGGACGCGTCCATCCGGCGCCAGCAGCGGTCGCAAAAGCGCGACGGCGCGGCTTCGGCGGCGGGGCGGGCGCCGCGCGTGCGCTTGCTCGCGGCGGCGCGCGGCTTCGGCGCCGGCGGCTCGGTCGGTGGGAAGCTGAGCTCGGTGGCGCGCTGCTGCTCGCTGTAGAGACCGTCGCGATCGCCGTCGGGCAGCCGCGGCACACGCTCGGTGAACTCGATCGAGGTCGCTTCGGCCGCCACTTGCGCCGGCGACGCCTTCTTGCGGTTGAACAGCCGGCCGAAGAAGCCGCCCGGCGTCGGCGACGGCGCGTCGGGCGCGTTGAGCGCGGCCTCGACATCGACGGCAGCCAAGCTCGCGTCGAACGGGTTCTTCGACCGCTGCTGCGGCGTGTGGACGACGGGCGCGCGCGGCGCCGGCGTGTGCACGATCGGCGCGTGCACGATCGGCAGCTGCGCCGCGTCGACGACGACCGGCGTCGGGACGTGGACGACCGGGGCGTGCACGACCGGCAAGTCCGCGTCCGTATCGTGAGCCGCCTTCGGCGCGGCCGCGACGACCGGCGCCGGCGCCATCAGCGTCGGCGCGCTGGCCGCGGCGCGCGTCGGCGCCGCCTTTGGCGCGTGCACGACCGGCGCCTCGACCGACGCGACCGGCTGCGTCCGCGCGACGGGCGCATGAACCGGCTGCGCGACGGGCGCGTGAACCGGCTGCGCGACGGGCGCATGAACCGGCTGCGCGACTGGCGCATGAACCGGCTGCGCGACGGGCGCATGAACCGGCTGCGCGACGGGCGCGTGAACCGGCTGCGCGACGGGCGCGTGAACCGGCTGCGCGACGACCGGCGCTGACGCGACCGGCGTTCGCGCGACCGGCGTCGCCGTCGGACGCGCGGCAGAAGCCTGCGGCGCGACGACGGGAGCCTGCGGCGCGACGTGCGCGACGGGAGCCGGCGCGACGGGAGCCGGCGCGACGACCGGCGCCTGCACCGTCGGCCGCGACGACGTCGGTCGCGCCGCGATCTGCGCCGGCGAGACGAGCGGTCGGGCGCCGATCTGCGCCGGCGAGACCAGCGGTCGCGACGGCGCGACCGGCTTGGCCGTGACCGACGGCGCGGGTGCTGCCGGCGGCGGCAGCGACGGCCGGGCTGGCGCCTCGACCAAATCACCCAGCAGCGCATGCAACGTGCGCGCATCCATCACGCCGTGCGCGACCACCATGTCGGCGAGCGTCTGAACGGCCGCTCGCAAGCGCGCGACCTCGTCCGAATCGCCTTGCGCCTGCGGTGCACCCATCGCGGCAAACTCGAAGCCGTTCCGTCGCGGGGTCACATCCGAAGTCGTCGCCGCCATCTGTGCTCCTCCTCACCCGAACCCCATTCGTCGGGCTGAAATTCGCATTCTTGACTACAACATCGCTGATGTGTGAGTCAAGCAGGTCGGGTGGCCGGACCGTTGTCGATTCGGCTTGCAAATCGGCCCGCGCGGTCGGCGTCGGTCGCGTGCTCGCGCGAGCAGCCTCACGACTTGCTGCTCGCAGGCGTATCGCCGATGATTCGGCCGGTTACGTCGTCGAGGTGCGCCCGGAATGTTACGGGATCGCGCTGTTCGCCGCGGCCGCGGCCGGAAAGCTGGTGACGGCGACGGTGTCGGGCGCGGCCAACGCGTTGTCGGCCTATGCGATCGCGGAGAATGACGGCTCGACGGCGGTCGTCCTCGTCAACAAAGACGCCGCGCAGGCGATCGTGGCCGCCGTCGACTTCGGGCGCGCGGTCCCCAATGCGTCGGCGTCGGTCGTCGAGCTCCGCGGACCGTCGCTCACCGCCACCGACGGCGTCACGCTCGCCGGCCAGCCGATCGGCAAAGACGGCAGCTGGAACGCGACGCTGCCGACGGTGCAAGTGAACGGCACGATCGGCAAAGTCGGGCTCGCGCCGGCCAGCGCCGTCCTCGTTCGCACGCGTTAGCTAACGGAATACGCCGGCGAAGAAGTCGAGCGCGAGCGGCCACACGCGCGCGTCGCCGCTGATGCGCTCGTGATCCTCGCCCGCCAGCGTCACCAGGCGCGCCGTCGGTGCGTGCGCGACGATCAGCGCCGAGTTCCACAACGGCACGTTGGTGTCGCGATCGCCGTGGATGAGGAGCATGGGCGCATGCGTGCGTGCGGCGGCCGCTTTCGGGCTGGCGGCGTCGGGATCGAAGCCTGCCACATGGCCCGCGTGATCGATGACGCGCATGATGAGCCAGCGCGGCAAGAAGCGACCGATCACCGGCACCGAATCCGGCACGTACAGCGGCACCACATCGCGCAGCGACGCGAACGGCGCCACGGCCACCGCCGCCTGCACGCGCGGCTCGCTGCCGGCCCACTCGATCGCCGTCGCCGCGCCGTACGACATGCCCATGACGCCGATGGGACCGGAGATGGCGAGCGCGTCGATGAGCCGCGACAGATCGCGCGACTCCTGCACGCCGTAGGTCAGCCACTGTCCCGTCGAGCGACCATGACCGCGCGAGTCGACGAGCACGGCGCGATAGCCGGCCGCGGTCAGGTGATCGGCCCAGCCTCGCAGGCCCTCCTTATGATCGCCGATGCCGTGCAGCAGGAAGATGGTCGCGCGCGGCGCCGCTTTCGGCTCGGCGACGAGCACCGACAGCGTCGCCGGCGGCGGGCCGACGTCGATGCGCCGTTCGCCGGCTTCGGCCGTCGTCGGCGCCACGCCGCCGTTGCGCACGCCGATGATGCCGTACGCGCCGATGTAGACGAGCCCGAAGCCGCCGAGGACGACGAGCAGCGCCAAGATGCCGACGAAGATCGCGAGACGACGGAGCGCGGTCACGGAAACATGCGCGCGAGAAAGTCGAGCGTGAGCGGCCACAAGCGCGGGTCGCCGGCCAGGTCTTCGTGGTTTTGCCCGTCGAGCAGCACGACCTTGACGTGATCGGGCGCCGCCGCCGCCAGCCGCTCGGATTGCGCGTAGGGCACGAGCGGATCGTTGGTCCCGTGCACGACGAGCATCTGCGTCTTCGTCTTCGTCACCGCGATGAGCGCGCTCGCTTCGTCGGGATCGAAGTGGCCGAGCCGGCCGGCGATGTCGACGATGCGCTGGCGCAGCCAACGCGGCACGAGCACGTGCACGCCCGGCAGATCATCGATGCAGTCGCGCATGCTGGCGAACGGGCTGAGCGACAACACGGCGCGTAAGCGCGGCTCGCGGCTGGCCCAAATGATGGCCGTGGCGCCGCCGTAAGAATGGCCGAGCACGCCGAGCGGTCCGTCGAGCTTGAGCGTGTCGATGACCTGCGACAGATCGCGCGACTCCTGCAAGCCCCAGCCGAGCCATCGGCCGCTCGACCGGCCGTGACCGCGCGTGTCGACGAGGATGGCGCGATAACCGGCCGTCGCCAAGTGCTCGGCGTAGGAGCGAACGTACTCTTTGTCGTCGCTGATGCCGGGCAGCACGAACAAGGTGGCGCGCGGCGGCAGCAGCTTGGGCGCGACGATCTCGATCGACAAATTCGCGTCGGGCGGCCCGACGTGCACGCGCATCTCACCGCGCCGGAGCGTCGTCGTCGGCGCGCCTTGGTTGGGCGCGTCGACCATCTTGTGCGCGAACCAATGCTCGAACCACTGCTCGAAGGCGAGCAGCATGAGGAGCCCGAGGCCGACGAGCACGAGCTGCGGCCGCATCACCATCGCGGGCACCAAGCGAATCGACGCGCCTTTACGGGTGAAAACGCGGTTGGGACGACTGCGAGCGGCACGACGTCGTAGGTTAGACGGGAAGGTACTGCTCGGGCAAGCCGTCGAGCTCCATCGTCGCGCCGCAGGTGCATGTGGGCGCGTTGGCCGTGGCGGCGCCGGCTTGGAACGGCACCGAGTGCGCCTTCTCTGCGCCGCACGCCGGGCACACGAACGGCAGCTTGGCCGACTCGATCTTGGCGCGCGGCCCGACGAGGCTCGGGATCATCGTCAGCTGCGCCGCGATCGCCGGCGAGATGTGGATGAGCACGATGTCGCCCGGCAAGGTGCGCATCAGCTGCTCGAAGGCGCGCACGCCCAGCGACGAGATCGAGCGCACGCCGGCCAAATGCAGCACGATCTTACCTTTGGCTTCGGCCACGAGCGCCGCGGGGTCGAAGCGCTCGTCGATCTTGCCGCTGACGGTCACGTGCAAGGTCCCGTCTGCCGATTGCCGCTTGTCGAGCGTGAGCGTCACCAGCTGTCTCCCTGGCGCGGCTCGGCGCCGACGTAAAAGTGGACGGCCGTGCCGCGCTCTTGCGCCGCGCGGTTGCTGCCGCCGACATGCATCACCGCCGTCACCTCGGTCACTCTGCCGGGCGCGACGCTGAAGATGAGCTGATTGGCGACCGCGTACGTCATGACGAGGCCGAGGCCGGCACCGGCGACGCCTGCGCTCGGCTTGGGGATGCCGTCGCGCACCTTGCGCAGCCGCTCGATGACGGCGCGCTTCGACAAGGAGCCGAAGGGATCGGCGACGGCGACGGCGATCGTCTGACCGTCGCAGCCCCAGCGTAAGTGGATGGTCTCGTGCGGTCCCAATTCGACGCTGTCGCGGCGGTCGCGGTCGGCGTGGCGATGGGCGCCGTCGGCGTCGCGGGGCGCGTCCCAGAGCGCGTTCATGAGCAACTCCTCCGACGCCAGCTCGACGCGACGCAGCTTCTCGCCCGCCAAATCCATCGACTCGGCGAAGGCCACGAGCTCGCCGAGCGCGCGGTCTTTGTCGTCGCTGTTGCGGACGCTGGCCTCGTGAATGGGCGCGCCGGCCAAGAGATAGGGCGCGACGCCCGGCGAATCGGGGCCGTCGAGGATGCGGCGCATCGTCGCGAAGAGGTCGTGCTCGTCGGGGCCTTCGAGCGCGCCCAAGAGTGGAATTCCGCCGCGCGGCAAGGTCAAGGCGCCGCGCTTGGGCACGACGTGGTGCACGTCGGCTTCGCACAGCGCGTCGAGGAGGCGGGCGCGCGCGTCGATGCCGGCCGTCGCCAAGAGTGGCACGTCGGGATAGGCCTGACGCGCCTCGGCCAACAGCACCGCCGCCGGCTCGTCGGGCGAGACGTCGAGGTCGACCAGCAGCGCCACGATCTCGCCCAAATCCTCCAGCGGCAGCTCGCTCGGAAACGGCGTCGAACGCACCTGCACACCGGCCGCGCCCAGCGATTGCGCGACGCGCCGGCAGGTCGGCCCGTGACGGCTGACGAGCGCCGCGGCACGGGTACGCTTCGCTGCATGCATGAAAACTCCCCTTGCGACGATCGTACCACGAAAAAGGGCGCGTCCGATAGGGCGCCGATTTGTCGCGACGAAGGTCAGAACATATAGAGGTGGAGCGCCGAGCCGCGGGCGAGGGCGACGCGGTTGGAGCCGGCGATGTGCAGCGCGCAGGTGACCTCGGTGAAGCGGCCGGCGGCGACGTGGAGCGCCAGCTCGTTGCCGGCGCCGAAGGCGAGCGCCAGACCGAGGCCGCTCGAACCGGCGGCGCCGCGCGCGACCCGCTGCGTGCGCGCGTCGAGCAGCTTGCCGACGTGGGCGACGACGACGGCGCGATCGAGCGCGCCGAAGCGATCGGCGACCGACAGCGCGAAGGTGCGGCCGTCGCAGCCCCAACGCAGCCGCACTTGCGCCTGCGCCGGCAGGACCACGACCTCGCGGCGATCGGCGTGCGCGTGCAGCGGCTGGCCGTCATCGTCGCGCGGCGCTTCGTAGACGGCGTTGAGCACGAGCTCGTCGGCCGCGGTCTCGACGCGGCGCACCTTCTCGTCGGAGAAGCCGAAGCGCGCGGCGTCGGCGAGCAGCGCCTGCAGCGCCGCGTCCTTGTCGACGCTGCCGCCGATGAGGCGCTCCTCGATGTCGGTGCCGCCGAGCAAGTAGGGCATCGGGCCGATCGGCTGCGTCGCCGGCTCGGCGCGCCGGCGCAGCGCCAAGCCGAGCCATTGCTCGTCAGGCCCGTCGATGGGGATGGGCGCGGCGTCGGCGACGACGGGCATGCTGGCGCCGGGCTTGGGCACGATGCTGACGACGGAGTCGTGCGCCAACGCCTGCATCAGCCGCTGCCGCGCGTCGACGCCGGCCAAGGCGACGATGGGCGTATCCCGACAAACGGCGGCCACTTGCGCGCACAGGTCGGCCGGCGCCGCCTTGGGATCGATGTCGAGATCGAGCAGGATGACGTCGAATTCGCCGCGCTCCGAGCGCGGCAGGAACGAGGGGCCGATGGCCTGCCGGCTCGACAAGGACGCCACGCCCAGCGCTTGCGCGACGTGTTTGAGCGTCGCCGGATGACGAGAAACGACGGCCGCCCGTCGACTGCCGTTGGTGCCACTCGCGAAACCTGGCGCCACGCCGTCATCATAGCACGACGCGCCTCACGCCGACGCGGCGGCTCGTTACTTGGCGGCGGCTCGGCGCGGGGCTTCGACTTCGCCTGCGATTGCGCCTTCGATTTTGGGGGCGTGTGCCGGCGCGCTCGCGCGGACCGCGGGCAGACCCAAGATGAGCCGCGTCGTGTCGATGGTGGCGCCGGGCGCGCAGTCGAGGCCCAGCTCGAAGTCGGCGGGCATCGTGCGCGGGTCGACCCAAGTGCCGAACAGGCGATCCCAGAACGTGAAGATGAAGGCGAAGTTGGAGTTGCCGGCGCGCAGGTCCTTGGCGTGGTGCACGAAGTGGTGCTCGCCGGTCATGAAGACGGCGTTGAACAGCCGTGAATTGACGCGAATGTTGGAGTGGATGAACGAGTTGTGCGCGTTCGTATAGAGAAAATAGCCCCAAAAATAGCGGCCGCCGGCGAAGGGAACGACGAGCAGCGCCAGCGTGCTGGCGAGCGTGGTCAGGCACTCGTGAAAGAGGCTGCCGCGCGCGCCCGAGATCCAGTGCAGGCGGCGTGAGCTGTGGTGAAAAGCGTGCAGCGACCAGATCCAGGGATGATGCTGCAGCCGATGCAGCCAGTAGGAAAAGAAGTCGTAGGCGACGAAGTAGACGAGGAAGCAGACGATCGCGGGGCAGGTTCCGAGATAGTCGTGCAGCGGTCGCAGCCACGCCAAGAGCGGGCTCGTCTCCACGATCGGCGCGACGAAGACGACGTAGACCGTCCCGTAGGCGAGCTGCAGCACGAAGCCGAGCCAGTCGAGCCGCCACTCGGCCGCGGGCGCGCGCTTGCGAATGGGCCAGAAGCGCTCGCACAGCTCGAACAGAAAGCCGAAAGCCAGGTAGGGCAGCAGCAGCTGCGCGAGCTCGCGAAGGCGCGCCAGAACGACAGCCGCATTCATGAGAGTGAGATGAGAATCTCATTAATTCTTCATCCCACAAGGACGGTTGCACTGAACGCATGTTGCGTGGGTACTGTCGTTAGGGCGTGACGAAACCGGTCGCGCGCACATATGTTACCTCGCCATGAAAGCGCGCATACGCCTCAGAATGGGATCGAATCACGCTCACTATGCCGGTGGGCTCGTCGACGGCGCCAAGATGCTGGAGCTGTTCGGCGATGTGGCGACGGAGCTGTGCATCCGCGCCGACGGGGACGAAGGGCTATTTCGCGCCTACGACTCGGTCGAGTTCCTGGCGCCGGTGCGGGCCGGCGACTTCATCGAGGCCGAAGGCACCATCACCCGCTGGGGCACGACCTCGCTCGGCATGGAGTTCGTCGCGCGCAAGGTCATCGTGCCCACGCCGCGGCGCGACGACTCGTTCGAGTCCTCGGCCGACCTGCTCGTCGAGCCCGTCGTCGTCTGTCGCGCCCGCGGCACCTGCGTCGTGCCGGCCGGCGTGCGCCGCAAACACGTGACCGGCCGTCCCGGGCCGTGCATCATCACGGCCGCCATCGTCGGCGCCGAGACGACGCGGGCGCAGAACCCGCATTTGCCGCTGTCGGCCGACGAGCTCGGCGCCGAAGCCGAGCGCTGTAGCCGCGCCGGCGCCAGCGTCATCCACCTGCACGTGCGCGACGAACAGGGGCGCGCGTCGCAGAACGGCGATCGCTTTCGCGCCGCCATTCGCGCCATCCGCAGCCGCTGCGACGTCATCATCCAGACGTCGACGGGCGGCGCGGTCGGCATGAGCGTCGCCGAGCGCGCCGGTCCGCTCGAGTGCGTCGGCCAGGACGCGCCCGAGATGGCCACGCTCAACGTCGGCACCATCAACTTCGGCGACGACGTCTTCATGAACAAGGCCGCCGACACGATCGAGATGGCGCAGCGCATCGGCAAGCACGGCGCCGTGCCCGAGCTCGAGCTGTACGACGCCGGGCACCTCGACATCGTGCTCGACCTCTTGAAAGCGGGGCATGTCAAAGCGCCGCTGCATCTGCAGTTCGTGCTCGGCGTCAAAGGCGCGCTGTCGGCGTCGGAGGCGAACCTCGAGTTCCTGATCGGTCGCATGGACGAGCTGCCCGATGGCTGCAGCTGGGGCGTGGCCGGCATCGGTCGTCAGCAGCTGCCGATGGCGGCGCTGGCGGCGAAGTTGGGCGGCAACGCGCGCGTCGGGCTCGAGGACAACATCTACGTCGACAAAGGCGTGCTCGCCGAAGGCTCGGCGCCGCTCGTCGCGCGCGCCGTCGAGCTGTGCGCGCAACATGGCCGCCAAGTGGCGACGGTCGCGCAGGCGCGCACGCTGCTCGGCCTGCCGTCGCGAAGCTGAACGTTGCCTTGACACGTTACACACCGAAGCGCACAAAGAACGCCTCAGCGGCGGGGGCCGTTCGATGACGAAGCAAGAGCTGATCGAGAAAGTGGCGCGCACGCCGGGCATGCCCGAAGAGCTGACGAAGAAAGCCGTGGCGGCGCTGGTCGACGCGGTCTTCGCCGAGCTGGGCGATTATTTCGTCAAAGCCAAAGTCACGCGTCACAACACGCCGCGCTTCACCTATCCCGGCTTCGGGACGTTCACGAAGAAACGCAAGAACGGCCGCACGGGGCGCAATCCGCAGACCGGCGCGCCCATCCTCATCGCGCCTTCGACGACGGTGTCGTTCGTGCCCGGCCAAGAGCTGAAGGCATTCCTGAACCGCACAGCGCTCAAGTCGCAAGGCTGAGCTATCCTCAAAAGATCATGATTCAAGACAGCGAAGATCTGACGGACCTGCACATTCACGTCGGCGGGGCGGTGGCGCCGCACGTGTTGTGGGCGATCGCGCACGACTCCGGCTTCAAGCTGCCGGTCAAATCCTATTGGGACTTCTGCGAGCTGGTCTACGCCGATCCCAACAAGGTGACGTCGCTCGGCGACTATCTCGACATCATGCATCAGTGGACGGAGAAGATTCAGTCTTCGCCGTCGGCGATCGAGCGCTCCGTCTATGAGGTCATCGGCAAGGAATATCGCAGCTCGCGCGTGTCGATGATCGAGCTGCGCTTCAACCCGATGAAGCGCAACGTCGGCGGCGAGCGCGATCTCGACTACATCATCGCGGCGGCGCTGCGCGGCATGGATCGCGCCTGCCTCGATTACGGCGTCAAAGCCGGCATCATCTTCTGCCTGGCGCGCGAGTTCGACTACGCGCTCAACGAGATCATCGTCAAGAAGGCCGAGAAGTGGCGCAATCACGGGATCATCGGCATCGACATCGCCGGCCCCGAGCAGCACGTCACCGAGCTCGGCAAGGACGTCGAGCGCTATCGTGACCTGTTCGACCGCGCGCGCAAAGTCGGCCTCGGCACGACGGTGCATACGGGCGAGACGTCGCACACGGGCGTCGAAGGCGTGCTCGCCGTCATCGAGAAGCTCAAGCCGGCGCGCATCGGTCACGGCATCGCCGCCGCACAGTCGGAGGAGGCGATGCGCAAGCTCGTCGAGCAGAACATCGTGCTCGAGCTGTGCCCGTCGTCGAATCTGCGCACGCACGCGGTCACCGGCCTGCCGGATCTGAAGCGCGTGTTCGACAAGCTGCGCCAGGCCGGCGTGCGCATGACCATCAACACCGACGGCACCTACCTGCTCGGCACGACGCTGCGCAAAGAGTTCAACCTGCTCGTGGGCGAAGGCATCATCTCGGACGGCGAGGCGCGTCAATTCATCGCCAACGCCCGCGCCGCCAGCTTCATGCCCCATTAGCACTCGCGCGATCGCCCGAGCTCCATCGTAAATCTAGAACGTGTTCTACCGGCCGTCGCGGCGGTTATGTTAGGGTGCCCCGCGTGGGAACGCTGATCGCTTGGGCCAGCCGCCGCCCGCGCTCCGTCCTGGCCGCTTGCGCGGTCGTGGCGATCTTGTCGGTCGTCGGAGCCGCGCGGCTGCAGAACGAGGAAGATCTCATGGTCTTCCTGCCGACGGACGATCCCGACGTGCGGCTGTTCGAGGACGTCAGCCACCGCTTCGGATCGCTGCGCGTGGCGCTCATCGGCGTCGAGACCCCGCCCGGCGACGACGTGTTCTCGCCGTCGTCGATGGGCAAGATCGATTGGGCGACGCAGGCGATCAAGAACTTGCGCGGCGTCGATCTCATCCTGTCGCTGACGGCGGCGTCCGACATCGTGCCCGGACCGGCCGGCGCGCAGGTCGTCGACCTCGTGCCCGCGCCGCCCAAGGACGCGACCGAGCAGGCGGCCTTGCGCGCCAAGGTCCTGTCGCGCGAGTTCGCCGTCGGCAACTTGGTCTCGAAGGACGGTCGCGCCGCGCTCATCCTGGCGTTCCTGGCCGATCCGAAGAAGGGCAGCGGCGACGTCAAAGGTGCGGCCCGCATCGAGGATCAGATCCGCACCGTCGCCACCCACGAGCTGGCCGGGCTGCACGTCTACTTCGGCGGCGCGCCCTTCGCCGCCCGCGCCATCTACGAAGAGGCGCAGCGCGACGTCTGGCATCTGTCGCCGGTGGCGCTCTTCATGCTGCTGCTCGTCGTCATCGTCGCCTTCCGCGATCCGCTCGGCGTCGCGCTCACCGTCGGCTCGGTCGCGTTCAGCGTGCTCGTCGTCTTGGGCGGCATGGGCTGGTTCGGCGAGAAGTTCACCGTCGCCACGTCGACCCTGCCGGTCATCCTCTTCGCGTCGGGCAGCTCGTACGCCGTCCACGTCCTCGGGCGCTACTACTTATTGCGCGCCAAACATTCGTCCGACGAAGCCATCAAGCAGGCGCTCGCCATCGTCGGACCGCCGCTTGCCATCGCCGCGGCCACGACGTCGGTCGGCTTCTTCGCCTTCGTCGCCACCGACGTTCGCCCGATGCGCGGCTTCGGCATCGCCTGCGGCTTCGGCGTCGTCATCTGTTGGCTGGCGTCGCTGACGCTGGTGCCGGCGGCGCTGGCGCTGTGGCCGCGCAAGGCGCAAAAGAAGGTCGAATTCCGCCGCCTCGGCGACGCCATGGTGCGCTTGTGGCACTGGTCCGCTCGATGTCGCGTGGCCGTCATCGCCGTCGCGCTCGTCGTGGGCACGGTGGCGGTGGGGCCGATGTTGCGCGTGCGCGTGCAGATGGAGCCGCGCGCGTTCTTCCGCGTCGGCTCCGAGCCGTGGCTGGCCGAGCACTTCTTGGACGAGCACTTCGGCGGCGCCACGTTCGCGCAGATCTGGCTGCAAGGCGACTTCGACGACCCGGCGACGCTGCGGGAAGTGGCGCGCCTGTCCGATTTCACCAAGTCGCTGCCGGGCGTGCATGACGTGCAGTCGCTGCTGCTGCCGGTGACGCTGGCGTCGGCGGGCTTGAACGGCCGCGCCGTCTTGCCGTGGAAGCGCGCGCAGTCGGCCAACATGTGGCTGCTCATCGAAGGCCAAGCCGGCGTCGGTCAGCTGATCACGTCCGAGCGCCACGACGCCATGCTCACCATTCGCGTCAGCGGCGACGGCGGCCCGGCGATGGAGGCGTTGGAAGCGTTCGTGCACGATCGGCTGCAGCGCACGCCGCGTCCGCCGACCATCGACGACGTCGCCGATCGCCTCGGCTGGATGGCGCGCGCCCACGATCGCGCGCCGGCGCGTGTCACGCTGCTCGCCGCAGCCAAGGCCGCCGCCAACCCCGCGCCGCCGGCGCCGGCGGCCATCAGCGCCGCCGTGACCGACTATCTGCACAGCGACGAAGCGCCGCCCATGTCCGACGAGGCGCGCGCCGAGATCGTCCGCCTGGCCGCCGACGCGCCCGCCGGCTCGCCGGCGCTGAAGGCGGCGTTCGCCAAAGCCGGCGCCACGCCCGACGATTATACCGGCCTCCTCGGCCGCCTCGACGAAGAGCGTCGCCGCCTCGCCGTCGAAGCCGCCGTGCCCGCGCTCATCGCCGCCGCGCAGCTGCCGCCCGACGACGCCTTCGCGCGCGCCCACGTCGCCACGCTCGCCGACGATCTCTTCGTGCGCATCGACCCGAGCGAGCACGCCGAGCTGCCGCTCATCGGCCACGTCGCCGGCGAGCCCATCTTGGGCCGCGGCTTCTCGCGCGCCGTCGGCGACAACCAAGTGCGCAGCCTCGTCGTCACCATCTTCGCCGTGCTCTTGTTGATGCTGGCGCTGTTCCGCTCGATCAAGCTGGCGCTCTTGTCGATGTGGGCGTCGCTGTTGACGATGGCGATCATCTTCGGCGTGATGGGCCTGTTCGGCGTGCCCATCGATCTCGGCACGTCGCTCGTCGCCGGCATCGCCACCGGCGCCGGCAGCGACTTCGCCATGCACTATTTGTGGTATCTGCGCCGCCAGCCGGCCGACGAGGTCACGCGCACCGTCGGCCCCATCATGGTCGTCTCGATCCTGCTCGTGTCGCTCGGCTTCTGGGTGCTCGCGCTCGGAAAGTCGCCCGCGATGCACCTCTTCGGTACGCTGGCTGGCCTGTCGATGGCGCTGTCGGCTTTATTAACCTGCTTGCTCGTTCCGGCCGTGCTGTCTACAGTGCGGACGCCGCCAGGGGAGCCCAAATAATGAAACATGTTCTAGTGTTGCACGCATGATGTCGACACGGGGGTGTCGGCAGGTTGCAATCCTCTTCACGGTCGGGCTGAGCTGTTTCGTGACGTCGGTGGCGTGGGCCGACGTCGACATCAAGTTCGGCGGCCAAATCTCCAGCGACATCCGCTTTCGTCTCGGCGGCGAGGAGGTCCCGCCGCTGAGCCCGACGGCGACGGTGCCTTTCCCGTCGCAAGAGCGGCTGCTCAAGTACGGCTTCTCGCGCAACGAGAACCTCATCAAAGCGCAGCTGACCTTGAGCATCTCGGACAAGGTCAAGGCGGTCGCCGACGTCGACTTCTATTGGTACGGCTACTCGGACGTCAACGACATCGACTCCAACACGCTGCACGAAGACGTCGATCCCTATCGCCTGGAAGCGTCGAGCGCCTATGTCGACGTCTACCGAATCTTGCCGCACCTCGATCTACGCGTCGGTCGTCAGGTCGTCGTCTGGGGCACGGGCGACAAGTTCAACCCGACGAACAACATCAACACGCTCGATCTGTCGGACGCGCTGCTCTTCGGTAAGGCGCTCGGCAACAACATGATTCGCGCCGACTGGAATCCGTGGGGCGATCTCATCGTCACCGCGGTGTGGGTGCCGATCTTCCGCCCGGCGCAGCTGCCGCGCACGGCGCCGCTGGCGGTCACCGAGCCGCAGCGTCCGGCGCCGGTGCAAGAAGAGGACATCCGCAACAAGCTCGGTCAGTTCGCGGCGCTCGTCGACCCGAAGCAGGTCAACGTCTACACGATGCAGCCCGATCCTTCGATGGCCAACTCGCAGGTGGGCTTGCGCGCCGCCGGTCGCTTCGGCGGCCTCGACATGTCGCTGTCCTACTATCACGGCCGCTTCGGCTTGCCGACGCCGGCGTGGGCCATCAACAAGCCCGCCGGCCAGGTCGACGTCATCGTCATGTGGCCGCGCATGGACGTCCTCGGCGCCGATCTCGCCGGCTCCATCGACGCGCTCAAGGGCCTCGGTTATTGGGCGGAAGCGGGCCTCTACTTCCCGCAGAAGATCACCTACGGCGTCTACAACGAGCTTTTTGGCGGTCACGATCCGATTACGTTCCAAAAGAACGGCCAAAAGCTCCCGGACGGTTCGAATGCTTATAACCTCATTCAGACCTACCCGGAGGCGCAGCGTGGCACTGTCATTCCGTCGGAGCCGTTCGTCAAGCTCACGGCCGGCCTCGACTACACGTGGACCAAGTGGCTCTACTCGAACTTGCAGTACGTGCGCGGCTTCATCGACGAGTTCGGCGCCGGCCAGCAGTGCTACGCCTACGCGCACGCGCAGATCGGCGATGCGCCGCGCTGTGAATCGCGCCTCGGCCAGTACATCGTGCTCGGCAGCGACTTCAAGCTCTTCTCGGATCAGCTGCTCTTGCGCTTCTTCGGCGTCTTCAAGATCCCGCAGATGGGCGATCACGATCCGAAGTTCACTTCCGTCTTGTTTCCGCAGATCGCGTGGGCGGTCTGGGACGCGACGGAACTATCGGTGGGCGGCTTCGTCTTCCTAGGCGATCACGACACCAAATTTGGCGATCCGGCCGCAGGAGCGAGTGAAGTCTTCCTCAAGGCGCGCTTCACGTATTGACGTGAGGGGTGTCGGGGAATAAAACTCGCGCGGCTCTCGTCGGAGGATACATGAAGCGAGCGATATTCTTAGGCACCCTGTTGGTCTCATCCGCAGCCTTCGCCGGCGGACGCGACTTCGTCGCCGAGCACGCCGGCGCCGGAGCCAACGCCGCGAATGCCCAGCCGTACATCGATCAGTTCTTACGACTCGCCGAGGGCTTGACGGGTTGGCCGGCCAACGCCGCCAAAGGCGAATGGGTCGACGACATCGCCAGCCTCGAAAAGGTTATCGCCGAGCGCAAGCCGGGCTTCGCCATCTTGGATCCCGAGATCTACCTCGACCTGCGCAAGAAAGAGGCGCTGGAGCCGATCGCCGAGGTCAAGGGCAAGACGTTCAACAAAGGTCACTACAGCCTCATCGTCAAAGGCACGACCTTCAAGAGCTTGGCCGATCTGAAGGGCAAGAAGCTGAGCTCGAATCACCTGGCGTCGCCGAAGTACGTCAGCCAAGTGGGGTTCGACGGCAAGATCGACGTCGCGACCTATTTCGTCGTCTCGAAGACGGCGCAGCCTTCGAAGCCGATCAAGGCCGTCGATCGCGGCGATGCGGACGCGGCGCTCATCGACGACGAGCAGCTGGCGCAAATGAAGGAGATCGCGCCCGACCTGAAGGTGATTTGGACGTCGCCGGCGCTGCCGCCGACGCCGGTCGTGGTGTTCACGAAGAATGCGACGCCCGCCGATCGCGCGGCGTTCGCCAAGGCGCTGCCGAAGCTGTGCGGCGACGCCAAGGGCAAGGCGGTGTGCGAGTCGATGTTCATCGACACCATCGCGCCGCCGAACAAGGCCGCGTTCGACGCCGCTGCGCGCCGGTTCGACAAGTGATCGGCCGCCGAGCGAAACACGCCACATTCGAGCGACGGTCGGTGAAGCGGTGAGGCGCCTGGGGGGACTGGCGCTGTTGCTGTGGCTGGCACCGCTGTCGATCGGTTGCGTGCCGCGCATCACCACCTTGGGCAAAACAACGCCCGACAAGATGCCGAACAAGGTCGAGGATCTGATCAAGATCGCCGACGACACGCTGGTGAAAGCCAACGCCAACAGCTACGCCACGACGAGCGAGATGGAGGACGCGCTCACCGCGCTCCAGAAGGCGCAGGCGCTCGACCCGCAGAGCTACGAAGCGGCGTGGAAAGCGGCGCGCCTGTGCGCGTGGCTGGCAGACGACCAGTACGACGACAAGAGCAAGCGCGCGAACTTCAGCAGTCACGGGGCCGACTACGCCAAGGCCGCCGTCAAGCTGAACCCGAAGGGCGTCGAAGGGCATTATTACAGCGGCATCGACCAAGGATTCTCGGCGACGACGAAGCTGGTGGGCGCCAAGTTCATGGTGCCGGCGGTGCGCGACGCCTGGAAGCGGGCGATGCAGATCGACGCCAGCTACGATCACGGCGGGCCGCCGCGCTCGTTGGGCGCGCTGTATGCCGAGGCGCCGCCGTGGCCGGCTTCGATCGGCGATCCCGACAAGGGCGTCGAGCTGCTGCAGTTGGCGTTGAAGACGCCGCAAGGCGCCGATTGGCCGCTGAACGACCTCTTGCTCGGCAACGCGCTGGTCAAGGCCGAGAAGTACGACGAGGCCAAGCAGCACTATCAGCGGGTGTTGGCGGCGCAGCCGACGCCGGAAGACGCGCACTTCCTGCCGAAGTGGCAGCACAAGGCCAAGAAGGGCATCGACGACGCGACCAAGGCCGCGGCGTCGGGCGGCGCGTCGTAGTCGCACGTCACGAGCGGCGCGCCAGCTGCGGCGCGCCGCCCGCTCAATGCCTACTCCAACTACATTTTGCGGATGAGGGCGCGCGCGTTTAGGCGCGTTCCGAGAAGACGTCGGCGGTGAACGTCTCGAGCACGGTCTCGGGCTCGCGCCAGGCGCCCGGCGGCAGGCCCGCCTTGGCGCACGTCTCGTCGAGGAACTGCTCGCGCGTAAAGCCCTGGTCGAGCGCCACTTGCGGCAACAACAGCCCGCGACGCACGCCGCGCGTGATGATGACGCCATGCTTGCCGAGCTCGACGTCGTCCGGCCGCTGCCGCTCCGGCTTCGACAGCAGCGACAGCTCGACGCGCGTCTCGGGCAGCTCCTCGGCGCGCAGCGGCTCGAAGCGTGGATCGCGCGTCGCCGCCGCCACCGCCAGCTGCTCGACCGCCAAATAGAGCGGCGTGTCGGCGTCGACGCGGCCGATGCAACCGCGCAGCTCGCCGGCCACGTGCAAGGTCACGAACGCCCCGCGCGGCTCGAGCAGGGACTCGCGGTGTGGCGCGCCCGGCGGCAAGAAGCCGGTCGCCAAATACTCGCGCAACGTCGCCCGCGCGATGCGCAAGAGCTCCACCTTGTCGCTCTCGTCGATGAGAATGCTCATCGCGACACCGGCGGATGCGTGCCCGATTGGCGCAAGCGGCGGTAGTCCTCGAGGATCTGCGCGTGATCGAAGGCCAGCTCGGGCAGCGCATCGAGCGTGTAGACGCGCACGTTCTTGGCGTCGTCGGCCGCTTTCGGCTCGCCGTCGGCGTGGCCCAAGAAGACCACCGAAACCGTGGCGCCGCGCGGATCGCGCTTGGGATCGGAGTATGCGAAGAACTGCTCGTCGAGCGTCACGTCCAACGACGTCTCCTCGCGCGCCTCGCGCACGGCTGCCTGCGCCAGCGACTCGCCGACGTCGACGAAACCGCCCGGCAGCGCCCAACCCGGCGGCGGGTTCTTGCGCTCGATGAGCACGATCCCGCCTTTGATTTCGATGATGATGTCCACCGTCAACAGCGGCGTCGTCGGTTTACCGCCACTCATCCGCTCGTCTCCCCGTTCAAGATGGATTTCAGCTCGCGCGACAGACGCCCGACGATGTCGCGATGCTCGGGCGCCAGGTTGTGCTGCTCGGTCGGGTCGCGCGACAAATCATACAGCTCTTGCGTATTCTCGCTCAGCTTGTCGAGCAGCTTCCACTGCCCGTCGATGAGCGCGCGCCAATGGTGGTTCCACGACGGCGCCGGCAACAGCTCGGCGTACACCGGACGCGGCGCCAGCGGCTGACCGAGGAGCGCGTCGAGCAGCGAGCGGCCATGCATCGACGGCGGTCGCGGCGCCTTGACCAGGTCGCACAGCGTCGGCCCGAGATCGAGCAGCTGCACCGCCGTGTCGACCTGGCGCGGCGCGATCCCCGGCACGCGCATCATGAGCGGCACATGCAAGAGCTCGTTGTAGAGCGTCTGGCCGTGAAAATACATGCGCTCGCCGCCGAAGCGGTGCTCGCCGAACGCTTCGCCGTGGTCGCTGAAGACGACGACCGCCGTCGTCTTCGCCAGCCCCGTCTGGTCGAGCTCGGCCAAGATCTGCCCCACGTATTTGTCGACGAACGAGACCTCGCCGTCATATTTTTCCTCGAGCCCTTTGAGCCCGGTCGAGTGCGACGGGAACTCCTCGTGGTCCATGTACTTCGAGTGCGGCTCGAAGAAGTGCGTCCATAGCACGAAGCGCAGCTTGGCCGCTTGCAGCGCGTGCAGCTTGGCCTCGACGCGCGGCGCGATGCGCGGCGCCGCCGAGTCGGTGTTGGAGTCGTGCAGCGTGAGCGCGCCGTCGTTGTGCCACTCGTCGAAGCCGACCGTGACGCCCATCTCCTTCGTCAGGTAGAAGTGCGAGAACACGCCCACCGTATACAGCCCAACCTTGCGCAGCGCCTCGAAGAAGGGCGTGTTGTCGTCGGTCTCCAGCATCGGCGGGAAGTTCATCACCAGCCGCTGCCAGCGCACCTCCGACGGATAGCGCGACGTCAAGAACGACGGAAAGCTGCGCGGCGTATTGGGCGCCTGCGAATAGGCGTGGCTGAAGCGCACCGACTCCTGCGACAGCTTGTACAGGTTCGGCGCCGTCTCGGGATTGATACGATCGGCGCGCAGCGTATCGATGGTGATGACGAGGATGTTGCCGTCCCATTTGTAGGCCGCGGCCGCCTTGGACTCGACCGCCGCCACGACCGGCTTCGACTTGACGATCGTGGCGTCGCTGCCGTCGCAGTCCTCGTCGATGCCGTTGCCGGCGACGTCGTCGGCGCCGGGATGGACGCGCGCGTCGTGGTCGTCGCAGTCGCCGCCGCCGAGTCGGCCGGCGTAGCCGTCGTGATCGCGGTCGGCGAAGTGGCGCGCCGTCTTGAGCAGCACCTTGACGCCCATCGACTCCTCGCCGGCGAGCGCCACGGCGCGCTCGTTGCCGCCGAAGCCGACCCACGTCACCGCGAGGCAGAGTAGGA
Organism: uncultured delta proteobacterium; assembly: GCA_963785725.1. Lineage (GTDB taxonomy): Bacteria > Myxococcota_A > Polyangia > Palsa-1104 > Palsa-1104 > JAQBQH01. Next base: position 398,946 of record CAWAWS010000016.1, on the reverse strand, counting down.
GCACGGCCCAGCCGCCGGCGACGAGGATCGCGCCGCGTGAGCCTTGGATGACCTGGCTACGCGCCAAGACCCAGGCGCAGATCAGCTGCACGAACAGGAAGAATAAGAACGCCTCGGCAGGTCCGAAGTCGATGATGCGCCAGTCGACCGAGAGCACGGCGCCGACGACGCCGACGAGAGCCACCGCCACGAGCGCGCCGATGACGATGAGCGCGCGTGGACGCGGCAGCGGCGTCACGAGGGCGCGCGCCAGCCGGTAGAGCGGGAACCAGGCCAGCGTCGCCAGCGGCACGGCGACGATCGCGATCATGGCCGTCGACAGCGCGCTGTTGCGCTTGGCGGCCATCTCGAGCGCGATGCGGAGATCGTAAACGAGGACGAGCGCGCCCACGAGGCCGAGCGCGGCGGCGGCGGCGACGAGGCCGCCGGCCTGCGCGCGATCGTAGCCGTCGTCGCGACGGACCCCGTCGAGCCAGCGGCGCGCGGCCGCGCCGACGTCGAACGTGGCCCACATGCCGCCGCCGACGATCGCCGCGCCGCACGCGATCACGGCCGCGGCGAACGCGTACAGCCCGAACGCGGCCACGAGCACCGACACGAGCGCGCCGGCGCCAACGGCCGAGGAAGCGCGCAGACAGGTGACGAGGACGTCGACGGCCGCGGTGGCCACGGCGGCGCAGCCCGCCGAGGCGAAGGCGAGGACGAAAGCGGCGCGGAAGGGGCGCGGCGACATGTCCATTGGAGATAGCATGCTCGACGGCTGCGATGCACAAAAGTGCGCGCCGATGCAGGGCTTCGTGCGGCGAGAGGCGCGTTGTCGCGCTTGACGCGCGGACGACAGCCGGCGACGCTCGGGCGGATGCGCTGCGCGCTTCAGGCTGGCTTCGTGGTCGCCATCGTCGCGATCGGCGTGACGTGGGTGACGGCTGCGCGCGGCGACGAGCGCCAATACACGCCGCCCTTGACGCCGCGCGCCGACACGCCGCGCTGGAAGCTGCGCGCGACGCTGGCGCAAGGCTTCGGCGGCAGCCGCCTCGGTGACGGTGAATACGTGACGCGCTTTCCCACGCTGCTCGAGCTCGGCGTGCGCGTGTGGGGACCGCTGTCGCTCGACGGCGATGTCGTGGGCACGCTGGCCGGCGAATACTCCACGCGCTGCGGCCGCGGCATGCGCCCCAACGCCGCGTCGGGCGCGCTCGGCATCCGCGCCGATCTCGGCAACGGCCGCTCCGCCGCCTGGCTCGACCCGTGGGTGCAGGTGCACGCCGGCCTCGGTGGTCAAGCGGGCGCCCGCGAAGTGCCCGGCGCCTGTCCGGCGGCGGCGACGTTCGCGACCGCGGGCGCGCGCGCCGGCTTCGACGCGTGGCTCGGCCGCGGCGCCGTCACCGTCGCGCTGCAGCTCGACTATCTGCCGGTCGGCAGCGCGCTCAGCTTCGTGCTCGGCGGCAGCTTCATCGCTTACTGACGCCGAGGCGCCGGCGATCGTCCGATTGTCATCGGCGCCGCCCGGCGCTAACGTCGGCGGGCCATGTCGCAACCCGAGCTTCCGCCCGCCGCCCGCGCCTTCCTCGACGACGACGCCGATCTGTTGCCGACGGCGCTGACCGCAGCCGAGGGCGCCGCGCTCGTCGAAACCTTACGCGCCCGCGGCGATGCGGCGCGTCTCAATCGTCTCGGCGAAGCGACCGACAAGGCGCTGGCGAAGCTGGCGCGCAAAGCGCTGCACGTCCTGCGCACCAAAGGCGTGGCCGCGCCGGCGCCCATCAAACACGAGTTCCGTCCCGTCGGTCCGCATGCGCCGACCGAAGATCTGTCGCTGGCCTCGATCATCGATGGCCGCGGCGAGCGCGTCGTGTGGCTCGTGCGCGCGGCCGACAATGGTTTCGACGTCTTCGAGGCGCAGCTGTCGGAGTCGCGCGGCATCCTCGGCTTCACCATCGCCAACGCGCCGCGCAAGGAGTGGCGCCAGCACGCCGCGCGCGTCATCGCCGACGGCCGGCTGCGCGTCGGCCGCATCTCCGAGCGCCACGCGCGCGTCCTCGTCGAGGCCGGCTATCGGCAGACGCTCGCCGCCAACCGCACGGTGCCCGAGGCGTTCGCGCGCGCCCGGCTGAGCCTCGGCCATTACGAGCCCGAGGCGCGCCATCCGGCGATCGATCTGGCGCCGCCGTTGCCTATCGAGGAGGCACGCGATCGGCTGGCGGCGCTGCACAATCTGCCGGAGCTGCGCATGTGGATCCCGCCCGAGGAGTCGTTGGCCGAGGTCGACTTGCAGATCGGTAAGATCGTGACGTCGAAGCTCATCCTCGATCCGAAGCAGCGGCTGCAGCAGATGCACGAGGCGGTGCAGGGCGTGGCCGACGAGCGCATGACCGTCGAATGGCGCATGCGCTACGCCGATCGGCTGTACGAGTCGGCGCTCTTGCTCGCCGGCGACGGTCAGCTCGAGAACGCGCGGCTGTGCACCACGGCGGCGGCGTTGACGCTCGACGCGTCGGTGCCGGCGGCCGCCAACCCGTTCGTCGCGCGCCTGTTCGAGAAGATCGTCAGGGCGCCGGAGTCGACGCAGCAGCCGGAGCCGCCGCCGGAGCCGAGCTCGGACGCGGGCTCGCTGATTTGGAAGCCGTGACCGCGTCGAGATAGCGCTCCGTGTTGCGCACCGAGGCTTCGAAGATGCCGTTGCCATATTCGGCGCGCGCCAAGTAATAGAGCACGGCCGGGCGGCGCGCCGCGTACGCTTGATCGTCGGCCAGCGGCTTCAACCGATCGACCGCTTCGTCGTCGAGGTCGGCCTTGTACAAGAGATAGCCGAGCAGGAGCTCGAGATCTTTGCCGCCTTGATCGATCCAGTTCTCCGGCCACTTGCGCATCGCCATCAACGCATGCGCCCACGCCCGCAGCCGCACCGCCTTTTGCACGACGAGATAATCCTGCGCGGCGCGCGGATCGCTCGGCAAGATCGGCGGATCGAGGCCGGCCAGGCCCGTCGGATCATCGTCGCCGGGCGCGGTCTCGGACAGCGGCACCTCGCGATCGTCGGGGTCGTGCTCGCCGAGCAGCTGCGCGATCTGCTCCGTGCGTGAGCCGGGCGGCGCGCCGTGGCGACGGGCGCGCTTGATGAACCGATCGGCGGCCGCGCGCTTGCCGTGCGCGAGCAGCGAGTGCGCCAGACGCAGCTCGGTCGCGGCTTTGGCGTCACCGTCGCCGAGGCCGACCAAGTAACGATCGAAGCGACCATAGGGCCATTCGCTGGCGTAGACGCGCGCCAAGTAGGGATCGGCCGTGCGCGTCGAGCCGAGCAGATCGCGCGGCGCGCCGAACTCGATGATGGCGTCGTCGTCGGTGTTGAGCGGCGAGCCGGCCGTGAACGCCGGGATTTCGTCGGGCGTCAGCAGCAAATACGAGACGAGGTCTTCGGCCGATTCGACGCCGCCGCGCTTGAGCTCGGCCTTCAACGTCGGGTCGATGAAGTTGCGCGCCAACGCCGCGACGTCGAGCGGCAGCGGATGATTCGTCGCCACCAAGATGACGTCCGACGACAGATCCTCGGCCGAGAACACGTAGGTGTAGGGGAAGACCTCGGCGAACGAGCGCAGGATGATCTTGATGTTCTTCGACGACATTTCGTACAGCTGCGCCCACTGACAGAAGACGCCGTCGTCGGCCAGCCGCGAGCGCGCCAGCTTCCAGTAATCGACCGTGAATAGGTTGGAGACGCCGGTGATCCACGGGTTCGACGGCTCGGAGATGATGACGTCGTACTTGTCCGACGCCTGCGTCAGGAAGTTGCGCCCGTCGCCGATGAGCACGCGCACCTTCGGGTTCTGCTCGGGCATGTGGTTCCACTTCGCGAAATATTTCGTGCCCGCGTAGACCACGGCCGGCTCGAGCTCGACGACGTCGGCGTGCTTGATCGGATATTGCGTGACGGCGCCGATGGTCACGCCCGAGCCGAAGCCGATGACGGCGGCGCGCGGCCCGACGGTCGCGTTCGGATGCGCGGCGTTCCAGAACACGAAGGGCATGAGCCCGACCATGATCTGCGTCGACATGTCATCGCCGTTCGAGGCGTCGACCTTGCCGTTGTTCTTGAGCGCCACCGTCTTCGACCAGCGCTCGACGCTCACCGTCGTCGCGATGCCGTCGTGATAGTAGTCGAGCAGCGGCAGCGCCCACTTGTTCGACTCGATGATGTCCTTGGCGATCGAGACGCGAAACAGGCCCGCCGAGAAGTGGGTCAGGCTCCAGCGCGGCAAGGAATGCATGATGACGAGCGTCGCCAGCGGGAACACCAGCGCCGTCGCCACGCGCTTGACCGACGGGCGCGCCGCGATCAAGAGCGCGGCGGCCAGCAGCACCGTCAACATCGCGCCCAACGCCAAGCCGCGCTGGAGGCCGAGGAACGGCAGCACGATGAAGCCGGCCGCGAACGAGCCGACGATCGCGCCCAACGTGTTGATGGAGTAGGCGGTGCCGACGTCGCGGCCGACCGACTGCAGGCTGGCGGCGACGACGCGGATGGTCAGCGGCAAAACGCCGCCCATGCACAACGTGGCCGGCAACACCGCGAGCGCGGCCAAGAGGAACTGGCAGAAGATGATGCCGTCGACGGAAAAGGCGCCGCCACGCAAGAGGCCCAAGAAGGCCGCGGGCAGCTTGTCCATGATGACGTAGGAGACGCCGATCATGGCGGCGGTGGCGAGGTGCACGCCGGCGAGCCACTCCATCGGTCGCGTCGTGCGCGCGGTCAGGCGCGACAAGATCGCCGCGCCGCCCGCGAGGCCGACCAAAAATGCTAGTAAGATCAAAGTGAAGGAGTAGACGGAGCTGCCGATGATGATGGCGAGCGCGCGCGTCCATAAGACTTGGTCGACCATGGCGATGGCGCCGGAGACGGCGAACGCGGCCAACGCGACGCGGCGGCCGATGGCGCTCGCCGAGTAAGTCGGCGGCGGCGCGACGACTGCAGCGTCGGGATCGACGGGGATCTCCATCGTCGACAGGTCGTCTTCGCGCACGCGCAGGCGCTTTTTCGCGAGGAGGACGGCGGCGGCGAGCGTCAAGTTGGTGGCTGCAGCCGCATAATTCGTGGCGCGGACGCCGACGCCGGGCAAGAGGACGAAGCCGCCGATGAAGGTGCCGACGACCGCGCCGAACGTGTTGAGCGAGTAGAGCCTGCCGACGGTGCCGGCGATGGTGGAGGTGCCGTCGTCGCGCACGAAATGGCGCGACAAGAGCGGCAACGTCGCGCCCATCAACGTCGTCGGCACGAGCAAGAGCAGGGCAGCGGCGATGAAGCGCGCCAGCGACAGCCCGACGAGCGAATTGCCGAGCACGCGATACATGGCCGCGTTCAGCGCCGGATAGCCCGCCAAGACGAACGGCACGACCAGCGCGTAGACGCCGACGCCGGCCTCGGCCAGCGCGTAAGCGCGCACGCGGTCGCCGATCTTGTCGGCCCAACGGCCGGCCAGCCACGAGCCGACGGCCAAGCCGCCCATGAAGACCGACAGCACCGTCGACATCGCCAGCGCCGTCGAGCCGAACACGAGCGTCAGCTCGCGTGTCCATACCGCTTCGAACACCAGGCCGGAAGCGCCCGATAGAAAGAAGCACGCCAGTACCAGTCCGCTCACGCGCTCGGAACCCTAGCACGCGTTTGGCTGGATTCTGGACGCGAATCAGTATAATGAGAGGCAACCCGGTGACGTTTCCGGGTGTCGATAGGGAGTGACGGTCGCCTTGGTGAAACCACTGACGATGAGCCGCGCTCCCGCCATTGCCAGTGACGAGCAAGCGCTGGTCGAGGCGTGTCGCCGCGGCGAACGCCAGGCGCTGCACGCGTTTTACGAGCGTTACCGTCGCCGCGTGTTCTCGCTGATCGCGCGCATCGTCGGTGCGCAAGATGCCGAGGAGCTGGCGCAAGAGGTGTTTTTGCGCGCCTTCCGCGGCCTCGATAAGTTCCGCGGCGACGCGCAATTGTCGACGTGGATGTATCGCCTGTCGGTGAACGCGGCCTTGTCGCACGCCACGCGCACGCAGGCGCGGCAAAAGCGTGATCTCGGTGAAGATGCGCTCATGGCGTTGCCGGCCGAGGAGGGTCCGTCGGCCGATCCGCGGCTGCGCGCCAAGCTCGAGGACGCGCTCAGGCGGCTGCCGGCCGGTTATCGCGCCGTCCTCGTGCTGCACGACGTCGAAGGCTTGCAGCACGAAGAGATCGCGGAAATTCTCGGCTGCCGCGTGGGCACGTCGAAGTCGCAGCTGCACAAGGCGCGCGCCAAAATGCGCGATCTCCTCGGAGAGCGTAAATGAGCTGCGCGCGCAATCAGGCCAAGCTGTCGGCGCTGCTCGACGGTGAGCTGGCGCCGGCCGAGGCCGACAAGCTGCGCCGCCACGTCGACGACTGCGCCGATTGTCGCCACGAGCTCGACGCGATGTCGCAGCTGGTGCGCGGGCTCTCGTCGCTGCCGAACGTCGAAGGGCAGGACAACTGGAGCGTGCTCGTCAATCGGCTGGCCGCCGAGCCGCCGAAGCCGCTGTTCGCCGCGGCGCTGCCGTGGTGGCGCCGTCGTTTCGCGATCCCGTCGCTGGCGTTGGCGGCGGCGGCGGCGATCGGCGGCGGCGTGTTGCGCTGGCACAAAGGGCGCGGCCTGTCGGACGATCTCGTCATCGCGCAGGCCGAGTCCGAGTTCCGCGCCGCCGACGCGCACTATCGCCGCGCCGTCGAGGAGCTGCGCACCGTCGCCGAGCGGCAGCGCGAAGCGTGGCAGCCGCCCAAGCGCGCCGAGTACGACGCCGCGCAGTCGCAGCTGGAGGCGGCGGTGGCGCGCTGTCACGCCGTCGCCGGTGAGCGTCCGGCCGATCCCGACGCCGAGGAGCTGCTCTTTGCCGCCTATCGCAAAGAGATCCGCTTCTACGAAGACCAAATGATGCGTCAAGCGATGTGGGAGCCGCGTTGAGAACGACGATGCGCGCGCACGGCGAAATTTCGTCGCGCTCGGCGCGGTTGGCGCTGGCGCTGCTGCTGTTGCCGTCGGTGGCTCTGGCCGAGGAGCAAGAGGTCAACTTCGTCTACATGCCGGCGCCGAATGCCGAGTCGATCGCCATCGATCAGCCGCTGGGCGCGCTGGCGTTGAACGGCTGGGACAAGCCGGAAGTGCGCATCGTCGCCAAGAAGCACGCGGCCGACGCGGCCACGCTCGACCAGCTGCGCGTCAACGTCGAGATGGTCGATGGGCGCATTCGCATTCGCACCGGCGTCCGCGTCCGTGACGGCTTTCTGTCGCTGCCGGGCGGCAAGAGCGCGGGCATCGACCTGACCGTGGACGCGCCGCGCAACGTGGCGCTGCGGGCGCAGACGTGGTCGGGCGACATCGACGCCACCGGATTTCGCGCCGGCGCGGCCTTGTCGTCGAACGGCGGGGAAGTGCGCGCCAACGACATCGAAGGCGAAGTGCGGACGAACGCCATGCGGGGTCGCCAGCATCTGTCGTCGATCAAGGGCAACGTCGAAGCCGACGGCGTCACCGGCGACGTCGAGCTCGACGCGGTCGACGGCGAGCTGATCGAGGTCAAGGTCGTCGAAGGGCGCATCACGGCGCGGCGCATTCGCTCGCCGCTGGTGCGGCTGTTCTCGTCGGCGGGCGGGGTCGTGCTCATCGGGTCGTTGCGTCCGGGCGGGCGTTACGAGCTGGCGACGCGCGAGGGCGACGTCAAGCTGGTCCTCGAGCGCGTGCCGTTTACGCTGAGCGCGCGGGCGCCGGCGGGCGCGGTCAAGAGCGGCTTTACGCTCGACCACGAGGTCGGCTCGCCGACGACGCTGCAAGGCGACCACTTGGGCGGCGGCCCCGTGCTCGAGCTGACGGCGCTGCACGGCAACGTCGTGCTCGAGGCCGCGCCCAAGACGCGTTAATTGGCGTCGCTGTCGCCGCCGGACGACGGCTCGCGGCGCTTGCGCTCGATCTCGACCAGCAGATCGGTCACGTGCTCGAGCGTCTCGAGCCGGCCGGTCAGCGAGTAATAATAGCCTTCGTCGACGGGCGGCGCGCCCTCCAGCGCCTGTGACAGCGGCCCCATCAGGTCATTTCGCGTCAGGAACGCGCCGTCGAAGCCGTCGACCTCGCCGCCGCGCAGCGCCTCGGCCGCCATGCCCACCGGGCTGAACGTCACCGGCGCCGGCTCGAGCTCGACGCGCCAATGGTTGGGATCGGCGTCCTCGATGAGCCAATGGCCGCCCAGCCGCGCGATCACCACCTCGCCGAAGTAGGCCCCCAGCGCCGGCGCGATCAGGGCCAGCACGTCCGGCTTGAGCGCCTCCGCCCGCGCCGTTTTGTCAATGTAATGGTCGACGAAAGCGAGCGAAGTGTCGCTGCCATCGAGCTCGACCCCCAGCGCCCGCTGGACGTAACGACGGGCGGCTTCGAGAAAAGGGTGAACCTGGTCGGGAGTGGTCATGTTGCTCCTTTACCGCAACTTCGGCGCGCGTGATAATCGAAGACCATGGCGAGCCGCGTCTATGCCGGTCGCAGTGTAACCACGCGCCGCGAGCGTGTGGTGTACGCCTGTTCGTGTGGTCAGCGCTTCGGCGCCGAGGTCTGGCGCGCCGTCGACGCCCGCGACGCCGACGAGACGCGCCGGCTGCACGCGGGCCTGCTCAACCGCGTGCGCTGCCCGTCGTGCGCCGCCGAGTCGGACGTGCAGGTGCCGGTGCTCTTCCACGACGGCGCGGCGCAGCGGCTGGTGCTCGTGCTGCCCGACGGGGCGCGCCACCGCGAATTGGCCGAGCGCGCGGCGCTGTTCACGCAGCTGGCCGAGGATCTGGTGGCGCCGCCCGATTACGTCTTGGCGCCCGAGGTGATCTTCGGCGTCGCCGGGCTGACGTCGCCGCTGCATGCGCCGTCGCCGGTCGAGATCGCCTTCGAGCGCTCGACGCCGGTGAACGTGCTGACGCCCGAAGATCTGGCGGGCGCCATCGAGCTGCCGCGCGATCGCGACAGCAAGCCCTCGCCGTCGCTGTCGCTCTTGCCCTCCTTGCGCGACGAAGATCTGACGCCGACGCCGATGCCGCAGCGGGTCTGGCGCGGCGGCGACTCCGACAGCCACACGCGCGTACACGTCAGCGTGCCCGATCCGCGCGCCGCCGTGACCGAGCGCTGGATCGCCGGTCGCGAGAGCGCGGCGGCCTTCCTCGTCGAGGATCGCGTGCTCGTGTGCGCCTCGTTGCCGCCGGCGGCGCTGGAAGCGTTCATTCCCGGCCAGGTCGAGCTGCGCGTGCAGCTGCATCGCCTGCCGTCCTATCCGCTCCTGTCGCTGACGCTGCTGGCGATCGACGTGCCGACGGCGGGCGGCTCGGTGCGGCCGCGACCGGAGGAGACGCGCCTGTTGACGGTGCCGCTCGACGTCGCCCGCGCCGCCCATCGCGTCGTGCTCGAGGCGCTCGGCCGTCGCTGCAGCTTCGCGCTCGACCTGTATGACTCGCAGTATCTGCCGGTCGTGGCCTACGAAGTGACGGCGCCGCTGGAAGAGAACGTGCGCCGCCTCGTCGCCGAGGCCAAGGACGCGCTCGATCGGCTGGCGCCGGCGACGCGCAGCTTCGAGCGCGCGCGCACGCAGTTCCTCTCGCCCGGCTACGATCGGCTGGGGCGCACGACGATCGAGCTGCCGGAAGAGAACGAGCTGCTCGATCGGCCCGGGCTCGTGCGCGCGGCGCTGTCGACGGTGGTGCGCTGGAGCGAGCCCAACGCCGAGGCCTATTTGGTGGAGATTCGCTCGCTGCCGCTGGCGCGCTGGCGGCAGATGCGGGCGCGCGTGGTGCGGCGGGCGCTCGACGTGGGCATCGCCGTGTCGCGCGCGATGGTCGAGCGCTCCGCCAAGGAGCACGGCGCGCCCTTGCCGTCATGGGCGGAGCTGCTCGAGCTTCAGGTCAAGCGCTTCACCGAGATCGCGGCGCGCCTCAAGCCCAATGATCTGTCGGCGACCGAGGAGGCCGACAACTGGGAGCTGCTCCTGCGCGAGTGCGCGCTCGTCGGTGTCGTCATCGACGATCAGGTGCGCAAGCTGGCGCAGTCGTCGCTCAAGCGGGCGCGCGTCGGTCAGTCGGGCGGCGGCATCGACCTGCGCACCCTGGCGACGGCGGAGCTGGTGTCGCTGCTCGAGCAAAAGGATCTGCGCCGCGAAGCCGCGGTCGTGCTCTGCGAGCGCCACGAGACGCCGACGCTGGCGGCGGTCTTCGGTGCCATCCGTCGCATGACGCGCGCCGAGGCCAACCGCGTCCTGCCGGCGGTGCCGCGGTTCGGCCAGGTCGCCGAGCGCTGGCTGCTCGAAGGCCTCAAGTCGAAGAAGTCGTTCCTGCGCCAAGGTTGCGCGTTGGCGCTGGGGGCGCTGGCGTCGCCGCAGTCGGCCGAGGCGTTGGCGGAGCTCTTGGTGGTCGAGCCGACGGAGATTTGGACCGAAGTGGCGCGCGCGCTCGGCGACATGGGGCCGCTGGCGACGACGGCGCTGGCCACGCGGCTGCGCGACGTCGACGGTGAAGGGCGCGAACGGGTCGTCGAGGCGCTGGCGCAGGTCGCGGCGCGCAGCGCGGCCGGTCGCACGGCGGTCGAAGCCTTGAGCGGCGGTCGCGACGCGCTCGTCGCCGCGTCGGCCCAGCGCGCGCTCGGCATGGTGGGACAAGTACGCGCCGCCGACCACGACGTGCGGGCGGGCGAGGGCGGCGACGGCACCGTCGTGCGCGCCTTCTCGCGGCGATTCTACGAGGCGTTGGGCGGCGAAGGCTCGGGTCCGGTCGAGCTTTCGGCCGAGGATGTGGAGGAGATCGATGGTGACGAAGAAGACGACGGCGACCTGGTGACGGCTACCAACATACAGCCGTTACGCGATCGCGATGGCGAATCTACGAATCCCACCCCGAAGACGTCCTTGCCGCGAGGCCGCTCGTGAGTCTACAATCGACGATCGCGCGACCATGAAGATCGGCATATTCTCGGATACGCATTCGAACCACGAGGCGCTGACTGCAGTGCTCGGCGCCTTCAAGTCCGAAGGCGTCGACAAGCTGGTCTGCCTGGGCGACACCGTGGGCTACGGTGCTTCACCCAACGAATGCTGCGATCTGGTGCGCCAGGTCTCTGCCTTCACCATCCTCGGCAACCACGACGCTGCCGTCGCTGGTCGCATGGACTACAGCTACTACTACGATGCCGCGCGGCAAGCGCTCGACCTGCACGCGTCGATGCTCACCGGCGACAACATGAAGTGGCTGCAGACGCTGCCGTACGAGGTGCGCGAAGGCGGCGCCGACTCGCCCAACGGCGCGCCCAAAGATCACGTCATCTCGTATTGCCACGGCTCGCCCGTCAATATCGAGGAGTTCGACTACATCTTCGCGCCCGAGCAGGCCGCGCGCTGCCTGCCCGAGCTCGATCGGCTGGCCGACGTCACGTTCATCGGCCATTCGCACTTGTGCAAGTCGTTCGCCTTGAAGGACGACAACGTGCACGAGGTCGTCGCGCAAAAGTTCGAGCTGCGCGCCGGCCACAAGTACATCATCAGCGTCGGCAGCGTCGGTCAGCCGCGCGACTACGACAACCGCGCCAGCTTCACCATCTACGACTCCGACGCGCGCGTCTTCGAGTTCAAGCGCGTCGCCTACGACATCGACGCCGCCGCGCAGAAGATCTTCGCCGCCAAGCTCGAGCGCAACTTCGCCAACCGCCTCTTCATCGGCGTCTGACGCTGCGTTCGTAGTCGGCCGGCCGCACAGCGACCGTCGAAGCGTCCGAAGTCCTAGTCCGACTAGCGTTTCGAGAGCTGCAGGTACGGCGGCGGCAGCTGCAGCGGGCGCTCCGACGGCAGCCGCGCCGAGAGCGCCTTGTAGCGCCGCGCCCAGGCGGCGTCCATTCCGCGCCGCGGCGCCGGCGGCAGCGCGGCCAGCTGCGCCGCTTCGTCGGCCGACAGCTCCTCGGGCAGCTTGCCGAAGTACTTCTCGGCCGCGTCACCGACCCCGAAGATGCCCGGCCCGAGCTCGACGAGGTTCATGTAGATCTCGAGGATGCGTCGCTTGTCGAGCACTTGCTCGAGGCGCCAGGTCAAGACGGCCTCTTCCAGCTTGCGCGACAAAGTGCGTTCGCCGTCGAGCCACAGGTTCTTCGCCAGCTGCTGCGTGATCGTCGAGGCGCCGCGTTCGAAGCGGCCGGCGTCGAGATCGGCGCCGATGGCCTTGCCCATGCCCTCGACGTCGAAGCCGTGGTGGCTGAAGAAGCGGCCGTCTTCGGAGACGACGAACGCGCGCACCAGCTGCGGCGGCAAGCCGCCGATGGCGCGCCACGACGGATTGCGCGCCGACAGCGGGAATTTGCGGCCGCCGTCGACGAGGTGCTCGACGAGCGTGGGCGCGTCGGCGTGCGCGAGGCTGGCGACGTCGGCGAGGGCGGCGTCGCTGCGGGCGCGGCAGCCGTTGTTGCCGTCGAGCTTGACCGCCAGCGTCGAGCCGTCGTGGATGTCGAGCGACAGCGTCAGCCGCGCGTCGACGTCGCCGTCGAGGATGAGGCCGGCCAAGTGCGGCACGAGCGGCCGCGGAATCGACGCCAGCAAGTCGGCGCAGGCGAGGCGGGGCAGGGTGGCGCTGCCCGACAGCTGGCCGTCGCCGTCGAGCCGGCCGTCGACGAGCACGGTGGCGTGGCCGATGCCGACGTGGAGATCGCGCGCCGCCAGGCCGTCGCGGTCGCGCACGAGGACGCCCGTCACCGACGCGGCCACGCCATCGACGCGGCTGCGCGACAGGCCCGGATGGTCGAGCGCGACCCCGGCGAAGGCCAGCTCCAGCGTCGCCGAGGCGCCTTGGCGATCGGTGGCGAAGATGAGCGTGCCGGCGGCGGTCGCTTGCCCGAGGTCGAGGCCGCGCGGCGCGGGCACGCCGAAAAGCGGCATGCGCTCGAAGCGGGCGACGCCGTCGACTCCGTCGGCGCCGAGGCGGCCGGTCGCGGCCATTCCCGGTCGCGCGCCGCGAACGAGCCAGGCGCCGTCGGCGGCGCGCACGGCCGAGCCGACGAGCCCGTCGATGCCGCCGACGCGCGTCTGCGCGAAGGCGAAGCGCTTGACGGTGCCGCTCTCCAACTCCAGCCCGGCGTCGCCGATGCGCGCGTCGAGCCCGCCCAGCCAATGCGCGGCGGGGAAGACGTTGATGCCGCGCAAGGTGACGCGCGCGTCGCCGCGTCCGCCGTCGAAGTGGGCTTCGACGTCGTCGACGTGGCCGAGCGCCGCGCGCGCATCGAAGACGCGCAGCGACGACGGCTTCAGGCGACCGGTGGTGATCGCGACCCAGGGATCGACGGTGACTTCGGCGCGGCCGAGGGCGAGATCGCGCGTCCACACATCGCCGACGATGAGCTTGCCGGGAAAACCGAAGCGCGCGCTACCGACGTGAACGGCGCCGCGCTCGACGCCCAACGCCGCCGCCAAATCGGCCTCCAGCCGCGGCGCCAGCGGTCGCCAGACGAGCTGCGCGACGGCCGCGCCCCACACGACCGCGCCCGCGCCGCCGATGGCGACGAACGGCCACAGGCGCGCCCGCTTCATTTAGTGAGACTGCTCCGATCCGGTCATCGCTTTGGGCACTTAGTGCGGCTCCGACGTCGGCTGCGTGCGGCGCTCGGGACCGGTGTAGCCCTCGGTCAGCCGCGTCCGCCGCGCGCCCGTCGACCGACTCGACGTGTGCAGCTGCGCCTCGTGCAGCATCGCCTCGACCAGATCGTCGAACGACCAGCCGGCCGCGTGCGCGATCTTGGGCACGAGCGAATGCGGTGCCAGCGACGGTTGCGTGTCGATCTCGAGCACCTGCTCGTTGCCGCGCTCGCTCACCACCAAATCCACTTCGCACAGCCCGCTGCACTCGAGCGCTCGCGCCGCGCGCATGGCCAGCGTCAACGCGCCGCGCAGCCGCTCGACCGACAGCCGCGGCGGCGCATAGAGCGGCATGACGTTGGCGCGGCGGGCGGCGAAATCGAACAGCCGGCCGGCGCGGTCGACCTCGACGGCGCCGAGCGGACGACCGCCGAGCAGCGCCACGTGAACCTCGGCCCCGTCGACGAACCGCTCCACCAGCGCATGATCGTCGAAGCGCAGCGCCTCGTCGATCGCCGACTCCAGCTCGTCCACCTCGGCGACGCGACGGACGCCGAGCGACGAGCCTTCGGCGCGCGGCTTGACCACCGACGGAAAGCCGAAGCTGCCGTGCTGCTCGACCGCCGCGCCCTCGCCGCGCACGTGCACGTAATAGGGCGGCGTCGGCACATTGTGTAGTCGAAACAGCTCTTTGGCCTTCAGCTTGTCCATCGCCAAGGCCGACGCCAGCACCGACGATCCCGTGTATGGAATGCCGAACAGCTCGAGCATGCCTTGGACGCAGCCGTCCTCGCCGTAGCGGCCATGCAGCGCCAAGAACGCGATATCGATGCGTTCGGCGCGCAAAAGCAGATCCAAATCGCTGTCGACGAACACCTTGACCGCGTCGTAGCCGCGTTCGATGAGCGACGCATGCACCGCGTCACCCGTGCGGATCGATTGATCGCGCTCGCTCGACAGGCCGCCCATGAGCACTCCGATTCGCCGTCCACGCATCATCTTCAGCTCCCGAGGCCGCTTCATCTCAAGCTCCGTGCCGTCGCTGCGGGTCGTCTGCCCGGCGGCCTTCGCGAGGGCCGCGTCCGGGTCGACACGCACGATGTGTCATTTTCGGTGTTACAGGCGCCCGTCGACAGCCGCAACTTTTTGGGTTAACACTCAGCCCACTTTGGTGAGACTCGGATGACTTTCGTCGACGCTGCGATTGAGGTTCTCAAGCGAGAAGGCCAGCCGCTGAGCATTCGGCGGTTGGCAGAGCTGGCGGTGAAGCACAACCTCCTGTCGGTCATCGGGCGCGATCCCGAGGCCACCATGCAAGAGCGGCTCGACGAGGCGATGGCACGGGCCGCATCGCATCCCGATCTCGTGCGCATCAAGCCGGACACGTTCGGTTTGCACGTCTACCCGCCGAAGCCGGCGCCGGCGGCCAAGCCGGCCAACGGCACGCCGTCCGCGGTGAAGGCGGAGGGCGATGCGACGGCGGTCGCAGGCGCCGCCGACGAGCCCAAGAAGGGGCGGCGCCGGCGCCGGCGTGGCGGACGTCGCGCCGACGGCACGGCCGGCGACGACACCGCCGCCGAGGACACGGCTGATGGCGACGGCGAGAGCGAAGCCGCGGCCGAGGGCGCGAGCGCGCCGAAGGTCGCGGCAACGGCTGGCGCTGCGGTCGCGGCGGCGAGCGAGCCCGTCAAGCCGGCGGCGGAAGCGGCGAGCGCGCCGGCCGGCGACGCGACGGCGACGGTCGCACCGGCCGAAGCGGCGGCCGCCGAAGGCGCGGCAGGCGACGCGGCGGGCGAAAAGAAGCGGCGGCGGCGGCGGGGTGGTCGCGGACGGCGCCGGCAAGGCTCGCCGAGCGTCGACGCGGCGGATGCCGGCGATGACGATGATGCGGACGACGCGGACGAGCCGAAAGCGGCCGTCGCGGCGGCGAGCGCGCCGGCGGTGACGACGCGCGCGGCGGCGGCGTTCGACGCGCCGGCGGCGGTGGCTGCGACGGAATCGGCGGCCACGGCCGTGGAATCGGCCGATGTCGCGCTGGAGACGGCGGAGACGTTGCCGCCCGAAGGCGAAGCGGCAGGAACGGCCGTCGGCGACGATGAAGGCACGGTCGGTGGCGAAGAGCTACTCGACAATGCCGAGGATCTCGACGCCGACTTCGATCACGACACGGGACCGCTGTTGGCGCCGGCGCACGGCGCCGAAGACGTGACGCGCACCGACGACGATCGCGTCGTGCGTCCGGAGATTCGCGGCTCGCGCGACGAGCGCCATCGGCGCGACCATCGGCACAAGCGCGGCGCGGAGGCGCGCCACGGCAAGCCCGGCGACAAGCCGGCGCAGCAGTCGTCGTCGGCGCAGTCGAGCGGACCGCGTCCGCAGTCGCAGCATGGCGCTTCGCCGCGCCCGCACGCGCCGCATGATCGTCCGGCGCACGCGCCGGCGACGAGCGCGACCGCCGGCCGCCGCGACCGCGACCGCGAGCGACGGGCCGATTCGCGACGGCAAGCCGGCCGCCGGCCTCGTCGAGGCAGTGCTCGACGTGCTGCGCAACTCCGACGGGCGGCCGATGCACGTGCGGCTCATCGCCGAGACGGCAGCCAAGCGGCGGCTCGTCGACGCGCGCACGGCGCCGGTCAATCTCGTCCGCCTCATCCGCATGGCGCTCGTCGGTGAGCGGCGCGAGCGCGAAGCGGCCGGCCTTAGGGCGCGGGTGCGCAACGTCGGCGGCGGCCAGTTCCAGGCGGCCGACAAGCGGCTCGATCCCGAGCTGTACTCGGCTGAGCGCGAGCTCGGCGATCGCGTCGTCAAGCTGGGCGACGCGACCCGCGCCGTCATTCGTCGTCGCGTCGGCCGCTTGGCGCCGCCGGCATTCGAGGCGCTCGGCCGCACGCTGTGCGACAAGCTCGGCATCGGCGCCGTCGAGCTGATTCGTCGCGGCGAGGGCGTCGCCTACTTCGGCGGCACGCGCACGGCCGGCGCGGGCACGGTGCGCACGCTGGTCGCGCTCCGGCCGAGCGAGTCCGAGATCAACCGCCGCGCCGTCGGCGAATTGCGCGCGGGCTTGGCCGCCAAGGGCTTCGACGAAGGGCTCCTCTTCGCCGGTGGCAATCCCAACGCCGAGGCGCTCACCGAGCTCAAGCAGGGCGGCGTCACGCTCTACGACGGCAACGCGTTGGCGGCGCTGCTCATCGAGCACGGCCTCGGCGTGCGTCGCGTCGCCATCCCGGTCGACTACCTCGATCTCGACTTCTTCGGCGAGCTCACCGAGGGATGAGTCTCGCCCTTCCTAGCGCCGACGGGCGAGGGCGAGGGCTGGGGAGGCTCGGCTGGGCCTGGCTCGGACGCGTCGACTACGATGACGCGGTGGCCCGCATGGAGCGGCTGCGCGCCCGCATCCTCGACGGCGACTTAGCGGCGGAGACGTTACTGCTGCTGGAGCATCCGGCGACGATCACGATGGGGCGGCGGACCAAGCCCGAGAATCTGCTGGCCACGCCCGAGGAATTGGCGGCGCGCGGTGTCGCCGTCGTGCGCTCGTCGCGCGGCGGCGACGTGACCTATCACGGGCCGGGGCAGCTCGTGGCCTATCCGGTCGTGCGGCTCGTCGACGGCGTGGTGGCGCACGTCGAGCGGCTGGCGCAGGCGGCGGTCGACGTCGCGGCGCAGCATGGCGTGACGGCGCGCTTCGATCGCGACTGCCCGGGCGTGTGGACGCCGGACGCCAAGCTGGCGGCGATCGGCGTGCACGTCCATCGCCGCGTCGCGATTCATGGCCTGGCGCTCAACGTCAACACGGCGCTCGACCATTTCGCGCTCATCGTGCCGTGTGGGCTGTCCAATCGGCGCGTGACGTCGATCGCCGCCGAGTCGCACACGACGCCCGATTTACCGACGGTGGCAGCCGAGTTTGCGGCGGCGTTCGCGCGCTTGTCGGGACACACGTTGCACGAGGTCGGGCGCGAAATCGGCGCCAATGAATCGTTGCAATTGGATCGACCCTCCGTAGAATAACCGCCAAGCGCGTTCGAAACGGCGCAGTCGTCGCCGGGACGCCACTCGATGGGCCATCCGCGACGGTTGTGCATCGCCATCGTGCACAACCGGGACTTTTCGGCCGAAGATGATCCCGAGTTTGCTTCGCGCGCCGACGTCGAGAACGCCGCTCGCGACATCGCCCGCGCGCTGACCGAAGCGGGCCACGACGCGACGCTGCTGGCCGCGCCCGACGACTGTGCCGCCGCCGCGCAGCTCGTCGCGCAATTGCAGGCGAGCGCGCCCGATCTCGTGTTCAACCTGTGCGAATCGCTGGCCGGCGACGCGCGCCACGAGACGCTGTTGCCGTCGCTGCTCGAGCTCGCCGGCCTCGCTTATAGCGGCTCCGGCCCGTTGGCGCTGGGCACGGCGCTACGCAAGGATCGCACGAAGGCCATCTTGCGCGCTCAGGGCGTGCCCACGCCGGGCGGCTTCGTCAGCGACGGTAAGTTGCCGCCGGACGGGGAGCTGCCGCCGTTCCCGCTCATCGTCAAGCCGACGCGCGAGGATGCGTCGACCGGCATCTGGCTGCGCTCGGTGGTGCACGATCGGGCGTCGCTAAAGGAGCGCGTTAACGAGATCGTCGCACGCTATCGGCAGTCGGCGCTCGTCGAGCCCTTCGTCGTCGGACGCGAGCTGTATGTGTCGCTCGTCGGCAACGGCCCGTCGCTGGCGGCGCTGCCGATGCACGAGGTCGACTTCAGCGAGATGCCGTCGGGCGCGCCCGCCATCGTCACCTACGACGGCAAATGGCTCCCCGATTCGCAAGAATACAAAGGCACGCGGTCGATCAAAGCCGAGCAGCTCGACGAGGCGACCCGGGCGCGCTGTCACGACGTCGCCCGCGCCGCCTTCGTCGCGCTCGAGCTGCGCGACTACGCGCGCGTCGACCTGCGCCTCGACGGCGACGGCGTGCCCTGGGTCATCGACGTCAACCCCAACTGCGACTTGTCCGACGGCGCCGGCGTCTGCCGTGCGGCGTCGTTCGCCGGCCTCGCTTATCGCGACTTAATCGTGCGCATCGTCATGACGGCGATGGCGCGCCACCACCAAGAGAGCACTCATGTCGTCGGAGAACGTGCAGCATCGCCTCAAGCCCTCGCCGTTGCCGGCGCAGACCTCGATTCGCCCGCTGCAGCTGCGCGATCGAGTGCCGCTGCACCAGCTCTTGACGAAGGACGGGCTCTTCACGCGCGAGGAGGTGTCGGTCGCGCTCGAGCTCATCGACGCCGCGCTCGCTGAGCCGGGCGGCGAATATCGCGTCCTGTGCGCCGATCTGAACGGCGCGCTCGCCGGTTACATCTGCTACGGCCCGACGCCGATGACCGAAGGCACGTGGGATCTGTATTGGATTGCCGTGCATCCCGACGCGCGCGGCGCCGGCTTGGCGCGCGCGCTGACGACGCGCATGGAGGACGAAGTGCGCGCCGTCGGCGGCCGGCTGGTGCGCGTCGAGACGTCGCGCCTCGACGGCTACGGCGCGGCGCGCGCGTTCTACGAGCGGCTGCACTATCCCGTCGTCGCCGAGATGCTCGACTTCTATCGCCCGGGCGACGACCTGTTGGTCATGTTGAAGCGCCTGTAAGATGTGCAGGTGAGGCTCGTTTGGCCGCTGTTGGCGCTGGTGACGCTGGCCGGCTGTCCGCGCAAGTCCGCGCCGCAGCCGCCGCAAGTGGCCGAGGTGCGCGTGCTCTACAAAGGGCAAGACGCCGACGGCGCGCCCAAGCTCGACGAGGCGCGGCTGCATGACGCGGCCTTGACGGCGATCGCCAAATCGGCGGGCATCGTCGTGCACGAAGACGGCGGCGCCGACGCGACGCCGGATTCCAAGGACGCGAAGCAGCCGCGCTATCGCCTGCGCGTCGAGCTCGAGATCGGCGCGGCCGAGGACGCGACGACGAAGAAGGGGAATTTGCGCGCGCTGGTCGCCGCGCATTTGACGCCCATCGGCGGCGAGCCGGGCGCGCTGTCGTTCGAGCAGTCGGCGCTGGCCGAGCGCGCGTTTGTCGTCGGCGCCAAGGGCGAGCCGGCGTGGCAAGCGCACGCCGAGCGCGCCATCGCCGACTGCGTGGCCGGCGTCGGCGCGCGCGTGCGCTTGGCCGCCGGCGACGTCGCCGCGATCGTCACCGCCATCGACGGCAGCGACGACGACTTGCGTGACGAGGCGATGACGCTGGCCGCCGATCGGCGCGCGTCGCAGGCGGTGCCGGCGCTGATTCGGCGGCTCAAGAGCGACGATCACGCCGTGCGCGATCGGGCCATCGGCGCGCTGGCGGCGATCGGCGATCCGCGCGCCGTGCATCCACTCACCGACGTGGCCAAGTTCTACGATACCGGCGATCTACCGAAGGTGTTGGATGCGCTGGCGACGATCGGCGGTCCCGAAGCGCGCGCCTACTTGGAGTTCGTCTCGTCGGGCCATGACAGCCCCGAGATGCGCGACCTGGCGAAGCAGGCGATCGTCCACCTCGAGCGTCACGAGGCCGAGCGCAACCGCGACCTGGCCACGCCGTCGCGGTTCTAACGCTGAGCAGCGACGCGCGAGCCGCTCTACAGCTCGCCGATGACGAGGCGCAGGGCGTCGCCGGCGCGCATGCCGAGGCGGCGGAAGATGGCCTCGGCCTCGGTCAGGAGCTGCTTGCCCTCGGTGACGTTGCCGCGCTCGACGCGATAGCGGCCGAAGCGCTCGAGGCCGAGGCCGAGCTCGGCTTCGTTGCCGATGTCGCGGAACAGCTGCACGCCGCGCGTGAAGTAGTCCTCGGCGCTGAGCTCGCCGTGTCCGGTGTCGTCGAAGAGCGTGGCGGCGTGCACTTCGCCGAGCGCGACGAGGGCGCGGCCGACGTCGACGCGGATGCCGGCGGCGGTGGCGATCGTCAGCGACTGCTCGCAGCGCTCGAGCGCGCGCTCGTGCTCGCCCGACTCCAGATCGATGAGCCCCAAGTGGCGCTCGACCTCGGCCGTCAGCCGCTTGTCATCGAGATCGTGCGCCAGCGCCAGCGCGGCCACGAAGCGCTGCTGGGCTTCGGCGCGCGAACCGTCGACGCGCGCCGCTTCGCCGAGGTGCGACAAGAGCAGCGCCTGCAGCGGCAAGGCGCCGATGCGCTCGGCTTCGGCCAGCGCCGACTCCCAGAATCTTGCGCGCCTCGACGACCTGACCGCGCTGAAACGCCAGCACGCCCATCCCGTTCTCGCACTGCACGATGCCCGCCTGATCTTCGAGCCCGCGGCGCAGCTCGAGCGCCTCGTGATAGCAGGCGTCGGCTTCGTCGAAGAGGCCGCGGTGACGCTCGATGTTGCCGATGTTCATCAGCGACGCGGCGATGGCGCGGCGATCGCCGAGCTTGCGCCGCGTCTCCAGCGCCGCCGCCGAGCGGTCGAGCGCCTCGTCGTAGCGGGCCAGCAGCCACAAGACCTGGCCGATGTCGTCGAGCGAGCCGGCCACGCCGCGCACGTCACCGCCTTGCACGAACAGCTCGCGCCCGCGCTCCAAATAGTCGAGCGCGACCGTGAGATCGCCTTTTTGCCGGTGAATGCGGCCCATTTTGTTGAAGGCGACGGCCGCTTTGGTGCGCGACGCCACGACCCAGGCCAGCCGCAACATGCGCTCGAACGCCTGCAGCGCCTGATCGAGCTCGCCTTTGAGCTGATAGACGCTGCCGAGGTCGTGCCACAAGTGGATGCGCGACGCCAAGTCGCCGCGACCGAGGCAGGCGAGGGCGGCGTCGTACAGGCGCACGGCTTTGTCGTTGTAATAGCGCGCCCGCGCCGCGTCGCCGGCGCGACGATAGCGGACCGAGGCGCCGTCGCCCTCGCCGGCGCGCTCGAGGTGACGGCCGATCTCCTCTTGTTCTTCTTCGCCGCGACCGGTCGGACGCAGCTCGAGCCACTGCGCGATCAGGCGGTGGTAGCGGTTGCGCGCGGCGCCGTCGACGCGATCGTAGACGACCTCGAACCAGGGCGGATAGGCGAAGCGATATTCGCGCTCGCCGGGGATGGTCGTGTGGCGCTGCGCGACGAGGATGCCGCGGCGGCCGAGCTCGGCGAGCGCGGCTTCGACCTCGGCGCGCGTGCGATCGCCGGCGGCTTCGACTTCGGCGAGCGTCGGACCGTCGGGGCTGCCGGCACCGCTCTCGTCGTACACGGCGGCGGCGCGGACCAGCATGACCACGGCGTCGAGCCAGAACGACTCGCCGCACGCGGCTGCTTTTTCCAAGAGGTCGCGCTCGGCCGGCGCCATGACGCGCAGCCGCTCGGCGACGAGGCCGCCCAAGTCGTCCGGCAAGGGCGCGCCGAGCAGCTTGCCGGGCTCGAAGCGCCAACCGTCGCCGTCGCCGCTGACGATGGCGCCGAGCTCGAGCAGATAGCGCACCAGCTCGACGAGCGCGCGCGGCACGCCTTTGGCGCGCCCTTCGACATGCCGCTGCAGCGACGGCGGCGGCGGACCGGCCGGCTTGCACAGCTCGGCGAACAGCTCGGCGGCTTCGGCGGGCGGCAGCGGTCCCAAGTCGATGCGCGTCAAGGGCGCGTCGCCTTCGCCGAAGGTGGGATGGCTCTCGAATAGCGCCGGTCGCGCCACGCACGCCAGCAGCACCGGCGACGACGCCAACCCCGCGGCCAAGTAGTGCCACAGGTTGATCGTCTCCGGCGACGCGCGCTCGCCGTCGTCGAGCACGATGACGAGCGGCTGCACCGCGGCGTCGGCGGCCAAGAAGCGCTTGAGCGCGATGAACGTGCGCGCCTCGAGCTGCGCCGGCGTCTCCGCCAGCTCGCCGATGACGGCCGAGTCGGGATAGGGCAGCTGAACGAGCTGCGCCAGGAGGTGCGTCACTTCGGTCGCCCGCGAGCCGGGCACGCGCTCACCGACGACCGACGCGATGCGGGCGCGGCCCATCTCGGTCGACATCGTCTCGGTCACGCCGAAGCGCTCGCGCAAGAGGCGCTCGAACGGCCCGAACGGCGTCGCGCCCGGCCCGCCCGGCGCCACCGTCGACAGGACGCGCACGTCGCCGCGCCGGCGCAGCTGCGTCGCCAGCTCGTCGATGAGCCGCGTCTTGCCGATCCCCGAGGGACCGAGCAGCGCCACGAAGCCGAGCTCGCCTTTACGCGCGCCATCGACGAGCGACATGAGCTGCGTCAGCTGCGCCGAGCGGCCGACGAAGCGCGTCTGCGTCGGAAAGCGCGGCGTCTCTTCGATCAGCTCGGCGTCGTCGAGGAGCTCGGCGTCGTCGCCGTCGTCGCTACTTGGCTCGACGGCGAGCGCCTCCGGCACGCGCTCGGTCCGACAGTTGGCGCACAGGTCGACGCCTTTGGGCACGGCCGCTCCGCACGCGGCGCAGCTCGGCGGCAGCTCCGCGCCGCAACCCGAGCAGCGAAGAGAGCCGGCGCGATTCGCGACGCCGCAAGCGAAGCACTTCATGGGTGCGGACCCTACCATGCAGCAGATGGACCTTCAAACGGCCCTCCGTCAAACTTGTTTGACGGAACGCACGCGAAAAAACTGTGCTCGATCATTCGCTTGCCGACGGACGTGTACCGTCTTCGGGACACGGGCGGACGCGCGTGTCGCGGCCTGCGCGTCGGCGCGAGAGCGATCGTTTCGATTTCGAAGGGCGATTTGTTGCGAGTGACGACGGAAAGCGGCGGGTGGACCTCTAGTGGCTCCTCAGGGACTCGAACCCCGAACCTTACGCGTATGAAGCGTCTGCTCTAACCAGTTGAGCTAAGGAGCCAAGCGGCGAAAAGGGGTAGCAAAGTGGCGCGCGTCTGTCAACCAAACGTGCACGCCCATTGCGACGCCGATGCGTCGCCACCGAGCGGGTTACGGCGTGAGCGACGCGGCGGGCGAATGCGGCGCGGATGCGGCCGGCGACGGCGCGTTCTTCACGTACAGATCGAACCAGCGGATCATCTCGTAGGCGAGCTGCTCGTTCGACTCCATGGCGGCGTACCAGTGCGGCTCGTGCGGCAGCATCACGAGCCGCGTCGTGCCGCCGTTGCCGCGCATCGCTTCGAACAGCTTGAGCGCCTGCAGCGGCGTCGTGCCCGGGTTGGCGTCCTCGGCGCCGTGCACGAGCAGCAGCGGCACCTTCAGCGTGTGCGCGAAGAAGAACGGCGAGGCCTGGAAATAGACGCTCTGCGCGTCCCACACCGAGCGCCGCTCGTTCTGGAAGCCGAAGGGCGTGAGCGTCTTGTTGTACGAGCCGCTCGTCGCCACGCCGGCGCGGAACAGCGTCGAATGCGCCAACAGGTTCACCGTCATCAGCGCGCCGTGGCTGTGCCCGGTCACGCCGATGCGATCGCGATCGACGACGCCGATCTCGACCGCCTTGTCGACGGCCGCCTTCGCGTCGGCCACGAGCTGATCGAGGTAGTGGTCGTAGGCCTTCTTGGGATCGCCGACGATGGGGAACGACGCCATGTCGATGATCGCGTAACCCGCCAGCAAGAGCAGCTTGTACTTGCGCAGCACGGTGAACGTCTGCTGCGAGCCCGTCACCTGGCCCGCCTTCGACGCGTCGGCGTAGTCGAGCGGATAGGCGTAGAGGATCGCCGGCACGCGCGTGCCCTCTTTGTAGCCGGGCGGCGTGTAGATCGTGAACGAGAGGTCGAGCCCGTCCTTGCGCTTGTACTTGACGAGGCGCTTCTTGATCGCGCGCACGGCCGGCGTCGGGTCGGTCAGGCGCGTGACCGCGCGCGCCGTCGACGCCACGGTCGGCTCGCCCGCGGCCGCGACTTGGGGCGCGCCGAGCGTTCGCAGAAAGGCGTTCGGCGGCTCGGTCGGCGACTGATGCCACGTCAGAAACGCGTGACTCGTCGGGTCGGCGAAGGCGAGGAAGCGATCGAACGCGCTCTTGTCCGAACGAAACAGCCGCTCCGTCTTCAGCGTGCGCAGATCGAGGCGATCGAGGAACGGACGGTCGCCATCCGGCGACGCGCCCATGCCCTGCAAGAAGATGCTGTCGCCGTCTTGGCGCACGACCGCGACGCCGTTGGGGAGCTCGCGCATGACCGGGCTGCCCGGGTTCTTGTAATGCTCGTCGGTCGAGTGGTCGAAGACGAGCCGCGGCTTGTCCGCGCGCGCGTCGACGTTGAGCAGGAACGTGCGCGTCCAGTGATGGTTCTCGTCGTATTCGGTCAAGAGCGCGACGCTCGGCTGCTCGCCCCAGGAAATGTCGACGCAGCGCTCGACCTGCGCGCAATCTCCACGGCCGGCTGATCGAACGGCGCCTTCTGCATCATCACCTTGTCGCGCGCCGGCACCTTGACGTTCCAATCGCCGCCGTCGAGCGCCTCGGCCCACACGAGCGTCGCCGGCTCGGTCGCGCGCCAGCCGAAGACGCGCGGCCCGGTGCGCACGCCGGCGACGGGCACGCGCTCGGCCAGCGGCAGCGACGCCAGCTTGCGCGTGACGACGCCGGCGCGGTTCCACACTTCGACGTCGCGCGGAAAGCGGTCGTAGGTCGTCACGTACGAGTACGGCTTGTGGATCGTCTGCACGAGGATGTGCTCACCGTCGGGCGCCGACGTCGACCTCGGCCAGGATGCCCGGCTTGCCGATGCGCGTGACGCGGCCCGTCTGCGTGTCGACGAGCGCGAGCTGCGCGCGCGCGTAGTAGTCGAACAGATCCTCGTCGTGCTTGCTCGTCAGCGTGTCGCGCGTCTCGTAGGTGCTGCTCTCGCCCTTTCGCCGTTCGTCTCCTGGATGCTCGGGCCGTCGGTGGCCACGGGCGCGATCGGCGGCGGCCCGATGCCCGACGGCACGACCTTGACGAGCAGCGTCTTGCCGTCGGGCATCCACTGCACCGTGTCCCTGCCGAGCATCGGGTTGAGCTTGACGTCGCCGACGCGATGGACGGCGCCGTGCGCCGCGTCGCCGAGCCAGAGCTCGACCGCGTCGCCGTTGCTGCGCTGAAAGACGAACTGCTTGCCGCTCGGCGACCACTGCGGGCTGTCGACGCAGCCGGTGCGCGGCAAGGTGACCTTGGTCTGCGTGCCGCTGGCGACGTCGGCGAGCGCGAAGTCGCGCACGCACGGGCTGACGCCGTAACCGCCGGGCGTGTCGTGCTTGCGGCGCGTGCGCGGCTCGACGCGCACGCCGGCCAGACGGAGGAACGGCTCGGCCACGCGCGCGATCGACGGATATTCCTCCACGCGACGAGCAGAATCGTCGTGCCCGGCGGATTCACCAGCGGGCGCGGCAACGTCGGCGCGTGCAGCACGTCGAGGATGTCCGGCGGCGGCTTGTCGTAGCCGGCCGCGTGCGGCACCGGCAACGGCGGCGCCGCGACGGCCGCCCCTTGCAACATGGCCCAAGCGGTCAGACCGACGACAGCGTGGCGAACGACTACAGCGTGCGGGCGAATTCGGCGCATGTCGGAATCTGACACCCGAAGGCGCCCGCACTCAAGTGACCATTCGCACCGCCGTGAGCATTGGCGATTTTCCGTCGCGCGTGCCTGTGATAGGCCTAATTTGCGCCGTTTCGGCGCGACGCTTTGCGCCGCTTCATCATGAGCATTCGACTTCGACGCGGCCGCGCAGCCGACGGCGAAGAAGCTCTTGTACGTCCTGCGCACGGCGTTGACCCGCCTGCACGCGCTGCGCTCGGGTCACATCGTCACCGACGTCACGCAGCTGCTCGACGAATACGGCTTCGGCGACGCCGAGCCCTTGCGCGGCAAATGGCGCGCCGAGGTCGAGCGCGCGCTCGCGCTGCCCGACGCGGCCGGCGGCGAGCGCGCTGCCCGACGAAGCGCCCAACCGCGACGCGCTCGAGGCCTGGCTGCTCGACGTGCGCCGCAAACACTGGTAGCCCGCGCCGGCCCTGCAGTTAACGCGACTGACGAAGCGTATTATGCTGCCCTCATGCCGGTTGCCGTTCGCCGCATCGGGCCTGACGACGAAGCCATCCTCGGGCTGTTGGCCCGTGACGAGCCCGACTTCGATCTCGACGATCGCAGCGCGCCCAGCGTGCCCTTGCCGACGGCGGCGGCGCGCGCGTTCCTCGGTGATCCCAATGTGCTCTTCTGGATCGCCGAGTCGGGTGGCGACGTCCTCGGCTTCCTGTCGTGTCAGATCGTGCGTCGTCGCGACCAGCCGGCCGAGCTCTTGCTGTACGAGATCGGCGTGCGCCAGGCGCAGCGACGGCACGGCGTCGGCCGCGCGCTCGTCGCCGCGATGAACGCGTGGATGGCGGCGCACCACGTCGTCGAAGTGTGGGTGCTGGCCGACAATCCCGGCGCCGTCGCGTTCTATCGCGCCTGCGGCTTCAGCGACGACGAAGACCACGCGGCCACGTATATGACGCGCTTCGACGGCGAAACCTGACGCGATCGCGACGATCGTCTGAAACCAGCCACGCCCATTCGTCACGTCCAAGGATGCTGCCGATGCGCCTGAGCGTGGTCATGGCCGTAATCCTGTCACTGCATACGGCGCGCGCCGATTCGCGCGCCGACGAAACGGCGCGGATCGCGCGACTGCAGGCGCGAATCCCCGAGCTCATGAAGCTGGCGACCGTGCCCGGCTTGTCGATCGCGCTCCTCGAGCACGGTCGGCTGCGCTGGCTGCATGCGTTCGGCGTCAAGGACGTGCGAACCGGTCAGCGCGTCGACGACGAGACGATCTTCTCGGCCGGATCGCTAAGTAAACCGCTGTTTACTTATGCCGTCTTGAAGCTCGTCGATCAAGGCAAGCTCGGGCTCGATGTGCCGCTGACGACGTATCTGCCGCAGCCCTATATCGACGGCGACGCGCGCTTGAATGCGATTACCGCGCGCATCGTGCTCAGCCATCGCAGCGGCTTTCCCAATTGGCGCCCCGACGGCGGTCCCTTGCTCATCAAGTTCAATCCCGGCGAACGCTTTAGTTATTCCGGTGAAGGAATCGTTTATTTGCAGCGTGTCGTCGAGCGGATAACCGGTAAGCCGCTCGACACGGTCATGAAAGAGCTGGTGTTTACGCCTTTGGGAATGACGCGCTCGAGCTATCTGTGGCACGCCGAGAACGAGTCGCACCTGGCGACTGGCCATGACGGCGACGGCCAGCCGCAGCCACCGTTCAAGGCGACGAAGGAGATCGCCGCGGCCAGCTTGAATACGACGGCGCAGGATTATGCGCGCTTTCTGGTGGCGATCCTCGACGGCGTTGGGTTGAAGCCGACGACGCTGCGCGAGATGGAGACGGCGCAGATCGCCGTCGATCCCGAGTGCACGAACTGTACGGATCGAGCTCCGAAGGCCTTGTCGAAGAATCTATTTTGGGGTTTGGGCTGGGGTATCGAACGGACGGCGAAAGGCGATTTGTTATGGCATTGGGGCGATAACGGCGTCTTCAAGGCGTTCGTCGTCCTCGATCCCAAGACGCGCTCGGGCTTCGTGATGTTCGACAATAGCGAGAATGGATTATCGATCGCGCCCGATATCGTCGATTTGGCGATGGGCGGCGAGCAGCCGGCATTCGCGTGGCTGAAATACGACCACTATGATTCGCCGGCGATGCAGCTCAATCGCGTCTTACGCGAGCGCGGATTGGCGGCGGCGCTGCAGGAATACGGCGGCGCGATGCAGAGCGGCGCGATATCCGAGGATTCCATCAACCTCGCCGGCTATCGCCTGCTCAATCGTAAGCGCAACGGCGACGCGATCGCGCTGTTCGAGCGCAACGTCGCGCTGCACGGCAAGTCGGCGAACGCGTATGACAGCCTCGCCGAGGCCTATATGAACGACGGACAGAAGGACAAGGCGATCGCCAATTACGAGCGTTCGTTGGCGCTGAATCCGCAGAACGACAACGCGGCAAAGATGCTGAAGAAGCTGCGCCCATGACGAATACTGAAGTGGTTGCTTCAGTGTCGATGCTGAAGTGGTTGCTTTAGTATCTCCTTAATATCGATTAAGGCGTGGCGGCGAGCGCGCGCGTGAGATTGGCGCGGGCGGCGGCGTCGAGCGCGCTGTGGAAGTGGTCGGAGAGGAAGATGCGCTCGCTTTGCAGGACGCGCGCGAGGAAGTGGCGGCGGCCGGCGGCGTAGATGTCGGGCGGGATGAGCGCGTATTCGCGGGCGACGTCGCGCTGGTATTCGTCGAAGCGCGCGGGCGTGGCGCCGAGGATGCTCATGTCGCAGTCGACGAAGAGGGCAGCGTCGCGGTCGACGTCGGCGGGCGTCAGCGCGCCGTGGCGCGCCGTGAGGAGGATGAGCGCGGCCACGCGATCGGCGTCGATGCCGTCGGCGGCGAGCCAGCGGGCGACGGCGGCGCGGGCGACGACGGCGCTCTCCGCTTCGTTGTCGTGGCGCGTGGTGACGTAGACGACGTCGTGATAGAGTAGGGCCAGTAAGACTTCGCGCGGCGACTGCCAGCCGATGGTGCGCGCGACGTCGGCGAAGCGGGCGAGGACCTCGTCGAGGTGGCGCGCGTCGTGATAGTGGCGGCCGGGCGCGGCGTACGCGTGTCGCAGCTCGTGCCACAGCGGCGCCGGAATGTGCCAGCCGTCGACGGCTGGCGCGGCGGAATCAGCCATGCGCGCGCGCCTCGCGAGCGCGCAGGAATCGTCGTCGCACCATTCGTCGAGTATGCCCGGCGCGCGTCAATCATTCCATCTCGACGATATATGAATGACGTTAAAAACTTATGTTTTCGTTTGATGAGGCGCGGTTATTGGCCGCAGTAACGATACTCTTTGCGATCGGTGACGCGATAGAGCCGCTCGAAGATCGTGTTGTCGTTGTGGTTCGTCGTCGGGATATCGTGCGGATTGGCGCGAATGTTGGCGAGTCGCTGCTCGTCGCGCCAATAACGGGCGCTCATTTGGTCATAGGTCGTTTGGTAATGAATGACGCCGAATATCCCTTGCGTGAGCGCCAAAGCGATGACGAGCGCGGCGATGATTTGCGCGGCAAATGCGCGCTGAATGAAGGGCCAGAGGCGCGAGAAGCCGTACGCGGACGTGAGCAGCATGGGCATGAGCGCGGCCGAGGAGCGCAGCGCGTGCGGCGGGCCGTCGTCGCTGAGCGAGGCGGGGATGAAGCAGGCGATGGTGATGAGGAGGAGATAGCCGGGGAAGACGTCGCCGCGGCGGGCGCGCAGGATGCAGTCGATGATGCCGGCGGGCCACAGGACGAGGAAGACGAGGTTGAGCTCGCCGAGGAATTGATAATGGTGGCGCAGGTTGGCGTCGCCGCGGAAGAAGAAAAAGCGCGGATTGAAGTGCAGGAAGAAGAGCCGCAGCAGTGAGTCGAGGCTGAAGTGGCCGCTGACGCCGGCGTAGCGGGCCATCGAGTGGCGGGCGCCGAGCAGGTCGAGCGCGAGCGGCACGAGGACGAGCGCGCAGGTGGCGGCGGCGACGGCGATGGCGACGAGCGGGCGGCGCTGGCGGCGCAGCTGCACGAGCGCGACGAGGCCGAGGACGGCGAAGTGCACCGGCGGGATGATCTTCAGCGAATGGTAGACGTAGGCGCCGAGGCCGATGGTGACGCCGTCGAGGATGGCCCAGCGCAGCGAGCCCGTGCGCAGCATGAAGTAGGTGCAGGCGAGCTGCAGGATGACGATGAGCGGCACCAGCGTGCATTCGACCGGGAAGCGCGAGATGACGAGCAGCCACGGCGACAGCAGGCAGACGAAGGCGGCGACGGCGACGAAGAGCGGGTTGCGCGTGACGTCGCCGAAGTCGAGGCGTGCGACGAGCCAGAGGAGGACGGCGACGGCGAGGAAGCCGAGCGCCATCGAGAACAGGCGCGCCGTCAGGAGCTCGGCGGGCAGGACGAGGAAGAGCGCGGCCTGCATGTAGACGTAGACGGGCTGTTTGTATTCGCCGAAAGCGCGGAAGAAGAGCGGTAGGCGCGTGCCGTATTCGTCGTGTCCGGTGGCGGCGATGCAGGCGGCGTTGAGGGTGATGGAAGGCTCGTCGAGGAAGAAGCCGGGCGGCGTCGCGGCGGGGCGGAGCCAGAAGAGGATGACCGCGGCCAGGATGATGAGCGCGGCGAGGGCGCGTTGGGCGAGCTGGCGATGGCGGGCGGTGAGCGGCACGGCCGGACTTTAGCGCGGCGGGAGGGCGGCGTCAGCCGGCGTGAGCGCGTGCGGCGGGGCGCGCGCGAGTGGCGGCGGTGGACCTAAACGAGCGCGTGGAGCGGGAACGGCGTCAAGCCGAGGGCCTCGCGACGTGGAGGCGCGACAACGACGGCACCGCCCCGTGGACTTGGCGTCGTGCCGCGGCGGCGCGGCGAGTGGTGGCCGGCGGCTTACTGCTCGAAGTAGTCGGCGAGCTGGCGCTCGATGAGCGTCACGAGCGCCGCGGGCGCCGCGCCGAGCGCCTCCAGCTCGCCGTCGGCGATGGCGTCGCAGGTGCGCTCGAGCGTCAACAGGATGAGCGCGTCGGCGGCGCGACTGTGGCGCCCGCCGCCGAGCGTGCGCATGCGGTCGAGCTGTTCCCGTCGGCGCGCCACGAACGCGGCGCGCACCGTCGCGTCTTGATGCACGAGCACGCGCAGCGCGGCGCGCATGCCGCGGGCGCGCTCGTGCTGCGCGACGACGGCGGCGACGACGCGGCGGGCGCGCTTCATGGGCGTCCCGCCGTCGCTGACGATGGCTTCGACCTCCTGCCATTCGTCGTCGACCCAGCGGGCGTAGACGGCGATGAACAGCGCGCGTTTGTCCTCGAAGTGCTTGTAGAAGGTGGCCGGCGAGTAGCCGGCGGCGCGGGCCAGCGCGTTGGAATCGGTGCCGAAGTAGCCGTCGCGGTTGAAGACGACGAGCGCGGCGTCGACGAGGCGCGCGGCGGTCTCGGAGGCCGTGCCGCGGACCGGGCGCGAAGCGGTGCGTTTCATGGGCGGAGCTCCTGGATGAACGTGGCGAAGACGGCGTCGAAGGCGTCGGGGACTTCGAGGAACGGCGCGTGTCCGCCGGCGAACGTGTGGAGGCGACCATCGCGAAAGAGGCGGATCGCGCCGCGGTTGATGAAGAGTGGGTTCACCGGATCGCCGAGCGACCACGTGACGAGGACCGGGCAGGCGAGCGACGGCAGCAGCCGATGCAGCGCGTCGTCGGGGGCGGCGAAGCTGCGCCAGGCGTCGCGTAAGAGCGGGGCCATCTCGGGGCCGGCGGCGATGATGCGCTCGCGCTGCTCGGCGGCGGCGGGCGTGGCGAGGACGCGGGAGCAGAAGGCGCGCCAGAAGCGTGGGAACCAGCGGGCGCGGGCGGCTCCGCGGGCGAAGATCGAGGCGAGCGCGCGGGTGTAGGCGCGTTTGACGAAGCTCGGGCGGGTGAAGCCGCCGGGATTGCACAGGACGAGCGCGCGGACGCGGTCGGGGCGAGCGGCGGCGAGGCGCACGGCGGCGGCGCCGCCGATGGAGTTGCCGATGAGGACGGCGGGCGGTAGGGCGAGCGCGTCGAGGAAACCGGCGAGCAGGGCGGCGTAGCGGGCGGCGCTGGGTGGGGCAGAGTCGGCGGCGGAGCGGCCGTGGCCGGGCCAGTCGAGGGCGAGGGTGCGGAAGTGGCGGGCGTGGCGGGCGCGAAAGGCGGCGGAGTCGCCGGCGCCGTGGCCGACGGCGTGCAGGCAGACGAGTGGGGGACGGTCGGGGCTGCCGGCGCGCCCGGAACGGTCGGCGCTGTCGGCACTGTCGGAGCTGTCGGCACGCTCGGAGCTGTCGGCACGCTCGGCGCTGCCGGCGCTCTCGGAACCGTCGTCCCCCGAATCCTCGTAAGCGAGTCGGACGCCGTCAACGACGACGGAACGATGTCCGCGGACGACTCCGCATGCTGCTCGGAGGCTACGCTCGTCCTCGCCCACGAAAGTGATAGTAATATTTCTATCACCAGTGTCAATTGACTCCAGGCGTGTCAGCAAGCTGGCGAAGTGATAGTAATATTTCTATCACTGGCGTTTCGGCTCGGGTCGTGTCGGTCCGAAGCTGGCGAAGTGATAGTAATATTTCTATCACTGGCGTTTGTGGCTCGGGTCGCGTCGGCGCGAAGCTGGCGAAGTGATAGTGATATTTCTATTGGTCGATGGCGTCGAATGCCGTGGCTGCCGCGATTTGCGAAGCAGTGTGATTTTCTGTCGCTATGTGTCGACGTTGTCGCCGTGATGTCGGAGTTGCTGGTGATAGTTCTATTACTTGGCCGAGGCGATGGTCGATGTGATGCGAGACGCCGGTGAGCGCATCGGCGTGCGTCAGCGCCGTTTCTGCAGGAATGCCTGCATGGCTTGCGCGGCTTCCGGCGAGGCCAGCCGCTCGATGAATACGTGCCATTCGCGCTCGATCGTCGCCTTTACCTGCGCGCGCAAGGGCTCACGCAAGAGCCGCTTCGCCGCCGTCAACGACGCCACCGGCCGCTCCGCCAACGCCCGCGCGCGCGCCAACGCCCGCTCGCCCAGCGCCTCCGGCTCGACGATCTCATTGACCAACCCGGCCTCCTTCGCCCGCGCCGCGTCGAACGGCTCGCCGAACAACAGCCACTCCGACGCCCGCTGCAGCCCGACCAGCATCGGCAACAGCAAGCTCGATCCGCCCTCGGGCGACAGCCCCAGATTGACGAACGGCAACGCAAAGCGCGCGCGCGTCGACGCCGCCACGTAGTCGGCGTGCAGCAACATCGTCGTGCCGATGCCGA
Organism: uncultured delta proteobacterium; assembly: GCA_963785725.1. Classification (GTDB taxonomy): domain Bacteria; phylum Myxococcota_A; class Polyangia; order Palsa-1104; family Palsa-1104; genus JAQBQH01. The sequence goes on along the minus strand of CAWAWS010000016.1, from coordinate 365,689 downwards.
TGGCCGCGCCGTCGACCGCGCAGACGATCGGCTTCTGCTGGTCGACGAGCTGCAGCAGCACGCGAATGGCCGCGCCGCCGTCGCCCGCCACATCGCCGCCCGGCGCCGTTCGTCCGCCGCCGCCGCTCAGTTGCAAGAAGTCGCCGAGGTCATTTCCGGCCGTGAACACGCCGCCGGCGCCCTCGATGAGCACGACGCGCACGTCGTCATCGGCGTCGGCGCGCGCCAACGCCCGCGCCAGCGCGTCGTACATGGCGAACGTAAACGCGTTCTTCTTCTCCGGCCGCGCCAGCGTAATCACGCGCACGCCGCCCTCGCTGCGCGCTTCGATGTGCTCTCTCGCCTGCTCGTTCATCGATCCTTCCATCCTCACCACTTCCAGTCTTTGAAGCGCTCGCGCAGCTCGGTCTTCTTGAACTTGCCGGCGCTCGTTCGGGGGATCGCGTCCATGAAGACGAACGCGTCGGGGAGCCAATATTTGGCGAACTTCGCGCCCAAGAAGGCGCGCAGCTCCTCGTCGCTGGCGCTGGCGCCCGCCTTCAAGACGACGGCGGCGATGGGCCGCTCGCTCCAGCGCGGATGCGGCGCGCCCACGACCGCCGCCTCGCGCACGGCCGGATGACCCATGAGCGCGTTCTCCAGCTCCACCGAGGCGATCCACTCGCCGCCGGACTTGATGAGATCGGCGGTGCGATCGACGAGCTGCACGAAGCCGTGGCGATCGATGTTGGCGACGTCGCCGGTGCGAAAGAAGCCGTCAGCGGTCCAGCGCTCGGGATCCTGGTCGTTGTGGTAACGGCTGGCGATCCACGGCCCGCGCACCTGCAGCTCGCCCGAGGTCTTGCCGTCGGCCGCGACGTCGCCGGCCTCGTTGCGCACGCGCAGCTCGACGAACGGCACCGCCGATCCCTGCTTGCCGCGTAGCCGATAGCGCTCATCCTCGTCGAGCGCCGCCATCTCCGGCGGCAGCCGCGACACGGTGCCGATCGGCGACGTCTCGGTCATTCCCCAGGCGTGCAACAGCGTCAGGCCCTGCCGATCGAAGTCGCGAATGAGCTGCTCCGGCGCCGCCGATCCGCCGACGACCATGCGAATCCCGGGGCGCAGCTCGCCAATGTCCGGGCTGGGCGTCGAGCGCGTCGCGAATGCCCATCCACATCGTCGGCACGCCGGCCGCGATCGTCACCTGTTCGCCGGCCATCAAGTCGAGCACGCTGACCGGATCGAGGTGCGGTCCCGGATAGACCTGCTTGGCCCCGACGAGCGCCGCGACATACGGCAGACCCCACGCGTTGACGTGAAACATCGGCACCACCGGCAGCAGCGTGTCGGCGCGCGAGATGCCGAGCGCGTCCGGCAGAGCGGTGATGAGCGTGTGCAGAATCGTCGAGCGATGGGTGTAGACGACGCCTTTGGGGCGCCCCGTCGTGCCGCTCGTGTAGCACATGCCGAGCGGCTGCAGCTCGGTCAGCGTCGGCAGCGCGACGTCGGGCGCGCCGGCGAGGAGCGCCTCGTAGTCCTCGAGCGACGCCGGCGGCGGCGTGGTGGCAGCGACGACGAAGATGCGCTCGAACGGCGCCCGCTCGCGAAATTTCTCCAGGAGCGGCAAAAGACATTCGTCGACGAGCAGCCAGCGATCGGCGGCATCGGACGCGATGAACGCGATGTCGTCGGGGTGCAGTCGCAGATTGAGCGTGTGAATGACCGCGCCCGCCAGCGGCACGCCCAAGTAGGCCTCGAGGTGCGCGGCGTGATTCCACATCAGTGTCGCCACGCGATCGCCGGGACGAATCCCGGCCGCGACCAGCGCGCGCGCAAGGCGCCGCGAGCGCTCGACGACGTGCGCGTAAGTCGTGCGATGCAGCGACTTGTCCGGCCGGCGCGACACGACCTCGATGGCGCCGAATCCGCTGGCGCGTTCGAGGACGCGCTCGATGGTCAGCGGCACGTCCATCATTCCGGCTCTCATGGCGCAGCTCGCATCGGTCACCGCCTCGGCGCAAATCGTATACGGGGAGCGCGTGCGAGACCAGCCACTCCGTCGTAGGCGCATGCCAAGGTGCGTCAGCGTGGCTCGCCCGACGACGACAGCGAGGCGACGACCGCGAGCGGACGACAGCGAGCCGACGACAGCGGGCCGGCGACGACGTGCCGACGACATCGAGGCGACGACAGCGAGCCGACGACAGCGGGCCGGCGACGACGTGCCGACGACAGCAGCGGCTGACGCGATACCTGCTAGAGTCGCGCCGTGACCCCACTGGCCGACCTACTGCGGCGCGAGCCGTTCGAGCTCATTCTTTCGTCCGGCTTCTTCGGCTTCTTCGCCCACGCCGGCGTCGTGCAAGCGCTCGAAGAGACCGCGCTCGTCCCGTCGCTCGTCGGTGGCTCCAGCGCCGGCGCGCTCGTGACCGGCTTGTGGGGCGCCGGCGTGCCGGCGTCGCTCATTCGCGAGCGCCTCTTTACGCTCGAACGGCGCGACTTCTGGGATCCCGATCCGCTGTTCGGCCTCGGCAAGCGGCGCGTCGGCTTCCTGCGCGGCGAGCGCTTCGAGCAGCTCCTCACCGACGCGCTCGAGCCCATCCAGGTGCGCACCTTCGCCGACTGTAAGCTGCGCGTCCGCCTCGTCGCCTTCGATGTCGCCGCGCGCAAGACGGTCACGCTCGACTCGGGCGCGCTGGCGCCGGCGATCCGCGCATCCTGCAGCGTGCCCGGCATGTTCCAGCCGGTGCAGATCGATCACCGCAACTATCTCGACGGCGGCATCGCCGATCGCGCCGGCATCGCCGCCGCCAGCGACGGCGCCGTCGTGCTCTATCACCACCTGCCGACGCATTCGCCGTGGCGCCGGTTCACGCCCGGCCTCAACAAAGTGCCGTCGCGCCCGCGTCTGCATCTGCTGCACGAGCCGGAGCTGCCGCGCCTCTCGCCGTTCCATCTCGATCGCGGTCCGCGCGCGTTCGAGCTCGCCCGCGACATGACGTTGCGCGCGCTTTCGGCCGCCGCCGCCAGCTAGCGCGAGCGCGTCGCGCTGTGCTCGATGCTGACGTCGCTGTTGGGGGCGCGCGTCGGTGCCGAGCGCGCCGTCCCGAGATAAACCTTCAGCCGGCGTGGCCCGATCGGGCGGATGGCCGATTCCGACGGAGCGACGCCGGGCGCGCGCACCGCGCGCCCGCCCAGCGTCGCCGAGCCGGCCACCACTCGAGCGCGACCGGGGCGCCGCCACCGCGTCATGCGCAGCACCCGCGCGCGATGCACGGCCGAACGCCGCCATGCGCGACCGGAGCAGCCACGCGCAGCCAACCGCGCAGCGCGACAGCAGCCCTCGAAGCCGCCGCTTCCCGATCAGCCGTAAGGTCGCCCCGGCGACCACGAGCGATGCAGTCGCTCGAAGAAGAGACTGCTCCCTTGGTCCGGGCAGTGACTTTCCGGCTAGAAATAGTCCTTCATCAGCTCCGTCATCCACGCCGGCTGCCTCACCTCGCCACGCGGCCCGAACTCGCGCACCCACGGCTTGACGTCGAGCACCGGCGTGCCGTCGATCGCGTCCAAATCCTCCACGCGCAGCCGCAACCCATCGACGCCGACGATGCGGCAACAGGCGAGCCCGATGCGATTGGGCCGCCGCTTCGCCCGCTGCGCGAAAATGCCGACTTTGGGCCAGTCGGCGCGGTTGCGCGGGTGGCGCGCCTCGGTCTCGACGTCGCCTTCGGCCACGCCGTGCATGACGTACAGCACCTGCACGTGCGTGAAATCCGTAATCCCCGCCAGCGCCGCCGGCGCGAATTGCGCCTCGTCGAGCACGATTTCGGCCGACTCCTTGCTCCAATCGTCGTCGGTAGGCTCCTTGCGCGTGCCGACAACCGTGCCGATGGGTCGCATGACGATGGGCGTGTGCATGAATCCATCGTAGAGTGCGCGCGTGTCTCTCGCCAGCCTAGCCGTAGGAGTCAAAACCGCCGACGACGTGCTCGAACGCTTCGTCGCGCACGTCGCGGAAGCCGGCCTGTCGCTCTATCCCGCGCAGGAAGAGGCCATCCTCGAGCTGTTCGCCGGCAAGCACGTCATCCTCAACACGCCCACCGGCTCGGGCAAGTCGCTCGTCGCCACGGCGCTGCACTTCAAGGCGCTCGCCGAAGGCCGCGTCTCCTATTACACGTGCCCGATCAAGGCGCTCGTGAACGAGAAGTTCTTCGCGCTGTGCAACGAGTTCGGCGCCGACAACGTCGGCATGCTCACCGGCGACGCCGCCATCAACCCCGGCGCCAAGATCATCTGCTGCACGGCCGAGATCCTCGCCAACCTGGCCTTACGCGACAAGAACGCGCGCATCGAATACGTCGTCATGGACGAGTTCCACTACTACGCCGACAAAGAGCGCGGCGTCGCGTGGCAGATTCCGCTGCTCATTTGTAACGACGCGACCTTCTTGCTCATGTCGGCGACGCTCGGCGATACCAGCGTCATCGAGAAGAGCCTCGTCGAGCTGACCAAGCGCGAAGTCGCGGTCGTGCGCTCGACGGAACGGCCGGTGCCGCTCGAGTACGACTATCGCGAGACGCCGCTGCACGAGACGCTGGAGAAGCTGATCGCGCTCAAGCGTTATCCCGTTTACCTAGTAAATTTCACGCAGCGCGCCGCCGCCGAGCAGGCGCAGAACCTCACCAGCATCAACATCTGCACGAAGGAAGAGAAGCAGGCGATCGCCGAAGCCATCGCCGACTTCAAGTTCGACACGCCCTACGCCAAAGACTTTCAGCGCTTCATTCGCGCCGGCATCGGGCTGCATCACGCCGGGCTGCTGCCGAAGTATCGCCTGCTCGTCGAGAAATTGGCGCAGCAGGGCCTGCTCAAGGTCGTCTCCGGCACCGACACGCTCGGCATGGGCATCAACATCCCCATCCGCACCGTCCTCTTTACGCAGCTGTGCAAATACGACGGCGAGAAGTCGGCCATCTTGAGCGTGCGCGACTTCCATCAGATCGCCGGTCGCGCCGGTCGCAAAGGCTTCGACGAGCGCGGCTACGTCGTCGTGCAGGCGCCCGAGCACGTCATCGAGAACCTGAAGCTGCAGGAGAAGAAAGCGGCGGGCAAGAAAGTGGTGATGCAGAAGCCGCCGCAAAAAGGCTACGTGCATTGGGATCGCGAGACGTTCGAGCGCATCTTGGAGAAGAAGCCGGAGCCGCTCGAGTCGCGCTTCGTCGTCTCACACGGGATGTTGTTGGCGCTCTTGCAAGGCGATCCGCGCGGCTATCGCCGGCTCGTCGAGATCATTCGCCGCTCGCATTCCAACGAGTGGGGCAAGCGGCAGCTCAGGCGCACGGCGGCGACTCTGTTTCGCACGCTGCGCCGCGCCGGCATCATCAACGTCGTCACCGACGAGCGCGCGCGCCATCCGCTGGTCGAAGTGAGCGCCGAGCTGCAGCACGACTTCTCGCTGCATCACACGCTGGCGCTGTTCTTGGTCGAGACCGTCAAGTTGGTTGACCAATCGTCGCCCAACTACGCGCTCGACGTGTTGTCGCTCGTCGAGTCGATCCTCGAGAACCCGATGGTCGTCCTCTTCGCGCAGGTCAATCGCGCCAAGACCGAGAAGCTGGCCGAGCTGAAGATGGCCGGCGTCGAATACGCCGAGCGCATGGAAGAGCTCGACAAGATCACCTGGCCCAAGCCCGGCGGCGAGTTCATCTACGACGCGTTCAACACCTTCGTGGCCAAGCATCCGTGGGTCGGGCAGGAGAGCATTCGCCCGAAGTCGGTGGCGCGCGACATGGTCGAGAAGTTCTGCAGCTTCCACGACTACGTGCGCGACTACGAGCTGCAGCGCTCCGAAGGCGTGCTGCTGCGCTACGTCAACGAGACGTACAAGGCGCTCTTGCAGACGGTCCCGCAAGAGGCGCGCTCCGAAGAGATCGACGACATCCTCGATCTGTTGCGCTCGATGTTGCGGACGGTCGACTCCAGCCTGCTCGACGAGTGGCAGCAACTGCGGGATCCCACGAATCCTGCCAGGCGCGTCGTGCTCGTGCCGCAGACGCAGCCGACGGTCGACGACACGCGCACGGTGGGCGCGCGCGTCCGCGGCGAGCTGCACCGGCTGCTCAAGGCCTTGGCGGACAAGCAGTACGAAGAGGCGGCGGCGATGGTGCGCGCGCCCGCCGGCGACGCGCCCTGGACGGCCGAGCGGCTGGCCGCGGCGCTGGCGCCCTATTGGGCCGAGCACGCGCGCATCGACGTCACGCCGCGCGCGCGCCGGCCGAATCAGACGGAGCTCAAGCCGGCCGAGGCGCCGGGCACGTTCACGGCGCGCCAGCGCATCCTCGATCCCGAAGAGGACGAGGACTGGATGCTCGACTGCTTCGTCGACGCCCGCCCGAGCCAGCTCGTCGACGGCGAAACGCCGCTCCTCGAGCTGCGCGCCATCGGTCGTTGACGCGCGCGCGGCCAGCCAAGCAGTTAACCGTCCGCGCAATGATTGTCGTTCGCGTTAACTAACCGAATGCGCAAAGGTTGTCGTTCGCGTTAACTAACCGAGCGCGCAATGATTGTCGTTCGCGTTAACTAACACGAGGCGTAATCATGGTCGCGGTCGCTTACGGTCACTGACTGTTCGACGTGATCTGCTTGCGCAGGCTGCCGAGCGTCGTCTTGTCGAGCACGCGCTCCATCGAGGCTTCGGTGGCGTCGTAGATGCCGCGCAAGTGCTTCTGAATGCGCCCGCCGATGGGACAGCGCGGGTTCGGCTTGGCGGCGTGCAGGCCAAACGGGCCGTCTTCGCGCATCGCCGCGTAGACCTCCCACATCGTGATCGTCTGACACGAGCGCGCCAGTCGATAGCCGCCGTGCGCGCCCTTTTGCCCGGCGACGAGCCCGACCGCTTGCAGCGCGCGCAGGAGGCGGCGAATGACGACCGGGTTGGTGTTGACGCTGCCGGCGATCCACTCGCTCGTGACCCAATCGCCGTCGGGATCTTGCAGCATCAACAAGATGTGCACCGAGACCGAGTAGCGGCTGTTGGAGCTCATGGGACGCCGCTAAAAGTAACCGCAGTAGTTGCGAGGGTCAATCGTCGGTCGGCGGCGGCGGCGGCGGCGTCAAGGCGTGTTGGCGAGGGCGGCGATGCGCATGTGTGGGTCGCGGTAGTCGCTGCGCGCGCAGGTGTTCGTCTTCGCGAACGTGATGCCGGCGATCTTCAAGCGGCCGGCGTCGTCGCGGCAGACGGTCTCCTCGAGCGAATTGCGGCGCCGCGTCGGCGGCTTCTCTTTGGACCAGCCGTCGGCGGACGCGGGCGCCGTCATCCACGCCTCGCTCTGCGCGGCCAGCGACTGCAAGTGCAGCGCCGTTTGCCACTTCAGTTTCCGTCCGCCGGGATTGCGATAGTCGGCGAAATAGCGGCAGCCGCCCGAGCCGCCGGTGTCGTGATACGAGCCGTGGCTGTTCTTGCCCGAGAAGACGACGGGATGGTCGCCCTCCAAGCGCACGTGCTCGGCGCGCCGCGTGTAGCGGCCGTTGTGCTGCCAATAGACGACGTCGCGCAGCTGGCCGCGGGCGACGCGGACGGCGATGCGCTCCCAGTCGGAGTCGTGGCTGCCGAAGCCGGTCAAGCAGGTGCCTTGATAGCCGTAGAAGAACCAATAAGTAATGAACGTGGAGTCGTTGATCTGCGCGACCTCGTAATAAGCGGGCGCGTCGTCGAGTGAACGCACGTCTTGATTGCAGATGCGGCGACGATCGCCGTGAATGTGCGCTTCGTAATAGGGCTCGGCGCTCTGCGGTAAGCACTTCGAGCTCTTGCCGTGATCGCCGGGGACGCGCTGATCGAAGTAGACGATGGGCGCGAAGCGCGCCGCCAGCGCCGCCGTTCCGCTGTCGCTGCCGCCGGGCGCGCTGGCGGCGGCCAGCGCCTCGGCGCGCGCTGGCGCGGCGTGCAACAGCAACAGGCCGAGCAGCAGCGCCGACCACGACCGCCCATGACGCGTGACGGCGAACCCATGCACTTCTTGCATACCCGTTAAAGGTGACACGCCTTTGTCGTCGGCGCTGCTCGACCTATCCATTAGACTCGGCGCGTGGACAATCCGCTCATCTCCGATCGCAACGTCGACTTCCTGCTCTACGAGCTGCTCGACGTCGAAAAGCTGTGTGCGCTCGACGCGTTCGCCGATCACGGGCGCGAGACGTTCGACCTCTTCGTCACGAGCGCGCGGCGGCTGGCGCGCGAGCGGCTGTGGCCGACCTATCGCGCGATGGACACGGCGCCGCCGGTCCTGCGCGACGGCCGCATCTTCGTCCATCCGGCGCTGCACGAGCTGTATCCGCAGGTGTTGGCGCTGGGCCTCACGAACGCGACGCGGCCGGCGGCGGTCGGCGGGCAGCAGCTGCCGCTCGTCGTCGCGTCGCTGGCGACGGCGTATCTGATGGCGGCCAACGCCAGCGTCTACGGCTACGTCGGTTTGACGTCGGCGGCGGCACACCTCATCGAGGCGTTCGGCGACGAGCGGCTGCAGCGCGACTTCATGACGCGCATGTACGCGGGCCAATGGACGGGCACGATGGCGCTGACCGAGCCGCAAGCCGGCTCCAGCCTCGCCGACGTCACGACGCGCGCCGTACCCACCGCCGAGGGCGACTACTTGGTCACCGGCGCCAAGATCTTCATCTCCGGCGGCGACCACGATCTGACCGAAAACGTGGTGCAGATGACCCTCGGCCGCTTGCAAGGCGCGCCCGCGGGCATCAAAGGCGTGTCGCTCTTTGCCATCCCCAATCGCCGCCTCGTCGACGGCAAGCTGGTCGACAACGACGTCCGCGTCGCCGGCGCCGTGCACAAGATCGGCTGGCGCGGCTTACCGAGCCTGATCTTGAGCTTCGGCGAGCGCAATGACTGTCACGGCTATCTCGTCGGCGAGCCCAACCGCGGCATCGCCTACATGTTCCAGATGATGAACGAAGCCCGCATCATGGTCGGCATGAACGGCTCGGCGACGGCGTCGGTGGCCTATTACGAGTCGCTGGCCTACGCGACGTTGCGGACGCAAGGCCGGGCGGCGACGGCGCGCGATCCGCAGAAGCCGCAGGTGCCGATCGTCGAGCACGCCGACGTGCGACGGATGCTCCTCAGGCAAAAAGCGATCGTCGAAGGCGCGCTGGCGCTCCTGGCGACGACCGCCTATCACGCCGATCTGGCGGCGCACGCGCGCGATCCGGCGCAGCGGCAGCGCTCGCAGCGGCTCGTCGATCTGCTGACGCCGGTGGCCAAGAGCTTCCCGTCGGAGTGGGGCTTCGAGTCGAACGCGCTGGCGGTGCAGATTCACGGTGGTTACGGCTATTCGAGCGAATATTTGCCCGAAGCCTGGCTGCGCGATCAGAAGCTCAACAGCCTGCACGAAGGCACGACCGGCATCCAAGGTCTCGACCTGCTCGGCCGCAAAGTCATGGCCGACGGCGGCGCCGCCTTGCGCAGCTTCGCCGACGAGGTCGAGGCGACGATCGCGCGGGCGCGCGCCGCCGGCATCGACGCGACCGCGTGCGACGCCCTCAGCGAGGCGCTCGGCCGCGTCGCGCAGCTGACCGCCGAGCTCGGCGCGCGCGGCCTCTCCGGCGACGTCGAGGGCATGCTCCTGCACAGCGCCGATTATCTGGCGCTCTTCAGCATCGTCGCCGTGTCGTGGCAGTGGCTCTTGCAAGCGGCCGTCGCCGCCGAGGCCGAGCGCGCCGGCCGCGGGCCGCGCGAGTTCTACGCCGGCAAGCGCGCCGCCGCCCAATATTGGCTCATGACCGAGCTGCCGCGCGTCCGCGCGCTCGCCGACCTGTGCGCCACCGGCGAAGACTCCTACGCCAAGATGCAGCCCGAATGGTTTTAGAGAAGCTTAATATAAGCTAGTTTAGTTACCGCGGGTTACTGCAAGCTGATCGGCTGCACGCCCCAATAGCCGCTCGACAGGAACAGCGTGTTGTCCTGGCGCGACACCGTGTTGACGCCCCAGCCGCGCGTGCGCACGAACTGGCTGAACTTGGGCGCCGCCGTGTCGCTCAGCTGATAGATGTCGAGACCATCCGGGCCCCAGCCCGACTGCACGAGCGCGCGATCGCCTTGCACGTCGAGCAGCCAGCCCCAGCCGTGCTGCGTCGGCGCCACGCGATCGATGGGATGCTCAGGATTCGTCAGATCGATCGCGTGCAGGTTGAGCTGCGTGTTGCCGCTGCCGTCGTCGTAGTGCTGCGCGGCCATGTACGCGGTCGTGCCGCGGATGAACGTCTGGCCGATCCAGCCGTCGACGTCGGTGCGGCCGACGAGCTTGGCCGTGTGGCCGCTGACGCGCACGACGTCGAGCTCGTTGCGCTCGAAGTTGCTGTTCCAATCCCAGTGGTAATCGATGGTGTACAAGATCGACGGATCGGAGTCGGAGCCGCCGACGAGGATGCCGGGCGTGTTGATCTTGGCCTCGACGCGCGGATGGCTGCGATCGCTCAGGTCGATGCGGTCGGCGTAATAGCGCACGCGCCAGCCGTTGTAGTCGCCCGTGCGGTCGTACCACTCGTAGTGGCTCGAATAGAGCGTGCTGCCGATGACGCGTAAGTTGCCCCACCAGCCCTGCGGATCGTCGGTGATGGTGACGGAGGCGACCTTGGGCGCGTCAGCGTTGGCCAGATCGACGACGAAGAGCGCGCTGTTGCTGTCGAGATATTGGCCGTTGGCGCCCCAAATCGGCTCCCAGCGACGGAAGGCGAGGCCGTCGGGCGCGAACTGCACCATGTCGGCGCCGTCGTACCAGTCGTAGTAGTAGAAGCCGAACCAGCCCCAGCCGTACCAGCCCCACGGGTCGAGCGGCAGCGTCACCTTGCCGCGCAAGACGGCGCCGCCGTTCGAGAGGTCGACGACCTGGACCTGCTCGGCGCGGCTGTAGCACGGCGCCGAGTAGCCGTCGGGGCAGGCGCCGTTCACGCGCACGTTGGTGACGATGTATTCGAAGTTGCCGTTGTGGAAGACCTGCGCGTTGACGCCGTCGACGTTGACGCTGGGCGCGCTCGGCATGTCGACGGCTTCGTCGGAGTTGCCGATCGGCAGGACGCGCACCTGCGACGACGTCAGATCGTTGTCCCACCAGTCGCTCGAGACCTCGGCGATCGTCGCGCCGCCCGGCTGCGCGGCGACGACGTTGCGCGCCAGCGTCAGCTCGGCCGTCACCACCGGCGCCGCGTGGTTCGAGTAGTCGACGACCGACAGCGACAGATCGCTCAGCGACACCAGCCGATTGGCGACGAAGATGCCGCGCTCGACCCAGCCGTGCGCGTGGGCTGCGCCCGCCGTCGTCTCGCTCGTGGGCGTGAACTCGATGAGCTGCAGCCCGTTGTTGTAGGCGTTCGTCGTGTCATCCCAGCCGGCGAAGGGCAGGACGACGAGCCCTTGCGTCGCGTCCATCGTGAACGCCTTGAACGTGCCCGCGGCCGGCGTCCAGGCCCAGCCTTGGCCGAACTCGGAGTTGCCGATGAGCGTCGGGTTCGCGGGATCGGTCACGTCGAGGTATTTCAGCGACACGGCGTCCGACGAATCCGAGCTGCCCCAGTCGTTGCCGAGCGCGAAGATGCGCTGCTGCGGCGCCGGCAGGATGTTCCACACCGTGCCCGGGATCGACGCCGAGCCGGCCAGCACCGGCGCTTGCGGGTTCGTCAAGTCGTAGACTTGGAACGGCGTCGAGCCGCTTTGGGTCTCGTAGTTGTCGGGCGAGAGATAGAGCCGGCCGCTGTCGAAGCGCGCGGCGACGCTCCAGCCCGCCGACGGAATCGCCAGCTCCGACTGCAGGACGGGGATGTTGGGCACGCTGAAGTCGACGGTGGCCAAGATGTAGCCGCCCGAGCCGTCGCAGTAGCCCTGCGCGCCGGCGCAGCCGACGACGTGCGCGGTCTTGCCGTCGGCGAAGTCGAGATTCCAGCGGCCGTTGTCGGCGCCCCAGCCTTCGGCGTGGCCGTGCACGCGCGCGGTGCCGCGCTGGACGATGGCGCCGGCGGGGTCGCTGATGTCGAGGTAGACGAGGTCGGTGCTGCTCGCGTCGACGGCCGAGTCGTGCGCGAGCAAGATGGAGTTGGGCGTGACGTTGAAGATGCCGGTGTAGCCGGCGAACGTCTGCGAGCCGACCGCCTGCACGGCGCCGTTGGCGAAGTTGACCGACGAGACGATGACCGACGTCTGCGCGCCGCCGTAATAGTCCCAGCCGTAGCTCCAGCCGTAGTCGATGCTGACGGCGTAGAGGACGTTGCCGACGACGCGGTCATCCTGCACCCAGCCGCCCAACTTCGCCTCGCCGATGACCTTGATGTTCGTCGGGTCGGTGGCGTCGAGGCCGCGCACGATCGAGCCGTGAAAGGGCGTGCCGTCCTCCATCTGGCCGTACCAATCGCCGACGACGACGGTGGCGATGCCGTTGTTGACGACCATGTCGACGGGCGAGCCGTAAATGGGCGAGTGGCCGAGCAGCTTCGGCTGATCGACGTTGCTGACGTCGAAGACCATAAGGCCGCGATAGCCGTTCAGGTAGTAGAGCCGCGTGCCTTCCAAGCGGTAGAGGTCGGTCTCCTCCACCGTGCGGGTCGTCGACGTCGTCGTCGTGGTCGCGCCGGTGGTCGGCGCGGTGGCGCCGTTCGACGCGCCGGCGGCGCCGCCGGCGCTGACGCCGCCTTGGCCGCCCGCCGACGTGCCGGCCGGCGCGGACGAGAGGAAGCTGGTGGAGCCGATGACGTCGGAGCTGCCGTGGCAACCGGCAACCGCGGCGCAGGCGAGGAGGGCATAGGCTTGGCGCTTCATCCCCGCGGCCAATCGCAAGGACGATGCCACGCCGAAGCTGCCGAGATCGCTCGGCGCGGCTGCGTCAGCACCTCAAAATGCCGTCGCCTCGCGTGGGATGGGTCACGAAAATTTGAGGCCTTCCCGGCGCCGCGGGCGAGGCGCGCCACTTCCATTCGCTTGCCGCCCGTCGATGATATGGTAACGCTCGCACGGAGGATCCCATGGGCGCCCTAGCCATCGTCGACGACAAGCTCAACACCATCGTCTCGCGCAACCCGCTCACCGGCGCGGTCCTCGGCGAAGTCCGCGAGGCCTCGGCCGACGAAGTCCGCGCCGCCGTCGCGCGCGCCCGCGCTGCGCAGGCCGCTTGGGGCGCCTTGCCCGTCGACGAGCGCGCCGCGCGCGTCGGCCGCTTCCGCGATCTCATCGTCAGCCGCGCCGACGAGCTGTGCGCGCTCTTGTCGGCCGAGAACGGCAAGACGAAGGCCGAAGCGCTGGCGATGGAGGTCATGGTCGTGGCCGATCTGGCGACCTATTTCATCAAGCGTGCGGCCAAGATCTTGGCGCCCGAGCCGATCTCGCTGCACCTCTTGAAGAACCGCGCCAGCTACTTGCACTTCGTGCCGCGCGGCGTCGTCGGCATCATCTCGCCCTGGAATTTCCCGTTCGGCATCGCGACCGGCGAGGTCGTGATGGCGCTCCTGGCCGGCAACGGCGTCGTCCTCAAGCCGTCCGAGGTCACGCCGCTCATCGCGCTCAAGACCAAAGAGCTGTTCGACGCGTCGGGAATGCCGCCCGAGCTCTTTCAGGTCGTGTGCGGGCGCGGCGCGGCCGGTGCGGCGCTCATCGACAGCGGCATCGACTTTTGCATCTTCACCGGCTCCACCGCGACCGGCCGCAAAGTCGCTGCCGCCTGCGGCGAACGGCTGATCCCGTGCATCCTCGAGCTCGGCGGCAAGGCGCCGGCCATCGTCTGCGCCGACGCCGACCTCGATCGCACGGCGCGCGCGCTCGTGTGGGGCGCGTTCGCGAACCAGGGCCAAGTCTGCGTCAGCGTCGAGCGCGTCTACGTCAACCAGGCGGTGCACGACGAGCTGGTGCACAAGATCGTCGCCGAAGTCGACAAGCTGCGGCCCGGCATGGACACGGGCGCGATGACGTGGGAGCGGCAGACCGAAATCGTCGAAGAGCGGCTGAAGTCGGCGCTGGCGAGCGGCGCCAAAGTGCGCACGGGCGGGCAGCGGCGCGGCCAAGGCCTGGCGTTCCAGCCGACGGTGCTCGTCGACTGCAAGCAAGACATGGACGTCATGCGCAAAGAGATCTTCGGGCCGGTCATGCCGATCATGAAAGTGCGTGACGATGACGAAGCCTTGCAGCTCGCCAACGACTCGGCGCTCGGCCTCATGGCCTACGTCTTCACCGGCGATCGCAATAAGGGCAAGCGATTGGCCGAGAAGATCGAGTCGGGCATGACGATGGTAAACGACTGTTTACTTACGTTCGGCGCGCCCGAGACGCCGTGGGGCGGCATCAAGCAGTCGGGCATCGGCGTCACGCACTCCGACCACGGCTTGCGCGAGCTCTGCCAGTCGCGCCACGTGAACTACGACCGCCTCGCGCTCGCCAAGGAGCTCTGGTGGTATCCCTACTCCGACAAGCTGTATCAGCAGACGCTGAAGGCGATGCGCTGGATCTTCCGATAGCGCGAGGCGAGCGGGGCGCTTACTTCTGCTTGGCGGCCGGCGCGTCGCCGGTCTTGGCGGTCGATTCCGGCGCCACCGTCGGCGGCTGCGGGCGCGGCGGCGCGGCGCTGCCGTTCGAAGCCGGCGTCGTGGTCGCGCCCGCTGCGGCCGGCGTCGCCGCGGCGTTGCTCGCTTGCGCCTCTTCCGGCGCGCGATCCCAACGATCGATCTGGCCCGATCCCGTCGAGTCGTAGCCGATGCGATCGAGCTTGCCGCCTTCGTAATATTCCCAGACGTCGACCTTGCCGGTCTTACGCGTCGAGCGTTCGAGGCGCGTCAGCTTGTCGTTCTCGTAGAACTCCCAGATGTCGGGCTTGCCGTCGAAGTTGGAGTCGAGCTCTTTGCGGATGATGTGGCCGTTCTGGCGGTAGATCCAAAAGTCGATTTTGCCGTCGAAGTCGAGGTCGTACTCCTCGTTGTTGATGTTGCCGGCGTTGTCGTAATAGACCCACATGTCCTTCTTGTCATCGAAGTTGAGGTCCACTTCTTTGCACGTCAGGACATCGACCTTGGCGCCGTTCTCGACGACGGTGGCGTAGTATTTCCAGACGTCGGGCCGGTTGTCGCCGTTCAAGTCGACGGTGGCGATCTTCTTGCCCGACGGATCGCAGCGGCTGCGATCCTTCGATGCCGTTCCCGGTTGGCCGCCGTTCGCGCCTTCGCCGGCGACGTTCGTGTCCTTCTTTTCCGTGCCTGCACAACCGACGAACGCGAGGGCCAGGCCGACGCCGAGGAGGATCCGCATGGGGCGAGCGTACGACTGCGTCGGACACCAGGCAAGCTAGGATTTGACGATAGATATATGGTCACATACTATATGTCTGCTATATCCTTTGGGTAGGCGAGGGACCTGGAATGAGCCGTAAAAAGATCTCCACCACCATCTACATCACGCCCGAGCAAGACGCGGCGCTCAAGCAACTGAACGCCAAGACGAAGGTCCCGATGGCGGAATACATTCGTCAGGGCATCGAAATGGTGCTGGAAAAGTATCGCGATCATTTGCCGGGTCAGCAGTCGCTTTTCGACATCAAGTAGACTATAGAATCTGCGGTTCAACGCATGTCCGCAGACCCGAAGTTCATCCGAAATTTTTCGATCATCGCGCATATCGACCACGGCAAGTCGACGCTCGCCGATCGCATCCTGGACGCCACCGGCGCGCTGACCGAGCGCGAGCGCAAAGATCAGTTCCTCGACAAGATGGAATTGGAGCGCGAGCGCGGCATCACCATCAAGGCGCAGTCGGTGCGGCTCTATTACAAGAGCGACGCCGGCCAAGACTACGTCATGAACTTGATCGACACGCCCGGCCACGTCGACTTCGGCTACGAAGTCTCGCGCGCGCTCGGCGCCTGCGAAGGCGCGCTCTTGGTCGTCGACGCGGCGCAAGGCGTGGAAGCGCAGACGCTGGCCAACGTCTATTTGGCGCTCGATAACAACCTCACCATCGTGCCCGTGCTCAACAAGATCGATCTGCCGTCGGCCGATCCCGAAGGCGCGAAGAAGCAGATCGAGGAAGTCATCGGCATGGACGCGTCGGACGCGCTCTTGGCGTCGGCGAAGACGGGGCTCGGCATTCACGAGATCCTGGAGGCGATCTGCACGCGCATGCCGCCGCCGACGGGCGATCCGAATGCGCCGCTGCAAGCGCTCATCTTCGACAGCTGGTACGACCCGTACAAAGGCGTCGTCACGCTCGTGCGCGTCATGCAAGGCACGCTGCGAAAAGGGCTCAAGATTCGCCTGTTGGCGACGAGCACCGACTTCGAAGTGCTGGCCGTCGGCGCCTTTACGCCGCATCCGGCGGAGCTCGAGACGCTGTCGGTGGGCGAGGTCGGCTTCGTCATCGCCAACATCAAGCAGGTCGCGGACACGAAGATCGGCGACACCATCACCGAGACCGATCGTCAGGCGCCGCCTTTGCCCGGCTTCAAGCTGGTCAAGCCGATGGTCTTCGCCGGCATCTTCCCGACCGACTCGGCGCGCTACGTCGAGTTGCGCGAGGCGCTCGACAAGCTGGCGCTGAACGACTCGTCGTTCACGTACGAGGCCGAGACGTCGCTGGCGCTCGGCTTCGGCTTTCGCTGCGGCTTCTTGGGCCTGTTGCACATGGAGATCGTGCAGGAGCGGCTCGAGCGCGAGTACAACCTCGACCTCATCGTCACGGCGCCGACGGTGCGCTATCGCATCGTGTCGCAAGACGGCAGCGTGCACGAGATCGCCAACCCGGCGGCGATGCCCGACCCCGGCAAGTTCGTGCGCGTCGAAGAGCCGATCATCGGCGCGACGATTCACGTGCCGCACGAGTACGTCGGCAACATCATCACCTTGTGCCAAGAGCGCCGCGGCATGCAGACGGGCATCGACTACGTCGGTGACAACCGCGTCATCGTCAAATACGACCTGCCGCTCGGTGAGGTCGTGTTCGGCTTTTACGACAAGCTGAAGACGATCTCGCGCGGCTATGCGTCGCTCGATTACGAGCTCAAAGAGTATCGCGAGGCCGATCTCGTGCGCCTCGATTTGCTGGTGAACGGCGAGCGCGTCGACGCCTTGTCGATCATCACGCACCGCGATCGCAGCTACAACCGCGGGCAGGACTTGTGCGTCAAAATGAAGGAGCTGGTGCCGGTGCAGCAGTTCGAGGTCGCCATTCAGGCGGCCATCGGCTCGCGGGTCATCGCCCGCACGACGGTCAAGGCGCTGCGCAAGAACGTCACCGCCAAGTGCTACGGCGGCGACATCTCGCGTAAGCGCAAGCTGCTCGAGCGGCAAAAAGAGGGCAAAAAGCGCATGAAGTCCGTGGGCAACGTCGAGATTCCTCAGGAAGCCTTTCTCGCGGTTCTCAAGGTCGAATAGTGGACGTCGTCGCGCGCTACAACTCGTGGAGCTTGCGTCGGCGCGGCGTCAAAGAGGCCGAGCTCCTCTTGCGCGAAGGGCGACGCGTCCTGCGCAAATACGGCGAGCGGCTCAAGCCGGAGTCGGCCACGCAGGTCAAGACGGCGATCGATCATCTGTCGCAGACCGTCATCAATCGCGACTACGATCATCTGACCGAAGCGCTCAACGTCCTCGACAAGCAGCTCGACAATCACCTCTCGTTCGCGCGCAAGTCGACGGCGCGCGAGTACATCGAGTCGATCGCCATCGCCGTCTTGATCGCGCTCTTCTTGCGCGCCTTCGTCGTCGAGGCCTTCAAGATCCCGTCGGGCTCGATGATTCCGACGCTGCAGGTGGGCGATCACATCTTCGTCAACAAGTTCATCTACGGCATTCGCATCCCGTTCACGAACATCAAGTTCGGCATGGGCTATCGCAAGCCGAAGCGCGGCGAGGTCATCGTCTTCATCTATCCGAAAGAGCCGGACAAGGATTTCATCAAGCGCATCGTCGGCATCGAAGGCGACACGGTCGAGATTCGCGACGGCCAGGCGATCGTCAACGGTCAGCCGATTCCGCGCCAGGCCGTCGACGGCGAGTGCCGCTACATGGACTTCACCGAGCTGGACGAGAAGTGGGAGCAGAAGCGCTGTCAGCCCTATCGCGAGACGCTCGCTGACGGCACCAGCTACATGACATACCTCGCGCCCGGCATCACGCGCGACGACTTCCCGCCCGTCAAGGTCGCCAAGGACAACGTGTTCGTCATGGGCGACAACCGCGACAACTCGCATGACTCGCGCTTTTGGGGCACGGTCCCGTTCGATCTCATCAAGGGCAAGGCGATGGTCATCTGGTTCTCCGAAGGCGAGCCCGAGGGTATTCGCGTCAAGCGCTTCTTCCACCTCGTCGAGTAAGCGCGTGGCCGCCGAGGCACGCCTGGTCGCGGCGCTGGCGGGCGCGCGGCGCATCTTGGTCTTCACCGGCGCCGGCATCTCGACGACGAGCGGCATCCCCGATTTTCGTGGCCCCAACGGCGTCTGGACGCGCCGGCAGCCCGTGTATCACCAAGAGTTCCTGGCGTCGGCGGACAAGCGCCGCGAATATTGGGACTTCAAGCTCGAAGGCTATCGCCAGTTCGCCGACGCGCAGCCGAACGCGACCCATCGCGCGATCGCCAAGCTGGAAGCAGCGGGGCGCGTGCACGCGCTGGTGACGCAGAACATCGACGGGCTGCATCAGCTGGCGGGCTCGGACGCCGCGCGGCTCATCGAGATCCACGGCACCAATCGCGCCGTCGAGTGCGTCGGCTGCGGCGCGCGCACGGAGCCGGCGGCGGCGATGGCGGCGTTCGCGCGCACGCACGAGCCGCCGACCTGTCGCGACTGCGGCGGCTGGCTGAAGATGGCGACGATCAGCTTCGGGCAGGCGCTGCGCGCCGACGTGCTCGAGCGCGCGTTCGCGGCGGCGGAGGCGTGCGACTTGGTGGTGGCGCTGGGCTCGACGCTGGCGGTGCAGCCGGCGGCGGCGATTCCACTGACGGCGCGGCGTCGCGGCGTCGGCTACGTCATCGTCAATCGCGGGCCGACCGAGCAGGACGACGAGGCGACGCTGCGGCTCGAAGGCGACGTCAGCGAGATCTTGCCGCCGGCCGTCGACGCCAGCCTGACGTAACGATCGGCAGCGACGGATTCAAGCGCGCGTAAAGGCGAGGACCGTGTTGTTGCCGCCGAACGCGAAGGAGCTGGAGAGCACGGCCTCGACGCGGATCTGCCGCGCGCGGTCGGGGATGAAGTCGAGGCCGAACGCCGGATCGGGCGTGCGCAAATTCACCGTCGGTGGTAGGAAGTCGCGCGCCAGCGACAGCACCGACGCGGCGGCTTCGATGGCGCCGGCCGCGCCGAGCGTGTGGCCCACCATCGCCTTGATGCTCGACACCGGCACCGACGGAGCGCGGGCGCCGAGGACCGTCTTGAGCGCGAACGATTCGGCGGCGTCGTTGTGCGGCGTGCCGGTGCCGTGCGCGTTGACGTAGCCGATCTGCTCGGGGGCGACCTGCGCGTCGGCGAGCGCCATGCGCATCGCGCGCGCCGCGCCTTCGCCCTCGGGATGCGGCGCCGTCATGTGGTGCGCGTCGGCGGTGATGCCCCAGCCGGCGAGGACGGCCAAGATCGTCGCGCCGCGGGCGCGTGCGCGCTCCATGTCTTCCAAGATCAACACGGCCGCGCCCTCGCCGAGCGTCAGCCCTTTGCGCTCGGCGTCGAACGGGCGGCAGGGCTCGTCGCCGGGCGCGGTCGCGCGGAGGCAGCCGAAGCCGGCGTACGTCAGGCGCGTGAGCCCCTCGGCGCCGCCGGCCAGCGCGACGTCGACGTGGCCGAGGCGGATGCGATTGGCGGCCCAGCCAATCGCCGTCGCCGACGACGAGCAGGCCGTCATGATCGTGCTGCGCGGCCCGCTGATGCCGAGGTGGCGCGCGACCAGATTGGTCACCGACGCCGGCTGATGCGGCACGAGCAGCGCCGCCGGCCCATCGCCGTCGCGCACGACGAGCTCCGTCGACGTGAGCCCGCCCGTGCCGGTGCCGAAGACGACCGCGGCGCGCGCCAAATCCTGCGCCGTCAAGCCCGCGTGCGCCACCGCTTCGAACGCCGCCTGCAAGCCGAAGCGATCGGGCCGCGACGCCGTCGCCAACGCCGCGGCCGGCAGCGGCGGCGTGGGGTCGGGCGCTTGCGCCGCCAGCCGCGCGCGAAAGCCGGTGGTGTCGAACAGCGTCAAGGGCGCGATGCCCGAGCGGCCGGCGCGCAGCCCGTCGGCGAAGGCGGCGGCGTCGGCACCGAGCGCGCTGACGACGCCGATGCCGGTGACCGCGACGCGCCTCATTCGCTCGCCTTGTCCGTCACCGCCGCCGCCTTGGTCGCGGGAGCGGCTGGCTTCTCCTCGGTTGCCACGGCGGCGGCCGCGTCGACGGCGGGCTTCGCCGGCGCCGGCGGCCGCTGGCTGAGCGCGTTCTTCCACTCGGGCGCGTCGCCCGCCAGCGACGGCCGCACGATCGGCCCGCCGGCCCGCGTATGCACGCGCACGTCGCCGCGCACCTGCACCTGACAGGCGAGCCGCTGCTCGCCGTGGACGCGGCCGTTGAGGCGCAGGCGCGCCGTCTCTTTCACCGTCGGCGGGTTGATCGCGCCGTCGCTGTCGGCGTGCACCCACAGCTTGCAGCGGTTGCACCAGCCGGGACGCGATCCGCAGTGCAGCGCCGGCCAGATGCCGCGAAATACGTCGATGCCCGCGCTCTCGGCGACCTCCAACAGCGTCTGTCCGGCGCGCACCTCGACGGTCACGCCCTCTCGTTCGAAGTCGACCTTGGGCACGCGCGATCTATAACATGCGACGCCGCGCGCGCACGCCGGCGAGCAGCACGAGCACGAAGGCGAGCGCCGGCCAGCCGCTGCCGTCGCGACCGCCGAAGTCGCAGCCGCCGCGCACGCTGTTGCCGACGTGCGTATCGAACCCGCCCTGCGCCTGCGATTGCACGGCCAGCGCCACCGCGGCCTGCACGTCGAGCAGCCCGGCGCCACAGCCCGTCACCGTCGGATCGTTCGGATCGGCACATTGCGCCGACGGATCGGCCGTCAGCTGCAAGATGTCGCGCGCATCGATCGCCGTCAGGCGCGGATAGGCCGCCTTCATGAGCGAGATCGTCGCCGACACGAACGGCGACGCCTGCGACGTGCCGGCCAGCTCGGCATACGTGTCGGCGCCGTCGACGCGCATGGTCGACAGCACGCCTTGCGGCGCGCCCGTCGTCGGATCGGGATCGGGGCTGCCGCCGGGCGCCATCACGACGACGACGTTGCCGAAGTTCGAGTACGACGCGCGTTTGCCGGTCGGGTCGACGGCGCCGACCGCGATGACGCCGTCGAGGCTGGCCGGCGCGACCAAGCGCGCTTCGCCGGCGTCGTTGCCCGCGGCCGCGACGACGATGGCGCCGTTGGACACGGCCGCGTGCACGGCGTCTTGCAGCGTCTGCGAAAAGCCGGCGCCGCCGAAGCTCATGTTGATGACCTGGGCGGGCTTGTCGTTGTCGGGCACGCCGTCGACGTGCAGCCCGGCCGACCAGCGGATGGCGTCGGCGATGTCGCTGTCGGCACCTTCGCCATGCTCGACGCCGAGCACGCGCGCGACCAGCAGCTTGCAGTTCCAGTCGAGCCCGGCGACGCCGACGTCGTTGTTCGCCTGCGCGGCGACGATGCCGGCGACGTGCGTGCCGTGCAGCCCCGAGCTCGACTCGTCGGACGTGCCGGCGTCGGTGTAATCGGGGTCGCGCCCGTCGCCGTCGCCGGCCGCCGTCGGATCGGTGATGAAGTCGTATCCGCCCACGACGCGCGCCGCCAACTCCGAGTGCATGACGATGCCGGTGTCGATGATGGCGACGGTGACGCTGGTCGTTCCCGTCGACAACCCCCACGCTTCCTGCGCGTGCACCATCGGCAGCGCCCACTGCTGCGTGAACAGCGGATCATCCGGGGTGACGATCTGCACGCTGCGGTGGCGCACATAATCGGGCTCGGCATAGTCGACGTCGGGATCGGCGCGCAATTGAGCCAGCAGCCGCGCCGTCGTCTCCGGCGACGAATCCGCCGCCTCGATGAGCCGCGCGCCGTTGGCCAAAGCGCGCCGATGGCGCCACAGCCCCGACGTCGGCTGTGCCGGCGCCGCCGTCCGCCAGCGGACGATCACCCGGCCGCCCGCCATCGACGCCGCGGCCGGCGCGCGCAGACTGTCGGCCGCCCGCGCGCTCGCGATCGAAACCCAAAGGGCCGCCACTATGGCGAGCAGGCGCATGCGCACGTGCCGGATAAGCACCGCCCGTACCATCCGTGGAAGCCCGTAACCATGGGATAGGACACGTCATGGGCGGCGCTGGGGTGGGGCTCGCCGCCCCAGTTGTAGCTTCGCCGTGGAGGGGTCAGTTGTCAGCAGCGAATCTGCGTTACAACGGATCAGCTAGGGCCAGTTGACCTAGCCTGATCGCGTAAACAGTCGAGATCGCGTCGTCGCCGGCTGGCATCGGGCTCGCTAAGTCGCGCCGCATGCGAAATCGAACCATGTGCCTTGGCTTGACCGTGTTTGCCTTCGGCTGCTCGAGCGCCGCCGATCATCCGAAGACGACCACGACGACGAACCTGCCCGGCGCCAACGCCGATCTCGCCGGCAGCAGCGGCAACAGCGACGGCGGCAGCAGCAACCGGCAACGGCAACGGCGGCGGCACCGACGACATGGAGTGCGGCGGTCAGGAGTTCGCGCTCACGCGCGTTCCGCCCAACGTCATGCTCGTCCTCGATCGCTCGGGCTCGATGAGCGACGCCATCGCCGCCGGCTCGAAGACGACGAAATACGCCGATCTGACGAGCGCCATGCAGTCGCTGGTGACGACCTACGACGCGCAGATGCGCCTCGGCGCGACCTTCTTCGCCAGCGACAACGACTGCGGTGCCGGCGTGCCGGGCGCGATCGCCGCCGGCAACGGCCAGGCGGTGCTGACGGCCGTGGCCGCGCACAAGCCGGGCGGCAACACGCCGACCGCCGCCACGCTCGACGCCGTCATCCAATCGAAGGCGCTCGGCGAC
The DNA here is from genome assembly GCA_963785725.1 of uncultured delta proteobacterium. Classification (GTDB taxonomy): domain Bacteria; phylum Myxococcota_A; class Polyangia; order Palsa-1104; family Palsa-1104; genus JAQBQH01. The sequence continues at coordinate 342,652 of CAWAWS010000016.1, read as the reverse complement.
ACGACGCGCGCCAACTACGTGGTCCTCGCCACCGACGGTGAGCCCAACTGCGGCGACACCGACGTCACGTCGCGCATCGCCACGTTGTATTCGGCCTCGCCGTCGGTGTCGACGTTCGTCATCGGCATCGGCGCCGCCACCAACACCGATCCGACGCTGCTCAACGCCTGGGCCGACGCCGGCCACACCGCGCGCAGCGGCGCGACGCATTACTACCAGACGAATTCGAGCGCCGACTTGATGGCCGCGTTCGACGCCATCGCCGGCGGTATCGTCTCGTGCGACTTCCAGATGACGCAGGCGGCGCCCGATCCGTCGCTCATCACCGTCACCGAGAACGGCACGCCGGTCTCGCCGTCACCGACGGTCGGCTACACGTACGATCCGGCGACGAACACGGTGACCTTGCACGGCGCGGCCTGCGACGCGCTCAAGAACGACGCCAACACCAAAGTCAGCGTCGTCTACGGCTGCCCCGGTCCGCCGCCGATCTCGTAAGCGGCTACTTCTTGCGCTTCAGCTTGGGCGCTTTGTCGCCGATCTTCAGCTTCTGCACCGTCATGTCGACGGCCTGGCGCACCGCTTCGCGCGTGGCGTCGACGAGCGCCGGCCTGCCTTCCTTCTCCAAGTCGGCGCCCGGGTTGATCTCGACGCCGACGGTGGCGTCGCCGTTGCCGCCGATCGCCATCACCTTCTCGGGCAACGAATCGCCGAACACCGAGAGCTTGATGCCGCGCATCAGCGTCTGAAAGCGCTTGCCCGGCCCGGGCGCGCTCACCTCCTGCGAAACCGACAAGATCCGCAGGGTGAGCTCGAGCGCTTTGAGCTTCTTGGCGATGAGCGCCTTTTCCAGCGCCTCGGGCTCGGTCGGCAGGCCCGGCGGCGCCTCCAGCGTCAGCTCGGGATGCTTCTTCAGCTCGTCGGTGAAGACGCGCAGCGCCTCGTCGCGGATGCCGCTCTTGACCCCGTCGGCGTCCTCGACACCGCGTACGACGACGTACCACTTGGCCGCGCCGGCGGGAGCCGCCAGCAACAACACGATGCACATGCATAGGCTACGCATGGCTGGTCATGGTAGCGTGCGACCCGCGCTAATGGAAACGCCATGGACACGGAATCTGGCCGACTGACCGAATGGCTCATCCGCGGCGCGATCCTAGCGTTGACGCTCGGGGCCGTCTGGACCGTTTTCGGCGATGAATTGGCCGCGCTTTTGGGCCGTTAAAACTTGACCGTCGCCTATTATTTTTCGTAGAGTTACGCGGGTTACACCGTATTTGCGCGAGGAGCCGACGACCGAATGTTCGCGATCGTGGTGAACGAAAAAGGCGGCGAGCAGAAGCGGCTCGAGTTCGATAAGCCCGAGGTGACCATTGGTCGCGTCCAGGGCAACGACATCATCCTGCCCAAAGGCAACGTCTCCAAGCGGCACTCGCGCATCGTGCTCAAGGACGGCAAGTTCATCATCGTCGACCTGAAGAGCACCAACGGGACCTACGTCAACGGGCGCAAGATCACGAGCCCGCTCGTCGTCAAAGGCAGCGACAAGATCTACATCGGCGACTTCATCCTCTCCATCGAGGAGCTCGCCGGCGCCGGTGTGTCCGACGACTTGGGCCGGCCGCGCTCGGTGACGAGCCCGCCGCCGCCGCCTTCGCCGCGCGCGGGACGTCCGTCGTCGCCGGCCGAGGACGAAGTCGACGAGCCGATTCCGCCCAGCGCCAGCTTGTCCGACGAGGATTCGGACGCGGGCGCGACGCCGGAGCCGGCGCGCTTGCCGCGCCCGACGTCGACAACCACGCCGCCGATCGTCGCGCAGCCGCCCGCGCCGCTGCCGCCGCCGGCGATCGCGGCGCCCGTTCCCGCGCCGGCCGCGCCGCCGCCGTCGACGTTGCGGCCGCCGGTCGCGCCGCCCGTCGCGGCGCCGGCGCCGATGCCGATGCCGGCGATGCGCGCGCCCGTCGAGGCGCCGCGCTCGCAGTCGCGCAGTGACATTCCCGCCGTCGGCGCGCGTCCGTCGCCGGTTCCCGCGGCCGCGCCGCTGCCGGCGTCGCGTCCGGGCCCGCCGCCGCAGCGTCAGCCGTCGTCGCCGACGCGTCCGCCGGTGGCCGTGGCGGCGCCCGCGCGTCGCGCCAACATCATCAGCGGGGACGAGCAGAAGCGCGCGCGCGTCTCCGAGGTCATGCGTGAGCTGAGCGCGCGGCTGATGCAGCAGCTGGACATCTCCGGCCGCATCCAAGAGCTGACGATTGTCGACGACGATCTGTGGAACCGCGCGGAATCGGCCGCCGGCGTGCTCGTCGATCAGCTGGCCGCCGACGGCAGCTTGCCGGCCGGGCTCGACTCCGACACGCTCTCGCGCGACGTCGTGCAGGAGACGCTGGGGACGGGGCCGCTCGAGGAGCTGCTCTCCGACGAGAGCGTGCGCGAGATTGCGGTGGCGCGGCACGATCGTATCTTCGTCGAGCGCGAAGGCACGGTGTCGCTGGCGCCGAAGTGGTTCAGCTCGCCGGAAGCGGTCGAGCGGGCGCTGCAGCGCATGTTGTCGCGCGCCGGTCGTGGGCGCGATCTCGACGCCGCCAAAGGCAACGGCATGCTCGTCGAGGCGCGCGTCGAGAACGGCCTCTTGTTGACGGCCGCGTTGCCGCCGATGGCCGCGCGCGGTCCGGCGCTGACCTTGCGGCGGCCGCGACGGGAAGTGGCGCGGCTCGGTGACTTGGTGACGCAGGGCCTGATGTCGCCCGGCATGTCCGAGTTCCTCGAGCTGGCCGTCAAAGGTCGGCGCAACATCGTCGTCTCGGGCGCCGCGTCCAGCGGTCGCTCGACGCTGCTGACGGCGTTGGCGCGCGCCGGCACCGAAGGCGAGCGCATCGTCTCCGTCGAGGAAGCGGAGGAGCTCGATCTCGGCGAAGGGCCGTGGATTCCGCTCGTCGGTGGCCGCGGTCCCAAGATGCGCGAGGCCTTGAACCACGCGCTGCGCTTGCGGCCCGAGCGGCTCGTGGTCGGCGATCTGCGCGGCTCCGAGGCGCTCGATCTCGTGGGCGCGTTGGCCGGCGGGCTCGACGGCTGCTTGTGCGCCGTGCAGGCCGGCTCGCCACGCGAGGCGCTGGCGCGCATCGCCGCCATGGCGCGCTTGGCGCCGGAAGCGCCGTCGCTCGACGCGCTCAACGAGGAGCTCGCGCGCGCCGTGCAATTGATCGTGCACCTCGTGCGTGGCGTCGACGGTGAGCTGCGCGTGAGCGAGATCGCCGAAGTGACGCCGACCGGCACGCAGCCCGTCTTCTCGTTCAAGTCGGACGGACGCTTCGCCGCCAGCGGGCACGTGCCGGGCTGGGCCGAGGGGGCGCCGCCGTCACTGTTTCGCTGATGCATCGCGCGGCGGACCTCATCTGAATGTGGCGCATCAACGCGCTCGATCGTGACGGACGTGAAGTGGGGCGCTCCGAGCTCGCGGTCGGAGAGCTGACCATTGGCCGCGACGCCGATCGGCAGCTCATCCTGCCGTCGGCGTCGGTGTCGCGCCGTCACGCCCGCATGTACGTCGAGGGCGGCCAGCCCTGCATCGTCGACGAAGGCTCGGCCAACGGCGTCATCGTCGACGGCGTGCGCATCACACAGCCGACCTACGTGCATCCGGGCTCGCGCATCGACGTCGCCGAGTTTCGCATCGAAGTGGAGTCGCTGAACGCCTCCGAGCAGCCGGTGGCGGTGCAGCGCGTGACGCCGGTGCCGGGCTCGTTGCCGTTGCCGGGGCTGTCGCCGATGCGCATCATCGCCGAAGGCGGACCGTACGACGGGCGCGTCTACGAGCTGACGGCGGCCGAGATCGCCGTCGGACGCGCCGTCGACAACGACGTCGTGCTCGACGATCCGTCGCTGTCGCGCAAGCACGCGCGGCTCTATCGGCGCGGCCCGGGCGAGCTGGAGATCGAGGATCTCGGCTCCTCCAACGGCAGCTACATCAACGAGCGCAAGATCGGCCGCGGCCTCTTTCATGCCGGCGACACCGTGCGCTTCGGCGAGCTCAGCTTCCGCGTCGAAGGCGAGAGCATCGGCCGCACCAGCGACGTGCCCAACGAGATTCCGCGCACGCAGCTGTTCGCGCTCGGCGGCGCCGCGGCGGGCACGGTGCTGCTCCTGTTCATCATGGTCGGCGTGCTCCTGCATAAGCCGAAGCCGGTGCAGGCGCCGGGCAAAGACGCGATCGCGCGGCTCGTGCGGCAGGCGGCGGCGCATCGCCAGCAGGGCAAGACGCTGCTCGGCGAGCGCAAGTATGTCGAGGCCAAGCTCGAGCTCGATCAGGCGCTGGAGCTCGACCCGGCCAATCCGGAGGCGCGCCGGCTGCGCAATCTGGCGGTGCGCGCGCCCGAGGACGAGCAGGCCGAGAAGTCGGCGGCGGCCAAGATCCTGCTCGGCGATCGCAAAGGGCTCGAGAGCGCCATGCGCATGCTCGACGACATGACCGACGGCACGCCCGGCCACGACAAGCTCATCGACAAGCTCGTCGGCGCGCTCACGCGCTTCGGCGACGCGCAGTATCAGGCGAAGAACTACGTCGACAGCGCCTGGGCCACCTGTCGCGCGTTCGAGCTGGCGCCGCCCGACGGCAAGCCCGACGCGGCCGCGGCCACCAAGCTGCACGACGCCGAAAAGCGCATCCGCGATCGCGCCTACGTTCGCTGCCGAGCTGCCCCGTAAGATATGGCCTTCTTCGATCGTTTCCGCGTCGAGCTGCGCAAATACGCCGACGGTGTGCACGACTTGGGCGCGCCCTTGTCGCCCGTGCCACCGTCGCTGACGCCGGGACTGGCCGACTTCTTGCGCTCGTGGGATGGCGTGCGGCTGTTCCATGACACCGTGATCATCTTGCCGCTCGCCGAGCACGACCTCCGCGACGGCGTGCGCCTCGTCGGCGAGTGGCCCGAGGGCACGCTCGAGCTCGCCGCCGACGGCCGCCTGCGCTCGCGTGACGACGACGGCGCGGCGATCATCGTCGGCTCGACGCTGGAGCTGTTCCTGACGGCGGTGATGGCGCGCGAAGGCCTGCTCGTCGATCGCGAGGGCGAGTTCAAGGACGTGTTCGACGACGAGGGCATCGACGAGCGCGTGCGGCTCAAGCAGACCACGGCGGCGCTGAAGGTCGATCCCGAAGCGGCGGCGTGGCACTTGGAAGCGGCCGAGCGCGCGTTCGGCGCAGGCGAAGACGCGGCGGCGGAGGCGGCGTTGGCGCGTGCCGTCGCGCTCGACGAAGACGCCGGCGACGCGTGGGCGCTCTTGGGCGCGCTGCAGCGGCGGGCGGCGCGCTTCGACGCGGCCGCGGCCAGCTTCGCGCGCGCCGCGGCCACGACGCCGAACGGCGCGGCGCGGGCCGAGCGCGCCGCCGAAGCCGCGCGCGCCGCCGCCGAAGGCAGCCACGAAGACGTGCGCGCGGCGCAAGCAGCCGTCGCCGTCGCAGCCGACGCCGGCATTATCGCGCGCTGGCTCGACGAAGCGCGCGCGCTCATCGCCGACGGCGACAGCGAGGGCGCCTTCAATCGCGCCAGCTTGGCCGCGGCCGTCGACCCGGCGGCGAGCGCCGAGCTGCTCCGTCAGACCCGCGTTCGCGCCAAGCTCAAGACGATCTAAGTCAGCGACGCTGATCTAGGTTCGATCGCTGACGCCCGTCGGTGAAACCGCCTACTGAACGGCATCACGACTGATTCGCGATCGGCGTCGCATGGCTCGTCGTGCGGGTGGCGCGCCGTCGGCGAGCGGCGCAGGCGTGGCATAGCGCCGAGGGTTATCGCGGCAGCAGCGTGTCTTGCGCGATCACGAGCGGCTCGCCGTGCGCGTCGACGCCGCGGAAGACGGCGCCGAGCCGACGCGCGCCCGCCGGCAGCGTCAGGTCGCGCAGCTTGTCGCCGTCGCCGGCGCCGGTCACGTCTTGCGTCGACACGAGCTGTCGCGGCCCGCCGGCGATGTCGGCGTAGATGCTGAGCCGGCCGCCGCCGAGCGCGACATCGTGCACGCGCAGCGTCGCCATGCCGTTGCTGCTGGCGATCTCGATGCGGCCGCGGAAGAGCAGCTCGAGCGCGCCGGCGGCGTAACGCGTCGTCTCCGGCACGAGCGTCGCGGCGTAATCGGCCCAGCAGCGCTCGTCGAGCGTCCAGGCGACGCCCTCTTTCGTGCGGCGATATTTGGCCAAATGCGGCACGGCCCCGGCGACGTAGCCGCTGGTTCCCGCCGCGGCGAACGCCTGCGGCAAGCCGTAACGACCGCTGTCGGGCAGCGTGCCCGGCGAGAAGAAGCGCATCTGCGTGCGATCGGCCAAGCCGTTACCGTTGCCGTCGTGAAAGAGCGCCAACAGCGACGGCACGACGATCGTCGGCCCCTCCGCTTCGGGCACGCCCAGGCGACCATATTCCAGCGCCACGAAGCGCTCGTACGGACCGGCGTCGGCCTCGAGCGCCACGCGATAATCGTCGCGCACGAACGTCGGATCGCCGGCGTCCTCGATGACGTGCAGCATCGCGCCCGCGGCCAACAGCGCCTCTGCCAACGCGCCGTCGCGCTCGGCCGCCGTCGGCGCCGCGATCGAGCGCTCGAGCTCGTCGGCAAAGCGGCGCAGGCCCCATTCGTTCTCGTTGGCGCGCAGCCAATCGGGCGCGGCCATGCCCGAGCCGTCGAAGCTCTCGCCGGTGAAGATGCCGCGCACGGTGCCGACACCGGTCGTGGCGGCGTCGATGCGGGTGCGCAGCGCGTCGCCGACCTGATCGAGCCCGCGATTGCGCGACGGATCGTAGAAGTGGTTGCGCAGGCGCGCCGCCGGCACGGCTTCCAACGCCGCGCCCGCCGTCAGCCAGCCGATCGCCGTCAAGCGGCCGCGATCGGGCAGGTAGCCGCCTTCGGGGTCGAGCAGCTGCAGCTGGCGCGCGAGCTCACGCTGCTGCTTCGTGCGCGGCTCCTCCAGCGTCAACGGCTCGTACAGCCCGAGCGCGCGTCCGTAACGCTCGATGAGCCGCTTGTGCAGCGACGACGCCAGCGCCGCGCGCTCGGTCATCCCGGCGTGCGTCGTGGCGTGATACGCGCGCGCCGCCGGCGCCGCGGCGGCCACGAGGACGAACGCGAGGCAAAGAGCGCGCTTCATCGCTGCTTGAGCTCCGGCTGACGCAGTTTGAACGGATTTTCTTCTTCGGCCGGCTTTGGCTCCGTCGGCTTTTCACCTTCCGGCGTGGCTTCCACCGGCGTCTCCGGCTTCGGCTCCGCTTCTTGCGGCGGCGCCTGCTCGACAGGCTTCGGCGCCTGCTGCCCGAGCCGATCGGCGCGCGTCATGATGCGCTTGAGCAGCGCCGTCGCCTGATCGGCGTCGCGGCACTGGTCGAGGCCGCAGGTCAGCTCGACGACGACGCCGCGCGTATTATCGATGGCGGCGACGGCGATGATGCGCCCGTCATAGCCGCGCAGCGACGAGTCGGCCACCTCGTCCTTGGCTTGCGCGTGCGGGATGTCCTTGAGCAGCTTGTCGTAGCGCGCCTGCGCCGAGATCGGCGACAGCTTCCAGACGCGCAGGGCCAGATCGAACGTCTCGGCCTTCTCGGCGGCGCGGAAGTGTCGGCTGTCATAAGTCGGCGTCGTCGGTAGGTCGCCCAGCTTGTCGACGGTGAAGTTGCCTTTGTAGCCGGTGACCGCCTTGAGCTCGTCGGCGCTGAGCAGCACCGTGGCGTCGAGCGGCCGGGTCGATTCGGCGGCGGGCGCGATCTGCTGCACCGGGCCCGATGTCAGCTCGAGGCTCGCCTCCACCAGCTCCGAGCCGAGCGCGCGCTTGATGGCGCCCGCGCCGCCGACGAAGCGGACGTGCTTGACGTGCGACAGCCCCGGGTTCCAGCGGTCGAGCTTGGCGACGTTGTTGTGCTGGCAGAAGTCGGTGCGGGTGCGCGAGCCGTCGAAGACGCGGTCGCTGCGATAGGCGACGTAGCCGCGCTGGTAGACGACGACGACGACGCTGGCGACGCGGGCGTGCACCGGCGCGTGGTCGAGGCGCTCGATGAAGTAGTGGCCGTCGGCGTCGGTGGCGACGGTCGTCGACACGCCGCCGGCAGGGCCGATGAGCCCGCGACCGACCTCGAACGCCCAGTCGGCCTGGACGATGGCGCCGGCCAAGGGTTTGCCGCTCAGCGAGTCGACGACACGGCCGTCGAAGGCGCCGAGAAGGTCGCCGGGCTCGACCGTGTCGCTGCGATGGCTGAAGGGGGCCTGAGCCACGACGGGGGCACAGCCGGCCAAGACCATCCATATAAGGAAGGTCGTCGGCTTGATCTGGTCTTTGCGTCTTGATACTTTCATGATCTGAGAAGAAGCGGCTCCGTTGTTTAGTACAGAGTAGCGGGGGCCGTAAACCTGAATCTCCCTTTGGACTCCCGAGGTCACGCGCGAGATGCCACGTTGCACCCATTGTGGGAAGGTCAACCGGGAAGGCTCGCTGTTCTGCCAGGACTGCGGCCATCGGCTGGAGCCGGCGGCGGCAGCGCCCAAACCGGCCGCCGCCGCCGCGGGGACCACTTGCAGCGCGTGCGGGACGCAAAACCCGCCGGGCATGAATTTCTGCAAGATGTGCGGCACTTCGCTCGCGTCCAAGGCTGTGGCCGTGCCTGGGCCCGCGTCGCTCGGTAGCGCGGCGACGATGGCCGTCGACACGTCGGTCGCGCCGGTCGTCGCGCCGCCGGTCGTCGCGCCGCCGGTCGTGGTCGCCGCGCCGATTCCGCAGGCGGTGGCGCCGGCCGCGTCGCAGCCGTCGGCGCCGAAGGCGATCTGTCCCGCCTGCGGCAAGGGCACGCCGGTCGGCTTCGCCTTTTGTCAGCACTGCGGACAGCGCTTGTCGTCGTCGCCGGGCGCGGCGGCGCCGTCGGCGCGCAACGCGCCGTCGCCGCTGTCGGCGTCGGGATCGGGCGGCGTCGCGGCGCAGCCGGTCGCGTCGGTGGCGGCGCAGCCGATGGGCGTCAACACGATGGGCGTCGCCAACACCGTCGGAGTCGTCACGCCGACGCCGCCGGCGGGCATGCCGCGCTCGGCGCCGCAGCCGTCGGGCATCACGGCCGCGCGCGTGGCGACGCCGAGCCGCGGCAACGGCGCCGGTGGCGGCAACGAAGCCTTCGCGCAGACGATGGCGCCGACGCCGGCCAACCTCGAGCTGCTGCGCGCCGCGTCGCCGTCGCCGTCGACCGACCAGCGCCCGACCGCGCTGCCGACGACGACCGACCCCGACATGCCGGCCACGACGCCGTCGCACGGCACGCTCATCGCCGTCAATCGCGACGGCAGCGACGGGCGCGCCGTGGAGATGACCGGCGACGCCTTCGACATCGGCCGCACCGAAGGCAGCCTCAACTTCGCCGAAGATCCCTACTTGGCCGCTCGCCACGCGCGCATCTTGTGGCAGGGCGGCAAGCCGATCTTGCGGCCGCTCGACGGCGTCAACGGCGTGTTCGTGCGCGTGACGACGTGCGAGCTCTTGCCCGGCGACTCCTTCCTCGTCGGCAAAGAGCTGCTGCGCTACGAGCCGCTGGCCTTGGAGGAGCGCGATCCGCCGTCGCTGGTGGAGCACGGCGTGCGCATCTTCGGCTCGGTGCCGCGCGAAGCCTGGGGACGCTTGCGGCAGCTGACGATCGCGGGAACGGCACGAGATGTCTGGCATCTGACGAGGCCCGAGCTGGTGCTCGGCCGCGAGGAGGGCGACGTGACGTTTCCCGACGACGAGTTCATGTCGCGCCGCCACGCCGCGGTCAAGCGCGTGGGCAACAAGGCACGGCTCGAGGATCTGGGCTCGTCCAACGGCACGTTCGTGCGCGTGCGCGGCGATCGCGAGCTGAAAGCGGGCGATCTCTTGCGCGTCGGCGATCAGCTGCTGCGGTACGAGCCATAACGTGGCCGGTCCCGAAGAAGCAAAGACGGAAGGCTCGGCGGCGCCCGGCGAGGCGGCCTTGAAGCCCGCGCCGCACGACGACGACGTCGCCGACGACGCGGCGGCGGACAAAGTCGAAGCCGCGCCCACGCACGAAGACAAAGAGCCGGCGGACAAAGTCGAAGCGGCGTCCGCGCACGAAGACAAAGAGCCGGCGGACAAAGTCGAAGCGGCCGCGGAAAAAGAGCCGGACAAAGTCGACGCGGCGGAAAAGGCAGAGGCCGTGGCCACGCCGGCGCGGAAGCTGGACGCGGTCGAGGGCGGGCCGACGTCCGTGCGCCTGATGGGTCGCACCGACGTCGGGCTCATCCGCGAGCACAACGAGGACAGCTTCGTCATCGTGCGGCTCGACGACGGTCAGCGCGAGATCGAGCCGCTCGTGCAGCACGACTTGGGCGAGCGCGGCACCTTGCTCGTCGTCTGCGACGGCATGGGCGGCGCGGCCGCCGGCGAAGTGGCGTCGGGCATGGCCATCGAAGCGCTCGTGCAGACGATGTGCGACGCGGCCATGATCGCCGCGCCCGAAGGCACCGTCGACGACGACAAGACGCGCCACGCGCGCAAGCTGCGCGGCGCGGCGCGCGAGGCCAACGCGCGCATCTTCCGCGAGGCGCGCGAGAACCTCACGCGCAGCGGCATGGGCACGACCATGACCGCCGTGCAGCTGTGGCGCAACTGGGCGCTCATCGCGCAGGTCGGTGACAGCCGCGCTTACGTGTGGCGGCAAGGCGCGTTCACGCAGGTCACGCGCGATCAATCGCTCGTCAATCAGCTGCTGGAGACGGGACAAATTACCGTCGAGCAGGCCAAGTTCTTCGAGCACTCGAACGTCATCTTGCAAGCGCTGGGCGTGCAGGAAGAGGTCGAGGTGCAGCTGTCGAAGGTCGACCTGCGCCGCGGCGATCGCCTGCTCTTGTGCTCGGACGGCCTCGTCGGCGTCGTCAGCGACGAGGAGATCGCCGCCGTCATGGGCGCGATCGAGGATCCCGACGAGGCCGCGCGCATCTTGATCGAGATGGCCAACGGCGCCGGCGGCCCCGACAACATCACCGTCATCGTCGCCCACGTCGACGGCACCGGCATCGCCGGCGTCGGCGACGACGATCTCATCCAGTTCGGCCATTGGCGCATCGATCCCGACGCGCCCGAGCAGCCGGTCAACCTCAACGACTCCGACGATTACGGCACGCCGACCGCGCTGCCGACGCTGGAGCATCGCGTGCAGCGGCTGACCGAGCCGCGCAAGCCGACGGCCGAGCTGATGTCGATGGCGGTCGTCGTCGGGCTCATCTTGGGCAGCATCGTCACCGGCGCCGCGCTCTATCGTCACGGCGTGCACTGCGCCATCGCCGCGCCCAAGCTGCCGGGATCGATCGTGCTCACCGACGGACGCGATTCGGGCGCGCGCATCGGCGACCGCGCCGTCGAGCTGCGCCTGATGCCCGGTCATCACACGATCGGCCTGCGCTCGGGAGGCCTGACGCTCGCCGAACGCACGCTCGACGTCCTGCCCAACGCGGTCTGCGAAGTCAGCTTCACGGAGTCGGCGCCGCGGTGAAGGTGGTGGTCGACATCGTCGCCGGTGCGCGTGCGGGCCAGCGGCTGACGCTCGACTCCGCTCGACCCATCCGCTTCGGACGCGCGCCCGACAACGACGTCGCCTTCGACGCCGAGCGCGATCGCGACGCGTCCGGCCGTCACGCCGAGCTGCGCCGCGACGGCGATCTGTTGTGGGTGTTCGATCTCGGCTCGGCCAACGGCACGCGGCTGCAAGGACAAGCGGTCGCCAAGGCCGCCGTGCCGCCGGGCGCCGAGATCGAGTTCGGCGCCGGCGGGCCGCGCGTCCGCGTGCAGTACGAGACGCCGCGCCACGACATTCCGGCCGCCACGCGACCGCAGGGCAAGCGCGTCGGCCAGCGCACGGTGGCGCTCATGATCGAGGACGCGCTCGCCAAAGCCCGTCGTGAGCCGCGCCAACTGCGCCTGTTGCTGCTGGCGATGTCGATGCTGCTGCTGGTGAGCTTGGGCGGCGTCGTCATGGCCTATCGCCAGCTGCGGCCGCCGTCGGAAGCGGCGTTGCGGCAGCAGATGGTGCACGTCATGGAGCTCGAGCGCGCGGCGTCGGCCGCCGATCGGCTGGCGCTCCAGAAGCGGCTCGACGCGCTCACCGACGAGCTCGGCCGCGTCGCCGTCAACGGCACCGACGTCGCGCGCGCCAACCACGACGACATCTTCCTCTTGGCCACGCGCGCGCCGGGCGGCCAAGTGGACGGCTTTTGCAGCGCCTTCGCCGTCACCGACACGCGCCTCGTCACCAACGCCCACTGCGTCGTCGCCGCCGAGGAGCTGCGCCGGCGCGGCGGCCACATCGTCGTCGTGCAGAACGGCCACGGCCAGTCGTCGCTGCCGGTCGAGCGCATGCGGCGCACGAGCGCCTTCGTGCCCGGCGGCGCCGGCATCACGCCCGACGTCGGCTGGCTGCAAGTCGACGGCACGTTGGCGACGCACGCGACGCTGGCGACCGCCGCCGAATATTCCGCGCTGGCGACCGGCGATTCCATCTTCACCTACGGCTTTCCCGGTCGCCTCGCCGATCCGAGCGCGCCCGAAGCGACGTTCGTGCAGGGCGTCGTCGGCCGCGTCACGACGCTCGACGGGCAGACCGGCACCGTCGCGGCGGCGCGGCTCATCCAGCATTCCGCGTTCACGTCGGGCGGCACATCGGGCAGCCCCATCTTCAATGCCGCCGGCCACGTGGTCGCGGTCAATACCGGCGGCTACGTCGACAATGTCGCCAAATCGGGGGCGCTGGCCGGTTACAACTTCGGCATGCGCATCGATCTGGCCGAAGAGCTGCTGAACGAGGCCGACGAATGAAGTGCGTCAAGTGTGGGAACGCGCTCGAGACGGGCGCGCGGTTTTGTGGGGCGTGCGGGACGCAGCAGCCGGGCGCGGTCATTCCGCAGGCGTCGGTGCGCACGGGCGCCAAGACGCTGTTTCAGGGCGGCGGCGTGCCGATCGTGCCGTCCAAGCCGACGCCGGCCGCGGCGCCGACGAGTAGCAGCCCGTCGAGCAATGGCCCGGCGGTGCCCGACAAGCGCGGCCCGGTGTCGTCGGCGATGAGCTACGCGGCGACGATGGCGCCGGGCTCGGTCGAGATGAAGGCGATCATGCCGCAGCCGGTGCCGTCGAAGTCGCAGGAGCGGCCGGCGACGACGCCGGTGTCGCAGCTGCCGCCGCCGGCCGTCGACGTCAACTTGACCGGCAAGCTGCTCAACAATCGCTATTTGATCGAGGAGAAGATCGGCGAAGGCGGCTTCGGCGCGGTCTATCGCGCGACGCAGACGCAGATGAACCGCAAGGTCGCGCTCAAGGTCTTGCACGCGAAGATGGCGCGCGATCCGCAAGTCGTCGGCCGCTTCAAGCGCGAGGCGCAGGCGTCGTCGCTGCTGCGCGCGCCGCACACGGTGCAGGTCTACGACTTCGATCAGTCGCCCGAAGGCGTCATGTACCTGGCGATGGAGATGCTGCAAGGCCGCAGCCTGCACGCGATCCTGGCTCAAGACGGCCCGTTGCCGCCGGCGCGGCTGGCGCGCGTGATGGACGGCATCGCCGACTCGCTCGGCGAGGCGCACGGCCAGGGCATCGTCCATCGCGACATCAAGCCCGAGAACATCTACCTCGAGAACCGACCGGAGCCCGACTTCGTCAAGGTGCTCGACTTCGGCATCGCCAAGATCGTCTCCGGCGAGGGCTTGGCGGCGGGCGGTCCGGCGCTTGACGGCGGCGGGGCAGACGCTGGGCACGCTCGAGTACATGTCGCCCGAGCAGCTCATGGGCGCGCAGCTCGACGGTCGCTCCGATCTGTACGCGCTCGGCATCATGTCGTACGAGCTGGCGGTCGGCGCGCTGCCGTTCGTCTGCAAGACGCCGGGCGAGATGATCACGGCGCACTTGAAGACGATGCCGCCGCCACCGTCGCAGGTCGCGCCGGCGCAGGGCATTCCGCCGCTGCTCGATCAAGTGATCTTGAAGCTGCTGGCCAAGAAGCGCGACGATCGCTATCGCGACACGGCCGACCTGCGCGGCGATCTGGCGCGGCTCTTACGCGGCGAGACGGGGCAGCCGGCCGTCGCGCCGCGTCTGCCGCAGCCGCCGCCGCAGCAGGCGCCGCCGGTCGTCGTCGCGCCGCAGCAGCCGGCGCGGCCGGCGCCGCCCACCGATCGCGTGGCGCAGCTCGAGCCCGGTCCGAGGACGTCGGCGACGGCGCCGGCGTCCGGGCGCGGCCGCCTCTTCATGGTCATCGGCATCGCCGTCGCCATCGGCGCCATCATCGCGCTCGTCGTCATCTTCGCCGCGCACAAGTAGCGTCCGACCCGCGAATCAGCGGCTCTTCTTCACGCGCGTCGCCGGCTCGGGCGGCCGTTCGCTGCGCGCGCGGCGCTTGCCGAGCCAACTCTCGGCCACATCGAGCGCCTTGTGCTCGACGTGACAGAGCCGCTCGCGCCCGCGCTTCTCCGAGCGCACGAGCCCGCACGCTTGCAGCACCTTGAGGTGCTGCGCCACCGCCGACAGCGACATCGCCAGCGGCTGGCCGAGCTCGGTCAGCGACGCCGGACCGCGCGTCAGCCGCTCGAGCATGAGCCGCCGGCTGGGATCGGACAGCGCGTGAAAGACGCCGTCGAGGAGCGCCGAATACTGAAGCATTTGCTTCAGTATCGGTCGGCGCCGCGCCCTGTCAAGCGCGCCTGACCGGCCGCGCGGAGCCGGCTTTACAGCGTATCCAGGATGCCTTTGACCTGCTCGATGTCCTTCAGATACGGCGGCGACAGCTCGAGGAAGCGCTGATACTCCTTGCGCGCGCCGTCGCGATCGCCGGCCGCGCGCAAGAGATCGCCGATGAAGCGGTGCGGCTCGGGCAGCTTCTCTTCCAAGCCTTCGGCGCGGCGCGCCTCTTCCAGCGCGCGATCGGGATCGAGCTTGCGCAGCCGATCGGCCGCCTTCAGCTCGGCCTGCGCCAGCGTATAGCCGTGAAAGTCGTCCGATTGCGCCACCGGATCGTCGGGCAAGTCGGCCGGCTGCGGGCGCTCGCTCTGCCCGCCGAGCTCGCGCTTCAGGTCGAAGCCGATGTAGCGCCCGGTCAAGTGCGGTCCGCTCGACACCCAAATCGTCAGCGCGGTGGCGTCGACGACGACCGAGTGCGTGGCGATGATGGCGTCGAGCGCGTTGCGATTGCCGAGGCCGAGCTCGGCGCCGCCGGCCGCCTTCTTGTCGCGCAGGATCTCGAGCGTCTTTTTCGGATCGATCTGGCCGCGCCAATGCTTGACCAGCTCCTCCATCCGCTTGTAGCGCGCGCCCGACGTCATGTAGCGCTTCAACCGATCGTTCTCGGCGTCGGCGGCGAACGTCGGCGACAGCGCATGATTGGTGAGCACGATGGTGCCGTCGGCGCGATTGGAGCGGCGCACCTCCAGCCGCCGCGGCGTCCGCTCGAGCACCGCCGATTCGCCGGTCTTGCCGTCGCCGACCAAGTAGAAGTCGGGCACCATCACCGGCGTCTTCTTCACGAGCGCGATCACTTCGTCGATCGAGTGCGCCTGCTCGAGGATTTCGCGCACGAGGATCTCGACCGGCATGCCTTCGCCGCCTTTGTCGTCGCTGCGCGCGGCGTTGATGCTGATGTAAATGCCCTCGGCGTTGAGGCCGGTGATGACGCCCGACATGCCGAGCCACGCGACCGACGCGAACGGAATCTTGCCGCGCGGCTTGAAGAACAAGATCGCCTTCTCGCGATCGAAGATCTCGGGGCCTTCGAAGTCGAAGTTGCGGCCGATGATGAGGTGGCCGTTCGTCGACGCCGCGCCCGAGGCCGCGAACGCCGAGCAGCCGAGCAGCGGCGAATGCTCGAGCCCCTGCGTGATGTCGTGCAGCGCGTGATAGAAGACGAGGCGGTGGTAGATCGGCAGAAAATCGCCGTGCAGATCGTCGACGCCGCGAGCCAGACCCGCGATCTCCTCGGCGCGCTCGGGCGGCAAGAGGTCGCCGACGTGGCGATATTGCATGCGCGCGTAGACGCGAATCAGCCACAGCGCGACCTTCGACGGCACATAGCGCGCCATCTCGCCGAACATGTAGTCCTCGGTCTCGAGGAACAGCCGATTGCCGAGCCGACCTTGCGCCCAGCCGAGCTGATAGGGCTCGCCGTTCAAGTGCGCTTCCCAGATGCCGCGCTCGCGACCGAGCCAGCTGTCGCCTACATATGCGCGCGCTCCCTGCACGGTGAGCGGCTTCTCGGCCGCCTCACGCACCGCGGCATCGACCTTGGGCGGCTCGATGCGCGTCATGCGCAAGAACACGAGATACATCATCAAGACGACGAACAGGGCGGCGACGGCGGCCAAGCCACCGCGGTAAAACCAGCGGCGCGCCGTCTTTTGCCGCTTGCCGCCGAGGAACAGCGCGTCGTTAGCGGGCATCATTCGGCGACGGGAATCTAGCACGAATGTGTCGCGTTGACCGCCGCGCCTTGGTCTTGGTATCCTTTTCGTTCAGCAACGGACATGCTCGCAGTGGCGATCTAC
Source organism: uncultured delta proteobacterium (assembly GCA_963785725.1). Lineage (GTDB taxonomy): Bacteria > Myxococcota_A > Polyangia > Palsa-1104 > Palsa-1104 > JAQBQH01. Next base: position 326,134 of record CAWAWS010000016.1, on the reverse strand, counting down.
GAAGCGGCTCTGTCGGTGCACGCGAGCTCGGGCGCGCTGGTCTGGCTAGGCGTCGTCCTGGTCTTGCTGGCAGCCTCGGCGGCGGCCGTCTTCTGGTGGTTTCGAGCCGGTGTTTCCCGTGTCGGGGCCGCCGAGCGCGCGGCCATGGGCGCGTTGCCGATGGGCTGCCCGGCCTGTCGTCGCAGCTACCCGAGCGGCACGGTGTTCTGCCCGGTCGACGCCTGCCGGCTCGTGGCGTCGGGCGAAGCCGCGGCCGCCGAGCGCGCGCCGACGGGCGGCAAGTGCCCGCGCTGCCGCCGCGTCTACGAATCCGGCATTCGCTTCTGCGCGGTCGACGCCGAGGAGCTGGTGCCGCTGCCGATCTGGCAGTCGACGCACGCCGAGGGCGGCGTGCACGTCGAGGGCGAAGAGACGCGCGGCGCCTCGTCGGTGCACTTCCACGGCGAGGGCAAGATCTGCCCCGTGTGCGCCACGAAGTACGACCTCGAGGCCACGTTCTGCGGCCGCGACGGCTCCGAGCTCGTCACCGTAAACTAAACAGTGTCGCGTGGCCTGTGATCCATCGCGAGATCCAGCGTCCGGCGCTGCGGTGCCTGCTCACATACCAAACGTATGCTGCGCCGGCTCCTCGCTCCCTCCTTGTCTCTCGCTCGTCTCTCAACCCACGCGACACTGTTTAGCGCCGCAGTAATCGTTAGGCGCGGCTCAAGACGAGCGCGATGTTGGCGCCGCCTTGGGCGAACGACGGGACGAGCACGCGATCAATCGTGGCTGCGCGCGCCGTCGACGGCAGCGACGTCGTGAAGTGCGGCAGCGGATCGGTCAGGCCGAGCGTCGGCACGATCGTCTGCCGCTCGAGCGCGTAGATCGCCGCCAAGACCCGCAGCATCGCCGACGAGAGCGACTCGCCCGTTTGCGGCAGGATGGATGATGTCATCGGTAGCCGGCCGAGGCCCGACGTGAGCGTCGCCAGCTCGCGCTCGTCGTAGCTGCGCGTGCCGTTGCCGCCGCCGGCGATCCAGTCGATCGCGCGGCCGGCGGCGGCCTCTTTCACCGCGCGCGCGCCTTCGCGCCACGCGCCGTGCTCGTCGCTGCCCCAGCCGACGCGCGGGCGGACGTCGCCCGATTCGCCGCGGCCGTCGATGACGGCGCGAAGGGTGGCACCGCGTCGGCGCGCGTCGTCTTCGCGCTCGACGAGCAGCATGGCCGCGCCTTCACCGAGGACGAGGCCGTCGCGCGTCGTCGCATACGGTCGCATCGCAGTGGGGGAGAGGCCGCCGAATGTGCGATAGCCGGCCAACGCCGGCGCGTTCAGCTCGTCGACCGCGCCGACGAGCAGCGCGTCGGCGCGGCCGAGCGCGAGCAGATCGCACGCCATCGCCAGCGCTTGCAGCGGCGAGGCGTCGCGGTGGTTCACCGTCGAGTTCACGCCGCGCAGCTTGCATTCGAGCGCCAGCTGACCCGCGGCCGCGTTCATCACCGACGACGGGAACAAGAGCGGCGACGCCGCTTCCGGGCCGCCGTCGAGATAGCCGCGCATGAAGTGGACGGTCTCGTCGAGCGTTCCCAAGCCGGTGCCGAGGACGGCGCCGATGCGCGTGGGATCGTATGGCGGCGCGCCCGCGGTCAGCGCCTGCTTGCCGGCGACGATCGCCATCTGCGACAGCCGCGGCAACCGTCGCAAGCTGCCGGGCGCGATGTGCTGCTTGGCGCCGAAGTCGCCGACGCGCGCCGCCGGCGTGCCGTCTTCGTCGCGTCCGATGCCGCTTTGGCCGGCGGCGAGCCCGTCGAAGAACGCCGCTTCACCGACGCCGAGCGGCGACACGACTCCGATGGCGGTGACCACGCAGCGCGCTTGCACGGACGCATGATAGAAGATCGAGCGATGCACGCAAGCCGCGTCGCCATCGTCATCGTCGCCAGCTTGGGCGCGGCCTTCGCCATCTGGAAGCTGCGGCTACCCGGCGAAGACGCGGAGATGGCGGCGCTGGCGCTCGCCTTCATCGCCGGCGCCGCGGCGGGCGCGGCGCTGGTGCGGCGCCGCATCGTCGCCGGCCTCATCACGATCGTCACCGCCATCGGCGTGTGGGCGACGACCGGCGGCGTCGAGCACGACCTCGACAGCCGCGCGCAGATCGTCGTCGGCTCGGCGCTCGCCGTGGCGCTGGTCGCGCTCGTCTTCTCGGGCGAGCCCGAAGCGGCAAACACCGACGAAGCAGCCGAGAAGCGCGACGAAGATCAGTGAGTTTGACGGAGCAGCGGCAAGAGCTCGTCGGGCTTCGTGAAGTGATCGATCTTCACCGCCACTTTACCGTCGGAGCCCATGAGCACGATCGTCGGCAGCGTGTCGGCGTGATAGCGCGCCGTCGTTTCCTTCACCGTCGGGTCATCGTCTGACGAGCAGTCCATCTTGACGAGCTGAAAGCGCGCCAGCTCTTTGGCCACTTCCTCGTTCGAGAACGTCTTGACGTCCATCTCTTTGCACGGGATGCACCAGTCGGCGAAGAAGTCGATCACCGCCGGCTTGTGCGCTGCGCGCGCCGCCGCCATGCCCGCGGCCTCGCCATGGATCCAATTGAGCGGCGCCGCGTGCGCCCGCGTCGGCGGTGGCGTCAGCGTCCACGAGATCATGCCGAAGATGCCGAGCACGACGGCGGTCAGGCCGATCGCCTTGCGCACCTGCTTGCCGCGCGTGTCGTGAAACGACAGATGGATGCCGCCGATCGCCACGCCGGCGACCAACAGCGCCGCGCAGGTGTAGAGGAACGGCCGCGTGTGCATGGCGTGCGCCGCCAGCTGCGGCACGACGTTGCGCGCGAAGTAGAGCGCCGCCACCGTCATCATGACGCCGAAGATGCTCTTGATCGCCTCCATCCACGGGCCCGACTTGGGCAGCGACATGGCGAAGGCGGCGATGGCGAAGAAGAGCACGCCCATACCGAGCGCGTACGTAAAGAGCAAGGAGCCGCCGAGCACCACCGAGCGCGTGGTGGCGACGTAGGCCAGCATCGTCGCCAAGACCGGGCCGGTGCAGGGCGCGGCGATGATGCCGCCGACGAGACCCATGGCGAACGCGCCGCCGATGCCTTTGCCGCCGATGGCCGACAGCCGCGTCTGCAGGTTCGTCGGCAGGCTGAGCTCGAAGGCGCCGAACATCGACGCCGCCATCGCCGAGAAGAGCAGCACCAGCGGAATGATGATGAAGCGGTTGGCCATGAAGGTGCCGAACGCCTTGCCCGCCAGCGCCGACGAGACGCCGAGCGACGCGTACATGACGCCGATGCCGCCGACGTACATCGTGGCCAGGAACATGGCGCGACCGCGTGAGACGTTCTCGCCGCGGGCGCCGAAGATCGACATCGTGATGGGAATGAGTGGATAAACGCAGGGCGTGAGGCTCGTCAGAATGCCTTGTACGAAAGCCAATCCGAAGGCGAGAAACCAGCCGTGCGCGAGGAGATTGCCGCCGTCCATGTTCGGGGTAGTATAGCAAACCGTGGCGACGCTGCCCGAGCTCCGACAGGCAATCGATTCTCTCGACGACCAGCTGCTCGAGCTGCTCAACGAACGCGCGCGTCACGTGCGCGAGGTGGGCGCGCTCAAGACGCAGCTGAACAAGCCCTTCTACGTGCCCGATCGCGAGCGGCAGATCCTCGAGCGGCTGCAGGCGAACAACACCGGGCCGTTTCCGACCGAGGCGCTGCGCCCGGTGTTCAACGAGATCATCTCGGCCTGCTTGTCGCTCGAGCATCCATTGCGCGTGGCGTTCTTGGGGCCGGAAGCGACGTTCACGCACATCGCGGCGCGCTCGCGCTTCGGCCTGTCGGCGCGCTACGTGCCGGCGCCGACGATCGCCGGCGTGTTCACCGAGATCGAAAAGGGCTTGGCCGATCTCGGCGTCGTGCCCGTCGAGAATTCGACGGAAGGCGCGGTCGTCTCGACGCTCGATCTGTTCATGGAGTCGAGCCTGAGCATCTCGGCCGAGATCGTCACCAAAGTGAGCCACTGCTTGTTGACGCGCTCGGGGACGCTCGACAACGTGCAGAAGGTCTATTCGCACCCGCAGGCGCTGGCGCAGTGCCGCGGCTGGCTGGCGGCGAATCTGCCCGGCGTCGCGCTCATCGAAGTGGCGTCGACGGCGCTGGCGGCGCGCCTGACGAAGGACGATCCGGTGGCGGCGGCGGTCTCGTCGGAATTGGCGGGGCAGCTGTACGATCTCAAGATCACCAAGCGCAAGATCGAAGACGAAGTGCACAACATGACGCGCTTCCTCGTCATCGGGCGCGATCCGGCGCCGGCGACCGGGCGCGACAAGACGTCGATCCTGTTCAGCCTCAAGGACGAAGCGGGCGTGCTGTTCAGGGTGCTGCAGCCGCTGGCCGAGACCGGCATCAACTTGTCGCGCATCGAGTCGCGGCCGTCGCGTAAACGGCCGTGGGACTATGTCTTCTTCATCGACGTCGACGGCCATCACGCCGACGCGCCGGTGCAAGCGGCGATTTCGGCGCTCACCGAGCGCTGCGAGCTGGTCAAGGTGCTCGGCTCCTATCCGCGCGCGGAGGCGCAAGAACAAACGTGAGCTTTAGCGGCAGTCATACCGATGATCTCGTCGAGTCGGCCATCGCCGGCATCGCACCTTATGAACCGGGCAAGCCCATCGAAGAGCTGCAGCGTGAGCTCGGCGACGATTGGGGCGCGGACGGCGCGATCAAGTTGGCGTCGAACGAGAACCCGTACGGCCCGTCGCCGCGCGGCATCGCGGCGGCGCAGGCGGCCTTGGCCGAGGCGCACCGCTATCCCGACGGCGGCACGTTCGCGCTGCGCACCAAGCTCGCGCACCTGCTCGGCGTCGAGGCCGGGCAGATCCTGGTCGGCGCCGGCTCCAACGAGATCATCGATCTCTTGGTGCAGACGTTCTGCGCCGAGGGTGACGAGGTGCTGGCGCCGCAGTATTCGTTCGTCGCCTACAAGCTGGCCGCGCAGAAGAACCGGCGCAGCTTCCGCGAGACGCCGTGCACGCCGGCCTTGCAGTACGACATCGACGCGCTCTTGGCCGCGGTCTCGCCGCGCACGAAGATCGTCTTCTTCGCCAATCCCAACAATCCGACGGGCGCCTATCTGCCGAAGTCGGAGATGGATCGGCTCGTCGCCAAGCTGCCGCCGCGCGTGCTGTTGGCGATGGACGAAGCCTACTTCGAGTACGCGAGCGCGCCCGATTATCCCAACTCGCTCGATTATCTGTCGAAGCGCGGGCGCATCCTGACGCTGCGGACGTTCTCGAAGATTTACGGGCTGGCCGGCTTGCGCGTCGGCTATGCGGTGGCGTCGGCGGAGCTGCTCGACTACGTGCATCGCATTCGGCTGCCGTTCAACACGAGCGCGCCCGGTCAAGCGGCGGCGCTGGCGGCGCTCGACGACGCCGAGCACGTGGCGCGCGCCCGCAGCGGCAACGACGCCGAGAGGCCGCGGCTGGCGGCGGCGCTGGCGGCGCTCGGGCTCGACGTGTTGCCGTCGCAGTGCAACTTCATCCTCGTCGGTGTCGGCACGCGCGATGGGCGGCAGCTGTACGACAAGCTGCTGCGCAAAGGCGTCATCGTGCGGCCCATGAACGGCTACGGCTTGCCTCATCACCTGCGCGTCACCGTCGGAACGGCGGCGGAGAACGCGCGCTTGCAGGCGGCGCTCCGGGACACGTTGTGATCTTTCCGCGAGCGACGCTGATCGGCTGCGGCATGATCGGCGGCTCGCTGATGGCGGCGCTGCGGCGCGCGGGCGCGGTCGGTCGCGTGCGCGGTTACGATCGACGTCCCGAGCACGCCGAGGCGGCGGTGGCGCGCGGGCTCATCGACGAAGCGGTGGGCGACGCGCTCGAGGCGTCGCATGGCGCCGATGTGATCGTGCTCGCGGTGCCGGTGGGCGCGACCGCCGACGTGTGCGCCGCGATCGCGCCGGCGGCCGCGCACGCGCTGCTCGTGACCGACGTCGGCTCGACCAAGCTCGACGTCGTGGCCGCGGCCGAGCGCTCGCTGCACGACGCCTCGCGCTTCTGCGGCGCGCATCCGATGGCCGGCACCGAGCGCAGCGGACCGGAGGCGGCCGACGGCGCGCTCTTCGTCAACCGGCTGGCGCTGTTGACGCCGACGGCGCGCACCGCCGCCGACGCGCTCGACCACTGCACGGCGCTGTGGCAAGCGGCGGGCGCGCGCACGATGACGCTGACGGCGGCGCATCACGATCGCGTCATCGCCTGGGTCAGCCATTTGCCGCACGCCGCCGCGTTCGCGCTCGCCGCTGCCGTCGGTGGCGTCGCCGACGAAGTGGCCGGCCTGTCGGGCGCCGGCTTCGCCGACACGACGCGCATCGCCGCGTCCGATCCGGCCATGTGGCGCGACATCTTCGTCGCCAACCGCGCGCCGCTCTTGGCCGCGCTCGACGCGCTCGGCGACGAGCTGGCGGCCTTGCGCCGCGCCATCGACGACGGCGACGAAGACGCCATCGAGTCGATCGTCGCCCGCGCGCGCTCGGGCCGCAGCCGCGTCATGGAGTCGCGCCGGTGAAGCGCGCGGTGTTGGCGTTGGCGTTGGCGCAGCTGGCCGGCTGCGCGCACGAGGGGCCGATCGTGTCGCTGCCCGATCGGCCGATCGGCGAGGACTTGGTCGATCTCATGCCGTCGGGCCCCGATCTGCTCGTCGACGTCGATGTCGCGCAGCTGGACAGCTGGCCCACGGCGCGGCGCCTGCTCGATCTGTTGCCGGCCGCGGGAAAGCAGCGTCTGCAGCGGCTGGGCGACGATCCGTTGGCGCGCGTCGAAGCGGTCGTCGTCGGCGTCTATCGCGCCGGCGCGGCCGATTCCGAAGCGGCGACGATCGTGCGCGGCCGCCTCGACTGGGACGCCTTGCGCGGCGGCGCGCCCGAAGTCGATTACCACGGCGCCACCGTCGTCGATCGCGACGGCGAGGACTCGATCGCCCGCGTGACGCCGCGCGTGCTGGCGTTCGGCAGCCGCGCCATGGTTCGCCGCGTGCTCGACGTCAGCTCGCGGCAAGACGACAGCGTGCGCGGCGGCGCCATCGACAAGCCGCTGCGCGACGCCTTCGACCGCGCGCCGACGGCGAAGCTGGGCCGACCGGCGCTCATGCTCGGCCTCGTCGCGACGGCGCCGTTGCGCGAGCGGCTGCGCGCCGAGAAGTGGGGCTCGGCCGCCGAGCTCGACTGGCTGGCGCTGTCGTTCGCCATCGGCGACGGCTTCGACGTCGGCATCATCGGCGGCGCGCGCGGCGCGGCCGAAGCCAACACGCTGGCGGAGCTGATGCGTCAGCGCGCCAACGAGCTCAAGAGCCAAGTGACCATGCGTCTGTTGGGGCTCGTGCCCTATGTCGATCCATTCGTAGTGGTGGCCAAGCAGGCGGAGGTGCACGTGGCCTATCGGTTGGCAGAGCGGCGCGTCGATCAGTTGGTGACGCGTTTGGCGCAGATGCAGGCGTTGACCCCGCGTTCGCCCGACAAGGCGGCGCGATGAGCCCGTCGGAAACGGAAACCGGGCATGGCGGCGCGCCCATCGAGACGCTGCGCGTGCGCGGGCCGGCTTCGGCGCTGGCCGGCGACGTGCGCGTGCCGGGCGACAAGTCCATCGGCCATCGCGCCGTGCTGTTCGCGGCCATCGCCGACGGCAAGGCGACCGTGCGCGGCCTGTCGGGCGGCGAGGACAACCGCTCGACCATCGGCGCCTTGCGCGCGCTCGGCGTCGCCATCGAGGACGTCGCCGCCGGGATGGTCACCGTCGACGGTCGCGGCCTCGACGGCCTGCGCGCGCCGACGGTCGATCTCGACTGCGGCAACTCGGGCACGTCGATGCGCCTGCTCGCCGGCCTGCTGGCGTCGCGTCCGTTCGCGGCGCGCCTCGTCGGTGACGCCTACTTGCACGCGCGTCCCATGCGCCGCGTCGTCGATCCGCTGCGGCAAATGGGCGCCAACATCGGCGGCTCGGCCGGCGCGAAGTTGGGCGAGACCTATCCGCCGCTCGAGATCGGCCCGCGCGGCCACGAGCGCTTGAGCGGCATGAGCTTTACGTCGAAGGTCGCGAGCGCGCAGGTCAAGTCGTGCATTCTGCTCGCGGGCTTGGCGGCCGAAGGCGTCACGCAGGTGACCGAGCCCGAGCGTTCGCGCGATCACTCGGAGCGCATGCTGGCGTATATGGGCGCGCCGCTCACCGTCGACGGCTTGACGGTGCGGCTCGATCCGCGCGGCTGGGACGGCAAGCTGGCCGGGCGCGACTTGGAGGTGCCCGGCGATCTGTCGTCGGCGGCGTTCCTGCTCGGCGCGGCGGCGGTCGTGCCCCACAGTCGCGTCGTCGTGCGCGGCGTCGGCGTCAACCCGACGCGCACCGGCGTCTTGGACGCGCTCCGCGCCATGGGCGCCGCCGTCACGCTCGAGAACGAGCGCGTCGTCGGCGGCGAGCCGGTGGCCGACCTCGTGTGCGTCGCCGGCACGCTCGCCGGCATCGAGATCGCCGGCGAGCTGGCCGTGCGCGCCATCGACGAGCTGCCGCTGCTCGCCGCCATCGCCGCCCACGCCGACGGCGACACGCGCATCCGCGACGCCGCCGAGCTGCGCGTCAAGGAGTCCGACCGCATCGCCGCCACCGCCGCCATGCTGCGCGCGCTCGGCGTCGAGGTCGAAGAGCATCCCGACGGCATGACCGTGCGCGGCGGTCGGGGCGTGCGCGCCGGCGTCGTCGAGAGCCGCGGCGACCATCGCATCGCCATGGCCGGCGCCATCTGCGCGCTCGGCGCCGCCGGCGAGACCGTCATCCGCGACACGCGCAATGTCGCGACCAGCTTCCCGACGTTCGCCCGCGTCCTCGCCGAGATCGGCGCCGATCTCGCCTCGTAATCGTTCGCGTCTCCCTTTTCGCGACGGCCAACACGACAAAGCTGTCCGGTTTTGGGCGCGCCAATCCAGCCTAGGTTCGCGAAATGGCGTCGCCGAGCGGCCGGCACGCGTCGTGCGAAGGCGCCCGTCGTCCTTTCACCGTCAAGGAGACGAGATGCGGATCTGCTTTCTCATGGCCTGCGTTCCCATGATCTTCGTCAGCGGCTGCGGCGGCCCGTCGGACGGCAGCGCCGCCGTCACCGGGACCATCGCCGGCAAGCGCTTCGCCAGCGCCAACGCCGTCGCCAATACGTCGGGCAGCGGGCAGTCGGTGTCGGCGCTCGTCGTCATCAGCGACCTCGGCAACCTGTGCGGAAACATCGACGCCGACAACGACACGACGAACGCGCAGGCGCTCACGTTCGACCTCTTCGAAGCCGACATGAGCGGCAACACGGTCGCGCCGGCGCACTCGGGCGACTACGTCATCGCCACCGACGCGACGATGACCGGGCAGCTGGCCGGCGCGAATTATGTCGCCGTCGGCGCCTCGACGGCCGACAAGACCGAATCGGTGGCCACGGCCGGCAAAGTCACGCTCACCGGCGTCGCCAGCGGCCACTACGTCGGCAGCTTCGATTTGACCTTCGGCGCCGACCACGTGACCGGCACGTTCGACACCGCGCCCTGCGCCGCGCTCAAGCTCTGATTCAGCGGACGTTGCGGACGCGGTAGACGCGCGCGCCTTTGGGCCCGAACGCGTTCGGCGCCGGGTTGCCGCGGTCGTAGAGCAGCTCGGCGTCGCGCGGGATCTCGCTGGCGTCGTCGACGGCCGCGCTCCAGCCGCGATGCTGCACGATGACCACATCGTCCGTTCCGACGTGCAGAACGCGCGACTGCACGTCGGAATGGTGCGTCGCGTAGGCCGCTTCGATGCCGGCTTCGTCGGCGAGCAGGCGATAGAGGCGATGCACGTCGCGCGTCGAGCCGTCGGCGCGCTCCATCAAGTAACGCTCGATCGGATAGGCGCAGAAGATGACGCGGCCTTGGCCCAGCCGATGCTCGGTCAGCGCCAGCCGGCCCGCGCCGTCGACGGCCATCGTCTCGACGGCGGCGCCGGGCGCGACCTCGACCGGCAGGCGCGACAACGACTGCGGCCGCGCCGAGGTCGCCTCGCCCGTCGGCAACGACAGCGCGACCTCGCCTTTGAAGACGACGCGCTCACCCGGCAGATCGAAGCAGCCGTAGCGCAGCCGATGACGCAGCCCCGTCAGCGCCTCGAAGTTGGAGCACCAGGCGCCCTCGTGAAACTCGTTCTCGCCCGAGAAATAGGACCAATAGATGGTCGCGCCGGCGCGGGCGGCCGCCTCCAGCTTGTGCCACGTCGGAACGCGCAGCTTTTGCGTCGCGGGCACGAGCACGAGCGCGTAGCCGTCGAGCGGGTCGTCTTCGCCGATGACGTCGACGTCGAGCCCCGCCTGCGCCGCCAGAACGTACGACTGCAAGAGCGTGCGCCGGAGGCCGCCTTTGTCCTCCCACGAGAACGGGAACGACTGCGTCTGCCAGTCGCTGCGCAAGAGCGCCGCTTTGGCGCGCGGACGGGTCCAGCCGGCGTCGCCCAGACCGTCGACGAGCTGGCGCAGCGCGCGCGTCTCCTGACAGGCCGGCTTCTCGCTGCCGTCGGCGCGCAAGAGGCCGAAGCCGAGCTCGAACGCGTGGTGCGAGTAGGGAATTTCGAGCCCCAGCGTCTGCCGATCGAAGTCGCTCGCGCACCACACGAAGGCGCCGGCCGCGCCGCAGCCGAACGCCGCCAGCATCACTTCGCGCACGTAAGCGGCGTGCTCGACTTCGCCCACTTGCGTCGCCGAGCCGCCGAATTCTTCGAGCAGCACCGGCCGATTCGCCGCCTGCCCGATGCCTTGCATCGTGCGCAGCACGAAGTCGCTGTTCCACGCCTGGCGCAGCGGATCGATGTCGCCGTAATAGAAATGCGGGCCGATGTAGTCGACCGTCGCCGCCAGCTGCGCCGTCGGCCAGCCGGCCATGCAGCCGTCGCCGGTGCCGACCGGCCGCGTCGCGTCGAGGCTGCGCACGGCGGCGACGAGCCGCTGCGCCCACGCCTCGGCCTCGCCCGCGACCGGCACGCCCGCCCACAGTGGAAACTCGTTCGTCAGAATCCAGCCGCCGATGTTGGGCCGCGCCGCCAGCGCCTGCACGACCGCGCGCACCAGCGCCTCTTGCCAGTCGAGCAGCTCGGCGTCGCGATAGAGCGAGCGATTGTCGCCGTTGGCGTTTTGGCCGGCGAAGTCGAAGTTCTCGCCCGACATATGGCCGACCAGAGGCGTCGGCCACAGATTCGATCCCCGCCGTCTCCGCCAGCACGCCGAACTCGTGCAGTCGCTGCAGCATCGTCGCGTCGATCGCCGGCGGCGACGGCATGAAGTCGGGCGCGAAGGCGAACATGCGCAAGCTGTCGAGCCCGATCTGCTTCAGCTGTGCGAGCTCGTCGCGAATCGCCGCCGCGTCGAAGCGCGACCACATGCGCGGCCCGCCCGCGCGCGACCAATAGTTGGCGCCGATGGCGAAGCGACGACGCAGCGGGACGGCCGGCGTCGGCGGCGTCATTGGGCCACCGCGCACGCGGCCAACCCCGGCGCGCAATCCTTCATCGCCGGCGCGCCGTGGCAGAAGTTGTCGCAGGCGTTGCGCACGAGGTCGGGCAGCGACAGCCGCGGATAGGCCTTGCAGTTGTCGTCGGACGCGCAGCGCGCCACGAAGCGATTGCCGGGATAGTCGACCGTCGTCACGAGGCGCTGCAGCACCTCGGTGCCGATGACGCCTTCGACCGTCGCTTCCGCCGGCCGCACGTCGGCGTTGATCCCCAAGAACAGCGGCGACGTATCGCTGATGACGTACACGGGGATGGTCGGCGCCAGCTCGATGACGGCCGGCGTCGGCGTGTCGGCGTTGTTGTCGTCGCACTTCGGGTTGCCGGTCGCGTTCTCACAAGCGGCGCTGTACGGATCGGGCTGCATTTGCCCCCCTTGTTCGCACTCGTGCTGCGGGCCGAGCAGACACGGCGTCTTCTCGGCGGCGACGGTGTTGGCGCGACGAATGCGCCGGCTGCGCGCCAACAGCGCGCACGGCCCGAAATAATATTCATGCGAGACCAGCGCCAACGCCGCCGCGCCCGGGTTCTCCTCGCTCGGCGCCGTGCCCAGCGTCGTCAGCGCCGCTTGCACGCCCGTGCCGTCGGCGGCGTCGGGCAGATGCAGCGTCACCGTCGTGCCGGCCAAGAGCGCCTCGGCCGCGCCGGCGCCGCGCAGTCGATCGTAGGCGCCCGCCGACAGCGCCAGGCCGGGAAAGCCGCTCGCCACCAGCATGTGCGCATCGACGCCCGACGGCAAGTAGGGCGCCGACGGACAGACCGCGCTCTCGGTCGAGCACACGGCGTAATCGGTGTTGCCCGGCACCACCGTCGTCAGCGGATCGGGATAAGGCTCGACGCAGGTGTCGATGAGGACGCGCGTCGGCGGATAGGTGTACTGATTATTGCCGACGATGACCCGCGTCTGGCTCTGCAGCGCGCTGTTCTGCCCGCCCGCCAGCGAGAACGCGATGTCGGCCGAGCAGTCGAACGACCCGCCCGCCGCGCACTGGGGCGCGCCCGGCTGCGGCTGGAATTCGCAGCTGCAGGGCTGCAGGTTCGCCATCAGCGTCATCGTCGGCGTCGCGCCGCGATAGTCGAACGACGCGGCGAAGCGCGACAGGTTGTCGCCGGCGAAGATGGCGCCCACTTTGGTCGCGCTGTCGCCGACGCCGAGCGAGCCCAGCGGCGCCTCGAAGAATTGCACGTCGGTGATGTGCACGCGCGGGATGTCGACGCCGGCGGAGACGCCGAAGATCGTGAGCTCGCCCGTCGGCGCCTTGGTCGCTTGCGAGCCGTCGTCGTAGGTCGTGAGCACGGTGCCGGTGTCGATGACCGTCGGCAAGATCGTCGGATCGGTGAAGAATGTCCCGGCGCCCATGAGCCCACCGCCGTCACCCGACAGCGTCAGCGGGATGGGGAAGGGCAGCGCCGTCCAATGCGTCTCGGTGCAGCCCGCCACCACCAACGCGACGACCAGCGCTGCCCGGCGCACGCTCAGTTCTTCTCCTCCAACTTCGTCTTCATCTTCTTGATGAGCGCGTCATACGACTGCTCGGTGATGATCTTGTTGAACTGCGTCTTGTAGTTACGCGTCAACGGGACCTCGTCGGTGATGACGTCCCAAACCCGCCACTCGGGCCCGACCTTGTGCATCTTGTAGACGATCTCGGCGTCGGTGTTCTTGCCCGCCGACTTGACCTTGACGATGGTCGTCACCGTCGTGTCGTCGCCGTCGTTCTGCTCGCTCTTGTACTGCACCTGGTAATCCAAGTTCGAGCGCAGCTGCTTGACGTAGTTGCGCTCGATGAGCTCGCGGAACGTCGCCACGAACTCGGTCCGCTGCGCCGTCGTCAGCTTGTCCCAATGGCCGGCCAGCGAGCGCTTGGCCAGCTCATCGTAGTCGAGCAGCCCGCCGGCCATCGCCTTGATGTCGGCCTTCTGCTTGGCCTCCTCGGGCGAGCCCTTCTCGACTTTGTTGTGCAAGAGGCGGTCGACCTCGCCGTTCTTGGCCTTCAACGTCGACAGCGCCGTCGCCGGCGCCGCGACGGCCGTGAGCGGCAACAGGAGCACAGTCATCGCGATCGTCAGATTCCGCATCGTCTCCATCATCTAAGCAGCTATTCGCCGGTTCAGCTATTGGACGAGGGTGCCCGCCGCCTGCTTCAAGCCGGCGATGGCCAAGTTGACGTCCATGATCGATTGCAAGTGGCGCAAGCGCAACTCGAAGTAGCCGCGCGCCGCATCCACGAGGTCGCGCGCCTCGGCCACACCGAGCTGCATGTTCTGATCGACGGCGTTGTACCAGCCGCGCGCCACCTTCTCCGAATGCGCCAAGAGGTCCGATCGCTTGCGCGCCGCCCGCGTCTCTTGCCACGCCGTCTCGATCTCGACGGTGATGCCGCCGAGCGCCTGCTGCCGTCGCGCCTGCAAGAGCCGCTCGTCGGCGTGCGCTTTGTGGATCGTCGCCAGCTTCTGCGCGATGCCGAGATCGTAACGCAGGCCGAGCGCGATGCTGGCGCCGAGGTTGTTGGGATGGCTCATGAACGCGTTCTGCGGATCGTCGACCGACTCGGCGTAGCCGTAGCTGAAGCCGAACAAGAGGCCGAGATCGGGCGTCAAGCTGGCACGCTGCAGCTGCACGCTCGCGTGCGCCGCCTTCAAGCCCGCCGCCAGCATGCGCGCCTCGGGTCGATGCACGACCGCCGCGTCTTCGTAGAAGCTGACCGGCTGCTCCTGCAAGTCGGCGACGTCGAGCTCGTCGTCGTCGATGTCGGCGTCGCCGTCGCCGCTCAGCGTGCGCACCGCGACCAGCGCCACCTGCTGCGCCTTGTCGACGTCGAGCTCGGCCAGTTCGGCGGCATCGAGCGCGATCTTGAGGCGCGCTAAGTCGTTCTCGGTATAGGTCGACTTGCCCTTGTCGATGTCGTCGTTCATGCGCTTGACCCAGCCGCGCAGGCGACCGGCGCCGTCGTCGAGCGTGCCGAACGCCGCGCGCGCCCACTTCAAGCCCCAATAGGCCTTCGTGATGTTGAACGTGATGTCGGCGCGATCTTTTTCCACCTGCGCGTTGGCCACGTCGACGCCGGCGTGCGCCAGGTGCTGCGCGCTCTCGATCTTGCCGAACGTGTACAGCGGCTGCGTGAGCGTCACGCCCAAGTTCAACGCCACGCCGTGAAAAGGCAGCGTCTTCAGGATGTCGCTGGTGTTGGTCAAGCTGGCGTTTGCGGTCGTCGAGACGCAGTTCTGCTCGCGCTCCTTTTGCGTCAGCGCGTCGTTGACGACGCCGTTGGCGCCGGCGCAGCGAATGTCGGGCGAGCCCGTGATGGCGAACGACAGCTGCCCGCTCGGAAACCACAGCCGATTGGCTTGCGACAGCTGCGCCTTGGCCACTTCGACGCCGGCGCGCGCCGCTTCGACGCCCGGGTAATGCGCGTTGACACGCGCGATCAGCTCCGCCAGCGTGTAGCGCCGCGCCGCGGCAGGGCGCGACCACCCCGCGCCGAGGAGCAGCGTCCCCAGCGCCAAGAGAACGCGGGTTCGTCGTCGTGGGAGTAACAGTCGTGACTCGGGGGAACTCATTTTCCGTCGCTGCTGTGGACCTGGGTGAGACGCGGCCGGACGTGCAGCTTGGGCCCTCTTACCATGCGGCACGCGCGTTGCTCAACCGCGATGCATGGGCGCTCAGATCGCACTCGGCAAAGTCATCTGTCTCCGTTGTCGCCATCATGACTGCTTCGGCGATTGCCCGAGCCACCCGCCGAGCGTCAAGCGCTGGCGACTCTCGCCGGACGTCAAGCGCGCCACGGCCTGGCTCGGCGGCGCCTGCATCGCCGGCAGTGCCTTTGGGGCCGTCCTTGCGCTACTCTGCGGCGGGTGAAGGGCTATCACGAATATCTAGAGCTCCATTCCTACTTTGCGCGGCAAGGCGAGCCCAAGCTCAGCAGTGCCGATTTTGACGCGCTGCACGCCGAATACGTTGCACTCGCCGCCAAGCATCCGGCGCTGACGAGCGACGAGCGCGCCCGCCTCTCCGAGCTGAAGGCGGCCTTGTTCCGCGATAAGCCATGAGCGCGGTCGAGCGAGCGAAGGCGAGCGTGGCCTGCATCACCCGCGGGTCGACGGCTTGCTCCCTGATGGTGCGTCGGTGAGTGACCTCACCGGAAGGACGCCGACGGCGTCGCGCGTGGAGATGACCGAGATCGTGCTGCCGGGCGACACCAACGCGCTCGGCACCATCTTCGGCGGCAAGGTCATGCAGTGGATCGACATCGCCGCTTCCGTCGCCGGCATGCGTCATTCGGGCGGCCAGGTCGTCACCGCATCCATCGACGCCTTGCAATTCCTGACGCCTATCCACCTCGGCGAGATCGTCGTCCTACGCGCGCAGGTCAACTATGTCGGCCGGACGTCGATGGAGATCGGCGTTCGCGTCGAAGCCGAGAACCCCAAAGATCGCACGCGCCGCTACACGACCAAGGCCTACTTGACCTTCGTGGCCATCGAAGGCGTCGTCATTGGCGCGGCCGCCAAAGCGCGCCCGATTCCGCCGCTCGTGCTCGAGAACGACGACGATCGGCGCCGCTTCGCCGACGCCGAAGCGCGCCGCGCGCACCGACTCGCCTTGCGCGCACGCGGCCACTGACTTACGTTTCCGAGATGCTCCTCGTCCGCGCGCTGCAACGCGCTCAGCTCGTCCTGACGGGCGAAGATCGCGTGCGCTTCCTCCACGGCATGGTCACCAACGACGTCGAGGCGCTCGCAGCGGGGCAGGGCTGTCACGCGGCCATGCTGACGACGAAGGGCAAGATGCTCGCCGATCTCGTCATCTTCGCCGACGCCGAGTCGCTGACGCTGGTGCTCGATTTCGCGCTGCGCGACAAGATCAAGACCGTGCTCGACAAGCATATCGTTATGGACGACGTCGAGTTCGCCGACGTCAGCGACGCCAGCGTCACCGGCTTTTACGGCGACGAAGCGGCGGGCGTCATCGGCGCCGGGCTCGGCGTCGATCCGCGAACGCTGACGGCGCTGCCCAATTACGCGTCCGTGGTCGTCGACGGCAAGCGGGTCGCGCGCACGCCGGAGCTCGGCCTCGACGGATTCCACGTGTTCGGCGCCGACATCGCGACCGTCGAAGGCAAGCCGCTCTCGGCCGACGACTACGAAGCCCTGCGCATCGAAGCCGGCACGCCGCGCTATGGCGTCGACATGGGCGAAGATCGCCTGCCCATCGAAGCCGGCATCGCCGACGCCGTCAGCTTCACCAAGGGCTGCTACCTCGGCCAAGAGGTGATCGCGCGCGCGACGAACCTCGGCCACATCAACCGCAAGCTCGTCGGGTTATGGCTCGATGGCGAGCTGCCGGCGGCGCCGCAGGACAAGCTGTCGTCGCCGTCGCGACCCGATGCCGGGTTCGTGACGTCGTCGATTCGCTCGCAGCGGTTCGGCCGCGCCATCGCGCTCGCCTACGTCCATCGCACGCTGTGGGATCCGGGAACCGAGCTGACGCTCGGCGAAGGACGGCGCGCGACGGTGACCACGCTGCCGTTCACGCAAAACTAGACGACACTAAAGCTTCGAACGATCGAAAACGGCGAGACCGCGAAAGAGGTCCCCCGAAGGGGAACCTCGAAGCGACCGCAGTGACGCGGGCGACGCCGTACCGGCCGTCGCCAACGAGCTACTTCGACGACTTCTTGCTCTTCGTCGTCGTGGCACCCTTGACCGAGGCGCGCTCGGTGGCGGCGCGGGCGCGACGATTCTTGATCCGCTGCTTCAACTTCTTCTGCGCATGCTTACGCCGCATCTTGGGCGAGCAGCGATTGTCTCCGAGACCCATCGTGTTCTCTCCTGGTGAAGGCAGGCAGGTTGCCGCCACAGCCGTCGGCTGTCAAGGCTTCCCTGCATTTAGCGATGACCGAAGCCCCGTGAAAAAGAGGCGGATGAAGGCGGGTTAGGCGAGCTCGGCGACGTCGTCGGAGCTGTCGATGGCGTTCTCGGCCTCGAGCATCTCCAAGCGGCGCACGAGCTCCTTCAAGCGGCGCGTGCCGCCGGCGTCGCGCGTCTTGAACTCGATGCCGATGCCCTCTTCGCCCTCGGTGTGACGCGTCCAGGCGACGCGACCGGCGATCTCGAGCGGCCGCAGGCTGCCGGGCGGCGTCACGTCGAGCACGATCTCGGTGCCGGGCGGCAGGAACTCCGTGGTGCGCAAGAACGCACCGCCGGGCCCGATGTCCTCGATGTGGCTGTGGTGCTGCTCGCGATCGAGGACGACACGCCAATCTGCAGTCAACGTCACGGGCAAGCGACGGTGCCGGCGAGTGATCATCTCCACAATCTCCCCTTTGGCGACGGCGATACAAAAGTCGCGACGCTTCGCCTCGGCGGGCAGGAACTCGATGCCCAGACCGGCGCGCAGCTTGGTGCGATGCTTGCCCGCTCGCCGCCACGCGATGAAGCCGCGGAGGAGCTGTTTGTTGCAGAGCTCGGGGAAGCGCAGCTCGACGAGCACGGCCTCGCCGAGTGGAATGGCTTCTCGTGTGGGAAAGAAGATACCTCCGCCCGGCAGCGACGGTTGATGATGCCGGAGGAACTCCTCGCCGTTGCGGTAACGCGCGCGCAAGATCCGCATTTTCCGAAATCCTCCCTCGGGCGCGAAGCGGTCAGACCATAGACCAGCGCGCACGCCTGTGCAAGTAGGTTACGCGCCCTTACTCAAAAATCAAACGACTATAACGCTCAGCCCAAGCAGATCCGAGCACATGGCCAAGTGGCCCGCGACGCGGGCCGTGCGCGTGAAAAGCCTCGAAGAAGCTCTTGTCGGCCGCTTCGTTGCTCTCGGTCACGGGCGCGGCCGTAAGGACATCGAGGTAGACACCGAGCGCAGACGTGAGCGCGGCGAAGACATCGTCGACGAGCCGCAAGCTGGCGCGCGCGTGCAGGCCGCGCCCCGATCCGATCGGCTGCGCCCACGCCGGGCCCGACTGTGAGCGCAAGCGGCCGAAGCTCTCACCGAGCGCATCGAAGACGCCGCGCGTGCGCGCCGGGTCGCCATATACGTCCGCATGCACCGAGATACGCGTCGGCAGCGCCATCAGATCGCAGGCGAAGATCGGCGCCGCGCGATTGGCCGCCGGATGAATGACGAGCGCCAGCCCCTCGAGGAGCGGTCGCATTGCAACTTGCGACAGCACGATTTTGCGCGCCTCCGGGCATTCCCAAGCGAGCGTGCGCACGTGACCGAGCTTGAGCGGCCCCGGCTTGTCGGCGAGATCGTTGTCGACGGGAATCGGCTGCAGATGCAGCCGCGTCTCGACGCGCGCGCGCACGCCGGCGACGAGGCCGGGCACGTCGACCTCGAGGCGCGCCTTGACCAGCTCCTCCAGTTGGCGCGCGTGCCGGACCAGCTCCGAGCGCGCCTCGCCGAAGTTCACAAGGCCTCCCGAATCGCGGCGGCGTGGCCTTTGACGGCGACCTTGTAGTGCGCGGCCACGATCTTGCCCTTGCCGTCGATGACGAACGTCGAGCGGATGATTCCTTTGTACTTCTTGCCGTACAAGACCTTGTCGCCCCACGCGCCGAACTTCTCGGCGACCGCGTGATCGACGTCCGAGAGCAGCAAGAAGTCGAGGTTGTACTTGTCCTTGAACTTGCCGTGCGTCGCCGGCTTGTCGGGGCTGACGCCGACGATGACCGCCTTTTTCTTCTTGTAGGCGGCCGCTTCGTCGCGAAAGTCACACGCTTCGGTGGTGCAGCCGGGCGTGTTGTCCTTCGGATAAAAGTAGAGGATCAGGGTCTGTCCGGCGAAGTCGGAGAGCGAATGATTCTCGCCATCGTCTCCGGGTAGCGTGAATGCGGGCGCACGATCGCCGGGCTCGAGCATCCCGGGGTCATAGCCGGTTACGCGGTCGCGGACAAGAGGCGTCCCAAGTCGCTGGAGAATTTGCCCTTGGCCAACGCCGTGCAACCGAGCGCGCGCGCGGCCTCCATCACGTCGGTGCGCTCGTGATCGATGAAGCCGATCTTGCGCGCGGCGGGATCTGCATCTTTCAGCGCCGCCAGCGCATCGGGCCGACGTAGATCGATCACGAAGAAGCGCGCGCCGGCCGTGGCCTTGGCCACATCGGCGGTTGCGCGCACGGCTTGCACATCGAGCCCCAGCTGCGCCGCCGTTTCGCGAATTTTCGACGTGAACAACAGATCGTTCACCAAGTAGACTACCGCCGCCATGACGACAGCCTACCACCACGCATCCACGATCGCCGCCGAGCTCGGCATCCAGCCGGCGCAGGTCGAACGCACCGTCGCGCTTCTGACCGACGGCGCCACCATCCCGTTCATCTCTCGCTATCGCAAGGAGCAGACGGGCAACCTCGACGAGGTGCAGATCGGCACCATTGAAGAGCGTCGCGTCTACTTGGCCGAGATCGACGCGCGCAAGATGACGGTGCTGGCCGAGATCGAGAAGCAGGGCAAGCTCACCGACGGTCTCAAGCAGCAGATCACGCGCACGTTGTCGAAGACGGAGCTCGAAGATCTCTACCTGCCGTTCAAGCCGAAGCGCCGGACGCGCGCGACCATCGCCCGCGAAAAGGGGCTCGAGCCGCTCGCCGATCTCATTTGGGCGCAACAGAACGTGGCCGAATCGCGCGCCGCGCTCGGCCAACAGTACGTGTCGGAAGAGAAGGGCGTCGCCGACGTCGAAGCGGCGTGGGCGGGCGCGCGCGACATCGTCGCCGAGCGGGTCGCGGAGCGCGCCGAAGTGCGCGCGGCCTTGCGCGAGCAGGCGCTGAGCGACGGCATCCTCCTCGGCGCGGCCATCGCCGGCAAAGAAGAAGAGGGCGCGAAGTTCAAGGACTACTTCAACTTCAGCGAGAAGGCCGCGGCCATCCCGTCGCATCGCTTGCTGGCGCTGCGGCGCGGCGAGGCCGAGGGCTTCTTGCGCGTCGGTCTCGAGGTCGACGCCGACGCCGCCAAGACGCAAGTGCGTCATCACGTGATCGTGGCGCCGCAAGCGACGTTCGCGCCCGAGCTCAAGCTCGCCGTCGACGACGCTTACGATCGCCTGCTCAAGACGTCGATCGAAGTCGATGTGCGGCTGGTCCTCAAAGATCGCGCCGATGCCGACGCCATCAAGGTGTTTGCCGACAACTTACGCGCACTTCTGTTGCAGGCGCCGCTCGGTGGCAAGCGCGTCCTCGCGATCGATCCCGGCTTTCGCACCGGCTGCAAAGTGGCCGTCGTCGACGAGAAGGGCGACTTGCAGACGCACGACGTCGTGTTCCCGACGATGTCGGAGCACAAGGTCGCCGAAGCCGGCCGCACGATCGAGGAGCTGTGCAAGAAGTACCGCATCGAGTCGATCGCCATCGGCAACGGCACCGCCGGCCGCGAGACCGAGACGTTCATCCGCAAGCTCGTCAGCGACGGCAAATTGAGCGCGGCGATTCAGGTCATCCCGGTCAACGAGGCGGGCGCGTCGGTCTATTCGGCGTCGGAAGTGGCGCGCGAGGAGCTGCCGAACGAGGACGTGACCGTGCGCGGCGCGGTGTCGATCGGGCGTCGCTTGCAAGATCCGCTGGCGGAGCTGGTGAAGATCGATCCCAAGTCGATCGGCGTCGGGCAGTACCAGCACGACGTGCATCAAGGGACGCTCAAGAAGGCGCTCGATACCGTCGTCGAGAGCTGCGTGAACGCGGTCGGCGTCGACGTCAACACGGCCTCGGTCAAGCTCCTGCAATATGTCGCCGGCGTCGGCGAGACGCTGGCCAAGAACATCGTCACGCATCGCGCGTCGAAGGGCGCGTTCAAGTCGCGCGCGGCGCTGATGGAGGTGCCGCGCCTCGGCGCCAAGGCGTTCGAGCAGGCGGCCGGCTTCTTGCGCGTGCGCGGCGGCGGCAATCCGCTCGACAACTCGTCGGTGCATCCGGAGAGCTACGACGTCGTCGAGAAGATGGCGAAGGATCTCGGCGTCGACGTGCTCGGGCTCGTCGGCCATGCGGAGATGCTGAAGAAGATCGAGATCGCCAAATACGTCGACGATCGGCGCGGTCTACCGACGCTCAAAGACATCGTCGGCGAGCTCGCCAAGCCCGGCCGCGATCCGCGCGCCGAGTTCGAGGCCGTCGGCTTCGACCCGACCGTCACCGAGTTCGACCACGTCAAAGAGGGCATGGTCTTGAATGGCGTCGTCACCAACGTCACGCAGTTCGGCGCGTTCGTCGACGTCGGCGTGCATCAGGACGGCCTCGTCCACGTCTCGGAATTGGCCCATCGCTTCGTCAAGGATCCGGCCGAGGTCGCCAAGGTCGGCGATCGCGTCAAGGTCAAGGTCATCAAGGTCGACGTCGAGCGCAAGCGCATCGGGCTCAGCGTGAAGCAGGCGACCGCGCCGGTCTCCAAGCCGCAGCAACAGCCGTCGAACGAGAAGCTGCCGGCCTACGCGCAGCAGCCGAAGTCGACGCCGCAGCGCGCGCCGGGCTCGCCGCGGCCGCAATCGCCGCCGCCGCCGAAGTCGCCGCCGCCGGGCAATAAGCCGTTCAACAATCCGTTCGCGGCCGCGTTCGGCAAGAAGTAGCAATGTGATATAACGCCGCCCATGCGCAAAGCCGTGCACAGCGACGAGGCACCCAAGGCGATCGGCCCCTATTCGCAGGCCATCAAGGCCGGCAACTTGCTGTTCTGCTCGGGGCAGATCCCGCTCGATTACAAGACGGGTGAGCTGGTCGGCGGCAGCGACGTCAAGGCGCAGACCAAGCAGGTCATGGAGAACTTGCGCGCGGTGCTGCAGGCGGGCGGATCGTCGTTCGCCCAGGTCGTGAAGACGACGATCTTCTTGGCCGATCTCGGGCACTTCAAAGACGTGAACGAGATCTACGGCGGCTACTTCTCGGAGGCGCCGCCGGCGCGCGCGACGGTCCAGGTGGCGGGCCTCCCGCGCGGCGCGCTCGTCGAGATCGACGCCGTCGCCGTTGCCGACTAGGCCTCGCGGTGGCGGACTCCGCCAAATTCGCTCGTAAATTCAATGATGAAGACGCGGTCGCGCGCCGGCTGAGGTGGGCGCGCGGCCGTCGTACGGGCGGATTGGCGGCGGAAGAGCGCGGACTCCGGACGCGCGAAAACCGCACGATCCCCGCGGGGGATCATGCGGCTTCGGGCGTTACCGAGCGTGTCGCGGGACTTTCGGGGAACGAAAGCTTAGGCGACTTTGGTGACGAGGCCGGAGCGCAAGCAGCGGGTGCAGACGCGCAAACGCACCGGCGAGCCGTCCACGAGCGCGCGAACGCGCTGAATGTTCGGGCGCTGAACCTTCTTGGTCTTGATGTTCGAGTGGCTCACCTTGTTACCCACGAGCCGACCCTTGAAGCAGATTTCGCACGTATTCGCCATGGCTACACTGACTCCCGAGAGGCGGACCTTCTAACACTAGGTCGCTGGTCGCGCAAGCGATTTTGCCGGCGGGCGCGGCCATGATGAAGCCGGTCAGCCGGCGCGTCCAGTGGGCGATCGGCGCCGGCGCGCTCGTCCTCGTCGTCGCTGGGACGATCGCCGTGCGTCACTTCAGCCGGCGTTCGCGCGTCGGACCGAGCGTTCAGCTGCACGCCGATGCGCGCTTGGCCGGTCGGGTGGTCGATCGCGTCGGCCGGCCGGTCGGCGGCGCGCGGGTGTCGGCGGTGCCGGAGCGCGGCGACCTGCACGGCTGGACGGTGGCGACGAGCGACGCGGACGGCCGCTACGCGCTGACGCTGACGGCGCCGGCGCGCGTCAATGTGCGCGCGGAAGCGGCTGGGTTCGGCGCGGTCGAGCTGCACGGCATCGAGCTGCCGCAAGCCGGCCTCGAGCTGACGTTGGTGCGCACGTTGGCGCTCGATGGGCTCGTCCGCTCGCATGGCAAGCCGGCGGCGGACGTGCAAGTGACCGTCGGTGGCCCGGGTGGCTTGCAGACGCTCAAGAGCGGTCCCGACGGCGCATTCACGGTCGCGAGCTTGGCCGAAGGACGCTATGCCGTGCGCGCGGGGCGCGACGGCGAAGCGGCGTTCGTCGACGGCGTCGTCGTGTCGGCCGATGCCGATGGCGGCAGCGCCGTGCTGCTGCTCGATCTACAGCCGGCGACGACGCTGACGGCGCGCGTGCGCGACAAAGGCGGTCGCGCCATCGCTGGCGCCGAGGTGACGCTGACCGAGGCCGACGGCACGCCGCTGCCGCGCACCGAGGTTGCCAACGAAGCCGGTGACGCGCATTTCGTGGCCGTGTTGCCGGGCAGCTACGCCGTCGATGCGCGCGCCGAGGGCTATTATCCGGCGGCGCCGCACGCGCAGCGGATCGCCAAGTCGGCGGCCACGGTCGAGCTGCGGCTCGAGCGCGGCGCGGTCATCAGCGGGCGCGTGCTCGACGAGCGGGCGCAGCCGATCGCCGGCGCGGAGGTCGAAGTCGCCGGGGAATCGCCCGACGGCACGCCCATCGCGGTCACGGCTTCGAGCGCCAGCTTGACGAGCGCGCCATCGATGGCGACGTCGGCGCAGCTGGAGTCGTCGGGCGAGCTCGGCATCCTGCACGGCCCGATTCCGTTTCCGCCGCTGGGCGCGCCGCCGCCGATTGCCGCGCCGGCAGCGACGCAGCCGACGCCGAGCGCCGCCAAGATGTTCATCACCGATGGCAGCGGCAACTTCCGCGTCATCGGCTTGCCGGCGGGGAAGTTGGTCGTCGCGGCCAGCCATCCCGACTACGCGCGCGGCGCCGCCGAGCCGCTCTTGGTGACGGCGGGCGGCGAGGCGCAGGTGACGGTGGTGCTCAGCCGCGGCGTGCGCCTCGCCGGCCGGGTCAGCGACGAGCGCGGGCAGGCGATCGTCGGCGCCGAGGTGTCCGGTGACGATGGCGCGACCTTGGCGATGACCGACCATCACGGTGAATTCGAGCTCGCCCATGTCGCGCGTCCATTGACGCTGGCGGTGCACGCGAGCGGCTTTCTGCCGACGACGCGCGCCACTTCGCCGTCGGAGCGCGGGCCGATCGATGTGACGTTGCGCCAGGCCGACGGGCACTTGGCCGGCGATGTCGTCGACGATCGCGGCGCGCCGGTGTCGGCTGCGCGCGTCGAGGTCGTCATGCCGGGGCCGCCGCCCGGGCCGCGCGCCAAAGCCGCGGCGCCGCGCTGGTTCACCACCGACTCGGGCGGCCATTTTCGCGCCGAGGGCTTAGGGCCGGGCCCGTTTCACGTCGCCGTCAGCCATGGTGACTTCGCCGCCGGTAGCTTCGACGGCGTGCCCGCCGGCGACGACGCGCACTTCGTCCTCGTGCCCGGCGGCGGCATCGACGGCGATCTCGGCGACGCGCGCAGCGGCGGCGTGCCCGCCGGCGCGCGCGTGCAGTTGTCGCCCGTCGTCGGCCCGTCGCGTCAGCTGACGATCGTCGGCGGCCGCTTCAGCGCCAACGCCGTGCCGCCCGGCCGCGCGACCTTGACCGCCAGCGCGCCCGGCTACGTCGTGTGGACGCGGCCGATCGACATCCCCGCCGGCGAACGGCTGCACGACGTCACCGTCCGCGACGTGCGCATCGAGCTCGAGCGCGGCGGCAGCATCAGCGGCCGCTTGCGCGACGATCACGGCGAGCCGCTGGCCGAGGTCGTCGTGCGCGCGGCGCCGGCGGGCGGGCCGCCCGTCAGCGGCCGCACCGACCGCGACGGCAACTTTCGCCTCGATGGCGTCGCCGCCGGCCATGCCCGCATCTTCGTCGAGCTGCCGAGCGTCGTGAGCGAAGACGTCGACGTCCGCGCCGATGACGAATCCCACGTCGAGCTGCGATCGCGTTAGCCTTGGTGGCGCACGTGGCTCAGAGGTCGTCGTCGTCGTCGCCGGGAACGCGCGTCGCTTCGTCGGACCCTTCGCCGAAGCCGAGCGGCGTGTCGCGGCGCTGTCGCGGTCCCGTCGGCGCCTCGTCGTCTTCGAGCACGACGCGCGGCTGCCGCTCCGTCGCCAGCGGCACGTCGCCGTGCATCGTTCGCGTGCGCGCATGCAGATCGTCGGACAGCGACTGCAACGGCAGCGGTGGCCGCTCCAAGATCAGCGTCTTCTCCGCGTGCAGCGGCCCGGTCTCGGCCTCCGCCAGCGGCTGCGGTCGCTCCAAGATGCGCGTCTGTTCGGCGTGCAACGGCGGCAGCACGCGCGGCGTCGTCGTGCGATCGCTGCGCGCCGGTGGCAAGCCCAGCGCCGCGCGATCGAGAATCTGCGTCTTCTCCGCGTGCAGGTCGGGGACGGCCGGCGGCAGCACGCGGTTCAAGATCTGCGTCTTCTCGGCGTGCAAGTCGTGGATCGGCTGCCGCGCGCCTTGCAGGTGTCCGATGTCGGCCGTCGACGAGCCGCGCGCGATCCGCGACTCGTTCGATTCGCCCTCGATGACCGCGGTGAACTTCGTATAAGGCGCGTTGACCGGCATGGCATCGGCGATCAAGTTCTCGCCCACCTTCGACGGATCGCCGCCGTCGATGACGTACTCCTCGAGCAGCCTGAGCTCGCGCTCGATGTCGGTCTCGAACATCGTGCGCATGTAACGGCCGAAGTTGGAGCGCCGATAACCGGGCTTGTGGCGATCGAGAAAATGGCGCAGCGCCACCGCCAGCTCGGCGCCCGACTGGTAACGCTGCGAGCGCGAGCGCGCCATCAGCTTGTCGAGGATGTGCTCGAGCTCCTCCGGCACCGACGGCTCGAGCTCGCGCGCCGGCCGCTTGCGCGCGTCGCGCACGGCGAAGATGAGCTCGACCTCGGTGGCCGCGATGAACGGCGCCGACAGCGTCGCCATCTCGTACAAGACCGTGCCCAGTGAAAATAGATCCGAGCGGTGATCGAGCTTGCGGCCCATCGCCTGCTCGGGGCTCATGTACTTGACCTTGCCTTTGATGACGCCGGTCTTCGTCTGCACGCGCGTCGTCGTGGCCTTGGCGATGCCGAAGTCGCACAGCTTGATCTCGCCGCGGTAGCTGAGCAGAACATTCGACGGCGAGACGTCGCGATGGACGATGTGCAGGCCGCGCCCTTCGGCGTCTTTTTGGATGTGCGCCGCGTGCAACGCGTGCGCGATCTCCATGCCGATCCAGGCGACGTGCTCGGGCGGAATCGGCTTTTGCATCGCGCGCTGGCGGTCGAGCAGGGTACGGACGTCCTTGCCGTCGACGTACTCCATGGCGATGAAATATTCTTCGTCACCGTCGGCGCCGACGTCCTTGGCGAACTCGTAGACGCGCGCGATGTTCTCGTGCTGCAACAGCGCCGTGATGCGCGCTTCGTCGACGAGCATGCGCATGAAGTCTTCGTCGGCGATGAGGTGGTTGAGCACGCGCTTGACGGCGACGAGGTGGGCGCGCCCTTCGTGATCGAACGTCTTGGCGCGAAAGATCTCCGCCATGCCTCCGAAGGCGATGCGATCGAGGAGCTGATAGCGCCCTAGTTGTTGCGCGAGCGGCATGGTTGAATAGGGGTGCGGTTCCGATCGTACAATCGACCCCGAGGTGTGTAAATGAAGAAGCTGTCTCTGTTCGGCATTACCGTCGGTTCTCTCTTCCTGTCGCCGCTGGTGTCGGCGCAGTCGTCCACGGCGCACAGCGACGCCAGCTACGCGCTCAAGGTCGAGTCACCGGCGGCGAAGAAGGGCGAGCACGCCGTCGCCCATCTCAAGATTACGCCCGGCGTCGGCTTTCACATGAACAAGGAGTATCCCACGTCACTGGCGTTGAGCCCGCCCGAAGGCGTGACGCTGGAAAAGGCCAAGCTGACGGCCAAGGATGCCGCCAAGTTCGAGGAGCGCGAGGCGCAGTTCGACGTCGCCTACACGGCCGCCAAGCCGGGCAAGCAGATCGTCACCGGCGAGCTCAAGTTCGCCGTCTGCAGCGCCAACTCGTGCGATCCCAAGAAGTCGCCGGTCAGCTTCGAGATCGACGTCCGATAATCCCGCGCGTACAATCGGGGCATGACACCCCCCGACGATGAAGCGCCCACGGGCTCCCTGGCGCAGATCGGTCAGGAAGTGCGCGACGGCTACACGCGCAACAAGCGCGTCATGTCGTTCGACGAATTCTACGGTCTGTTCCAGGCCAAGCCCGAGCAGTACGCCCGCAACGTCGCCCAATATCTAAAAGACGTCTTCGATTACTTCGGCACCTACGAGGTCAAGACGCCGCGCGGAATGCTGCCGCGCTGGAAGCTGTTCGACCTGCCCTTCGACGGCGGCCGCGATCGGCTCATCGGCCAAGAAGAGGTGCAGGCGCGCGTCTATCGCGTGCTTGTCGAACTTCGTGCGCGAAGGCGCGGTCAACAAGCTGCTCGCTGCTGCACGGGCCCGAACGGCTCGGCCAAGTCGACGTTCGTGTCCTGCCTGGTGCGCGCGCTCGAGTATTATTCGACGCTCGACGAAGGCGCGCGTCTATCGCTTCAACTGGATCTTCCCGTCGGCCAAGCTGCAAAAGAGCGGCATGGGCTTCTCCGGCTTTCCCGGCGCCGCCACCGGTTACGGCGACGGCCGCGCCGTCGACAGCTTCGCCTATCTCGACGACGAGCTCATCGACGCCAAGCTGGTCGACGAGCTGCGCGACAACCCGCTCTTGCTGATTCCGGCGAAGAAGCGGCAGCAGCTGCTCGACGAGAAGCTGCGCGGCAAGCCGTTCGACGCCAGCGACTACATCCGCTTCGGCGATCTCGGGCACAAGAACAAGCAGATCTTCGAGGCGCTGCTCGTCGCCTACAAGGGCGATTATCTGAAGGTGCTGCGCCACGTGCAGGTCGAGCGCTTCTACATCGCGCGGCGCTATCGCAACGCGGCGGTGACCGTCGAGCCGCAGCTCGCCGTCGACGCGCGCCGGCCGGCAGCTGACGATGGATCGCTCGCTGGCCGCGCTGCCGCCGGCGCTGCAGTCGACTGTCGCTGTTCGAATACTCGGGCGAGCTGGTCGACGCCAACCGCGGCATCATCGAGTACGCCGACCTCTTGAAGCGGCCGCTCGAAGCCTACAAATATCTGCTCGGCACCGTCGAGCACGGCGAAGTGCCGATGCAGAATACGATCCTCTTCCTCGACGAGTTCTTCATCGGCTCGTCGAACGAGTCGCATCTGGCGGTGTTCAAAGAGGTGCCCGAGTTCCAGTCGTTCAAAGGGCGGCTCGAGCTGATTCGCGTGCCCTATCTGCTCGACTACGAGGTCGAGCGGCACATCTACGAAGAGCAGGTCTCGGGCTCGGGCGTCGGCAAGCACATCGCGCCGCACACCGCCTACGTCGCGGCGCTGTGGTCGACGCTGACGCGCATGCGCAAGCCGCTGCCGGAGAAGTATCCGAAGGGCCTGGCCGACATGGTGGCGAAGCTGACGCCGATCGAGAAGGCCGAGCTCTACGCGCACGGCCGCGCGCCCGACGGGCTTAACGCCGAGCAGACCAAAGAGCTGCTCGGCAACATCGACAAGATCTGGGGCGAGTCGGACGCCTATCCGAACTACGAAGGGCGCACCGGCGCCAGCCCGCGCGAGATCAAGGTGCTGCTCCTCAACGCCGCGCAGAACCCGAAGTACGCCTGCGTGTCGCCGCTGGCGGTGTTCGAAGAGATGGAAGAGCTGGTCAAGAACGTCACCGTCTACGAGTTCTTGAAGCAGGAGCCGCTGCCCGGCGGCTATCACGAGAACAAGAAGTTCATCGTCGTCGTGCGCGAGAAGTTCCTCGACAAGGTCGACGACGAGGTGCGCGTCGTCGATGGGGCTCGTCGACGAGCGGCAGTATCTGGATCTGCTGACGAAGTACATCACGCACGTCTCGCACTGGACGAAGAAGGAAAAGCTGCGCAACGCGTCGACCGGGCGGCTCGAAGATCCCGACGAGGACATGATGACCGAGGTCGAGCGCACGCTCGGCACCGGGCAGAAGCGCGACGACTTCCGGCACGAGGTGATCGGCCGCATCGCGTCTTGGTCGATCGATCATCCGGGGCAGAAGATCGAGTACGCGCGGCGTGTTTCCGCGGCAGCTGCAGCAGCTGCGCGAGGCCTACTTCGAGCAGCGCAAGAAGATCGTCAAGAAGACGATCGACGAGGTCTTGCAGTACCTCACCGACGGCGCCGACAAGATGCGCACGCGCATCGACAAAGAGGCGTTCGAGCGCGTCGAGACGACCATCCGCAACATGCGGGAGAAGTTCGGCTACTGCGACAGCTGCTCGCGTGACGCCGTCTCGTATCTGATGCGCAAGCGCTATCCGTGATGCCGGCAGCCGAGCCGGCGACGACGGTGGCGGCGGCGGTGGCGGCGAAGTCGAAGCGGCTGCAAGCGATCGATTGGCTGCGCGGGCTCGTCATGATCCTGATGACGATCGATCACGCCGGCACGATGTGGGACGCGCACCACCTGCACGGCGACGCCGCCGACGGCTGGCATCGCGGCAATCCGCTGCCGCCGGCCGAGTTTCTGACGCGCTGGATCTCGCACCTGTGCGCGCCGACCTTCGTCCTGCTGGCGGGCGCAGCGCTGGCGTTGTCGAGCGAGCGGCGGCGCGACGACCCGCGGCAGACGGCGTTCATCGTCAAGCGCGGCCTCGTCATCGCGGCGCTCGATCCGCTGTGGATGTCGCTCGGCTTCACCGGCTATCACGTCGCGGTCTTCCAAGTGCTGTACGCGATCGGCATCTCGCTCGTGATCATGGCGTTCTTGCGACGGCTGTCGTCGGCGTGGCTGCTCGCCGGCGCCGTCGCCATCCAAGTCTTCGGCGAGCTGGCCGAGCGCTGGCAGCCGACGACGCAGCCGGCGCACGCCATCGACGTCGCGCTGTTTCGGCCCGGCCATCCGTTCGCGAACGCGTTCAACGGCTATCCGCTGATTCCCTGGCTGTCGATCATGATGGCCGGCTGGGTGCTCGGCCGCTGGCTCCTGGCGACGCGGGCGCGGCCGACGGCGGAGCGCGTGCGCACGCTGCTCGCCATCGGCGGCGCGCTCCTCGCCGTGTTCGCGGTCGTGCGCGGCCTCGACGGCTACGGCAACTGGGGCCTGCACCGCGATTCGGGCTCGATTCTACAGTGGATGCACGTCGCCAAATATCCGCCCAGCCTGAGCTACACGACGCTGGAGCTGGGGCAGACGTTCCTCTTGTTGGCGCTCTTGACGGCGCTCGACGACGGCCGGCTACGCCGCTTCTTGGAGCCGCTCGGGATCTTCGGCGCGACCGCGTTCTTCTTCTATCTCCTACACGTGCACGTCATTGGGCTCGGCGCCCTCGTGGCCCGGCGGCTCTTCCACGCCGATCCGCAGCAGCACGGTCTCCTCAAAACCTACGGCGTGACGCTGATCGTGCTCGTTTTGTTCCTGCCAATTTGTCGTTGGTACCGTAGCTACAAATCTCGGCATTCCGACGGCTGGACGCGCTACATCTGAGAAGCTATACCTACTCCCCACATGTTCCACGGGTTCATTCAAACGATGAAGGCGGGCGGCGTGACGCTCGGGCTCATCGTGTTCTGCTCGGTGCTGGCACTGGCGGTCGGCATCGAGCGCGTCGCGGCGCTCTGGCGCTTCCTCGATCGCGCTCGCACGCTCGGCGAGACGGTCAAACGCTGCCTCTATCGCGGCGCGCTCGCCGAAGCGCGCGCGGCGTGCGAGCGCTCGTCATCGCTGGCGGCGGAGTTCTTCCTCGTCGGCTTCGAGCGCCACGGCCGCAGCTCCGAAGGCGCGCTCGAGGCCGCCGTCGATCGCGAGCGGCAGCGCGTGGCGCTGGCGCTCAAGGGGCAGCTGTGGCTCTTGGCGACCATCGGCGCCATCGCGCCCTTCGTCGGCCTCTTCGGCACGGTGTGGGGCATCTTGCGCGCGTTCGATCAGATCGGCGCCACGCACCAAGCCGGCATCGACGTCGTCGGTCCCGGCATCGCCGAGGCGCTGGTGACGACGGCCGCCGGTATCGTCGTCGCCATCGAGGCCATGGTCATCTACAACTACTTCATGCAGCGGCTCGGTCGCACGTCGCTCGAGCTCAAGCTCATGTCGGAGGAGTTCGTCGAGCTCTTGCGCGAGCAGAAGCCGGACGCGCGGCCGTCGGGCGAGCAGCGCATCCTCGAGACGGCGCCGGTGGCGATCGCGACCAAGCCGTCGGCGTCGGAGGCTTAACCCGCATGGCGATGGGCGGACCGAAGAAGAGCGACGACGGCGGTGACGGTGCCGAGCTGTTCGCCGACATCAACATCACGCCGCTGACCGACATCTTCCTGGTCTTGCTCATCATCTTCATGGTGACCTCGTCGGTCATGGCCACCGACGCGCGCGCGCGCCGGCGTGCGCGTCAACTTGCCCAAGGGCGCCACCAAAGAGATCGCCAGCAACACCAAGGACGTCACCGTCGCCATCACCACCGACGGCAACATGGTCGTCGACGGCAAGCCCGTCTCGGCCGACACCTTGCGCAAGATGTTCGACGACGCCAAGGCGCGCGATCCGGAGACGCAGGTGGTCGTGCAGGCCGACGAAGCCACGCATCACGGTCGCGTCGTCGCCGTCATGGAGCTGGCCAAGGCGGCCGGTCTGCGCCGCTTGGCGATCGCCACCCGGCGGCGCTGAGCCGTTCGTTGCGCGTGCAGGCTCGGGCGATCGTCTGCCTGTGCGCGGTCGTGATCGTCTGCCGTTCCGCCGGCGCCGATGAGCCGAGCGGCCGGCTGACGCGCGGCCCGTACGTGCAGGACGTGCGCGGCGACGGCTTCACCGTCGTCTGCGACAGCGCCGCCGCCGCGACGGTCGAGGTCCGCGCCGGCGCCGTGCACGTGACGACGACGGGCACGCACCACGAAGCCGTCCTGCGCGGCGTAACGGCTACGGCGACGGGCGTCTCGTATCGCGTGCGCGTCGACGGCCAAGAGGCCGGCGGCGGCGAGGTGCGACTTGCCGACGCCGCCAAGCCGGTGACGTTCGTCGTGTACGGCGACACGCGCAACGGGCAGCGGGAGGGCGCGCAGCTGGCGACGCTGGCGCGCAGCCTGTCGCCGTCGTTCGTCCTCTACACCGGCGACTTGGCCGTGCACGGCGGCGACGCGCAGGGCTGGCAGGACTTCTTCGACGCCGAAGCGCCGCTCTTGGCCGACGTGCCGATCTACCCCGCGCTCGGCAACCACGAGATCTTCCACGACCCCGAGGCGCACCGCTTTCGCGAGGCGTTCGCGCTGCCCGACGACGGCCGCCAGCGGCTCTACTACGGCTTTCGCTGGG
The DNA here is from genome assembly GCA_963785725.1 of uncultured delta proteobacterium. Classification (GTDB taxonomy): domain Bacteria; phylum Myxococcota_A; class Polyangia; order Palsa-1104; family Palsa-1104; genus JAQBQH01. Next base: position 293,405 of record CAWAWS010000016.1, on the reverse strand, counting down.
GTCCGCTGGCCTTCATCGTCCTCGACGGCAACGCGCCCACGGCCGCGCAGACCGAGTGGCTGCGCGGGCAGCTCGACGCCGCCGCCCGCGAGCACGTGACGCACACCTTCGTCCTCGTCCATCAGCCGCCCTTGTCGGTCGGCACCCATTGCGGCGCCGCGATCGAAGAGTCGGAGTGGGTGCGGCTCTTCGAGGAGCATCGCGTGAGCGCGGTCTTCGCCGGCCACGATCACGCCTACGAGCGCTTGGAGCGCAACGGCGTCCGCTACTTCGTCAGCGGCGGCGGCGGGGCGCCTTTATACGACGAGTCACCGTGCAGCCCGGTCGATCGCGCGGCCAAGCGGATTTATCGACCCGTCTATCATTTGCTGCGCGTGCGCGTCGACGGCCCGACCGTGGAGGTGGCGGCGCTGCCGCTCGATGACGGCCCGCCCATCGAGCTCGTCCGCTTCGCGAACGGCGAGCCGATGTTCGCCGCCGACGCGCCCGCCATCGGCCCGGCGCGACCGGAGAGCCACTCATGGTCGCTCGCCGGCGGCGCGCTCGTGCTCGTGCTGCTCGGCCTCTACGCGCGCCGCAAACGCTAGTACCTCGCCACAGCGATTTTGAAGGGCGAGGCGCGACGACGAAGGAATACTGTCTGTATTTCGAGGAGGAGCAACGAAGCCATGGACGTCGAAGACCGGCGCGGACCGGTCGAAATCGCTGTGGTGAGGTGCTAGCCGCGCGCGTCGTGGAGCTGCGGTATGCGCGATGCAACGCACCGGAGACGTGGCGCGCAAAATGATGATGCTGGCGGCGATGGTGGCTTTACCGGGCGGGTTGGTGGCGCTGTTCGCGATCGCCTTCGTCGTCGTCTTGGCGCGCACGACGCGGGGACGGCGCACGCTGTGGGCGCTCAAGCCGCGCTTGCCGGCGCGCCTGAAGACGTCGTTCAAGCGCGCGCTGCGCCTAGTCGACGGGGAAAACTGGTTCTTCTTGGGCGCACCGCCAGTTCATACGGCGTAGAACTCGTTCAAACCTGCTGCGCGGTCCGATCGCCACGTTGTCGCTGCGATGCGCGGCTCACCGGCAGGAGCGCTCCGCTTCGCGCTCGCGACGGGCTGAACGGCTTTTGGCGCGCGGCTGCCGCAGGCTACGGCGAACGGCTTAGCGCAACAGCCGCTTGAGGATGCTCGACAGCTCGGCTTCGGGGACGGTGAGCGCCTGCTGCGAGCGCAGATCGCGGAGCTGCACTGCGCCGCTTTGCCGCTCGTCTTCGCCGCACAAGACGACGACGCGGGCGTGCAATTCGTCGGCGCGCGCCAGCTGTTCGTCCCAGCTGCCGTCGCCCAAGTCGACGTCGACGCGGAAGCCGCGCGCGCGCTCGGCGGCGGCGGCGCGAAAGGCCCAGGCGCGTGCCCGCGCGCCTTGCGCGGCGAAGAAGATCTCGCAGCCCGGCTCGAAGCTGGCGTCGGCGGGCGAGACGCAAGCGGCGGCGCGCATGAGCCCGAGCGTCAAGCCGACCGCCGGCGTCTGCGGGCCGCCGGTGGCCGCCACCAGGTTGTCGCGACGACCGCCGCGCGCGACGACGAGCCGCGTGTCGTCGCCTTCGAGCGCGCGCAGCTCCAAGATCGTGCGTCGATAGCGCGTCGAGCCGAACGCCAGCCGCGGATCGTCGCGCACGGGCACGCCGGCCGCCTCGAGCAGCGCCAGCAGCGCCTCGTGATGGCGGCGCGCCGGCGTCGAGACCTCGTCGCGCAAGGGCGGCGCCGATTGCGCCAGCGCGCGGCAGCCCTCTTCGTCGCAGCCCAAGAAGCGCAGTGGATCGGCGGTGGCGAGGCAGCGCGGACAGGCGAGCGTGCCCAGCTCGGCCAAGCGGCCGGCGTAACGCTCGAGGTCACCGGCGTCACCCACGGTCGAGACCACGACCTCGGCGCCGCCCAAGCCGGGATCGCCGCCGAGCGCATGCGCCAGCGCGCAGACCTCGGCGTCGGCCGCGGGATCGGAGACGCCGAAGATGACGCCGGCCTCGATCTCGAACGTCGGCGAGCGCAGCCGGCCGGCCGGATGCGGATCGAAGAGCGCGCCGCCCATCATGCGCCGCGCGAAGCGCCCGCGATCGGGCCCGGCGCCATAGGCGCGCGCCAACGAGACCATGGCGTCGAGGCGCAGCTCGCGGCCGTCGGGCAGCGCCGGCGCGGCCAGCGCGGCCCCGATGCGCGCCGCGGTGCCGACCGGCTCCAACGCCGACGGCAAGAGCTCACGATAACCGTGCGCGCCGAAGACCGCCGCCGCGCGCCGGCGCACGAAACGAACCTTGGCTGCGTCCTCCGGTCCGGCGTCCGCGTAGGAAGTCACCGCGGCAACCTTATCATAGCCTCGCCGGCGCTCGCCCCCGCCTTTGGCGCCGCCGCGCGTGCTACCGTAAAGCGTGACCTTCATCGGCAGCGACGGCGCGACCCTCCTGCGTGACGGCAAGCCGTGGCGCTTCATCCTCGCCAACGCCTACTACCTGCAAGACGAGATCGGCCAAGGCGCGCCCGAAAACTGCGACGCGGCGCTCGATGACGCCGTCGCGCTCGGCGCCGCCGTCGTGCGCGCCTGGGCCTTCAACGACAATCCCGACAAGACGAGCCGAATGTGGAACGGGCTCGACCAACCGATGGAAAGCGGGTTCGTCGCGCTCGACCGCGCCGTCGCCGCCGCCGGCCGTCGCGGGCTGCGTCTGATTCTGGCGCTGCACGATTATTGGCCGTCGTATGGCGGCATGGCGCAGTGGCTGCGCTGGCGCGGCGTGCCCGTGCGCAACGACCAATCGCCCGCCGACTACGCCGCGCAGTTCTATGCCGATCCGCAGCTGCGTGACGCCTATCGACTGCGTGTGACGACGCTGCTCGATCGCCGCAACTCCGTGACCGGCGTGCGCTACGGCGACGATCCGACGGTGCTCGCCTGGGAGCTGATGAACGAAGCGCGGCAAGCGCCGTCCGATTGGGTGTCGTTCGCCGCCGGCTGTGTGCGCGATCGTTCGCGCCAGCTGGTCAGCCTCGGCGACGAAGAGGCGCGCGACTCGCCCGATCTCGACCTGGCGTCGCTGCATTTCTACCCGGAGAAGCAGGGCGCTGCCGTCGGTGACGAGGCGCGCTTCGGCTTGCAGCGCATCACGCAGGCGGCGCATCACGTGACGCGTCCCTTGATCGTCGGCGAATTCGGCATTGCCGGCAGTCGCCTGCCGGCCGACGCGCGCCGGGAGATCTACGCCGGCTGGTTCGAATGCGCGCGCGAGCTGGGCGTCGCCGGCATTGGACCTTGGATGCTGGCATACGCCAGTCGCGCGCCCGATAGTGAGGGCTTCAGTTACTACCGCAACGGCGAATATGACGAAATCATTGGAGCTGCCGTCGCCGACCTCGCGTGATCGCGGGACGATTTAGGGTGCAAAAGTCATCGACTCTCTGTGTGTCTGCATGTTACTCATGCTCACGAGCATGGGGGAGCGCAGAACGCTCGGGCGCTTCGTTTGCGGTGAGGAGATCGCCAGCGGACCGCTCGGAATCCTGCATCGCGCGCGCGTTTACGGCGATGCCGGCTTCGAGAAGGACTTTGCGCTCCTGATCGTCGCGGACGAGCTGGCGACCGACAAAGAGGCGATGGCTCGACTGGTGCGCGCCGCCAACGGCTGGGCGCGGCTGTCGCATCCGCGCATCGCCCGCGCCCACGAGCTCGCCGCCGAAGGCGACGTCCACTACCTCGTCTCCGACTGGATTCGCGGCGCGCCGCTGAGCGCGCTCGTCGCCGACGGACCGCTGCCGACCGACGCGGCGCTGCTCGTCGCCATCGAGGTCGCCGACGCCGTCGCCAACGCGCACGCTCGCACCGACCTGCTGCCGGGCGGCATCTTGCACCTCGGCCTGTCGCCCGAGTGCATCCTCGTCGACGGTGACGGCCGCGTCTTCGTGCGCGACTTCGGCCTCTTGCACATGCGCGTGCAGCCGGGCTGGTCCGACGACGACGCCTTCGTCGACGCGCTTCGCTACGCCGCGCCCGAGCTGCAAATGGGACGCGGCAACTTCGACGGCCGCGCCGACGTCTTTGGCTTGGCGGCGGTGCTGTTCGAGCTGTTGGCCGGTCGTCCCGCGTTCGTGGGCACGCGCGCCGTCGAGATCGCGGCGCAGTCGGACGCGTCGCCACCGTCGCTGTCGGGGATTCCGGCGGCGGCGGGGCCGCTGTTGGCGCGCGCGCTGGCGGCGCGAGCGGCGGCGCGTCTGCCGTCGCTGGCCGACTTCCGCACGCAGGCGCTGACGCTGCTCGGCGAGCGCGTGAACACGGCGCGGTCGATGCTGGCCGAACGCGCGCGCGACAAGCTGCCGGCGGACGTCACGCGCCGCTCGCCGCTCGAAGGCATCGGCAATCCGCAGCCGCCGCCGGCGACGGGGATTCGCGCGCCGTCGGTGGCCGACGACTTCTTCGCGGCCATGCCGGAGGTGGGCGGCGAGACGCTGCCCTTGCCGCCGCCGCCGTCGATGTTGCCGTCGGCGGCGAGCGTGGCGACGCCGTGGGGTGGTCGGCCGCTGTTGCCGCCGCCGTCGACGACCGTGTGGGATCCGCCGTCGACCACGGCGACGACGACGTTGGACGCGCTGCGCCGTAAGCGGCCGTCGGTCGGGCAGCGCATGTTGCCGGCGATGGCGCTGGCGGCGATGGCGCTGTCGGTGGCGACGATCGCCTTCAAGATCGAGCGCGGCCGCACGCCGCGGGACGCGCAATCGCAGCCGCAGGCGACCGAGCCCGCGATCGTCGCGCAAACGGCGCCGCCGCCGCCGCCGGTCGCGTTGGGTGCGCCGACGACGTCGCTGACGACGCCGCTGACGACGACCGTCCGGTCGCAGCCGAGCGGGGCGCGGCTCTTCATCGACGGCAAGGCCGCGGGCACGACGCCGGCGTCGCTGCCGCTGCCGCCGGGCGTGCACGCGCTCGTCGTCGTGGCCGAAGGGCAGCGGCTGTGGCGCGGTCCGCTCGACGCCGGCGTGAGCATCGAAGCGCCGCTCGTCGCCGCCATGCTACCGGCCGAGATCGACGGCGACGCGGGCCTGAAGCTCGTGTGCAAGCATCCCGGGCAATATCGCATCTTCGTCGACGGCGCCGACAGCGGCCGCTCGTGCCCGGCCGAGGCGCGCATCTCGATGAAGCCCGGCCCGCACCACATCACGCTCTACGCGCCCGAAGGCGACCGCACCGTCGAGATCGAGCGCCCGGTCAATGTTCACGACCGCGGCAGCTCGACTCGTGTCATCCTCGACGAATAATGGGCACGCTGGGCATCCTCATTGCCGTCGCCGTGTTGATCGGCCTGTTCTCGTATTTCACGAACGCTGGCTTCGGCGATCGCAAGCCGAAGAATGATCTACCGGCGAAGCCGAAGCAGAATCAGCTCTCGGCGGGTGAAGGCGAGCCGCCGCCCAACAAGTAGAGCACGGCCATGCGCACGGCCACGCCGTAGGTCACCTGATCGAGGATGACGCTGCGGCTGCCGTCGGCGACGGCCGGATCGAGCTCGACGCCGCGGTTGATCGGGCCCGGGTGCATGACGATGGCGTCCGGCTTCAACGTCGCCGCCAGCCGCGGGCCGAGCCCAAAATAGCGACTGTATTCGCGCGTGTTGGGGATCAGCGCCGCGCCGTTGAGCCGCTCCATCTGAATGCGCAGCATCATGACGACGTCGGCATCTTCCAGCGCCGGCTCGACGCGCTCGAAGACGTGCACGCCCATCTCTTCGATGCCGACCGGCAGCATCGTGCGCGGCCCCGCGACGCGCACGTGCGCGCCCAGCTTCGTCAGCGCCAGGATGTCCGAGCGCGCCACGCGCGAATGCGCGATGTCGCCGACGATGGTCACGTTCAGCCCGGCGACCTTGCCCTTGTGCTTGCGGATGGTCGCGCAGTCGAGCAGCGCCTGCGTCGGATGCTCGTGCGTGCCGTCGCCGGCGTTGACCACCGCCGCCTCGACGTGCTGCGCGATGAAGTGCGGCGCGCCCGACGACGCATGGCGCAGCACGATCACGTCCGGCGCCATCGCCATCAAGTTGCGCGCCGTGTCGAGCAGCGTCTCGCCCTTGGTCGTCGACGAGGTCGAGCCCGAGATGTTGATCGCGTCCGCCGACAAGCGCTTGGCCGCGATCTCGAACGAGGTCCGCGTGCGCGTCGACGCCTCGTGGAACAGGTTGATGATCGTCTTGCCGCGCAGGGTCGGCACTTTCTTGATCGGCCGCGTGTTGATCTCCGCGAAGGTATCGGCCAGATCGAGAATCTTCGTCAGCTCGTCGGCGCCGAGCCCTTCGATGCCGAGGAGGTGCTTCATCGTTTGCCCTCGGCTTTGCGCTGTCGCAACACGGCGCGATCGCGTCCGTCGAGGATCACCTTCACCGACTGCTGCCGCGTGGTCTCCACCTTCGAGCCCACGTAATCGGGCTGAATCGGCAGCTCGCGATGGCCGCGGTCGACGAGCACGGCCAGCTGCACCGCGCGCGGCCGGCCGTAATCCATGAGCGCGTCGAGCGCGGCGCGAATGGTGCGGCCGGTGTAGAGCACGTCGTCGACGAGGATGATGGTCTTGCCGGCGATGGTGTGGCCGGGGAATTCGCTGGAGCCGACCTCCGGCTTGGGCAGCCCTTCGAAGACATCGTCGCGGTAGAGCGTGATGTCGATGGCGCCCAGCTCGGCCGTCAGCTCGCCGGTGGCGTTGACGATCGCCGCCAAGCGTTCGGCCAGCGGCACGCCCGCCGTGCGAATGCCGACGAGCAGCACCGCGCCCGCCGCCGCGTTGCGCTCGACGATCTCGTGCGCGATGCGCTTGAGCGCGCGGCCGATGCCGGCGGAATCGAGCAGCTCGCGCAGCTCCTCGAGAGAACCGTCGCGCTCGCTCATGGCCGCGGGCTCGCTACGGGCTGGCGCTCGTAAATTGATCCGCGGGCCCGACGGGCCACGCTCACGTTCGCTCGCTGGCGCTCGCTCACGGCGGACTTTGGTACTACACTGCCCCCGCCATGTCCACCGCGGGCATCATCCTCATCGGCGACGAGATCCTCTCGGGCAAGGTGCAGGATGAAAATGCGCGCCACGCCGTCGACGAGCTGCGCAAGCTGGGCGTGGCCTTGCGGCGCATCACCGTCATCCCCGACGTGCTCGACGAGATCGCCGCCACCGTCGCCGACTTCTCCGCGCGCTACGATCTCGTGTTCACGTCGGGCGGCGTCGGTCCCACGCACGACGATCTGACGATGGAAGGCGTCGCGCGCGCCTTCGCCGGCAAGGTGATCCGCCACCCGCTGCTCGAGCAGATGCTGCGCGGCCACTACGGCGAGCGGCTGCGCGAGCGCGACCTGCGCATGGCCGACGTGCCCGAAGGCGCCCACTTCGTCATCGGCGAAGGCGGCCCTGGTTGGCCCGTCATCGCCATGCGCAACGTCCATATTTTGCCCGGCGTCCCCGAGCTCTTCCGCCGCAAGTTCGACTCGATCAAAGAACGCTTTCGCGAAGCGCCCTATATCTTGCGCAACGTCTACACGACGTCGGAAGAGGGGCTCATCGCCGGCGAGCTCGATCGCATCGTCGCCCGCTATGGCGCCGTGGCCGTCGGCAGCTATCCGACGTTCAGCGCGCCCGACTATAAGGTGAAGCTGACGCTGGAAGGCAAGGACGCGACGGCCGTCGCCGCCGCCTGCGAAGATCTGGTGCGCGCGCTCGGTCCGGCCGTCGTTCGCGTCGAATAGTCGCGAATAACCGCGCGCTGCGTTAGGCGCTTGCAGTTTCGTCCGCGAGTCGCTACACCATTGCCCGTGCCGCAGGCACTCGTTTTGAAGGGCGGGCGAGTCATCGACCCCGCCGCCGATCTCGACCGCACGACCGACCTATTGATCGAGGACGGCGTCATAACCGCCGTCGAAAATGGCGCACACCGCGAAGGCGCGCGCGTCATCGATTGCGCCGGTCGCGTCGTCGTGCCCGGCTTCGTCGATCTGCACGTCCACTTTCGCGAGCCCGGTCACGAGTACAAAGAGGACCTGGCGTCGGGCGCGCGCGCGGCGGCCGCGGGCGGTTTCACGACCGTCTGCTGCATGCCGAACACGAATCCGCCCAACGACAACCGCGCGGTGACCGACTTGATCGTGCGGCGGGCGCGGGAGGCTTCGGTCGTGCGCGTGTTGCCGGTGGGCGCGATTTCCAAGGGGCTCAAAGGCGAGTCGCTGGCGGAGATGGGCGAGATGAAGGACGCGGGCATCATCGCCGTGTCCGACGACGGCATGCCGGTTATGAACGCCGATCTCATGCGCCGCGCGCTCGAATATGCGCGCACGTTCGGGCTCACCGTCGTGCAGCACGCCGAGGACAAGCAGCTGGCGCAGGGCGGCGTCATGAACGAAGGGCCGGCGTCGACGCGCGCCGGCCTGCGCGGTCAGCCGCCGATGGCCGAGTCGGTGATGGTGGCGCGCGATCTCGAGCTGGTCGCCTGGACGGGCGCGCGCTATCACGTGGCGCACATCTCGACGGCGGCGGCGGTGGCGGCGGTGCGGCGCGCCAAGGCGCAAGGCTTGCCGGTGACGGCGGAAGTGACGCCGCATCATCTGACGCTGACCGACGTCGCGTGCTGCTCGTACGACACGGCGACCAAGTGCGCGCCGCCGTTGCGCGGCGAAGCCGACCGCCAGGCCGTACGCGAGGCGCTCGCCGACGGCACGATCGACTGCATCGCGACCGATCACGCGCCGCACGCCGCGCAAGAGAAGGACGTCGAGTTCGATCAAGCGGCCTTCGGCATGATCGGCCTCGAGACGGCGCTCGGCCTCGGCCTGAAGCTCGTCGACGAGAAGCTGCTGACCTTGCCGACGCTGATTCGGCGCATGACCAGCGGCGCGGCGCGGATCTTCGGCCTGCGCGCAGGGACGCTCGCCAAAGGCGCGCCCGCCGACGTCGCCATCTTGGATGTGAACACGATCTACACAGTCGATCCCACGCGCTGGCGCTCCAAGTCGCGCAATTCGCCGTTCCGCGGCTGGGAATTGCGCGGGCGCGTCACCCACACGTTCGTCGCCGGCAAGCTGGTCCACGAGGAGGACGCGCATGGCTGATCGCGCGCGACTGGCGCTCGAAGACGGCACCGTCGTTCACGGCACCGCGTTCGGCGCCCGCGTCGCCATCGACCATGGCGACGGCGGCGCCGGCGAGGTCGTGTTCAACACGGCGCTGACCGGCTACCAAGAGGTCATCACCGATCCGTCGTATCGCGGGCAGATCGTCGTCATGACGGCGCCCGAGATCGGCAACGTCGGCTGGAACCTCGAGGATCTCGAGTCGAGCCGCGCCTGGCTGTCCGGCTTCGTCGTGCGCGCGCTGTCGCCGGTCGTCAGCAACTGGCGCGCGACGGTCGACCTCGACAAGGTGCTGGCCGAGGCGGGCGTGCCCGGCATCGCCGGCGTCGACACGCGCGCGCTGACGCAGAAGTTGCGCGACCAAGGCGCGATGCGCGGCATCATCACCGTCGACGCCCGTCGATAAGTTGTCGGACGCGGCGCTCATCGAGCGCGTGCGCCGCTCGCCCGGCTTGGAAGGGCGCGACCTCGTCCGCGAGGTCACGTCGGCGGCGACCTATCCGTGGGCCGAAGGCAGCTGGCGGCACGCGCAGGACGCGTCGCAGCGGCGGCAAGCCGAGAAGCACATCGTCGCCTACGACTTCGGCATCAAGCGCAACATCCTGCGCATGCTCGTCGACTCCGGCTGCCGCGTCACCGTCGTCCCGGCGACGACGCCGGCGGCCGAGGCGCTGGCGCTGCGCCCCGACGGCGTCTTTCTGTCGAACGGGCCCGGCGATCCGGCCGCGGTCACCTACGCCGTCGACGCGTGCCGCACCATCGTCGAGCACAAGGTGCCGCTCTTCGGCATCTGCTTGGGCCATCAGATCCTCGGCCTCGCGCTCGGCGGCAGCACCTACAAGCTCAAGTTCGGCCACCACGGCGCCAACTGCCCGGTCATGGACTTGGGCACGCGCAAGGTCGAGATCACGTCGCAGAACCACGGCTTTGCCGTCGACGTCGACTCTTTGCGCGGCAAGGCCGAGCTGACGCACGTCAACCTCAACGATAACACCGTCGAGGGCATGCGCTTGGCCGACAAGCCGGCCTTCAGCGTGCAGTACCACCCCGAGGCCTCGCCCGGGCCGCACGACGCGTCGTACCTGTTCGATCGCTTCCTGGCGATGATCGACCGCCAGCGGACCGGCTGATGCTCGCCGACATGCTCGACCGCGTCATCGCCTTCGCGGCGCGCGACGAGGCCGAGCTGGTGCGGGCGCGCGAGGAGTGGGCGGAGAAGGCCGGCCGCGTCTTTCACGACGACGCGCTCTACGAAGAGCGGACGACGGCGTTCCTCGAGTGGTACGCGCTCGAACGGCCGGCCAGCGACGGCAAATTGCCGGCCACGCGCTTTCTGACCGAGGCCCACGCCGACAAGCCGCTCGACGAGCTCGACCGCGCGTGGGTGCACGCGCTGGCGACCACGCATCGCTCGCTGTTCGAAGTGCGCGAGGTGCGTGAGGGCGAGATTCTGCTCGACGATCTCGTCGGTGGCGGCGCCTTCTCGGTCACCGAGCGGCGGCGGCTGCCGGGCGTCGAGCCGAGCGAGATCTTGGAAGTGCGGCTCGTGGCCAACCCGGTGACGCCGCCGCAGATTCTGTTCACGCGCGCCTTTCAGTTTCACCCGCGCGAGGCACGACCCGAGCTCAAGCGACACGCGGAGCTGGCGCGCAAAGCCGGTGAATCGCGGGCCGAGCTGCTGTTTCACCTGTTGCGCCTGCACTTGAAGGCGCTGCGCTATCAGCACGTCGCCGCCGACAAGATCTACAAGGACGGATGACGCGCGCGCTGGCGGTGGCGCTGCTTTTGTGCGCGGCGTCAGCGAGCGTCCGCGCGCAAACGACGCCGCCGTCGACGACCGCGACGACCTCGACCGGCATCGTCGCCGATCGCTTCACGCCCGCCGTCGGGCCGGGCTCGTTCGTCGGCATCGAAGGCGCGCCCACGACCGCCGCCGGCGCCGTGTCGTGGGTGGTCGCGCTCGATCTCGGCCGCGATCCGATTCGGCTCTCGCCGGCGACCGGGATCGTGACCTACCCGGTGAAGGACGCGCTGGTGCTCGATGTCGGCCTCGAGTTCGGCATCTGGAAGCGGCTGGCGGTGGCGATCGGCATGCCGGTCGTGCTGTTCCAAGACGGCGATCGGCTGCGCGGCCTCGGCGTCGACGACACGCCGCTGGCGGCGGCGGCGGCGGGCGACGTGCGCCTGCGGGTGAAGGCGCTCTTGGCCGGCAACCCCGCGGCCGACGGCTTCCACGCGGCGCTGCAGCTGCAGCTGACGGCGCCGGCGTCGGGCCAGCACGACTTCGCGGCGACGGCGGGCGCGACGATCGAGCCGCGCCTGGTCGTCGACTGGCGCAGCGGCCGCTTGACCTTGGGCGCGACGTTGGGCGTGCGCTTCGCGCCCGATCGCACGCTGCTCACCACCAAATTCGGCGACGAGCTGACCTGGGGCGCGGCGGCGGCGGTGGCGATCGTGACGCGGCCGCGCGCGGGCTTGGCCGCCGTCCTCGAAGCCGAAGGCGCCGTCGGTGAGTTCACGTACACGCGGCCGGCCGAGCTGCGCGGCGCGCTGCGCGTGACGTCGCGCTGGGTCGCCTTCGACGCCGGCGCCGGCGGCGGGCTCGACCGCGATGTCGGCGCGCCCGCGTGGCGCGTCTTCGTGGTCGCGCGCGGCGGCTTGGGCCTCGCGCGTTGACCGCGCCGATGCTAGGTTCGGCATATGGAGCTGAACGGGCGCCGCATCGTCGTCGGAGTCGCGGGCGGCATCGCGGCCTACAAAGCGGCGGAGCTGGTGCGCGCGCTCGTCAAGCTGGGCGCGTCGGTGCGCGTGGTCATGACCGAGGCGGCGCAAGCGTTCATCACGCCGTTGACCTTGCAGTCGCTGTCGCAGCAGCCGGTTGCGACGGACACGTTCGATCTGTCGCAGGAGCAGACGATCGGGCACATCCAAGTGGCCGATTGGGCCGAGCTGCTCGTCATTGCGCCGGCGACGGCCGACATCATCGCGCGGCTGGCGCACGGGCTGGCGAACGATCTCTTGTCGACGGTGGCGCTGGCCTGTCGCGCGCCGCTGCTGCTGGCGCCGGCGATGAACGTCAACATGTGGCAGCACCCGGCGACGCAGGCGAATCTGCGCGTGCTCGTCGAGCGCGGCGTGTCGACGTGCGGCCCCGATGCGGGCGAGCTGGCCTGCGGCTGGGTCGGGCAGGGGCGCATGATGGAGGCGGCCGACATCGCCGCCGCCTGCGTGCAGGCGCTCGGTCGCCGCGATTGGCAGGGGCGCCGCGTGCTCGTCACCGCCGGACCGACGTTCGAGCCCATCGACCCCGTGCGCTTCGTGGGTAACCGCTCGACGGGCAAGATGGGCTTCGCCATCGCCCGCCAGGCGGCGCGGCGGGGCGCGCAGGTGACGCTCGTGGCCGGCCCGGTCGCGCTGGCGACCCCGCCGGGCGTCAGGCGCGTCGACGTCGAGACCGCGCTGCAGATGCGCGAGGCGACGCTGGCGCACGCCGAGGGGCAGGCGCTCATCGTCATGACCGCGGCGGTCGGCGACTATCGACCGGCGGACGTGGCGCCGCACAAGCTGAAGAAGGACGCGCTCGGGGACGCGCCGTCGCTCCTGCTGACGCGCAATCCCGACATTCTCGCCGAGCTGGCCGGCCGCGCGCCGGTCGTCGTCGGCTTTGCGGCCGAGACCGAAGACGTCGAGCGCCACGCCACGGCCAAGCTGCGCGCCAAAGGCTGCGATCTCATCGTCGCCAACGACGTCTCGGAGGCGGGCAGCGGCTTCGGCACCGACACCAATCGCGTCCTCATCGTCGGGCGTGACGGCGCGGTCGAGTCGTTGCCGCAGCTGACGAAGGATGAAGTGGCCGATCGCATCCTCGATCGCGCGGCGCGCCTCCTCGGACCGACCGAGGCCGTGGCGTGAGCGCCGACGACGCGAATCAGCCGAGCGCGCGCGCCGAGCTGCTGGCGTTGACCCGGCAGGTCAAAGAGCACGTCGCCTGGCTCGAGCGCGGCGGCGTCGTCGGTGTGCCGCCGGCGCCGCCGTCGGTCGCGCCGGCGCCGGTCGCCGCCACGAGGCGTGCGGCCGAGGCGCCGACGTCGGCCCCGGCCAGGCCAAGCGAGCCGGCGTCGGCACCGGCGCCACGCATTGTCTACGAGCCGCGCGCGCTCGGCGTCGGCGCGGCCGCGTTGCAGGTCGCGCGCGACGAGCTCGGCGACTGCCAGCGCTGCAAGCTCGCCCCCAAACGCACCAACCTCGTCTGGGGCGTCGGCAACCCCGATGCCGCGCTCGTCTTCGTCGGCGAAGCGCCCGGCGCCGACGAGGATCGCACCGGCGAGCCGTTCGTCGGCGCCGCCGGTCAGCTGCTCACGAAGATGATCGAAGCGATGGGGCTCGGTCGCTCGGACGTCTACATCTGCAACATCTTGAAGTGCCGTCCGCCGGGCAATCGCAACCCCGAGCCCGACGAGATCTTGCAGTGCGAGCCGTTCCTGAAGAAGCAGCTGGCGGCGATTCGCCCGCGCATGATCGTCGCGCTCGGCAAGTTCGCGGCGCAGTGCCTGTTGCGCTCGGACGCGCCGATCTCGCGGCTGCGCGGCTCCTGGCGCGAGTACGAAGGCATCCCGCTCATGCCGACGTACCATCCGGCGTTCCTATTGCGCACGCCGTCGGCCAAGCGCGAAGTGTGGAACGATCTGCAGCAGGTGATGTCGCGCTTCGACGAGCTCGGCCTGCCGCGCAATCGGACGTAGCGGCTAAGCCAGCTTCACTTTCTCGACGAGCTGCAGCGTAAAGCGCGGATCCCAGACGCCGCCCGCCAATTCGCGGCAGCAGACGCCGCAGGCGATGGCGTGGCGATCTTGCGGCCGCTTGCGAAAGACCATGCGCCGGCACGACGGGCACTCGTACAGATAGCGGTGCCGCGGCGAGCGATTCTGCGGATACGGGTTGGCGTGAAACACGCGAATGCCGAGATCGCGCGCCGCCGCCTTGAACAGCGCGTTGTGCCCCGACGGCTTGCCGAGCGTGTGCAAATACAGATGCAAGAGCTCGTGCTCGAGCGTCTGCACGGCGTCGGCGAAGCCATATTCGCGGAAGTGAAACGCCGAGATCTCGATGAGCCGCTGGCTGTACGTGATGCGCCCCGTCAGCCGGCGTAACAGCGGATTGAAGGCGATGTCGTAGTCGGCCGGCAAGATGCGATCGAACTTCTCGCCGTTGACCTTGCCATAGTGCTCGCGCAGTAAGGGCAGCGCCGTAGAGACGTCCATCGTCGGAAATTGTGGCCGAGGTTGAGTCTTCGGCAAGGCGAGGATAGATTGCGCTCGTGCATCCGCTCCCCATCGATAACGCGATTGTCGACGACTGTCGCCGCCTCGCCGGAGATATCGCCGGCGGGGTGCAGCGCTTCATCGACGCTCACACCACGGTCTCCATCGAACGCACGGTCCTGCGCGCCTACGGCATCGACGGTGCCGACGCCGAAGGCGTGCCGCTCGTCAACAGCTGCGTCGACCGTTACTTGGCCTCGGGCGGCCTCGGTCACGGCATCGCCTGGTGGCTCGGCCGAGCGCTCGCTCGTGGCGCCGCCGATCCGCAAGAGGCCGCCGAAGCGCTCGCCTACGGCAGCGAAGTCGACTCCGGCGCCGGCGGACCGAGCCTCGCCGACGTGCACGCCGCGCTCGCGCCGCACACCAAAGCGGCGATCGAGCGCATCGACCGCGCGCGCGACAAGCGCAAGAGCGATCGCGAGCGGCTCGGCACCGGGCCCATTCCGTGGAAGTACGTCATCGTCGCCACCGGCAACATCTACGACGACGCCGATCAAGCGCGCGCCGCGGCGCAGGCGGGCGCCGACGTCATCGCCGTCATCCGCTCGACCGCGCAGTCGCTCATCGACTACGTGCCCTACGGCGCGACCACCGAAGGCTTCGGCGGCACCTGGGCGACGCAGGAGAACTTCAAGATCGTGCGCAGCGCCCTCGACGACGAGCAGGAGAAGCTCGGGCGCTACTTGATGCAGGTGAACTACTCGTCCGGCTTGTGCATGCCGGAGATCGCCTATCTGGGCGCGGTCGAGCGGCTCGACATGCTGCTCAACGACGCCATGTACGGCATCCTGTTTCGCGACATCAACCCGCGGCGCACGCTCTGCGATCAATATTTCTCGCGTCGCATGATCGCCCGCGCCGGCATCATCATCAACACCGGCGAGGACAATTACCTGACGACCGCCGACGCCATCGACAAGGCGCACACGGTCTTCGCCTCGCAGTTCATCAACGAGGCCTTCGCCCTGCGCGCCGGCCTGCCCGAAGAGCAAATGGGCCTCGGCCACGCCTTCGAGATCGACAAGTCGATCGAAGACTCGTTCTTGATGGAGATGGCGCAGGCGCAGCTGGTGCGGCAGATCTTCCCGAAGCATCCGATCAAGTGGATGCCGTCGACGAAGCACAAATCGGGCGACATCTTCTGGAGCCATCGCGTCGACGGTCTGTACGATCTCGTCGGCGTCGCCACCGAGCAGTCGATCGAGCTGCTCGGCATGATGACGGAGTCGATTCACACGCCGCTCCTGCAAGATCGCTTCTGCGCGATCAAAGGCGCCGAGTACGTCTTCAACGCCGCGCGCCACCTGTCGGAAGAGATCATCTGGAATCCGGCGGGTCGCATCGTCGCGCGCGCCAAGCTCGTGCTCGACGAGGCCAAGACCTTGCTCGGCGAGGTGCAGGCCGAGGGCATGTTCGCGGCCATCGGTCGCGGCGCCTTCGCCGACGTCAAGCGGCCGGAGAAGGGCGGGCGCGGCTTGGCCGGCGTCGTCGAGAAGGCGGCCGATTACGTCAACCCGATCCTCGACGTGCTGGAGGAGGGCCGCCATGTCTGACACCGCGCCGCACAAGCGTCCGCCGGAGATGATCCGCGCCTACGGCGACCGCAAAGACGACGGCCGCATCCAGCTGAGCTTCACCTTGCCGGTGCCGCCGTCGGGCCGCGCCAAAGAGGCCGCGCGCCGCTTCGCCGTCGAGTTGGGCCTGAAGAACGTGCTGGTGGCGACGATGGAGCAGGCCGGCGCCAGCTTCAGCTTCTTCGTCGTCTACGCCAACGCCGACGTGCAGCTCGACTACAGCGAGATCGAGGTGCCGGAGGTGACGGTGCCTGCGTGGGGCTTCAAAGAGATCAACCATCTCATCCACGAGGAGCTGCATCGCAAGGTCGTCGTCGTCGGCGCCTGCACCGGCTCGGACGCGCACACCGTCGGCATCGACGCCATCTTGAACATGAAGGGCTATGCCGGCGACAAGGGCCTCGAGGCCTATCCGTGGATGGACGCCTACAACTTGGGCGCGCAGGTCGACAACGCGGCCCTGTTGGCGCGCGCCAAAGAGCTGAACGCGGATGCGGTGCTGGTGTCGCAGATCATGACGCAGCGCGATCTGCACATCGAGAACTCGCAGCAGCTGATCGAGCTGGCGCGCAAGAACGGCATGCGCGATCTCATCTTCCTGCTCGGCGGGCCGCGCATCGACCACAAGCTGGCGCGCGAGCTCGGCTACGACGCGGGGTTCGGTCCCGGGACGAAGCCGTCGCAGGTGGCGAGCTACATCGTCGACACCTTGGTCAAGCGCGCCCATGGGACGGTGGTCGAGAAGTAGCGGCTCGTTCGACGTGCGCAACGCGTAGCCCGGCGCTACATTCGGGAGATGGCGCGCGTCGCTCATCGGCTCTTTGGCAATGCGCCCGGCCGCTTCTTCGTCGACGACAGCTGCATCGACTGCGACGCCTGCCGCCAGCTGGCGCCGCAGGTCTTCGCGCGCGCGGGTGACCAATCCATCGTCGCCGCGCAGCCCGACGACGGCGACGCCGCCGCCACCGAGCGCGCGCTCATGGCGCTCGTCGCCTGCCCGACGGCCAGCATCGGCGCGCAGCCGCTGGCCAAAGCCGGCGCCGCGCGCGCCGCCGCCGCCCGCTTTCCCGAGCGCATCGGCGACGGCGACATCTACTACTGCGGCTACCACAGCGCCGACTCCTACGGCGCCGCCTCGTACCTCATCGTCCGCGCGCGCGGCAATGTGCTCGTCGATTCGCCGCGCGCCGCGCGTCCGCTCATGGCGCGACTGGCGGCGCTCGGCGGCGTCGCGCAGCTGGTGCTCACCCATCGCGACGACGTCGCCGACCACGAGCAGCTGGCGCGCCGCTTCGGCTGTACGCGCGTCATGCACGCCGCCGATGCCGGCCGGCTCGCCATCGAGCAGCGCGTCGACGGCGCCGATCCCATCGCGCTCGCCGACGATCTGCTGCTCATTCCCGTGCCCGGCCACACGCGCGGCTCGCTGGCGCTCCTGCACGACGGCGTGCTCTTCACCGGCGACCACGTCTGGTGGGACGACGAGCTCGGCCGTCTCGACGCCGGCCGCGACGTCTGCTGGTACTCGTGGACGGAGCAGCTGCAATCACTGAAGCGGTTACTTCAGTATTCGTTCCACACGATCTTGCCCGGCCATGGCCGCCGCTTCCACGCGCAGTCGCCGGCCGCGATGCGCGTCGAGCTCGAGCGGCTGCTGCGCGCGCTCTAGTCGCTTCAGCGTGATCGTCCGGGGCGCGCGCGACCGCTGACGCGGGACAGTCCCGCGACAGTCTCATGGGACGGTGGGTCTTCGTTCGCCGTCGCCCCATCCGCGCCGCGTCTCTGCGGCCATTCCCGTCGACGAATCGGACCTGCTCGAGCCGCGGCGGCAGCGCGTGTGATCTTGCGCACGTGGACCCGCGCGTATGCGCTGCTCGGCCGCTGTCAGCGACGGTAAACGCGTCGTGGCACGGCGGTTGAAGTGCGGTCGCACGCTCGCGGCGAATGCAGCCGCGCGCGCAACGCAAAGCGGAGGACGGACGAATGGAACATTGGAAAGTAGCAGCACTGACGGCGCCCATCTTGGCGGTCGTCATGGTCGGATGCGTGGGACAGCCCGGCTCCGGGTCAGCAGCGGTCGCGCCCACGGCGGCGGCAGCGACGACGGCGGCGACGTCGGGTTATACCGGCGAGCAGCTCTATCGCGGCATCATGCTCTTGCACGGCCCGGTGGCTGACGCGATCCCCGAGATTCGCGACAACCTGAAGCTGGAGAACTTCCAGACCTCGCCGAAGACGCTGGCGACCGTGCGGCGCGCCGAGGACAAGATCGTGGCGCTCGTGCGCAGCTCCAAGCCGGAGTTCTTCGACGCGTTCAAGGCGCAGATGGAGAGCGGCGATCACCTGGTCATCCAAAAGGGCCTGTGGGACGCCGGCCTGGTGACGCAGGCGGCGGTCGACGGGCTGCCGGGGACGAAGGCGGCCAAGGCGCGGCTGGCCAAGATGTCGCCGGCGGAGCTGGGCTTGGACGGCAAGGAGCCGCAGACCTTCGCCGAGCTGAAGTCGAAGACGCAGGAGCACCTCGTCGCGATGCACGGCAAAGGCGGCGTGCACGCCGACGACTATTGCGCGACGTGCGTCGAGGACGGCGGCAGCGGCGGCAGCGACGACGGTGGCGGCGCCGATGACGGCAGCGCCGACGACGGCGGCGACGACGGCACGGCCGACGACGGCGGCGGCGGCGACGATGGCACCGGCCCGGTGGCTGGCCTGTCGCTCATCTACAAGTCGGCGGCGGTCGTGCTGTGGGTGGCGGTCGCGGCCGCGGTCCACATCGCGCTCGTGCACAACATCTCGGTCGCGTCGGTGGTCGCGGCGGCGCTGGCGGCGGTGGTGGCGCTGCCGGCCTACAAGAACGGCGTCCCCGAGTCGTCGCTCATCCAGGAGCAGCTCGTCCACTCGATCGCGGTGCACCTCGTCGCTAACCAGAATCAGGGGAACTGAGTCAATGAAGAGAAGCTATAAATGGACCTTCGGCGCGCTGGCGCTGTCGTTCGCGCTCGGTTGCGGCGTGGCGCCGGGCGGCTCCGAGAGCACGGTCGTCGCGCAGCAGGCGGCGGCGACGGCGGCACAGCCGGCGACGGCGCGGCCGGATTACACGGGCGAAGAGCTCTTTCTCGGCATCGCGTTCGGTAGCGGCCGCGTGGCCGACGCGCTGCCCGAGATCGGTAGCGCGCAGAAGCTCGAGCACGCGGTTCCGGACGCGCAGCAGCTGGCCAAGGCCAAGACGCAGCTCATGGGGCTGGTGCGTCAGATGCGCGCGCAGCAGCCGGCGTTCTTCGCGGACTTCAAGGCCGACATGGAGAGCGGGGATCGCCTGCGCATCGAGCGGTCGCTCGACGCGGCGGGCAAGCTGGCGCAGGCCTCGGCGCGCAAGCTGCAGAAGCGGGCGGCGCAGGCGCACAAGGGCGCGGGCGTGCACGCCGACGACTATTGCGCGACGTGCGTCGAGGACGGCGGCGGCGGCGGTGACGACGGCGCTGGAGACGAAGGTGGCGCCGACAGCGGCGACAGCGGCGGCGCCGACAGCGGCGACAGCGGTGGCGCCGACAGCGGCGATACCGGCGGCACTCCGCCGGCACCGCCGGCGCCGATCGTCGTCGATCCGATCATCGTCCAGCCGATCTTCGTTGCCGTCGTGATCCCGGTGTATCCGCCGATCTTTTACCTGCACATCGCCACCTCCAGTCGGGCGGTGAACGGGGCGGCGGGCGTGTCGCACGACCAGTTCGTCGACGCCATCGCCGTGCACTTGGCGAAGTAGCTCGAAGCGCCTCCATCCGCGCGCGGTCGCCGCCGGCCGGCGCGGATGGAGGCGGCAGTTTGGCCACGGTTTTCACGGAGGAGAAGCACCATGAGCGCTCGTAGTCTCTTGCTCGTCATGAAAGGCGCGATCGTCGCCGTTTGGGTGGCGCTGATCGTCTTCGTCGCCTGCGGCTCGATCACGGAGATGCCGCTGTCCGCCGGCGTCGCGACGCGAACGCGCCTCGTCTCGATCTTGCCCGAGGGCTGGGCCTTCTTCACGCGCGACCCGCGCGAGTCGAGCAAGTCGGTCTACCTGCGCGAGAACGGCCATTGGGTGCGGCACAGCCAAGCGCAGTCGCGGGTCTGGCTCGGCCTCAAGCGCAACGACCGCGTCGAGGGCGCCGAGATCGAGAAGCTGATGAGCCTCGTGCCCGCGTCCAAGCACTTCAAATGCGAGGGCAGCCTCGACGCCTGCCTGGCCAATCCCAAGCTGCCGGTGGCGCGCGTCGTCAACCCGATGCTCGTGCGCTCGCTGGCGGGCGAAGTGGTCATTGCCTCGGCGCAGCCGGTGCCGTGGGCCTGGAGCGCGGCGCGCGATCGGGTCTACATGCCGTCGGACGTCGTCAAGCTCAACGTCATCTGGAAATGAGGGACACGATGAAATCGATCGAGCACACGACTGAACGCCCGGTTTGGACCAACGTCGTCGGGCTGGCGCGCTCCGTCGTCGCGTCGGGCACGCTGCTGACGCTGATCGTCAACTCGTCGGATATGCTGTTTCGGCCCGCGAATCAGACGATGCTCGACGCGGCGGGCGACTTTTTGCCGGTGCGGCTGAGCCTGTTCGGCCTCCTCGCGCCGGCGCACCTCGGGCTGGCGCGCGCGATCGCGATTGCCGTGCTGGCGCTCGTCGTGTCGGGCTGGCGGCCGCGCTTCACCGGCATCCTGCATTGGTACGTGGCCGCCAGCTTCGCCACGTCGTGCATCGTCATCGACGGCGGCGATCAGATCGCGGCGGTGTTGGCGCTGCTGCTCGTGCCCGTCACGCTCACCGACGGCCGCCGCTGGCACTGGGATGCGCCGCCGGCGATCGGCCCCGGCGTCGGCGCGCAGCTGGCGGCGTTCGTGAGCCGCCTCATGCTGTGGACGGTCCGCCTGCAGGTGGCCGGCATCTACTTCCACGCCAGCACCGCCAAGCTCGGCGTCAAAGAGTGGCGCGACGGCACCGCTTGCTACTACTGGTTCACCAACTCCACCATCGGTCTGTCGCCGACGCTGGAGCGCTGGGCGATGCCGATCCTGTCGAAGTCGGCGGGCGTCGTGGCCTTGACGTGGGGCACGCTGCTGCTCGAGGTCGTGCTGTTCGGCGCGCTGTTCATGGAGCGGCGTTGGCGGCGTCGGCTGTTGCCGCTGGGGCTGGCCTTCCACGCCGCCATCATCTTCATCCACGGTCTCGTCAGCTTCTTCGGCTCGATGTCGGCGGCGCTCATCCTCTTTCTGCAGCCGGTCGACGAGCCGTTCGCCTGGATCGACGCGCTGCGCATGCGGCTGTCGCGGCGCGGGCCGGCGCCGCAGCTGGCGCTGGTGGTCGCGCCGGTCGCGGCCGAGCACGCGGCGTGAGCGCCGTTGTTGCGCCCGCCGCAGTCGCGGTATGACGAGGCCATGATGAAGAAGCCGCCGCAATGGACGCTCTTGTTTGCGCTGGTCGGGTTCGGCTGCGCCGGGCCGCGCGCGCAGACGCCGGTCGCGGGCCCGGTGGTCGTTCGGCCCGCGCCCGTCGCGCCGGCGCGGCCGCTGCGCCAGGGCGCGCTGGCGACGACGATCGGCGACCGCGAGATCGGGCGCGAAGAGTTCAGCGACGATGGCCATGTCGTGACCAGCCAGCTGCGCTTCGAAGGCAGCGGCGACGTCACCATTCGCATCGATCGTGATCATCGCCGGGTGACGCTGGAGCAGGGCGGCGAGCGGCTCGAGCGCGACATCCCGGCCGGCGGGCTCGCGCTCGAGAATTTTCACTGGGGCGCCTATCTCGTCGCCGCCGACGACTTCGCCGCTGCCGCGACGCCGACGCCGGTGCAGGTGCTGGTGCCGTCGCGGGCGGTCGTCGTGCCGGGCACGATCCAGGTGACGGCGCGGCCCGACGGCGGTCGCCACGTCGCGGTCGTCATCGGCGCGGTGACCGTCGCGGTCGATTTGTCGGCGGCGGGCGTCGTCGTGGCCGGCGGCGTGCCCAGCCAAGGCCTCGTCGCGCACGCGGTCGACCGGCAGGTGAGCGTGCGGCAGTCGGCGCAGCCGGCGTCGCCGTCGCCGGCAAGCGAGGCGCCGTTCGCGGTCGAGCGCGCCGATGTCACCGTGCGCGGCGCCATCCGTCGACCGGAAGGGGCGGGCCCGTTTCCCACCGTCGTCCTCGTCGCCGGCTCGGGCCCGACCGATCGCGACGGCAACAGCACGCTCGGCGTCACGTCCGCCAGCTATCGTCTGCTGGCCGAGGCGTTGGCAGCGCGCGGCATCGCCAGCCTGCGCTACGACAAGCGCGGCGTCGGCGCCAGCGATTGGCCGCGCGACCTCGAGGCCGTCTCTTTCGACGACTTCGTGCAGGACGCGGCCGCCGTCGTCGCCTTCGCGCGCAAAGATCCGGCCGTCTCCAAGCTCTACGTCTGCGGCCACTCCGAAGGCGGCCTCATCGCGCTCATGCTGGCGCAGCACCTGCCGCTCGACGGCCTCGTGCTGCTGTCGACGAGCGGACGTCCGGTAGCGACGCTCCTGCGCGAGCAGCTGGCCGCGCTGGCCTCGGCGACGACCTTGCAGGAGTACGACCGCCTCGTCGCCGGCGAGCGCGCCGGCCGCTTCGTCGCGCCGCAAGATCCGGCGCTGGCGGCGCTCTTTACGCGCGCGATGTTTCGCTTTCGTCAAGGCTGGCTGTTCGCCGATCCCCTCGCGCTGCAGAAGCGGCTGACCTTGCCGACGCGCGTCATCCAAGGCGACCACGATCTGCAGGTCACGGTCGGCGACGCGCGGCTGCTGGCGGCGGCGCGTCCCGGCGTCGAATTGACCATCCTCGCCGGCGTCAGCCACGCGCTCAAGGTCGATCCGTCGACGTCGTCGCCGCAGGCGAGCTACCGCGATCCGCAGCTGCCGATCGCGCCCGCGCTCGTCGACGCGATCGTGGCTACGGTGCGGCCGTGAGGACCGCGTCGTCGCCGGCGATCATCGTCCCCGCGAGCGCGCTGGCGCTGTTTTACGGCGGCGCCTGGCTGACGCGCGCGCATTGGCCGCATGCCGTGACGCTGCAGTGGGGCGCCGACGGCGTGCGCGCGGTCTCGCCGCTGCACGCGCTCGTCGAAGCGACGCTGGTCGCGGCCGCGCTCTACCTCGTCTTCACCGTGCTCGCCGTCGTGCGCCCCGAGCCGCGGCGCACGCGACTGTTCACGCCGATCCGCATGCTCTTGCCGACCGGCGTCCTCATCGTCTACGCCGGCCTCTTCTTCGGCGCGACTTCGGGCGATGTCTACCGCTCGCTCGGGCTGGGCGCGGGATTGGCCGCTTGCCTCGTCGCGGTCCTGACGGGCGTGGCGCGCGCCGGCCTGCCTCCCACCCGCGGTCGCGATCCAACAAAGGAATGACCTCCATGTCGAGCTCCGCGCTCCAGCTCGTGAATGTGTCCGACGTTGCCGTGCCCGCGCGCGATGCGCTGGCGACGGTCGCACAGCCGCCCGAGGGCGACCATCCGTTCACGCGTCGCTTCTGGACGGCGCCGCTCGATCTCCGGCCGCTCGGCCTCATGCGCATCACGCTCGGCACCGTCGTCTTGTGGTCGCTCGCGACCGTGGCGCCGGTGCTGCGCGCGCTCTTGTCCGACGAAGGCGTCCTGCCGCGCTCGGTGCTGCTCGGCGGCGTGGCGCGCGCCGACCGCTTCTCCGTCTTCGACCTCGCCGGTCCGTTGGCGATGACGTGGGCGCTGTGGCTGCTCGCGGTCGTCGCGACGCTCGCCTTCGTCGCCGGTTGGCGCACGCGGTGGGCCGCCATCGCCACCTTCGTCCTCGTCTCCGGCCTGCACGAGCGGAACCCGATGATCTTCGACGGCTCCGACAGCGTGGCGCGCGTCTTCCTCTTCTGGTGCCTGTTCTTGCCCATCGGCGCGACCTACTCGGTTGACGCCGCAGAGGCGCGCGCCGCCGGCCGCCCGCTGCCGATGCACGGCGCTCCCTTCGTCGTGCGCCTCTTGCAGCTGCAGCTGTGCTGGATCTACGTGTGCACGTTCTTATGCAAGATCGGCGATCGCACCTGGGAAAACGGCACCGCGCTGCACTACGCGTTCGGCCTCGACCACCTGTTCACGCGTCGCCTCGGCGCCGCGCTCTTCAATGCCGGCTGGCTGACCGTGCCGGCGACCTACGGCACGCTGGCGTTCGAGGCCGCCTTCGTCTTGCTGGTCTTCGCGCCGATTCAGCAGTCGCGGCTGCGCAAGCTGGCGCTCCTCGCCGGCCTCGGGCTGCACGTCGGCATCGCCCTCACCATGAACGTCGGCAACTTCTCGCTCATGATGCTGGCCTCGTATCCGCTGCTCTTCGAGCCGCGCTGGGCCGAGGCGCTGGTGGCGCGCGCGCGTCGGATTTGCCGGCGAGCTGGCGCGAGCGGCTGCTGGTGCCGTGGCGTGCGCAGCTCGTCGGGCCGGAGCCGCTGCGGTCGTTCTCGTGGCGGCCGCGCTACCGCTCCGTCGGCCGCGCGCTCTTGGCGGCGACGCTGGTCATGGCCATGCTCTACTCGCTGCCGGGCGAGGCGGGCGCGCACTTGCCGCGGCCGCTCTCGAGCGTCATGCGCGTCATCGAGCTGTGGCAGCGCTGGGACATGTTCGCGCCGCGGCCGTTGCCGTCCGATCGCACCGTGCGCGCCGAGGGCGTGCTCATCGACGGTCGCAAGGTCGACGCGCTTGCACGGAATCGACGGCGGCCCCGTCTCGTTCAACGGCATCGACAGCAACCATCGCTGGACCAAATACGCGCTCGCGCTGACCAAAGAGCAGCCGAGCCCGCGGCGCACGCGGCTGTTCAAGGCCTTGGGCCGCTATTTGTGCGCGAGCTGGCGCACCGCCGGCGGCGTCGACGGTCAGCCGCTCGATCACTTCGCGCTCTACGAAGACTACAGCCTCACGCCCGCTCCCGGCCACACGCAGCGCGAATGGAAGAGCGAGCGCATGTGGGAGCAGGAATGCGACTGAGCTGGGCGTCGGTCAGTCGTCCCAGCCGAGCAGCTTGACCCCGGTGACGGCGGCGGCCGCCGCTTCGATCGCGCGCCGCAGCGCCGCCGAGTCGTGCGCGCCGTCGAGCACGAGCAGCCACTCGGGCCCGACGCCGTTCGATCCGTGGGCGCCGAGCTTCAGCGTCAACGGCTGCCCGTCGACGATCGCCGCGGCCGCGAAGCCCCAGTCGTCGGCCTCGACGGCGGCGACCTCGGCGCCCTGCGCGCGCAGCACCAGCGCGATGGCGTCGAGCAGCGGTCGCCCGGCGCCGGCTTCATCGCCGTCACTGTCGCCGTGACGGGCGTCGTCGGGCGGCCCGCCGGCCAGGCGCAAGGCCGGCGTCGCCCGCTGGGCCGCTCGCGTCGTCACCAGCTGCCGGAGGACGAAGAGCGCACCGACGAGCGTCGCCAGCAGCAACAGCACGGTCATGGCGAACAAAGTAGCACGGCAACGCGTCTATTATAGACAGTGGCATTGACAGCGAAGGCTGCGCCGAAAACACTGAAGGCGATGCTACGCGCGCTGGTCGCCACGTTGGTCGTCGGGCTCTCCGGCGCCATCGCGCACGCCAAGCCGCCGCGCAAGCCGAAGCCGCCGCCGCCGCCCGCGGCCGAGCTCTACGCCATCAACACGCACGAGACCTTCACGCTGCGGCCCGACGCGCACGGTCGCTTCAGTAAGGCGCAGCTGCACGGCTGGAATCGCTTCCTGCGCTGTCATCACACGGGCCGCGTGCATTACATGTCGACGCGGCTGGCGCAGCTCATCTACCAGGTCGATCAGCACTTCGACTTCAAGCGCATCGTCGTCGTCGCCGGCTATCGCGCGCCACGCGTCGCGCGCGAGAAGGGCAACCCGAAGTCGCCGCACAAAAAGGGCGTGGCCTGCGACTTCCGCGTCGAGGGCATCGCCAACACCGAGCTGCGCGACTTCGAGCGCACGCTGCCGCGCGTCGGCGTCGGCTATTATCCGAACTCCGACTTCGTGCACCTCGACGTCGATCCGTCGCGCTTGCGGCACAACGCGTTCTGGATCGACTACTCGGGTCCCGGCGAGCGCGCGCGTTATTCGAAGGACGTCAAAGGCGATCTCGAAGCCGAGAAGACGGCCGAGGAGGGCGCCGACGAAGCCGAGTCGGTGCAGGAGCAAGAGGGGGGCGGTGACCCTCACTTGCCCGTCGCGCCGGGGGCGCCGACCCCCAGCGTTCCTGCAGGCGTCACGCCAATTATTCGGAATCCCTAGGTTTCGCTTCGGCCCGCTGCTTGCTCTACGAGCGAGCCGTGGAGGCTCGAACGATGCGCAAGATCCTGACGCTGGCCATGGCTGCCGCGCTGCCGCTCGGATGCGACAGCGGACAGTCCAACGTGCTCGGGGGTGTGCCGGCGATCGCGTACATCTCGCGTTCACCCGTCGACACCGGCAACGTGTTCGACTACACGGGCAACGGCAACGACGGCAACCTGTTCACGCTCACGCCGCCGACCGCCGACGGCGTGAAGAAGAACCTGACCAACTGGTCGGGCGGCGACGTGAACTCGGTCGACCTGTCGTTCGACGCCCGCGAGCTCGTCTTCTCCGGCCGCGCGCCGAGCGACGACCACTATCACATCTTCCGCGTCAACGTCGACGGCACCAACCCGTGCGACGCGGCGCTGGGCAAGGTCTCGCAAGGCCCCTGTCAGATCACGATGGGCGCCAACGACGAGGTCGACCCCATCTACATGCCGGCCGGTCGCATCTTCTTCTGCACCAACCAAAACGTCGAAGGCGCCGCCGTGCCGCAGTTTCGCGACGAGTACGAGCGCGCGACGACGGCGCAGGCCGGCAGCATGAACCTCGACGGCTCCGACATCACGCTGGCGCCGCGCAACGTCTCGCACCGCGTCAAGCCGACGCTGTTGTCGGACGGCCGCGTGCTCATGACCGAGTGGCGCCACTTGGGTGAGACCAACGAAGGCGATCTCACGATCATGCAGCAGGACCTGACCGGCGTGCGCGAGGGCTTCGGTCGCGAAGGCAAGGGCCTGACGAACTCCTACTTGCGCGCCAAGGAGGTCTCGCCCGGCATGATCCTGGCGATCGGCACCTCGCGCGATCGCACCTATCAGGCCGGCAAGATCCTGCGCATCAACTTGGGCGGCACCGACATCACCAAGCAGTCGGAGGCGCTGTCGTCGGCCGAGGATCTGACGCCGCTCGTGCCCGCCGATCGCACGCCGTCGTTCGCCGGCGTCGGCCGCTACTACGACGTCGCGCCGCTGCCGGGCACGACCGATCGCTTCCTCGTCACCTGGGCCGACGGTCCGGTCGAGACGGGCACGCTGTCGATGGCCAAGACGTCGCCCGACTTCGGCATCTACGTCTTCGACTCCAAGTCGCAGACGCGCTACCCGGTCGTCAACGGCATCGGCACGTGGGAGCACTCGCCCATCGCCATCGCCCCGCGCACCGAGCCGCCGACTTTGACGCCGCTCTTCCCGACGCAGAACACGGCCGGCACCTTGCTCGCCGCCGTCAACGTCTACGACTCCACGATGTTCCCGGGGATGACCAAAGGCACCGCCGTCAAGGTGCGCGTCTCCGAAGGCTTCTCGACCGAAGAGGGCTTCCCCAACATGTTCGGCCTCTCGGAGTTCGACGGTCAGGCGCGCCTCGGCGAGGTCCCGGTCAACCCCGACGGCTCGTTCAAGGCGCTCGTCCCGGCCAACACGCCGGTGCGCTTGCAGCTCATCGATCAATTCGGCATGGCGCTCACCACCGCCGGCTCGAGCCCGGGCGGCGACACCGCGTCCGAGCCCATCTGGATTCAGGGCCGTCCCGGCGAATCGCGCGTCTGCGGCGGCTGCCACGAGAGCCGCACCGAAGCCATCGCCATCGCGCCCGGCTCGTCGCTCTTGCAGGCCACCGACGCGGTCGACCTGTTCTCGACGGTGCCGCGCCAGGATCGCCTGTCGGACACGTTCACCTACGAGCAAGTCATGGGCACGCCGTGGGACAAGGCGATTCAGCCGATCTTCGACGCGCATTGCATCGACTGCCATGACGGCACCGCCGGCGCCGCCAACCCGAGCTACACCATCACCGACGTCACCGACATGACGATGTTCAGCTTCACGTTCAACCTGACGTCGACGCCGGTGACGATCGACGCGGGCGACACGATGTACACCTACAACTCGTCGTACGTGTCGATGCTCGGTCCGCAGATGGCGTTCATGGAGAAGCAGATCACCATCTCGGGCGAGGTCAAGCAGTACATCACGTCGGGCGCGGCGCACGACTCGGTCGCGATTCAGATGTTGAACCCGCCGGTGCGCTTCCCGGCCGTCGACATGACGACGCGCGCCTACCCGACGACGCCGGTGCATCCGGCCGAGGTCGGCACGTACAACGGCTTCGATGGCACGTCGACCAAGTACCAGCTGTCGGCCGACGAGTACTACCTCATGATCCTGAACGCCGACACCGGCGGACAATATTACTTCCGCGAGAATTCGCCGGGGAGGGTCTACTAATGCGTACGGCAACGTTCGTGATGGTCGCGCTCTTGTCGTCGTCGGCATGGGCGGGACGTGGTGGCTCGCAGATCGCCATTCAGTCGGCCGTCGAGTCGGGATCGACCGACGCCATCGTGGCCGAGATCGAGCGCGCCGAATACTTGGCCTGCTTGGGCTGCATCGGCGTCGTGCAGCAGCTCGTCGATCATCCGCAGCAGCGCGTGCGTGACGCGGCCGGCTGGTGGCTCACGCGCCGCGGCGTGCGCACCGAGGTCATCGCGGCCATGACGGCGCGCTTGACGACCGGCAGCGATCCGATTGCGGCGCGCAACGCCGGCGACGTCTTGGCGGCGATGCGCGACTACTCGACGCTGCCGACCTTGAGCGCCTATCTGACGCATCCGCTCGACGAGGATTCGGGCGTCGCGGTCGTCTTGGCGGTCGGCGCCATCGGGCATCCGTCGAGCGTGGCGACGCTGGCGACGGCGCTCGGCTCTCCTCTGGCCGGCGTGCGCGCGCAAGCGGCGGCGTCGCTGCGCGATCTGCGCGCGCCCAAGGGCTCGCCGGTCGCTGCGCAAGTGGCGCCGCTCCTGCCGCTGCTCGCCGACGGCGACGCCAACGTGCGCCATCAGGCGGCGGTGACCATCGGCTTCATCGGCGGCGCCGGCGGCGACGTCACCGGCGCGCTGGCGGCGCTGACGGCGATCGTCAACACCGACGCGGCGCCGGCCGTGCGCAAGTCGGCGGCGTGGGCCATCGGTCAGCTCAAGGACGGCACCGGTCGCGCCGCGCTGCAGCAGGCGCAGAGCGACAGCGATCCGCTGGTTCGCTCGGTCGCCACGACCGCGCTCGCCAACCTCCGCTAGCTCGCAGCTCCACTGCAAATCCCCAAGCGAAGTCTCGAACGTCTCCCAAAATGAGCTTCGCCGTCGTCGCGCCGCAGTATAAAATGGTGCGGCAGCGATCTATGCGTCCGCCTTTCGGGCGTGTGGGCGCGGCAAGTCGGAAGCGGAGAGGTGAAGCGCGATGAACTGGCGGTTGAAGGCGACGACGACGAGCATCGGTCTCCTGCTGCTGGCGGCGGTCGGCTGCGACGACAGCGCGCCCGCCGGTCCGATGTTCTACGAGCGCACGATCCAGCCCATCCTGACGCAAAACTGCGTGTTCAATCAAGGCGCCTGCCACAAGGACGACGGCAACGGCAACGCGCTCGGCAACCTCGATCTCACCAGCTACGCCAACCTCATTCGCCGCAAGGACGTGACGCGCACGTTCGGCTCGTTCTCGGTGCCGCTCTTGCTCTTGAAGGCCACCGGCGCCGATGTGCCGCAGTTCCCGTACAAAGGCAACAGCGACGGCACGACGCACTTCTACACGTCCGAGATTCAGCACGTCGGCGGCAACAGCATCACCGTCACGTCGGCGGCGTTCACGACGCTGCAGAAGTGGCTCGACGACGGCGCCAACGAAGACGGCTCGGTCACCGTGCGGCCGTCGCAGGTCGGCACCGGTCCGTGCAATCCCGACTTCGCGACCGTGCGGCCCGACGTCGCCGCGCAGCTCACCACCGTCGACACGACGACGCAGGCGTACAAGGACTTCCAGGCCAACGTCGAGCCGGTGTTGGCCAAGAGCTGCACCTATTCGACCTGCCACTCGGGCGAGCAGTCCGACTTCTTCCTCACCTGCAAAGGCTCGGGCACCGACGACGCCGACAAGTTCAACTACCTCGAAGCGCAAGCCTACGTCGGCAATCCGCCGGAGACGTCGGAGATCCTGTTGAAGCCGCTGGCGCCGTCGGGCGGCGGTCTGGCGCACACGGGCGGCAGCTTCTTCCAGACCAAGACCGATCCGACGTGGCTCAAGCTGTCGGCGTGGGCGGCGGAGGTCGGCGCGGCGCAGTCGACCGTGATGCTGTCGGACGGGCAGCAGTTCTTCCAAGACTTCATCATGCCGGTGTTCTTGAAGCGTGGTTGCGCGCTCGAGGCCTGCCATTCGCCGGGCTCCACCAACGACTTCAAGCTGCGCTCGGGCTCGCAAGGCTTCTTCTCGACGTTCTCGCTGCAGGAGAATTACAACGTCGCGCGCAATCAGTTCCTCGTCGCCGATGTGCCCGACGTTCGCCAAAGCCGCCTCGTGAAGAAGCCGGTCGTGTCGGCGCTCGAAGGTGGCTTCGGCCTCGTCCATCGCGGCGGTCCGCCGCTGCAGACCGCGGGCGAGACGCTCGACCCGACGCTGTGCGCGCAGCCGTTCCCGACCGACGGCTCGGCCACGCCGTTCTGCGCCTTCGTCGAGTGGCATCGCCGCGAGCGCGCCGCGCTCTTGACCGCCGGCACGGTCGACGCGATGGCGTCGGGCTCGACGTTGCCCCTCGTCAGCGTCGTGCGCCCGCCTGACCCCGATCGCAACATCGACTTCGACACCTATCGCCCCGGCGCCGACCTCGTCATGGGCACCATCGGCGTCGGCGTGCTCGGCGCCATCGACGGCACGAAGACCACCGCCGGCGTGAGCCTCATCGGCAACTGCGCCGGCGTCGCCGCCGATCGCTCGAACGTCGACGTGCGCCATCCGGCCGTCAGCTACGACACGTCCAAGCTCGCCTTCGCCATGCGCCTGTCGGCCACCGACACGCTCGACATCTACGAAGTCACGCTCGACGCCACACACACGTGCACCAAAGTCACCGACGGCAACGGCATGTCGCAAAACGGCATCCTGCGCCACAACCTCGATCCCATGTACGCGTCCGACGGCACGCTCGTCTTCGCGTCCACGCGCGGCGGCGCCGCCGGTCCGACGCGATCGCTCAAGTATCTGCTGCCGCAAACCGATCTGTGGCGCATGTCGCCCAACGGCAGCGGCGGCTACGGCGCGCCGACGCAGATGACGGCGCTGCTCGGCTCCGAGCTGTCGCCGGCGATGATGCTCAACGGCCAAATGACCTTCACGGCCGAGAAGGCGAGCGCCGACTTCTATCAGCTCAGCGGCCGCCGCATCAATTGGGACCTGACCGACTATCACCCGTTGTTGGCGCAGCGCTCGCAGTCACAAGGCTACACCGTCGATACGCAGACGCTGGCGATGCATCCGTCGGTCGACTATCAGCAGGCGACCGAGATCCGCGAAGGGCTCGACCGCAACTTCGTGCTCGTCCTGTCCGACGTCGGCGCCAAGGGCGGCGGCGGCACGCTGGCGACGTTCAACCGCTCTGTCGGTCCGTTCGAGTCCGATCGCACCGACATCCAATTCCTGCGCTCGGTCGAGATCCTCGATCCCAATGCCACCGGCCGCGCGGGCGCCACGCAAGGCGCCTATCGCTCGCCGTTCCCGCTGCCCGACGGAAACTATCTGGCCAGCTGGGACGGCACCGTGACCGATCTGTCGATGCAGACGCCGCGCTACGATCTCGTCATCGTCAATCCCGTCGACGGCACGCACCAGTCGCTGGCGGCGTTCTCGGGCGGCGCGATGTCGCACGTCGAGTCGGTGCTCGTCTACCGGCGAGAGCCGCGGCCGCTGTTCCACAACGAGACCCAGCTGGTCTTCGGCGGCCACGTCGACACGACCGATCCGGCGCACGGCACCGTGCACTATCCCGACCTGCCGATGATCGCGACGCTGCTCGGCGCCAACCTGCGCACCGGTCGCTTCGTCGACATGATGCGCGCCGGCACCGAGCTCGTCGTCTACCAAGATCAGGCGCCGCCGAGCGATCCGGCGGCGGCGATGGCGGGGCTGACCGGTTCGCAGATGGTCTATCAGAACCGCATGGAGCTCGGGCGCGCGGCGCTGGCGTCGGACGGCTCGGTGCAGGTGCGTTTGCCGGCGCTGACGCCGGTCATCCTCGAGCTGCAGTCGGCGAGCGGCAGCAAGATCTTCACGATGTCCGAGGAGGATCAGCTCGGTCCCGGCGAGTTCATCTCGCGCGGCGTGCCGCAAAAGTTCTTCAACAGCGTCTGCGCCGGTTGCCATGGCTCGGTCTCCGGCCTCGAGCTCGACATCGCGCTCGACCAAGACGCGCTCACGAGCGCCTCGGTCTCGTTGTCGCGCGACGCGTCGAAGATCCAGACGATCGGGCCCTGATTTGGCCCTCATTTGACCTGAAACAGCGGCTAGCAATCCTTGCACGCGTGGTATAACGGCGCGCAAGGAGGCCCGAATGCAGCGGTTCTGTGCCGTTCTGGCGCTGCTCGCGATCACGACGCCCGCCCTCGCCAAGTCGAAGAAGGCGGCCGCGCCCAAGGCGGCGCCGGCGAACTCGCGCGCGATCGGAGAGCTGGCCGGCAAGTTCAAGTGGGGCACGTCGCCCGAGGAAGTCATCAAGGTCATCAGCGACGGCATCCACGCCAAATATGTCGAGCTGGCGAAGAAGGAGCCCGACGTCTACAAGCAGGATCAGCTGCGCAAAGACGAGGGCGACGAGATCCAGAAGGTCAAGGACTCGTACATCAAGTTCGATGGCGTCGCCGCCGGCAACAAAGAGTGGTCGACGTCGCTGGTGCAGGCGGAGTTCGCGCCGCGCAACGACGAGTCGATGGTCACGATGTGGGAGCGCGATCAGCGGCGCTTCCTGTTCTTCTGGCACGATCGGCTCTACAAGCAGTACATCGCGTTCAACAACGAGCACCCGGTGTTTGCGGGCAAGACGTTCGACGACTTCGCCAAGATCATTCAGAACCGGTACGGCCAGGCGGAGATGAAGTTCGCCCAGAAGCGGACCAGCGACGACATGACGCTGCACCACTTGGAGTGGCCGGCGGCGGGCGAGTTCCAGCTGTACGCGATCGATCAGTCGGACTTCTACGGCAACTTCTGCCTCGTGCTGTTCAATCCGGGCGTCGCCAAGCAGGTCGAGTCGGCGCGGACGGAGCACAACACGAAGCCGCATGCCGGCTCGGCGCTCATCGACGCCGTGACGCAGCCGGAGAAGAACAGCAACGACAGCAACGAGAACATCGTCGATCAGATCACCGGCAAGCAGCCGCAAAAGCGTTAGCGCGCCTTCGCTTCGATCTTCGGCGCCCTCTGCGCGCGCCGCTTCTCTCTGGAATCAGGTGACTGGAATCGGCGCGGCGCGGCGCTCGTCTGCGCATGGCCCCGAGCCGCTGCGCAACTTCGTGCGCGCGAGTCGTACGCTTTGGCAGGCAACTTTTGGGCGGAGTTGCCGATGACATGGGGCGGGCGGTCGGGGGAAATGACGCCGAGCCCACCATCCTCCGGAATCGATCGTCGTGCTTCTTCTCCTGTGCGCTAGCCGAATGGTCGTCAAACGACGAGCCGCCGCCCAAACGACGAAGCGCCGGCGGTTTCCCGTCGGCGCTTCATCGTCGTGACTATCGAAGTGGAGTAGAGGCGAAAGACTTAGAACGCGAGGAGCTTCGGCCGCTCTTCGGTCTTCTTCAGATCCGACAGAACGTCCTTCTCCTGATTCTTCAACAGCGCCAACTGCGTGCGGATCTCCGCGATCCGGCGCGCGTAATCCTTCACGGCCAGGAAGTCGGGATTACCCGCGGCCACCGCCTTGAACAGCGGCGTCTGCTGCAACGGCATCACGATCGCCTCCGGCTTGCCCTTCACCGGACGCTGACCCCAGCCGCTACCCGAATCGAGCCGATACTGAAAGCCCTTCAGGTCCGCCGCGCTGCAATCGGTCTTCGCCGGATCGTTGCACACCGGCGCGCCGACCTCGACGAACTTCGCCAGCATCAGACCGCCCTGCGGCTCGACGATGACGCCGTAGTTCTTGTCCGACTTCGCGCCTTCTTTGCCCATGCGAAGCAGCGCGTCTTTGTCGTTGTCCGTCTTCTTCGAGTGCGCCTGCACCTCGTCGAAGAGCTTGACCGTGCCGTCGTAGTACTGCATCAGCCGCTCGACGATCACCGGTTCCATATTTTGATAGTTCGTATGGAAGATCTTGTTCGTGTCCGGCTTCTTCAGATCGAGCGCACCCAGCTTCGCCGACATGTCGATGTCGACGCCGCCCTTGCGCGTCTCGGCCGAGCTCATGATCGTGTCGGACAACAGATTGAGCTGCTTGGAGATCTTCTCGACCTCCTCGCGGATCTGTCCGGCCTGATCGGTGGTGACGTTGTACTCGCTGCGGCTCTTGGAGATGCCGCCCACGCCGGCGCCGACGATGAACGGAATCGCCGCCATGGCCGCGATCTTGATGAGCGTCCCGGTGATCGCCGGCTTCGAGATCGGCGCCTCCGAGCTCGCGTCCGCAGAGCCCGGCAACGCCTGGCCCATGCCGTAGAACGCCGCCAAGTTCGCCGCCGCCGCTTGCTGCTGCGCCGCGAACGGATCGCGACGTGGATCCGGCGGCGCTTGCGGCTGTGGCGCCGGAGCTGGCGGTTCCTGCCTCGCGAAGGGCGAGGGAATCGACCGCGGCGCTTGCTGCTGCGGCGGTTCTGACGCAGGCGGACCAAAGCCCGACGGCGCCGGAACGGGTGACGGCGCAACCGGCATAGCCGGCTGACCCGTCGGGGGAGTAGCGTGCGAGGCTGGCGCTGTGGCCGGCATCACACCTGTCTTTTTCAGTCCAAGTCGCGCTTTCAGATCACTGATGTCGCGCGGGCCCGGCTTCTTATTGTCGTCCAAGGGGAATTTTCCTCCCGATAGTCGCGCGGAGCCTAGCAATCGAGTGTAGGGCTGTCAAGGAGTACGCCAGTTTGCACTTACAGCCCGCCGTTCACGAAACAAGCTGTGAACGAACGTCCTCGATGACTTCGTAAGCTATTGATCCGTATGACGTTACGTGATGGCGCATAGGTTGCTAGGTGCCGCACCCATGATTCGCGCCTATCGGCTGCTGGCCTTAGTGGTGCTCGCGGCGCCCTCCGTTGCGGCTGCGCAAGTCGTGTACGTCCAGGCACCGGCGATGCCGCCCATGCCGCCGATGCCGCCGCCGCCGCCGCCCGGACCGCCGCCGATGATCTATGCAACGCCCGGCGCGATGCCGCCACATGTCTATATTCGTGAACGAATTCGCTGGTGGTTGCGTCGTCGGCCGCGCGTCATCTACGTTCAGGCGCCGCCGCCGGTCGTTGTCCAGGTTCCGCAATACCAAGAGCCGCCGATCATGCCGCTGCCGGCGGTGCCGCCGCCGGTCATCGTGCCGCCGCCGTGCTGTTGCGCGCCGCAGCTGGCGGCGCCCGAAGTCGTGGTCGAGCCGGCGCGTCCGCCCGGTCCGCAATGGACGTCGCGGCTCGGCCTCGGCGTGCGCGGCACCGGCGCCGTCGAGCACGACGGCTGGAACAACCTCGGCATCGGTGGCGAGCTCTTATATAGAGCGACGCCGCATCTGACGACCGAGCTCGCCGCCGAATACGACCATTCGGCCGCCAACGCCCTCGGTCGCACCGACGTGCCGGTGACGTTCGGGTTGCGCATGCACATCGGCCGGCCCGATTGGGTCGTGTCGCCGTATTTCGTGGTCGCCGCCGGCGCCGACTTCGCGTCGCAGGACCTGAAGTTCACCCACGACGACGCCATCTACCTCGACGGTCAGATCGGCGGCGGTCTCGAGCTGCGGCTCGGCCAGCACGTCGCCATCACCGCCGACGCGCGCCTCGACGCGAAGAAGCGCGCCAACGGTGTCGCCGAGAACGTCGCGGCCACGACCTCCATCGACGGCAAGCCGGTGCACGCGCTCGGCGACGAGGTCGGCGGTCAATTCCGCCTCGGCGTCGCGGTCTATTTCTAGCTCTGACTTAGGCTTGGCTTAACTTAATTCGCAAAAGGCAGGACGGTCGCCCGCGTGGTCGCAGCTGTGCGTCCGCGACGGGCGACTTCATTTTCAGCTACATCACCGCGGCTTCTTCGACTAGCTCGCCGCGCAGATACTGCTGCAACAGGTCGCGATCGTCGTCGCTCATGCGCGTGAAGCGAACGCCGTGTGCGCGCGCCCAGCGATGCTCCGACAGAGTAATCCCGTCGACGCGCAGGATCCGCATCGAGCCCGGCAGCTGGAACTCGAGCGAGACTTCGCCTTCCTGTTCGCAATCGGGCTCGAAAATTTTGTAGAGCAACATTCCGCCGCGTGAAATATTGACGGCGCGGCAAGTATGAGGCTCCCCGTCGATGTACTTGTTGAGCAGGATGTCGACCGCCATCCGTCGGTCGCCTCGGTTATCCTTCGTGAACATCGACGCCTCCAGTCTGTAGTTAAATGTAGGCTAAAGTAGGGAATCGAGGAGCGCAAGTTTTCTATGAGCGACGACGCCAAAGCCTTGGAAGGACCGGAACGGCTCATCGGCAGTCGCGTGCTCGACTTCGAGCTCAAGGCGATCCTCGGGTCGGGCGGCATGAGCGTCGTCTATCGGGGTCAACATCGCGTAACCGGTCAGGAAGTCGCCATCAAGATCCTGCCGCCCGAGCTCGCCGTGCACGAGGAGCTCAAGGCACGCTTCGTCGAGGAGGCGCGCGTTCTGGCCAAGCTCGAGCACCCCAACATCGTCCACCTCAACAACTTCACCGAGGCAGGCGGGCGGATGTGCCTGGTGATGCAATACGTCGAGGGCGTCACCTTCGAATCCAAGATCGTCAGCCTCGGTAAAGTGCCGGCCGACGAGGCGCTGCGCGTGACGATCGAGGTCTGCAAAGGGCTCGAATACGCGCACTCGCAGGGCGTCATTCACCGCGACATCAAGCCGTCGAACGTGCTCGTGCGCAGCGACGGCGCGGTCAAGGTCACCGACTTCGGCATCGCCAAGATGATGGGCAACTCGCGGCTGACGTCGACGGGGCAGACGATGGGCACCGTGCGTTACATGTCGCCCGAGCAGGTGCGCGGCAAGATGGCCGACGCGCGCTCGGATCTGTATTCGCTGGCGATCACGCTGTACGAGGCGCTGTGCGGGACGACGCCGTTCGACGGCGAGAATCACTTCGACATCATGCAGCAGCACCTGCGCAATAAGCCCCCGGCGCTGGCCAAGATGGGCGTCGCGGTGCCGGCGTCGCTGGAAAAGGCGCTGCTCGTGGCGCTGGAGAAGAACGCCGACGACCGGTATGTCGACGCGGCGGCGTTTCGACAGGCGTTGGAGGCGGTGCTGCCCGACGTGACGCCGGCGCACGCGGGCGCGGCGGCGGCGGGGCGAAAGAGCCGAGTGGCGCCGGCGTTGGGCTTGGCCGTGCTCGTCGCCGGCGGCACGGGCGCGACGTTCTTGCTGGCGCGGCAGATGGCGCACCCGACGAAGCCTGCGGTCACGACCGGCGCGGGCTCGGGCTCCGCCGCGCCGAAAGCGCCGCCGGTCAAGCCGGCGCCGCCGAAGCCGGCCGCTTGGCTCGTCCCGCACGCCGTGGCCGGCGAGACGCTGGCCACCGACGAGACGTTCAAGGCCGACGGGGTGCGCGTGCAGTCGACGGCGCGGCGCGATCCGGCGCTCGTGCGCGACGCCTATCGCAGCGTGCTCGGCGAGCTGCGGACGTTCTTGGCCGCGAGCGACGTGCCGGCCGCGCGCGCGCTGGCGGCCAAGTTCTCGGCGCCGCCGCTCAACCTCGTCGTCGTCCCGCAGGCCACGCTCGACACGCCGTCGTTGTGGCCGGACTTCAAGCTCTCGGCGAACAGCACCTACGCCTCGCGCTACTTGCCCGCCAAGCGGACGCTGTTCGTCAACGACTCGACGGGCTTTGCCCACCGCGATCTGCCGTACGGCGTCGCCCTACACGTGCTGACACCGGTGCAGTCGCTTTCCAACGACGACATACTTCAGCTCGCTGAAAAGTTTGAGGGCTATTACAATCTCAAACACCCCAAATAATCTATCCACAGCCGCTCTCCGACGGGACCGTAAATAATCGTTCACCGTCGCTGTGGACGACGCTGGAGAGATCGCGCAGGGCTCGAATTCGTCAGTGACTGCAGGTGGTTAACTCGCAGTGTCGCAAGCTGTAGGTGAACCGGGGCAGGCGCCGCACCCAAGCTGGGGATAACTTGTGAGGAAGTCGGTTCCGGCATTTCCTTTGACTTAGCCTGGGTCGGGTGCGATAGTCCCGCGCGGCAAGTCTACGAATTCCGTCATTTGGGAGGGGTCTGGATGTACCGTGCTCGCATCCCGCTCGCCGCCGCGGCCCTCATCGCGGTCATCACGATTTTCGTACTGGTTTCAGTCCGTTCGACGCTGTCAGGCAGCGCCGAGTCGGAAGTCCAGAAGCGCGTGGAGCGGGCGCAGGCGACTTGGCCCTCCCTCGATCTGTTACGCGGAATCGACCTCACCAACGAGACCGCGAAGCTGGCGCGTGAGGACGAATTCGGCACCGTCTTTCAGAAGGCGGGCGGCGACGAGCAGCGCCAAGCGGCGTTCGTAGCCGTGTCGGCGCGCTCGGCGCGTCTCGAGAACGACGGGCACAAGCCGGACCTGGTGGCCGTCGTCAGCGCCAACGGGCACGTCGTGGCGCGCGATCTCAACATCAACGCCATGTACGACGACGACTTGAAGGCGCGCTATCCGTCGGTGGGCAAGGCGCTCGACGGTGTCGCCAACAAGGACGTGTGGAACTTCGACGGGCACCTCTATCGCGTCGGCGCGGCGCCGATTCGCGCGCGCACGGGCGCGGTCGCGGGCGCGCTCATCGTCGGCTTCGTGGCGTCGGGCATGGAGGCGGCGGCCGATTGCGACAAGCTCGGCACCGAAGTGGCCTTCTTCCTCGACGGCAAGATTCGCGCGTCGAGCTTCTCGAAGCAGGGCGGCCAGTCGGCAGAAGAGGTCGATCTGTCGAAGGAGCTGTTCGACGGCGCGCATTTGGCGGACGCGGCAGGCACGGGGCAGATGACGAAGCCGACCGTCGTGCGCATCAACGGCGACGAGTTCTTGGCCGCGGCCGGTCCGCTGCCGGGCAATCTGACGCGCGGCAAGTCGGGCTTCGTCGTGCTGGCGTCGCTGACGGCGGCACACGCCAACATCGGCTCGGTGGCGATGCTGGTGGCGGTGCTCGGGCTGGTTGGGCTGCTCGTGGCCGTCGGCGCTGCGGTGTTGACGGCGCTGCGCTTCTTGTCGCCGCTCGACAAGATCGAGGGCGGCGTCGCCGAGGTCATCAACGGCAATCGCGACTACTCGTTCGATACGCCGTCGAAGGACTTCGAAGGCTTGGCCAACGCGCTCAACGTCATGCTGGCGCGTCTGCTGGGCCGGCCCGATCCGTCGGACGACGAGCTCGGCTCGAGCGATGCCGGCGACGACAGCGGGCAGCAGCAGCGGTGGGGCGGCGAGCTGACGGTCGACCCGTCGGCGACGGGGCCGCACACGACGCCCGAGGTGTTGGCGCTCGCCGAAGAGCCGGAAGCCACGTATCTGCGCCGCGTCTACGACGAGTACGTGGCCGCGCGGCTGCAGACGGGCGAGGGCGCCGAAGG
Organism: uncultured delta proteobacterium; assembly: GCA_963785725.1. Taxonomy (GTDB): domain Bacteria; phylum Myxococcota_A; class Polyangia; order Palsa-1104; family Palsa-1104; genus JAQBQH01. The sequence continues at coordinate 253,544 of CAWAWS010000016.1, read as the reverse complement.
GCTCAACTTCGACGGCTTTGCGCAGAAGCTGCAGCAGAACGAGCTCGGCCTGCGCAAGAAGTACAACGCGCGGCTGGTGCGCTTCAAGGTCGTCGTCAAGAACGGGCAGACGACGCTCAAGCCCTATCCGATTCAGTAGCTACTTCGCCTTCGACTTCGCCTTTACCTTCACTAAATTTGCGCTGGCGATGACGCGGCCCGCGCCGTAACCGCCGGGATCGGGGCACACGTCTTTGAGCGCGCAGCTCGGGCAGGGCTCGCCGCGCCAGATGGCGTCGAAGAGCCCTTGCACCCGGTCGAGCAGCTCGAAATCCTCGGTCAAGAAGCCGAGCTCGAAGTTGCGCTTGTCGTCGCCCTTCATGCCGAGGCCGGCGCCGGTGAAGTTGGCCGAGCCCAAGTAGAGCCGCGTGCCGTCGAGGATGACGGCCTTCATGTGCACGCGCGGGCACTGCTTCATGCGCAAGCCACCCTGCACGAGCGCGGGATGGCGGTCGAACGCGGCGCGGAAGCGGCGCGACGGCACCTCGGCGTGCAAGAGCTTGAGCTCGACGCCGCGGTCGTGCAGCTCGGCGAGCATGCCGACGATGCTGCCGACGCCGCCGCGCGATCCCTTGCGCTCGACGAACAGCTCTTTGACGTTGGCGGTCGCGATCCACACCGACTTCTTGGCGCGCGCGATGCCGTCGGCGATGACCTCGTCGTACAGCGCGCGGCCGCTCAAGAGCGTCGCCTGAAAGTGGCCGGCGACGGCCAGATCGAGCTGGCCGCTGGCGCGCGCGCGGAGCCGTCGAGGCATGCGGCGACGATCGCACGCGCAGACGAGGCGCGCAAAATCGTGCTAGCGTCGAGCGTCGATGCGCGTGGCGATTTATGGGGGCAGCTTCAACCCGCCGCATTTGGCGCACCAGCTGGCCATCACGTGGGTGCTGGCGACGGCGCGGGTCGACGAAGTGTGGCTGGTCCCGACGTTCAAGCATCCGTTCGACAAGGCCTTGGCGCCGTTCGCCGATCGGGCGCGCATGTGCGAGCTGGCGCTGGCGCCGTTCGCGGCCGGCAAGGTGCGCGTCAATCGCATCGAAGAGGAATTGAGCGGCGAGAGCTACACGCTCAGGACCGTTCGCGCGTTGCAAGCGCGCCATCCGACGCACGCGTTTGCGATCGTCATCGGCGCCGACTTGGTGGCGGAGCGCGAGCGTTGGCACGGTTGGCCGGAGCTGCGCGAGCTCGTCCCCTTCATCGTCGTCGGTCGGCAAGGCGCGCCGGCGACGGGCGGGCTGGAGCTGCCGGCGATCTCGTCGACGCTGGTGCGCGAGTGGATCGGGCGCGGCAAACCGGTCGACGACATCGTCGATGCCGACGTTCTGCAGTACATCGTCGAACAGCGGCTCTATCGCGACGAGAGCCGGCCATGAGCGAGAGCTCGCGCACGCAGCCGCTGCCGCTGCGGCCGCCGAGTCTCGAGCGGCTGCTCATCGTCGGCGACGGGCCGGTGGCGCGCGCGTTGGCGACGGGGCTGACGCGAACGGGCGGCGCGCCGCAGCGCTGGTGGCGACGCGCGGGCTTGCCGCTGCCGGTGGCCGACGTCGTCGTCTTGGCCGTGCGCGACGAAGCGATTGCCGAGGTGGCGGCGCTGGTGATGGCGGGCGTGGCCGACGAGGCGACGCCGCCGATTCTCTTGCACTGCTCGGGGGCGCTGCCGTCGGCGGAGGCGTTCGCGGCCTTGGCGCGGCGACCGCTCGGCATGGGCGTCCTGCATCCGCTGCGTTCGCTCGCCGGCGCGCCCGAAGACAGCGAGCTCGGCGGCGTCGTGTTCGCGATCGAAGGCGACGTGCTCGGTCGCGAAGCCGCGCTCAGGCTCGCCGATTGGCTGGGCGCCGTGCCGCTCATGCTCGACGCTGCGCAGCTGCCGAAGTACCACGCGGCGGCGGCGCTGGTGTCGAACCACGCGGTGGCGCTCGTCGATGCCGGCGTCGAGCTGTTGGCTTCGCTCGGCCTGCCGCGCGCGCAGGCGACGGGGGCGTTGGCGTCGCTGCTGGCGTCGACGGCGCGCAACTTGGGCTCGGTCGGGCTACCCGACGCGCTGACGGGGCCGATCGCGCGCGGTGACGTCGCGGTCGTCGCGCGCCACTTGCTGGCGCTCAGATCGCACGCCGAGCTGGCGGCGCTCTATCGGGCGACGGCGCGGCGCGTGGCCAAGGTCGCCGTCGAAAAAGGGCGCGCCGGGCGTGACGCGCTGGTGCGCATCGCCGCGCTCTTGGTTGACGGCGGCTAAAGCCGCCTCGTATCGACGGCAGCCAAGCCGCCCTCGATCGACGGCGGCTGACCAGCTGCAAACCGCAGTTTGCGCCGCGCGTGAACCTGCATTTGTCGATGTTCTGGCGCTTTACCGGGCGCGCGCGAGTGCGGTAGCCTGCGGCGCATGAGACAGCTCGCCGCGTTCATTTTCGCGCTCCTCCTCGCCGGCAGCGCCCACGCCAAAGGCGCCGCTCCCGAAGATTCGTTGAAGGGGCGCATCATCATCACCGACAAGCACATCCCGACGAGCTGGAACTCGGTGTCGTCGTACGTGTCGCAGCTCAAGGGCATGTCGAAGGGCTCGATGTGGTACGACAAAAAGTCGGGCAAGCTGACGGTGCAGTATGCGGCCTTCTTCGCGCAGCCGGTCAACGACGTGCAGGTCATGCTGGTGCTCTACGACATCACCGCCGGCGCGCATCAGCAGAAGGTCTCGACGGAGCAGTTCATGACGCGCGGCGATCGGGTGCTCTTCAACTCGGTCGTCTTCGACAAAGAGGATATCGAGGGCAACAAGAAGTATCTGATGACGATCGAGGATCGCCGTCGCGTCATCGCCTCGGGCACGTTCATTTTGCGCGAGGAAGGGCCGAAGTACTCGGGCAAGGTCAACTTCAGCGACGACGAGACCAAGGCCGCCGGCGGTGGCGACAAGCCCGCCGACGGCGACAGCAAATAAGAGGCGATATGCGAATCTGGGCGCTGTGGGGAGCGTTGGCGGCGACGATGCCGCTGACGTCGGGGATGGCACGCGCGGAGAAGACGAAGCCCAAGCTGGTCGCGCCGCCGCCGCCGCCGGTGCCGTCGCCGGCGACGCCGGAGCGGCTGCAGGATCTCGAGTCCAATGACGAGCCGCGCGCCATCGACGCGGCGCGCGCGCTCAGCCAAGCGGCGCCGACGGACACGGCGGCGGTGAACGCGCTCGTCGACGCGCTCGGCCACGGCGCGGCGCCCAAGGTCGACGCGGCGATTCTTGCAAGCGCTGGCCGGTCGTACGGATTCGCGCGCGGTGACGATGCTCGAGCGCTACGCGCACCATCGGACGCCCGAGGTGCGCAAGGCGGCGCTGGCGGCGCTGAGCGCGCTGCCGCCGGGCGACAAGCGCGCGCTGCCGGCGCTCGAGGCCGCGCTCGGCGACTCCGACGTCGACGTGCGCGCCGAGGCCGCGCAGTGTATCGGCGCGCGGCGTGAGAGCGGCGCCGAGGAGCGCCTGGTGAAGCTGCTCGAGCATCGCGATCCTTCGGCGGCCGGCGCGCTCGCCGCCATCGGGACGCCGCAGCTGGCGCATCGGCTGTCGGAGATGCTCGGCAGCGTGCCCGATCCGATTTTGTGCTCGGCCTTGGGCGAGATGTTGAAGCGCAACGACTTCGGGCCCGAGCCCATTCGCGTCGAAGTGGTGCGGACGCTGGCCAAGGTGCCGGGCGCCGATTCGACGACGGCGCTCTTGGAGTACGTGGCGGCGACCGAGAAGGACAGGAATCGGCCGTCGCGGCTGGAAGCGCAGAAGGTCGTCGACGAGCGGAGCCGCCAGTGACGCGACTGCCTATCAATGTGGCGTTCGGCGTGGCGTTCGCGGGCCTGGCCGCGGGCTGTGCCGAGCCGGCGTTCTCGCAGCACACGCGCGACAACGACGTCGGCGACTTGGCGCGCGCGTTGGCGCATGCGTCGGCGCCGGCGCAGCGCAGCGGCCACCCGATGGCGTTCCTCGTCACCGACGGCAAGCTGGTCGGCTATGACTTGGCCGAAGGGCACATCGCCTGGGAGCAGTCGTCGGACGTGCGCTCGCGCGTCGTCGTCGGCGACGGCCTTTTGGCGTATCGGCAGGGCGATCGCGACATCGTCGTGCGGCAAGAGGCGAGCGGCGCCGAGCGGACGCGCGTGACGCTCGCTGAAGGTGAGACCTTTGTCGGCCTCACGCTCGATGGCGATCGGCTTAGTTTACGCCGTGCAAACGAGCGACAAGCGGGCGGCGGTCGTGTCGATCGACGGCGCCGGCAAGCCGCTGTGGCGCATCGCGACCGCCGATGCCGTCGGCGCGCCGGCCGCGCGCGGCGGGCTCGTGGCCGTGCCGTTCGCGCATCAGAACCTGGCGCTCATCGACGGATTGACCGGCAAGGAGCTGGCGCGCGTGCGTGCCACCGACGAGGCGATCGCCTTCGTTAGAGCCATGCCCGAAGGGCTCTTTTACGGCGGTGGTCGCGGCGTCTATCGGCTCGACGACAAGAGCGCCGCCGGCAGCCGCGCCGGCTCGTCGTACGCCGAAGCCAAGCTGACCGGCGAGCAAGTGCGCACGGCCTATTCGTGGGACGGCTACCAGCCGGCGCAGGCGGCGCTGGGCGCGTTCGATCGCAACCGCCTCTTGTGGCGCGGCCGCGACGTCGGCGCCGGCTTCCGCGACGACTTGGCCGTGTTGCACAGCTATCGCTTCTTCTTCGCCTTCGACGCGCGCCTCGGCAAGCTGCGCTGGGTCTACGCGCATCCGCGCACCGACGTCGTCGCCAGCGAGGACGCGGGCAGCGCCATCGTCTTCGCCAGCGCCGACGGCGATCTCGGCGTCGTCGACGTGCAGTCGGGCGCCGCGCGCATCGTGCAGCGCACGGGCTTGCGCATCGCCGGCGCCAGCTTCGACGCCGACGGCTTCGTCGCCGGCGCGTCGGCCACGCAGCCGACGCCGACCGAGGTCGCGCGCACGCTCGAGCAGATCGTCTGGGATCACGACGCGCGCTTCGGCGCCGTCAAGGTCTTCGCCGTCGACGCGCTCGGCGACGTCAGCGGCCTGCCGGTGTCGATGGCGCTGCTGAAGATCGTGCGCGCGCAGCCGGGACCGAGCGGGCCGCCGCCGGCGGCGCAGAAGCAGGCCGGCGAAGAGCTGGTGACGCGTCGCGATCGCTTGGCCGCGCCCGAGCTGTTGAGCGCGCTCGCCGAGCATTACGACTTCCTCGACGACAAGCAGCCGCGCGGCCTCGACGTGCTGGCGCGCGCGCTGGCCGCGCTCGACGCCAAGGACGCCGTGCCGCTCTTGGCCGCGCAGCTCGCCGACCACGAGACGCCGGAAGCGGCGCTGCGCGACATCACGGCGTCGCTGGCGTCGCTCGGCGGCCCGCAGGCGACGCAGGCGCTGACCGAGTTCCTGCTCGAGTATCACGCGGACGCCGACTTCGCGCTCGATCCGGCGCCGCTGGCGATCGCGGCCGAGGCGCTCGTCAAAGCCGGCGGCGTGGAGGCGCGGCGCGCGGCCGTCTATGTCGCCGACGATCCGCGCACGCTGGCGCCGCTGGCGCGCCAGCTGCGAACGGCGCTGCAAGCGTCGCGCGAGCACAAAGAGGGCGAGATCGACCGCGCCGAGCATGAACGCGCGCCGGCGGCCGATCCGGGCGCGAATGCCGATCCGGGCCCGCCAAATAAAGAGAAAGACAAGGACCGCGAGGAGCCACGCGGCGCGACCGAAAAGCCGCAATAGGTGCTAACATTGTCGGCGCCGCCGTGCCGAAAAAGTACACGATCCTGGTCTGCCGCGGACCCGAGTGCGGCGACAAGCGCCACTCGGCCGACGTGCACGCCGCCTTCAAACGCGAGCTCGCCACCTGCCCGCTCGACGGCAACTCGGTGACGCTCGATCTCTACAGCTGTTTCGGCAAGTGTCAGCGCGGCGTCAACGTCCTGGTGCGCGAAAATCTACCGACCGACAACGCCATGATGCTCAAGCTCATGCCGACGTCGGGCGGGCGCGCGTCGCTCTATCACCGCGTCGAGCCGGCCGAAGCGCGCCGCATCCTCGAAGAGCACGTCGCCAAAGGGCGACCGCTCGTCGAGCTCACGCAACGTAAGTGACTGTGGTAAAATCAGGGACCATCATGCGGATATCGTTCCTGGTCCTGGGTCTGGGTCTCGGTCTGTCGGCTTGTTCGGGCGGCGCCGATAACGATCAGTCGAAAGCCAAGCTGGCCACCGAGCTCGTGCAGTGCCGTAACGACTTGAGCAACTTGAAGGATCAGCTCGCCGAAGCCAAAGCGCAGCTGACCAAGTTGCAAGAGGCGCACACGACACAGCTGGAGCCGCTCGACTTGAAGGCGTCGAACGCGGGCCAGAAGCACATGGAGGGCAACGTCGCGCCCGAGGCCGTCGTCAAGGTCGTGCGGCAGAACTCGGGCGGGCTGCGCGCGTGCTACGAAAAGGCGCTCAAGCGGAAGCCCGATTTGCAGTATGTCTCGACGGTGACGGCACACTTCTCGGTCGAGAACGTGGGCGTGGCGCGCGGCGTCAGCTTCACGCCGCACACCGACGCGGAGATGGAGAAGTGCATGGCGGGAACGATGGAGAAGTGGAAGTTCCCGGCGTTCCAAGGCGACCCGGTGGCGTTCGAGCAGCCCGTGAACCTGGTGGCGAAGTAGCCAACACGTGGAGCGGCCGCGCGACATCAAGCGTCGCCTGAAGGAGCTGGCCGCGGCTCTCAAAGCCGAGCCGGGCTCGATTCCGAAGCGGTTGGAGCTGGCGGCGGCGCTGCGTGAAGCGGGCCGCGCCGGCGACGCCATCGAGCTCTATCGCGGCGTGGCCGAGGCGTACGCCGAAGACGGCCGGCTCGTGCAGGCGATGGCGGTTTGCAAGGGGATCCTCGACATCGATCCGGCGCATCGCGACACGCTGGAGATGTTGGCGACGTTGGCGGCGCGGCGGTTGGAGGGCGATCGGCGGCCGCCGATTCCGCTGCCGCGCGAGCCGAGCCGCCCGGCCGTCCCGGAAGTGGCGCCGGTGGTCGGCTGGAACGCGTCGGTGCGCAAGACGCAGTCGGGCTTGGGCCCACCGGCTCCGCTGCCGACGCTGTTCGACGACGAGGCGACGCCGGCCGAGGCGCACGTCGAGCTCGACTTCGAGGCCGACGTCATCGCCGATGCGCCCATCGCCGAAGGGGATCAGACGCCGGTCGGCGATCATCCGCTCGGCTGGCGCGTGCGCTCGGTGTACGACGAGGATGACGCGCCCGAGCCGGTGACGCGCATTGGCGAGGCCGACGTCGAGCCCGCCGAAATCGAGCCGACGCGCACGGGCGCCGATCGCGAGCAGACCTTGACGGGCGGCGATCCCGAGGCGACGCGCGCTGGATCGATCGAGCGCAAGCGCCGGCAGAGCTCGCCCGAGTGGCGCGCGCTAAAAGCGGCGGAGGCGTTGACGGCGCGCCAGGCGCTCGATTTTCCCGAGGAGACCAAGCGGCTGGCGCGCGGCAACATGCTGCTCGAGCTGTCGGACCCGGCGCCGGAGACGCTGGCCGAGCACGACGCGGCGCTGCGGCGCGACACCGAGCGCATGTCGACGGTGGCCGTGGAGGAGATTGTCGCCGCCGAGGCCGCACTGTCATTGCGGCTGCCGTCGCGGCCGATCGAGTCGGGCCGCTTGCCGGCGCCGCCCGCCGAGCTGACGTTCGGCGACGAGGACTCGGGCGCGGCGCTGCTCGAAGACGTATTGTCGGGCCCGTTTCCGCGGCCGGAATTGACCGTCGAGCCGCCGCCGTTCCCGCTCTTGTCGGAGCTGCCGCGCGCGGCCTTCGTCGATCTCTTGGCGCGCCTCTCGGTCCTGCAGCTCCGCGCCGAGGAGACGGTGTTGCGCGAAGGTGAGGCCGGCGACGCCTGCTATCTCATCGCGTCCGGCAAAGTGCGGGTGACCAAGGCGGGCGTCGAAGTGGCGCAGCTCGGACCGGGCGCGTTCTTCGGCGAGTTCGCGGTGCTGTCGGATCAGCGGCGCCACGCGTCGGTGCAGACGATCGAGCCCACGGAGCTGCTCGAGATTCGTCGCGATCTCATCGACGAGCTGGTGGCGGAGCATCCCGGGCGTGGCGCGCACGCTGCGGACGTTCTATCGCGAGCGGCTGTTGGCGACGCTGATGGCGACGGCGCCGTTCTTTCAGCGGCTGACGAACGAGGAGCGCGCCGGCATCGCCGAGCGGTTTCGTCCGCGGCGCTTCGGTCGCGGCGCGCAGATCATCGAAGAGGGCGCGCCGGGCGGTGGGCTGTATCTGATTCTCGTCGGTGAAGTGGAGGTCGTGCGCGCGGCCAAGCCGAAGCCGGGCGACAAGGAGCCGGCGGTCGTCAAGCTCGGCATGCTCGGCGAAGGCAGCTACTTCGGCGAGATGTCGCTCCTGCGCGGCGGCGTGGCGTCGGCGACGGTGCGGGCGACGCGCATGACGGAGGCGGTGCAGCTGCCGCCGCGAGATTTCTACGAGATGGCGTCGCAGCATCCGGTGCTGTGGGATCAGCTGCGCACCGAGGCCGAGCGGCGGGAGATGGCGAACCACGCCATCCTGACGGGCGAGGCGCGCAAGAGCGACACGTTCTATCTGGTCTGACGGGGCGGAGATCGAGCTTAGGTAGACCGCTTCGCTTCGAGCAGCAGCCGCTCGTACGCCAGCCCGGCCTCGCGCACCGTCGCGTGCAGCGCCGCGTCCGGCAGCGGCTGCGCGGCGCCGTCGGCGAAGAGCACGGCGATGACGCGATCGCGCACGGCGATCGGCATGAGCAGCACGTCGCTGTCGATGCCGCCGATGGCGTAGGCGAACGCGCGATTGGCCGGCGTCTCCGGCAGCGGCCCGCGATAGGGCAGCCGCGACGCGATCACGTCGCGAAACAGGCTCGGCGCCTCGACGCTGATGACGAGCTTGCGCACTTGCGCCAGATTCCAGCTCGCCGCCGCGCGCGTCATAGCCGGCCAGGATCTTCTTCTTCATGACGAAGAACGTCGCGCGCCGCAACAAGAGCGCCATGTAGTCGAGGACGGCGTGCGCGATCTCGTCGCGGTGCTGCGCCGCGCGCAGGAGCGCCAGCGGCGGATCCGGCACCGTCATCTGCTGTAGGCCCTGCAGCGTGTCGCGTCGCGGTCGATTGGGCGCCGCGATCTTCGGCTCCGTCAGCAAGATCGGCTCGTCGTGCGCCGGATCTTCGGCCGGCGGCAGCCGTTCGGCGAGATACGCCGGCGCGTAGTCGTCGGGCGGCGGCACCGGCATCGGCAGCGGCGTCTGGTCCGAGTACTTCACCTTCGTCAGCAGCACGACTTCGGCTTCGTCGTGCTCCGGCTGCGGCGCGATGTGCACGTTCTGATGCGGCGGCGGATCGTGGTCATTCGCCGGCAGCGGCGGCACGCGACGATAGCTCGGCGGCGGCGGCGACGGATTCGGCGGCCGCGTCAACGGCGCCTCCGTCGTCGGTCCCGGCTTGACCGGCGGCCGCGCGACCACCGTCGGCGCCGGCGTCTTGACGGCCGGCGCCGCGACCGCATCGGCCGCGCGCGGCGACGTGAAGCGCACGCCATAATGCCGCTCGATGGCGTCGCGAATGCCGCTCTCGGTCGCCACGACGCGCACGACGAAGTGATCGGCAAAGAAGGCCACTTCGTCGACGGCGTGATTGTCCGTCGGATCGGCCATCGCCAAGACGAGCCCGCCTTCGCCGTCGAGATCGACGGGCACGACGCGAAACTCCGCCGCCATGTCCGCCGACACCAGCGCCAGCGCCGCCTTCGACAGTGTCACCAGCCGATGATCGGGCAGCCGCGAAATCATGAGGCGCGACTGATAGAAGTCGGCGAGCCGCTCCTCGTCCATCAAGCCGAGGCGAACGAGACACTCACCGAAGGAGCCGCCGTCACGCTCGTGCAGCACGGTCGCAGCGGCCAGATCCTTCGCCCGCAGGACTCCTGCTCGCAGGAGCAGCGCACCGGGCGTCTCGGCCATCGTGCTTTCATGTTTGACGTCGCCGCGCGCCATGTCAAGGTGCACGGCTGTGACGCGGGTCTACTTCGATCACAACGCCACGACGCCGCTGTCGCCCGACGCGCGCGCGGCGATGTTGGCGTTCCTCGACGTGCACGGCAACCCGTCGTCGCTTCATGCCGAAGGTCGGCGCGCGCGGGATGCCGTCGAGCGCGCCCGCGATCAAGTGGCCGCGTTGGTGGGCGCGCGGCGCGAAGATCTGGTGTTCACCTCGGGCGGCACGGAAGCCAACAATTGGGCGGTGACGGCGCTGGCCGAGCACGCGCGGGCCAACGATTCGCGGCGCGTGCGCGTGCTGCTGTCGGCGATCGAGCATCCCTGCGTCGACGCGCCGTGCGCGGCGTTGGCGGCGCGCGGCTTCGTCGTCGAGCGGCTGCCCGTCGATGGACAAGGGCGCGTCGATCGCGACCGCTTGACGGCGCGGCTCGATGACACGACGGCGCTGGTGACGGTCCAGCTCGCCAACCACGAGATCGGGACCATCCAGGCGATCGCCGAGCTCGCGACGCTGGCGCGCTCCCGCGGCGCGCATCTGCATTCGGACGCCGTGCAAGCGGCCGGCAAGATCGCCGTCGACGTGCGCGCGCTCGGTGTCGACGCGTTGACGCTGTCGGCGCACAAGATCGGCGGGCCCAAAGGCGCGGGCGCCCTCTATGTCGCGCGCGAGCTGCAGCTGCCGTCGCTGTTGCGCGGCGGGCATCAAGAGCGCGAGCGGCGGCCGGGCACCGAGAACGCGCTCGGCATCGTCGGCTTCGGCGCGGCCGCGGCCAGCGTCACGCCCTTGTCCGGCGCGCTGCGCGACCGCTTCGAAGCCGGCGCCGTCGCGCTCGGCGCCCGCGTTCACGGCGGCGGCGGCGCGCGCGTGGCCAACACCAGCAACGTCGCGTTTGCCGGCGTCGACGGCGAGCTGCTCATGGAGGCGCTCGACATCGACGGCTTCGCGGTCTCGACCGGCGCCGCCTGCAGCTCCGGCACGCGCGCGCCGTCGCCGGTCATCGTCGCCATCGGGCACAATCCGAAGGAGGCCGTGCGCTTCTCGTTCGGCCGCGGCAACACGCCCGCCGAAGTCGACGCCGTGTTGGCCCGATTGCCGTCGCTGCTGGCGCGCATTCGGCAAGCTTGACCGGCGCCGCCGTAGGCGTTGGCGTCAGCCCGGCGTCAGGAGCGCCAGCGACTCGACGTGCGGCGTCTGCGGCAACATGTCGTACGGCTGCACCGATCGCGTCGTCAGCCCGAGGCTCGCCAGAATGCCGAGATCGCGCGCCAGCGTCTCCGGCGCGCAGCTGACGTAGGCGACGAGCCGCGGCTTCAGACGCGCCACCGCTTGCAGCACGCTCGTCGCGCAGCCGCGTCGCGGCGGGTTCAAGACGACGACATCCGCCGCGTCCAGCCCGGTCAACACTTGCGCCACGTCACCGACGGCAAACCGCGCCCGCGTCGCGTGGTTCAGCTGCGCCGCCGCCTGCGCATCGGACACGGCGTGCGCGTGCTCCTCGATGCCGATGACCTCGCCCGCGCCGCGCGCCAGCGTCAACGCGATGCCGCCGACGCCCGCATAGGCATCGACGACGCGCTCTTGTCCGGTCAAGGCCGCTGCCTGCGCCAAGTCGTCGTAAATCCGCGCCGCGATGTCGCGATTGACCTGGAAGAACGCCGTCGACGACAAGGTCAAATGCACCGGCCCGACGCGCTCTTCGAGCTCCGAGACGCCCGCCAGCAAGCGCTCTTCCGGCCCATACAGCGTATTGCCGCGGCTGACGTTGATGTTCTGCACGACGCCGAGCACCTCCGGCCGCGCTTGGATGAGCGCCCGCGCGATCGTCTCACCGTCGGGAAACTGCTCCATCGCCGTCACCAGCGTCACCAGCACTTGGCCGATGTGATTGACGCGCAAGATCGCATAACGCAGGAGGCCTTGTTGCGACCGCTCGTCATAGGGCGCGATGTGGTGCTGCCCGAGCAGCGACTTGAGCGCCACGGCCACGTCGTCGAGCGGCGCTTCGGCCACGCGGCAGCCGCTCAAGTCGACCACGCGATGCGACCGCGGCGCGTAGGCGCCGAGCAGCGGCTGCCCGGCCTCGTCGACGGCGAAGACCAGCTTCGACTTGTTGCGATAGCCGAGCGGGCGCGGCGAGGCGACACAAGGCGCCGCTTTGAGCCCCCCGAGCGCCGGCACGCGGTCGAGCTCCGCTTGCACGTGCGCCGACTTCCAGCGCAGCTGCTCGGCGTAGGCGAGGTGCTCGAGCGTACAGCCGCCGCACTCGCCGTACGCCGGGCACACCGGCGCCACGCGCAGCGACGAGGGCTTGACGATCGCCGTCAGCTCCGCCCACGCGTCCGGCCGATGCGGTGACACGTGCGCCACGACCGCCTCGACCTCTTCGCCCGGCAGCGCGCCGGCGACGTGTACGCGCACGTCGTCCTGCAGCCCTAAGCCGGCCGCTTCTTCGTCGAGCCCGGCCAGGTGCAGGCGTAACCGATCGCCCTTGCGCACACGATGAAAGTAATACATCTTCCGCCGCGATGGATAGCCCGAGGATCGCCGTCGCGCTCTCTGGCGGCGTCGATAGCGCCACCGCCGCCGCGCGTTTGGTCGAGGCCGGCCACGACGTGGTGGCCCTCACGATGCGCCTGTACGACGCCAGCGGCACCGCGTCGTCGTCGGGCGGACGCTGCTGCGGCCCGCGCGACATCGAGGACGCACGCCGCGTCGCCGCCCACTTGGGCATCCCGTTCTACGTGTGCGACTACGAGGCCGAGTTCACCGCGCGCGTCGTCGACGACTTCGTGGCCGAGTACGCCGCCGGCCGCACGCCCAATCCCTGCGTCCGCTGCAACCAGCACATCAAGTTCACGCCGCTCTTGAAGCGCGCGCGCGCCCTCGGCTGCGACGTGCTGGCGACGGGCCACTACGCGCGCATCGTCCGCGGCGACGACGGCGTCTTACGGCTCGGCCGCGCCCGCGATCGCGGCAAGGATCAGTCCTACTTCCTCTTCAACATGCCGCAGATCGCGCTCGACGTCGTGCGCTTCCCGCTCGGCGACCTGACCAAAGAGGACGTGCGCGCCGAAGCCCGTCGACTCGGCCTGCCCAACTGCGAGAAGCCGGAGTCGCAGGAGATCTGCTTCGTGCCCGACGGCGATTACGCGGCGTTCGTGGCCAAGCGCGCGCCGACGGCGCCCGGCGAGATCGTCGACGGCGACGGCCACGTGCTCGGCACCCACGACGGCGTGCACCAGTTCACCGTCGGCCAGCGCAAGGGGCTCGGCGTCTCGGCGCCGACGCCGCGTTACGTCGTGTCCGTCGACGCGCTGCTTCGTCGCGTCACCGTCGGACCGCAGACGGCGCTCGAGCGTCAGCAGATCGACGTCGCCGAGCTCGCGTGGGCGGGACCGCTGCCGACCACGCCGCTGCGCGTCGGCGTCCAGGTTCGCTATCGCCATCCGCCCGCGCCGGCGACCGTGACGATCGTCGACGCGCGCGCGATCGTCCACTTTGACGCGCCCGAACGCGCGCCCGCGCCTGGCCAGGCCGCCGTCTTCTACGACGGCGAGACCGTGCTCGGCGGCGGCTTCATCGCCTGAACCGCTCACATTTCGATCGGGAAATTAGGGTCTAGCTGGCGAGCGGCTTGATGGCTTGCATGCGCTGCGTGCCGGTCGAGCGCCGGCGACCGCGTCGCTGCTGGCTGACGACCGAGCGGGCGCCGTCGAGCTCGATGACGTTGTTGCCGGCGCAGGCGCGGCAGCGGCGGGGGAGCACGAAGTAGCCATCTGCGCCGGCGACTGGGTCGGGGACCTTCATCTCGGCGGCGCACCAGGCACAAGCCACTGCACGGAGCGTCATAGACATCACACTAAAGTCTTTGGGCTAGGGATTGATGTTGCGCGCGATACCAAAAGAACACTTCGGGAGGACTCGCGCCCACACCGATTTGACGTCGAAGATGTCCGATTGGTTTCCCCGAATTCACATTTGCGGCGGCTCTTTACAATCGGCGAATTGGGCGCACGCGATTCGTCGATAACGTCAGCGCTGCGTTGGTTTAGCGAGGAATGAAGGCGTCTTCGCGGCTGCTTACGAGCGGGCGCTGCCGGCGAGCTCGCGGGCGAACGAGCCGGCGAGCGTCATCACCTGGCGCACCGTCGATCCCGACACGGCGTGCACCGCTTCGTCGAGCTCGCCCCGGTCGAGGAAGATGCCATAGCACTTGTTGCAGTGCTCGATGTGCACCGGTCCGAGCTCGACCTCGAGCAGCTGACCCGCACACGCCGGACACGACGTGCTCGCTTCCGACATCGCCTCGGGCGTCGCCGTTCCCGTGAGCGCGGTGCGCAGGCGGCCGAGGTCTTCGGGCTTGCCGTGTCCGAGCCGCTCGATCTCGCCGTGGTCGAGCCACAAGCCGCCGCAGCTCGGGCACAGATCGACCTCGACGTCGCCGACCCGCGCCTTGTCGAGGACCGAAGTGCACTTCACGCACGTCAAGTTCATGCCGACGCTCCTGACAAAAAGGGTGCCTCACGATAACACAGAGTCGCTGTGATATCGTGGACCCACATGGACGAGGACGACGAGAGCGGCAGCCCGTACGCGCGTTTGGAGGCGATCATCGACTACGCCTTCCGCGATCGCTCTCGCCTCGAATCGGCGCTCACGCACAAGTCCTACGTCAACGAGAACCCGACTTGGGGACGGCCCGACAACGAACGCCTCGAGTTCTTGGGCGACGCGGTCTTGGACTTGGTCGTCGGCCACCTGCTCATGGACGCCGCGCCCGAGCGCAACGAGGGCGAGCTGTCCAAGACGCGCGCGTCCATCGTCAACGAGCTGGGCTTGGCCGACGTCGCGCTCGAGCTCGGTCTCGGCGAGTGGCTCTTCTTGGGTCGCGGCGAGGAGCAGTCGGGCGGCCGGCGCAAGCCGTCGGTGCTCGCTGACGCTTGCGAAGCGCTCGTCGCGGCCGTCTATCTCGACGGCGGTTTCGAGGCGTCTTTCGGCGTCGTGCGCAAGCTGTTCGGCGGGCGCGTCGCGTCGGCGGGCGCCGCCGGCATGCACGACTTCAAGACGCGGCTGCAAGAGCGGGCCGCGCGGCGCCGTCAGCCCGTGCGCTACCAGCTCGTGCACGAAGAGGGGCCCGACCACGACAAGACCTTCGACATCGCGGCCTGGGTCGGCGACCGCCAGCTGGCGCGCGGCGTGGGCAAGAACAAGAAGGAAGCGGAGCAGCGCGCCGCCGAGCTGGCGCTGCGCGCGCTCGACGAAGACGACGCCCAGAGCGGCGCGCCCAAAGCCTGAACAGTGACGCGCGCCGATCTGGTGGAGATGCCGGGGCTGATCAAGGAAGTGCTGGCCAACGGCCACTATCGCGTCGAGGTCAAAGACGGACACTGGATCATCGCCGAGCGCGTCAAGAGCCTGCGCGCGACGCGCATCGTGCTCGGCGATAAAGTGACGGTGGCGGTGGCGAGCTACGACCCGACGCGCGGCCTCATCGTGCAGCGCGCCGAGTCGTCTCCCGAAAAATAGCTACTTCTTGGTGAGGTCGGCCGGCTTCTTGAGCCAGCGGTCGACGGCGTACTTCTTGACGCGGAAGACATCGGGCGAGCCGACTTTGGTGACGTAATAGTCGCCGTCCTTCGTCGCGGCGCCGACTTTGATCGTGATCGTCTGCTTGTCCTTGCCGCGCACGACGACCTGGCCGGTCGGCTTGCCGAGGCCGGTCTTGGCCGCGTCGCGCTCGTCGGAGAAGCCGTCGGCCTGGAAGTTCTCGAACGCCGAGACGACCGGCTTGACCTTGGCGTCGTCGACGGTGCCTTTGGCCGCCGTCCACTTGCCGTCCTTCTGCGTCAGCGTCGTCGTCTCGGTGCCGTTGGTGATCTCCAGCGACGCGAGATCCGCCACTTTGACCTTCGCCAACGTCTTGTCGCGGAAGTCGACCGGCCGGCGCGCGATGCGATCGAGCGAGTACTTCTTGATCGTGAACACCGTCGGCTGATCGGCGGTCGCGAGATACAAATCGTCGCCTTTGGGCTCGCCGACATAGAGCGTGTGCGCCTGACCTTTGGCCATCGCCGTCAACGTCATCGCCTCGCCTTTGCCGATGACGTCGTCCTTCTTCTTGTCGTCGGCGAAATCGGCCGCGTGCAAGCTCGCCAAGCCCTGCGCCGTCGCCGTCGCCTGGTGCATGTCGAGCACGTCGCCCGCTTTCGGCGCCGCGCCTTGGGACTCGACGATCTTCCACTGCGCGTCGTTCGGCTTGTCCTTGTCCGCCGGCAGCTTCTCGAGCACCAGCTTCTGCCCGGGCGATTCCACCGTCAGCTTGTCCACGTCCGCCGCCGCGAAGTCGAAGATCGTGTGGTCGCGCCAAGCCTTCGGCTCGCGCGCGATGGTGTACGGGAAGATCCCCGTCGCCTGCCACACCTCGTTCTTGCCGGCGACGCGCACCATCGTGAAGCCGCCGACGCTCTTGCCGATGAGCAAGTCGGCCAGCGCCTTGCCGCCCGCGTCTTTGACGACGAGATGCGCGCCTTTGCCGTCGGCCACGCCGAGCTCGGCGTGCTTCTCGACGCTCTCGGTCACCGTGTCGGCGAAGCCGAGCTTGCCGATGGCGTCGAGCAGCTGCTTGATGCCCGACTGATCGGCCTTCCAATCGCCCGGCTGCTTGACGCGCCACTCCGTCGCCGAAGCTTTCTCCAGCGTCGTGTGCTCCTGCTTCTCGTTGGTCAGCTCGAGCTTGGCGATTCTGATCGACCTTGAGCTCGGGCACCGGCCGCGGCGGCGGCCCTTTGCGCTGCCCCTTTTCCGGCGAGCGCTGCACGACCAACACCAGCGCGCCCACGGCCAGCACCGCGAGGAGCGCGTACAACGTTCGTTTTTCCATCGTCTCGTGCCTCGTATCTGGATCGGGAGTTGCGACTAGAGCTTGGCCTGGGCGCGACGCGCTTTACGCAACCGCCAACGGCCGACACCGAACAGCAGGAACATCAGCGGAACCAGCCCGACGTTGATCGCCTCCAGCACGCCCGGCGTCGTGTCCGACGAGAGCGCGATCGGCCGCTGCGTCATCGACTTGTTGCGCACCGTCGACAGCGCGCGATCTTGCGCCAGCCAATCGAGCGAGTTCAGGCCGAGCATGAGATCGACCTGATACGACTGCACGTAGCGAATGAGCCCGATGTTCTGATCGCTCACCCACGTCGAGCTGCCGACGACGAGCAGCCGACCCGGCTGCTCTGCCTGATCGATCGCCACTTCGGTGCCCGGCGGCAGCGACACGTTCTTGTCGCCCGGCGGCACCATCACGCCCTTGTCGTCGGGATGCGGCTTGCCGGCGTAGAACGACTTGAACTTGCCCTCGGCCGCGTACGCCAGCGGGAACGGACCGCGCTCGTCGCTCGGCTTCAACGGCAGCTCGGGGTTGAACAAGAAGAAGCCCTTTTGCCGCCACGACTTGTCCGACGACGTCGCCAGCTCGGTGATGACGAGCCCGGCCTGCTTGTCCTTGAGCAGCTCCACCGACGACGACCACGGCAGAATCAGGAGCGGCAAGCCCTCCAAGATCTGGCTCGACTTGGCGATCGTGTCGGTCGCGAGGAACGCCGGATAGTTCGCGCCCTGCATCTGCCCAGCGACGGGAATCGGGCCGACGACGTTCTTGATCGGCTCCATGACGTAGTCGTCGTGAATGGCGAAGCCGTAGCTGCCGAGCAGGTCATCGAGGCCGGTGTCGTTCTTGCGGCCGATGCGCGGCGTCTCCGCCTGGCCCGGAATCTTCATCTGCTGCTGCGGCTGCTCGAGGATCATGCCGTCGACGAAGAAGGCCACCGACTTGCCCTTCATCAGAAACTGGTCGATGACGAACTTCGAGCGATCGGTGAACGGCTGCTTCGGCCCGGCGATGATGAGCGCCACCGCGTCGTCGGGGATCGGCTTGGCGCCTTCGTTCAGCTTGACCGGCACGAGATCGAAGAAGTCGGCGCTCTGCTTCAAGTAGGACAGGCCGCCCGGCTGACCTTGCTGACCTTGCGTCGACAGCTCACCCTCCGACGCCGCCACCGCGATCTTCGTCTTCTTCTGCGTCAGCAGGCGGATGATCTTGTCGATCGAATACTCGAGCCCCTCGGTCGCGTTGATCTCGGGGATCGACTCGATGTTGCCCTGATATTGGAAGGCGATGCCGAGGTAGCTCGTGCCGATCTCGACCTTGTTGTTGCTGACGCGACCGCGCCGATTCTTCGGCACTTTGAGCTTGGTCGCCTCTTCTTCGAGCTTCGAGTCCTCGCCCGGATCGATCGCTTCCCACTTGAACTTGCCGTCTTTGTTGGCGTGCGCGTACTCGTCGAGCATGTCGCGCACGTACTGCGCCGTCTGCGAGAACGGCGGCTGCAAGTCGTTCGAGATGAACGCCTTGACCGTCAGCTGATCGGGCAGCTTGGCCACCAGATCCTTCGACGGCTGCGACAGCGTGTAGACGTGATCGGCCGTGAAGTCGACGCGCTTGAAGCCCTTCTTATAGAGGGCGATGTTGAAGAGGATGATGCCGGCGATGACCAACGCCGCGAACAGCACGGCATTGGCGCCAGTCTTGGTCTTCGAGCGTTCCGTAGCCATCAGCGCCACCTCCGGCTATCGAGCGCCGTCTGCGACACGAGGAGGCAGCCCGAAATGATCGACAGGTAGTAGAGGACGTCGCGCGTATCGATGACGCCGCGCGCGATGTTGTTGAAGTGCGTACCGATTCCGATCGTCGACAAGATCGGCCCCAACGTCGGACCGGAGATGCGCGCCAGCATGTCGCAGGCGAGCAGGCTCAGGTTGATGAGGAAGGCGACGATGGCGGCGAGCATCTGATTGCGCGTCAACGCCGAGGCCATGACGCCGATGCTGCAGAAGGCGCCACCCATGAGCAGGCCGCCGATGTAGCCGGCCGTCGTCGAGCCTTTGTCGAGCGGCCCGAGGCCGGCGACGGTGATCGGGAAGGCGAGGGTGAGCCCGAGCATCACGGCCGTGACGCCGAGCGCCGACAGGAACTTGCCGATGACGAGCTGCGTGTCGCTCACCGGCATCGTCAGCAGCAGCTCGAGCGTGCCTTCACGACGCTCTTCGGCGATGAGCCGCATCGTCAGCATCGGCACGAGGATCGCGAACAGCAGCGGCAAGAGCGAGAAGAACTGCCGCATGTCGGCCTGCCGGCTCACGAACAGATCGCGGAAATACAAGATGCCGCTCAGCCCCACGAAACCCGCCACCAACACGTACGGAATGGGCGAGTTGAAGTAGGCGCCGAACTCTCGTTTGGCGATGGTCAGGGTATTGCGCATCGTTAGGCTCCCTGCGTCGTCGTCAGCTTGCGGAAGACATCCTCGAGGCTGGCTTTCTCGGGCGTCATCTGCAAGAGGTCCATGCCGTCGGCGGTGGCGATGACGCGCGCGATGTCGCCGCGCGGGTCGGTGCCGCCCTTGGCGATGACGCGGAACTGCGTGGCGCGCGGGCGGTCCGACAGGCTCCAGCCGCTCGTCGTGATCGCTTTGACCTCGTCGACGCCGTCGATCCGCTGCAGGAGGTTCAGCGGGTCGGTGTCGTTGCCGCGGCGGCCGCCGATCTCGATGAGGATCGACTCGGCGCCGGCCGACTTGCGCGACAGCTCGTCGGGCGAGCCGTCGGCGACCAGCTTGCCGTCGGCGATGATGATGACGCGCGAGCAGGTGGCCTGCACTTCGCCGAGGATGTGCGTCGAGAAGATGACCGTCTTCTCGCGTCCGATCGCCTTGATGACCGAGCGAATCTCGGCGATCTGATTGGGATCGAGGCCCGAGGTCGGCTCGTCGAGGATGAGCACTTCGGGCTCGTGGACGATCGCCTGCGCCAGACCGACGCGCTGACGATAACCCTTCGACAGCTCGCCGATGAGATAGCCGAGCCGCTCGCCCAAGCCGACCTGCTCGACGACGCGCTTCAACCGCGAGCGCCGCGACGACTTGGGAATCTCGCGCACGTCGCAGATGAACTCGAGATACTCGAGCACCGTCATGTCGCGATAGAGCGGCGTATCTTCGGGCAAGTAGCCGATGCGCCGTCGCACCTCCAGGCTCTCTTCGTAGACATCGTGGCCCGCGATCTTGGCTCGTCCGGCCGAGGGCGCGAGGAACGACGTCAGCATACGCATCGTCGTCGTCTTGCCCGCGCCGTTGGGGCCGAGGAAGCCGAGCACCTCGCCCGCGTGGACGTCGAAGGAGATCGCGTCGACGGCCGGAGCCGGGCCGCCATAGTCCTTCGTCAGTCGTTCGACGTGAATCATCACCTTGTCGGTCATGAACGGAATACTCCCTACCTTTGGCGCCGATTTTTGTAGCGCCGAACAGACGGCCTTCGCAAGCTATTCCCGAGGTCGCATGGTGGCGATCTTTTCGATGGCCGACGCTGCCTTGGCCACGTCCGCTAGCGTCTGAAACGGGCGATTTCCTTCGACTGGCTTGTCGTCGAGGCTACGCGGAAACTCTGGGCGACGCTGACGCAACGCGCGTAACACGTCGTCCCAGGGCGTCTCGAGCGCGATCGGATCGACGCCGCCTTTGGTGACGAGCGTGTCGGCCAGCGTCTTGAGCTGCACCGTGAGCGAGAAGCCGAGCCGGAACAGCCGCTCGAGCGCCACCGACGACAGCGCCAGCCCGGCGCGCGCCACGTCACCGCGCGACAGGAACTCGAGCCCGAGGCCGAGATAGGCCACGGCGCGTACGAGCGCGACCTTGCCCGCGTCGGTGTCGCCGGGCGGCACGAGGTCGGCGGCCATCGCCTTGTTGACGAGCAGGAGCAGCGACGCGTGCAGCCGCTCGACGTCGGCGTCGGACGGCAGCGTCGCCAGCGCCCTGCCGAAGAAGCCGGCCTCGTCGAGCGCGCCGGCCAAGACCGCGGGCAGCTCGGTCGGAGTCGCCGGCGGCGAGGCTTGGATCGTGTGCTCGTCCGCATGCACCGTCGTCGGATCGAGGTATCTATAGATGGAGAGCGCCTCGTAGAAGTCGACGTAGCCCATGTCGGCCATGCGACCGGCGCGCCAGCGATAGGCGTGCTCCTCGAGGTCGGAGGCGAGCTCCCATTTCGCGCTCATGATGACGCGGCGGCCGAGCTCGATGTCGAAGCGATAGATCCAATCGATGCAGCGCTCGAGCGCCTTGCCGTCCTCTTCACCGACGATGATGTCGAGCAGGAAGAAGCGATCGGGCGTCGGAAAGTAGTGGCCTTGCGGCTCGTCGGGCGGCTGCTCGATCGTCAAGTCGTAGACGACCGCTTGCCGCTGAATCCACAGCGCGATCACTTCCGAGTCCATGACTTCGACGGCTTTGCCGAGCGTCTCGAAGCCGGCGTCGGCGAGCGTCTCCATCCAGGCGTTGACGCGCACTTCGTCGATCTGATCGCGATCCCAGACGTCGAGATCGACGAAGCCTTGCAGCTGCTCCGGCGTCGCCAGCGCCACCAACTCCTGCGCGTCGGCGAGGCCCACTTCTTTGATGGCGTAGAAGAGATCCTGCACCGGCAAGCGCGGCACGAGCTGCGCCGCGTCGGGCTCGCTCAAGATGGCGTCGGCCTTGTGGCCGCGACGCGCCCGCGCCAACGCCGCGCGCCAGCGACTGAGCGGAATGATGCTTTCGTCGGATTCAGCCATGAAGCCGCACGCTAAGTAGGGAGCCGTCTCTCGTCAAGCATGCTAGTCTGCACCGCTTTCCGATGTTGGTGGCGCTCTATTATTTCGGCTTCTTCGCGGCGCTCGGCGTTTTTCTGCCCTATTTCTCGTTGTGGCTCGTCGGTCAAGGGCTGACGGCGACGGAAGCCACGCGCATCCTGGCCATGACGCCGCTCATGTCGCTGCTGGCGCCGCCGCTGTTCGGCTTGTGGGCCGACGCGCGTCGTGCCCGCGTCTGGCTCCTGCGCGGCTGCTCGCTCCTGACGTTCGTCGCTTTCTTGGGCTTCTTCTTCGCGCACACCCGTCTCGCGCTCTATGGGACGACGATCGCTTTCGCGCTGTTTCGCTCGCCCTTGATTCCGCTCAGCGACGCGGTGGCGCTCGAGTACGTGCGGCGTCACGGCGGCAGCTATGGTCGGCTGCGCTTGTGGGGCTCGCTCGGTTTTCTCGTCGCTGTTGCGCTCGGCGGCGTCCTGCTCGAGCGCGTGGGGCCGACGTCGATCGTCGCCGCCGCGGCCCAGGCGACCGCGCTGTGCGCCGTCTGCGCCTGGGTCATGCCGGCGCCGCCCGTCGCCCATCGCCCGGTCGTCGGCGCCTGGCTCGCGCTCCTCGATAGCGCCGACTGGTGGATCTTCTTCGCCGCCATCGTCTTCGGTCAGTTGGCCACGGCCGCTTACGACTCCGGCTTCTCGCTGCACCTGGCGCGGCTCGGCTTTGCCGGCCGCTTCGTCGGTGTCGCCTGGGCCATCGGCGTCGCCGCCGAGATCGCGCTCATGGCATTGTCGTCGCGCATCATCGCGCGCATCGGCGCAGCGCAGCTGTTGACGCTGGCGTTCGCGACGGCGGTCGTGCGCTGGCTCCTCCTCTCGTATGTCACGTCGGCGACGGCGATCTTGTGTCTGCAGCCGCTCCACGGCGTCACGTTCGGCCTCTTTTGGGTCGCCGCCGTGACGCTGGTGCGCGAGCGCGGGCATCACGCGCCGACCGCCGCCCAAGGCCTCCTGGCCGCCGCGCTCGGCTTGGGCGCGCTCGTCGGCATGAACGTCACCGGCGCGCTGCTCGACGCCGGCGGCGGCTGCCTGCTTTATCGCTGCGCGGCAGTGGCGGCGCTGGCCGCGACGGCGTGCGCCGCGTGGTATGCGCGCCGGACCCGGCGTATCGTCGCGTAGATGGCCCCGAAGGAGCGCAGGGATCGCCACGATCCCATCGCCGGGCTGCGGCGCGAGGTCGCGCTCGCGCTCTCCCGTCCGCTGGCGCAAAAGGCCGGGCGGCGCTGGCTCGTCGCCTGTTCGGGCGGCCCCGATTCGACGGCGCTCCTCGACGCGCTGGAAGCCTTGGCAGCAACGAACGGGCTCGAATTGCAGGTGGCGTCGGTCGATCATGGTCTGCGGGCAGCATCCGCCGATGAAGCTGCCACCGTGGTGTCAGCAGTGTTGCGGCGAGGCATTGCGGCGACCGTTTTGCGTGTGCATCTTCCCAAACGTTCGATGGCCGCTGCCCGCCGCGCTCGTTATGACGCGCTGACGGCGGAGGCCAGGCGCGTGGGTGCGGGGGGCATCGCGGTGGCGCACACGGCGACGGATCAGGCGGAGACGCTGCTCGACAGGCTGGTGCGTGGCGCGGGCGTGCGCGGCTTGGGCGCGATGGCGCGCGAGCGCTACGTCGACGCGACCGGCGATCTGGTGCTGGCGCGGCCGCTCTTGTCGGTGGCGCGCGACGAGGTCGAGCACTATGTGCGCGCGCGTAATTTGCACGTCGTGCGCGATCCGACGAACGAGGACCTGCACTATCGCCGGAGCCGCATGCGTCACGAGGTGCTGCCGCTCTTGCGGCGCGAGCGGCCCGACGTCGATCGCGCGCTGGCCGAGACCTGCGACCGCCTGCGCGCCGAGGCCGACGCGCTAGACACCATCGCCGCCGACGCCTATGAACACCTATGCGCCGCCGACGGCAGCCTCGACGCGGCGGCGCTGGCGGCGCTGCCGGAGGCGCTGTTTGCCCGTGTCGTCGGGCGCGCCGCGACCGTTCCGCTCGGCGCCGTGCACGTGGCGGCGCTGGCACGGCTGTGCGCGGACCGTCGCGGCACGCGTTCGCTCGATCTGCCCGGCGCGCGCACCGCCGAGCGCCGCTACGACCGGCTGCAATTCGGCGCGCAGTCCGAAAAATCGGCGTCCAACGTTACACTGGAGGTGGCGGTTGGCGCTGCCGGGCTTTACCTTCTGGAGGAAATGCCTATCGAAGTCAGTAGCGGTCTGTATGAAGCGCTGGGCTCGGCGCCGCTGACGTTGCGGCACGTGCGTCCCGGCGATCGCATGCGTAGGCGCAAGCTGCAAGATGTGTTGGTCGACGCCAAGGTCCCTCGGCCCGAGCGCGCCCGCACGCCGGTGTTGGCGCGCGGCAGCGACGTGATGTGGGTGCAAGGCCTTCGATTGACTGGCAAAGGTGCTGTGCAATAATGAATGCTCGCCTTTGCCCCTGTGAGAAGAAGAGAGGTCACTTTGCGTCAGTCTCATAAGACCATCCTGCTGTGGCTGCTGCTCATCTTGATGTTCGTGAGCATCTACCAATTGTTCACCGGCCCCTCGAAGGCTGCCGACGAGAAGATCGCGTTCGGTAGCTTCATGCAGGAGGTGCAGAACAATCCGCAGCACATCAAGCAGGTCACGATCAAAGGCGAGCACTGGTCGGGCGTCTACACCGACGGCCACAAGTTCCGCACGGTCGGCCCGGCGACGGTCACCGCCGACCTCATCGACAAGCTCGATCACGCGGGCAAAGACGGCAAGGCGTCGGTCGCGTACGAGCTCGAGGAGAAGGACGAGAACTCGCTGTGGACGCTGCTGCTCGGCTCGTGGCTGCCGATGCTGGCGCTGGTCTTCATTTTCTTCTTGTTCATGCGGCAGCTGCAGTCGGGCGGCGGCAAGGCGATGTCGTTCGGCAAGTCCAAGGCCAAGCTGCTCGGCGAGCACCAGAACAAGGTGACGTTCGCCGACGTGGCCGGCGTCGAGGAAGCCAAGGACGAGGTCGAAGAGATCATCTCGTTCCTGAAGGACCCGAAGAAGTTCACCAAGCTCGGCGGCCGCATCCCGAAGGGCGTGTTGATGATGGGTCCGCCGGGCACCGGCAAGACGCTCATCGCGCGCGCCATCGCCGGCGAGGCGGGCGTGCCGTTCTTCTGCATCTCCGGCTCGGACTTCGTCGAGATGTTCGTCGGCGTCGGCGCCTCCCGCGTCCGTGACCTGTTCGAGCAGGGCAAGAAGAACGCGCCTTGCATCATCTTCATCGACGAGATCGACGCCGTCGGTCGCCATCGCGGCGCCGGTCTCGGCGGCGGTCACGACGAGCGCGAGCAGACGTTGAATCAGCTGCTCGTCGAGATGGACGGCTTCGAGTCGAACGAGGGCGTCATCCTCATCGCCGCCACCAACCGGCCCGACGTGCTCGATCCGGCGCTCTTGCGTCCCGGTCGCTTCGATCGCCGCATCGTCGTGCCGCGGCCGGACGTCAAAGGTCGCGAAGGCATTCTGCGCGTGCACGCGCGGCGCGTGCCGGTGTCGACGGAAGTCGACCTGGCCACGATCGCCAAAGGCACGCCGGGCTTCTCGGGCGCCGACCTGGAGTCGCTCGTGAACGAGGCGGCGCTGCTCGCGGCGCGCAAGGACAAAGACAAGGTCGACATGCGCGACTTCGAAGAGGCCAAGGACAAAGTCCTGATGGGCCCCGAGCGCAAGTCGATGGTCATCTCGCGAGCGCGAGAAGCGGACGACGGCCTATCACGAGGCCGGCCACGCGCTCGTCGCCAAGATCCTGCCGGGCTCGGACCCGGTGCACAAGGTGACGATCATTCCGCGCGGTCCGGCGCTCGGCGTCACGCAGCAGCTGCCGGCCGAAGATCGCCTCAGCTACTCGAAAGATTGGGCCGAGAACCGCATCGGCATCTGCTTGGGCGGCCGCATCGCCGAGGAGATCATCTTCGGCCAGATGACGACCGGCGCCGGCAACGACATCGAGAAGGCGACCGACCTCGCGCGCAAGATGGTGTGCGAGTGGGGCATGAGCGAGAAGATGGGTCCGATCACGTTCGGCCATAAAGAGGAGCAGCCGTTCCTCGGGCGCGACATGGGCCACTCGCAGAACTACTCGGAAGAGACGGCACGGGCCATCGACGCCGAGGTTCGCCGCATCGTCATGGAAGGCTACGACCGCGCCAACAAGGCGCTGCGTGACAACGTCGAGCAGCTCAAGCTGATCGCCGAGGCGCTCCTCGAGTTCGAGACGATCGACGGCGCCGACATCGACCTCATCCTCGGCGGCGGCAAGATCGAGCGCCGCCCGCCGACGCCGCCGCGCGCGCCCGTCGTCGAAGTGAAGGAAAAGCGCCCCAGCATCTTCGCCCGTCCGCCGGTCCTCAAGGACGAGCCCGAAAAAGCGTAGCGAAGGCGTAAACCTTCACGTTTTTTGTTTCCCTCCGGTTATTTCGCGACCTACAGTAAAGAAGGTTTTCTTACCGCTTAAATTCGGAGGTCATCCCATGGTCGAGTTGCGTCCGCTTGAATTTCGGCGGGCGACGTTCGACTGGGGACGGACGTATCTAATGGGCGTGGTCAACGTGACGCCCGATTCGTTCTCCGACGGTGGCGCCTTCGCCGGCGATGCCGACGCGGCCATTCGCCACGGCTTTGCGCTGTTCGCCGACGGCGCCGACATCGTCGACGTCGGCGGCGAGTCGACGCGGCCGGGCGCGGCGGCGGTGGCGGCTGACGCCGAGGTGGCGCGCGTCGCGCCGGTGGTGCGCGCGCTGGCCGAGCGCGGCGTCGTCTCCATCGACACCAGCAAGTCCACCGTCGCGGCGGCGGCGATCGCGGCCGGCGCCGAGATCGTCAACGACGTCGCCGGCGGCGCGCTCGACGCCGACATCTTGCGCGTCGTCGCGCAGACGGGCGCCGCCTTCGTCATCGGTCACCTGCGCGGCACGCCCGCCGACATGAACGATCGCGCCGACTACGGCGACGTAACGCGCGACGTGCTGGCCGAGCTCACCCATCGTATCGACATCGCCGTCGCCGCCGGCATCGCGCGCGAGCGGCTCCTCGTCGATCCCGGCCTCGGCTTCGCCAAACACGCGGCGCACAACGTCACGCTGCTGGCGCGTCTCGGCGAGCTGCGCGCGCTCGGCTGTCCCATCGTCGTCGGCGCGTCGCGCAAGTCGTTCCTCGGCCGGCTCACCGGCCGCGACGTCGGCGAGCGCGAATTCGCGACCGCCGCCGCCGACACCGCCGCCGTCTTGCATGGCGCCAACGTCGTCCGCGTCCACGACGTCGCCCGCCAACGCGACGCCGTCATCGTCGCCGACGCGATCAAGAGGGCGTCGTGCACGCGCTGAAGTCGCTCTTGCATAGCCTGACGGTGCGCGAGTGGCTGACGGCAGCCTTCGACATCCTCATCGTCTACTACGTCATCTATCGCACGCTCTTGCTCATCAAAGGCACGCGCGCGGCGCAGATGCTGATCGGCATCGTGCTCGTCGGTGCCGGCTTCTTCGCGGCCAAGCTGCTCGAGCTGACGACGCTGTCTTGGCTGCTCGATAACCTGATCAATTATTCGATCATCTTCTTCATCGTCATCTTCCAGCATGACATTCGCCGCGGGCTCATGCGCGTCGGCCAGAACCTGTTCATCTATGCGCGACCGTACGAGCAGACCTCGGTGTTCGAAGAGGTCATCAAGGCGACGGAGCGGCTGGCGACCTCGCGCGTCGGCGCGCTCATCGTGCTCGAGCGCGACGCCGATCTGGTCGACTACCTGAACGAGTCGGGCGTCGAGATGGACGCCAAGGTGTCCGAGGAGCTGCTGGTTTCGCTGTTCCTGCCCGACTCCGAGAACAAGCTGCACGACGGCGCGGTCATCATCAAGAACCTGCGCATCGCGCAGGCGGGCGCGGTGTTGCCGCTGTCGGCCAACGCGCGGCTCGACAAGGCGCTCGGCACGCGTCATCGCGCGGCCATCGGCGTGACCGAGGAGACGGACGCGGTGGTCGTCGTGGTGTCCGAGGAGCGCGGCTCGATTTCGCTGTGCTTCGGCGGCAACATCGCCCGCGATCTCGACTCGCCGACGCTGCGTAAGGCGCTGCTCGGCCTCTTCCAGAAGCAGAAGCGCAAAGCGACGCCGAAGCCGAAGGAGCGCGAAGTGCCGACGGCGCTCGAGGCGCTGCCGTTCGAGCGTCCGCAGCCGCCGGAAGAGGCCGATCCGCTCGCCACCGCGCGCGTCGAAGCCGATGCCGACGCCGCCGCGCCGACGCGCGAGCGAGCCAGCGGCGCCGCCGACGCCGCCGACGCGCGTGACGCCGGCGCCGGCGCCCACGACGAGAATCGCGACGAGGGTCGCGCCGCCGCGCGCGAGGCGGCCAAGACGGCCGAGTCCTAGCCGATGGCGCGCCCCTTTTTCGTTCGCGTATTCGTCGACGAGCTGCCGATCAAGGTGCTGTCGATGGTGCTGGCGTTGACGCTGTTCATGCTCGTGCGCAACGACAAGGACGCCGTCGTCGGGCGCCTACGTCAAGGTCGTGTACACGCTGCCCGAAGATCGCGTGCTCGTGTCCGATCCGCCGCTCGAGGTCAAAGTGGGCGTGCGCGGGCCGTGGAGCAAGCTGCAGCGGCTCGATCGCGCGCTCGAGCCGATCCATATCGACCTGACCCGCGTACAGACGCCCGACGTGCGCCTCGACGAGGACATGATCAAAGTGCCGGCGGGCGTGCGCGTGGCGTCGATCGTGCCGTCGGAGGTGCATGTCGCGACCGAGCCGCGGGCGACGCGCGAGATCCCGGTGCAGCCGATCCTCGAAGGCGAGCCGGGCGAGGGCTATCGCGTCGCCAAAGTGACGGCCGCGCCGGCGCACGTGCGCATCGACGGCGCCAAGAGCGCGGTCGACGCCATGCTGCGCGCGCCCACGCGGCCCTTGCGCGTGGCCGATGCGCACGGGCCGGTCGAAGGCAGCGCCGCGCTCGAGCCGCCGCCCTTGCATACGCGCTTCGTCGACGCGACGGCGGTGACCGTGACGGCCGAGATCATGCCGGCGATGGTCGAGCGCAGCTTCGACGCCGTGCCGATCACGGTGACCGGCCTGACGCGGCTGGAGGGGACCGTCGATCCGGCGGCCGGCCGGCTCATCCTGCGCGGTCCGTCGGTGCTGCTCAAGGGCTTGGGCGAGCCGGGGCTGCAGGTCGACGCGGCGCTCGTCGATACGCGGCCGCCGGCGCGCTACGTTCGCAATATCACCGTCACCGGATTGCCGGCGGGCGTCGCGGCCGAGGTGCAGCCGGACACGACCATGCTTATAACCCGTCGCAAGCACGACTGACCACGCCCGAGGAGCCCATGTCCGCTGCCGATAAAGCCCCGCCCGCCAAACGCCAACTCTTCGGCACCGACGGCGTTCGTGGCGTCGCCAACGTACGATCCGATGACGCCCGAGATGGCGCTGCGGCTCGGACGCGCCGTCGCCTACCACTTTCGCTCGAAGCACAAGAGCGGTCGCGGTCGCATCGTCATCGGCAAGGACACGCGCCTATCGGGCTATCTGTTCGAGACCGCGCTTGGCCTCCGGCATCTGCTCGATGGGCGCCGACGTCATGCTCTGCGGCCCGCTTGCCGACGCCCGGCATCGCCTTCATCACGTCGTCGATGCGCGCCGACGCCGGCGTCGTCATCTCGGCCTCACACAACCCGTATCGAGGACAACGGCATCAAG
Source organism: uncultured delta proteobacterium (assembly GCA_963785725.1). GTDB lineage: Bacteria > Myxococcota_A > Polyangia > Palsa-1104 > Palsa-1104 > JAQBQH01. The sequence goes on along the minus strand of CAWAWS010000016.1, from coordinate 224,071 downwards.
ATCTTCGCCGCCGACGGGTTCAAACTGCCCGACGAGCTCGAGGCGCACCTCGAGGACTTGATGGCCTCCGGACGAGCTCGATCGCAACCGCCCGCACGGCGCCGACATCGGCAAGGCGACGAAGATCGAAGACTCGCGCGGCCGCTACGTCGTGTTCTTGAAGAGCGTGTTTCCGCGCCATTTGACGCTCGAGGGCCTGAAGCATCGTCGTCGATTGCGCCAACGGCGCCGCCTACAAAGTCGCGCCCGCCGTCTTCAGCGAGCTCGGCGCCGACGTCATCGCGCTCGGCATTCGCCCCGACGGCACCAACATCAACGACGACTGCGGCGCGCTCCATCCGCAGAAGCTGCAGCAAGCGGTCGTCAAGTCGCGGCGCGCAGCTCGGCATCGCCCTCGACGGTGACGCCGACCGCGTCATCATCTGCGACGAGCACGGCGACGAGGTCGACGGCGACACCATCATGGCCATGTGCGCGCGCCGCATGATCGAGCGCGACGAGCTCAAGCACAAGACGCTGGTGGCGACGGTGATGTCGAACCTCGGTCTCGAGCGCTCGATCGACGAAGATGGGCGGCAAACTGGCGCGCGTGCAGGTCGGCGATCGCTACGTCGTCGAGGAGATGCGCGCCAACGGCTACAACTTCGGCGGCGAGCAGTCGGGCCACTTGGTCTTCCTCGATCACATGACGACGGGCGACGGCGTCCTCGGCGCGCTGCAGGTGCTGGCGGTGATGTTGGAGAGCGGCAAGCCGCTGTCGGAGCTGCGCCGCGTGATGACGCGCTATCCGCAGGTGCTGGTGAACTTCAAGGTCAAGGAGAAGCGGCCGCTCGGCGAATTGGCGACGGTCAACGCGCTCATCGCCCGCGTCGAGCAGACGCTCGGCACCGATGGGCGCGTGCTCGTGCGCTACTCGGGCACCGAGCACAAGGCGCGCGTCATGGTCGAAGGGCCGGACGAGGTGCGTCATTCGCGGCTACGCCGACGAGATCGCGCACGCGCTCGAGCAGGCCTGCGGCGCGGCTTGATCCCAGCCGCGCGTGGCGTTACCGTCGCCGCGTGGCGCGCATCTCTGTCGTTCTCGGCGTTCTCCTGTCGCTAACGGTCGCCGGCTGCGGTCTCAGCAGCCGCAGCGGCGACAAATCCTCCGGCGACGGCGGCACCTGCATGCTCAACGGCCAAGCCTGTGGCCTTACGTGCTGCGGCACGGCCTGCATCGACATCGGCCGCGACCCGCGCAATTGCGGCGCCTGCGGCACCGTCTGTCCCGACGGGGACATCTGCATCGGCGGCAAGTGCGGCTGCCCGCCCTTCGGCGACATCTGCGGCACCGGCCAGACCTGCTGCGGCAGCAACGGCTGCATCAGCCTCGGCAGCGACATTCGCAACTGCGGCGGCTGCGGCGTCACCTGTCCCGACGGCGTCAGCTGTGTCAACGGCAGCTGCGCCGGCTCGACCGCGCCCACGCCGCCGCCGCCCGGCTTCTGCACCTGCAGCGACAGCTGCGCCAGCGGCACGAACCACGAATGCGTCGCCACCGACTGCTGCTACGACGGCTTCGTCGCCGGTCAGTGCGCGCCGGCGACCACTTGCGGAGTATGGACCTACTGATGAAGCTGCACGTCAACATCGACCACGTGGCGACGCTCAGGCAGGCGCGCGGCACGACGCTATCCCGATCCGCTGTGGGCCGCGCCGCTCGTCGAGCTCGCCGGCGCCGACGGCATCACCGTGCATCTGCGCGAAGATCGTCGCCATATTCAAGATCGCGACGTCCGGCTCTTGCGGCAGACGGTGCGCGGCGCATTGAACCTGGAGATGGCGGCGACCGACGAGATGGTGGCGATCGCCCGCGAGGTGAAGCCCGACATCGTGTCGCTGGTGCCCGAAAAGCGCCAAGAGCGGACGACCGAAGGCGGGCTCGATGTCCTCGGCGCCCGCGGCCAAGGCGACAGCGCCGTCGGCCGCGCCATCGAGCGGCTCATGGCGGACGGCATCCAAGTCAGCCTCTTCATCGATCCGTCGGAGGAGGCGGTGCAGGCGTCGAAGCAGCTCGGGGCGCCGCGCGTCGAGCTGCACACCGGTGATTACTGCGAGCGCGTGCGTCCGATCGACCACGCGCCCGGCGACGCCGAGCTGGCGCGCATTCATCGCGCGGCCACGCGCGGCGCCGAGCTCGGCCTGCACGTCGCCGCCGGCCATGGGCTCGATTATCTGAACGTCGGCGCCGTCGCGGCCATCGCCGAGATCGAGGAGCTCAACATCGGTCACGCCATCGTCGCGCGCGCCGTGCTCGTCGGCATGGAGCGCGCCGTCCGCGAAATGCGCGCCGCCATCGATCGCGGCCGCGGAGCCGTGCGCGCGTGATCGTCGGCGTGGGAGTCGATCTGACGCCCATCAGTCGCATGCAGCGGGCGTTCGACGCGCATCCCGAGCGGCTGGAGGCGCGGCTGTTTACCGACGCCGAGCGGGCCTATTGCCGCGCGCGCGCCAACTCGGGGCAGCACTTCGCCGCCCGTTTCGCCGCCAAAGAGGCGCTCTTGAAGGCGCTGGGCGTGCCCGAAGGCTTGCGCTGGCACGAGCTCGAGGTCGTCAACGAAGCGGGTGGGGCGCCGTCGTTTCGCCTGAGCGGCAACGCCGCGGCGGCGGCGACGCGCGCGGGAATTCGTAAGCTGCACCTGTCGATCACCCACGCGGACGACTCGGCCATGGCCTTCGTCGTCGCGGAAAGCTGACCGCATGTTGCTCGTCACCGCTGCCGAAATGCGCGCGCTCGATCGCGAAACCATCGACGTTCTAGGCGTTCCCGGCGTGGTCTTGATGGAATCGGCCGGCCGCGGCGTCGTCGACGTCATCTGCGCGCACAGCGACATTAGCCAAGGCGCGCGTCGTCGCCTTCTGCGGCACCGGCAACAACGGCGGCGATGGCTTCGTCGTCGCTCGCCATCTGCACGCGCGCGGCGCCGAAGTGACCATCGCGCTCGTCGGTGAGCGCGGCAAGATCGCGGGCGATGCGCGCACCTGCTTCGACGCCGCCGAGCGCTCGGGCGTGAAGATCGCCGACGCGCCGGCCGCGCTGCTCCATCGCAACGACATCGTCGTCGACGCGCTCTTCGGCACCGGCCTGTCGCGACCGGTCGAGGCCGGCGGCGCGCGCGACGCCATCGCCCGCATGCGCGCCCATCGCGGCCCGGTGTTCGCCGTCGACGTGCCGTCGGGCGTCGACGCCGATCGCGGCATCATCGGCCCGTCGGTGCGCGCCGATCACACGATCACGTTCGCGTTCGCCAAGCTCGGCCTCGTCGGCGCCGGCGCGCTGCCGCTCGTCGGCAAGCTGCACGTGCACGACATCGGCATTCCCGAGCGGCTGGCGCGCGCCCGCGGCGTCAAAGCCGAGCTGCTCGACGCCGCGCATCTTCGATCCGCTGCGCGTCCGCGAAGCCGGCGGCCACAAAGGCACGCACGGCCACGTCCTCGTCGTCGCCGGCTCACGCGGCAAGACGGGCGCGGCGCTCCTGTGCGGCAGCGCCGTCTTACGCAGCGGCGCCGGCCTGTGCACCGTCGCCATGTCGAGCGACGCCGCCGACATCGTCGAGGGCCGCATTCCCGAGCTCATGATCGAGCGCTTGAGCGGCAGACAAGGGCGAGCTCGCGGCGCTGATCGAGGGCAAACGCGCGCTCGCCATCGGCCCCGGCATCGGTCGCGACGACCTCGCCAAGGCGCGCTTGCGTGAGCTGGGCGCGTCGGAGCTGCAGCTCGTCGTCGACGCCGACGCGCTGACGCTCTTGGCCGCGCAGCCGTCGCTCTTGCCGAAGCGCGCGGCGCCGACGGTGCTGACGCCGCATCCCGGCGAAGCCTCGCGGCTCCTCGGACGCGACACCGAAGCCGTGCAGGCCGATCGCATCGGCTCGGCGCGCGCCATCGCCGAGCACTACGGCGCCATCTGCGTCTTGAAGGGCGAGCGCACCGTCATCGCGTCGCCCGACGGCCGCCTCGCCATCAACCCGACCGGCAATCCGGGCATCGGAACGGGCGGCACCGGCGACGTCTTGACCGGCGTCGTCGCCGCCGCCTTGGCGCGCACGAGCGGCAAAGGCGCGGAGACGCGCACCGACGCCTTCGCCGCCACCTGCGCCGCCGTCTACTTGCACGGCGCGGCCGGCGACTTCGCCGCCGCCGCGCGCAGCCAGACCGGCCTCATGGCCGGCGACCTCGTCGACGCATTGCCACATCTGCTCGGCAGCCACTGACAGATTGGCAGCGACCGCTGGTTAACTCGCTGAAATGACACGCGGCACGCCAGTTGCTCAAGGCAGGTCGCATGGAGCTGCAAGAGTTCGAAGCCGAGCTGATGCCGCATGGTCCGGCGCTGTTGCGTCTGGCGCGGCGCATGTCCTACGCCGACGCCGATGATTTGGTGCAGGAGACGTTCGCCCGCGCGTTGACGGCGCGCCATCGCTATCGCAGCGGCACCAACGGCCGCGCCTGGCTGATGCGCATCTTGTGCAACCTGGCCGTCAGCGAGCAGCGCCGGCGCGCGCGTGACGAGCGGCTGCGCACGCGCGTCCTGACCCGCTCGGCCGAGCCGACGGTGGCCGAGCCGCACGACGAGATCGACGAAGGCACGCTCGTGCGCGCGCTGTCGGCGCTGGCGCCGGCCGAGCGCCGCATGATCGAGCTGGCCGACGTCGACGAGCTGAGCTACCGCGAGATCGCGCGCGCGCTCGATTGCCCGATCGGCACGGTCATGTCGCGTCTTCACCGCGCGCGGCGTCGGCTGCGGCACGCGGCCGAGGCAGCTCCGCCAAGCCGGGTGCAAACGGCGAATCAGCGCGCAGTAGCCTAATCTGCCGCACGATCACCGGCACCATGACGCACATGTAGAGCAGCACGAAGCGGCGCGTGGGCCCGTACATCGCCAAGAAGTCGTAGAGTCCGTGCAGCATCATCGACACGATCACCATCGGCCACACGCGATATTTCGCGTCGAACTTCTGGCGGCCGAGCGCGTAACCCCAGGTCGTGGCGAAGATGACGTGGCCGGGTAGGGCGAGCAGCGAGCGAATGCCGAGCGCGCTCCAGTTCAAGTGCGCCGTGTGCCAATCGAAGACGTAGAGGACATTCTCGAGGCTGGCGAAGCCGAGCGCGGCGGCGGCGGCGTAGATGATGCCGTCGAGCGGCTCGTTGAACTCCTTGTGGCGGTAGATGAAGAGGCGCACGGCGAGGAACTTCGCCAGCTCTTCGCACGGGCCGATGATGAAGAAGCAGCCGACGAGCATGGGCCACGCCGAGCCGCTGCCACTTTGTGCCGCGTGCTCGATCTGATCGAGGAACGGGTAGGCCATGCCGATGAGCTGCTCGGCGCCGTACGCGGGCAGGATCGCGAGCACGCCGAGCGCGAACGTCGCCAACACGAGGCGCTTCGGCTCCGGCTCGTACTGATCGGTGCGGTAGAAGATCCAGAGCCAGATGACGCCGGGGATCATCGGGATGACGACGGCGGCCCAGCTCATCCGGCGAATCTAGCGCGCGGCCGCGGCTTCGTCGAGCACGAGCGCGCAGCCGCCGGTCGGCAGCGCTTCCTCGGTCACGACGCCGCGTTCATCGGTCACGCCCACTTTGACGAGACCATCGGGCAGCGCCAAGCGGTAACGCGCGTCGCTCAAGGGCGAGCCGTCGAAGTCGACGACATCGAGCGCGATCCAGTCGTTACCTGTCACCGGTGAATGCGCTTGCAGGGCCGATTTGGCGGCCGCGCGGGTCAGTCGATCGTCGTCCTCAGCGGCCAGACGCGCCAGCGCGGCATGCGCAGCCGGCGTGTGCGCGAGCGCCAGCGCCGCGTTGCCACGCACGGCCGGATCCCGATCGTCGATGAGGCGCGTAAGCAGGCCGGGCGCGCGCTGCAGCCGATAGAGCGCGGCGGCCGCGTTCGCGCGCACGGCCGGCGTCGGCGACTGCAGCGCCGCGGTCAAGAGCGGCGTTGTCGTCGCGGCGGCGCGCGCGCGTTTGCCGAGCGCCCAAGCGGCCTCGGCGCGCAGGCGGGGATCGACGTCGGCGGCAAGGATCGCGGCGAGCGTGCGCGTGGCGTCGTCGCTGTCGAGGTTGCCGAGGGCCGCCAGCGCGCGCTGCCGCAAGCCCGTGTCGGCGCGACCGTCGACGAGGTGCACGAGGCGCGGCGCGGCGGTCGCGTCGCCCATCGCGCCGAGCGCGTCGATGGCGGCCAACGCCGCCGCGGCGTCGCTGCCCTCGGCGTAACCGAGCAGCAGCTCGCGCGCCGAGCTGTCGCTGTGATGGCGCAGCACGCCGCCGAGCGCGACGATGGCGCCGGCGCGACAATCGGGCGCGCTCGAGCGCACGGCGCGCATGATCGCGGGCGCGACCGACGCGTCACCGAGGTGCGCCAGCGCGTCGGCCGCCTCTCGCCGCACCCGTCGCTCCGGTCGGCCGAGCGCGGCGACGAGCGGGGCGGTCGCGCGCCGATCGTCGAGCTGGCCGAGCGCGTGCGCGGCGGCCGCGGCGGTCTCGTCGTCGCCGCTGGCGAGCACGCGCGCCAGCGTCGCCAAGGCGTCGCGCGCGCCGAGCCGACCGAGCTCGCCGATGGCCATGAGGCGCACCGGCGCTTCCGTGTCGCTGGCCGCCGCCGTCAACGCCGCCGTCGCCCGCGTGTCGACGACACCTTGCAACGCCAGCGCCGCATGCCGCCTGAGCGACGGTGACGACGAACCCAGCCGCGCCACCAGCTCGACGAGCGGCCGCTTGTCACCGGCGTGCAACATGGCGCCCAAGGCGTCGACGATCGGCTCCTCGCCGATGCGGCCACGGCCCAATTCGTCGAGCAGGGCCGGCGTCGCGCGCGTGTCGCCGATTTGGCGCAGCAGGTCGAGATACAGTGTCGCGCGCTCGTTCGACGCCTCGGGCAGCCGCGCCAGCAGCGCCGGAACCGCCGCGCCGCCGGCGCGCACCAAGGCTTCGCTCGCCGCCGCGCTCAGCTCATCGCGTCCGAGCGCGCTCAAGAGCGCGTCGACCGCCGTGACACCGTTGGCGCTGGCGTTGTCGCTGCGGGCGCCAGCGCTGGCGATTTGACCGAGCGCATAGGCCGCACGCACGCGCAGGGCGTCGGGCTGGCCGTGCAGCATCGTCTCGTCGAGCGGCCCAATCGCCGTCGCTGCGCGCAGCCGACCGAGCGCCGTCACCGCCGTCGCGCGCACGTCGTCGGCCGGATCGCGCAGCATGCGCACCATCGCCGGCACCGCGTGCGGATCGCCGAGCAGCGCCAGCGCCTCGAGCGCCGCCGCGCGCACCTCACGCGTCGGATCGCCGAGCCGCGCCAACAGCGGCACCGTCGCGCGCGTCTCGCCCATGCGGCCCAAGACTTCGGCCGCGCGCTGGCGCACGCCGGCGGCTTCGTCGTCGAGCCGACCGGTCAACGCCACCGCGGCGCGGCGTCCCATCGTCGCCGGCAAGCGCCCGAGCGCGCCCACCGCGGCCTCGCGCACCTCGTGCTCACCGTCGCCGAGCGCGCGCTCGAGCGCATCGACCGCGCGCAAGGTCGTCGCCGGCGGATCGCCCGCGGCCGGCCCTTCGAGCACGAGGCCCAGCGCCTCCGCCGCGCTCGTCCGCAAGCGCGAATCGGAGTCGCCCAGCGCCGCCGTCAACCCGGCCGTGGCCTCGGCGACATGGTGCCGCCCAATGGCCGTGGCCGCGTGCACCCGCACGTCGGTGTCGCTGTCGCCGAGCGCGCGCAAGAGGAGCGGTCGCGCATCGTCGGCACCATAGGCGTCGAGCTTGTCGACCGCTTCGCGCCGCTGCACCGAGTCGCCGTTCTTGAGCTGCCCGGCCAGCGCGTCCAGGCTCGAGAAGAGCTCGGCCGTCGACGCGCGTCGCGACAAGAGTGCGGACAGCGACAGCGCAGCGACGAGGCCCAAGCGCTTCACGCCCGCAGTCTACGCCGGCATACGCCGGCGCGCCACGACGACGAGCCGCCTCTCCAGAGACTTCAGCGTACTCGGCCGGCGCTCCCGATCGCTCGTGAGCCGCCGCGCCCCTCGTGAAGTTACCGCCCGCTGCAGAGTCTTATCGGGACGTGAAGTAGCGGCTCAGGTTTTCGCCGCTCCCGCCATGCGCTCGGACATCGTCCCACGCTTCGCGGTGTTCCCTCGTCGTCCCTCGTCCGACCGTTTGACCAGTCGGCGATCCTCTCTTGCGGTTGCAGCCTCCTTCAGGGTCCTTGCCGAGCCGCCTTGCCCGCCTCCACGGGCGCCTCTCCTGAGGTTTCCCACCACCGCGCCCCCACGCATTTTCAGCGTGGTGCGTGGGATGTTGCGTCAACGCTGCGCTGCCTGCGACGGTTTAGATTGCCGGCCCGCTGCCGTCGCCGTGTCCTCCCTGAGGGATTGCCGACCGGTGGCGATGGACGCTTTTGGGCGTCACCTCTCGTGCGCTTTCGAGGCCGGCGGCCAAAGTCGCCCGCGTCCTGCGCTCCAGAGTCTGCTTCGCCGCCGACAGTCTCGTCCTCTTCCGAGGTCGAGATCCCCCTGCGAGGTTCTTGGCTCGTCGTCGTACCGCCCGACTCGATGAGAGTAGGACCGCGCCTCCGCCGACGCAAGCGCCGCACAGGCTGTCCACAACTGTGAACTGACCGCCGTCGCCAACGATTTCGCGCGCCTCGATCGGGTCACTGCGATGATGAAAAAGTTTCCCACGGGAATTCACACCCTGGGGATATCCGTCCGTTGCAACGCGCTGGGCCACGCGCTCGATCGGCCCCGATCGCGCAAGTTGCCGTCCCATGCGGCTGAGCGCGATTCAGCTCGGCTAGCTCGCGTGTCGAGCGAACTTCTGCGAACGACACATGCAAAGTAGCGCCGGACGTCGGTTGGCGCGATTCGTATCCGTAAATACGCGCCAATCGCGGGCGTGCGCGGCTGCTGGACGCGCGCTGGGTTCCGCCTTATTGTCGCCCCATGGCGCTATCGATCGAAAAAGTCCTGACGACCGCCCCGATGGTGAAGAAGGACGGCAACGGCTACGTGTTTCCCGAGGAGGTCGAGGCCAACGCCTACATCTCGCTCGGCCAAGAGACGCTGCAGATCGCGCGCATCTCGCGCATCGAGATCGGCAGCGAAGTCGTGTTCTTGACCCACAAGGGCGAGCGCTATTACTTCAGCGCCGATCAGGTCGTCGGCTTCAAGTTCGGCGGCGCCGAGTCGCGCCACAAGCTCGGCGGCGCCGGCTTTACGAAACTTTAGTCTTCGCAGCTTTGGCTTCGGGATTCGGCCGCGGTGAATCGGCCGAGTCCAGCCGCTCTTCGACGAACAGCCGCTGCGTGATGGTCGGCCCGGGCGCTTCGACGCTCGGGTGCGCCGTCGCATCCGCTTGTCCGCCGGCCTCGGCAGGCGCGGCGGCGGCTTGCGCGGCCGCTTCGGCGGCCTGCGCCGCGCGCTCTTCCTTCTGCCACGGATACTCGATGCGCACGTGGAACGAGTTCTTCAGCGTGTCGACGAGCGAGTTGCACAGCGCCTTCAGGTCGGCCGACGTCAGCCCCGACTGATCGAGCTGACCCAAGCGCAGCTTTCCGAACACGATGCGCTGCACGAGGTTCGTCAGATCGCGCTCCGCCGGCTGCTTGAGCGTGCGCGAGGCCGCTTCGACCGCGTCGCAGATCGCCAAAATCGCCGTCTCTTTCGTCTGCGGCGGCAGGCCCGGATAGCGGAACGCCTTCTCCGACAGGCGCTTCGGGTTCCCCAGCTCCTGATTCTTGTGCCAGAAGTACTCGAGCAGCCCGTTGCCGTGATGCATGTGCATGAAGTCGAGCACCGGCTCGGGAATTCCCGCGCCGCGTCCGAGCCGCACACCCTCGGTACAGTGGGCGAAGATGGCGTCGGCCGAGACGTCGGGATCGAGCGCGTCGTGCGGCGAGGGCTCGCCGGCGTGCAAGTTCTCGATGTAATACTGCGGCGCCGACGACTTGCCGAGATCGTGAAAGTAGGCGCCGACGCGGGTCAGCAGCGCATTGGCGCCGATCGCCGTGGCGGCGAGCTCGGCCATGTTCGCCATCGCCAGCGAGTGCGCCCACGTTCCCGGCGAGGCCGTGGCGATGCGCTTGAGCAGCGGGTGATTCAGATCGGTCAGCTCGAGCAGCGTCGTGCGCGAGACCTCGCCGAGCGCGCGCTCGAGCAGCGGCGCGACGACGATGGCGAGCAGGCCCGCCGCGACGCCGCCGCCGAACGCGCCGGCCAAGCCCGACGTCATCAGCGACGCCGTGTCCTCGTCAGGCAGGCGGCCGCGCACGAGGCAGTAGAGCGCGAGGTAGCCGAGCGCAGCCAGCATGCCGCCGCCGAGCCCGGCCGTCACCAAGCCCCACCAACGCCGCGGGTGGCTCAAGAACATGATGGCGCCAAAGCCTTGCAGCAGTAGCACCAGCGCCAGACCGAGATCGAACGGGATGAGCGAGCCGACCAGGAACGACAAAGCCACGGTGCCCGCGAAGGCGACCTGCCGGTCATGATGAACGGCGACCGCGATCGAGAACGCGCCAATCGGCAGCCAATAGGCGGGGTAGGGCGTCAGCAGCAGGTACGCCTTGTAGATCGCCGCCGCGGCGACGAGACAGGCGAGCATGACGATCTGCGTGCGTAATCGTCGTCCGCGATAACCGAAGTTGCGCAGATACGACGTGAGCAGCATGCCCAGCATGAAGTAGGCGATCGCCAGACCGAGCAGCAGGCCCAGCGACGGCGGCCGGCGCCCGATTTCGTAGGCGTTGATGAGCCGCCGCTCGGCCGCGTCCACCAATTCGCCGCGCGGCACGAGCACGCGCCGATGCTCGAAGCGGCTGCCGACGAGCGTGTCGCGCCAGACGCCCATCTCCGGCAAGCGCACCGTGAAGACGGCGCGGCCGGCGGCGTCGACGGCGCGGTCCTGCCACAGCTCGAACGTGGTCAGCGGGACCAGCACCGACGCGAACAGGACACTCAAGGCGAAGCCCAACCACGCTCCGGCCTTGGGTCGATCGCGAATTTGCATTGCTACTTGAGGGCCAGCGAGAAGCTTGCGTGCGTCTTGTTGCCGTTGAACTTGGGGAAGGCGACCGACTGCATCTTGCCGTACATGCAGCCGGCGAGCGTCGACGACGTCGAGCCGTTGACCTTGACCGCCGAGACCTGGCCCGAGCCTTTGATGATGAAGTCCATGTCGACGGCGTGCAGCGACGAGTTGCGCCGCCGCTCTTCGGAGATGCAGCCGACGAGGACGCGGAAGTTCTGCGTCATCACGCGCTGCACGACGTCCTGCCCGAGCGTCTCCTCGCCGCCGCCCTCCGACGCGTCGCCCAAGTTGGTGACGTCGCTGAACTCGTCCTTGCCGTTCTTCGACTTGCGCGGACCGGAGTGGCCGCCGCCGGGCTTTTTGGGCGCGGGCGGATCGACCTTCATCGAGATCTCGACGCCCTTCATGAAGTCGTAGGAGTCGTCGCGCACCAGCTCCTTTTGCACGACGACCTTCTGGTGATGCTGGTAATACCAGAAGATTCCGCCGCCGCCGAAGATCACGGCGAGGAAGATGCCGGCGAGCAAGACCGTGATCATGCCGCGGTGCTTCTTGCGCTCGGAGGCTTCCTCTTTTTCGCGCTGCTCGAGCGAGAGGCGGGCTTCGGCCTCGGTCACGGCGGCGCGCAGCTGCGGGTGGTCCTTGACCTTGCGCCGCTCGCCGTTCTCGGTGTCGATGATGACGTGCTCGCCTTGGATCTTGCCGGTCTCGATCTGCGAGCGCACTTCGCGCATGTTGAAGGGCCCGAAGTCGAGCTTGTCCTTCTGAATCAGCCAGCGCTCGCTCGTGTCGTCGACGGCGGAGAGCGCGGCGTCGACGTTGAAAGACTTCGGCACCGACGGCAGCTGCGGCCGCGACATCGATCCCGACTGTCCCGGCGCCAGCTGCTGCTGCGGCGGCGGTGTCTGCGGCGGCCGCTGCGGCATCGGCGGCTTGGGCGCCGAGGAGATCGGCGGCGGCGTCGGCGTCACCACCGGCCTGGGCGGCGGCGTCGGCGTGTTCACCATCGGCATCGGCTTCATGGGCGCCGACGGCTGCTTCGGGGCCGACGACATGGCGCTCGCGTTCGGCTGCGGCTTGTTGGCCGCCGGAATCGCCGCGGCGGCCTGCGCGTTCGGGCCCGCGAGATCGGCCGCCAACGCCGTCTGCAGCGCGTCTTTGAGCGTCTGCGCGTCGGCGAAGCGGGCATCGGGCGCGACCTGCAAGCACTGCTCGACCACCGGATCGACCGACGGCGCCACGCCCGGCGCGGCCAAGCTCGGCGCCTTCGTCGTCGCCGGCGCCGGCACGAGGCCGGTCAGCAGCTCGAACAGGATGACGCCGACCGAGTAGACGTCGGCGCGCGCGTCGAGCGCGTCGGGGCCGCGGCTCGACTCGGGCGCCAGCGCGGCCAGCGAGCCGGGGTCGAACGTCGGCTTGAGCGCGCGGCCGAGGCCGAAGTCGCACACTTTGACGCGGCCGGCCGAATTGACCATGACGGCGTCGGGCGTGAGCGCGCCGTGCACCGTCGCGCCGTGCGCGTAGACGAGCGCGTTGCACAGGTGAGCGATGACGTTGTAGGCGCCCTTGAGCGAGAAGGCGCGGCCGGTCGCGCGCTTCTTGTCGAGCATCTCGCGCAAACTTTGCCCGTCGACGAACTCGCCGGCGATGTACGCGACCGGATCGTTGCCGACCTGCGCGCCGAAGAGGCCGTAGGTCGTGGCGATGTTCTTGTGATCGAGCTGGGCGGCGACGGCGATCTCGGCCGTCAGCCGCTCCATCGTCGGCGCATCGGCCACCAAGCCCGGGGCCAGCGCCTTGATGGCGACCAGCTGTCCCGAGGCCAAATCCCGGGCGCGATAATTCTCGCCGTAGGGGCTGGGGCCGAGGAGCTCCTCGATCTCGTAACGATCATTGAGCCGTACGCCGGGGGCGAGGCGTTGGCTCGACCTCCCGGCCGCGGGCTGCGAACCGCCGCGGGCGGGGCCGTCGAACGTCATTTCCATAGGACCCGCGGAAGCATATCACGACTGAGTTTCGTCATTGCACGTCAAATCGGCGACGAGCGGCATGTGTCTTCATGTGTCCGGCGCGTTACCAAGCCGACGTCATTTCAAGACAATCGGTAACGTCTGCGCCTGCGCGATCCATGCCTGCAAGTGCTCGACGGAGGGCGGATTCTCGCTCAAGTGCAGCCTCGAATTTACTTTCATGATCTCGTCGTTGAGCCTGGCCGCGTCTTGGGTTTTCAGCTGCGCGACCGTGCGCACGCTGCACGCCGCCAGCAGATGTGCGACGTCCGGCCCAACGCCCTTGATGCGCAGGAGGTCCGCCATCTGCACCCAGCCTTCGAGCGTCTTTTCCGGCAGCTTCGTCGTGTGCGCGAGCTCGTGGCGTGTCTTGGGATCGCTCGCCTTTTCCAGCAGCTGGAACGTCGTCGTGATGCCGGCGCCCTTCAGCTTCGTCGCCGCGTCGGTCGGGATCGCCTGCGGGATCTCTTCCAGCGCGTAATTCGAGGCGAAGGCTGCGGTTGCGACCGTTACCGCGACGGCGATGACGCCGATCTGCAGTGTTTTCATGGAGTCTCCTTCGGCAGAGTGCACTTGGCGTGAGCGACGACGGAGCGCGCCGCGGTCGCGCGCGGGCCGGCGTCGATGGACAGCGCGCGGCGCGCCTGACGGCAGGCTTCGCCCGGCTGTCCCAGTCGTAACAAGAGCGCGGCCAGGCGCGCGCGCGGCTCGGCATCGGTCGGCGACAGCGCGACCGCGCGGTGCAGATGCGCCAGCGCGCCCAGTCGATTGCCGAGCTGCTCGGCCACTTCCGACATCGCCTCTTGCAGCTCGGCCGAGTCGCCCGCCTGCCGCGCCGCGCGCAGCACTTGGTCGGCGCCGTCGACGTCACCTTCGCCGAGGAGCTGCTTGGCGCGCACGAGCGGCGACTCCACGGACGTCGGCTGCTGATTTTGCGGCGCCGGCGGATGGCGGCGCGCACGCCCGACGAAGACGAAGCCGAGCGACGCCGTGCCGACGAGCAGCGCCAGCCCGCCCAGGCCGAGCGCCAGGCTGCGCGCGAACGTGCGCGGCGCCGGCGCGATCTCGCCGCTCGCCGGCGTATTTTCGTCGGGCGGCGGCTGCGGCGACGGCGTGGGCGCGGTCATGTCGCGCGTCGTGGCCAAGACGAGCTGCGACATCGAGCCCGAGTGCCCGAGCTCGCGCGTCGGCAGGAGCAGCGACGACTGCGACGTATCGGCGGCGGCGAACGGCTCGAGCGCGTCGGCGACTTCACCGGCCGTCGCGAAGCGATCTTGGCGCCGCTTCGACAGGCAGCGCATGATCACCCGCTCGAGCCCGGGATCGATGTCGAGATCGGGCCGGCGCTCGCGTGGCGGCTGCGGCGTCTCGGTCACCTGCTTGGTCAAAAGTGCGACAAAATTCGGCGACTTGAACGGCACTTCGCCGGTGACGAGCTGATACAGGATGACGCCGAGCGCGTAGAGATCGGTGCGGCCGTCGAGCTTCTCGCCCTCGGCCTGCTCGGGCGCCATGTATTCGGGCGTGCCGAAGACCGTGCCGTCGCGGGTGATCGAAGGGCCCAGCGCCGAGTCCGACGCCAGCTTGGCCAGACCGAAGTCGAGGACTTTGACGATCTCGCGCCCTTTGGCGCGCCGGGCCAGAAAGACGTTGTCGGGCTTGAGGTCGCGGTGAATGATGCCCTGCTCGTGCGCGTGGGCGAGCGCCTCGGCGACGGCGACACCGACCGCGGCCGCGCGTCCCGGCGGCACCGGACCGCGGCGCGTCACGTGCGACAGGCTGACGCCGTCGAGCAGCTCCATGACGAGGAAGAGGTGGGCGTCGTCGGACTGGCCGAAGTCGGTGACGCGGATGCAGTGATCGTGGTCGAGCCGCGACGCCGAGCGCGCTTCACGGTGAAAGCGAGCGATGGCTTCGGCGTCCGTCGCCATCTCCGGCCGCAGGATCTTGACGGCGACCGGCTTCTCCATGAGCGTGTGCGTCGCGCGGTAGACGGTGCCCATGCCGCCTTGGCCGAGCCGCTCGAGCAGGCGATAGCGACCGCCGAGCACGCGACCGAGCAAGGGATCGGTCGGCTCGCCGGCTTCCGACCGCCGCAGCGACGCAGCCAACGGCGACCCATCGCGGGGACAGAAGTGCTCCTCGCCCTGGAAGTGCGACTTGCAGGTGGGGCAGATGAGCAAAGCGCATCAAGGCTAGCACAGCATGGGCGCATTTGCGTGTCGCGGCGGGGCCGTTTACGGTGGAACCATGAGGGTTCGTCTATCGTCGCTATCGGCGTCGTTCTTGGGTGCCGTCGCGCTCACGGCGGCGGGAGGCTGTCGCCGTCATCACGCGCCGCCCGAAGCCGAGCCGGAAGCGCCGGTCGCCGCGCCCGGCGACGTCGTACCCGTCGCGGTGCCGTCGGTGGATGCGGCGCTGGCCGCGCCCGCGCCGTCGTTGCCGCCGGTGGCGTCGGGCCCGCGCATGCCCGACGGCGGCACGCTCAACGGCGACGCGCAGGGGCCGCGCGCGGCCGACTTCAACCGCGTCGTCGACGGCGCCTTGCCGCTCGTGCGCGCCTGCTTCGACCAGCTGCCGGCGGGCGAATACGGCATCGTCGTGCACTACATCGTCGAGTCGCCGGGTTATACGGGCGGGATCACGGTCAGCGGCAGCGCGCCGCCGGCGGTGCAGGAGTGCGCGCGCGGCGTCGTCAACGACTTGAAGTTCCCGCCGTTCAAGGGACACAAGGTCGAAAACGACTTGCCGTTTACGTTGAAGCGGACGGAGAAGACGACGCGGACGGAGATCTTCGACGCGGCGCCGGCGCCGCAGCCGTAGGCGGGAAATCAGTCGCGGCGCGTGCCGCAGTACACGATGGTGAGCGACGTGCGGCGCGCTTCCTTCAAGCGGGCGCAGAGCACATCGAGCTCGTCGTCGGCGTCGACGACCACGGCGCCGGACGTCAAAGCGACGCGAAGCGGCGTGTCTTTATCGCGACCAGAACCGCGGGGATCGATTGCAACCCACCGATCTTGCAGGGAAGGTACGTTCGCCAGCTCGGCAAAGGCATTGGTACTCAAGCAGTGGGCCTCGAAACAGTTCGGAGCCGATTTAACCGGCCCGCCTGTGAATGTCAAGGTGGGGTGCTGCATTGCGTTGTGCGGGAAAACGTGCGTCGGAAGGTGACGCGAGGCGAGCTTAGGCGGCGGGCTTGTTCAGATCGTCCATCGCCGGCAGATCTTCGATGTTCGGCTGCACGACGATCTCGATGCGGCGGTTCGAGCGGCGGCCTTCGTCGGTCGCGTTGTCACCGATCGGCAGCTCGTCGGCGAAGCCGGCGGCCGACAGGCGCTTCGGATCCATGCCGTCGCCGATCATGAGCTTGGTGACCTCGACCGCGCGCGCCGTCGACAGCTCCCAGTTGCTCTTGAACTTGGCGCTCTTGATCGGGATGTTGTCGGTGTGGCCGGCGACCTGGAACTTGCGGCCCTCGATTCCCGACAAGATCTGCGTCACTTGCGCGATCGCGTCTTTGCCGGCCTGCTTGATCTCGGTCTTGCCCGGGTCGAAGAGGATGTTGTCCGGCAGCTTGACGAGCATGAGGCCGTTGCGCACTTCGACCTGCAGCTTGCCGGCGTCGATCATCGAGCGGAACTTGGCCATCATGTCGCGGAACTGCTGCGCGCGCTTCTCGGCCGCTTCCTGACGCTTTTGCATCTCGGCCATCTGCTTCTTCTGCGCGTCCATGTCGCCCGACATCTTCGACATGTCCTGGCCGAGCGCCTTGAGCCGCGTCTTCATGGCCAGGTTCTCGTTGTCGAGCTCGGCTTGACGCTCGTCGCACTTGCGCTTGGCCTCGGCGGCGTCTTTGCGCTGCTGATCGAGCTCGTTCTGCGTCTTCTGCAGCTCCGCCACCTTGGCGTCGTACACTTCTTTGTCGATGCCACAGCCGCCAACCAGCGCAGCCGTGACCAACAACGCCATCGCCTTCGTTGTGTTCATCGTGCCTCCGTAGACTGACTTGGACTTTTACTTCTGGTTGCGCTTGTAGACGTCGTCGACGATCGAATCGACTTCGCCGGCGTGCTCCGGGTTCGCCTGCAGATCGAAGTCCCAGGCCACCGTCTTCGCTAGGCGCGTCTTGACGTCGGCCGCTTTGTGACCGAGCCGCATGAGCAGCGACGCCCGCTCGGCGACTTCACGGCGATACATCTCGCGACGGCGTTCGGAGGCGCGCTTGAACGTGGACGGCTTCTCGTCCCAGGTGAACATGCGCGTTACCTTAACCGATCAGCCCCCACTAGCGATAGACGAGTGAAGCAATCGACACGAGCGATCCGCCGGACTCGTCGGCGGGGCACTGCGCGTAAACGGCGAGCTCGCCCGTGCCCGGCTGGGCGCACTCGAGCATGGCGAAGATCGGCGGTAAACCGCAGACGCGACGGCGATCGCGCTCTTTGCGCAGCTCTTCGAACCAGGCGGCGGCGTCGCCGCGGCGCAGGCGACGCAGTGTCTGCCTGATCGCGACTTCTCGAGCGACGTCGCGTCGTCGTCGTCGAGCGGCTCCTTGTCGCCGAAGCGCGGGCCGACGTGCGCCAGATCGGCGCCGGCGATCCACAGGCGCGCTTGCCGCCCGGCCACGCTCGTCGTCGAGCGTCGCGAAGAAGACGCGACAGCGATCGGCAGCGCGGGATCGCGCGCCGAGTCGATGAAGTCCTGCAGCGAGCCGCACAGGATCGGCAGCACCTTGATCGACGTCAGCGCGCGCTCCCAGATATGGCGCAGCCACACCATCTGGAACTCGATCGAGTGCTCGCCGCGATGATGATACTCGTCGCTTGAAGAGCGCCTGCGACGGCGCCGGCCCGGCTGCTCGTCGTAGCGCGCGACCAGCTGGTCGACGAGCGCGACGTCGGTGTCGCACTGCGCCGAGCGGCGTTTCGTAGTGCTTGCGCGTGAGCGTGAACGGCTGCTCGGCGCCGTTGTGATCGGTGCCGAAGACGACGACCAGCTCGGGCCGCCCGCGACGCTTGCGCGAGCGGCGATAGGCCCACGCGTAGGCCGGCCCGCCGCGCGCGAAGTCGATGTGCGGCGCGATGATGGCGCGCGGCAGCGGTCGCAGCGTCGCTCGGCTTGCCCGGGACCGCGCGGCGGCGCGAAGTAGCGCGTCGAGCTCGCCGGCGAGCTTGGCCGGCGTCGCCGGGATAGCTCTTGCCGGCCAGCATGCGCGGGCGCGAACCGGCGAGCGCGCGAACTCGCCGAAGAGCGACGCCGAGTGGTTGCGAAAGCGCTCGCGAGTCGAGCAGATAGGCGTCGTCGAGCTGCTCGAGCAGCCGATCGAGCGTCGCGCGCGCGCGAGCGGCGAGCCGTAGCGGCGGAAGAACTCGGCGCAGATCTCGTCGCGCGTCGTGTCGCCGTCGCACAGCTGCACGACGGCGACGGCGGCCGGCGGCAGCGTCGCCACCGAGTCGGTCAGCCCCGACGGGTCGCGCAGGCCGAGCAGCTTCTGTCCCGGCTTGTCGATGGGGAAGGCTTCCAACGGACGCAGGCGAGGGCGCTCCATGGTCGTCGATCATAGCGCGTGATATCGTCGGGCGTGCACTTTCTGTTGACCGTGGCGGTCATGGTCTACGCGCCCGACTCGGGCGGGGCGGCGGCGCGGCGAGCGGAGGCCGAGCGCGCGCTCGTGGCCGCCGTCAGGGCGAGCGGTGCCGAAGTCGTCGCCGAGGATCTCGAGCGCACCGTGGCCGCGGCGACGGCGGCGCAGGCGGGCGGCTGGGTCGATCGCGGCGAGCTCGCCTTCTTCGCGCGTGCTCAAGCGCACGTCGCGGAGGGGCGGCAGGCGTTGACGCGCGTGGAGCTGGCGCGCGCCGAGAGCGAATTGAGCGCGGCCGAAGCGGCGTACGCGCCCGAGCTGGCCCGACCGGGCGTCGCGGCCGAAGCGGCGACGGCGGCGCTGTGGCGCGGCGTGGCGCTGCTCGAGCTCGGCCGGCGCGGCGAGGCCGAGCGCGCCTGGCGACGGGCGGTGGCGCTCGAGCCGGCGACGGAGTTGACCGAGGCGATGGTGCGGCCGGACGCGGCGCGCGCCTTTTTGCTCGCGGTCAAGCCGCGTACGCCGAAGACGGCGCCGCTGACGGTGACGGCGACGACGGCGTTTACGATCGATGGGCATGCGCACGAAAATGGCGTGGCGGTCGGCGTTGCCGTCGGTGAGCATCTCGTGCGTGCCGATGGCGTCGCGCGGCTCGTCGACGTGCCGGCGGCGGGCGCGACCGTGACGCTGGAGGCGCCCGCCGGCGACGGCGCGGCCGCGGCCATCGCCGGCTTGACGGCGCGCCCGAGCGTCGACGGCGTGGCGGCGGCGCGCGCGGCGCTCGGCGTCGACGCCGTCTTCGTGGCGGCCGTCAGCCTCGACGGTGGCACGCTGACCTACGCGGCGCAGCGGCTGCAGACGCGCTGCGCGAGCGCGGTCGTGACCGAGGTGCGCGCGGCCGCGCTCGTCAAGCGGCTCGACGACGCGCCCTGTGGCGAGCCGCGGCTGGGGGTGCTCGAGGCGCCGGCGATCGTGAGCCCGCGGCCGCTGCAGCTTTCGCCGACGCCGAAGCTGACGATGCCGCGTCAGCAGCGCATCGACGACGAAGCGCGGCCGGCCTTGCGTATGCCGCTGTGGCAGCGGCCGTGGCTGTGGACGACGGTGGTGAGCGCGCTGGCGGTCGGGGTCGTCGTGGGTGTCGTGGCCTGGCCGCGCGCGCCCACCTACTCGGCGACGATCGGCTTCAACCAGTTCGCGCTCAGTCGCTGACTACGATCCCGAGCCCGCGGCGCGCTCGCGCAATTCTTGGTGGCGACGCGGCGCGCGAATCGACTCGTAACGCAACACCTTGTCGCGAATGAGCGGGCGCACGCGGAAGTCGGCCGCCATCGGATCGCGCACCGACGGCTCGCTCTCGAACCAATCCTGAATGCGCGCGATCTCGTCGGCGGGGAAGAGCAGCGCCAGCGTGTCCTCGTTGACGCGCTCGAGATAGCAGATCTTGAGGAACCACTCTTGCTCGCGCTCGGTCATCCAACGCGTCGTTCGCTCGAAGAATTTGCGTAAAAAGAGGGCCGAATCGGCGCCGCCCGAAGCCGACTCCTCGACGAGCAGGTTGAGCAGGAACGGGTAGCCTTGCGTGGCGTCGAAGATGGCTTGGCGGCGCGCTTCGGGCACCCCGGCGGCGGCAAGGAACTCGGCGGCCATCGCGGCGTCGAAGGGCGCCAGGCGAATCTGCTCGCGCAGGTAGCGTTTGGCGTGCTGCGCCCAGCCCGGATGCGTCGTGTCGAGATCGTCGCGGCACAAGATGACGAGCACGGTGTCGAAGCGCACCGCCGCCAGCTCGGGGACCAGCGCACCGACGAGGAATTCGGCGAGCAGTGGGCTCAAGACTTCGTAGTCGTCGAGCACGAGGAGCAGGCGGCGGCGGCCGGGGATCTTGCCGTGCACGAACTTCGCGACATCTTTGGCCTCGTAGCCGCCGATGGCCGCCGACAGATCGGTGCGCAGCTCTTGCGCCGTCAGCCGATACAGATCGCTGCGCATGCGGTTGCGACGCGTGATGCCGAGCAGATCGCGCAAGGGGCCGATGCGCAGCGCGCTCGATTGCAAGGAGCCGAGCCCGCGCACGAGATCCCAGGCCGTATCGAGCGTCGAGTGCAGATCCTTGTCTTCGACTTTGGCGTCGATGGCGGCGAGCTGCTTATTCGGCGTCCGCGACAGCGAGTTGACGATGCCGGCCACCTTCAACAGCGCGACCGCCGCGCGCTTGACCGGCTCGGGCGCGCCCGACTTCTGCAGCTCGGCCGTCGCCTCTTGCACGAGCGCGCGATAGCTCGCGGCGAGCGCGCGCAGACGCGGGAAGTAGTCCTTGCCGCTGTCGGCGGGCGGCGGCAGGCTGCGCGGAAACAGCGCCTCCAGCGTCGCGAAGAAGTCGCCGCGCGCCTGCACGTTGGCGCCGTCGACGGCGAGGTGCAGATAGCCGGCGGCGTCGAGATCGAGCGACTCCAGCGCCAAGTCGAGCAGAAACGTCTTGCCGACGCCGCCCGGACCGCTGATGGCGCAGACGCTCAGCCCCGTCGGTGGCGCGCGCAAGAGGTCGACGATGGTCGAGACCTCGGACTTGCGCTGCACGGGCGACGTCGGCTTCATCGGTTACTCGACGAGCCGCGGCGCGCCGCGCAGGTCGGCGACCTTGCGCGTCTCTTTGCCGGCCTCGATTTGCACCGTGAACTTGAGCTCGCGGCCCGTCGGTGGACAGGTCAAGCGCACCTGATGCGCGCCGGCGGCCAGCGGCACCTTGGCCAGCGGCGTGTCGGGGCGCTTGTCGCCGTCGATGGTCACGTGCGCCCACGGCAGCGCGCCCAAGGTCAGCTCGCCGCGCGGCAGCGGCGTCAGATGCGCGTCGATGGCGGCGACGCCGTTGGTGACCGGCCCGATCGCGCGATCGACGGGCACATAGTCGCGCTTGCGCAGCTTGAGCCGCGCGTGGGGATCGATGGCCAGCGTGACGTCGAGCGGGGTCGGGCCGAGCGGCCGATCGCCGAGCGTCACGTCGGCGCCGGGCGGATCGGAGCGCACGATGAGCTGCACGCGCGCCGGCGGCAACGTCAGCGTCACCGCCGCGGTCGCGCCGGCGGCGACGTCGACGGCGCGGGTTTGCGCGTCGCGACCGGCGGCGTTGGCGACGACGACGTGATGCCCGGCTGTCAGCTCGAGCGTTCCCGCCGCCGCCGCTTTGCCGTCGACGGTGAAGGTGGCGTCGGCGGGATCGGCGGAAAGCGTGAGGTGCGCAGAGCGCGTCAGGCGCGGCAAGGCCGGCTCGCCCGAACGCACGCGCAGGACCGCAAACGCGACGGCCGCCAGCGCTAACGCCGCGCCGAGGCCGAGGGCCAGGCGTGCGCGCCAGCGTGAGCGCGGCACGTCGGCGGTCGCCGCGCCGATGCGCGTCGCGAACGTGACGGCTTTGGCGTTGCCGGCGCGCGCGATCGGCCGCGTGCGCGGACCGTCGACGACCGGCGCGCGATCGTCGGCGCGCTCGTCGCCGTCGCGCGGCAGCGGTCGGTCGGGCGCGCGGCGCCGCACGAGCGTGCCCAGCTCGGCTTGCGTCGTCGCGCCCGTCGCCGAGCGCAAAAAACGCGAGACCGCCGCCAGCATGGCCGCCGCATCCGCGTAGCGCTCGGCCGGGTCGGCGGCCGTCGCCTTGTCGACAATCGTCTGCAGCGCGGGCACGAACAGCGACGTCCCGTCGAAGCGGCGCCCGCTCGTCAGCTCCCACAACAGCACGCCGACGGCGTACAAGTCGCTGCGCGCGTCGGCGGCGCCGCCGGCCTCTTGCTCGGGCGCCATGTAGCCGCGCGAGCCGCCGGCCGGGCCGCGCGCGTCGACGGGCGCGGCGATGCCGAAGTCGACAATCTTGACCTCGCCCTCGCGTGACAAGAGCACGTTCGCCGAGGACAAATCGCGATGCACGACGCCGCGCCGATGGGCGTAGTCGAGCCCGCGCAAGACCTGCTCGACCACGTAGGCCGACAACGGCGGCGGCATCGGCCCTTGGTCGATCACCTCCGACAAGGGCGGGCCATCGACCAGCTCGAGCGCCAGGAAATAGGTGCCCTCGACCATCCCCAGCTCGAACACGGGGACGATGTTGGCGTGCGTCAAGGAGACGGTCAGCTTGGCTTCGGCGACGAACAGGTCGATGAACTCGCGGCGCTGGGCCAGCTCGTCGCGGATCTGCTTGACGACGAGCGTCTTCTCGAAGCCGCCGGGGCCGAATAGCTTGGCGCGCCAGACGACGGCCATTCCGCCTTCGCCGAGCCGCTCCTGGAGCGAGTATTTGCCGAAAGTGAGGCCCTGCACCGTCGCCCAGTGTAGCACGCCGGCGCCTCGTGATACTGTACGCGCGTGCGCTTTTCCGTCGCTGCAGCGCTTGCGCTGGCCGGGCTCGCCGGCTGCTCGTCGCCGCATCGGACGCTGGCCATCGTGCCCACGCTGCCGCGCTGCGTGGCCGCCGGCGCCGTCAACAGCTTGCGCGTGACGGCGCTCGGCGACTTCCCGCCGGCGGCGCCGCTGACGGCGTCGGCCTCCGCGCTCGCCGACGCCGCGCTCGATTTGCCACGGGCGACGCGCGTCGTCGCCGTCGACGGCTTCGGCGCGGCCGGCCTGGCGGCGTTCGGGCGGACGGCGCCCTTGTCGCTCGATGACGTCGTGGGCGGCAAAATCGGCGTCGCCTTCGGTCCACCCGACGGGCTGTGTGCGACGGCGGCGCCGGCGGTCGCGCGCAGCGGCCATCACGCGACGCGGCTCGGGTCGGGCGCCGTCCTCGTCACCGGCGGCTGGGACGGCGACGGCCCGGCGACCAACCTCGAGCTCTACCTGCCGAATGGTGACGCCAGCGACGGCAACGCGCAGTTTCGGCTGGTCAATGCCACGCTCGAGCCGCGCGCGGCCTTGCTCCACGCCGTGGCTGCGCTCGCCGATGGTGGCGCGCTGTTGTCGGGCGGCGTGTCGGCGGGCACCGATGGTCAGCCGGACGGCATCGCGTCCCAAGGCGCGACGCGGCATGACGCCAACGGCGAGCTCGTCGGCGAGCCGCATCTGCTGCCCGACCCGCGCGCCGGCCACACGGCGACGACGCTGGCCGACGGGCGCGTCCTCATCGCCGGCGGCTGCACGCAGCTCGCTGCCGGCAGCTGTGTCGCGGGCGCGACGCTGGCGACGACGAGCCTGTACGATCCGGCGAACGACGCGTTCAGCGACGGACCGCCGCTCGACCATGCGCGCTGGGGCCACACGGCGCTCCTGCGCGGCGACGGGAGCGTGCTCATCGTCGGCGGCGTGGGCGAGGGCGGCGCCGTGTTGCCGGCCGAGGTCGTCGATCCCGACGAGGCGCGCAGCTTCGACAGCGGCGTCGTCGCCGGCGCGGCCGCGCTGTTGCCGACGGGCGCGGCGTTCGTGGCCGGCGGCGTCGGCGCGCCCAGTACGACGACGGCCTTGTGGCTGTCGCCCGACGAAGCGCCGCTGCCGCTGCCCGCGCTCGCCGACCCGCGCCAAGCGCCGACGGTGACGACGCTCGAAGACGGCGCGGCGCTCGTCGCCGGCGGTGGCTCGGGGCCGCTCTATGTCTACGACGGTCGCGGCGATCTCGCGCCGCTGGCGGCGACGTTCGACGCGCGCGGCCACACGGCGACGCTGCTCGCCGACGGCACGGTGCTCCTGCTCGGCGGCGCCGATGCGGCCGGCGTGCCGTCGGCGCGCGCGACCATCTACTTTCGCTCGCAGCTGTCGCCGTACGCGAACCTGCCGCCGCTGACGCTCGATACGCCCGACGATCCGCTGCTGCCGCGGCGGCCCGATCGCGCGGCGGCGGTGGCGGGGCAGCTCGTCGTCACGGCCGCGGCCGCGCGCGCCGACAATTCACCGGCCGAGTGGTCGCTCTTGGCCGGCGCCGAAGTGGCCGATTTCACGCTGACGCTGACCGCCGGCCGGCGCGGCGACGCGGCCGCCGCGCTGCTGCTCGGCTTCGTGTCCGACGCGGCTTATGCATTCGTCGTCATCGCGCCCGGCCAGCCGGTGGCGCTGTGGACGGTGACTGCGCCGCGCGCCGGTCAGACGCTCGCGGCGCCCGTCGCCGCCTGCAGCGGCGCGACGCTCGCCGACAGTGAACTGCCCGACGGCGCGACGACGCCGTTGACGCTGGCGTGGCGCAGCGGCCGCCTGACGCTCACGAGCGCGCGCACGCTGCTGTCGTGCCGTCCGGGCGCGGCCGCCATTCCGCGCGGCCGCGTCGGCATGGGCGCGCTGCACGGCACGACCGTCTTCGCCGCGCCCATTTTGACCCGCTGACGCGCGCGGCGACCCGCTGACGCGTGCGGCGACCCGCTGACGCGCCGCGCATTCGGCCGCGTCGGCTGCGTCATTGTCGCGCCCGCGCCCCGACTCCGCTACGATGCCGGCCGGTGCGCGCAGTCGCATTCACCGTCGCAACCCTGGGGCTGCTCATCCCGTCGCCGGCGCACGCCTACGACTTCGAGATCGACGCGCAGACCATCGGCCAGGCCTATCAGCTGCGCGCCGCCGACTCGACGCTCGTCAATCGCCGCCGCCTGACGCAATACCTCGGCCTCTCCATCTTCAACATGGGCCGCACCGACGACCTCGGCCGCCCGCTGCCGAACAATCAGTTCTACCTCTCGGCGGCGCTGCGCTTCGACGCCGACCTGGGCGACTTCGCGCAGCTCGACGACATCTCCGGCCGCACGCCCGAGCGCGAGCTGTTCCCGGAGAAGCTCGATCTGCTTTATGCCTACTTGGGCGGCAACGATCTCTTCGGCTTCTTCGACTTCCAGCTCGGCCGCCAGATCATGGTCGACCTCTACGACTGGACCTCCTTCGACGGCTTGCACATCCAGGCGCGCACGCGCTTTCACGTCGCCGCCGAAGCCTGGGGCGGTCTGGCCGTCTCCGGCGCCGACATCTTCGACTCGCCGCTCTATCGCGTCGACGGCTCGGCGCTCGGCGGCAACCCCAACGGCTCCTTGAGCGCGCGCCAAGAAGAGGAGCCGCAGCCGACGTTCGGCGTCGCCGTGCGCACCGTCGGAATGCGCGATCTGACCGTGCGCGTCTCCTACGATCGCACCATGTCACCGACGGGCGGCGCGCTCGCGCCCGGCGAGCCGAGCTGGGGCGTCATCGACGAGAAGGTCGGCCTGACCGCGCGCGGCCGGCTCTTCGGCGGCCGCCTCATCCCGTGGTTCGCCTTCCGCTACGATCTCTTGGTCGGCCGCCTCGACGAGGTCTACGCCGGCCTGCGCGCCCAATTGGGCCGCCATTCCATCAGCGCCGAGTACGTCCTGGCCGCGCCCACGTTCGACGGCGACAGCATCTGGAACGTCTTCGCCGCGCAGGCGTTCGACGATCTCCGCCTCGGCTACGACCTGTCGTGGGGCCGCTTCTCGGCTTACGCGCGCGCCTTCGCCCGCTTCTTCTTCGACGACAACGGCCGCTCGCAGTCGATTGGCGGCAACGCCGGCGGCCGCGTCGAGCTCGGCAGCCGCGGCTACGCGCGCCTCGACGGCTACTACGAAGACGGCTACGGCGGCCGCCGCGCCGGCGTCGACGGCTCGGCGCGCATTCGCCTTGCCGGCCACGTCGTCGACGGCATCTTCGCCGAAGGCCGCGTCTCCTACGCCGACTTCCGCGACGACATCCGCGCCGCCGATCGCGCCGACAGCCTCGGCGTGCAGGCCGGCCTGCGCTACACGCCG
This sequence comes from uncultured delta proteobacterium, assembly GCA_963785725.1. Lineage (GTDB taxonomy): Bacteria > Myxococcota_A > Polyangia > Palsa-1104 > Palsa-1104 > JAQBQH01. The sequence goes on along the minus strand of CAWAWS010000016.1, from coordinate 197,728 downwards.
ACACCCGGCGTCATCGTCCACGGCCTGGTCGAGGAGAACGTCAATCGCCTCTACAAGAGCCAGCTGCGCCTCTTGGCCGTGCTCGATCTGTCCTATTGGCTCGGCCAGAAACCGCGCGGCAATCGCCGTTCGCAGCCGTGGAGCGGATTTTGATGCGTTCGCGTCATCAGCTGTTGATCCTCGTGGTGCAGCTGCACATCTTGATGGTGCATGCGCACAACGCGAGCGCGGCGCCGTCGGAGGTCATCTTTCCCGCGCAGTCGCTGCCGCTGACGTTCAGCCACGCGCGCCACTTGGCCAAGAAGATCGCCTGCGACTTCTGCCACGACAAGGCGCCGGGCTCGCACAAGTCGTCGGACAATCTGCTGCCGACCGAAGAGGCGTGCTCGACCTGCCATCCCATCGAGCGCGAGCATCCCGAGCGCGACGACAAGAACGCCATGGGCTGCGCGCGCTGCCATCCCGGCTTCAAGGTCGGCGTCGACGTGGCGCGTGCGGTCATCCTGCCGCCGAGCCTGAAGTTCGATCACGCGGTCCACGTCGACAAAGGCGTGCCGTGCCTGCGCTGTCACGAGAAGGTCGATCGGCTGGAGCTGGCGACGCGCGCGCAGCTGCCGTCGATGCCGCTGTGCCTCGAGTGCCACGACTCGCACAAGAACGCGCCATCGACGAGAGCCGGGAGCCTGCACGGCCCGTCGCGCTGCGCGACCTGCCACCTGATGAAGCCGGACAACACGCTCGAGACGCAGCTGCCGGCGGGGGTGCTGACGCCGTCGGGCAACTTGCGCGGCGATGCGCACACGCTCGATTTTCGCACGCATCACGCGGCCGTCGCCGGCAACGACGAGAAGTATTGCAACAACTGCCATCGCCAGCAGTTCTGCCTCGACTGCCACAACGGGGTCATCAAGCCGCTCGATTTCCACGGCAACGACTACATCTCGATCCACCCCATCGAAGCGCGCAAGAACGAGCCGCGCTGCGACTCTTGCCATCGTCTGCAGAGCTTCTGCCTCGGCTGCCACGAGCGGCTCGGCATCGTCGACGCCGCCACCGGCACGACCGCGTTCGGCCCCGGCACGGGACGGCAGTTTCACCCCAACGGCTGGGCCGATCCCGTGGCCGGACCGAATCATCACAAGTGGCAGGCGGAGCGCAACATCAAGCAGTGCGTCTCTTGTCATCGTCAGGAGACCTGCCTCGAATGCCACGCCACCAACAACTCGGCCGCGGGCGCCGTCGGCAAGATGTGGGTCAACCCGCATCCGCCCGATTGGCGCGGCTCGTCGCGCTGCCAGTCGCTCGCCGACCGCAACGTCCGCGTCTGTTTGCGCTGCCACGCGCCCACCGATTCCGCGCTAAGCTGCCGCTAATCCAAATGCGCTTCACGTTCTATTACGACATCGTCTGCCCGTATGCGTACTTGGCGTCGACGCAAGTGGAAGCGTTGGCGGCGCGCGCCGGTGCCGAAATCATATGGGAGCCCATATTGTTGGGCGGCGTCTTTCGCGCCATCGGGCAGTCGGACCAGCCGGCGCGCGCGCAGCCGGCGGCGAAGATCGCGCTCGGCCAGCTCGACTTGCAGCGCTATGCCGCGCTCTACGACGTGCCGCTCAAGATGCATCCGCGTCATCCCTTGCGCACGGTCGACGTCATGCGGCTCTTGCACACGGTGTCGGGCGCCGCGCAGGTGGCGCTGATGCATCGGCTCTATCGCGCGCACTTCGTCGAGAGCCGCGACATCTCCGACCGCGCCGTGCTCGCCGATTACGGTGCGGTCGCGCGCATCGACGAGCCGGCGATCAAGGCGGCGCTGCACGCGGCGACCGATCGCGCCGTGGCCGACGGCGTCTTCGGCGTGCCCGCGTTCATCGTCGAGCAAGCGGGGCGTCGTCTCTTGTTCTGGGGCCAAGATCGCATGCTCTTCGTCGAGAAGGCGCTCGGCGGCTGGCAGGTGCCGGCGTGAAGCTGACGTTCTATTACGACTTCTCGTCGCCATATGCCTATTTGGGCGCGACGCAGATCGAGCGCGTGGCGCGCGAGCATGGCGCGGAGATCGGGTGGCGGCCGATCTTGGTCGGCGCGCTGTTTCGCCGCATCGGCACGCCGGATGTGCCGCTCGACAACTTCCCGGCGCCGAAGCGGGCGTATTTGACGCGCGACATTCAGCATTGGGCGAGCCATTGGCAGGTGCCGTTTCGCTGGCCGTCGCGCTTTCCCATGCGCACCGTCGCGCCGCTCAGGCTGGCGCTGGCCGCGGCCGAAGACGCCGGCGATGCGGCGGCCATCGCGTTCGTGCACGCGGCGTTCGCCGCCTATTGGGTCGACGATCGCGATCTCGCTGACGTCGAAGTCGTGCGCGCGATTGGCCGCGCCGCCGGATTGGCGGCTGCGACGATCGATCGCGCGCTCGAGCCCGATCCCAAGATCAAGCAGGCGCTCATCGACTCGACCGAGGAGGCGATCGCATCGGGCGTCGTCGGCGTGCCGACTTTTGCCGTGGGAAAGCAGCTGTTTTGGGGACAAGATCGGCTCGCGCTCGTCGCGCGCGTGCTCGACGGCTGGAGCCCGCCGACGCTTTAGTGGCCGCGCCAGAAGCGGACGCGGCCGACGTCGGCGTGCACGAACTTCGACTCCGGGTAGTAGCCGACGCCGCCCAAATGCAGCGAGCGCACCCAGCGCAACAGCACCTTCGTCGCCACATTCGGAATCCGGAAGTCGACGGCCTGGCCGAGCGGATGCTGCGACTCGCGCGCGACCTCGTGGCCTTTCTTGCGCAGCATGAGCTGATACTTGGGCGCGCGAAAGCCGCTCACGATCTCGACATAACGTGCGTGAAACTGGCTGGCTGCGCGCACGACGGTGTCGAAGAGCCGCGCGTCCATCGGCGCCGCTTGGTTGGTGTAGTGATCGCGCGCCAGCTCCTCGAATGAGGCCGCCGGCTCGGCGATCGGCGCGCCCTTCGCCGTCGGCTGCAGGACGACCGGCAGCGACTCGTTGGTCCACACGTTGTGCAGCGTCAACACCGGCGCGCCGCCTAGCGTGGGCGCGTGCTCCAAATGCACCGCGGTGCGCGCGGCCTTGTCGCTCAGCCACGCCTCCTTCTTCGACGGCGTCGGCGCTCGGGGCGTCGCCGCCGGGCGCGACGCCGAGGCCGGCGAGCACGAGCAGCGTCGGCAACAACGGCATCATCAGCGCCGGCGCAGCTGCGTCAGCGTCTCGTTCATCGCGCCCGAGCGGAAGCCTTCGAGATCGAGCGCGATATAGGTAAACCCATTCGATTTCCCGAGCGCGATAATCTGTTTCCGCTTTTCGACGGCCAGCGCCAGCGCGCCGTCCTCCAGCTCCAGACGCGCGATCGTGTCGTGATAGCGCACGCGCAGCTGGCGGAACCCGAGATCGTACAGGCCCTCCTCGAAGCGATCGATGCGGCTCAGCTTCTCGGGCGTGATCTCGGTGCCATAGGGAAAGCGCGACGACAGACAGGCCAGCTGCGGCTTGTCCCACGTCGTCAGGCCCAGCGTCTGCGACACGGCGCGCACGTCGCTCTTGGTCAGCCCGGCCTCGACGAGCGGATGGCGCGCGCCGCGCTCGTTGGCCGCCGCCAAGCCCGGCCGATGGTCGCCCAAGTCGTCGAGGTTGGTACCGAGCAGTACCGCGCCCAGGCCCAGGCGATCGGCGAGCGGCTGCGCGACGTCGAGCAGCTCGGCCTTGCAGTGATAGCAGCGATCGGTCGGATTCATCGCGAAGCCGGGCCGCTCGAGCTCGTGCGAGTCGACGACGTCGATGCCGACGCCGAGGCTGGCCGCGAACGCGCGCGCGCGGGCTTGCTCGCGCCGCGCCATCGTCGGCGAGACGGCCGTCAGCGCGTGCGCCTTTCCGCCGAGCTCGTCGCTGGCCACCTTGAGCACGAGCGCCGAGTCGGCGCCGCCCGAAAAAGCCACCAGCGCGCTGCCATAACCGCGGACGACGCGGCGCAGCGTGGTCAGCTTTTCGTCGAGGCTCGGGCTCATGTCGCTTTCATAGCATCGTTGAGGGTTATTGCCACGTTACAGCTCGTTCGCGGGGCGCAAAAGTGGCGGGCGCGTCGACCGCTTGATGGTCACGATGCGCCAGCGCGCGCGCGGGCCGCCGTCCTCCGGCTCGACCGAGCGCACCTCGTGGCCCTCGGCGCGCAGCGAGCGCGGCACGCTGTCGACCGCCGGCGCGTGGTCGACGAGCACGTGCAGCTCGGCGCCGAGCGGCAGCTCCTCGAGGCGCAGCTTGGTGCGCACGAACGTGTACGGGCAAACTTCACCCGCCAGGTCCAATAGCTCCGGCTGCTCCGCGCTCATCGGCTCATTTTAGCGCTGCCGACGACGCTTACCAGCTGACTTCGACGTCGCAGCTGACCCGCGTCGACGGCGAGGCGACCTCGACGACGCGATGGCCGAGCGCGCGCAAGGTGCCGAGCGCGCGCAGGAGCGGCGCCGCGTGGTCGTCGCGCGTCAGGAGCGCGCGCGCCGCCGGCTCGACGACGAGCGTCACGTCGAGCTCGACCGCAGCATAACCGACCGCGCTGCGCAGCGCCTGCGCCGTCTTGGCGTGCTCGGCGGCGCGCGTCAGCCGCACGGCGACGCGCCGGCGGGCGAGGGTAGCGCGCGACGCGTGCAAGAGCGCGGCCTCGTTGTCGTCGATACGCCCGCCGGTCATGGCGACGACGCGCGCGGCCTCGCGGACCATGACGGCGTGGTCGAACTGCGAGCCGAAGCGCGGCCCGCCGGCGACGGCGGGTATGACGCGCGCCTCGGCGTCCATTGCGCATAAGGCCGCGTCCAGGCCGTCGTCGATGGCCGCGCGCAGCCGCGCGTCGCCGGCCGCGCGCACGCCCTCGTCCATCAGGAACAGCTGGGCGTCGTCGCAGCCGCGGCACAGATCGAGCGCGCGCGTCAGCATCTCCGGGTCGGCGACCAGGATGCCGAGCGCCAAGCTCACGGGCCGAAGCTCGCGACTTCGACGAACTGCCCGCCGCTGAAATGGAACAACTTGCTGCCCTTGACGCCGTCGGCGCGCACGTCGACGACCAGGTAATCGACGGGGTAGAGCAGCTCGCCTTCGGACGTCGCGGCGCGCGCGTCTTCGTCGGAGAAGTAGGCGCCGACGTCGACGTGCGAGTGATAGATGATGTTGCACCGGCCGCGCGCTGCGCAGGCTCTTGTCGAGGAAGAACAGATCTTTGGGCCCCAAGTTGTAGGCCGTGCGCGCGTCGCGCGGGAACGACTTGCGGATCCTCGGCGTGCAGCGCGTTCTGCCGGTTTTCGCAGCGGCGCGCTTCGTCGCCGGCGATGATGAGGCCGCACACTTCTTCCGGATAACCGGCGCGGGCGTGGGCATAAATGTCGTCGAGGACGGCGCGGGGCAGGCTACCACTCATAGGTCTTTTCCCATTTTAGCGGCACGAAGTAGCGATCGCCGCGATCCGGCAGCAGCGTCACGATGACCGCCTTTTCGTCGGCGGGCAGCTCCTTGGCGACGCGCAGCGCGCCGGCGACGGCGGCGCCGGCCGAGTGGCCGACGAACAGCCCCTCTTCGCGCGCCAGCCGCTCGGACGTGTCCCAGGCTTCGTCGGTGCCCATCGGCAAGCGCCGATCGACGATGCCCTCGGGACGCCAAATCGCCGGCACCAGCGACGACTGCAGATGCTTGAGCCCTTCGAGGCCGTGCAGCGCGTCGTCGGGCTCGACGGCGACGATCTGCACGCGCCGATCGTGCTCCTTGAGCCGCCGGCCGGTGCCCATGATCGTGCCCGTCGTGCCCAAGCCGGCCACGAAATGCGTCACGCGACCGCTCGTCTGCTCCCAGATCTCGCGCCCGGTGCCGAGATAATGCGCGCGCGGATTGGACTCGTTCGAATACTGATCGGGATAGTAGTAACGCTCGGGATGCTCGGCCACGAGCTGGCGCACGAGCACGATGGCGCCGTCCGATCCTTCGAGCTCCGACGAGTAGATGAGCTCGGTGCCGTAGGCGGCCGTGATCTGCTTGCGCGCCGCCGAGACGTTGGCCGGCATGACCAAGGTCACGCGATAGCCGAGCGCGGCGCCGACGAGCGAGTAGGCGACGCCGGTGTTGCCGCTCGTGGAGTCGATGATCGTCTTGTCGTAGGTGAGCGCGCCGGACGCGATGCCGTCCTGGATCATCTGCAGCGCGGCGCGATCTTTGACCGAGCCGCCCGGGTTGGCGAACTCGCACTTGGCCCAGAGCTCGACGCCGGCGCGCGGCTCGAGCTTGCGCAGGCGAATGAGCGGCGTGCCGCCGATGAGATCGACGATCGAGCCCTTCTGCTGCGCCCGTTCGAGCGCGGTCGACGGCGGCGCGCCTGCGGAGTCGCTCACGTTGCCGTCCTCGCGCCCGCAGCGCTTGCGCCTGCCGCGGGGAACGCCGTCGACAGCGCCTCTTTGATCGCGCGCCACGCCGAGAGCGCACCGACTTCGACGTCTTCGGCCTCGGTCGCCACCGATTCGTCGACGAGGACGGTCACGAGCGGATTGAGCGCGCGCGCCGCCTCGGCCCAGCCCGGCGACGGCACGCGGATCGTGCCGACGCCCGCTGCGGCCAAGTACAGCGCCGCCGTCTCGGTCGTGGCCGCGATCGTCGCCGCGCGCAGCTGCTCTTGGCCCGTGCCACCCACCTCCGGCAGCACGATCTGCCGACTATAACGGCGCACTTCCTCGTCGCTGAAACGCGCCATCAGCCGCCGGCGATCGCCGGGACGATCGAGACTTCGTCCTTCTCGCCGAGCGGCGTGTCGAGGTTCTGCAGAAAGCGAATGTCCTCGTCCTTGACGAAGATGTTGACGAAGCGACGCACGGCGCCGGTCTCGTCGCAGATGCGCTCTTTGATGCCGGGATGCTGCTGCTCGAGCACGGCGATCAGCTCGCCCACGCTCTTCGCCGCGACGGTGACTTCTTCGTTGCCGCCGGTCAGCTTGCGCAGCGGCGTCGGGATTCGCACGGTGGCCATGGTTCGTCTCCTATGGAGCTTTTGTGTCCGTTGCTATCGTACGTACTAAAGAATCTTCTCGAACTCGTCGAGCCGGGCCGCGATCGGCAGCGGCAGCGGCAGCGCGTCCACGAGCGGCTCCTGCGTCTTCAGGCCGTTGCCCGTGATGCAGATGACGGTCGTCTCGTCGCGTCCGATCTTGCCCGCCGCCGCCAGCTTCTTCGCCGTCGCCACGGTCACGCCGCCGGCGGTCTCGGTGAAGAGGCCCTCGGTCGCCGCCAACAGCTGAATGCCCTCGATGATCTCGGCGTCGCTGACCGCGGCCGCGCTGCCGCCCGACGTCAGAATCGCGTGCGCCGCGTACGGCCCGTCGGCCGGATTGCCGATGGCCAAGCGACTTGGCGATCGTGTTCGGCTTCTTGACCGGCTTGATGGCCTCGCGATTCGCCAGCACCGCCTCGGCGATGGGTCCGCAGCCGGCCGCCTGCGCGCCGTGCAGCTTGGTCGTGCCGCGCGCGTCGACGAGCCCGAGCTTGGTGAATTCGTCGATGGCGCGACCGATCTTCGTGAGCAGCGAGCCCGACGCCATCGGCACGACGACGTGCGCCGGCGTGCGCCAGCCGAGCTGCTCCTGGATCTCGTAGCCGTAGGTCTTCGAGCCCTCGGCGTAATAGGGGCGAATGTTGACGTTCACGAACGCCCACGGATGCCGATCGGCGATCTCCGAGCACAGCCGATTGACGTCGTCGTAGGTGCCGTCGATGCGCACCAGATGCGGCGCGTAGATTTGCGTGCCCAGCACTTTGCCGGCCTCGAGATCGTGCGGGATCAGCACGTAGCAGCGCAGCCCCGCTTGCGCCGCGTGCGCCGCCGTCGAGTTGCCGAGGTTGCCCGTCGACGCGCAGGCCACGGTGTCGAAGCCGAGCTCCTTGGCCTTCGACAGCGCCACCGAGACGACGCGATCTTTGAACGACAGCGTCGGATGCGACACGGCGTCGTTCTTGACCCACAAGTCGCTGAGGCCGAGCGCGTCGCCGAGCCGCTTGGCGCGCACCAAAGGCGTGTAGCCGGCGTTCAACCCCACCGTCGGCGGCGCGTCGAGCGGCAGGAGCTCGCGATAGCGCCACAGGTTCGGCGCCCGCGACATGATCGTCTCGCGCGTCAGCGCTTTGCCGATGGCCGCGTAGTCGTAAGCGACCTCGAGCGGACCGAAGCAGTTCTCGCAGACGTGCAGCGCCTGCTTCGGATATTGGGTCTTGCACTCTTTGCACTGCAGCGCTTGCACGAACGACATCAGGCGACCTCTCGCAAATGAGCTTCGCAGCCGGGACGCGGACGAATACGGACGCGGCGGCGCTCGTCGCTGCGGCCGTCGACGACGAGCAGTGTGCCGGCCAGCTCGGGCGCGCCTGCGACGATGGCGAGCGCCTCTTTGGCCTGCAGCGCGCCGACGATGCCGGCGAACGCGCCGACGACGCCGGCCTCCGAGCACGACGGCGCCATGCCCGCCGGCGGCGGCGCCTCGAACAGGCAGCGATAACAAGCCGAGCCGCGCACGATCGACATGAGCTGCCCTGTCAGCCGCACGACGCCGCCATGCACGAGCGGCACATTGGCGCGCACGCAGGCGTCGTTGAGCAGAAACTTGGACGCGAACGAGTCGCTGCCGTCGACGACGACGTCCCACCGGCGCACGATCGTGTCGGCGTTCGCGGCGTCGACGCGGGCCACGATCGCGTCCACCCGCAGCCTCGGATGGCGCCGCAAGAGCCCGTCCTCTACCGATTTCGCCTTGTCACGCCCCACGTCTTCGGTGCGATGCAGGATCTGGCGATTCAGGTTCGACAGCTCCACGCGATCGTCGTCGATGACGCCGAGGAGCCCGCCGCGCGCGGCGATCGCCGGCGCCAACGCCAAGAGGGCAGGGCAGCCGAGCCCGCCCGCGCCGACGACGAGCACGCGTGGAGCGGCCGCGTTCATGCGAAGTACTCGTCGAGCGAGAAGTAGCGCTCGCCGGTGTCGCACATGACGGTGACGACGCGCTTGCCCGGCCCGAGCTGCTTGGCGACCTGGCAGGCGACGAACGCGTTGGCGCCCGCGGAGATGCCGACGAGCAGCCCCTCCTGCTTCGCCAGCTTCACCTTCGTCTCGTACGCATCGCGGTCGGCCACTTTGCGGATCTCGTGGATGACCGAGCGATCGAGGATGCGCGGCACGAAGCCGGCGCCGATGCCCTGGATCTTGTGCGGGCCGACCGGACCGCCCGACAACACCGCCGACGTCGCCGGCTCGACGGCGATGATCTGCACGCCCGGATAGGTCTCGCGAAACACGCCGCCGACGCCGGTGATGGTGCCGCCCGTGCCGACGCCGGCGACGAACGCGTCACAGCCGCGCTCGCCGAGCTGCTGCACGAGCTCCTTGGCCGTCGTCCGCCGGTGCACTTCGGGATTGGCCGGGTTGTTGAACTGCTGCGGCATGAAGTAGCTCGCGTTCTTCTTGCACAGCTCTTCGGCGCGCGAGACCGCGCCTTCCATCGTCCGCTCGGCCGCCGTCAGAATCAGCTCGGCGCCGTAGGCCTTCAACAGCGAGCGCCGCTCGAGCGACATCGACTCCGGCATCGTCAGCACCAGCTTGTAGCCTTTGACGGCGCACACGAGCGCCAGACCAATGCCCGTATTTCCCGACGTCGGCTCGACGATGACCGACTTGCCCGGCGTGATGCGCGCCTCGCGCTCGGCGGCCTCGATCATCGCCAGCGCGATGCGATCCTTGACCGAGCCGCCCGGGTTGAACTGCTCGCACTTGACCCACACTTCGGCCGCGTCCTCACCGGCCAGCTCGACCGGCAAACGGCGCAAACGCACGAGCGGCGTGCCGCCAATGAGCTGAAGGATGTTGTCCACCTGCGGAGAGGTCTGCGCCACGGCGGGGCTCCTAGTCCGAGTAAACGTTCGCCAGGATCGAGCGAACGCTCAAATGAAGTACATGTGCGGCTGACCGTCGCCGCGATGAATGCCGAGCGCTTCGCCGCGCTGACACAGATCGCGGATGGTCACCGAGTCGAAGACGCCGGAGATCTTCGTCGCCAGCTCACGCCAGATGTCGGCCGGCACCTGCTTCGACGTGCGCACGCCGTCGCCGGCTTCGTCGTCGGACGCGAGCAGCTCGATCGGCCCTTGCACGGCGCGGACGACGTCGCCGAGCGTGATCGACTCCGGCGTGCGCGACAAAAAGTAGCCGCCTTTCGGACCGCGCTTGGCGTCGACGAGGTTGGCGCGCCGCAGCTCCTGAAAGATCTGCTCGAGATAGCGCAACGGCACGTCCTGCCGGCGCGCGATGTCGCGCGCCTGCGTCGGCCGGCCGGCGTTGTGGTAGGCGATGTCGAACACCGCGCGCACGCCATATCGTGTCTTCGTCGACAGCTTCACGGGTTGTCTACTGAATTAGTCAAGTTTGTTATTTGATACTTGACTGAATTTGTCAAGAAGCCGATTTGCCGTCGAGAAAGCTAGGTAATCGTGCGTCCGCAGACTTTGCAGCGGCCGTCCGCGTCGAGCACGCCGATGCAGTTGCCGTCGGGGCACAGCTCGCGGTTCTCGTCGTCGAACGCCGCGTCGCCGCGCGTGGCCAAAAAGTCGGCGGCGTCGTCGTTCGCGCTCGCTTCTTTCGTTTGCGGCGCTTCCGGCGCGGCACGTCGGGCGCGTCGGCGCGCGTGCCCGCCGGCACGACGCCGCGGGCGCCGCACACTTTGCACACGCCGTCGGCGGCGAGCACGCCGGTGCAGTTGCCGTCCGGGCACAGCTCGCGCGTGGCCGCGTCGAAGTCGTCGTCGAGCTCGATCATCGCGTCGCCTGCGGCGTCACTTCAGGTTCTTGAAGAGGTCGTTGAGCTTGGCCTTCGCGCTCTCGACGCCTTTGTCGGCGGTCGGGCTGTCGCCATCGCGGAAATCGAAGTGCGCGCAGAAGTTCGACTCCTGGCGATCGCGGATGAAGGCAGCCTCGGGCTCGCGGCACTGGTTGTGGATGCTCGGATCCCAAAGACGACAGTTTTTACAGACATGCAGATCGGCCGCGCAGTGCGGGCACGAGTCGCGGCGACCGACCTTGACGCCGACTTTGACGTCGAAGATTTGCTCGTTCCCGCAGCTCCAGCAGTAGTACGCCATGCGCGGGAATCTAGCACGACTCCGGCGCACGGTAAGCGAGATTGACAGCGACGATGAGACGAGCTATCCCTGCCGAACCATGGCGACAGTGGACGCGACGGAACTCAAGAGCGGGCTCAAGCTTCTCATCGACGGACAGCCGTACACCGTCATCGATCGGCAGTTCATCAAGCCCGGCAAGGGCGCCGCGTTCACGCGCACGAAGATGAAGAACCTGCTGACCGGCCGCAACCTCGAGAGCAACTTGCGCTCGGGTGAAAAGATCGAGCTCGCCGACATCGAAGAGAACGAGATGAGCTTCCTCTACAAAGAGGCGGGCGACTTCGTCTTCATGGATCAGAAGAGCTACGAGCAGATCAGCATCTTGGGCGATCTGATCGGCGACGATTGGAAGTGGCTCAAGGACAACATGATCGTGCACGTCATGTTCTGGAACGGCCGCGCCATCGGCGTGACCTTGCCGAACTTCGTCGAGCTGCGCGTCACGTCGTCGGAGCCGGGCATCAAGGGCGACACCTCGGGCGGCGCGCAGAAGCCGGCGACGCTGGAGACGGGCGCGCAGATCAACGTGCCGCTCTTCATCAACGAAGGCGACCTCCTCCGCATCGATACGCGCTCGGGCGACTACTGCGAGCGCGTCAAAGGCTAACGCCGTCGTCGTTCGGAGATCGCGCATGATCGATCGCCCGAATGACGAAACGCTGCGCCTCGCCGGCCGCAAGCTGGCCGAGCGGGCGCAGATTCTCCGCAAGATGCGCGCGTTCTTCGACACGCGCGACTTCATCGAAATCGAAGCGCCGATTCTCGTTCCGTCGCCCGGGCTCGAGCTGCATCTCGACGCGTTTGCCGTCGAGCATCGCTATTTGATCACCAGCCCCGAGTATCAAATGAAGCGCCTCTTGGCCGGCGGCCTCGAGCGGATCTATTCGCTCGGCAAGGTCTTTCGGCGCGGCGAAGCGGGGCCGCAGCACAACCCCGAGTTCACGATGCTCGAGTGGTATCGCGCCGGCGCCGGCTGGGAGCTCATCGCCGACGACATCGAGGCGTTGGTCTCGTCGCTGGCCGACGACTTCGGCGTCGCCGGCTTGGCGCGGCCGTGGCAGCGCGTCTCGGTCGGCGACGCGACCGCGCGCTGGGCCGGCGTGCGCATCGACGGCGACGAGCCGCTGCCGCTCTTGCGCGAGAAGATCGCGCGCGCCGGCCATCGCGTGCCCGCCGACGGCGCCTGGGACGACGTCTTCTTCACCATGTTTCTCGACGCGGTCGAGCCGCACCTCGGGCAGGCGCAGCCGACGCTCGTCTACGACTGGCCGCGGCCGCTGTGCGCGTTGGCGCGGGAAAAGCCGAGCGATCCGCGCGTCGTCGAGCGCTTCGAGGTCTACGCGCACGGCCTCGAGCTGTGTAACGCGTTCGGCGAATTGACCGACGTCGTCGAGCAGCGCCGCCGGCTGCACGCCGATCTCGACGAGCGCCGCCGGCGCGGCCTGCCCGAATATCCCGTCGACGAGAAGTTTCTGTCGGCGCTGGCCGACATGCCGCCGTCGTCGGGCATCGCCATGGGCGTCGATCGCGTCGTCATGCTCTTGACCGGCGCGCGCAACATTCGCGACGTGCTCGCTTTCGCCGACGACGAGCTGTAACGTCCGTCATAGCCGCATTCCAACCCTGGGGAGGATTCGATGAAGACGACGCGTTTCGCACTGTTGGCTCTACTGTCGCTCCTGTTTACGACGCCCGCTTGGGCGCAGGCCAAGAAGGCGGCGGCACCGGCGCCGACGGCCGCGGCACCGGCGGCCGCGACCGATCTCGTCGATCTCAACTCGGCGACCGAAGATCAGCTGAAGGCGCTGGCGGGCATCGGCGACGCCTACTCGAAGAAGATCATCGCCGGGCGGCCGTACGCGAACAAGGCGCAGCTGGTGTCGAAGAAGATCGTGCCGCAGGCGACCTACGACAAGATCAAAGACAAGGTCATCGCGAAACAGAAGTAGCCCCGCCTTTTCCGCCGCATCCGCCTGGTTTCGCAGCAGCTGACGGAGACAATCGAATGAGCGTCGAGACGACCACGGTCGAGCGCGTCGGGGTGTGCGGCGCGACGGGGCGATTGGGCGGCGGCGTCGCGCGAGCGCTCGCGGCCGCCGGCGTGGCGCAGACGCTGCTCGTCCGCGACTTGGCGCGGGCGCCGAAGTTGTCGCGGGCCGAGGCGCGCGTCGCGTCTTACGGCGACGGCGCGGCGGTGCGCGCGGCGCTCGCCGGCGTGCCGGTCGTGCTCATGGTGTCGGCGCCGGAGTCGCCCGATCGCGTCGCGCAGCATCGGTCGTTCGTCGACGCGGCGGTGGCGGCCGGTGTGCGCCATCTCGTCTACACGTCATTCATCGGCGCGTCGGCGTCGGCGACATTCACGTTGGCGCGCGATCACGGCGCGACCGAAGAGTACATTCGCGACAGCGGCCTTGCGTTCACGTTCCTGCGCGACAACCTCTACGCCGACTTCTTCGCGGCCCTGGTCGGCGCCGACGGCGTCATTCGCGGCCCCGCCGGCCAAGGTCGCGTCGCCGCCGTCGCGCAAGCCGACATCGTCGACGCCGCGGCCGCCGTCTTGCGCGACGTCTCGGCCCACGCCGGCAAGACGTACGATCTCACCGGCCCCGCGTCGCTGACGCTCGCCGAAGTGGCCGCCATTCTGACGTCGGCGCTCGGCCGCGACATTCGCTTCGTCGACGAGACGCTCGCCGAGGCCTACGCCTCGCGCGCGGCGTACGGCGCCCCGGCGTGGCAGGTCGACGCCTGGGTCTCGACGTACACGGCCATCGCCGGCGGCGACTTGGCGACGGTGACCGACGCCGTCGCGCGCCTGACCGGTCACGCCGCCACGTCGCTGGCCGAGCTCCTGCGTCCGCGCAAGTAACCCCTGGCGCGCGTCGCCGGCGGCCTATCTTCGTGGCTAGGAGGTGCCCATTGCACGTCTACCTCACCGCCCGCCATATCGAATTGGGTGACCGCGTCCGCGCCTACGTTCAGCACCAGCTCATCGAACCGATCCGAAAACATACGAGCCTCTCCATCATCGCGATCGAGGTGCAGCTGTTCGCGGAGACCGATCGTGGCTTTCCGCTCGGCTGCCACGTTCAAATCGAGCTCAAGGGACATCGCGACATCAACGTGCGCGAGCTCGACGACGCCCTGTTCGCGGCCATCGACAAGACGAAAGACCGCGTGCTGCATTCACTGACGCAGCTGCGCAATCGCATCCTGACGACGCGACGCCATCCGCGGCTGCACGACGTGCAGCGCGCCAATCGCGTCTTCGGACATTGATGTAGCCGCCGGCGCGAACGCTCAGGCGAGCGAGCGTTCGCGCGGCGTGGCGGCAGTGACGGCTTCGGCGGCGACCGATCCGAGCGCGTCGACCGCGCCGCCGTCGACTCGGCCGACCGCTTTGGCGGGATTACCGGCGACGATGGCGCCCGCGGTCACGTCCTTGGTGACGACGGCGTGCGCGGCCACGATGGCGCCGGCGCCGATGCGCACGCCCTTCAAGATCATGACGCCCTGACCGATCCAGACGTCATCCTCGAGCACGATGCGGCTCCGGCCGCTGTAGTCGACCGGGCCGGGCTGGCTGCGGCGCGCGATCGGATCGCGCGGATGGCCGTCGTAGCCGCAAATGTAGACGTCGTCGGCGAGGTGGACGTGGCTGCCGATGCGCACTTCGTCGTCGCAGCTGATGATGAGCCGATGGCCCAAGTAGGTCTGGTCGCCGACGACGAGGCGCGGGCGGCGGCCGTCGTTGCGGCTGGCGCCCGCGTAGGTGGCCCGGCCCGAGAGGTGAACGCCGTCGCCGAGGTGCACGTCGAGCCCATAAATGACGGGGATCCCCGTGCCTGGATCGAGCAGGAAGTCGCGGCCGACCGACTTGCACATCGTGCGCAGGATCGGCTGGTCATACGCCGCGCGCACGACGTGACGCACCAGCATGCGCCGCCAGAAGCGCTCGGCGGCGAGGGCGCGGTGCAGCGGCGTCACCGGCAACTCCGCGCGCATCAGCTGCTTGACGATCGCTTTCGCACGCCGCGACAGCGGATTGTCGCGCCGTAAGAAGCCGATGACGCGATCGGCGACGGTGTCGCGATCGCGTGTGGAACTCTCGTCGCTCAGCGACGCACGCGCGCTTCCATTTTGCGGCAACGGCGCGCTCGTTCGGTCGTCCGGATTCGCCATGCGGCGACACGGTTCACTCGGCGTGCCAGCGCCAGCCTGCGCAAAAGCCCTACAGCAGACCCTGTATATTGGCGGCTACAACTGTCGCTGGAATATTACAGAATAAGAATGTCAAGTTATTGATAATGCATCGCTTTGCGCTGGTCCGGCCATTGCTGTGGTCGGCGCTCGATGAAAATTACTTCTCTCGCTTGGGCTACACTTTTACTCGGCTGCAGCGCGAATCAGCACGCCGCGGCAGTCGGCGGCGGCGGTGGCAATCCCGATTTGGCGGTGCCGATGACGCTGAGCGCGCCCGACTTGGCGCTGCCGATCACGTCGAGCGCGTCCGGGGCAGCGACGACCATCACCGGCGTGACGGCGACCGCGGGCGCCGACGACGTGAGCGCGACGGTGAGCTGGACGACCTCGGCCGCCGCCGATGCGCAGGTGCAGTACGGCGCGACGACCGCCTACGGCAGCTGGAGCGTCTACAGCAACGACAACAGCACGCAGCATTCGATCGTGATCACCGGTTTGACCGCCGCGACGACGTATCACTATCGCGTCCGCTCGCAGGACGGCAGCGGCAACATGGTCTATTCGTCCGACGCCACGTTCACGACCAACGGCGGCGCGCCGACCACGACGCCGGCGACGAATCACCACCGTTTCTGCGGCTGGCTCATGCCGACCGGGTACGTCAGCGTCGACCAAGATCCGAATTACGCCGACTTCATCGCGCACGCGTCGCAGTTCGATGCCGTGCACCCGGTTTGGTACCACCTCGGCTCGACGACGACGATCGTGACCAACTTTGGCGAAGGCGCGCCCGCGGTGCTGGCGGCGACGACGATCGGCGGCCAGCGCACGCTCATCATCCCGACGATCACCGCCGACGACGGCAGTCAGCCGACCTGGACCTCGACCATCATCAACAGCGCGACCCTGCGCGCCCAGCACGAAGCGGCGATCGTGGCCTTGGTGACGTCGAAGCACTACGACGGCATCGACCTCGACTACGAGCATCTGCAGCCGACCGATCTCGCGGCGTTCTCGCAGTTCGCGGCCGAGCTGAGCGCGCTCCTGCACGCGCAAGGCAAGACGCTCTCGTTCGCCGTCGGTGCCGAGACGGTGCCGGGCTATTCGCACTGGGACTACACGGCGCTGGCGCAGTCGGCCGATCAGCTGCACGTGATGGGCTACGACTACCACTATCTCGGCTCGCATCCGGGGCCGGTGGCGCCGCTCGGCTGGCTGCAGAACGTGTTCGCGTACATCGCCACGATCTCGGGCGGCACGGTGAAGCAGAAGTTCATCCTCGGCATGCCCAACTACGGCCTCGCCGGACCCGACAGCGGCGTCACCTCCTGGTCCGGCTCGTCGATGGACAGCATCAACCTCGTCGCCGGCGTCTATTCCTCGACGACGACGCACATGAGCGTCTGCCCGTTTACGAACGGCGTGACGACGCTGGCGGCGGGCATCGCGCCCAACGCGCAGTCGGCGGCGCAAGGTCACCTCTACTTCGACGACTTGGCTTCGCTCGAGCAGAAGGTGCAAGCGGCGCAGACGGCGGGGTTGGGCGGCATCACTTATTGGACGATCGGCGGCGAGCCCGATCGGCCGGGAACCCGTGACTTTTTCACGATGGTGCGCAGCTACTATCCGCAATAGCGGCGACGGAAAGTGAGCGCCGTACTTGTCGCGGCGCGGCCCACCGCGTAAACGTTCTAAGATGGGTTCGTGTCGGGCGGCGCCGATTGTCGCCGTCCTCGCGCTGATGCTGGGAGCGGCGCAGTCGGCGGCGGCGGCGCCAGGCGTCCGGCTTCTGTATCAGCGCGGCCAAGGCGCGCTCGACTGTCCCGACGAGCCGACGCTGCGCGAGGCGGTGACCGCGCAGCTCGGCTACGATCCCTTCGGCGACGGGCCGCTGACGGTGACGGCGACGATCGAGCGGCTCGACGGTGGCGTCGAGGCGCGCATCGAGCTCAGCGACGCCGAAGGCGCGCCGATGGGGGCGCGCGCGCTGCGCGGTCACGACTGCGGCGAGCTGGCGCCGGCGGTCGAGCTCGTCCTCGGCCTGGCCGTCGAGCCGCTGCGCGCGCAGGCGCAAGCGACCGGCCGCAAAATGGAGAAGACGGACCCGTGGACGGGCGCGCTGCCGGACCACGCGGCGCAAGCCGTCGACAGCGAAGTGCCGACGGTGGGCAGGTCGCGCCGCCATTGGCCGGTGGGCATCGACGCCAGCGTCGGCATCGCCGCCGCGCTCGACGCCGGACCGGCGCCGGCCTTCGCGTTCACGGTCCACCTCGGCATCAACAAGGCGCGCTGGAGCCTCGGCGTCGAGATGCGCGGCGACGTGCCTTCGGCGGCGCCCGCGGCGTTCGGCGGGCGCGTCGAGACGGCGCTCATCATCGGCATGATCGTGCCCTGCGTGCGCCACAAAGTGGCCTCGATCTGCGCGATCGCGGCCATCGGCGCCGAGCGCGGCGACGGCGGCGGCTACAACGCGCCGCGCACGGTCAGCAGCTTTTACGCGGCGTTCGGCGGCCGCCTCGCCTTCGACGTGCCGCTGCCGGCGCCGATGGCGATTCGCGTCCACGCCGACCTCTTGGCGCCGGTGACGCGCATGGAGCTGTACGCCGGCTCGCTCGGTGATCTAAGCCACAGGCTTTACAGGACGCCGCCCGTTTCCAGCGCTTTGGGCCTGGCGGTTTTGGCGCATTTTCCGTGACGGATGGCGATGGCCGATCCCTATCATGAGTGTGCTCGGCCGAAGCCAGCGGGCGGACCTGCCCGAATTCGACTTCACCGCCCTCTACGAGGCGGAGCTGGCGCACGTGTGGCATACGCTGCGTCGCTTCGGCGTGTGGGATCGCGACTTGGAAGACCTGTGCCACGACGTCTTCGTGGCCTTTTATCGCGCCCGCGATCGCTATGACGCGTCCCGGCCGATTCGACCGTGGCTGTCGGGCATCGCCTTTCGTGTGGCCTCGGACTATCGGCGGCGGGCGCAGCATCGCCGCGAATGGCCGGGCGAGCCGCCGGTGGCGCCGCCGTGCGAGGAGCCGCTCGTCGACGACAAGATGGGCGCGCGCGAAGATCGCAACCTCGTCTTGGCGGCGCTCGAGCAGCTCGACGAGAACCGGCGCGCCGTGTTGGTGATGCACGACATCGACGAGCAGGGCATGCCGGAGATCGCGCTGGCGCTGGGCCTCCGGTTGAATACGGCGTATTCGCGCTTGCGGCTGGCGCGCGTCGACTTCGCAGCGGCGGTCAAGCGGCTGCGCGCGGCCGGCAAGGAGGGCGAGCGATGAGCGACGAGCTGCGCCGGCTGCCGCCCGATCTCGAGGCGCTGTTGCACGCCGAGCGGGCCGCGGACGGTCCGAACGAGCTGGCGCGCGGTCGCGTGCGGCAGCGGCTCGAGCAGACGCTGGGCGTCGCGATTGGCGCCGCGGCGTCGACGGCGGCGCCGGCGGCGGGCAAGCTGTCGACGACGGGCAAACTGTCGGCGCTCGGCGGCAAGTCACTGGTGACCGCGAAGCTGGCGCTGGTGTTGGCGGCGGGCGGCGGGATCTGGCCGCGGCCGGCTATTTCGCGCATCGCGCGGCGCGGGCGAACGCGGCCGTCGTCAGCGAGCGCGCGCATCGCCTGTCGCCGCAAGCGGTCGCGGTCGCGCCCGCGGCGTCGGCCGATTGAGCGCGCCCGGCCGATGCGCCCGCCACGCCCATGACCATCGACGTGAACGACGCGGCGCGCGCGGCCGCCGAAGCCGCCGCCGAGCACGAGGCGGCGGCGCGTCCGGTGACCGCGCGCATCGCCGCGGCGGCGCCGCGGTCGACGCACGGCAATCACCTGCACGCGCTGCCGAAGCCGAATGCGGAGGCGGCGCACCCGCGCACGCTGGCCGACGAGCGCGCGCTCTTGGAGAAGGCGCGCACGGCGCTGGCCTCCGGTGACGACGACGGCGCGCTGGCCGCCGTCAACCGCCACGCCACGCTGTTCCCGTCGGGACTGCTGGCCGAGGAGCGCGACGCCCTGCGCGTGCGAGCTGCGGCGGCGCGTGGCGACGACGTGCACGCGCTCTTCGAGGACTTTCAGAGCCGTTATCCGCTGAGCCTATTCTTGCCGTCGGTGCGCGCCGCTGTCGATGACGGCTCGCGTGCGGCGACTCCCTGACGATCGGACGCCCGAGGAGGTCGGCATGAGGTGGTCTCTCGTTGTGCTCGCGGCGGTGGCGAGCGGGTGTACTTCGCGACTATTGGTCGGGCTGCCGGCCAACATCACGCAGACGGATGCGATTGTCGGCATGGGGACGCAAGGCAAGAGCGACCTCTTGTTCATGGTCGACAACTCGCCGTCGATGGACGCCATGCAGGTCGAGCTGCGCGCGCGTTTTCCGCAGCTGATTCAGACGCTGTCGGGCTTGAACCAAGGCGGCACGCTCGATTTGCACATCGGCGTCGTGACGTCCGACTACGGCGCGGGCGACACCGCCGGCGGCGGCTGTGACGCCTCGCCCGGCGGGCAAAAGGGCCTCCTGCAAGCGGTCGGCGTCGCGGCCGATGCCGGCTGTCTGCCGCCGAGCGGCACGCCCTTCATCTCGTATCAGGTCGACGCCTCGGGCGCGGTGACGAGCAACTTGCCGGCGGGCCAAGACCTGTCGACGACGTTTACCTGCATGGCGTCGGTGGGCGCGGAGGGCTGCGGCTTCGAGCATCAGCTGGAGTCGGTCTACGCGGCGCTGCACAACACGCAGGAGAACAGCGGCTTTCTCCGCGATGACGCCGCGCTCGCCGTCGTCTTCGTCACCAACGAGGACGACGGCTCGGCGCCGCCCGACGCCAAATTCTACGAGTCGGCCGCCGACGTCAACGTCTACGGCGCCTACGACACCTTTCGCCAGACGCGCTTCGCCATCGAGTGCGGCGGCATGCCCGTGCCCTACGGCAACGACGCAGCCGGCCCGCTCACGAGCTGCGTTGCGGCGCCGAACAACGTCGGCCTCGCCTACGATGTCAGCCGTTATATCAACATGTTTACTCAGACGACGGCCAACGGCGGCATCAAGAGCGACCCGAGCCAGGTGGCGCTCTTGGCCATCGATGCGCCGGCGACGCCGGTGACGCTCGCGCTCGTGACCAGCGGCACCGGGCTCGGCATCGCGCCCAATCCGTCGTACGTGCCCTGCGGCGCGCTCGACGTGGCCTGCGTCGAGCGGCTGCAGCACGCGTGTCAGAACAGCGTCGATCCGGCGTTCTTCGGCGATCCGGCGGTGCGCATCGCGAGCGTCGTCAACGCCGCGTCGGTGCATCAGTCGTGGTCGATCTGCGGCGACGCGCTCGATCAGACGCCCGATTTCTCGCTGGCCATGCAAGGCGTCGGCAGCGAGATGGCGCTGCAGGCGGCCGGCGGCTGCTTGCCGCTGGCGCTGGTGTCGCCGGCGTCGCCGAGCTGCGACGTCACCGTCGGCGACGACACGACGCCGATGGGCCGCTGCGACTCGTCGGGCGCGACCCCTTGCTGGCACGTCGCCGACGATCCGCTGTGCCCGCCGCGCACCGATCCCAACACCGGCTTCGACGACACCTATCGCCTCGTCATCGAGGGCGCCGTCACCGGACTCTTGCACGCCAAGTGTCTGACCTATCAGACGGCGCCGTCGTCGTAGCGGTTACGTCGCCAGCGTCGCCAGCGTGCGCTGCAGCGTCTCGACGGTGATGGGCTTGACCAAGTGGGCGTCGAAGCCGGCGGCCTCGCTCTTCTGCCGATCGGACGGCTGCCCGTAACCGGTGACGGCGACGAGCTTGATCTGCGTCAGGCCCTCCATGCTGCGCAGGCGACGGGCGAGCTCGTAGCCGTCCATCACCGGCAGGCCGATGTCGAGGAGGGCCACCGTGGGCTTCACCGTCGTCGCCAGCTGCAGCGCCGACGGACCGTCATGGGCGCGATGGGCTTCGTAGCCGAGGAGCTCCAGCGTCTCGGCGAGCAGCTCGGCGGCGTCGGTGTTGTCGTCGACGACGAGCAGGCGCGCGGCGGCGGCATCGGCGCGCGGCTCGAGGCGATGGCCGCGCGAGCGCTCCGCGGGCAGCGCCAGCGTCGGATCGATCGCCGGCAGCTCGACGCGGAACTCGCTGCCGCGATCGAGGCCTTCGCTCGAGACGCTGACGGAGCCGCCATGCAGCGTCACCAAGCTGCGCACGATCGACAGGCCGAGCCCGAGGCCGCCGCGCGCGCGATCGAGCGACTGCGCCTCCTGCACGAACAGGTCGAACACGCGCGGCAAGATGGCGGGCGCGATGCCGATGCCGTTGTCGCGCACGGAGATGACGACTCTGCCGTCGCTGCGCGTGCCGTGGATGCGCAGCTGTCCGCGTTTTTGCGTGTACTTGGCGGCGTTGTTGATGAGGTTCGACATCACCTGCGTCAGCCGCACCGGATCGCCGTCGACGACCAGGTCGGGCGCCAGGTCGAGCTGCAGCTCGTGCTCGCGCTCCTCGATCAACGGCGACGCCACCTCGATGGCACGCGCGACGATCTCGCCCAGATCGACCGGCTCGCGCGCCAGGTCCACTTTGCCGCTGGCGATGCGCGAGACGTCGAGCAGATCGTCGACGAGCCGGACGAGGTGGCGCACCTGACGCTCGATGATGGTCCGCTCGCGCTCGTGGTTGCCGTCGGGATGCAGCTTCATGAGGTGCAGCGCGGTCACGATCGGCGCCAGCGGATTGCGCAGCTCGTGGCCCAAGATCGCCAGGAACTCGTCTTTGGAGCGGTTGGCCAGCTCGGCGTCGCCGCGCAAGAGCTGCGACTGGCGATAGAGCCGCGCGTTGTCGATGGCCGTCGCCGCGCGATCGGCCAGCGCCATCGTCAGCTCGAGGTCGCCCTCGCTGTAACGCCGGCCCGACTCGGCCATCGCGAACGTCAAGACGCCGATGGTTTTGCCGCGCGCGTTGAGCGGAACGCCGAGGAACGAGTGCAGATCGAGCTTCAGGATCATCTCGAGGTGCTCGGGATCGCGGGCGGCGTCGCGCAGCATCTGCTGCGGAATGACGCTGACGAGCTCGGCTTTGCCGGTGCGCAAGATATTGGGCGTGCCCGCGGGCGCGTCGGCCGGCGTCGGATAGCGGCGCTCGATCTCGTCGACGAGCGCGACCTTGTCCGGATCGACGTGCGCCACCGCCAGCCGCCGCGTCACGTCGCCGTCGAGCACGTCGATGGCCGCCCAGTCGGCGAAGTCGGGCACGGCCAAGCGCACCAGCGTCGACAGCGTCGTCTCGTAGTCGAGCGACGAGCCCAGCTCCGCCGTCGCCTGCGTGACGAAGTTGCGCACGCGCTCGCTGCGCCGATCCTGCTCGACGTCGCGGAAGACGAGCACGATGCCGGTGAGCGGCCCGTCGTTGCCGTCGCGGATGGGCGCGGCGCTGTCGGCGATGGCGCGCTCGGTGCCGTCGCGATGGATGAGCAGCGTGTGGTTGGCGAGACCGACGACTCGGCCTTTGCGGATGACCTTGTCGACCGGGCTCTCGACCGTCTGCCGCGTCGTCTCGTGGACGATGACGAAACACTCGCGCAAGAGGCGCTTCTCGGCGTCGGCCAAGGTCCAGCCGGTGAGCTGCTCGGCGACGCTGTTCATGAAGGTGATGCGCCCGTCGCGATCGGTGGCGATGACGGCGTCGCCGATGCTGCGCAAGGTCGTGGCGAACCGCTGCTGCAGCTGACGCTCGCTGTCAGCGGCGGCGCGCAGGTCGCGCTCGAGCTCGCCGCGCCGGCGGATGTCGCGGTCGATGGCGAAGAGCGCGGCGCCGAGCACGAACAGGGCGATGGCGGCGATGCCGTCGAGCATGAGCGCGGCCAGAAAGCCGCGCCGCACGTCGTCGCGGCGGCTCTCGAGGCGGCCTTCGTCGGCGGCGGCCATCTGCGCGGCCAGCGCCCGCGCTTGGTCCATCCGCTCGAGGCCGCGGTCGCTCGTGACGATGGCCAGGGCGTCGGCGTTGCGGCCCGACCGCTCGAGCGCGACGGTCTCGGCGAGCTCGGCCATCTTGCCCTCGACCAGGCGGCGCAGCTCGGCGAAGCGCGCCGCCTGCTCGGGCGTGTCGTTCGCCAGCGCCCCGAGGCGCTCGAGGCGCGGGCCGAGCTCTTGCCGCGCGTGCTCGAACGGCGCCAGGTAGCTCGGCTTGTTCGTCAAGAGATAGCCGCGCTGACCGGTCTCGGCGTCGACGAGCGTGTCGATGACCTCGGCGGCGGCGCGGCGGGAATCGGAGCTGCGCCGCGCGGACTTGCGCGAGCTGTCGAAGCGGAGGAGCGCCATGACGCTGACGCCGAGCAGTACGACGAGGGTCACCGCCATCAGGATCGCGATGGGCGTCGAGCGCGCCAGGCGAGGACGATTCACCAAGCCATACTAACGCGCTTCTTTGGCGCCGCTAGGTCAATGTCGGACAGCGGCAGCGACGGGCGAAATGGCCCGCGCGCGGCGGCGCGACCGTCGCCGCCACTCGCGACCGAACCGAGATGAGCGACGCGAGCTTGTCGCGCGCACCGGCGAATCGACGCCGAGCGTCAGATCGTCGCGGCGTCGACGAGGCGCGTCTGAATGGCGGCGCCGGCCTTGATCGTCTTGGTGACCGGCGTCTTCTCGACGATGTCGGCGATGTGTTGTCGCTGCTCGGCGGTCAACGGCGCGCCGAAGCGGACGTCGCGCTCGATGTGCTCGCCGCCGTCGTGCGTCTTGACGTGTCGCAGCTCGACGTGGATATGGCCGAGCGTCCAACCTTTGTGCGCGGCATACATGCGCAGCGTAATCGACGTGCACGCGCCCAGCGCCGCCAGCAGTAAGCCGTAGGGCGCGGGTCCGGTGTCGCTGCCGCCGGCGGCCGTGGCCTCGTCGGCCGTCAAATGATGCCCGGCCGATTCGATCCGCTGCGCGTAGCCGACTTCGCTGTCGACGAGGGTGGTGGCGATGACGGCCATGGCGCGCATGTTCCCGCAAGCGCGGCCGCGACTCCAGCCGAAATCGCGCGGCGCGGTGGTTACAGCCGCTCGACGGCGGCTTGCACGGCGTCCCACAGCGCCAGCCGATCGGCGAGCGCGACGCGACCGGCGGCCAGCGCCAGCTCGCGCGACTTGTCGTCGGCGAGGCACAGCCGCGTAAACAGGCGCGCGGCCATCGGGCCGTGCTCGTCACCGTCGACGGTGACGTGGCGATCGAGGTACCACACGAGCGCGCGCAGATCGCCGCCCGGCGCCTCCAGCTTGGCCACCAGCTGGCTGAACATCGACGGAATGATGTCTTCGCGGCCGAGCGTGAAGGCCGCGAGGCGCGCCGGCAGCGGCTCTTGCGTCAGCTGCAGCGTCGCGCGCACGAAGCGGGCGGCGGCCGGCGGCGCGGCGGCCTCGTCGAGCGCGCGCTCGACGTTCATGCCGCGGCCGAGCAGCGACAGGAAGCGGCGAATCGGCGTCGTCTCCGCGCCCGCCGCCTGCATCGCCGTCAAGTAGACCTCGAAGTGGCTGGCCGGCTCACCGTCGGGGCCGAGGTCGCTCTCTTCGCCGAGCACGATCTCGTTGATGAGCCGCGCCGAGGCGGCGTCGCGCGGCCGCCAGGGCGACACCGTCGGCGCCAGCTCCGCCTGCAGCGACTTCAAGAGCGCCATGAAGTCCCACACCGCCCAGACGTGATGCTCCATGAAGCAGCGCACCCGCGGCAGCGTCTGCAAGCGCGCGAACAGCGGATGGTCGGCCACGCGTGCCGTGAGCTGCACGATCTCGGCGGCGAGCGGATGTTGTAACGACTGGACCGACTGAACGACGCGCATGAACGGCAACTCCCTATCGATCGACTGCGAACGGCGAGGGAGGATTAGCGCATAATCGACCCGCTGCGCAACGGTGGTAGGCGCTTAGGGCGCGGTGGGATCGAGCGTCGCCCAGTTGGGCACGGCGCGACCGGCGACGGCACCGGGCGCCGCGGCGTCGCCCTTGAAGTAATAGAGCGGGTGGCCCTTGTAGACGACCTGCTTCGTCGTGCCGTCGGTCCAGGTCAAGGTCGTGAAGTCGGTGCCGGCGAGCGTGCCGGGCGCGATCGTCGGGCCGAGCGTGAAGACGGGCCAGTTCGTCGCGCAGCCGCCGGTCTGGCAGGCGCTGACGGGCGCCGTCGTCGACGTGCCGACGGTGTCGCTGGCGAAGACGTAGAGCGAGCGGCCGCCGCCGTCGGTGAGGAAGTGCGCGGCGGTGGCGTCGGCGCGGACCATCGTCGTGTAGAACGGCTGCGTGGCGACGAACCACGTGCCGGCGACGCCCTGGCCATTGACGTCGCCCGCGGCCGTGTCGCTGGCGAAGTAGTAGAGCGGCCAGCCTTTGTAGGTCGTCTGCTTGGCGCCGTCGCTGCGCAGGATCTCGGCGAAGTCGCTGGCCGACAGGTTGCCGGAGACGGTGACGGTGTCGACGTGGAAGACGGGCCAGTACGGCAGGCACTGCGCCAAGCAGTTGCTGACGGCGGGCGTCGCGGCGCCGGCGGGCACGTCGCTGCCGAAGAGGTAGAGCGTGCGGCCGGCGCCGTCGACGAGGTACGCGCCGAGCGTCGCGCTGGTGGTCAGGTGGATGGCGCCGGCGCCGGGCGCGCCGCCGTCTTCGCCGACGCTGCTGCCGCCGTCGCTGCCGCCGCCGCCGCCGAGGTCGGGGTGGGCCGTGGTGCCGGTGGCGAGGTCGGGAACCGACAGGTCCGGCGTGGGCGTCGCGCCCGCGTCCTTCTGATTGTTGCTGCTGCCGCCGCAGCCGGCGAAGAACACGGCCGCCAAGATCAGTCTCTCCATGCGCATCGAGAATCTCCTAAGCAATGAGGTGGCAATCGCGCCGCCGCGCGGCGTGACTTAAGTGCAAGGGACGGCGCCCCTCGATCGTCAGTCAGTGGGGACACACGAGCTGGTGCGGTCGAATGGCTGCCGGCCTTGCTGTGGGTAAGAGGCGGTTCGACGCAGTTCGTTACAAAGAGTCGCGCACGCGCTGTTCGAGCGGCGTCGCGCGCGGCGTGACCGCGCTCACGGAGCGCGCGTCAACGCACCGCCGCGACGGTGGCCACGGCGGCGTCGAAAGCGTCGGTAAACGCGCGTCGTCGCGACGGCCATAGTCTCCATCCTCTACCGTCTTTCTCTTTCGGCCCGCGACCGCGCAAAAAGTCCCTTCGTGTTTGGCCCAAACGAGACCGACGTTGCTAGGATGCATCGCGGTCGAACGTCGCGATTGCGTGCGACCGAAATGGGAGGGCTATCGACCGATGCGATTGCTGATGGCCTTACGGGCGGTGGCGTGTTCGGCAACAGCGCGCGCCGATAGGTTTCCTCCGTCGGCGCGACCGTGCGCAGGCGACGCCCGGCCGCTCGACGGCCAGCGCGCGATCGGTCGGCGCTCGTGACGCAGCCGTCGCTCGCGCCCGAGCTCGTGTGGGGCCTCTTGTCGCGCGGCTTGGCGCTCGTCTATTTCATCTCGTTCGCCTCGATGACGAACCAGGTGCTCGTCATGGCCGGCACGCGCGGCTACCTCCCGATGCGCGATCGTCTGGCTTGGATGCGCCGTGACTTTCCGAGCTGGCGCCGCTTCTTCTATTTCCCGACGCTGTCGTGGATCCACAACAGCGACGCCGCGCTCGGCTCGTTCGCCTGGCTCGGCCTCTTCGCCGCCGGCGCGGCCTTCGTCGGCGGGCCTTACAGCCGCGTGGCCTTCGTCGCCTGCTACCTGCTCTATCTCACCCTCGATCGCGTCTTGTACCTGATGTTCCCGTGGGACTCGATGATGTTCGAGGCCGGCTTCTTCGCGATGTTCCTGCCGCCCTTGCACCTCATGCCCGACGTGACGGCGGTGGTCGCGCCGGACCCGGCCTTGGCGTGGGTCTATCGCCTGCTCTTGTTTCGCGTGCTCCTCGGCTTCGGCAAGTTCAAGTTCCTCGGCAGCACGCGGCAAGACACGGGCTACCTCAAAGCCTTCCTCATCAATCAGCCGCTGCCGTCGGTCATCGCCTGGTTCATGCAGAAGCTGCCCATGTGGACGCTGAAGCTGGCGCTCTATTTCATGTTCATCGTCGAGGTCCCGATCCCGTTCACCGTCTTCGTGCCGCGGCTGAGCTACGTCGGGGCGCTGGCGATCGATCTCCTCATGCTGGTCATCTGGCTCTGCGGAACGTTCGGCTACTTCAGCCTCGTCATGATGATCGTGTCGCTGAGCTGGCTCGATCCGCAGACGGCGCAGGCGTTCTCGTTCGCGCAGTTCTTCTCGCCCGCGGGTCCGCTGTGGCTGCACGCGATCATCCTCTTGCACATGATCGGCGCCGCCCTGTCGTTCCCGTTCAACAGCTACTGCACGATGACCTGGCTCAACTGGCCGGTCTGGACGCGCATTCGCCCGCGTTTTCTCACCGCGCCGATCACGCTCTATCGCGTCCTGCATCCCTTCCGCTGGCTGCACTCGTACGGCGTCTTTCCGTCCAAGCCGTCGCCGCCGATCAAGGTCGCGCCGGTCATGGAGGTCACGTGGGACGGACAAGAGTGGCATTCGCTCGGCCATCGCTTCTCGCCGACGCACGAGCGCTCGCGGCCGCGCTTCTGCGCGCCGCACCACGCGCGGCTCGATCAAGCGTTGATCTACGACGTCTTCGGCCTGAGCGACGCGACGGTGCTGCGCAACCTCGTCGGTGTGTGGGATCCCTACGGTCACGTGCAGGCGGGCGGCTCGTGGCACCTCATGCGCCGCGCGGTCGAAGGCTGGATGCCGAGCCTGGCGTTCGATCCCAAGACGATTCCGCAAAAGCCTGGTCCGCCGATCGCGGCGCGCGTGCGCAGCTACATCCTCGAGCCGACGACGATCGCCGAGCTGCGCGCGAGCGGGCGCTGGTGGAAGAAGACGCTCATGGGTCCGCATTCGGGCCCGGTGACGCGCCAAGGCGGCTTCGGCGAGCACGCCTGGCCGCCGCCCGAGCTGTGGCACCTCGACGATCGCGTCTGGCTGAGCCGCTCGTCGCTCGCCAAGCTGATGCGCCGCGCGCAAGCGGGCGAGAGCGTGCACGAGCTGGTGCTAGTCGACGCCGACGGCTTCGGCGCCGACGAAGTGGCCTGCTTCTGGAACGAGTTTCTGCCCAGCATCACGTCGAAGCGCGATCACGATTGGAGCGGCCTCGGCGCGATCGTGACCGAGCTGCGCGCCAAGTACGGACGCGAGCGGCTCTACCATTTCGAGCGCATCGCCGGCCGCTACGGCGCGCTCTTGTTGGCGCGCCTCGAGCCGCTGTTCCTCGAGCGCGGCATCTGGCCGGTGTTCGGCAAGGTCAAGCCGACGCTCGACGCCAAGACCCACTACCACCTGGGGCTGTTGACGCGCCACATCTTGGCCGAAGGGCGCGCCGCCTACGACGCGGTGGTGGCGACGCCGGCGCTGGCCAACGAGCACCTGCCCAAGCTGACGATGCAATCGGGCGCCTTCTTGTTGGCGCTGTTCCGCTACGAAATCTACGTGAACCAGTCGCAGAAGCTCAGGCTGATGCAGCTGTGGCTGGAGCTCGATGGACGGGCGCCGCCGACCGCGGGGCAGCAGCAGACGGCGGCCAAGCTGGAGCCGATCTTGCGCCGAATCCTGGGGCCGCTCGACATGGTCGACTTTCTGAAGACGCAGTTCACACGGCCCGAAGACAGCCTCGACACGCCGGAGAATTGGCCGCGCTTCGCGCTCTCGGCCAGCGGCGACTTCTCGCGCGTGGCGGCGGCGACCGAGCCCGAGCCGATCCGCGCGCGCCGCGCCGCCGGCCAGGGCGAGTGAGCGCCCGCCGCTAGTCGCCGGAGTCGGGCGACGAGGCGCGCGAGTCGTAGAGCATGAGCGCGCAGCAGCTCGAGGCGCGCGGCTGAAGCCAGGCGACGTCGTGGAGCTCGAAGCCGACCGTGCCGACGACGATCGGCCGGCGCTGCGCGACCTCTCGCAGCCGTGCGAGCAGCCGCACGAGCAGGGCGCCGTTGCAGGGCGCGTAGAGGAAGAAGCGCGAGCCGTCGAGCGCGACTTCGGCGGCATTGGCGTGCGTGAAGGTGATCCGGCCGAGGCCGAGCTCGGCGCAGTGCGCGCGCGCTCCGGCGACGAGCGGCGCCTGGATTTCGATGCCGTGGGCGCGCGCGCCCGAGACCAGGTGGGCGAGGATCAACGCGCGGCCGAGGCCGGAGCCGAGATCGACGAGCACGTCGTCGGCGCCGACCGGCGCTTCTTGCACCATCGCCAGGATCTCGGCGACGCCGCTCGGCAGATAGGGCACGACGCCTTGCGGCAGATCCGGCACGTCCGGCGGCGGGACGTCGACCCCGAGCAGCGCATCGAGCCACGCGTCGCGCTCGGCGAACGGCACCGCCAGCAAGCGCTCGACGAGGGCCGAGCCGCGCAGCGCGCCCGTGACGACCTCGGCGCGCGCCGCTCGTGCGCCGCGCTGTAACCCAGGATCCACGTCAACACCAGGCGCTTCGGCTGCGTTCGCCGCGACCTGCGGGCCGGCAAACGCTCGCTCAGTCGACGTGACGGTCGCGGCACTTCTTGTCCGCCGCAGCGCTCGCGGTCCGATCGTAAGCACGAGCGGCCACGTTACCACGGCAGCGCTGACGAGCCGGCGCATCGCGGTCGGTCAGTCGGCGAGCGCGCCCATCCCCATCGTCTGCAAGAGCTGGCGCTGCACCTCGGCGTGCGCCTCGTTGAGCCGCGGCACGGCCGGGCCGTTCGTCGCGTCGACGACGACGCGCGCCGGCCGCTGACCGGCCGGGCTCTCGACGAGCGCCACCAGCGCATCGGCCACCTGCTGCGGGTTGGGCGCGTTGGGATCGGTCTTCATCGACTGAGCCCACGCGACGAATCCGTCGAGCGCGCCGGCCATCGGACCGTAGCCTTTGGCGCGCGCTTGGTCGGCGCCGTACGGATCGCCGCTGCCGAGCTCCGTTGGATAGGCGCCCGGCTGCACGATCGTGACCTCGACGCCGCAGCCCTTCAAGTCGTAGCGGTAGGTCTCGGCCAGCGCCTCGACGGCGAACTTCGACGCTGCGTACAGCCCCGTCAGCGGCATCAAGATGCGCCCGAGCGAGCTCGACACGTGAACGATGAGGCCGGAGCGCCGCTCGCGCATGGCCGGCAGCACCGCGCGGTTCACGCGCTGGATGCCGACGACGTTGGTGTCGAGCAGGCGCAGGAGCTGGGCGGGCGTGATCGTCTCGTTGAGGCCGACGGTGGCCTGGACGGCGTTGTTGATGACGGCGTCGAGGTGGCCGGCCGAGCGCAGCGCGGCGGCCACGGCGGCGTCGACCGACGCTTCGCTGGTGACGTCGAGCGCGAGGACTTCGACGTTCTTGGCGGCGCGCAGGGCGGCGGCGCGCTCGCGATTCTTGCCGTCGGGATCGCGCATCGTCGCGAACACGCGGTGGCCGCGGCGCGCGAGCGCCAGCGCGCTCAGGTTGCCGAAGCCGGTGCTGGTGCCGGTGATGAGGATGTTCTGGGTCATGCGCTCAGCTTGGACCCCAGCCGGTCGCGCCGCAACGCACGCATCGTCACTTGAGCCGTGCGATACTGCACGAATGGGAGAACGCCTCGACGAACCCGATCTGGTGGTGCTCGCCCGCGTGATCGACGGCGGCTCCTTCGCGCGCGCCGCCGCCGAGCTCGACGTGCCGCCGTCGACGCTGTCGCGCCGGGTGGCCGCGCTCGAGCGGCGCCTCGGCGTGCGCGCGCTCGAGCGCACGACGCGTCGCCTGCGCGCGACCGAGGTCGGCGAGCTGCTGGCCGTGCGCGGCCGTCGCGTGCGCAGCGAGCTCGAGGAGGCCGAGCGCGTGGTCGCCGATCATCGGCAGACGCCGCGCGGAATCCTGCGCCTGTCGGTTCCGACGCCGGCCAACGACATGCTGCACACGGTGCTCGCGGACATGCTCGCGCGCTATCCGGAGCTGCGCGTGGAGGTCGTGGCCACGGACGGCCCGCTCGACGGCGTCGCCGACGGCTTCGACGCCGCGCTGCACGTCGGCGCCATCCGCGCCGGCAGCACGCACGGCGTCGTGCGGCTGGGGCGCATCTCGCCGGTGCTCGCCGGCGCGGCCCGCTATCTGGAGCGAGCTCCGCCGCTGCGCCACCCGCGCGACCTCGCCGATGCGGCGCACGCGATCGTCATGTGCGGGCGATCGCGCCGCCAAACCTGGCACTTCGTCGCGGCGAAGGGCGGCGCGACCGTGGCGGTGACGCCGGCGGCGCCGCGCGCCCTCGTGCCGACGAAATCGCTGGCGACGCAGCTCGTCGCCGCCGGTCTGGGGCTCTCCATCATCCCGCGCGCCGCGGCCCTCGCGCATCCGGGCATCACGATCCTCGAGCCAGCCGGCTTTCGACCGGCGTCGGGCCCGTTCTCGGTTGTCACGCCGAGCGCGCGCACGACGGCGCCGAAGGTGCGCGCGTTCGTCGACGCCATGAAAGCTTACGTCGCGGCGCGCACCGATCTGTTCACGTAAGGCGCGCCCACTGGCGTCGCTCGGCCGGCGGCGTCGCGTCTGCGCGGGCGGATCTTCCTCTTTAGCGACGCAGCGCTTCGAGATCGCGCACCAGCTCGCTGAACACGATCCGGTCGAGCTGGCCGAACGGCATGACGCCGGCCTCTTCGATGGTGACCTCGCCCAAGATCTGCTCCGGATGTTCGGCGATGGCGTCCACGGCGAAGCCGGGATCCATCGTCAAGTGCGCGCTGTGGCCGCCGGGAAGCTGCTTCTCGATCCACCAGATGCAGCCGGAGTCCTGCGCCGAGCCGCGCCGCCAGCCGCGCTCCTCGAGCCCGAGCAGCTTGCCGGTCGCCACCTCGAGGCCGGCGATGCGCCCGAGCTTGCGCGTGTCGCGCTCGCCGGCTTCGATCGTGTACGTCTCGCGGCCGAGCTGCGTGAACGGCTGCCGGATCTCGTAGTCGGCGAAGAGCTGGCCCCAGCGCGCCGCGACCGCCGCGTCGAGATCGAGCGCGTGCACGACGCCGACGACGGCGCTGTCGGGCAGCGTGAACGCCGCGTCGCCGGCGTCGGCGTAGCTGCCGTCCTCGCTGACGCGAAAGGTGCCGGCCAGCGCGCCGTCCTCGGCATACACGCCCCACAAGACGCGCCGCACGACGTGCTGCAGCAGCGGATGCTCGACCAAGAAGAGGCGGAACACCTCGGCCGTCCAGCGACGGCGCGCGCACATGCCGAGCTCGAGGCGCAAGAGCTGCTGACCGGCCAGCGTCTTGACGTCCTTCTTGAGCGCTTTCCAGACCGCTTGCGCCGCCGACGCCCGCTCGGCGTCGTCGCGCTTGCCGGGCTTGGGCAAATCGGGCAACAGCTTGCCCGACGGGTCGCGCACGAACGGCCGCAGCAGCTCGTCGAAGCCGACGGTGAAGCTGCGCGGCCCGAAGTCGAGCACCAGCGCGCCGCGCTCGTCGAGGCCGAGATCGGGCACCAATCGATCGGCCAGCTCGTCGGTGGTCAGGCCGCGCGCCGCGGCCACGGCGCCGATGCGGTCGCGCGCCCGCTCCTGCAGGCCCTTGAACTTGACCTTCTGCGCGATGCCGTTGAGGTGCATCAGCGCCACGTCGGTGCCGATGGCGGCCAGCACGTCGAGACCGACGACGGCGCGCGCGTGCGCCGCTTCGCCCGGCCATTCGCGCACCATCGCGGCCAGCCGGCGCGCGGCGGCGTCGTCGCCGAAATGGCCGAGCGCGTGGAAGGCCCACACTTCCTTGGCCGGCGCGCCCGCCAAAAGCCAAGCCGAGAAGAGATCCCAGGCGAGCTGCGCCAGCGAGTCGGGGTCGCACAGCTGCCGCACCACGGCCAGGCCGGCGTAAGGCGCGTCGAGCCGCGAGAAGGAGAGCACCGTCAGTAAATGCTCGACGGCGGACGAGGGCAGGGCGGCGCTCCGGCCGCGCAAGAGCGGCGCGCCCAGCGCGCTCGGACGCGCGAACGGCGGCAGCTTGGGCAGCTTGGCCGGCACGAGCTGCAGCGGATCGAAGGCGAGCACGGCGCTCACGGCGCGCTCGACGCCGGCGTTGTAACGCGCGGCGGCGCGGGCGATGGCCGCGTCGTGGCCGTTGGCGGCCAAGAGGCGCAGCGCGGCGCCGGCGGCGTCGCTGGCCGGCGAGGCGTCGGCGACGGCGTAGGGGATGAGGCCGGCGGCAGCGTGCTCGGGATGCGCGACGAGCCAGCCGAGCGCGCTGGCCCGCGCCTTCTTCACGTTCGCGAGCGCTTGCGCCATCGGCAGCGCCAGCGCCGCCGCGGCGAACGGCATGCAGAGCTCGATCGTCTCCGTCGGCGTCCTCGTCACCAAGCGCACCAGGCCCGGCAGCGCCAGCAGCTCGTATTGGGCCAAGAAGCGCTCCGGCCGCTCGTAGCCGTGCAGGAGGCCGTGCACGGGCGCCACTTCCCACGCCGCCAGCCCCACGTCCGACGGCAGCCGCGTCAAGAACGTGCCACTGAAGTGCGTGCGCGCGGTCGACTCGACGAGGAGCGCGCGCAGCTGCTCGGGCGAACGCTGGGGGTCGAGCTGGGCGGCGTCGAGGCCCAGCCGGCGCAACGCCTCCTGTTGGTGATCGGCCTCGGGATTGTTCGCGAGGTAGTTGGACCACGAATGCGCCTTGGCCCACGACTCCTTCTGTCCCGGCTGCCAGACCATGGCATTGGGCAGCGGCTGCGTCGCGATCGTCAGCGGCTTGCGCTCCGTTCGCGGCTTGGTCTCGAGCCAGGGCGGCGTCACCAAGAGCGGCGGCAGCTGATCGGCCGTCGCCACCGCGGCGGGCCGTCGCCGCGCCGGCGTCGACGGCCGCGACCGGCGGAGCCGGCGCCGGCATTGGCGTCGGCGTGGGCACGAGCGACGGCGCCGCAATCGCCTCTGCCGCAGCGGGCGTGGCCGGCGGCGCCGATACAGCCTCGGGTGCCGCGCTTTGGGTCGCGGTGGCCGTCGCGAGCGGCGTGGCGGCGGCCGGCGCGTTACCAGCGGCGACGACGATTGCGAGCGACGCCGACGCTGCCGTCGAGGTGCCCGGCGGCGCCGTCGCTGCCGCACACTCGCTGTAGCCCTTGCCCAGCTTCTCGCGCACCAACGCATCGTGCTCGGCCTTGGCTTTGTCGGCGCCGGCGAAGCGCTTGCTCTTGGTTTGACCGGCGGTGCCGATGCGACCCCAGCGTGTGGTCAGCGCCTCACCTTCGACGTCGACCTCCCAGAACTTGTTCGACGTGCCGTCGCTCAGCTCGAACCTGCGCATGAGGCGATCTACGCATACCTGCAGCTGCGATGCATCGCGCAACGCCGTCTGCCGTGATCCGGCGCAATCGTGAATCCTCCGCGGACGCCGGAGGCGGCTCGCGGAGGCCAACGCGCGTCCACGCCGCTACGACCTGCGCCTGGCGTTAATTGAGTCAGATGAGCAGCCCCGGGCCGGCCGCCGCCAGCTCGGCGATGAATGTCTTGAGCCTGTCGAAGTAGCCGCCTCCGTAGCCAGCTACCGGCTGCGTTGTCGAGGGCGATGCCATAGATCTCAGCCGTTACACCCAGTTTACTATTAGTCGACCGAGCTGCGCTCGCTTGCGGAGCCACATTCGGGTTGAAGCTAACCGCATTGGCTAGCGCTTACGTCGGCGGGCATTTCTGATTGCCTCTTTCCCAAACACTTCGTTCTCGTAATTGTAGAGATTTAGATCTTCCCACATCACGACTTTGCCGCGAACATTGGTGATCGCGCGGATATCGCCATCCTGCGAGACTACGAATCCAACCGCACCGTCATTCGCTGCACAGTATCGGAACATAGAACGATGTCGCGTGCCAAAATGCTCCGAACCTATACGTCGAAGATTTCTGACGCTCGCGCCCGTATCTCCTGCGGCGAAGATGGCTGCTGGTTCCGCCTTCGTCCTTATCTCCACACCAAAACCTCGTAGCCGAAGTCCCGGGCCGAGTAGCACTAGTCCGTCGATTTGTGATAGCGCGGCCACGAAGGCAACAGCTCCCATGATTGCCGTTTCGGCGTCCTCCGATTCGCCGTCTTCAACTCGTTCGCCGTAATACTGGGATCCGGTTGGCGAACCTCCGTCCTCCAGTGCTGCGCCGATAGCGTCACCGAAGCGCCGCGCGCGTTTATTAGCAGCGAGTCGTGTCACGAGAAGGTCTGTTAGTCGATCATATCTTATTCGATGCTTGATCTTAAGTTCTCTTGAACGCGCATCGGGGGTTATCAACAACGCGCCACCATGGCGATATCGCTGAATGCGATGCAGCACTCGGCAGATCAATCCAAGCCATGAGTCGATTGACTCAACTAACAAGTCGTTGACCTCATCTCCGCTGGGCAGCAGTTCTTGCTTTCGGTAGCCCAGTTCCTTTGCTACTGGAAAGAACACACCTTCAAGTGCTCGGTCGAACAGGGAGTTGAATAGCGGCCCGGTGCGCAATGCGTCTAGTCTTTGCGTAGAGAGCCGGTTCGTTCGCAAAGCACCGACAAATTCAAGGTCACAATAGGCCTCAATATGGCCGATCCCTTGAATATCAATTTGGAACAGACCAGGCCGACCAAAGGTTCCATCTGCCTCGAAAACTCGTGACCGCCGATGATGAATCTCCTGGTCCACAAGTCCCCAAATATACGGCGGCTGCTTCGAGTCGGCGAAGATCGCGATTGAAAGGGCTGCCGACTGCGCGACGGGTGCGAGTTTAACCAGGTTCCGCACACTAAAAGGCAATCGCTCGCCAACTGGGAAGAATCTCCATCTATGATGACGAACTTTTCGCGGAGGATCGTGATCCGGTCGCTCGGGATCTGCGAAGGAAAGCGAACATGCAATTGCCTTTGATTCCTCTGTCTTCATGCTGGCAAAATATGCAACTTCGAGAATCTGCGTTAATACATCAGCGTCAGGGAGCGCAGCGCTTCGGAGATGCCGCTTTAGCAGCTTCGCCAGTTCGCCGGGATAGTCGGTTCGCTGCCGCATCAAGTCTCCCTCCGACTGACCTGATACTGTCACCTGGGTTCGAGGTGGTGACGGTCCAGGTGTCGACACGCAATGACAGGTCGTAGTATTTCAGAATATTGAGATCCGAGACATGCGACATATTGTCGCAGAGGCCGAGTGTCGATACCCTAGCCCGGAAGGTTTAGCGTCGGGACGACGCTAAAGGGCTCGCTTGAAAAGGCTAGGCGGCTTCTTAGATAGCGGCGCGTTCATCGCGACGTCGAGGAGTTCGACCGACGACTTGAAGCGATCCCCACGCGTTCATGATGACGCCAGAGCTCGACGTAGCCGGCTCGAACAATGGTTCGTCAAGCGTCCCATGGTGTCCAAACGGACCAGAGTCGGCGGCCGAAGGGCGCGGGCTTTGGCGCGGCGGGCACTCGGAGCGGCTCGCCGACATCGACCTGAAGAAGCTGGAAAGGCTATTGCGCGCGGCCGTTCGTTAGCGGCAGTCGCGTCAATCGGCGCGCGCCAGTGCTTATATGGACGCCGCGAAAGTCAGTCGCTCGAAAGCGCCGCGGTCGTTTCTAGCGCGCCCAGAAGTCGAGCTATGCGGGCATGCTCTTCGGCGGTCAGCGGCGCGTGGGCCAGGGCGTCTTCGATCACGGCTCGCTCCGCCGGCAGCGGCTCGACCGAGGTGCGCGGGCGAATCCGCCGCCGCGCCAGCGCGACGACCTCGGGATTCGCGGAGCGCATGAGCCCGAGCAGCCACGCAAGGCGCGTCCACGGCGTCGCGGAGCAGATGACGGCCAGCGCGAAGCCACGCGCATGCGGCGGCGCGCCATTCGACTCGACGACCGCGACCAAGAGATCGTGCAGCCCTTTGCGACTGCGGCGCTGCAGCACCGGTTGGGGCTTCGACGCGCCGCCGCCGCGCAGTATCTGTCGCTTGCTGGTGCCGGCGTAGCGGCGGTCGTCGCAGGAATTCGTTCGCGCGCGAGAGACGCCGAGCCGGCGTCCGATCTCGGCGTGCGGCTCAGTTCTCGAACGGATCGTCGAGCTTGATGGCCGGCTCGCTCGGCTGCGCCCGCGGCGCGCGCGGCCGCGGTCGCGCCGGTCGCATCTCCGCGCGCCGCGGCGGCAGCTTCGTCAGCGCGACACTGCGGGCGCCGTCGCGGTCGGTCGGCAGCTCCAGCTGCTCGTCGGCGTAGCCGGGGAGCTTGAGCACGAGGCGGAGCACGCCCGCGAGCGGCGCGAGCCGCTGCACGAACGGCGTCGTGCCCAGCTCGACGCCGTCGGAGAACCGATAGACCGCGGCGCCCGGCGGCTGGCTCTCGATCGTCAACGTGATCGACGGCGCGGGCGGCGCCGGGCTCGGCGCGGACGGCGCCGGCGGCGACGTGCTCGTCGGGTGGGGCGCGCGCGCGAGCTCGACCAATCCAACGATGACGCCGAGCGCCACCAGCAGCCAAACGGCCGTGGCGCGCTCGGCACGGCGCGCCGGCGGCGGCGTCGGCCGCGCCGCCACTTCCAGCACGGCCAGCAGCTCGTCGATGGCGCCGTAGCGCTGCGCCGGCGCCGCCCGCAGCCCGCGCAAGAGCGCGCGCAAGATCTCCTCGGGGATCTCGCCCGCCGCCGGCATGCGCACCTGGTTGAGCGCCATCGATCGGCGCAGCTCTTCGAGGTTGGCGCCGGCGAACGGACGCTGTCGGTAGAGCGCCTCGTAGAGCGAGACGCAGAAGCTGAAGATGTCGGCGCGCGCGTCGATGGCGTCGCCGCTCATCTGCTCGGGCGCCATATAGGCCGGCGTGCCGAGCAGCATGCCGGTGCGCGTGAGCGACAGGCGCAGCGGGCTGTCGTGCGACTGATCGTCGGACAGCTCGGCCGGCCCGGCCATGCGCGCCAACCCGAAGTCGGTCACGTGCACGCGGCCGTCGCGGCCCACGAGCACGTTGTCGGGCTTGAAGTCGCGATGCACCAGGCCGGCGTGGTGAGCGGCGGCGACGCCCTGTCCCGCGCGCAGGAACACGTCGAGCACCGCGCGCCAGTCGTGCTCGTCGCGCAGCCACTGCCCCAGCGTCTGCCCGTCGACGAGCTCCATCGCCAGGAAGACGCCGTGCGGGCTGGCGCCGACGTCGTGGACGGAGATGACGTTGGGATGCGACAGTCGCGCCAGCGCCTGCGCCTCGCGCTGCAGCCGCGCGCGCACCGCGATCTCGTCGCGCGAAGGATCGACGCGCAGCACTTTGAGCGCCACCTTGCGATCGAGCTCGGGATCGTGCGCCGCGTAGACCACGCCCATGCCGCCTTCGCCGATGCGCTCGAGCACCACGTAGCGTCCCACCGACAGCCCGCGCGTCAGCGCCGGCGTGGCGTCGTGCGGCTGGGTCTGCTCGTCGAGCGCGCGCGACGGCGCCAGCGCGCGGCACGACGCGCAGGTATCGAGGTGACGGGCCAGCTCCTCGGCGCGCTGCGGATCGACACCGGCGCCGAAGTGGTCCCACTCACCGACGGTAGGGCAGCCCATGTGTAACCGGCGTGAGAATACCACCGAAGAGATCGGCGCCATCCACATCTGAGGGCGCGCTTCGTGCTATTCGACGACTACCGGGCGCTAGGACGAACGATGCCAAAGAACCTGCGACTCCAGTCGATGGCCGTGGTTGCGCTCTTGCTCTGCTCGAGCGCGGCCACCGCCGACGAGCCCGACGAGCGGGCACGCGCCGAGGCGCGCACGCACTTTCGCAACGGCGCGCGCCTGATCCGAAAAGGTGCCTACGACGAAGCGCTGGCGGAGTTCAACGAAGCCTATCGCTTGTATCCCAACGAACGGATTCATTACGACATCGCGCAGGCCTACCGGCTCAAGCACGACAACCAGCAGGCGGTGGCCCATTACCGCCGTTATCTGGCGGCGGTACGCGAAGGCGAGATCGCCGACGACGCGCGGCAGCAGCTCAGCGGGCTCGGTGCCGCCGTCGCCGAGCCGGCTGCGGCCGAAGCCGAGACGACGGTCGAACGGAGGTCGCTGCAGGCCAGCGCCAGCATCGGCAGCCTGCCGTCGCCGACGCCCGAGCCGCGCGAAGTCCCGTCGGAGCCGGGCACGATCGCGCCGGCGCCCGCGATCCCACCGCCAGCTGTGCCGCGCCCGAGCACGCCGCCGCAGCAGGCGCTGCCATGGCGGCCGCTGCCGGAAGCCTCGCCGCCGCGAGCCAGCACGCCGCCGCACAAGACGTGGTGGGTGTGGACGCTGAGCGGCACGGTCGTGCTCGGCGTCGGTCTCGGTCTCGGCTTGGGCCTCGGACTGCAACCACACGCGCCCGCGCCGACCATCGGCAAGGTGACCCTCTGATGCGACGCGCGCTCCTGGCCATCTTCGGGCTGACGCTCGTCATGGGTGGCGCCGGCTGCCTGCAGCGTCCGTGCGCGCCCGGCACCGTGCTGGTCGCGCTCGACTTTGCCGGTGCCACCACCGTCGCCAACCGCGTCGACGTCATCGTCTCGGTCGCCGGCGCCGCCGCCCTCACTCGCTCGCTGGCGCGCGATCCCGGCGCCAGCTGGGGCACCATCGAAGTGGCGTTCGCCGAAGGCTACCCGCACCGCAAGACGGTCTCCCTGCAGATCGTGGCGCGCGTCGACAGCCTCGAGATCGGCGCCGGCAGCAAGTCCTACGTCGCCGGCGAGAGCTGCGACAGCGTCGAGATGCCGATCCTGACGGTCGTCGACGACCTGGCGGCGCCGCCGGCCGACGTCAGCGCTCCGCTCGACGTCAGCGCTCCGCCCGACGCGGTCGACCTCGCTCCCGTCGCGCCGGCCGACCTCGCGCCGGCGCCGCCGCCCGGCATCTGCAGCGCCGACCACTGGTGCTGGGTCAACCCGTTGCCACAAGGCAACGGCCTCGTGCAGACCTTCGGCTTCGGCCCCGACAACATCTGGGCGGTCGGCAGCGCCGGCACCATCCTCAACTGGAACGGCAGCGTCTGGCGCAGCTATCCGGGCGTGACCCAAGAAGACCTGTGGTCGGTGTGGGGCGTGGCGCCGGACGATGTCTGGATCGGCGGTCAGGGCGTATTGGCGCACTTCGACGGCAAGAGCTGGCAGCTGCTCGTCGACGAATCCCCGGTGCAGGACACGTTCGTCAGCTTCTGGGGCTCGGCCGGCAACGACGTCTACGCCATCGCCGGCACGACGAACGTCATCGGCCACTGGGACGGCACCAGCTGGACGATGAGCAACGTCGGCGGCAGCGACGAGGCTTTCACCGGCATCAGCGGCACCGGCCCCGACGACGTGTGGGTTGTCGGCAGCCAGCTGTGGCACTCGGACGGCACCGGCTTTACGCCCGCGGCGACGCAGCCGCCGGCGTCGCACGGCCCCGGTCCGGCGTCCGTCTACGCCGTAGCGCCCGGCGACGCTTGGCTCGTCGGCCCCGGCGGCACCATCCTGCACTGGAGCGGCGGCGCGTTCACCGCCTATCCCGGCGTGACCGCGCAGTTCCTGCAGGCCGTGTGGGGCAGCGGCGCCAACGACGTCTGGGCCTGCGGCTCGGACGGCACGGTGGTCCACTGGGACGGCAGCGCCTGGCAGGCGAGCTACTCGACCGGCACCACCGCGTTTCTCTCGGGCGGCTGGTCGGGCGGAGCCAACGACGTCTGGATCGCCGGCGACAGCGGCACCCTCATCCACTACGACGGCAGCAGCTTCAGCTCGCCCACCAACGGACTCTTCACCGACCTGGCCGGGATCTGGGGCAGCGCGATCAACGACATCTGGATCGTCGGCGCCAACGGCACCACCCTCCACTACGACGGGATGCTCTGGTCGCCGGTGCCGAGCGGGACGACCAACGCGCTCACCGCCGTGTGGGGTAGCGGCGCCAACGACGTCTGGGCCGTCGGCCTCGGCGGCACGATCCTGCACTGGAGCTCCGCCGCCACCGGTTGGCAGCCGGTCAACGCCAGCCCCGCCTACGACCTCAACGCCGTGTGGGGCAGCCGCGGCAACGACGTCTGGGCCGTCGGCTCGCTCAGCCAGACCGGCGGCGCGACCAGCGCCGAGGCGCCCATCCTCCATTGGGACGGCTCCGCCTGGTCGGGCGGCTACACGTTCGCTTCGCCGTTCGCGCGCCTGAACCTGAACGGCGTGCGCAGCATGGGCGAGAACGGGGCGGTCCTGGCCGTCGGCGACGGTGATGCCGTCCTGTACGATACGGCCTCGCTGTTCGCGAGCTATCCCGGCAGCGGTACGGTATGGAACGTAGCCAGCCTGGCGAACGACCTCGAGGTCGAGGACACGTTCTCCTTCGGCTGGACCACCTTCGCCGTCGGCAGCGACTACATCTACAGCTACTACAACGGCACCTGGACCGCGTCGCCCACGCCTGACGACCTCCTCTTGTACGGGCTGTTCGGCTTCGCCGACAATGACTTCTACGCCGTCGGCTCGGCCTACGGCACCCCGGCCGTGCTGCACTGGAACGGCAGCCTGTGGTCGACGGAGGCGGCCGGCGTCGATGCGCTGTCCAAAGTGTGGGGCGCGACGCCCAACGATCTATGGGCGATCGGCCGCGGCGGCACCATCCTGCGCAAGCAGCAGTGAGCCGATTCGAGGCCGCCGAAGCGACCGCGTCGATGTAGCCTGCGGCCTACCGAACGAAGCTCATTTCGCATACGCGCGGAAGCTCCGCTCCGTATTGATGCGCGGCAGCAGCGCGCGTCGTCGTACGACGCCGCCGACGACCGCGCGGCGACGCTCAGCGGCCGTCGGCGACGAAGCGCGCCAACGCGCGCCGCTCGTCGAGCGCGACCCCCGGCTCCGCCTCGGCGTACAACGCCTGTGCCTTGCGCGCGAGCGCGTGCGCGCGCTCCGGCTGATCGGCGTGGGCCCGCGCCAACAGAAAGTACGCGCGCGCCCGGTCTTCGACCGCGCCCTGCAGCAACGCCGGCAGCGCGGCGGCGCGATCGAGCAGCTGCGCGGCGCGCACCCGATCGGACGCGCGCAGATGCGTCTCCGCCAGATCGAGGAGCTCGCTCGGCAGATTGGGATCGCGTGGCGCCAGCTCGGCCAGCGCGCGCTCGAAGGCTTGCGTCGCCGGCTGCGGATCGTCGTGAGCCAGCCGGGCCACGCGCAGCTGCAGCTCCGCCGCCGCCAGCTTGCGATCCGACTCCGACTCCAGCGCCAACGCGCGGCGCGCGTCGGTGAGCGCGTCGGCGGGACGATGCTGCGCCTCGGCCAGCTCGCTGCGCAGCGCGAGCACGCGGCGCAAGAGGTGCTGCTTGCCGCTCGGCAGCGTCTCGCCGCCGGCGGTCAAGAGGCCGGCCGGAATGCCGCCGCGGGCCAGCGCCTCGCCGAGCGTGGTCTGCGCGCTCGCGAGCTGCCCCCGATGCAGCTGCACCTCGGCGATGCGCGCCAGGATCTGCGCCACTTCGAGCGGATCGCCGCTTCCTTTCTGGCGAATCTCGAAGACGCGGCGATAGCGCTCCTCCGCCTCGCGCGGGTGGCCGCGCCGATAGAGGAGCTCGCCCACCAGCTCCTGCGCATAAGACGTGTCGAAGTGATTCGCGCCATAGGTCGCTTCGAAGCGGCTGAGCGCGCGCTGCGCCACCGACCAGGCTTCGTCGAAGTCGCTGTGCAGCATGAGCGAGTTGGCCAGCCCTTGCAGTGCGTAGCAGGAGATCGGGGTTCTCCGGCGCGCCCGGCCGGCTCCAGATCTCCACCGCGCGTCGCTCGAGCGGCAGCGCATCGTCGATCCGGTTCATGGACTCGTAGGTGCTGCCCAGGTTCACCAGCACGGTGGCCACCGCCGGGCTGTCGGGCCCGACGGTGCGCTCGAGGACGGTGCGCGCGCGCTGCAACGTCGCGACGCTGAGGTCGTACTGCTCGGCGCGCGAATAGAGCAGGCCGAGCTGGGTCAGGATCTTGCCCACCACCGGATGGTCGGGACCGTAGATGCGCTCGTCCTCGACGCGGGCGCGCTCGAACAGCGGCCGCGCCTCTTCCGTGCGCCCCTGCGACGCGATCGACGCGGCGAGGCTGCCGAGGAAGCTCGGCAACAGCGAGTCGCCTTCGGCCCCGGCGCGCTCGACCAGCGCCAGCGCCCGCCGGTGAATCTTCTCCGACTCGACGTAGTCGCCGGCCTGCAAAGCCGCCGCGCCCTGGTTCGACAACAGAATCGGCCTCGGAGAGCGCCGGCCGATCGATGCGCAACAGCGCCGCCTCGGCCATCGGCAGCACCAGCTCGGCCTCCTTGGCGTTCACCTGTGAGACCGCGATCACCTTGTGCAGCCGGTTCCAGACGCGCACGGCGAGCGCGTCGTCCTTGGCGCTGGCGGCGTGCTTGGCCGCCGCCGACAGCGCCGCCCGCGCCGCCGCGAAGTCGCCCGCCTCTTCCTCGAGCGAGCCGAGCAGCAGCTCGGCGCCCGCCTGCGTGGGCGCGTACTGCAGCACGTTCGCCTGCCGCGCCACCTCGCGCGCGGCCTGCAGCCCGTCGCGATAGCGGCCGGTGTCGCGCAGCGCCGCCGCCGACGCCATCAGCGCGCTCAGCGCGTCGATGCGGGCGCGCGCCGCGGGATCGTCGGGCAGCGGCACCGCCGACGAGAGCGCGGCCGGATCGGCGCACGACGACAGCCGGGGCAGCGCCAGCGTCGCGCCGACCGCCTTGTCGACCATGTCGCCGTCGGCCTCTTCGGACATGAGCTGCACCAGCGCCGCCACCTGTCCTTTGGCGCGGCCCAGGCACGTCATGCGCCGATCGAGCAGCTGCGCCGACTGCACGCCGCGCACGTGGGTGGCCTCGCAGGCCTCGACGCGCATCTTGGTCCACGAAGCGGTGTACTCGTCGAGCGCGCGCACCACGTGGTCGAAGGTGCTGGCGGCGTTGGCGCGGCCGGTGCCGAGCAGCCGCTGGCGCAGCGACTGCCGCGTCGACGGGTTCCACACGCCGCGCAGCTCGGCGTCGAGCCCGCGACACAGGCCCACGGTGCGCCGCTCGTGCACACCGAAGCCGATCACGCTCGCCATCAGAATCGCCGCCGCCGCCGCGCCGATGACGAGGCCCTTCGGTCGCAGCACCAGGTCGAGCTCGCGCTCGACCGCGTCCATCGACGGCGCGCGTGCGTCGGGCATGGTCGAGAGGCCGCGCCAGATGAGCCGGCGCACGCGCCGCGGCAGGTGCACGCCGCTCGGGATCGGCTGCACGACGCCGGCGTGCTTGGCCGCCGAGAGCTTGC
Organism: uncultured delta proteobacterium; assembly: GCA_963785725.1. Classification (GTDB taxonomy): domain Bacteria; phylum Myxococcota_A; class Polyangia; order Palsa-1104; family Palsa-1104; genus JAQBQH01. The sequence continues at coordinate 153,206 of CAWAWS010000016.1, read as the reverse complement.
GCTTCTTGCCCGCGCCGGCGGCGAACGGCAGCTGGCCGCACAGCGCCCAATAGAGGCTGGCGCAGAAGCTGAACTGATCGGCCTTGGCGTCGACGACCTCGCCGCGGTGCTGCTCGGGCGCCATGAACGCGGGCGTGCCGACGATCTGCCCGGCGCTGGTCAGCTGCTCGGAGAGCAGCCGCTCCGATGACGTGGTGCTCGACAGGCTGTCGCTCGACGCGTCCAGGCTCGGCAGCGTCTCGCGGCGCACGGCGTTCGAAGACTCCGTCAGAGTCGAGTCGGCGTGCTGATCGCGCGCCAGCCCGAAGTCGAGGACGCAGACCCGGCCGTCGCGCCCCACCATGACGTTGGTCGGCTTGAAGTCGCGGTGCACCAGCTCCGCGCGGTGCGTGGCGGCCAGCGCGCCGGCGGCGTCGCGGAAGACGCGCAGGATCTCGCGGACGGTGCGCGGCTGCTCCTCGATCCAGGCCTTGACCGTGCGCCCGTCGATGAGCTCCATGGCGACGAAGATGCTGTCGCGGAAGCGGCCGACGTCGTAGACGGCGATGACGTTGGGGTGGCTGATGCGGGCCAGCGCCTGGGCCTCGCGCAACAGGCGCAGCCGGGCGATCTCGGGATCCTCGTGGGCGTACTCCGGCTGCAGCAGCTTGATGGCGACCGGCCGGTTCAGCTCGGGATCGCGCGCGCGATAGACGACGCCCATGCCGCCGCCGGCGATGCAGCTCTCGACGACGTAGCGGCCGATCGACTCGCCGGGCTCGACGACCGGCGTGGCGCCGGTCTTGCCGACGAGCACGCCAGCCACCGTCGTGCGCGTCGGGGCATCGATGGGATGCTGATCGTCTTCCATCGCGGATGAGTTATTTTAACACAAAAATTCGTAATCTCGATAGCTAAATCAGCTGCGAAAATATTGTAGAGCGAGAGGGAGGGTGCCGCCGCTCACTCCGTGGGTGGTCAGGCGCTGGTGCTCGACGGTCGCGGCGCGCCGGCGCCGGTTCGCACGCCGCACGCCGCAGGCCGCTGGAAGCTGCGCGGCGGTCGACCCGTCGTCGCCGTCGAGCTCGAAGCGTACAGCGACGCCACGCACGTCATCGTGTACGGCGAGATCTTCGGCGGTGGCTATCCGCATCCCGACGTGGCTGCCGTCGACGGCGTCGAGCCGGTGCAAACGGGCGTGTGGTACGCGCCCGGCATCGAATGGCGCGCCTTCGACGTGGCCGTGATGCGCAGCGACGAGGCCGTGCTGCTCGAGTGGGAGATCGCGCAGCCGCTGCTCGCCGAAACGCACGTGCCCTACCTCGAGCCGCTACGTGTCGGCAAGATGAACGAGGCGCAGAGCTACGTGCTCGGCTTTCAGACGCGCGTTCCGGCGCAGCTGGGGCTGCCGCGCCTGCCCGACAATCGCGCCGAGGGCATCGTCATCAAGCGCTGCGCGCCGTCGTCGTCGACGGGGAGCCGGTGCCGCCGCGGCTCAAGCGCAAGCTGGCCGAGTTCGCCGAGGACGAGCGCTTCCACGGCGCGCGGAAGTGGTCGCCGCGACCGGCGCCGAGCGGCGACGGCACGCTGGCGGAGCTCACCCAAGCCGTGCTCGCGCGTATCAACGAGCCGCGGCTGCCGGCGGCGCGCTCCAAGATCGGGCGCATCGGCAAGAGCGACCGCAAGCGCCGGGCCGAGCTGCTCGACCTCGTGGTGAGCGAGGTGCTCGACGAGGTCGCGACCGAGCGCGCGGGCGGCTGGGAGCGGTTGGGGAGATGGAACGCGCCGGGCTGCACGCGCAGGCCACGACCGTGACCGAGGCGCTCATCGCGCGCCTCATCGGCTGACGCTTACACGACGGTGGCGATGGGCGCGAACAGCGTGGCCGATTCGTCGTCGGCTTCGAGCAGGTAGCCGAGCTTCCAGACGTCCAGGATGGGCGCGAACGGGCTCCGCAGCTCGCGAAAACGCTTGCCGCGCACCGCTTGCGGCGGCCAGGTCGCCGTCGGCATGTCGCAGTCGTGCGCGACGGCAATCGCGCACCGCCGCCTCGGCGCGTGCCTTGTTCGCCTCGCCCGGCACGGACGAAACCAATGCTGCACGAGCTCTTCGACGCTGCGATCGCTTGCGGAATCGGTCATGGCGGGCTACTTGCCGTGCTGCGCCGGCGGGCCGCTGCTCGCGGCCTTGAGCGTTGGCTCTTCTGAAGTTAGCTTGCAGTAAGACTGTGCCCGGGACGGGACTCGAACCCGTACGGCCTTGCGACCTGGGGATTTTAAGTCCCCTGCGTTTACCGATTTCGCCACCCGGGCTCCCGCCGCCGACCGCCATCGATACCATTTCTGCCGTCGCTGCGCATTCCTGTTTTCACGCCGCCTCGCAACCGCGCAAAACCTTGCGCTCGATTCGCCGTCGCCGCCGATGTAACATCGGTGCATGCCCCCCGACGCGCCCGAGCCAGCGCCGCAGCAGGGCTTCAAGCGCCTCAACTTCTTCAAGGGCCTGGTCACCTATTTCACCGACTGGGCCGACAACGAGGCCTATCGCCGCGACAAGCTGCGCTGGCACAACCAGCACTGCCACGGCCCCGGCGTCGTCACCGGCTACGCGGGCGAGCTACTGGTCAGCGGCCGCGGCGACCTGTCGATCGAAGTGCAGCCCGGCTGCGCCATCGACGGCGAAGGCCGCGAGCTCGTCCTGTGGGAGACGCAGATCAAGCACGTGCGGCTCGAGGGCTTGAAGCTGCCGCAGACGGTCTACGTCGTGGCGCGCTATCTCGAAGAGGGCACCGACTTCATCTCCTACAAGAACAACCTGGCGGTGCGCGGTCATCGGCGCATGCTCGAGGGCTGCACGATCGACGTGACGCCGCTCGGGCCCAACGTCCGCGAGGAGATCGAGATCGCGCGCATTCTCGTCGACAAGGACGCGCGCGTGCTGACCGACGCCGCCGACGCCAACGCGCCCAAGCCCAACGAGATCGATCTGCGCTTCGTGCTGCGCGCCGGTCGCGCCGGCTCGGGGCTCGATCGCGCGACGCAGTTGGCGCTGACGAGCATGCTCGCCGGCGCGCGCCAAGCGCTCGGCCTCATGGCGCGCTCGGGCCACATCGAAGCCGCGCGCGACGCGCTGCACGCCGCCATCAGCATGAGCGCCACCCACGCCGTCGACCTGACCGACGCGCACAACGTGTTGTCGCTGTTCGAGTCGCTGTTTTGGCTGCAGGTGGCGATCTACGTCGACGTGAAGGTCAACCACGCGGCCTTGACGCAGCTCGGACAGTGGAACGAGTGGGTGGGCCAATTGCGGCTCATGCAGCGGACGTTGGCCGCCGGTGAACGCACGCCGGCGCGCGAGCGGCTCATCTTTTGTGTCAACGCCCAGCACCGCATCAACGACATCGTGCGGGCGATGTTCTCGTCGGCGACGGCGAGCAATCGATAACGGGGGAGAGCATGAAGCGGACGTTGATGATGGGCGCGCTCGTCGCAGCGACGGCGACCTCGCTGCACGCGGACGGCAAGAGCCGCGTGCGCGCCGGCACCTGGCACACGCGCGTCCAGACCGAGATCACGGGCGCGCCGTTCACGCCGCCGCCGATGGAGATCGATCGCTGCGTCACGGCCGACGAAGCCTCCGACCCGCAGAAGCTGCTCAAGAAGCAGCAGGACGACTGCGAAGCGGCGAGCGTCAAGCTGGACGGCAACCACGTGACCTACACCGTGACCTGCCACAAGCACGGCGGCACGCAGACCGGCACCGGCGAGCTCACCTTCGCCGGCGAGAGCTACACGGGCACGATGACACTCACCATGAACGATCCGCGCCGCGGGCCCATGAAGATCGTGCAGCACATTCAGTCGAACCGCACGGGCGACTGCACGCCGTGAGCTCGGCCTTCGTCGTGCCGCCAGGCGGTGGCGAGGGCCGAGGCGGCTTGCGCGCCGTCTTCTTCGATCTCGACGGCACCTTGGCCGACACCGAGCGGCAGAACGCCGAGGCGGTGGCGCGGGTGTGCGCGCGCGCGGGCCGGCCGCTGAGCGACGAGGAGCGCGGCTTCGTCATCGGCCACGGCTGGCATGAGATTTACCACCACCTCGTCACCAACGGCGGCGTGACGCTCGGCTACGAGGAGCTGATGCACCTGGCGGCGGTCGAGCGCGTCCAGATCGTGGAAGACGAGGGGCTCGACGTGCTGCCGGGCGCGGTCGAGACGGTGCGGCGGCTGACGGCGCGCTTTGCCTCGGCCGTCGTCTCCGGCTCGAGCCGGCCCGAGATCGACGCCGTCCTGCGCGCGCTCGGCCTCCTCGAGTGCTTCCCGTGGTTCATCGGCGCCGAGGACACGGCGCGCGGCAAACCCTTTCCCGACGGCTATTTACTGGCCGCCACGCGCCTCGACGTCGCGCCTGCCGACTGCCTCGTGCTCGAGGATTCGGCGGCCGGAATCGCCGCCGCGCGCGCCGCCGGCATGCGCGTCGTCGGCATTCGCGCCGGCAACTTCGCGCGCCAGCCGCAGGAGGCCGCCGATGCCGTGGTCGACACCTTGAACGACATCGACGATGGTTTGCTGGCAAAGCTGTTCGAGAAGACTTAGATCGTCATAGATCGCCATGTTGGACCGCTTTCCCAGCCATGTGACGCTCTTCGAGGTCGGCCCGCGCGACGGCCTGCAGAACGAGGCGCGCCCGATCTCGACGGCCGACAAGATCGCCATGATCGACGGCCTGACCGCCAGCGGCCTGACCAGCATCGAGATCACGAGCTTCGTCAATCCCAAGTGGATCCCGCAGCTGGCCGACGCCACCGAGGTCGCGCGCGGCGTCACGCGCAAAGAGGGCGTCGTCTATTCGTGCCTCGTGCCCAACAAGACCGGGCTCGACAAGGCGCTGGCGGCCGGCATGCGCGAAGTGGCGGTGTTCTTGTCGGCTTCGGAGACGCACAACAAGAAGAACGTCAACAAGACCATCGCCGAGACCTTGCAGGCGTTCGAGGACGTCATCGCGCCGGCCAAAGAGGCGGGCGTGCGCGTGCGCGCCTATGTCTCGACGGTGTACGGCTGCCCGTACGAAGGGCGCGTCGATCCCGACAAGGTGGTGGCGCTCGTGGCCGAGCTGCGCAAGCGCGGCGTCTATCAGATCTCGCTCGGCGACACGATCGGCGTGGCCACGCCGCTGCAAGTGCGCGACGTGCTCGGGCGCGTCTTCGAGGTCGCGCCCGTCGACGAAATCGCCGTCCACTTTCACGACACGCGCGGCACGGCGCTGGCCAACGTGCTCGTCGCCGTCGGGCTCGGCGTGACGACGGTCGATTCGGCGGTGGGCGGGCTCGGCGGCTGTCCGTACGCGCCCGGCGCCAGCGGCAACTTGGCGACCGAGGACGTCGTGTACATGCTGCACGGCATGGGCATCGACACCGGCGTCGACCTGGACGCGCTCGTGGCTTGCTCGTCGCGCCTCGCGGCCGTCGTCGGGCACGAGATGCCGTCGAAGTACACCAAGGCCGCGCTCGGCGCCCGCGCCAAGTCGACGCGCACGACGACCGCCGCCTAGCCCCGCAAACATTTCCCGACGGCTCTGACGCGCTCGCCGCTGTTGTAGCTCGCTCGCCAACAACGCCGCCTGCGCGATCCCAGCGTCACGCGAGGTTACGCCTGGCCCGCTGCTTGCTTTTCGGGTCGCGCATGAAGACTACGTTCGCTTATTGCGTCATCGCCACCGTTGCCCTCGCCGGCTGTGGCGGCAACGACGGCGGTAAACCGACCCTCACGCCCACCCTCGACCGCGTCGCCATCAACAAGGCCTGCGCCATGGCCATGTCGTGCGTCGGCGTGCCGCAGTTTCCGTCCGGCTCGTCGTGTGCCGCGCAGGTCGAGGTCGGCATCGCCAGCGGCGCCGGCATCCTCGGCGCCTCGGCGGCTGATCTGACGCGCCTCCTCGGCTGCGCGACCGCGTCCAACGACTGCGCGAGCGTCATCGCCTGCTTCACGCAGCAGCACGCCAGCGACTACTGCGCCGCGCACAACGAATACTCCTGCGACGGCGACACGCTCATCGGCTGCATCAACGGCAACGGCCTCGAGCAGAACGACTGCACGAAGTTCGGCATGCATTGCGTCGAAGCCAACAGCTCGGCCACCTGCAGCGACGGCAAGAGCTGCGATCCGACGGCGGCCAGCCGCTGCGATGGCAACGTCTTCGTCAACTGCGACAGCGACACCAGCCTCGAATCCAAGGCCGACTGCGGCGTTGCCATCCCCAACGGCGTGTGCGACGCGACCCTCGGCTGCACGCCACCGCTCGGCGGCGCCTGCACTGCGAACGGCTGCTCGAGCGGCGACAGCATCGCGTCCGGCTTCGTCTGCTACGGCGGCCGCCAGCTGCCGATCGACTGCGGCGCGTTCAACGACGTGTGCGACCCGACGCTCACGACCGAGGGCTCGCCCTGCGTGGCGCCGGGTAGCCAGTGCGACGGCACGTCCGACGTCTGCACGCCCGATCGCTCGACGCTGCAGATCTGCGTCAGCGGCCAGTGGATGTCGACGACCTGCAGCAGCATCGGCCTGACGACGTGCGGCAGCAGCAACGGCATCGTCAGCTGCAGCTGATCCAACACTGAAGCAGCTACTTCAGTATCGAATACTAAAGTAGTTGCTTCAGTGTAGTCGGCCGACGAGGAAGCGCACGAGCGCGGCCGTCTTCGGCAACAGCGTGTCGCGCTCGATGAATTCGTCGACGGTGTGGAAGCCCTTGCCGCGCGGTCCGAGCCCGTCGATCGCCGGGATTCCCGCCTGCGCGACGGTGTTGGCGTCGCTGCCGCCGCCGATGAGCGGCGCCTCGGCCGTGCCGAGCCCCGCGGCGTGCGCGCAGGCGGCGTATTCGGCGAGCAGCGCGCCCGAGGCGTCGGTGCGCTCGAGCGGCGCGCGCGTGATGCCGCCGTCGAGATCGAGGCGTGCGCCGGCGACACCGGCGGCCGCGTCGCGCGCGGCCTCGCGCAGGCCGGCGAGCAGCGCTTCGCCGTCGGGCGCCGTCACATAGCGGAAGTCGACGAGCGCCTCGGCGCGGTCGGGCACGGTGTTCTTGCCGATGCCGCCCGAGATCTTGCCGACGTTGACGGTGACGCCGCGGTCGTAGCTGGTCAGCTGCTGCGCGCGGTCGACGAAGCGGCTCAGCGCCCAAATGGCGTTGACGCTGTCGGCGTGCGCGTTGCCGGCGTGGCCGGCCTTGCCGTGGGCGACGACGGTCAAACCGCCCAATCCTTTGCGTCGCGTGACGATCTGGTCGGCGGCGCGGCCGGACTCGAAGACGAGCGCGGCCGCCGAGCTCTTGCACGCTTCCAAGATCAACGAGCGGCCTTCGGGCGAGCCGATCTCTTCGTCGGAGATGCTGACGAGGCGCACGGGGACGCGATCGAGGACGCCGGCGTGGGCCAGCGCGCCGAGCGCGTAGGCGACGACGACGAGGCCGCCTTTCATGTCGAGCACGCCCGGGCCGCGCAGGAGCGTGCCGTCTTCGCGGAAGCCGTCGAACGCCGCTCGCGGGAAGACGGTGTCGTGGTGGCCGACGAGCAGGACCGCGTTGCCGCCGCCGTTGGCGAAGACGACGTGGTCGCCGTATTTGCCGCTCGGCGACCGGACGACGCCGCCGTCGAGCCCGCCCTTGGTCAGCGCGCGGGCGGCGTCGGCGAAGTGGGTGGCGACGCGCGTGTTGCCGTCGCGATCGGGCGTGTGCGACGAGATGTTCACCAACTCCGCGATCAGCTGCTCCATCGGGTGTTGCTGCTGATCGATCCAACCCAGCGCGCGCGTCAGAACGTCGGCGTTCATGCCGGGAGACTAAACGATCTCCGGCGCGCGCGCGACCGCTTCGACGAAGTCGGCGCGCAGCGTCTTGTCGCCGTGCTGCGGGAAGAACACGGTCAAGACGTCGCCGCGGCGCTCGACGACCTCGCCTTCGCCGAACTCGGGGTGACGCACGAGCGGGCGCGCGTTCGACGCGCGACGGCAGCGATCGCAGCCGCCGCACGCCGGCGGCGCGGCTTCGCCGAAGTAGGTCGCCAAGATGCGCGCGCGACACATCGTCGACTCGCAGTAGCGCACGACGGCCTCGAGGCGCCGGCGATCTTCGGCGCGTCGCTGCACGTAGCCGTGCACGAGGTTGTCGATGTCGCCGTCGGAGGGCGCGCCGCCGGTGAGCTGGTAGCCCTTGGCGTCGGCTTCGAGCAGGCCGGCGTCACATAAGTGCGCGAGCATGACCTGGGTTTTTCGCTGTCCCAAGTTGGCGCCGTTGGCGATGTCCTCGAGCGTGTGGCGGCCGCCGGCGAGCGTACGCACGAGCGCGCGCACGGCGTCGGCGTCGGGATAGCGGCCGCCCAAGAAGAACGACTGGATGCGCTTGTCCTGCGTCGCGTACAAGAGCACGCAATGCGCCGACTTGCCGTCGCGGCCGGCGCGTCCCGCCTCCTGATAATAGGCCTCGAGCGAGCCGGGAAAGTGGTAGTGCACGACGAGACGCAGGTCGGTCTTGTCGACGCCGAGGCCGAACGCGTTCGTCGCCACCATGAGCCGCGGCGGCGCGCCTTTGGCGCTGGGCTTGCCGTTCATGAACGCGTCCTGCACGCGGCTGCGCTCGGCGGCGGGCAGACGGCCGTGATAGACGCCGCAGTCGAAGCCGGCGTCGCGCAAGAAGGCGCCCAACTCGTCGGCGGCCTTGACCGTCGCGACGTAGACGATGCCGGGGCCGGGCAGCTTGCCGACGAGCTCGGCCAGCTTGCGCCGCTTGTCGACCTCCGAGCGCGCGCGCACGACCGCGAAGTGCAGGTTCGGCCGCACCGTGCCGACGGAGACGACGCGCGCCTGCGCCATGTCGAGCCGCTCGAGGATGTCGGCGCGCACTTGCGGCGGCGCCGTCGCCGTCAGCGCCAGCAGCGAGCGCGCGCCCAAGTCTTTGGCCGCGTCGCCGAGCCCGAGGTAGGCCGGCCGAAAGTCATGGCCCCACTGCGAAATACAGTGCGCTTCGTCGACGACGAAGAGGTCGGCGCCCGCCGGCCGCAGGCGCTTGAGCTCGGCGCGAAACGTGCGGTCGACGACGCGCTCCGGCGTCAGATACAAGAGCGCCGGCTTCGAGGTGTCGCCGAGCTCGTCCATGACCTTCTGCGCCGCTTTGTGGCTCATCGTCGAGTCGAGCCGCACCGCGTGAATGCCCAGCTCTTTCAGCTTCTCCAGCTGATCGTGCATGAGCGAGATGAGCGGCGACACGACCAGCGTGAGGCCGCCCGCCAACATCGCCGGCAGCTGGTAGCAGAGCGACTTGCCGGCGCCCGTGGGCATGATGCCGAGGATGCGCTCGCCGTCGAGGACCGCGCACACGACCTCTTCTTGACCGGGGCGAAACTCGGTCAGTCCGAACCAGCGGCGAAGCCCAAGCTGAAGTCGGCTCGATTGGGCGTGGGTAGCTCCTCGTCTGCGCAAGCGGATAAGGCCTAGCACGCGTTTGGCGGGCGCGCTCGTTTCGGCTACAGTCGCGCGCCTCAACGAAGGAAGGAGACTCGATGTCGCGGATCCGCGTGGCTGTGCTGGGTGCGACGGGCGTTGCCGGTCAGCAGTTTCTGGCGTCGCTGCCGAAGCACCCTTGGTTCGAGGTCGTGCGCCTGGGCGCTTCGGAGCGTTCGGCGGGCAAGAAATACGGCGACGCCATCCGCGACCCGAGCGGCAAAGTCAGCTGGTACGCATCGGCGCCGCTCGATCCCGACTTCGCGGCCATGCCGGTCGAAGACGCGGCGGCGATGACGGCCGACGGCATCGACCTCGTCTTCACGGCCGTCGAGAGCGACGCCGCCAAGCTGCTCGAGCCGCGCTTCGCCGAGAAGGTGCCGGTCGTCTCCACGGCCAGCGCCTTTCGCTACGAGCCGGACGTGCCGGTGTTCTTGCCGGCGGTGAACCTCGACCACGCCAAGCTCATCGACGTGCAGCGCAAGCGGCGCAACTGGAAGGGCTTCGTGACGCCGGGGCCGAACTGCACGACCACGGGCCTGGCCATCACGCTCAAGCCGCTCGCCGACGCCTTCGGGCTCGAAAAAGTGGTGATGACGTCGATGCAGGCGGTGTCGGGCGCCGGTCGCTCGCCGGGCGTGCTGGCGCTCGACGTCATCGACAACGTCATCCCCTACATCGCCAAGGAAGAAGAGAAGGTCGAAAAGGAGACCAAGAAGATCCTCGGTCGTTTCGTGGGCGAGGGCATCAGCGACGCCGACGTCAAGGTCTCGTGCACGTGCACGCGCGTCAACGTCCTCGAGGGTCACACCGAGTCGGTCTTCGTCGGGTTGAAGCGAGAGGCCAGCGTCGACGAGGTCAAGGCGGCGATGCGCGCGTTCGGCGCCGACTTCGTGGCGCTCGATCTGCCGTCGACGCCGCGGCAGCTGATCACGGTGTCGGACGATCCCTATCGCCCGCAGCCGCGGCTCGATCGCGACAACGAGAGCGGCATGACGACGACCGTCGGCCGCGTGCGCCAGGACGCGGTGCTCGGCGGCGTGAAGTACATGCTGGTGTCGCACAATACGCGCATGGGCGCCGCCAAGGGCGCGATGTTGATCGCCGAATATCTCGTCAAAACCGGATATATTTCGCGCTGAACGAAGCCCGTTTCGCCGTTATTCGCCGACTCCGCCGAACCCCCGCTGCAACATCAGCACCGGCCTCGGCGACGCCAGCAACCTCGCGCGGAAGCTGGCGGCGACGGTGCACGGCTGGGCGCCGCCGGGCTTGCTCGACAGCTATCACGCCGAGCGCCATCCGGTCGGCGCGCGCGTGCTCTTACATACGCAGGCGCAGTCGGCGCTCATGGTGCCGCACGCCAATGTGGCGGCGATGCGCGCGCTCTTCGACGAGCTCATGCATTGCGACGACGCCCTCGGCCGCTGCGCGCCTGGCGTCACGACACGCTGGCGGCGCTGCTCGTGCGTCCCGACGGCTACGTCGCCTGGCCGTCGACCACGGCCACGTCGACCGCGCCGCCTCCGAAGCCGCGCTCACGACGTGGCTCGGCGCGCCGCGCGATTGACAGCCGGCTACGCGAGGATTTCCGCGATCGGCTTGCCGTTGTCGGTGAGCGCGATCGGCCGACCGAGCGGCGTCATGACCTCTTTGTCGGGATCCATGCCGAGCAGCGTCGTCGCCGTCGCCATCAGCTCGGCGACGGCGATGGGGCGCGCGACGACCTTGTCGCCGTCTTCGCTCGTCGCGCCGACGACGGTGCCGCCGCGCACGCCGCCGCCGGCCATGACCGCGCTCCACGCCGCCGGATGATGGTCACGCCCGTCGTTCTCGTTGATCTTGGGCGAGCGGCCGAACTCGCCCATGCACATGACCAGCGTCGAATCGAGCAGCTTGCGCGCCTCGAGCTCCGCCAGCAACGTCGCCAGCGCCGGATCGAGCGCGCCCATCAGCTTCTCGGTGCGCCCGAAGTTGTCTTTGTGCGTGTCCCAGCCGTCGAGCACGACCTCGACGAAGCGCACGCCGCTCTCGACCAGCCGCCGCGCCATCACGCAGCCGCGCCCGAAGTCGCTGTCGCCGTAGGCGCGCAGCGTCGGCTCCGACTCGTCGGCGATGTCGAACGCCTTTAGCCTGGGCGCGTACATCATGCGAATCGCGCGCGCATACACGGCGCGTCGCCCTTTGACTTTGACGTCGCCGGTGCGCGCCAGAAAATCGTCTTCGAGCGACTCCAGCGCCTGTTTGCGCTTGATGAACCGCACCATGTCGACGCCCGGCGGATAATCGGTGTTCTGCAGCGGCTGCTTGACGTTTTGGATGATGAACGGGTTGTACTGCACGCCCAAGAATCCCGCCGACAAGCTGGGCCCGTTGATGCTGACGAACAGCGGCAGCTCGGCGTTGGGATCGCCCAGCTCATGCGCCACCCAGCCGCCCAGCGACGGATAATCGACCGTCGGATTGGGCGTGAACCCGGTGTGCACCAAGTGCTGCGCGCGATCGTGGTTGCCTTCCTTCGACGTCATGCCGCGCAAGACCGCGAGGCGATCGCTCATCGCCGCCACCTGCGGCAAGTGCTCGCTCACCGACAGCCCCGGCGTCTTCGTCGCGATCGCCTTGAACTTGCCGCCGACCGCCGTGCCCGGCTTGGGATCCCACGTGTCGAGGTGGCTCGGCCCGCCGTTGAGCCACAAGAGGATGCAGGCCTTGGCGCGCGGCGCCGGGCGATTGACGGCCGCAGCGGCGGGGCGACTGCGAAAGAGCGCGTGCGTCGCCGCCAGCCCCGCGAACCCCGACATCCCGACCATGAAATCGCGCCGCTTCATCTTCGCCGCCTAATGCTGAAATATGAATTCGCTCGAGTTCAAGAGCGCCCAAAACAGATCTTCGTAGGCCTGCTGCTTGGCGGTCGGCTCGGCCGGATCGAGCCGGCGCGCCGCCCGGTCGAGCGCGCCCAGCGGATTCATCTTGCTCCCTTTGGCGCCGCCTTTTTCCCCGCGCGTCAGCTGGGCCAGCGCGCGCTTCTGCTCTTTGGTTTCCCCCACGATCTCGCGCGGCGCCTGCACGTAGGCGAGCCAGCGCTTCGACTCGGCGGCCGTCGGCAGGCGCGACAGCGTGCGCAAGTAGAGCGCCTCGATCTTGAGCGCGTCATCGGCGGGGAAATCGAGGATGCCGGCGAGCGTCATGCCCGGCACCGCCGCCGACGCGCGATTGACGAGCTTGCCGTTCAAGAACAGGAGCGCCTGCTGAATCGAGCCGGCAAACTCGGCCGGCGGCGGCGCCTCTTCGTCGGTGCTGAAGAGAAAGTCGAACGCATTCTGAATCTGCGTCTTCAGCTGGTCGACGTTCGGCAGTCCGGCTTTCTGCAGCGCGTTCTCGAGGTTCGTCGCCGCCGCCAGCGCGTTGTAGAGCTCCTCGCCCGTCAGCGGCCGCAAGCGATGGTGCGTGAACAGCCGCTCGTCCCATTCGCCCGGCCGGCCGGGCACCACCGCCAGCTGGTACGCCCGCGTCGCGCAGATGAGCCGAATGAGCCGGCGCAGGTCGTACTTGTTGGCGACGAAGTCGCGCGCCAGCGCGTCGAGCAGCGCCGGGGCCGCCGGCGGATTGCCGTGCCGGAAGTCGTCGATCGGATCGACGATGCCGCGGCCGACCAAGTGACCCCAATAGCGGTTGACGATGGCGCGCGCGAACCACGGATTGTCGGGCTTGACGATCCAGCTCGCCAGCGCGCGCCGCCGATTCTCGCTCGCCGTAAAGTCGGTGCCGTCGAGCGCGCGCGGCGGCGCCAGCGCGATGAGCCGCAGATCGGCCGCCGCCATCTTGCCGCCGCCGAAGCTCGGTCCCGGCTGATCGCGCAGCTCGACCTTGCGCACGAGGCCGCCCGCTTTCGGCTCGAGCGGCGCCATGCCCGTGCGCGCGAAGCAGGCCGCCAAGCTGCGAAAGTCGTCCTGCTTCCACTTCTCCGACGGGTGGTTGTGGCACTGCGCGCATTGAATCTGCACGCCGAGGAACAGCTTCGACAGCTTGCCCGTCAGATCGGTCGGGTTCTGCTGATAGCGCAAGAGCCAGTTGACCGCCGGATGCACCTTGCCGTCGGGATCGGGCTCCGGCGCTTGCAGCGGCCCGAGCGCGCTCCTTTTCACTCCGCCGAGCGTGTTCTGCCCGGTCGCGCTCACCAATTCGAAGACGAGCTGATCGAAGGGGCGATTGTCGGCGAATTGATCGTACAGCCAGCGCCCGAAAGCCACGCGATCGACGACGTTGCCGTGCGCCGTGCGCCCCATGAGCAGCCGATCCCAATAGGTCGCCCAATGCAGCGCGTAGGCCGGCGAGTCGAGCAGGATGTCGACGGCGCGGGCGCGCTTGTCGGGCCGTCGATCGGCGAGGAACGCGCGCACGGCGTCGGCGTCGGGGATGGTGCCGGTGAGATCGATCGACAGGCGGCGCAGGAATTCGGCGTCATCGGCGGCGCGACCGGCGGTCAGTCCGTGCCGGCGCCACTCGAGCGCCAGCATGCGGTCGAGGTCGCGCGCCGTCAGCGGCGGCGCCGTCGCTGCTGGGGCGGCCGGCGGTTGCGGTTGGGCCGGCGCGGCCCGGTCGGCGGCCGCGGCGCATATCGCGAAACTCGATATCGCAAAAGCGAAAACGTAAGCGATTCGCGATATGCGCCGGGACGTCGTCATGCGTTTAGCGACCGGGCGACTCCATGTGCCACGAGCTCGCGTAGAGGTGATGGCCGGCCCAGCTCAGCCCGCCCGGATGGCTCATGAGCGCCTCGGCCGCCTTCGGATGGCGCCGGCACCAGGCCATGAACGTGTCGGCGGCGGCGCGATGGTGCAGCACGATGTCGTCGAACTGCCCCCAATTGGGGTGCGTGGCCACGAAGCCTTCGATTGGCTGATCGGGGTGATAGAGCGTCCAGGTCACGAACTCGTGCGCGCGCTCGGGATGCTGCGCGTCCCACTCGAAGAACACCGACGCGGCCGGCGGATGCGCTTGGACCCACTGACCGAGCTGCTGCGACGCCGGCGGATAGTGGTCCGCCCAACCTTCGATGCTCGCTTCGCCATGCGGCTGATGGGCACAGCCGGCCACCAGCAAGAGCGCGCCTACGAACGATCCTAACCATGCTTTGGTCATCATGTGTCTCCTTGGACCCGTCTAGTCGGTGGAACGTTAAACGACTCGTTCAGTACGTAAATCCGAAGGTCAGCTGCACGACGCTCTTCAGGTAGTTCTTGTCGTCGTAGTCGAGCGTCGAGGTGGGCTCGTCATTGTCGATGGTGGAACGATTGACGATGAATGTATACGCCGCCTCGACGTCGAAGCCGGCGGCGATGGGATAGCGCAGCGCCAAGTCGGCCGAGAAGCGATTGTCGCGCCGGGTGCGATAGTCGAAGAACGGCCCGCTTTGACCGGCGGGTGGGCCGATGTAGCTCTGGCCCTGATAGTCGCGATGCTCGTAGCGCAGCGTCAGCGCGCCGTGAAATCCCCACGGCAGATCGCGCGACTCGGTGAGCGACAGCTCGTGGCCGAGGTAGGAGTAGGGGATGTAGTAGATCGCCGCCGGATCGAAGCTGCCGGCGGGCGCGTCCGGGAAGCTCAGCTGCCCGAGCGTCACGATCTGCGTGCCGATGGCCTCGCGCGCGAAGACGTAGCCGAGCGACAGCCGATCGCGCTGATCGCGCCAGGCCTGCGTCACTCCCGCCTCGTCGCGCTGTCCGCCGAGATATTTGTAGGGCTGATCGAGCGCCGTCTTGAACACGTGTTGATAGCGCAGGCGCGTCTCGAAGCCGTGCGTCTCGCGAATCTCGATGCGCGGCCCGAGGCTGGCGCCGGCCTGAAAGGGCGTGAACGTCTGCACGCCGGCGAAGAGCACGTAGCCGTCGACGCCGGCGGCGAGCGTCAAGCGTGGCGTCGGCGTCCAGGCGCCGGCGACGGTCAAGTCGTGCTCCTGCAGCGAGTAGGGATCGAGCGCGCTCGCCGGCGAGAGATAGCCGAGCTGGCCGAAGCGATAGTCGATCGTGAGGCCGCGCTCGGTCGTGCCGATGGGGCGCCAGAAGACCTCGAGATCCGTCGACAAGAAGGCGGCGCCCGTCGGCAGCGTCGCCGAGCGTGCGGCGGTGATGACGATGCCCGACTGCGGCACGTTGCTGTCGTAGCCGGCGCTGACGTCGACGTCGATGAAGAGGCGGCGCGTCTCCGAGCGGTGCGCCTCGCGCAACGAGCGCAAGATCTCGCGCGCGCGCTGCGCCTCGGCGGTGGGTAGCGTCAGCTCGAGCGCGCGCACGAGCGAGCGCTGCGCGTCGCGGTCGGCGCCGGCGTCGAAGTGAACGAGGCCGAGCAGGAAGTGGAACTCGGCGTCGTCGGGCGAGCGCGCCAACGCCGAGTCGAGCGCGCGCGCGGCGGCGGTGAGCGCGCCCTGCCGATAGAGCGCCTGACCGAGGCCGTAGTCGATCTCGGCGCGATCGGCGGGCGCGGCGTCGGCGAGCTCGGCGGCGTCGGCGGCGGCGCGATAACGGGCGATGGCTTCGTCGTAGTGGTGGGCGACGAGCGCTTCCCGCGCGGCGTGCACCTGCTGACGCAGCGGCGTCGGCACGTTGCCGGCGTGCGCGGCGCGCGTGACGGCGGCGGCGCGCGCCGACAGCGACAGCGCGCGCTGCGCGACCGGCACCTGTCCGGCGGCGCGCGCCAGCGACTCGGCCGCGGCGAACCAGCGCAGCGCGCGCGGCGCGGCGCCGCCGTCGAGCGCGGCCAGGCCGGCGTCGAGCGTCGCCAGTGGCGCGATCTTGGCGTCCAGCGTCGCCGCGCCGAGCCAGGTCGTCTCCGCCGCGGCGAAGCGGCCGCTCTCGTACTGCGCGGCGCCGAGGTCGAAGCGCGCCGCCGCCGACGTGGGCGCCAGCGTCACCGCGCGTTCGAAGGGCGCCACGGCCGCGTCAGCCATGCCGTCGCGAAAGCGGGCCAAGCCGAGCATGAGCGCGGCGCCGGCGTCTTCGGGCGCTTTGGCCGACGCCAGCGCCGCCAGCAGCGCCGCGCGCGGCAAGTCGTGCTCGCCGAGCGCCTTGCGCGCGGCCTCGGCCAGCGCCGGCGCCGGCGCGCTGCCGACGGCGTTCAGCTCGGCGGCCGCGCCGAACGTCGGCGCCGGGTCGAAGGCGCCTGCGACGAGCGCCACTATGACCGCGGGCAGCGACAAGCGGACCATCGTACCAGACGGTCGTCAGCCGCAAACATTCAGCGCGCAGGCGAATAGTTCGGCGCAAATGCGATCGATGAAGCGAGGCCGGCGGCGAGCTTACGATTTGGGACGCGGGCGTTCGGTGTGATCGGGGTTGCCGTTGCGCTCGCGGCTCGAGCGGCGCGTGCCGGCGGGCTGCGTCTTGGCGTCGGGCCCGGTGGCGCGGCGGCTCTCGGCGGCGGTCGTCGGCGCCGGCGGGCGCTCCAGCTTCAACGTCGCCACCGGCGCGGCTTTCGTCGCGTCCGGCGCCGGCGGTACGGCGCGCAGGCGCGAAATGACGTCGTCGATCTGCGCCTTGTCGTCGAGCACTTCGACGGTCGTGGTCGTGCGTACGCGCGCGTCGTCGGCCCAGGCGACTCCGCCTGTCAGCGCGAGCGCGCAAATGAGGCTAGCGCGGCTCATGTCGTCACCTCCAGCAACACTTCTTGCGTCACGTCGAGCTCACTGCCGATGGCGTGCGCGATGAGCTTGTAGCGCCCGGCGCGCGGCCCTTTGACGGCGATCGGAATCGGATTCGATCCCGGCGCCAGCTTGCCTTGGAAGCGGAAGCTACGCTCGGCCAACAGCGCACCACCCGACACGAAGCGCAGGCCATCGGGCAGCGTAATCTCGAAGGCCACGTCTTCGATCGCCTGCGCGGCCACGAAGTCGACCTTGACGAGCGCCACCTTCGACGACGGCACGCGATAGCTCGCCGCCAGCACCGGCGCGACCGCGCTCTGCGACCGATGGTGCGTGACCGTCAGCGTCGCGCCGGTCGCGACGACGGCCGCCAGCACCGCGACCGCGAGCGCGAAGCCGAGCGGCCGCGCCGCCACCTTTTGCCGCCAACGATCGAGCAGCGTCGGCGTCGGCGGTCCGGCGGCGACGAGCGCCTGTCGCAGCGACAGGGCGAACCCCTCCGGCAGCGGCTCGGTGCCGGCGCGCTGGCAGAGCTCGAAGTTGCGCTCGAGCGCGGCCAGCTCGGCGCCGCACCCGACGCAGCGATCGGCGTGCGCCCGCAGCTCGTCGGCCTCGGGACCGTCGAGCTCGCCGGCGGCGACCTCGTCCAAACGCGCGCGAACGTCGGCGCAGCTCATGAGCTCTCCCGTTGCAACGAAGACAACACACCGCGCAGCGCATCGCGCCCACGCTTCAACCGCGACTTCACCGTACCGAGCGGCAGCCCGAGCGCCACCGCGATCTCTTCGTACGCCATGCCCTGTACGTCGGCCATCGCCACGACGGTGCGGAACACGAGCGGCACTTGCCGGAGCGCGCGGAACAGCGCCCGCCGCGCCTCTTTTTGCAACAGCCGCTCTTCGGCCGTCAGCGCCTCCGACAGCTGCTCGACGTCGCGATCCGTCAGCGGCTCCTCGAGCGCGCGCTCGCGCCCGGCGCGCGACTTGACGGCATCGAGGTAGGTGTTCTTGACGATCGAATACAGCCACGTCGAGAACGCCGACTGGAAGCGAAAGCTCGACAGCGACTTGTAGACCTTGACGAGCGCTTCCTGCGCCAAGTCCTGCGCCAGATCGGGCGAGCCCGTGAACGCGAACGCGAACGTATAGACCTTGTGCTGATACTGCACGATCAGCCGCTCGAAGGCGCTCACGTCGCCTTCCCGCGCGCGCTCGACCAACGCGGCCACCTCGAGCGGCGGCAGCGGCGACGGTCTCGGCTGCGGAACGGGCATACGCAAGATCTCCTTCTCCGATTGAGACGGAAGGATCGGCTGGCCTGTTCCCACGCGCCGCATGCTAATAACAATGCAACAAAGCGGTATGATTCGCCCGTTCGTCCGCGAAAGTGATTGCACGTAACTCAGTTCAGAGTTACGGTTTTGAAGAAATCCCAACCTACAATTCGGCAATCGAGGAGGCAGCTGCAATGGCCTTAAAGCGCATCGGCGTTCTCACCGGCGGCGGCGACGCTCCCGGTCTCAATCCGGCCATCCGCGCGCTGACGTGGAAGGCGCAGGAGCTCGGCATCGAGACGGTCGGCATCTACGACGGCTGGAAGGGCTTGCTCGACGGCTTCTGCGACGAGACCTGGCCGCTCGACATCGAGACGGTGCGCTATTGGGACCTCGAAGGTGGCACGCGTCTCGGTAGCTCGCGCACGAACCCATTCAACCACGTCGTCAACGGCGAGAAGACCGACGTCAGCGATCAGGTCATTCGTAACATCGCCAAGCTCAAGCTCGACGCGCTCGTCCCCATCGGCGGCGAGGACACGCTCGGCGTCGCCGCCAAGCTCGCGGCCAAGGGCGCGCACGTCGTCGGCATCCCGAAGACGATCGACAAGGATCTCGGCGGCACCGACTATTCGCTCGGCTTCGACACGTCCTTGCGCACGTGCGCCGACATCATCGAGCGCTCGCGGACGCCGGCGGGCTCGCATCATTGGGTGCAGGTCGTCGAGGTCATGGGACGCCACGCCGGCCATCTGGCGCTGTGGTCGGGCTTGGCGGGCGGCGCGTTCATCACGCTCATTCCCGAGGCGCCGTTCTCGGTCGACAAGGTCTTGAAGCTGCTCGACGAGCGGCTGCAGAAGGGCAAGAACGATCGGCGCCTGCCGCGTTATGCCGTCGTCGTCGTCGCCGAAGGCGCGCTGCCGTCGGGCGGACAAGAGGTGACGCTGGAGCAGAAGGTGGACGCCTTCGGCCACATGCGGCTCGGCGGCATCGGCGCGTGGCTGGCCGAGCAGATCCGGCAGCAGACGAAGTGGGATTCGCGCGCGGTGGCGCTCGGCCATCCGCAGCGCGGCGGCGTGCCTTCGCCGATTGACCGCATCATGGGCCACCTGTTCGGCTCGGCGGCGGTCGACGCGTGCATCGAAGGCGCCTGGGGCAAGATGGTGTCGGCCAAGGGAATCGCGCCTGCGTGCACGATCTCGTTGGTGAATTTGAGCGAAGCGACCAAGGCGCTCAACTTGGTCGACGTCGCGCGTCACTACAACCTCGAACGCTATCAGCCATCGCGGACGATCCTCGGGTAATATCACCGCGTGCGGCCCGACGACTTCACGCTCTTCCTCGAATATCACCTCGGCCTCGACAGCGAGGGATCGGCTCGGTTCTCCAACATCCACGACCTGGCGCAGCGCCATTCAGCGACGGTCGACGAGGTCCAGGCGTGGCTGCTCGCAGGCCAGATCGACGCCGCCACCGTCGAGGCCACCGACTACGATCTCGCGAGCCAACACGGCGAGGCGCAGGTGCTGGCGGTGCTCGGCGATCCGGCGGCGACGCTGGCGTTCGCGCGCCGCGTGTACGAGGAGTATCGAGCGCGGCTCGGCCACAAGCGCGTGCGCACGTTCGAAGACGAGGACGACGAGAAGACGCACCCCAACAGCCGCACGCTGTCGGACGCCGAGCCGCTCTTCGTCGGCGATCGCCCGATCAAGAATTGACCGAGACAGCGACGAAGATCAAACGTAAGTAGCGGCTTGACGCAACGTCGCGGCGGCTGCGGCGCCCGTCGACAAGCGGTCGTGCGCGACGATGACGCGCACGAGGTTCGGCGTCGCCGCCAGCCGCTCGAGATCGGCGCGGAAGGCGTCGCGATCTTTGACGACCGCCGCCTTGAACAGCCGCGACACGCGCGGGCCGGGCGCCGAGCCCATCAGCGTCAAGATCGTGCGGCTGACGAAGCCCGATGGCTTGGCCATGTTGAAGACGCAGTCGTTGAGCACGAGCGTGACGCCGTCGCGCGAACGGACGCGCAGGATCTGCTCGCCCTCGGCGACGCCGGCCAGCGGCTCGAGCTGCACGTGCAGGTCGCCGCCGAAGTCGTCGTGCGTGGCGTCGACGGGCACGACCGCGGCCACGAGCTTGCGCCCGCGCGGCGGCGTCAACACCTTGAGCGCCGGATAACGCCGCTTGAAGCGCGGCGCGTCGAGGCGATGCCAGCGATTGGGCACGATGAGAAACGCCGGCGTTCCCCACGCTTCGAGCTCGCGCATCGACGGCTCGTCCAGCGCCACGGCGCTGTGAATGACGAGCCGCCCGTCGCCGAGGCGGACGACGGTCATCACGCGCTTCAGTGGCATGCGCTCGATGCTGCCGACGACACGCCAGAGGTTCTCGCTCAGCTTTTCGATGGGCTCGTGCGGCAGGACCTTCCAGTCGTCGTCAGCCATGGTGCGGAACATATCAATAGAAGCCCTGCGCGCGCACGAAGAAGCCTTTTTCGCTCGATCTCCCGACGGTGAGCTCGTCATCACCGACGCTCGAGAAGTTCCAGCCGATGCCGATGCGCAGGTGGCCGACGATGATGCGGTTGATCTCGACGGCGACGCCGTGGCTCAACGCCGGTCCCGGGCCGTAGAGCAGGCGATATTCGGCGAGCGCGTCCCAGGCGCGCGTGACGTGCATGGTCAGGCGGTTGATCCACAAGACCATCCAGCCGCTCTGTAGGCCGTCGCCTTGGGTCTCTTCGCGCAACTTGGCCGCCACTTTTTCGCCGAGCGACAGCTTCCACACGAAGCGGCCGTCGCCGGCGAGCGAGACGACGTGCGCGCGCTCGCGGAAGCCGAGCGCGGCGCCGGTCAGCGGATCGACAGGGCCGTTCGTCGCTTGCGTCGCCGGCAACCCTTCGTCCAAGTAGGCGTAGCGGCCGAGGAGCACGAGCCGATCGGTCCACGACGGGCGCCACGAGAAGCCCAGGTTCGCCTCGCTCGAGCGCGCCAGCGGCGTGGTCGTCGTCGTGCCCAGCGACTGCGACAAGAGCAGCTTGCCGCGGAAGGTCAGGTCGTGCGTCGCCTGCCAGGTCAACATGCCTTGCACGAGCCACTGCCATTCGCTCACCGTCTTCTGCGGCGTTCCGTCGAGCAGCGAGGCCTCTTGCGTCACCGAGTCCTGGCGCAGCTCGGCCTTCATCTGCGCGCGGAAGGTGTCGCCGCCATAGCTGCCGTAGATGCTGCCGGCGGTGCGCTGCAGCGGCTGCGGCACGGCCAGCGTCAAGCTGCCGGCGAACGGCACGGCCGGCGCCGGCGCCAGCGGGCTGCCGCTCGGCGTCACCTCGCCGCGCTCGAACGTGGCGCCGATGACGAAGCGCTTGCCGAACGGAATGTCGAGGCCTGCCGTCTGCATGTGCGAGCGTCCGCCGTCGACGCCGCCGGCGCCGACGAGCGGCCCCTCGCGGAATTGATCCTCGGCGTACAACGTCGCGCGCGCGTTGCCTTTGGCGTCGGCGATGCGCTCGCGACCGCCGGCGGCGACCGAGGCCGAGACGCGATCGTCGCGATCTTGCGACAGCGTCGTCGTGCCGTACAAGACGCGGCCGGGACCGACATCGGTGCGCAGCGACAAGAGGCCGCCCACGCCTTGCGCGCCGTACGAC
Source organism: uncultured delta proteobacterium (assembly GCA_963785725.1). Classification (GTDB taxonomy): domain Bacteria; phylum Myxococcota_A; class Polyangia; order Palsa-1104; family Palsa-1104; genus JAQBQH01. The sequence continues at coordinate 131,179 of CAWAWS010000016.1, read as the reverse complement.
ACCTCGCCCGTGCCCTTCGTGGCAAACGGCAGCTGCACGGTGGCGCCGACGGCGCCGAGCGAGTTGTCCTGCGCCACGATGCTCGTCGTCGGATCGCCGCCGCCTTTTTGCACCGCGTATTGCCCGAGGACGTACACCGACAGCTTGGGCACGATGTGCACTTCGACGCGCGCGGCGATGGTCGTGCGATGGCCGGCGCGCGCCGGATCGGGATCCTCTTCGACCTCGTTGCGCGCGCCCAGCTTGACGTCGACGCGACCGAAGCTGCGCCCGATCTCGCCGCCGATGTCGCGGTGCGTGTCCATGACCGTCGTCAGCGGGTTGCCGTTGGCGTCGTAGACGAGCGCCTGCTGGTAGTGCCGCTCGTCGTAGTGGAAGCGCAGGTTGAAGCCCCAGGCCTTGGCCGCGGCCTCGATGCCCCACTGCATGAAGCTCGACTCCTGCGCGTGCGCCGTGTCGCTGTAACCCTGGTCGATGCCGCGGAAGTAGGGGCGCAAGGTGACGGCGCCGAGGTGCAGATCGGCCTCGACTTTGTAAGCGTTGCCTTGCCGCTGAGTGGCCGTCGCCTGCGATGGGCCGAGCGAGTCGGCGTAGGTGAGGCCGCCGTCGTTGGAGCTGGAGAACGACGTCAGCGCGCCGTACGAGTGCGCGTATTCGGCGATGATGACGCCGTATTTCTTGAGGTCGACCTGCACGTCGCCGCCGAGCAGCGTGTAGTCGCCGCCGGAGCGGAACTCGTTGACCACGGTGCCGCCCAGGCGCACCGGGCCGAGCCGCTGCGTCGCGCGGGCGCCGAGCGTGCCGTCGTCGGCGTCGCCGTCGACCAAGTATTCGTAGTCGACGACGAGATAGGCGGCGTCGCCGTCGATGTTGCTCGAGCGGACCAGCGTCGGCGACGGCGCGATCGACGACAGCGGATCGCGCATGATGACGCGGCCGGCGAGGTAGTCGACCTCGTAGTCGACGGTGGCGTGCTGCGCCGTGTTCGACTCGGGGCGCGCCGAGATCTGATCGCGCAGCTCGATGCGCACCTCCTCCGAGCCTTCGACGATGTTGCGATGCGACAGGTAATAGAGCGAGCCGCCGGTGCCGCGCAGCTCGTCGTGCGCCCGCGACGTCTGCAGCCAGGCGCCGAAGAGGATGACCTGCGTGTTGGGCGGCGCGTTGGGCTCGGTCGCCGCGCGCACGAGCTCGAGCCGTCCGCCCGTCGCCGAGCGCTGATAGCGCCCCATCTCGACGCCGGTCAAGCCGGTCTGCAGGTTGCCGAAGAGCAGCTCCGAGCGATCGATCTGGATGCGTACGAAGAGCCGCGCGTTGGTCTGCGCCGACTGATTCGTCTGCGACGCGTCGCCGTAGACGGTGTAGAAGCGATCGGGATCGAGGTTGCGGAACAGCGTCTGCGGGTTGCCGCGGAAGATATCGCGCCAGGAGTCGATCTGCGTCGAGTCGATGTTGACGGCGCCTTCGAGCAGCCAGCGGCCGAGGATGCGGCCTTTGGCGTAGAGCTTGACGCGGCCTTGCGCGAAGAAGCCGGACGAGTTGCCGCCGGCCGCGGTCTTCTGCACGTAGCCGAGCTTGCCTTCGGCGAGGCCGACGAGCAGGACGAAGTCGCCGTTGGCGGCCAGACCGTGCTCGAAGCGGCAGCCGAGGCCGTCGGAGAACTGCGCGTCGATGGCGATGCCGGCGCCCGATTCGGGCACGCGTAATTTGATCGCGAAGTGGCCTTTGTCGTCGGGCGCGAGCGCTTGGCCGGCGACGGTGAGCGCGCGCAGCTGCGACGTGACGGTGCCTTCGAGCAGGAAGCTGGGCTCGGCCAAGGCGCCGGCGGGGAAGCGCAGCGTCATGCGCGGCTCTTCGTCGCGCGGCACGATGAGGCTGCCGCCTTCGGCGCGCTCGACCCAGAAGACCTCGCGCGCGGCGATGATGACGCGGCCGTCGGGCAATTCGGTGACGATGGCGAAGCGGTTGCGGCCGTGGCTGAGCTCGACGTCGGCGCCCCAGACGCCCAATTTGTCGACGTGGCCGGCGCGCGTCCCGACGTGAACGCGCGCGCCCGGCAAGGTCACGCCGGTCAGCCGATAGCCGAGCCGCCCGGCGTCGGCGGGCTTGAGCTCGGGCAGCACCATCGACAGCTGCGGCCGCGGCGCCGGCGGCTCGGGCTCGGGCACGCGCACGCCGAAGTCCACCTTCGTCAGCGAGCCCGCCGTCACCGGCACGATGCGCGTCACGTCCGTGGTCAGCTTGGAGCCCGGCGGCAGCGTGTACTCGGCGACTTTGATGGCGCGATCGCCCGGTAAAATGCCGGCCAAGTGATAGCGGCCGTCGTTGTCGGTGACCGCTTGCAGGCCGTCGTCCATGACGATGGTGGCGGCGCCGATGCCGGGCTCGCCGCGGTCGCGCTGGCCGTTGCCGTTGTCGTCGCGATAGACCTCGCCGAGCAGCGTGCCCAAGTCGAAGTCGCCGTCGGCGAGGATGCGCACGCCGCCCGACGCCGAGGCCAAGCTCTGCCCGTTCTCTTCGAGCGTCGCCGTCAAGGTCTCTTTGTTGCCGTTGGTGTTGGCCTGCCCGCTGACGCGCGTGCGCACGGTGACGCTCGCCGTCGCGCCGGCCGCCAGCGCGCCGACGGGCACCATGACGAGCGCGCCCGAGGTCGTCGGCTTGACCGCGCGGCTCACGCCGTCGGCGCCGGTCACGTGCACGTCGGTCAGCCGGAGGCCGGCCGACAGCTTGACGTCGAGCACCGGCGCCGTCAGCGTCGGCGCGCCCAGCGGCACCCCGAGCTGCACGACGAAGGGCACGAGGTCGTCCTTCTCCGCTTGCAGCTTCGCCGCCGTCACCGTCACCGACGCGCCGCTCGTCGACGCGTTCGTCACCGCCAGCGTCGCCGACGCCGTCTGCGCGTTGTTGGCCGCGTCGGTCAGCGTCGCGACGTTGAGGACTTGCGGCGTCGCCGTCGGCCGCACCGTCGCCACCAGCTCCAGCGTCTCGCGCGTCGTCAGCGTCTGCCCCGCCGGCACCGACAGCGTCACCGTGCGCCCATCCGCGCCGCAGCCGACCGTGAAGACGCCGAGCGGCATCGGGGCCGACCCGCAGCTCGTCACGACTTGCCCGTTGAGCTTGACCGACGTCAGCTTGAGCGCCGGATCGATCGGATCGACGAGCGTGATCGGCCCCGCCTGCGCCGACGACGGCGTCACCGTCACCGCATAGGTCACCGAGTCACCGAGCCGCGCCTGCGTCGGCGTGACGCGCTTGACGATCGTCAGCGGCGGCGCCTGATTCGTCACGCTCGTCGTCACCGGTGCCGAGGTCACGTCGCCGCCGCCGCCGCCCGTCGGTCGCGCCACGGCCGTGTTGGTGATGACCGCGCCCTCGACGTTGCCGACGACCGTCGCGTGCAGCACGAACGTGTAGGTCGCGCCCGAGGCCAGCGTCGGCACCGAGATCGACAGCTTGCGATTGACGAACGTCACGGTCGCGCCGTCGCTGGCCGTCTGCGCGGTCACCAGGTTGGCGGCGGTGAAGCTCGAGCCGCCGACGTCGACGCTGCTGAAGGTGGCGCCGTTGGGAATCGTGTCGTCGGCGGAGAACCCGGACGCGAGCACGTAAGGCCCGGGATTGGTGACCATGACCGTCCAGCTGGCGATGCTGCCCGGCGCCGCCGTCGCCTGTCCCGTCTTGTGCACCGTGACCGCCGACGCGACGACGGCGACGGTCGCGCTCGAGGTCGCCTTGCTGCCGGTGCAGCCGGTCGCGCAGGTCACGTTGGCCGTGTTCGTGACGTCGCCGGCAATGGGCGGCGCGCGATAGCTCAAGATCAGCTTGGCCGGTCCGTTGGCGAAGGCGGCAACTTGGATTTGCGCCTCGCCGCCGACGTTGCAGCTGACGCTCGGATACTCGGTCGACAGCATGCCCGTCGGCGTCTTCGTGCAGTCGAGCTTGGCCGTTCCCGCTTGCATGCCGAGCAGCGTCGTTCCCGGCGGCGTCGGATCGTGAATGACGATCGACGTGGCGTTGATCTGCGTCAGCGCGAGCTCGTAAGAGATGATCCCGCCCGCGTAGCTGCCCGACACGCCCGTCTTCGTCAGCTCGATCGAGACCTGCGCGTGGGCGACGCCGCCCCAGCCGAAGACGAGCAGCGCCAGCGCGAGCGCGAGCTTGGCGGCGCCGCTCATTGAACCTGAATCTCCGTAAAGGCGGTGACGTGCGTCTTGGCGTCGGTGACCGAGATGATGTAGCGCGCGCCCGGCCGCGTGTCGTCGGGCGGAATGAAGCGCAGCTCGCCCGGCCCGGCGCCCGGTGGACGCACGACCTCGATGCTGCCCGACGACGCTTGATACAAGAGCTGCGACGGATCCCCGACGCGCAGGTCGACGTGCACGCGCACCGGTTGGCCCACGCGCGGCTTCTGCGGCTCGAAGCTCAGTCGAACGTCGGCAAACGCCGCCGGCCGTAAGGGCAGGGCGACGTCGAGCGACGGAAAGCTCGGCGGCGAGCTCGCGGCTTCACCGTCGACCACGCCGCCGCCGGCCACGCTCGCCACGGCGTGCACGACGCCGCCGACGACGAGCAGATCGAGCGCCGCGCCGACGCCGGGCAAGCCCGCCGGCTCGGCGGTCACGCGCGCGGTCCGCGTCGTCGCCGGCGCAAAGCGGAGCCGCGCCGTGCCGAAGCGATCGGTCCGCTCGTCGGACTGCAAGTGCTCGGAGGGCGCGGCCATCGCGATCGCGGCGTTCGGCACCGGCAGCCCGACGTCGTCGTCGAGCCAGGCCTCGGCGCTCCAGCGCTCGTCGACCGGCGGCAGCCAATGCAGCGTCACCCGTCGCGGCGGGCCGGGCGGCACGTTGGCGACCTCGACGTGCAGCTGCGCCTCGCCGCGACCGGCGTCGCGCGGCGTGAGCAGCTCGATGGCATAGCGGCCGGCGCCGCGATCGTGCACGCCGACGACGCGACCGCCGGCCAGCGTCGCGTGCAGCTCGGCGCCGCTGACCGGCGCGCCGGCGGCGTCGCTGAGCCGCGCTTCGATGGTGACGGGGCGATCGAGCCCGGCCGACAGCGGCTCCTTCGGCACCGTCACGACGAGCGACTTCGGTCGACCGGCGCGCAAGAGGACGCGCGCGTCGGCGCCGGGCGCGCGCAGCTGGGCGGCGCCGCTGCCGAGCGTCGCCGGCGCCGTGTAGATCCACGCCGTCGAGCCGTCGCCGCGCGCTTCCGGCGGCGACAGCGCTCCGACGTCCGCGGTCAGCTCGGGCGGCGCCGAACGCTCGGGATTGCCGCGCGCGTCGACGGCGTAGGCGACGACTTCGGCGTGCGCGCTGCCGTCGGCGGGCAGCTCGGCCGGCACCGCGGCGATGAGCAGGCGCGGAAACGGCGGCAGCGCCAGATCGATGTCGCGCTTTTGCTGATTGCCGAGCGCGTCTACGGAGACGCCGACCGCGTGGCCGCCCGGCGGCACGATGAGCGGCAGGCTGAAGCGTCCGTCGGCGCCGATCGTCGTCGCCGCCGGCGGCTGCCCGTCGACGGCGATCTTCATGCTCGCGCCCGGCTCGCCTTCGCCGTCGACGGTGACGTGCGCCGCCAGCTTCAACGGCGCGGCCACGAACGCGCCATCGGACACCGAAGACGCGGCCACGATCGCCACTTCCGGATAGCGCGCCTCGGGTGGCGTGTAGTCGATGCTGTATTCGCCGAGCGCCGTCTCGCGCGCCGGGCCGACGCTGCCGACCGACGCGCTCACCCGCAACGGCGCCGCCGCCGGCCGCCCCGCCGCGTCGCGCACGTGCAGCGTCAGCGTCGTCTTGACCTTCGACTTCGGATCGCGCGCGAGGATGATCGGCGCCTCCGGTGCTTCCAGCGTCAGCTTGAGCCGGCCCGTCGGCTCGAGCGCAATCGGCAGCCGCGCCTCGCGCCCGTCGAGCACGACGATCAGCGTGTCGCGCGCCGGCGCCGCGGCTCGGGGCGGCCGATAGCGCACGACGACGCCACCGTCACGACTGGCGGCCGGCGCGCCCATGATCGCGCCGCGCGCCGCGCGAACCGTCGGCACACCCGGCGCCAGCGCATCGCCGGCCACGACGTAAAGCCGCAGCTCGTGCGTCTTTTCACCGTCGGCGGCGAGCGGCGCGGCCGGAAACAGGACAACGTCCAGCGGCGCCGCCTGCGCCACTTGGGCAACGACGACCACGCACATCAGCACGATCGATCGCAAGAGGCGCATGCGCCGTCGAGGGCGCAGCATATCGGAAGCGGGGTTACTTGGCGACGCGGATACTGATGCTGGCGGTCGTATTTGCCTGCGCGTAGAGCGCGACCGCCCACGTGTGGGTGCCGGTGCTCGTCGTGGCCGGGGTCGCGCTCGTCGCCAAGACCGTGACCGCGGCGTACGCGACCGGGCTCGAGGCCGCGCCCAAGGCCGTCGGCGTCAACACGATGGTGCCGTCGACCGTCCCCATGATGTGCGACGAACGCCCGGTGCCGTCGGCGTTTCCGTTGGTGACGCACATGTAGTAGCTCTTGCCGGAGACCGACTTGAACGAGCGCGAGCCGCTGATCGTCGCCGAAGTCGTCTCGGTGAGCACCATCGGTCCGTCGACGAGATCGGTCAGCGTCGGGTCACAGCCGAAGGGCAGGGCGGTGACGGGCGGCGTCGGCGAGCTCGAGGTCGTGGTCGTGCCCGGGTAGGTGTACAGGTAGACGAACGGGTTGCCGTTGCCGTCGGACGCGCTGTAGATGATGCGGCCGCCGTCGACGTCGGGCATGCTCTGGTCGTCGGGCCCGCCGGCCAACATCGTCTCGGTGCTCGTCGACAAGTCGTAGACGTAGACGTCGTTGTCGACGCCGTTGCGGTTGTCGGCCCAGACGACGCGGGTGCCGCTGATGCGCGGCGCGATCTTCGTGCTCGCCGCCGTCGTCAGCTGGGTGGTGACGCCGGTGGTGATGTTGTAGAGCATGATCTGATTGTTGCCGGCCGCGTCGGCGCCGACGTAGACGACGTTGGTGCCGTCGATGTCGGGCGTCGCCGCCGGCGGCGGCGCGATGAGGAAGGCCGGGCCGCTCGTCGACACGTGGTAGCCGTACGTGGCCGGCACGTTCGGGTTGGCGTTGTAGTCCTCGTAAACGACGATGTCGCCGGAGACGCGCGGGTGCATCTGCGCCGCCGCATCGCGCGTGATCTGCGGGCCGGGCGCGGCCCCGATGCTCAAATCGAAGATGTCGATGTCGTACTGGCCCGTGATGCGCTCGAAGACGACGTAGTTGCCGCTGATGGCAGGATGCGCGAAGTGAACGACGCTGGAGGCCGACTCGATCGTCGTCGGCTTGCAGTTGGTGGCGACGCAAGCGACGATGTCGCCCGACGACGACGCGCTCAAGTGCGTCCACGCGACGTTGGTGCCGGAGACGACGGGCAAGAGCTCGTTGTCGCTGGCGGTGTTGGTGAGGTTGATCGGCGCCGCGCCGGTGCTGATGTCCTGATAGTAGACGTCGAAGTTGCTGCCGCTGACGTTGGTCCACACGAGGTTCGTGCCGCTGACAGCCGGTGTCGTTTGCGTTGCGCCGCTCACCGCTCCGATTTGCTGCGTCGTTCCCGAGGAGACCTGAGCGAGCGCGTTTACGCTCATCGAGGCGACCAGGCCCAAGCTGAAGGCGCAAGTCAGCACGCGGTTCGACATGAAGGTCATCTTATGCACCAAGTTTTACGTTTGCAATTGTATGAATCAGCTTACGAATCGATATAAAGGTGCACTCACTAAAACACTCTACTTCCATTGTGGGGGGTGGACCTTGAAATCGGTTTTGGTGTCGATCACGATACGCGGCGATTTCTCGTCGACCACGTGACCGGCCAAATCGCTAGCGTGGACCTCGATTTCGTGGCTCCCGTCCTCCAGCTCCAGCTCGTCCCGATAAGTACCGTCTGCATTGACACTTACGAAATGTCCGGCGACCTTGACTCGTGCGTTGGGGGCGGTGAGCCCCGAAACGGCCACGCGCTTCTTGTTACCGAGCGGTTTGGGCCACGAAACTTTCAGGAACAGTGACTGCGGCAGCGGCTCGGGCGGCTCGGGGACACCGCCCGGCGCCAGGCGCGCGAACTGGCCCGAGCGGATGACGACCTCCTTGCCGCGCGCCGAGAGGATGACCTCGCCGCGATGGGTGGCGACGGCGGCGCCGCTCTTGTCGACGTTGGCGGTGAAGCGCGCGCCGCGGGTGCGGGCGACGCCGCCTTGCCCGTCGACGGCGACTTCGAAGACGCGCGTCGGATCGTCGCGCACGTCGGCGGTCAATTGACCGGCGGCCAAGCTCAAGCGTTTGAGCTCGCGGCGCAGCTCGTCGACGCGGGCGTCGGTGGCGTTGGACAGGCGCACCGTCGATCCGTCGGTGGCGCGCAGCTCGGCTTCGCCGTCCTCGTCGGTGCGGATGCGCTGGCGCGGGCTCAAGCGTTCACCGAGCTGCGCCGCGCGCCAGACGCCGTCGGGCCCGGCGATCTCGACGCCGCCGGACATCGCCGACAGGACCAGCGTCTCGGGCGCGGCCACCGGCGGATGCTCGACGACGCGCTCGGGATGGACGAGGAACAGCCAATAGGACGCGACACCGGCCAACAGCGCCAACAGCGCCACGCCGAGGGCCCATCGTCCGCTCATGAGTCACGCCCGCTCACGAGGCCGGCAAATATACAGTGAACGTGGCGCCATGGCCGGGTTCGCTGCGGACGGTGATGCGGCCGCCGTGCTCGGCGACCAGCCGATAGCTGACGCTCAAGCCGAGGCCGACGTTGGACCACTCGTCCTTCGTGGTGAAGAACGGCTCGAAGATGCGCTCGTGCAGCTCGGCGGCGATGCCTTTGCCGCTGTCCTCGACGGAGAGCGCGACCTCGGCGCCTTCCCGTTGCGTGCGTATGGTGAGCGTGCCGCCGGTCGGCATGGCGGTGCGTGCGTTGGACACGAGGTTGAGCAGCACTTGCGCGAGCTGGCCGGCGTCGCCGTGCGCGCGTGGCGGCGGCTCGCCAAGCGCGTAGACGAGGTCGATCTGCTGCTCGCGCACGAGCGTCTCGGTCAGCGACAGCGTGTCGCGCACGAGCTTGTTGACGTCGACCGACGTGCGCACGGGCGACTGCCGCTGCACGCTGAAGCGCAGCAGGTTCTGCACGATCTGCGACGCCCGCCGCGCGCCTTCCTCGATGTGCTGCAGCGACTCGTAATCGGCCGAGTCGGGCGTGCGCTCGGCCAAGAGCAGCTGCACGTGGCCGATGACGCCGCCGAGCGGATTGTTGATCTCATGCGCGACGCCGGCGCCGAGCTGACCGAGCGCGGCCAGCTTCTGCGCCTGCACGAGCTGCGCTTGCGCCTGCTTCAAGGCTTCGGTGCGCTCGAGGACGCGCGCCTCCAGCTCCTTGTTCCAACGTTCGATCTCGGCGCGGCCTTGGGCCAGCTCTTCGCCCATGTCGTTGAAGGTGCGCGCCAAGGTGCCGACCTCGTCGTCACCGACGGCGATGACGCGCGTGTCGAGCTTGCCGGCGCCGAGCGCACGGGCGGCGACGCTGAGCCGCTCCAGCGCCGCGGTCAGCGTGCGCGCAAAGGCGACGGCGACGGCGAGGGCGAGGAGGGCGGCCGCGAGCGTCGCCCATAACGTCTGTGTGCGCAGCGCGCGGGCGGCGGCGAACGCTTGCTCGGCCGGCTCCCAGACGATGACCGACCAGCCCAAGCCACCGACGGGCGCCGACGACGCCAGCCAGCGTCCGTGCGCGAAGCGGCGCGCGTGACCATCCTTGCCGGCGACGGCGTCGGTGACGGCGTCCTGATCGGGCGCGGCGAAGCCGACCAGCAGTCGACCGCCGCCGTCGACCAGTGTCAGCGTGGGCGCGCCGGCGCCGCGCACTTCATCGAGCGCGCGCGACAAGGGGCCGAGCGCGATCGACAGCGCCAGCACGCGATCGCCCGCGCTGTTGGCCGCCGTCGCCGCCGCCAGCATCATGCGACCGTCGAGACGAAAGGGCTCGCCGTAGACGACGGCGCCGCGCCCCTCTTTGCGGGCGCGCTCGAAGGGCGCGTGCGCGGTCCAGCCGTCGTCGCCGGCGGGCGCGCGCAGCACGGTCGCGTCGGTGGCTTTGACCTGCCGCACGAGCAGCGCCAGCGCGCCTTTGGTCTCGTCGGGCGACAGCCGATCCCACTCGATCATGCTCGCCGTCTGCGCCAGCTGCCGCGCGCGGCCTTCGATGTCGCCGGCTACGACCGCCGCCGCGTGACGCGCCGTCTGATCGAGCGTGTCGCGCACCGCCGCCTCGAGCGCGCGCTGATGCCGGGCGATGAGCGCGAAGCCCACCGTCGCCAGCGGCAGCGTCGCCGCCGCCATCAGCAGCAGCGCGATCTTGTGCAGCAGCCGCACGGGCGCGACTGTAGCACGCGAGTAGACAGATCATCGTCGCCCACCGTTCAACCTCAGCCATGCGACGACGCGATCGCGGCACCCTCTGCGTGCGTCTGCGTGCGGCACGCCGATTGCTGTAACGCGGGAACATGATCCTGTCGCGGCTCGTCAAATTGGCCCTGGTCTCCTTCGCCTTGCCGTCGCTGGTGCGCGCCGATCCCGAGTCGCTGCACACGACCTCGCCGCCGCCGCCGTCGCTGATTCCGCCGCCGGCGCCGCTCATTCCCGATCAGAGGCCGATGGATTTGTTGCCGCGCCAGCTACGCAAGCCGACGCTGCTCGAGCACGCCCAGCATCGCAAAGTGATCGGCCGCTCCTTGACGTTGGCCGGAATCGGCGCGCTCGTCGTCGCGTTCGGCGCCGGTGTGCCGCTCTTGGTCGCCTCCAGCCGCAGCTTCAACTACGACATGCAGGTCAGCGGCATCACGCTCGCCAGCATCTTCGGCGCGCTCGGCGGCTCGGCCATCACCGTCGGTCCGATCTTGTGGCAGCTGGGCGCCAGCGAAGAGACTCGGCTGCGCGACGGCGACTTCGAGCTGCTCGGCTCCTTGCGCAACCGCCGCATCGCCGGCGGCATCCTCATCGGCGTCGGCGTGCTCGGCGAGATCGCGGCCATGGTCGGCGGCGGCATGCTCGCCGCCGGCATCAGCATCGACGACGAGGGCGGCCAAGCGACCCAAGCCACTCGGCCGACATCGGCGTCGGGCTCATCTTCGCCGGCACGTCGGTGGCCGTGCTCGGCTGCACCATCGGCGGCACGTTCCTCACCACCGCCGGCCGCGACCAGAAGCTGTCGCTGGCGATGGCGCCGGGCGGCCTGCGGATGACGTTCTAACCGGCTTTGTCGGCGGCGGAGCGCGGGTACAAGACGACGCCGTCGCGCACGTAAGCCGAGCCGTGGATCGCCTTGGCCTTTTGCTTCAGCTCGGCGGCGGCGGACGAGAGATCGGCGTGCATGGCGATGTTGCGGCCGGTGCGCGTGACGCAGGCGACCGAGATGCTCATGATGGGAAAACGCCGTAAAACACCGTAGCGATCGTTGGTCTCGATGAAGCCGCGCTCGCGATCGACCTTGTTGTAGTAGAGCGGCACCAAGCGATCGAACGTCTCGATGACGGTCATGCACACTTGATCGGCGCGGTCGCGCGTGGTGATGAAGACGAAGTCGTCGCCGGCGATGTGGCCGATGAAGTCGCCCTGGCCGCCGACGCGCGTCAAGACCTCGCGCACGATGTCGCCCGTCTGCAAGATGACGCCGTCGGCTTTGGCGTAGCCGTAATAGTCGTTGAACGCCTTTAGATTATCTAAATCGAGGTAGCAGAACGCGAAGTCGCCGCCGGACAATAAGCGGCGCTCGATCTCGCTCTCGATCGCTTGCGAGCCGGGCAGCCGCGTCGTCGGCGAGGCGCCCAATTCGGCGTCGCGCCGCGCCAGCGCCTTGTCGACGCGCGCCACCAGCTCGGCCGAGTCGAAGGGCTTGACCAGGTAGTCCTCGGCGCCGAGCTTGAACGCGCGCACTTTGTCGGCGGTTTGCCCGCGCGCCGACAAGAAGATGATCGGCGTCAGCGACGTCTCGCGATCGCCGCGCAGCCGTTGCGCGAGCGAGAAGCCGTCCATGCCCGGCATCATGACGTCGACGAGCACGAGATCGGGGCGGAAGCGGCGCGCTTCGATGGTCGCCTTGTCGCCGTCGGGCGCTTCGCGGACGAGGTAGCCTTGGCCTTCGAGCACCTCGCGACAGATCATGCGGATGCCCGGATCGTCGTCGACGAGCAGGATCTTTTGCCGCGATTTTCCGCGCTCGGCCAACAGGCGCGAGATGGTCTCGAGCAGCGGCGGACCGTCGACGGGCTTGAGCAGGAAGGCGTCGGCGCCGACGCTGGCGGCGCGATCGCGCTCGTCCGACATGCTGAGCACGATGACCGGCATCTTGCGCGTGTCCGGGTCGTGCTTGAGGATCTCGACGAGCGCCAAACCGTCGACGCCCGGCATGCGCAAATCGACGGTGACGAGGTCGGGCTTCTTCTCGCGCGCGATGCTCAGCGCCGAGTCGCCGTCGTGACCGAGATAGACGCGGTAGCCGCCGGCGACGAGCAACCCCTTCAAGATATAGGTCGTATAGCGATCGTCGTCGACGACCAGCACGCTGCGCTGTGCCGACGGCGGCGGCGTGTTGGGCGTCTCGCTCTCTTCCTCGGGCGGCGGCGTGTTCGGCAACGCGACGACGAAGCGCGTGCCCTCTTCGTTGCGCGAGCCTTCGACCCAGATGCGGCCGCCGTGGCTCTCGACGATGCCGCGCGAGATGGCCAGGCCGAGGCCGGTGCCGCCGACTTTGCGCGTGTTGGACGACTGGATCTGCTCGAACTTGTCGAAGACGCGCTCGCGATCCTCGGCCGAGATCGTGACGCCGTTGTTCCACACGCTCATGCCGACGAAGCTCGATGACACCGACGGCCCGAAGACTTCGACCTCGACGCGGCCGCCGTCGGGCGTGAACTTGATGGCGTTCGACAGGAGGTTGTTCACCACCTGCGTCAGGCGATCGGCGTCGCCCACGATGCGCACTTCGTCGTGCGAGCGCACGCCCACCGAGATACCCTTTTGCTCGCCCGCCGGGCGGAAGTTCTCGACGGCGTGCCGCGCCAGCTCCGCCAGATCGAGCGCGCCCATGCGCATCGACAGCTTGCCGCGCTCGACTTTGGCGACGTCGAGCAGATCGTCGACGATCGAGTTCAGCTTCGCCGCCGAGTCGCGCGCCATGCCGACGTAGCGCGTCTGCTTCTCGCTCAAACCCTCGGGAAACTGCTTGAGGATGATGTCGAGCGCGCCCGTAATCGACGTCAGCGGCGTGCGCAGCTCGTGCGAGACGATGCTGACGAACTCCTCTTTGCGGTTGTCGAGCGCCTTTTGCTCGGTGATGTCGCGCAACACGACGACGACGCCGACGGCCGCGCCGCCCTGATCGCTCACCGGCGACACGATCGAGTGCAAGAAACGGTCGTTGACCTTCAGCTCCTCGCGCAGCGCCGTCGCATGGCCGGTCGCGCGCAACAGATCGAACGGGTAGAAGCCGAGCCGCTCCTTCAGGTACTTCGCGGTCACGGCTTCGTCGCTGACGACGCCGAGCATCTTGCGCGCCGCCGGGTTCATGAGGAAGACCTCGCCCGACGAGTCGGTCATGATGAGCCCGTCGGCCATCGACTCGACCATCAGCTCCATCTTGCGTCGCTCGTCGAGGAGGCGCGCCGACAGCCGCCGCAGGAGCTCGGCCACTTGGTTCGCCAGCACCTCCAGGTTCTGCTCGTCGTCCTCGGTGAACGCGCCCGGCCGCAGCGACGCGACGTAGACGAGCCCGACGATGCCGCCTTGCGCGCCCGGCGCCATGATCGGCAGGTGCAGCGACGAGCGAATCTCACTGCGCGGCGCGTTGCGATCGGGCCGATCGCTGGTGCGAATGCGCTGCCCGGACACGTTGACGAGCAGCCCATCTTGATCGATGGCGTGACCCTGCCCGCCGATGAGCTGATTGTAGATCTCGAGCCCACGATCGCGCGCCGCCAAGAGCAGCGCCTCGTCGGCGACGCCGGGCGTGGCGCAGTGCAGATGCATGGTCGCCGGCCCGGGACCGCCGACGCCGGGCGGCACGACGAGCGTGGCCGCGACGTCGAAGTTGACGATGCGCGGCAGCGCCCGCGTCACCATCTCGGCCACTTGCGCGTGCGACATGAGCGCGCCCGCTTGCGCCGAGATCTCGACCAGCACCGACATCGCCGACAGCCGCCGCTGCAGCCGCCCGAGCAGCCCATCGCGCTCACGCCGCAGCGCCACCGCTTCCAGCGCGTTACGCACCGTGATGTTCAGATCGGCGTTGTTCCAGGGCTTGGTGACGTAGCGATAGACGCGCCCTTCGTTGATGGCCGCGATCAGATCTTCGGGCTCGGTATAGGCCGTCAGCAAGATCGCCTGCAGCTCGGGGATCGACTTGCGCGCCTCGGCAATGAGATCGAGGCCCGTCATCACCGGCATCTTTTGATCGGTGATGAGCAGATCGATCTTGTGCTGGCCGAGGATCGCCAGCGCTTCTTGGCCGGACGACGCCGCGTGCACCTCGTAGTTGGTGCCAAACGTGCGCTTCAAAAGGTCGAGGATGATCTTGTCATCGTCGACCACGAGGAGACTCTCTCGGGCTGGACCTACCACGGCGGGGACGAGCATAGCGCCGAACGCTGCGCGAGAGAAGTCCTAGCCGCCGTATGGGAAGTCGTCGGTGGGCTGCGTCGGGACCAGGCTATGGAAGTTGGACATGTCGAGGCGCAGGCCGCCGTCGGGGCGCTCGCTCAGCATGTCGGCGTGGCGCTTGCCCCACTGCACGTCGCGCGCGTAAAAGCGCATGCGCGCATGTTGTGGTTGCGCCGAGGTCTCGTCGGTGCCGATGAGCGTCACGATGAACTCGACCTCGTCGCGATCGAGCGTGTCCGGTGACGCGCCGTACATCGGGCTGCCGGGCACGATCTTGTGCATGACGGTCCACGAGCGCGTCAGCGCCGGCGACCGCTCGCGCTCGAGCTTCACGTCGTGCATGCGGTAGATGACGACGCCCTCTTTCGTCTTCTCGGTCCGCATCAGGACGACCCGCACCGTGGCCTCGAGCAGCAGCGACTCGCGCTCGTTGCCGATGCGAAACTGCAGCGTCGGCACGCCGTCGGAGGGCGCGATCGTTGGGTGCTTGGAAAACTGTACGCGCGCTCGCGGCACGCTGAACTTCGAGAACACGAGCCCGGTCGTGACCGCGAGTAGGAAGATCTGCGTCAACGAGGCGACCGTCACCACGATCTCCGCGGCGGTCGTCGCCGGATACATGGCGCCGTAGCCGATCGTCCCCATCGTCTGCACGGCGAAGAAGAAGAGATCGCCGAAGCCGTGTGCGCCATTGACGCCACCGACGAGCTGGAAGGCAATCGCGAATACCAAGTTGGCGAAGAGGAACGCCAGCGACAGCGCCACGAGGTCGGCCCACCACGGCGCGCGCAAGAGCAGGTGATAGAGGTCGTTGGCCCAGGCGCGTTTCGGCAGCCCCACGACCTCGATGTCGTCCGTGCCCAGTGTTCGTCGTGAAAAGAGCGCCATGCCGATCAGTTTTACCTTTTTCCGGCGCCGTTGAACCGCTCTATCCCATGACGTAACATGACGTACCCCATGAACCCCGAGATCGTCCGTGCCCTCGCTACCCTCGAAGCCGATCCGGACAATGCCGATGCGCTCGCGTCGCTGGCGCAGCTGACCGAAGGTGGGGGCAACGGCCACGGCCGCGGCGCCGCCGAGCCGACTGCCAACGGCGGCGACACCGCCGTGCGTCGCGCGCTCGCCGAGTCGCGCCGCATCCATCGCGAGCGCGGCGACTTCGAGCTGCTGGTGCGGCTGATCGATCTCGAGCTGGGCGTCGAGAGTGACAAGGCGCGCCGCGCCGATCTCTATTACGAGAAGGGCAAGCTGCTCGCCGACGAGCTGCTGCGCGAGGAAGAAGCGGTGCGTGCCTTCGAGCGCGTGCTCGAGCTGCGCCCCGACGACGAAGGCACGCAAGACACGCTCGGCCACATCGCGCTCGTGCGCGACAACTGGCAGAAGATCGTCAAAAAGTATCTGGAAGAGGCCAAGGGACTCGACCGATCGGCAGCTGACGACGTCGCTGTATCTGTCGGTGGCCGAGATCTACGCCAAGTATCAGCCGGACGACAACGTCGAGCTGTACTTGAAGAAGGCGCTGGAGGTCGAGCCGCGCAATCTGAAGGCGTCGTATCGGTTGGAGCGGCTCTATCGCGGCGAGCAGCGCTGGGAGGAGCTGAACAACGTCTACGAGCAGCGCATCGAAGCGGGCACGACCAAGGAAGAGCGCGTGCTGGCCTATCTCGCGCTCGCCGAGCTGCAGACCAAGAAGCTCGGCAAGCGCACCGAAGCGGCCGAGTCGTACAAGAAGGCGCTCGGGCTCGACCCGGCCAATCAGCGGGCGCTGTCGGCGCTCGTCGAGTGGTACACGACCGAGGAGAATTGGCAGGCGCTGATTCGCGTCTACGAGAACGCGCTGCGGGCGCGGCCGCGCGGCGAGCCCGAGACGGCGATGTACCTGCAGATCGGCATGCTGTGGTGGAAGAAGCTCGGCAACCTCGAGTCGGCCGACGAATATTGGAAGCGCGTACGCAAGGCCGAGCCGGCGCATCCGGCGATGCTCGACTTCTATCGCGCGCTCTATGCCGAGCGACGGGCAGAAGCTGCTGGCGGTGCTCGGCCAGGCGCAGAAGGTCGACGCCGACGCCAAGCGGCGCGCGGAGCTGGGCGTCGAGATGGCGATGCTGGCCGAGCGCTCGGCGGGCGCCGCCGAAAAGGCCATCGATCTATGGAAGGGCGTGCTCAAGGTCGATCCGGCGCAGCCGGACGCCGTCAACGCGCTCAAGCGGCTCTATCAGAAGACCGAGAAGTGGAACGCGCTGCTCGAGCTGTTGAAAGAGGGCGTCGAGGCGCTGCCGAAGGATGACGTCGACGGACGCGTCGGGCGCCTCATGGAGGTGGTCGCGATCTACCGCGACAAGCTCAACCTCGACGTCATGGTCATCAACACCTTCAACCATATCTTGACGCTGAAGCCGGACCATCGCGACGCGCTGGCGGCGTTGGCGGGCAAGTACGAGGCGCTCGGTCGCTGGAACGATCTCATCGGCGTCCTGCAGCGCACCGTCGACGTCTCGCCCGACGCGGCGGAAAAGACGCGTCTTCTGCGGCGTATCGCCGGGCTGTGGATCGAGAAGTTCTCCAACCACAACCAAGCGGTCAAGCCGCTCGAAGAGCTGTACGCGCATCGATCCGGCGCGACGTCGACACCGTCGGCAAGCTGCGCGACATCTACGGCAAGCGTCGCTCGTGGCGCGCGCTGCTCGACTTGGAGCGCAAGGAGCTGCGAGCGGCTGAAGACGCCGCACGAGCAGCGGCGCGAAGCTGGGCGAGATGGCCAAGCTGGCCGCCGATCGGCTCGGCGACGCGCGCGAGGCCATCGCCATTTGGAACCGCGTGCTCGAGACGTCGCCGGACGACGCCGAGGCGCTGTCGCTCTTGGCCGGGCTGTACGAGCGCGACCGTCGCTGGGCGGCGCTCATCGAGACCTTGCGGCGGCAAGCGCGCGCGCCCGGCCTCGAGCTGAAGCAGCAAGTGACGCTGCTCGAGAAGGTCGGCTCGCTGTTCTCGGAGAAGCTGCAGAATCCCGACAAAGCGGTCCTGGCCTATCAGGACATCTTGCAGCTCATGCCGTCGCACACGAAGGCGATGCGCACGCTGCGCGAGCTGTACGCGGCGGCGGGTCGCTTCGGCGAGCTGGAGTCGCTCTACGCCGGCCAAGGCCAGTTCGAGGAGCTGTGCGAGATCCTCACGTCGGTGGCCGAGCGCGCGCAGGATGCGGCCGAGCGCATGCGGCTGTACACGCGCGTCGCCGAGATCGCGCAGCAGCAGCTGAAGTCGCCCGATCGCGCGGCCAAGGCGTACGAGCGCATCCTCGCCATCGCCGGCGACGGACCGGAGGCGCAGCCGGCCGCGCAGGCGCTGTTGCCGATCTATCGCGCGTCCGAGAAGTGGGCGCGCCTCTTGACGACCTACGAAATCCTGCTCAATCAGCGCCGTCCCGACGAGGCGTTGAGCGAGCGGCTGGCGCTGCACCGTCAGATCGTCGACCTATGCGAGCAGAAGCTGGGCTCGAAGTCGCTGGCGTTCGCCTGGGCGGCCAAGGCCTATCAACTGCTGCCGAGCGACGCCGGGCTGCAGCGCGATCTCGAGCGGCTCGCCGCCGAAGCCGAAGCCTGGGAAGAGCTGGCCGAGATCTATCAGTCGGAGGTCGCCAAAGAGACGGACGAGGCGCGCAAGACCGAGCGCTTCCGCCAGCTGGCGCGCATCGCGCTCACGCGGCTCTACAAGCCCGACGAGGCGCGCAAATACTTCGAAGAGGTGCTGCAGCGCGCGCCCGAAGACGCCGAGGCGCTCGGCAACCTCGAGCAGATCTTCACGCAGGCCGGCAATTACAAGGAGCTGCTGGCGATCTACAAGAAGCGCGAAGCGCGCGCCACCGATCCGCAGCGGCGTCTCGAGATGCTGTTCAAGGTCGCGTGGATCGAAGAGGAGCAGCTCGGCGATCCGGCGGCGGCGATCGGCACGTATCAGCGCATCTTGGGCAGCGATCAGACGGCGGCGACGCAGATGCGGGCGCTGCGCGCGCTCGAGAAGCTCTACGCCGGCCGCGGCGACGCGAGCGGCATGGCCGAGACGCTGGCGAAGCAGCTGGCGTTGGCGGCGCACGACGATCACGACACGCGCCTCGAGCTGTCGCATCGGCTGGGCGAGATCTACGAGACCAACCTCAACGATCCGCATCAGGCGCTCGAGCATTTCCGCGCGGCTTTCCACGTGACGACGACGCCGGGCGCGCACAAGCCGACGGTGAGCGCGCTCGAGCGTTGGCTCGCGGCCGGTGCGGCGCCCGATCGCGCGACCTCGGTCGCCGATCGCGTGAGCGTGGCGCGCTTGCTCTCGCCGGTGTACGAGGCGCGACTGGCCGTCGGTGAAGCCGAGGCGGCGCCCAAGCTCGTCGACGCGCTGGAGATCGTGCGCGCGGACGAAAAGGATCCGGCCGCCGAGCTCGTGCTCTTGCGGCGCTTGATGGATCTGGCGGCGACCGAGCTCGGCGACGCGACGCGCGCCTACGGCTACGGCGGCCAGGTGTTCACGCGCGCGCCCGGCGACGCCGACAATCGCCGCATGATGGCGCAGCTCGCCGACCAGCTCGACAAGCCCGACGACTGGGCGGTGCAGCTCGGCGCCATGGAGGACGCGGCGGCCAAGCGCGGCGAAATCGGGCTGGCCAGGGATCTGGCGTGGGATCTCGGTCAGCTGTTCGACGCGCGCCTCGGCATGCCCGCCGACGCCGAAGCGGCCTACAAGCGCGTGCTCGAGCGCGACGCGACCAACGAAGACGCGCAGATCGCGCTCGTGCAGCTCTACAGCATCAACGAGCGCTGGCAGGATCTGCGCGGGCTGCTCGAAGGCAAGAAGCAGCGCGCGCTCGACAGTGAAGGGCGCCTGTCGCTGCTCTATCAGATCAGCGATCTCGACGAAGGCGTGCTCGACGATCAGCCGGCGGCGACGCGCGATTACGTCGAAGTGTTGGAGTTGGATCCGTCGTCGCAGCGAGCGTTCCGCGCGCTCGAGCGGCTGTACACGACGGCCGAGAATTGGCGGGCGCTCGACGATCTCTTGCAGCGGCGCATTCCGTTCGCGTCGGAAGAGCCGGGCCTGCCCGAGTCGCGCGCGCATCTGACGTTCCGCCGCGCCGAATTGCACGCCAACCGGCTCGACGACGCGATGGGCGCCGCCGATCTGTTCGAGGACGCGCTCGGCATGGAGCCGCGTCACGAAGGCGCGCGCAAAGGGCTCGAGGCGCTCATGAAGCGGCCCGAGCTGCGCCAGCGCATCGCCAAGGCGCTCGAGCCGCTCTATCGCACCGACGAAGCGTGGCCGAAGCTGGCGCTGGTGCTCGGCGCGCAGCGCGAAGCCGCCGAAGGGCGCGACGCGGCGGCGCTCTTGGCGCAGCTGGCCGAGCTGCAGGAGGAGAAGCTGGGCGCGCGGCAGCTGGCGCTGACGACGTGGCGCGAGGCGCTGCGGCTCGACCCGGCCGACAAGCGCACGCGCGACAACGTCGAGCGACTGGCGCTCCTGCTCGGCCGGCAGGCGGAGTTGGCGGCGGCGTGGGAAGAGGCGTTCCTGGCGTCCGATCCCGACGATCTCAAGCTGCGCGGCGAGCTGCTGGAGAAAGCGGCCGAGCTGTACGAAGACGATCTCAAGGACGTCGATCGGGCGCGCTCGACGTGGCGGCGGCTGCTCGACCTCGATCCGACGAACCTGCACACGGCGCGGCCGGCGGCGGCGGCGTTGGCGCGGCTGTACGAGACGGCCGAGGATTGGCGCGCGCTCATCGACGTCCTGCATCGCCAGGCCGAGTGGGCGACGGCGCCGGCGGAGAAGAAGAACCTGCTCTTCCGCATCGGGCTCATCGAGGAGGAGCTGCTCGTCGATCCGGCGGCGGCGATCGGCACCTATCGCGAAATCCTCGACGACGACGCGGCCGAAGTGCGCGCGCTCGACGCGCTCGAGAAGCTGCATCAGGCGCAAGGCCAGTGGCTGGAGCTGGTCGACATCTTGCGGCGCCGGCTCGAGCTGACGACCTCGGCGTCGCCCAGCGCGCGCCGCGATTCTGATGTGGCGCATCGCGCAGCTCAACGAGCGCGAGCTCGGCGACGGCGGCGAAGCCATCGCCGGCTATCACGCCATCCTCGACGAGCAGCCCGAAGATCTGCCGGCGCTCGATGCCTTGGCGCGGCTCTACGAAGCGCAGAATCGGCCCGCCGACTTGCTCGAGATTTTGGAGCAGCGGTTGGCGCTGGCGCTCAAGCACGGCGAAGCGGCGCAGACGACGCGGCTGCGCTTGCAGATCGCCGGCATCGACGACGGCTTCGGCCGCCGCGACCAGGCGCTCGAGCGCTATCGCGAGGTGCTCGACGTCGAGCCGCGCAACTCGGCGGCGCGCGTCGGAGTCGAGAAGTACCTCGAAGATCCCGATCTGCGGCTGCGCGCGGCCGAAGTCTTGGAGCCGCATTATCAGGTCGCGTCCGAGCTCGACAAGCAGATCCAGCTGGCCGAGCTGTGGGCGCAGCACGCGCCCGATCCGCGCGAGCGCATCACGCGGCTCATGCAGATCGCGACCTTGAAAGAGCGCGCCGGCGACTCGGAAGCGGCGTTCGACGCCTTCGCGCGCGCGGCGCGCATCGGCGTCGGCGAGCCGGAGCTGCCGGCGCTGCTCGACGGCATCGAGCGGCTGGCGTCGGCGGCGGCGCGGCCGAAGCTGGTCGCGCTCTATCGCGAGCTCGGTCCCGACATCCTCGACGCGGCGACGCAGGAGCGCGTCTATCTCGCCGTCGCCGCCGAGTCGCACAAGCTCGGCGATCGCGAGACCGCGCGCGAGTATTACCGCCGCGTCATCGACATGTCGCCGGATCACCCGAAGGCGCTCGATGCGCTCGAGAGCATCTACGTCGAAGGGCGCGAGTGGGATCCGCTGTACGAGGTCTACGTCCGCCGCGCCGAGCTGGCCCTCGGTGACGACGATCGCCGCCGTCATTATTTGATGCAGCTGGCGCAGCTGTGCGCCGGTCCCGAGAGCCCGCTCGATCGGCCGCTGGAGGCCATTCGCGCGTACGAGCAGGTGCTCGAGATGTTCCCGACCGATGCCGAGGCCGGCACCGCGTTGGAAGCGCGCTATGTCGCCGCCCATCGTCACTCCGAGCTGGCCGAGCTGTACGAACGGCGGCTCGGCTTCTGCGACGACGTCGACGAGGCGGTGGCGCTGCGCTTCCGCTTGGCACAGCTGTACGACGAGGATCTGTCGGACGCCGATCGCGCCGTCGACAACTATCGCGCCGCGCTCGGCGGCGACCCGACGCACGCCGGCGCCATTCGCGCGCTCGAAAAATACCTCGACGACGACGGCCAGCGCGTCGCCGCCGCCGAGGTCCTCGAGCCGACCTACGCCGCGCGCCACGACTGGCCGTCGCTCGTGCGCATCTATCAGATCCGCCTGGAAGCGGCCGACGATCCGAAGACGCGCCTCATGCTCACCAAGCGCATCGCGCGGCTCTACGAGGAGCAGCTCGAGGATCTGGAAGGCGCGTTCACCTGGTACGCGCGCGTCTTCCGCGAAGATCCGGCGGACCGCGCCATTCGCGATCAGCTGGCGCGCTTGGCGGGCATCCTCGACGGTTGGCTCAAGCTCGCCGACGTCTACGAAGCCTATATCGCCGACGAGGGCGCGGAGTCGACGACCGGCCTCGAAGTCCTGCGCGGCCTGGCGACGATCTATCACGCACGCCTGGAAGACGTCGACAAGGCCAAGCGCTCCTACGAGCGGCTGCTCGAGCTCGACGCCAATGATCAGGTCGCGTTCGGCAACTTGGAGCTGCTGCTCAATCGCTCCAAGCGCTTCGGCGACCTCCTGCAGGTCTATCGCGACGCCGCCGACGGCACGCTCGACATGACGCGCAAGAAGGCGCTGCTCTACAAGCAGGCGGCGCTGCAAGAGGGCGAGCTCGCCGACGCCGACGGCGCCGTCGACAGCTGGCGCGCCGTCCTCGACTTCGACGGCGACGACGACAAGGCGGTCACGTCGCTCGAGCGGCTCTATCGCGCCGGCAGCCGCTGGCACGATCTCGTGGAGCTGACCTTGCGCGGCCTCGAGCGCGTCGAGGTCGGCCAAGCGGCCTTCATCGCGCTCAAGCTGCGGCTCGGCACCATCTACGAGCAGGAGCTGAGCGACCTGCCGTCGGCGATCGACGTCTACGAAGAGGTGCTCGGCCACGTGAGCGGCCACCCCGACGCCGTGCGCGCGCTCGAGCGGCTCATCGTCGATCACGATCACACGTTCCGCATCGCGCAGATTCTCGAGCCGATCTATCGCCAAGAGGACGCCTGGCAGAAGCTGGTGGTCATCTACGACGCCGAGCTCGAGTTCATCGACGACAAGCCGCGCCGCATCGAGCTGTTGCAAGAGATCGCGCGCATTCACGAGAAGCGCGGCGGCGATCCGCGGCTGGCGTTCGGCGCGTTGGCGCGCGCGTGGGGCGAAGAGGCGGGCGAGCCGGACGCGGCCGAGCGCGAGACGGCGCTCTATCACGAGCTCAAGCGCCTCAGCCACATGCTCGGCATGTGGCGCGAGCTCGTCGACGTGCTGCAGCAGGCGGTCGCCGATTCCTACGACTACGACTTGCAAGCGCGCGTCTACGCCCGCGTCGCCGACATTCAGGAGACGCAGCTGCGCGACCGCGGCGCCGCCATCGACAGCTGGCGCAAGGTCGTCGGCGTGCGCGACGACGACGATCAGGCGTGGCGCGCGCTCGAGCGCCTGCTCGCCGACGAAGGCCGCAACCGCGAGCTGGTGCAAGTGCTGGAGAAGCGCGCCGGCCTGTCGAACGACCTGCGCGAGCAGAAGGAGCTCGCCTATCGCACGGCCGAGCTCTACGAAGGCCCGCTCAACGAGACCGACTCGGCCATCGGCACCTGGCGCCACGTCTTGACGCTCGACGACACCGATCGTGCGGCGCTCGACGCGCTCGAGCGGCTCTACTTCGTCAAAGGCTCCTTCCGCGATCTGACCTCGATCTTGACCACGAAGATCGAGCAGACGCACGAGCCGGCGGCGCAGCGTCCGTTGCGGCTGCAGCTGGCGAAGCTGTCGGAGACCGAGCTGCACGACGCGCTCGCCGCCATCGACGCCTACAAGGGCATCCTCTCGAACGATCCGGCCGATATCGAAGCGCTGGAAGCCGTGGCGCGCCTGTATGCCGCCGAGGGCTTGTGGGCCGATCACTTGGAGGCCCTCGACGCGCTGGCCGAAGCAGCCGCCGCGCGTGGCGATGCGCCGCGCAAGGTGGAGCTGGAGCTGAAGGCGGCGCAGGTGCTCGAACGCGAAGTGGGCGACGCCGAGTCGGCGATCGGCCGCTATCGCAACGTGCTCTTCGCCGGCGCCGGCGGTCCGCCCGAAGAGGGCGCCAAAGCGGCGCTCGAGAAGCTCGTGCGCGACGAGGCCACGCGCGATCCGGCGGCGGCCGTGCTCGAGCCCTATTACGAGCAGCAGAGCGACTTCGCGGCGCTCATCGACGTGACCGAGCTGCGCTTGCAGGCCGAGAGCGAGCCGCAAGAGCGGCGCCGTCTGTTGTCGCGCATCGCCGAGCTGAACGAAGCGGGCGTCGAGGATTTGCAGGCGGCGTTCTCGGCGTGGGGTCGCGTGCTCGGCGAGGATGCCGGCGACGAAGCGGCGCAAGTCGAGCTCGAGCGCTTGGCCGAGCTGACGCAAGCGCCGGGCGAGCTGGCGCGCGTCTACGAAGAGCGCATGTCGGCGGCGTTCGATCCCGAAGTGCAGCGCACGTTGGCCCTCAAGCTGGGCGCGATCTACGAGCACAAGCTGGGCGACGAAGAGCGCGCCATCTCCGCCTACAACAAAGCGCTCGATCTGCCGGGTCCCGACGGCTCCGAGCGCACGCCGCTGCAAGCGCTCGATCGTTTGCTGGCGCGGGCGGCGCGTTGGCGCGATCTCGGCGACGTGCTCGAAAAGGAGGCCGGCGCCGTCAACGATCCGGTCGAGCAGGCCGAGTTCTTGTACCGCTTGGGCGCGCTGCGCGCCGGCGAGCTCGTCGATCTCGACGGCGCGCTCTTGGCCTACCGCGACGCGCTCGGGCGCGAGCCGAGCCACGCGGCCACGCGCGCCGGCCTCGAGAAGCTGCTGGCGTCGCACGCGCATGCGGAGGCCGCGCTCGAGGTCTTGGAGCCGCTCTACGAGCAGGACGAGAACTGGCCGAAGGTGGTGCAGCTGGCGGAGGTGCGCCTCGGCGATCACCAGCGGTCACCCGGAGCAGGCGCAGCTGCTCGAGACCATCGCCGAGCGCTGCGAGCGCTACTTGAACGACCCGGCCAAGGCGCTCGACGCCATGGCGCGGGCGCTGCGGCTGCGTCCCGACGAGCCGCGCCTGGCCGACGAAGTGGAGCGGCTCGGCGAAGCGGCGGGCGAGCCCGAGCGCGCGGCCGAGACGTTCGAGGCCGTGCTCGACGCGCCCGGCGCCGTCTCCGGCGATCAAGCGCGCGACCTCGGCCTGCGCACGGCGCGGCTGTGGGAGCGGCTCGGCGACGACGCGCGTGCGGAGGCGCGTTACCTCTTCGTGCTCGAGGTCGACGGCGAGAATGCCGAGGCCTTGGAGGCGCTCGAGCGGCTCTATCGCGTCCGCGCCGATCATGCGCAGCTGGCGCGCGTGCTCGAACGGCGCGCCGCGGTGGACTACGACGCGACCGCCAAGCGGCGCCTCTACGCCGAGGCCGCCGAGCTGCACGAAAAGGCGCTCGGCGACGTGCCGGCCGCCATCGCTGGCTGGCAAAAGGTGCTCGACGTCGACGACGCCGACGTGGGCGCGCTCGACGCCTTGGCGCGGCTGCACGAGAAGGAGGGCCACTTCACCGAGCTGGTGGCGCTCTTGGCGCAAAAGGCGCGCGTCGAAGAGAACGCGGGCGCGCAGGTGGCGTTGAAGACGCGCATCGCGGCGATTTGGGCCGAGAAGATCGGCGATCTCGATCGCGCCGTCGACGCCTATCGCGATCTCCTCGACCATGCGCCCGACGCGCCGGCCGCGCTCGACGCGCTCGAGGATTTGGAGCGGCGGCGGGGTGACTGGACGGCGGTGCAAGAGGTGCTCGTGCGCCAGCTGCAAGCCGTGTCGGGGCCGAAGCAAATCCCCGTCTACAAGAAGCTGGTGACGCTGGCGGTCGAAAAGCACGACTCGGCCGACGACGCCATCGGCTACTTGCACGAGATCCTGACCTTGCAGTCGGACGAGCCCGAGGCCAACGCGCAGCTGGCGGCGCTGCTCGAGAAGTCCGAGCGCTACAACGATCTCATCGACGTGCTGACCGATCAGGCCAATCGTCGCGCGGCCGTCGGCGACAAGGACGGCGAGATCGCGCTGCTGGTGCGCGCCGCCGATGTGTGGGAAGGCCGGCTCGGCAACGCCGAAGCGTCGACGGAGATCTTGGAGCGCATTCTCGAGCGCGATCCGTCGAACGTGCGCGCGCTCATGTCGTTGGCGCACATCTACGAAGCGGCGCGCGACGTCGACAAGGCGCGGGCGACGCTGGAGCGCGCCGTCGAGCTGGCCGATTCACCGGCCGAACGCGCCGAGTTGCACTTCCGCCTGGGCAAGATCGAAGCGGAAGCCGGCGGCGACGAAGCGGGCGAGGCCAGCTACCTGCGCGCGCTCGACGCCGACGCCACGCACGCCGGCGCGCTCGGCGCGCTCGAGAAGCTGGCGCGCGCGCGCGGCGATTGGACGCGCGTGGCCGAGCTCTTGGCGCTCCGGCTCGACCAGACGGCGGAGGCGGATCGCAAGCCGCTCTACGTCGAGCTGGCGCAGGTCTACGGCGACAAGCTGAAGCAGCCGAACCAGGCGCTGCCGTATCTGGAGCAGCTGGCGCGCGTGTCGCCCGACGAGCCGACGGTGGTCGAGCCGCTGGCCGATCTCTACTTCGCCGCCGGACGCGATGACGACGCGCTGCCGCTCTATCGCAAGCTGGCCGAGCGGCTGGGCAAGGGCAAGCGCACGCGCGACTTGGCGCGGCTGAATCAGCGCATCGGTGCCATCGCCGAGCGCAAAGGCGACGTCAAGCTGGCGCTCGAGCATTACCAGACGGCGTTCTCGATCGATCCGCAGCATACGCCGACGATGATCGCGCTCGGTCGCCTGCACGTCGGCGAGAAGGAGTGGGAAAAGGCGCGCCGCGTCTATCGGCAGATGCTGCTGCAGAACCTCGATCCGGCGTCGGGCGTCAGCAAAGCCGACGTCTACCTGCACCTCGGCGAGATTCACGAGCAGCTGGGCGAGGCGCCCAAGGCGGCCGGCATGTTCGAGCGCGGCCTGGAAGTCGACGGCCAGCACGCGCGCTTGCGGCAGGCGCTGACGCGCGTGAAGCCGTAAGTGAGCTGAAATCGAAAAAGTGGTAAGCTCAAACACGTTGCGTAGCGTCGTTGTTGCGGTCGTCCTGCTCGCCGGCGCGGTGGCGTCGGCCGACCGCGGCACGCCCGCCGCCGGCGCCCGCGGCGGCACGCTCGATGTGCAGTCGGCGACCACCGGCGCCGCGATCTTCGTCGACGGGCAGAAAGTGGGCGAGGTGCCGTTGAAGGCGCCGCTGCCGTTCGTGCCGGGCGAGCACACGATCAAGGTCATCAAAGAGGGCTTCGCGCCCTATATCGACGTCTTCAAGATCGACCGCAAGAAGCCGACCTTGGTCACGGTCGAGCTCGTCGCCGTCGCCGGCGTGCTCAAGATCAGCGCCAGCGTCCCCGCGTCGCGCGTCTACATCGACGGCAAGTTCGTCGGCGAAGCGCCGCTCACGACCGAGCTCGAAGTCGGCGCGCGCGCCATCCAGGTCTCCAAAGGCGGCTACAAGGACTTCTTCCAGAACGTCTCCGCCGTCGCCGGCCAGGAGATCGCGCTCGAGGTGCTGCTCGAGGACTTGCCCGTCGGCGCCAACCCGTACAAGCCGGCCGCGCCGCCGCCGCCCAAGTGGTTCGAGAAGTCGTGGGTGTGGGCCGTTGGCGCCGTCGGGGTCGCCGTCGTCGTCACCGCCGTCGTCGTGCCGACGTGGTACGCGACCCGCGATCCGGTCGGTGACTTCTGCAAGAGCGGCTGCTCGGGCGGCGTCGTCGGCATCAACTTGATGCCGGTCCCCAAGTGAGCGTCGCGGCGCCGTAAGCGTTAGAGATGACCGCGCTCGATGGCCGCGCGCGCCGTTCCCGCCAGCACTTGCACGCCGAAGATCATGGCCGCAAAGCGCTCGTCCTTCGTCAGCCCCTGTTTATAGCGATAATAGATCTGCTGCGCGACGCCGGCGGTCTTGAATAAGGCGAAACAATAGTAAAACAGGATATTGCCGATATCGGCGCCGGTGCGCTCTCGATATCGCGCGACGAGCTCGCGTCGCGTCAGGCTGCCGGGCACGGTCGTCGCGCAAAAGCGCACCGCCTGCAGCGGCGGCGGGTCGCTCGCCTCGACCCAATAGCCGAGCGCCGTGCCCAAATCCATGAGCGGGTCACCGATAGTGGACATCTCCCAGTCGAGCAGTCCGACCAGACGCGTCAGGTCGTTCGGATCGAGCATGAGGTTGTCGTATTTGTAGTCGTTGTGAATGAGCGCCGCGCCCGATTCCGGCGGGATGCGCTCGCTCAGCCAACGCTCGACAAACTCCATATCGGCGATATCGTCGGTGCGCGCGTTTCGATAACGCTCGGCCCAGCCGCGCACTTGTCGTTCGTTATATCCGTCCGGTTTGCCCAAATCACCCAAGCCGGCGGCGCGATAATCGAGCTGATGCAGCGTCGCCAGATTATCGATGAAGGAGACGCCGAGACCGCGCGCCACGTCGGGCGGCAACAGCGACGGCGGCGGATCCTTGCGCAGGATGACGCCGACGATGCGCTGCATGACGTAGAACGGCGCGCCCAATATCGCCGAATCCTCGCAATACGATATCGGTTTCGGCGCCAGCGGATAGACGTCGTGAACGCGCGAGAGAATGCGATATTCGCGGCCCATGTCGTGCGCCGTCTTCACTTTGCTGCCGAACGGCGGGCGGCGCAGCACCAGCGATTGACCATCGGCCTCGACGAGATACGTCAGGTTCGAGTGGCCGCTCGGGAATTGCGTGACCTTGACGTCCTGCGCGCCCAAATATTTCGCCAGCGCCGGCAAATCCAATTCTTCGCCGGCACGAACCGCGCGCGTCGAATCGAGCACGACCTCGCTCATAACGTCACTCCATAACCTTTGAGAATGCGTTTGGCGACGACCATCTTGTGCACTTCGTCGGGGCCGTCGTAGATGCGCGCGGCGCGCTCTTGGCGGAAGAACCAGGCCAGCGGCGTGTCGTCGGTCATGCCGAGCGCGCCGTGCGCCTGAATCGCACGATCGAGCACGCGCTCCATGACGCCGGCGACGTAGAACTTGATGAGCGAGACCTGCTCGCGCGCGGCGTAGACGCCGTCGTGATCGATGGTCCAGGCGGCGCGCAGCACCATCAAGCGCGCGGCGTCGATCTCGGCGCGGCTCTCGGCGATCCAGGCCTGCACGAGCTGCTTGCCGCCGAGCACTTTGCCGGGCGCGACCTCCCGCGTCGCGGCGCGCGTGCACATGAGCGTAAAGGCGCGCTCGCAGATGCCGATCCAGCGCATGCAGTGGTGGATGCGGCCGGGGCCGAGCCGCTCTTGCGCGATGAGGAAGCCGGCGCCTTCGCCGCCGAGCCGGTTCGACTGCGGCACGCGCACGCCGTGATAGCGGACTTCGGCGTGCGAGGCGTAGTCGTCGCCGGCGTGGCCCATGACCGAGATGTTGCGCACGAGCGTAAAGCCGGGCGCGTCGGTGGGCACGATGATCTGCGAGGCGCGCAGGTGCGGCGCGGCGTCGGCGTCGGTGACGGCCATGACGATGGCGAACGCCGCGCCGTCGGCCGACGAGGTGAACCACTTGTGCCCGTCGATGACATAGTCGTCGCCGTCTTTACGCGCCGTCGTGGCGAGCAAGGTCGGATTCGACCCCGGCATGTCGGGCTCGGTCATGCTGAAGCAGCTGCGAATGTCGCCGCGCAGAAGCGGCATCAGCCAGCGCTCGTGCTGCGCCGGCGTGCCATGACGATGCAGGATCTCCATGTTGCCCGCGTCCGGCGCCTGGCAGTTGAAGACGTAATGGCCGAGCGGCGAGCGTCCCAGCCGCTCCGAGACCTGCCCGTGCTCGAGCAGCGTCAGCCCGAGGCCACCGACGTCGCGCGGCATCTGCGGCAGCCACAGCCCGAGCCCCTTGACGCGCGCCCGCAGCCGCGACAGCTCGGGCAGGAGCGCGCGAAAGCTGCCGCCGACGAAGCGCGGCTCGAGTGGCTCGACTTCGTCGCGGATGAAGCGCTCAATCTGCTCGAGCAGCGGCTGCAGCGTCGGCGAGGGCGCGAAATCCATGGCGCGAGCATACCGCGTTCGCGCGTCGGTCGATTCGGTTTGCGCTACTTGTGGCAGCGCTCGCGCGCCAGACGCGCGGCGCGGCAGACGTTGCCGTCGGGGTCCTTCACGCCTTTGTCGAGCGCGACCGCGGCGCCGTCGGGGCAGAGCAGGCCAATCGTCTCCATGGCCGCGGCGCGCAGCGGCGCCGACGCGGGCTCGTTCGCAGCTTCGCCGAGCGCCTCCAACACCGGCCGCGACGTGTCGCCGGTGCGCGCCAGGCCGTGGGTGCAGGCGATCGCCAGGCCCATCGACTGCTCGTCGGCCGCGGGATCGCCGAGCGCGTCGTCGAGCGCGCCGGCGAGCGCCTTGGCTGCGACCGCGCCGCCGCGACGCGCCACCAGCGCTGCCGCCAGCTCGCGCACGCTGACCGGCTGCTCGCGCGCGTCGAGCACGGAAGCCAAGAGCGGCAGCGGCGCCGCGCAGCGCCCGAGCGCGAACAGCGCCGCGCGCCGGACCTCTTCGGCGCGATCGGCGCCGCGCCCGGCCTTGCCGGCGCCGTCGCCGACCACCGCGCGCGTCAACGCCGGCGAAGGCGCGCCGTGCGCCGCTGCGCACGCGGCGCCGAGCGCGTCGGCGGCGGCGTGACGCACCATCGGCCAGGCGTCGCGGCCGAGCGCCGCTTCCGCTTCGGCCACGCCATCGGCACGTCCGGCGAGCGCCACGATCGCTGCCTTACGCACGCCGGGATCGCCGTCGTTGACTGCGGCTCTGGCGATCGCCGCGCCGCCCTCGAGCCGCGCGGCCGCGTTCACGGCGTTGGCGCGCAGCGTCGGGTCGGCGTCGTGCGCGGCCGCGCTCGCGATCGGCAACGCCGCTGCATGACCGAGATCGCCCATCGCCCGCAACAGTCGTAAGCGCGCGGCAAAATGCGTCGGGGCCGTCGCCGACCAAGCCGCGACGAGCGCCGCCGCCGCGTCATCGCGCGCCGCCGACTTGTCGGCCGCCGCGCGCCCGATGACGCGCGCCAAATCGCCGGTCGCATCATCGTCGTGGCCGGCCGCTTTGCCGAGCGCCGCCAAGATCGCGGCCGGATCGGCGGCGAATCGCCGCGTCAGCGCCAGCATGCTCGCCGCGCGCACGCCGCCGTCGCCGTGACCGGCGCCCGCCGTCAACGCCGCCAACGCCGTCGCGCCGCCGGCCAAGCCGAGCACGGTCGCGGCATCGGCGCGCGCTTCGCCCGTCTGACTGTCGTCGGCGAAGACGCGCGCCGCCGGTGCCACGCCCGCGTCGCCGAGCTTGCCGAGCGCCTCGACGACGAGCGGCCGTTCGTTGCCGCTCGCCGTCTCCAACGCCGTCCCCAATGCCGGTGCCGTCGACGGATCGGCGATCGCCGCCAACACCTGCAGGAGCCGACGCTTGCCCGCAGCGTGCGCCAACGGCAGCGCTTCGGCCACTTTCGTCGCCGCTTCGTGTCCGCGCGCGATCAACAAGTGCGCCGCGCCGTCGGCTTCGGGACGCCCATCGGCCACTTCGAGCACGAGCTGCTGCAGCCCGGCCGGTCCATCGATGTCGGTGTAGATCGCCACCTCGCCCAGCGTGTTTCCGTGCGCGTTCGGCTCGGCCACGACGATCGACAGACACGCCGTCGGCGCCGTCTCCGGCAAGGTCACCCAGCGCGTCCCGGCCGCGACATCGACCGTAAAATGCTGCTCGGGGCCGAGGATCAGCGTCAACGTGCGCGGCGCGGCGTTGCCACCGACGATCTCGAGCGCATGGATCTTTTGTGCGCCGGCCTGCGCGCGCGCCGTCGCCCACGCGCCTCGCGCCGCCGCGCCCTCGCCCGCGTGCCACAGCGTCGCCGGCGCGCCGTCTTCGAGCTCGTGCGGCGCGGCCAGCCGATCGGCGCGGCGCTCGCCCGTGTCGTCCGTCGAGGCGGCCACGAAGCGGAAGAGCCCGAGCGGCGGCCCTTTGACGCCGTCCGGCGCCGTCGTCGACGAGCGCAGCGGCTTGCCGAGCGGCGGCTCGACCGTCACCGGCCGAAAGCGCGCGCCCGCGAAGTCCCAACGCTCGGGAAACAGCTCATCCTCGCCGTCACAGCGCACGAAACCGGGCGACGTCTGATAGCGCACGATGCCCGCTTCGTCGACGCGCAGCCGCTCCAGCCGATCGCCGTCGCCGACAGGCCCGGTGCGCCCGACAAACACTATCTTGCCGCCGGCGACCACCGCCTCGTCGGCCTGGCCGCGTCCGATGTCGGCTTTGACGTGCACCACCACGCGATCCTCGACCGTCGCGAAACGCACCTGCGCCCGCTCGATGCGCTTGGGATCGGGCAGGGTGATGTGCGCCAGCTCGCGTCCATCGCTGCCGTCGACAAAGAGCGTGCCGTCGCGTTCGAGGTGGGCGCGGTCGGGCTTGCCGTCGCCGTCGAGATCGCCGCGCGCGTCGGCCCAGGGCGGCGGCGGAGCGGTCTGCGCGGCCATCAGCAAGGGCAACAGCGCCAACATGGAGCGTCGCAGCATCGGCGTGTTATAGCACTGCGCGAAAAGGGCTAGAGCTTGCGCGCATCGGACTTCGACTTTCACCTCCCGGCCGAACGGATCGCCCAGGCGCCACTGGCGCAACGCGACGACGCGCGGCTCTATGTCTTGGATCGCGCGGGCGGCCAGTCGCACCAGCACGTGCGCGATCTGCCGTCGCTGTTGCCGGAAGGCGCGCTCGTCGTCGTCAACGACACGCGCGTCATTCCGGCGCGGCTGCACGCGACCAAGGCGACCGGCGGACGCGTCGAGCTCCTGCTCGTCGAGCCGCTGCCGGCCGTCGGTGAGGGCGTGTGGCGCTGTCTCGGCGGCGCGTCCAAGCCGATTCGCTTGGGCCCGCTGACGCTGGAGGGTGACCAGCCGCCGACCGTCGAGGTCTTGGCCGTCGACGGCGCCTACGTGCAGGCGCGCTTCACCGGCGATCTCGACGGCTATCTCGATCGCCATGGCGAGGTGCCGTTGCCGCCCTACATCAAGCGCGACACGCCCGAAGCCGCCGACAAAGAGCGCTATCAGACGATGTTCGCGCGCACGCCCGGCGCCGTCGCCGCGCCGACCGCCGGTCTGCACTTTACGCCCGCGCTCATCGCCGCCTTGGACGCGCGCGGCATCGAGCGGGCGACCGTGACGCTGCACGTCGGCCCGGGCACCTTCGCGCCGCTGCGCTCCGACGACTTGACCGGCCAATCGCTGCATCCCGAGCGCTACGACGTGCCCGTCGCGACGGCCGAAGCGGTTGGCCGCGCCCGCGCCGACGGTCGCGCCATCGTCGCCGTCGGCACGACCGTCGTGCGGACGCTCGAGGCCGCCGCCATCGACGGCAACACCGTGCGCGCCGGCGCCGGCGTCACCGACATCTTCATCCAGCCCGGCTACCAATTCCGATTGATCGACATGATGCTGACCAACTTCCATCTCCCGAAATCGTCGCTGCTCATGCTCGTGGCGGCGCTGGCCGGCAAAGAGCGCGTCCTCGCCGCCTACGCCGACGCCGTCGCCCACGACTTCCGCTTCTACAGCTACGGCGACGCGATGTTGATCCGATGAGCCAGCGTCATGTGAGCGAACACCGTAGGGCTCGCGGGTCGACGACGGGCTCGTGGCCGTACGCAGTGCGGTCATGAGCGACATTTTCAAGATTGCGACCACCGACGGCAAAGCGCGCGCGGCCACGCTGACGCTCGCGCACGGCGAGGTGCCGACGCCCATCTTCATGCCGGTCGGCACCTACGGCAGTGTCAAGGCGATGACGCCGCGCGAGCTCGAGGAGCTCGGCGCGCGCATCATCCTCGGCAACACGTATCATTTGTGGCTGCGACCGGGGCTCGAGGTCGTCGGTGCCGTCGGTGGGCTGCACAAGCTGGCCGGCTGGCCGCGGCCCATGCTGACCGACTCCGGCGGCTTCCAAGTGTTCTCGCTGCAGCAGCTGTCGAAGCTGACGGAGGAGGGTGTCGTCTTCAAGTCGCCCGTCGACGGCTCGCCGCGCAACCTGACGCCCGAAGTCTCGATGGCGATCCAAGCGGCGCTCGGCTCCGACATCGCGATGGCGTTCGACCACTGTCCGCCCGGCGATTCCCCGCGCGACGTCGTCGTGGCCGCCATGGAGCGCACGACGCGCTGGGCCGCGCGCTGCCTGGCCGCGCCGCGCGCCGAGGGGCAGAAGCGCTTCGGCATCGTCCAAGGCGGCGCGCAGCTCGACCTACGCCTTGCGCACCTCGAGCAGATCTGCGCCTTGCCGTTCGATGGCTTCGCGCTCGGCGGCTTCTCGGTCGGCGAGCCGATACCGGTCATGTATCAGCTGCTCGACGAAGTGGCGCATCGCCTGCCGGCCGACAAGCCGCGCTACCTCATGGGCGTCGGCACGCCGAAGGACCTACTGACCGCCATCGGCGCCGGCATCGACATGTTCGACTGCGTCATGCCCACCCGCAACGCGCGCAACGGCCAATTCTTCACCTGGCGCGGCAAGATCGTGATCTCCAACGCCAAGTACAAGCTCGACCCCTCGCCGCCCGATCCCGACTGCGAATGCGAGACGTGCAAGACCTTCTCGTTGGCCTACTTGCGCCATCTGCACGCCTGCGGAGAAATCCTGTTCGCACGCGCAGCTACCTTGCATAACCTGCACTTTTACTTGGAGCTGACGAAACGGGCGCGGCAGGCCATCCTCGACGGCCGCTACGCGACCTTCGCCAGCGAGGCAATGGCAAGATTTGGTTGACGGAAACGCTATCTCGCGGTACACGCACCGCCGATGATCCAATCATTATTATGGCAGGCGCCCTCGGCTGCCCCGTCGGGGAACGCGGCGCCGGCCGGGGCTCCACCGTCGGCGGCGCCGACGGGCTCGGCGACGGGCGCGCCGCCATCGGGCCCGACCGGCTTCTTGTCGGGCGCCGGTCTCGGCAACCCGGTGGTGCTCTTCCCGCTGCTGCTCGTGATGATGTACTTCATCATGATTCGCCCGGAGCAGAAGCGGCGCAAGGAGACCGAAGGCTGGCTCAAGTCGCTCAAGAAGGGCGATGAAGTGGCGACGACGGGCGGTCTCATCGGGCGCATCTCCGGCCTGGACGAGAACGTCGTCACGCTCGAAGTGCAGGAAAAAGTCCGCGTCAAAGTCCTCCGCTCTTCCGTCACCGGCAAGGCGCCCGGCGCCGGCAAGTCGGCCGCAGCTTCCGAAACCGAGAAGAAGTAACCACCAAGGGGTCTCATGGACCGTTCCTGGGTCTATCGCGTCATCACGTATCTGCTTCTCACTGTCGCCGCCGTCGTCGTGCTCACGCCGACCGTGGCCACCTGGTATGGCAAGGACGATCAGATCCCCGGCTGGATGAAGAAGCACATCCAGAAACGGATCATGCTCGGCCTCGACCTTCAGGGCGGCTTGCACCTGGTCTACGAAGTCCAGGTCGACAAGGCCGTCAGCGACCGCGCCGACCGCTTGGCGTCCGACATCGAGGAGCGCCTCCAGCGCGACAAGAA
Source organism: uncultured delta proteobacterium (assembly GCA_963785725.1). Classification (GTDB taxonomy): domain Bacteria; phylum Myxococcota_A; class Polyangia; order Palsa-1104; family Palsa-1104; genus JAQBQH01. The sequence continues at coordinate 95,626 of CAWAWS010000016.1, read as the reverse complement.
GGTCAAGGACGTCTCGTCGGACCGCGTCGGCAACGACGTCATCGTCCTCAAGTTCAAGAACCACGACGACGCCAAGAAGCTCGATCGCGAGTTCCTGAAGGACTATCGCAAGGAGCTCTACGAAGACTCCCGCGACGCCGCCGCCGGCGAAGTCAAGCTGCGCATGGATCAGGACTACATCGACGAGCAGCGCGACTCCGCCGTGCGCCAGGGCGTCGAGACCATCCGCAACCGCGTCGACACGATGGCCGTCTCCGAGCCGAGCATCACGCGCAAGGGCTCCGACATCGTCGTCGAGCTGCCCGGCCTGCGTCCCGAGGACTTCGAGCGCGTCAAGAAGCAGATCGGCCGCACGGCGCAGCTCGAGTTCAAGATGGTCGACGACGGCTCCGACTTCATGCGCAAGGTCGCCGGCATCGCGACCGCCAAGAAGACGGAGTTCCCCGGCCTCGAAGTCCACAGCGACCAGTGGAGCGAGAAGGATTCGGGCCAGCCGCACGGCGACGTCTACCTGCGCGACAAGGATCGCGGCGAGCTGATGCGCTTCTTCGCGTCGCTGACCGGCGATGACGCGATGCCCGCCGATCACGAGATCGGCTACGAGCAGAAAGAGACGCGCGAAGAGGACGACGACGCCACCGCCGGCAAGCCGGGCGACAAGAGCTGGCGCACGTATTACCTGCATCGCCGCGCCGATCTGACCGGCGACTCGATCATCGATCCCGAAGTGTCGTGGGATCAGCAGACCGGTCGTCCCGAGGTCTCGCTGCAGTTCGACCAGCAGGGCGCGCAGCTGTTCGAGAAGGCGACGGCGGCCAACATCGGTCGCAAGATGGCCATCATCCTCGACGAGAAGGTGAACTCGGCGCCGGTCATCGAAGGGCGCATCGGCGGTGGCCGCGCGCGCATCACGATGGGCGGCTACTCCGATCCGTTCCAGCTGCAGGAAGAGGCGAAGGACCTCGTCGCGGTCTTGAAGACCGGCGCGCTGCCGGCGCCGCTCAAGCGCACGTTCGAGTCCCAGGTCGGCCCGACGCTCGGCAAAGACGCCGTCGAGAAGGCCAAGTTCGCGATGGCCGTGGGCTCGATCGTCGTCATCCTCTTCATGCTCATCTACTACCGCATGGCCGGCTTCATCGCCGACATCGCCATGATCATGAACATCATCTACCAGCTGGCGATCTTGGCGCTGCTCGGCGCGACCTTGACGCTGCCCGGCATCGCCGGCGTCGTCTTGACGGTCGGTATGGCCGTCGACGCCAACATCATCATCTACGAGCGCATCCGCGAAGAGATTCGCGCCGGCAAGTCGGCGCGCGGCGCCGTCGAGTCCGGCTTCAATCGCGCCTTCTGGACCGTCTTCGACGCGCACGTCACCAACTTGCTCGCCGGTATCGTGTTGTACTCCTACGGAACCGGCCCGATCCGCGGCTTCGCCGTCACCCTGATGATCGGCATCGTCGCCAACCTGTTCACGTCGATCTGGCTGTCGCGCTCGATGTTCGACTTCCTCGTCAACCGTCGCCAGGCGGCGACGCTCTCGATCTGAGGCCCGCCATGGCGCAAGATACAAAGCCGCACAAGCAGACGTTCTTCGAGCTGATCAAGCCCGATCACAACTTCGAGTTCGTCGGGCGCATGAATCTCTTGCTCGGCATCTCGCTGTTCCTCGTGTTTCTGTCGATCGTGATGCTGCCCGTGAACTACTTCTGGCGCGGGCAGGCGCTCAACTTCGGCATCGACTTCCGCGGCGGCTCCGAAGTGCGCGTGCAGTTCGCGAACGACGCCGACCCGGGCAAGATCCGCGCGGCGATGCAGAAGGGCGGCTTCGGCGACGCCGAGGTCGTCAAGATTCGCGACGCCGAGAAGCCCAACACGTACCTGCTGCGCTTCGGCGCCGTCTCGCCGGTCTCGGAAGCGAAGACCAAGGAGCTCGAGGCCGGCTTGCGCTCGAAGTTCGGCGCCGACTCGCTGCGCAAGTTCGAGTACTCCGACGGCGGTGACAAGGTCTACCTGCACTTCACCAAGTCGATCGAGCCGACGGACATCGCCGCCGAGTTCAAAGAGCACGGCGTCTCCAACAACAGCATCCAGCCGTTCGGCCGCGCCGAAGAGCACACCTACGAAGTCATCCTCGTCGGCCTCAACGTCGAGGTGAAGAGCGTGCTCGAAGCCGGGCTCGGCGCCGGCAGCGTGGCCGACATTCCGTCGACGTCGTCGGTCGGCTCCAAAGCCGGCGCCGAGCTGCGCGACGACGGCATCAAGTCGCTGCTGTTCGCGATCGTGGCCATCATGGTCTACATCGCCGTCCGCTTCGACTTCCGCTACGGCCCGGGCACCGTCGTCGCCTTGCTCCACGACGCCATCCTGGTCATGGGCGCCTTCGCCATCACCTACCGCGAGTTCTCGCTGACGACGATCGCCGCCATCTTGACCGTCATCGGCTACTCCATGAACGACACCATCGTCGTCTTCGATCGTATCCGCGAGAACGTCTCGCGCCTGCGCGACAAGAAGTTCGACCGCGTCGTCAACATCTCGATCAACGAGACCTTGTCGCGCACCATCCTCACGTCGGCGACGGTCTTCTTCGTCACGCTGGCCATGAACATCTGGGGCACCGGCGTCATCCGCGACTTCGCGTTCGCCATGAACGTCGGCGTCATCGTCGGCACCTACTCGTCGATCTTCGTCGCCGCCCCGATCCTCATCTGGCTCAACCAGCGCTTCTTCGGCGCCGCCAAGTCCGAGAAGACGCCGCGCGGCGCCAACAACAAGAAGTCGCCCGCCTAACTTAGATTGACTTCTCCGCCATCGTCGTTCTCGACGGTGCGCCGCCTCGATCGATTCTCCGAAATTTTGCGAAGCACAAGATTCCATCCGATGCTGGTGGCGCGCTATGCAGCCGATCATGCCTTCATCGATGGTCGACACGCGCTGGGTGCTGCAGCCGGGCGACCTCGGACGCGCCACGGCCTTGGCGCGCGCGCTGAAGATCTCGCCGGTCACGGCGCAGCTGCTCCTCAACCGCGGCGTCGACGACCCGGAGCGTGCGCGCCGCTTTTTGTCGCCGAAGCTGGCCGAGCTCCGCCGCCCCGACGGTGACGCGCCGATGGCCGGCTTCGCCGCCGCCGTCAGCCGCCTGGCCGACGCCGTCGTCGCGCGCGAGACCATCGGCGTCTTCGGCGACTACGACGTCGACGGTGTCACCAGCTGCGCGCTGCTCGGCGGCTTCTTACGCGACGCCGGCGCCCGCGTGCTGGCCCGCGTCGCCAAACGCGACCACGGCTACGGCTTCGGCGTCATCGACGCCGACTGGTTCGCCGACGGCGGCTGTGCGGTCGTCGTCACCTGCGACTGCGGCACGAGCGATCACGAGGCGCTCGCCGCCGCCCGCGCTCGCAACATCGCCGTCATCGTCGTCGACCATCATCAAGTGCCCGATCGCGATCCGGAAGCGTGGGCGCTCATCAATCCGCATCAATCGAGCTGCCGCTTCCCGTTCAAAGGCCTAGCCTCCGTAGGCGTAGCGTTCTACTTGGCGGCGGCGTTGCGGACGCGGCTGCGCGAGCGCGGCTGGCCGACGCTGCCCGACCCGCGCGCGCTGGTCGATCTCGTGGCGGTGGGAACCATCGCCGATCTCGCGCCGCTCACCGACGAGAACCGCATCCTCGTGCACCACGGCATGTTGCGGCTCAAGCAAGCGCCGCGTCCGGGCTTGGCGGCGTTGGCGCGCAGCTGCGGCCTCGTCGACGGCGTGCAGCGCGCGTCCGACATCGCGCTCAAGCTGGCGCCGCGGCTGAACGCGCCCGGCCGTCTCGGCGACGCGCAGCCGTCGCTCGATCTGCTGCTCGCCGAGAACGACACGCAAGCCGCCGAGCGCGCCGCCGTCTGCGAAGCCGCGAACATGGAGCGCCGCGCCGTCTCGGAGCGCGTGCAAGCGGAGGCGATGGCGCAAGCCGAGACGCAGCCCGACGGCGTGCTCGTCGTCGCCGCGAGTGGCTGGCACGCCGGCGTCGTCGGCATCGTGGCCGCGAAATTGGTCGATCGCTTCGCCCGCCCGGCCGTCGTCATCGCGCTCGACGGCGACGGCGACGCCGCCATCGGCCGCGGCTCGGCGCGCACCATCGCCGGCTTTCACCTCTTCCGCGCGCTCGACAGCTGCGCCGAGCTCTTCATTCGCCACGGTGGCCACGCCGCCGCCGCCGGCATGACGATCGAAGCGCGCCACCTGTCCGAGCTGCGCCGGCGCCTGAGCGAATCAGCGCGCGAAGCCTTCGGCGATCGCGCGCCCACGACCGATCTCGGCATCGACGCCGAAGTCGGCCTCGACGAGATCGACGAGCTGCTGGCCGACGAATTGGCGCGCCTCGAGCCCTTCGGCATCGGCAACCCCGAGCCGGTGTTGGCGGCGCGCGGCGTCACGCTCGAGCGCGCGCGCATCGTCGGCGAGCGCCACTTGCAGGTCACCTTGCGCGACGGCCTGCACGCGCGCGACGGCATCGGCTTCTGGTTCGCCGAGCGCGATCCCGGCCGCGGCTCGCGCGTGCGCGCCGCGTTCGTGCCCGAGGTCGACGTGTGGCGCGGCGTGCGTCGCGTGCGCGTCCGCCTGCGCGATCTCGCGCTCGATGACGACGAGCTGCGCGATTCGCCGCGGCTGCCGCTTACAAATGCGAGCCCTTTGACGCTCGCGACCGCGATCGAGCCGGCGATCGATGCGTAACATTCCCATCCGTCAGGTCATCACCATCATGACGATGGTAGCGCTCCTCGTCGCCGTGTTGGTCATGCAGCGTCGGTGCGGCACGGCCATGGGCAACCTGTTTCAAGCGATCGGCCCTCTTACGACCGATGGCGGCGTCGACGCGCGGACGACGACCGACTTGACTTCACATGACACACCGCGTAAGTGAGCATTGAATGGCCGACGACAAAGAAAAGCGCACGCCCTTGATCGCGTTGCGCGAGGCTTGGTTCGCATTGACCGGCGCCATCAACAGCGCCGAGTCGGAAGTGCAGAAGCGGTTCTATGAGTCGCTGGGCCTGCAGCCCGACGCGAACCTCGCCGCCGAGCTCATCAGCCGCGTGAAGAAGAACCGCGAAGAGTTCGAGCGCAAGATCGACGACGGCGTCAAGGCGACCATCGCTCGCGTGCGCGCGCCCATCGACGGCGAGATCGCGTCGCTCAAGCTGCGTCTCGAGAAGCTGTCGGAAAAAATCGACGCCACCAAGTTCAAGCGCAAGAAGAAGGAAGAGTAGCTCCGCTTCGTTCGCGCTTTCGGCTTCAGCTAGCCGCCAGCCGCTAGGGTCATTTGGCCCCGGTTCTCCGAAAATCGAAGACTCGGCCGACGTCCTTCGAGGAACGTCTGCAGCCGCGCGTGATCGCCTTCGGTCATGCGGATGAAGCGCACGCCCGAGCCCGGACGCGTCACGCCGGTCGAGTCGATGCGCGGCTGGTTGTGCACGACCTTGCCCACCGCCTCCAAGTAGCCGTCGGGCAATTCGAAGTAAAAATGCACACGTAGACCAGGGTCGAGCTTCGTGTGCGAGAGGAACAGGCCGCTCAGCGAGATGTCGCTGGCCAGCGTCGTCCCGATGCGCGCCATCTGCAGCGTGTCGCCTTGCAGCTCGAGCACGTGATACCGAACCACCTGTCGCGTTTCGAATCGCATCTGTTTTAGGTCACCCACGGCGCTTCCTTGAGCATCCGGCGTGCCAGCGCTGTTGACCATGACGCGCCGCTGCATTACGGTTTCAAACGCTGACCGGCGGTCAGTCACGCGACCAACCGCCGTTCGCGCGCCGCACAATCGGTGGCAAACTGGAGCGCGCACTTTCGAAGAGTCGCGGCTCCCCAAGAAGAACGAGACGGTAAGAGGACAAAACCAACATGGCAGAGTTCAAGAAGGTCGCAGTCCTGGGCGCGGGCGTCATGGGCTCCGGCATCGCCGCGCACCTCGCCGGCGCCGGCATCCAGGTGCTTCTGCTCGACATCGTGCCTCCCGACGGCAAGGGCGGTCGCAACGCGTTTTCGCAGGGCGGCAAGGACAAGGCGCTCAAGTCGAAGCCGGCCGCGTTCTTCACGACGCGCGACGCCGATCTCATCACCGTCGGCAACCTCGAGGACGATCTCGACAAAGCCGGGCGATGTGATCTCGTCATCGAGGTCGTCAAAGAAGATCTCGCCGTCAAAAAGGCGCTCTTCGCCAAGCTCGAGCCGCTGCTCGACGCGCACACGATCGTGGCGTCGAACACCTCGGGCCTGCCGATCGCGCAGATGACCGAAGGGCGCTCGGCGTCGTTCAAGAAGCACTTTTTGGTCATGCACTTCTTCAACCCCGTGCGCTACATGAAGCTGCTCGAGATCATCTCCAGCCCCGACGCCGATCCGGCCGTCGTCGCCAAGGTGGTCAGCTTCGGCGAGACGACGCTCGGCAAGGGCATCGTCTTCGGCAAGGACACGCCCAACTTCGTCGCCAACCGCATCGGCGTGTTCGCGATGATGCACCTCATCAAGATCGCCATCGACGAGGGCTACACGATCGAAGAGGTCGACGCGATCTTCGGCACGCCGCTCGGTCGTCCGAAGTCCGCCGTCTTCCGCACCGCCGACATCGTCGGTCTCGACACGATCATCCACGTCGCGCAGAACTGCTACGACAGCCTGACCAAGGACGAGCGCCGCGAGGACTTCAAGGTCCCGGCGATCCTCGAGCAGATGGTCGAGCGCAAGATGCTCGGCGACAAGACCGGCGGCGGCTTCATGAAGAAGACGCCGGCCGGCATCGTCGCGCTCGACTGGAAGACGCTGCAGTACCGCGCGCAGCAGAAGCCGCGCTTCGCGTCGGTGGGCGCGGCCAAGAAGGCGGGCGCGGTCGGCGATCGCATCCGCACGTTGCTCGCCGGCGACGACCGCGCGGCCGAGCTGGCGCGCAAGGTCACCTACGCCACGCTGGCGTACGCGTCGCACCGCGTCGGCGAGATCGCCGACGACATCGTCAACATCGATCGCGGCATGCGCTGGGGCTTCGGCTGGGACGTCGGCCCGTTCGAGACCTGGGACGCCGTCGGCGTGCAGAAGGGCTTCGACGAGATGCAGAAGCTCGGCATCAAGCCCGCGGCGTGGGTCAACGACATGGTCAAGGCCGGTCGCGCGAGCTTCTTCGTCGACGGCACTTACTGGGACGTCACGTCCAAGTCGTCGAAGCCGATTCCGGTTCCGGCGCGCGAGATCCAGCTGCCGGCCGTGCGCAAGAAGGGCGGCGTCGTGTTCGAGAACGACGGCGCGACGCTCTACGACTTGGGCGACCGCATCGCCGGCCTCGAGCTGCACACCAAGATGAACGCCATCGACGCCGACGTCGTCGCCGCGTTCAACAAGAGCATCGACATCGCCGAGGAGCAGTTCGACGGCCTCGTCGTCGGCAACCACGACCCGATGGCCTTCTCGGCCGGCGCCAACATCTTCCTCGTCGTCGATGGCGGCGGGGCAGGGCAACTGGAAGGCGATCGAGGACATGGTGCACGGCCTGCAGCAGTCGATGCAGCGGCTGCGCTACGCCTCGGTGCCGACGGTGACGGCGCCGTTCGGCCTGGCGCTCGGCGGCGGCGCCGAGATCGCCATGCACGGCGCCGTGGCGCGCGCCAACGCCGAGCTCTACATGGGCCTCGTCGAAGCGGGCGTCGGCCTCATTCCGGCCGGCGGCGGCTGCAAGGAGCTGCTTGGCGCGCCATCTCGGCGACATCCCCGACGACATGGATCCGTTCGGCTACGTGAAGAAGATCTTCATGCAGATCGCGCTCGGCAAGGTCTCGATGTCGGCCGAAGAGGCGCGCGCGATGGGCATGCTGCGCGCCGTCGGACGGCGTGACGCTCAACCGCGACTTCCTGATCCACGACGCCAAGCAGACGGCGCTCGGTCTGGCGCGCGCGGGCTATCGGCCGGCGCGGCCGCGCACGTTCCGCCTGCCGGGAACCTCGGGCTACGCGACCTTGCGCTCGACCTTGCAGATGATGAAAGAAGCGCACCAGATCAGCGAGCACGACGTCCTCGTCGGCTCCAAATTGGCCTGGGTGCTCACCGGCGGCAAGACGGCGCCGACGGTGCGCGTGCACGAGCAGCACGTCCTCGACCTCGAGCGCGAGGCCTTCCTCTCGCTGTGCGGCACCGAGAAGACGCGCGAGCGCATGCAGTACATGCTCATGAACAACAAGCCTCTCCGGAACTAGAAAGGCGGAACGAGCCATGAAAGACGTAGCGATTGTTTCAGGAGTTCGGACGCCCTTCGCCCGCGCCAACAAGGGCGGCTTCAAGGACACGCGCCCCGACACGTTGGCCGCCGTCGTCATCGCCGAGGCCGTCAAGCGCGGCAAAGTCGAGCCCGGCGAGATCGGCGACGTCATCCTCGGCTGCGCCATGCCCGAGGCCGAGCAGGGCATGAACGTCGCCCGCATCGCCGCGCTCGCGGCCGGCTTGCCGGTCGACGTGCCCGGCCTCACCGTCAACCGCTTCTGCGCCTCGGGCGTGCAGTCGATCTCGCAGATCGCCGACCGCATCGCGATGGGCGCCTACGAAGTCGGCGTCGCCGGCGGCGTGGAGACGATGTCGATGATTCCGATGGGCGGCAACAAGCCCTCGATGAACCCCGACGTCGTCGAGCGCATCCCCGCCGTCTACACGCCGATGGGCGTGACGGCGGAGAACATCGCGCGCCAGTTCGGCGTGTCGCGCAAGGATCAGGACGAGTTCGCGCTGCGCTCGCATCAGCGGGCGTTGGCCGCGCAAGCGTCGGGCAAGCTCGACGCCGAGATCCTCGCGGTCAAGACGTCGATCTACGAAGGCGAGGACAACGTCCAAGAGATCACCGTCTCCAAGGACGAATATCCGCGCGCCGACACGACGCTCGAGAAGCTGTCGACGCTCAAGCCGGCGTTCGATCCCGACGGGCTCGGTCACGGCCGGCAACTCGTCGCCGCTCACCGACGGCGCCGCGGCGCTCGTGCTGACCTCGGGCGAGCGCGCCAAGGCGCTCGGCATCCAGCCGCTCGGCTTCTTCCGCGCGTTCGCCGTCGCCGGCGTGCCGCCCGAGATCATGGGCATCGGCCCGGTTCCGGCGGTGCGCAAGGTGCTCAAGCTCGCGGGGCTGAAGATCGAAGACATCGATCTCTTCGAGCTCAACGAGGCCTTCGCGGCGCAGGCGCTCTACTGCGCGCGCGAGCTCGGCGTCGATCCCGAGAAGCTCAACGTCAACGGCGGCGCCATCGCGCTCGGCCATCCGCTCGGCGTCTCGGGCGCGCGCTTGACGCTGACCATCCTGCACGAGCTACAGCGCCGCAAAGGCCGCTACGGCATCGTCAGCATGTGCATCGGCGGCGGCATGGGCGCCGCAGCCGTCATCGAGCGCGCCTAAGCCCGATCGCTTCATTCTTCCGCAAGATCCCCCGTAACGTTTTCGCGTAAGTTTCCAACAGATGTCCGATTGGGCGGGGCCCCCCTTGCCGTAATTACGCTACCTGTGGCATAAGCTGCCACATGCGAACCTGGTTAATGACGGTTGCGGTTGGCGCTTCTTTGGTCGGCTGCGCCACGAGCTCGACGAAGCATGACGCCGCGGCCCGCCGCGCTCGGCCGTCCGAAGCCGACGACTCGCCGGCGACGGCCACCGCGGCCGCGTCGACGAAGGCGCCGCTGCTCGGTGGCTCGTCGGTCAAGATCCTGGCGAAGCGTCCAACGGCCAATCGGTACAAGTTCGTCGGCCGCGTCGAAGCGACGTCGACCTCGAGCGACATCGTCGCCGACGCCGTCAAAGCCGACGAAGCCTTGCAGCGGCAAGCGGCGGCGCTCGGCGCCAACGTCGTCGCGCTCGACGTCATCGACCCGCCGCGCGACGGCTCGCACGCCCGCCGCCACGTCATCCTCGCCGGCCGCGCCTACCGCGAAGTCAAAACCAACTAGCTCTCCCGTCGGCAAGCCTGCTGCGGGCCCGAAAGGGCCTGGCTCGGGCGGAATACTAGAGACGGCGATGGCCGAGCGCGGGTAGCTCGGCGCGCAGCCGATCTTGGTAGTCGAAGTCGAGCTCGGCCACGGCGACGCCCTCGCGGTCACCCACCTCCGCCAACACCTGACCCCACGGATCGATGATGCAGGCGTGGCCGAACGTCACGCGCTTGCCGCTGTTGTGCCGACCGAACTGAGCCGCCGCCAGCACGAACGAGAGGTTCTCGATCGCCCGCGCCCGCAAGAGCGGATGCCAATGCGCGCGCCCGGTGTGCAGCGTGAACGCCGCCGGCACCGTCACCATCCGCGTCCCCGCGTTCGACAGCGCGCGGTACAGCTCGGGGAAGCGCACGTCGTAACAGATGGTCATGCCGAGCCGACCCCACGGCGTCTCGACCGCGATGACGTCATGCCCCGGCGCCACCGAAGCCGACTCGCGATAGGTCGCGCCATCGGGAATCGCCACGTCGAACAGGTGGATCTTGCGATAGATCCCGCGCAGCTCGCCGTTCGCGTCGACGTAGACCGACGTGTTGAAGACGTGCGTCGCGGTCGTCGCCTCGCCGCTCCCCGCGGCGAGACCGCGCCCTTCGGGCGCAAGGATGGCCTCCGGCATGCCGCCGAGCACCAGCGCCACTTTATGATCACGCGCCGCTTGCCGCATGGCCGTCAAAATGGCACCTTCGCCCGGCACCGGCTCGGCGACCGCGAACTTGTCCTGCTCGGCTTCGCCCATGAGCGCGAAGTTCTCGGGCAGGACGACCAGCTCGGCCCCGCGTCGCGCCGCATCCGCGATGAGCTCCCGCGCCTTCGTCAGGTTCGCGCGCAAGTCGCTCCCCGACGTCATCTGGGCTACTGCGGCCAGCATGCGCATGCCCGCCTGTTACCATAAAAACCTTGCCTGTGTTTACCCATCATGGTAGGACCCCTCTACATTTTTGGTGAATGACCAAAAGTGGGCTTCGCGGCCCACTTTTTTAATTTTGGGGTTCTCAACGGAATGAAACCGGTGGACGTGGACAAGCTCAGCCGAGTCATCGAGCCCGTGATTACGGGTCAGGGCTACGAGCTTGTCGACGTCGAGTGGAAGAACGAGTCGGGCTGGATCTTGCGCGTCTTCATCGACAAACCTTCTTCCGCCGTGGGCCTCGACGACTGTGCCAATGTCAGCCGTGAGCTCTCTGCGGTGTTGGATGTCGAAGACACCATCCCCGTCGCCTACAGCCTCGAAGTTTCGTCGCCCGGGCTCAATCGACCGTTGAAAAAAGCAGCAGATTTCGAGCGCTTCATCGGTAAGAAGGCCAAGATTCGAACCCGCCGTCCGGTGGGCGATACGCGACGCAACTTCTCGGGGACGCTGGTCGCCGTCGAGGCTGGCAAGGTCAAGATCGACGTCGGTGACCAGGTCTGCGAGGTTCCCGTCGATGACGTGGAAAAAGCGAATCTGGTTTACGAGTTCTAGGGAAAAGGGACGAAAATGCAGCCGAATCTGACGATGGTGCTCGAGCAGGTGAGCAAGGACAAGGGGATCGAAGTCAAGGTCCTCGTGCAGATGCTCGAGCAAGCGATCCTGACCGCGGCCAAGAAGGTCTTCGGAATGCACCGCGAGCTGGAAGCGCAGTTCAACGAGGACATCGGCGCCGTCGATCTGTTCCAGATTTGCTATGTCGTCGAGGGTCCGCAGGCCGAGAAGGGCCGCGAGATCGCGCTCCCCGCCGCCAAAGAGCACGGCCTCGAGGCCGACCTCGGCGACGAGCTGCTGTTCCAGATTTTTTACCGCGTCGAGGACGCCGGCCGCGCCAGCGAGCAGGAGTCGAAGTACGCCGATCTCCTCGACTTGCGCGACACCATCAAGCAGTTCGGCCGCATCGCCGCGCAGACGGCCAAGCAGGTCATCATCCAGCGCATGCGCGAAGCCGAGCGCGAGAACGTCTACAACGAGTTCAAGGATCGCAAGGGCGAGCTGATCTCGGGCACCGTCCGTCGCTTCGAGCGCGGCAACCAGATCGTCGAAATCGGCCGCAACGAAGCGATCTTGCCGGTTCGCGAGCAGGTTCCGCGCGAGTCGTATCGCGCCGGCGACCGCATCAAGGCCTACGTGCTCGACGTCGAGAAGAACGCGCGCGGTCCGCAGATCGTCCTGTCGCGCACGCACAAGGGCTTGCTCGAGAAGCTGTTCGAGCAGGAAGTGCCGGAGATCTACGAGAAGATCGTGCGTATCGAGTCGTCGGCCCGCGAGCCGGGCGCGCGCGCCAAGATCGCCGTCAGCTCGCGCGACCGCGACGTCGACCCGGTCGGCGCCTGCGTCGGCATGAAGGGCTCGCGCGTCCAGGCGGTCGTTCAGGAATTGCGCGGCGAGAAGATCGACATCGTGCCGTACTCGGAAGATCCGGCGCGCTTCGTCTGCAACGCGATCGCGCCGGCCGAAGTGTCGCGCGTTGTCATCGACGCCGAGACGCACACGATGGAGCTCATCGTCCCCGACGACAAGCTGTCGCTGGCCATCGGCAAGAAGGGCCAGAACGTGCGCCTGGCCTCGCAGCTGACCGGCTGGCGCATCGACATTCACGCCGAGTCGAAGGTCAAAGAGCTGGAAGAGCACGCGCGCCGCTCGATGGCCGAGATCGAAGGCTCGTCGGACGAGCTGGCGGGTACGCTGTTCAAGCTGGGCTGGCGCTCGGCCGAGGAAGTCGCGCGGGCGCGCATCGAAGAGCTGGGCGGAGTTCCGGGCGTGGGCGGCGAAGCTGGCGCCGAGCGTCTCAAGGCGGCCGCGGTGCGGCAGGTCGAAGTCGAGAAGCAGCGCAAAATCGAGGCCGACAAAGCGGCGGCCGAGGCCAAGGCGGCGGAGAAGGCAGCAGCGGCGGAAGCCGCGGCCAATCCTTCACCGGCGGTCGAGTAGGAGGCGGAGGAAGCGGACGGACGTTCGACGACAATGCCCACGCGCACCTGTGTCGGTTGCCAGAAGACCGATGAACAGGCAAAGCTGTTGCGCTGGGTGGCGGAGCCGAGCGGCAGAATCAAGATCGACGAAGACCGAGCGCAGTCGGGCCGAGGAGCTTATGTTCATCGGTCTCGGAAGTGTGTTGAAGCCGCGGTGCGCGGCGGGTTTTCCAGATCGTTTCGCAGACGAACCCAACCGCTCGACGCAGAACGGCTGTGGCAATTGGTCGAGGATAAGGGATTGAGAGCATGAACAGCGGCGGCACAGGTCACACTCCGGCGGATCAGGCAGGCAAAGTGCGCCTCTATGAGGTGGCTAAGGATCTTGGCCTCGCCAATAAGGATTTGGTGGCGAAGGTGCGCGCGCTCGGCATCGAGGTGAAGAACCACATGTCGAACCTCGACCCCGACGACGTCGCCCGAGTCAAGCGTGCGCTCGATAAGGAGCGGCAGGCCAACCTCGTCGAGGAGCGGCTGAGCTCGACCGTCATCCGTCGACGTAGCAAGGATGGTCAGCCAATCCGGCAGGCGGCGCCGCCGCCCGAGCCGCCGCCGGCGGTCGTGCGCCGACCGGCGCCGCCGCGCGAGCTACGCGAAGAGGCTCGCCGCGAGCCGACGCCGTCGCCGCGCCAGCCGCGCGAAGAAGAACAGCCGACGATTGTGGCGCGAGCCAAAGAGGTCGTCAGCGACGTTGTGCACAAAGTGCAGGAAGTCGCGCACGAGGTCGTCGAAAAGATCTCGCACGCGACGCAGGAGAATGCGTTGGAGCCGACGGGGGAGACGCGGAGTGAGCCGCGTAGAATCGAAGTGCGGCCGGAGCCGCCGCGCGCGCCCGAGCGTGTCGAGCGGCAGCCCGAGCGCATCGAGCGCGTCGAGCAGCCGCCGCGTCCGCAGGCGCCGGTGGTCACGATCCGCACGACCGAGCGTCCGCTCGGCGGGCGCGAGCGTGTCATCGAGACGCCGCGCGTCGAAGTGCGTATGACCCCGCCGCCGGCTCCGCAAGCGCCGCCGCCGTCGGCCACCGCCTCGCCGACCAACGGCAGCGAAGTCTCGTCGGAGCCGAAGAAGCCGGAGCCGGTGCGCCTCGGACCGACGGGCCGCGTGATCGAGCTGCCGCTGCCGCGCATCGAGATTCGTCAGGCGACGCCGAGCGATCGGTTTGCCCGCGACACGCGGCCGATGCCGGGTCAGCGCCGCGATGCGCCGGGCGGTCAGCGCGACCGCTTCGGCCGTCAGCAGCAGGGCAAGAAGAAGCCGCAGATCGGCAAGAAGCAGAAGCAGACGCAGATCACGACGCCGGCCGCCCACAAGCGCGTCATCAAGATGGACGACACCATCGCCGTCGGCGAAATCGCCAAGGGCATGGGCGTCAAGGCGCCGGACGTGCTCAAGAAGCTGTGGAGCATGGGCATGACCGGCATCATGCTCAACAACTCGATCGACCACGACACGGCCGTTCTCTTGGCCGGCGAGTTCGGCTTCGAGATCGAGAACGTGGCCTTCCAAGAGGCGGACGTCTTCGTCACCGGCGAGGACAACGAGGAAGATCTCGTCCCGCGCGCGCCCGTCGTCACCATCATGGGCCACGTCGATCACGGCAAGACGTCGCTCCTCGACGCCATTCGCGACGCCAACGTCGCGGCCGGCGAGTCGGGCGGCATCACCCAGCACATCGGCGCCTACAAGATCACGGCGCCCGACGGCAAAGAGATCGTCTTCCTCGACACGCCGGGCCACGAAGCCTTCACGGCCATGCGTGCACGCGGCGCCCAGGCGACCGACATCGTCATCCTGGTGGTCGCGGCCGACGACGGCGTGATGCAGACGACGATCGAGGCGCTCAACCACGCCAAGAACGCCGAAGTGCCGATCATCGTCGCGGTCAACAAGATCGACAAAGTCGGCGCGACGCCGGACCGGGTTCGCCAGCAGCTGTCGGATCACGGCCTGTTGCCCGAGTCGTGGGGCGGCGAGACGATCTACGTCGACGTCTCGGCGCGCACCAAGGTCGGCATCGAGCAGCTGTTGCAGATGATCAGCTTGCAGGCGGAGCTGCTCGAGCTGCGCGCCAACCCGAACAAGGCGGCGCGCGGTACGGTCATCGAAGCCAAGCTCGACCGCAACCGCGGCCCGATGGCGACGGTGCTCGTGCAGGACGGCACGCTGCACATCGGCGACACCGTCGTCGCCGGCGAGTTCATCGGCAAGGTTCGCGCGATGCTCGACGACAAGGGGCGCACGCTCGGCGACGTCGGTCCGTCGACGCCGGTCGAAGTGCTCGGCCTGTCGGGCGTGCCCGAAGCCGGCGAGATCCTGAACGCGGTCGCCGACGAGAAGCAGGCCAAAGAGCTCGTCGATCACCGTCGCGATGCGCGCCGCAAGAAGGAGCTCGGCTCCAACACCAAGGTGTCGCTCGAGAACATCCTCGAGCGCATCAAAGAGGGCGCGGTCAAGGAGCTCAAGGTCGTCCTCAAGGCCGACGTGCAGGGCTCGACCGAGGCGCTCAAGAGCTCGCTCATCAACTTGGCGACGTCGCAGGTCAAGGTCGACGTCATCTCGGCCGGCGTCGGCGGCATCACCGAGTCCGACGTCAACCTGGCGCGCGCGGGTAACGCCATCATCGTCGGCTTCCACGTGCGTCCGGCGGGCAAGGCGCAGCAGCTCGCCGAGCAAGAGGGTGTCGACATCAAGCTCTACGACATCATCTACGAGGCGCTCGACGACGTGAAGAAGGCGATGGCCGGCCTGCTGGCGCCGGTCAAGCGCGAGAAGCCGCTCGGCAAGGCGGAGGTCCGCATGACCTTCACCATCCCGAAGCTCGGCACCATCGCCGGCTCGTTCGTGACCGAGGGGCTCATCCGCCGCAACTCGCAGATGCGTCTCGTGCGCGACTCCGTGCAGATCTACATCGGCAAGCTCACGTCGCTGCGCCGCTTCAAGGATGACGTCCGCGAGGTCGTTCAGGGCTACGAGTGCGGTATCGGGCTCGAAGGCTTCAACGACATCAAAGAGGGCGACATCATCGAGGCTTACGAAATCGAAGAGATCGCGGCCACTCTGGATTAAGCCGCGGAGCATCAATGGTCGTCGGAGTTTGTCGCGTCACAATCATGGTGCCGGAGAGCCATTCGCTGAAGGAAAAGCGAATGGTGCTCCGTCGCATCAAGGACCGAGTCGCCAACAAATTCAACTGCGCCATCGCCGAAGTGGGCGACCAAGATGCGTGGCAGTCGGCCGAGATCGGCTTCGCCGTCGTCAGCAACGAGTACGGCTTCACGCAGTCGATGGTGCAGAAGATTCTGGACTTCATCGAGAACCTCGCGGTCGCCAAGATCGTCGACGACGAGCAGGATTACGTGACATACGGCGACGAGGTCGGCGGCGAGCCGTCGCATTGGGAACCCGAGAAGTGACCGCATCATGAAAGAACGCTCGGAGCGCTTTGCGCGCACGATCCACGAGGCGCTCGTCGGCATCCTGCCCGACCTCGAGGATCCGCGGCTCGTCGACGTCGACATCACGATTACGCAGGTGCGGCTGTCGGGCGATCTCGGCTCGGCGCACATCCTGGTTCTCGTCGATACGAAAGACGAAAAAGAGCGTGCCAAGGTCTTGAAGGCGCTCGAGTCGGCGACGCCGTTCTTGCGGCGCCAGCTGGCGGCGTCGTTGAACTCGAAGAAGACGCCGCAGGTGCGCTTCTCGATCGACGACACCGACGAGCGCGCCCGGCTCGTCGACGGGCTGCTCAAAGAGATCGCCGCGGAGCCGAAGTCGGAAGCCAAATCGGAGCCCAAATCGGGCTCATGACGTCGCCGTCCTCGCCATTGGCCGCGTCGTTCGCCGAAGTCGTGCGGCTCATCCGCGCCGGGCGCCGCTTTCTCGTCGGCGGCCACGCGCGCCCCGACGGCGACGCGCTGGGCTCGATGTTGGCGACGGCGCACGGCTTACGGGCGCTCGGCAAAGAGGTCGTCATCTACGATCGCGATCCGGCGCCCGATCGGCTCGCGTTCTTGCCCGGCGCGCTCGAGGTCGTCACGACGCCGCCGGCGGGGCCGTTCGACGCCGCCATCGTGCACGACTGCGGCGACGCGCACCTGCTCGGCCCGGAGTTTCCGCCGTCGTCGGTGCGCGGGCCGCTCATCGTGCTCGACCATCACGCGGCGTCCCGGCCGTTCGGCGATCTCGTCGTGCGCGACCCGGACGCGGCGGCGGTCGGCGTCATCGTCGCGCGCCTCTTGACGGCGCTCGGCGTGCCGCTGACGAAGCCGATTGCCGAGTGCATTTGGTGCTCGCTCGTGTCCGACACCGGCTGGTTCCGCTACTCGTCGACCGACGCCGAGACGATGCAGCTGGCGACGGCGTGCGTGCAAGCGGGCGCCGTGCCGTGGGATTTTGCGCGGCAGAGCGAGGAGGCGCATCCCGTGGCGCGCCTGAAGCTGATGGCGCGCGTGTTCGATACGCTCGAGATTGTCGGGCGCACGGCGTTTCTGACGCTGGCGCGCTCGACGCTGACCGAGGTCGGCGCCGTCACCGAGTGGGCCGAAGGGCTCGTCTCGTACGCGCGCGGCCTCGAAGGCGTCGAAGTCGGCTGCATGTTCTTCGAGCAGCCCGACGGCGTCCGCTTGAGCTTACGCAGCAAAGGCGACGTCGACGTCGGTGCCGTGGCCGAGAGCTTCGGCGGCGGCGGCCATCGCGCGGCCGCCGGCTGCTTCGTGCCCGGCACGGTCGAGAACGCGCGCACGGCGCTCTTGGCCGCGCTGGCGCGGCTCGCATGAACGGCGTCCTCGTCGTCGACAAGCCGCGCGGCGTCACCTCGTTCGACGTCGTCGCCGCCACCCGTCGCGCGCTCGGCGTCCGCCGCGTCGGCCACGCCGGCACGCTCGATCCGCTGGCAACCGGCGTCCTGCCCGTCTGCGTCGGCGACGCCACCAAGCTCGTGCCGTTCTTGATGGGCGGCGACAAAGAGTACGAAGCCGAAGCGCGCCTCGGCGTCACCACCGACACGCTCGATGCCGAGGGCAAGGTGACGTCGGAGATGGACGCGGCGGGGATTGGCCGGGCCGACGTCGAAGCGGCCTTGGCGGCCTTCCGCGGGCCCATCCTGCAGCGTCCGCCGATGCACTCGGCGCTCAAGGTCAACGGCCAGCGGCTCTACGACCTGGCGCGGCAGGGCATCGAAGTCGAGCGTGTCGAGCGGCCCATCATCGTGCATTCACTGACGTTGACGGCGTTTTCGAGCCCGACGCTGGCTCTGCACATCCGCTGCGGCAAGGGCACCTATATTCGCTCGCTGATCGCCGATCTGGGCGCGGCGCTAGGCGTTGGCGCGCACATGACGGCGCTCCGGCGCACCCGCGTCGGCGCCTTCACGCTGGCGACGGCGGTCGCGCCAGACGCGCTGTCGCCGACGATGCCGCTCATGAGCCCGGCCGACGCGCTCGCCGATCACGCGTCGTTGCAGCTCGCCGCCGAGCAAGTTCGCGACGTGCGTGACGGAAAAGTGCGCGTCATCGAAGCTTTGGTGGTACCAGAAGGCGCTCACGAGCACGTGCGTCTGCTCGGACCTGATGGCATGCTCATCGCCGTCGCCAAGGTGGACGAGGGACGACTGACGCTCGCGCGTGTATTTTGTTGACAAATCGCCTGTTTCTTGCCAAAAAGCACGTCTCAAAAAACCGAGAACACGAAGAAGGAATTTCGCATGCTCGCTACGCAACGTAAGAAAGACGTCATCACCAAGTTCGCGACCCACAACGTCGACACCGGCTCGCCGGAAGTTCAGGTCGCGCTGCTCTCGGAGCGCATCAACTACCTGACCGAGCACTTCAAGACGCACGTGAAGGATCACCATTCGCGTCGCGGCCTCTTGAAGATGGTCAGCCAGCGCCGTCGTCTGCTCGATTACTTGAAGCGCCGGCACCTCGAGCGTTATCGCTCGTTGATCGCGACCCTGGGCATCCGTAAGTAAGTCTCACCGAGCTGGCGGCGCCGGTAAGCCCTCCAGCGGTGCGCCCTCGTCGCTCGGCCGCGTCCTGACGCGGGTCCAGCGCTGAAGGACTCATCTCGCCGCCGGCTCCCTCACAAAGGGAGTGCATATGTACATCAAAGAAAGCGTCACGATCGGCGGCAAAGAGCTGTCGATTGAGACCGGCAAGATGGCGAAGCAGGCGGACGGCGCCGTCGTCGTCCGCTATGGCGACTCGATGGTGCTCGTCACCGCCGTCGCCAACGAGGGCGCGCGCGAAGGCATCGACTTCATGCCGCTCACCGTCGAGTACGTCGAGAAGACGGCCTCGGCCGGCAAGATCCCGGGCGGCTACTTCAAGCGCGAAGGTCGCCCCACCGAGCGCGAGATCCTCACCTGCCGCTTGATCGATCGCCCGTCGCGTCCGCTGTTCGCCAAGACCTGGCGCTCGGAGACGCAGATCATCGGCACCGTCCTGTCGTTCGACAAAGAGAACCCGACGGATATCTTGGCCATGTGCGGCGCCTCCTGTGCGCTGCACATCTCGGACATTCCGTGGTCGGGCCCGTACGCGGCCGTCCGCGTCGCGCGCGCCGGCGCCGCCGAGGGTCACAAGTTCATCGTCAACCCGACGTTCGCCGAGACGGAAGCGTCCGATCTCGACCTCGTCGTCTGCGCGACGCGCGACGCCATCCTGATGGTCGAAGGCGGCGCTGCGCAGCTGTCGGAGGCGGTCCTCATCGACGCGCTCATGTTCGCGCATCAGTCGTGCCAGCCGATCCTCGATCTCATCGAGAAGCTGCGCGCGGCGGTCGGTAAGGAGAAACGCCCCTTCGTCGTCAAGGAGAAGGACAAGGCGCTGGCGGCGCGTACGGCGGAGATCGGCGGCGAGCGCTTGAAGGCGGCCGTGCAGATCAAAGAGAAGCAGAAGCGCTACTCGACGGTGGCCGAGATCGAGAAGTCGATCTTGGAGACGCTGCAGGCCGAGAAGAACGTCGCGAGCCTCGACGAGAAGGCGCAGAAGGAGCTCAACAAGGAGCTCAACGGCGCCATCGCCGACCTGCACAAGAAGATCGTGCGCCAGATGACCGTCGGCGACGGCTTCCGCATCGACGGCCGCAAGCACGACGAGATCCGCACCATCACCAGCGAAGTCGGCCTCATCCCGCGCACGCACGGCTCGGCGCTCTTTACGCGCGGCGAGACGCAGGCGCTCGTGACGACGACGCTCGGCACGGCGCAGGACATCCAGCGCATCGACTCGCTGCTCGGTGACGTCACCAAGCGCTTCATGCTGCACTACAACTTCCCGCCGTTCTCGACGGGCGAAGCGAAGATGATGCGCTCGGCGTCGCGGCGCGAGATCGGCCACGGCCACCTGGCCGAGCGCTCGTTGGCGCGCGTCATGCCGAAGTACGAGGACTTCCCGTACGTCGTCCGCATCGTCTCGGAGATCCTCGAGTCGAACGGCTCGTCGTCGATGGCGTCGGTCTGCGGCGGCACGTTGTCGCTGATGGACGCGGGCGTTCCGATCCTCGAGCCGGTCGCCGGCATCGCCATGGGGCTCATCAAAGAGGGCGAGCAGTTCGCCGTCCTCTCCGACATCCTCGGCGACGAAGATCATCTCGGCGACATGGACTTCAAGGTCACCGGCACGAAGCACGGCATCTGCGCGCTTCAGATGGACATCAAGGTCCAAGGTCTGAGCCGCGAGATCCTGCAAAAGGCGCTCGATCAGGCCAAGGCGGGCCGTCTCTACATCCTCGGCAAGATGAACGAGGCCTTGACGCAGCCGCGCGAGGAGCTGTCGAAGCACGCGCCGCGCATCTTCACCTTGACGGTCAAGCCCGATCGCATCCGCGACATCATCGGCCCCGGCGGCAAGATGATCCGCGCCATCATCGAGCAGACCGGCGTCGCCATCGACGTCGAGGACAACGGCACGGTCAGCATCGCCAGCGCCGATGACGCGTCGGCCAAGAAGGCGATCGACATCATCAAGGGCCTCACCACCGAGCCCGAGATCGGCCAGTTCTACAACGGCGTGGTGCGTCGTATCGTCGACTTCGGCGCCTTCGTCGAGATCTTGCCGGGTACGGATGGCCTCATCCATATCAGCGAGCTCGACGCCAAGCGCGTCAACAAGGTGACGGACGTCCTCAACGAGGGCGACGAAGTGCTCGTCAAGGTCATCTCGGTCGACCGCCAGGGCAAGATCCGCCTCAGCCGCAAAGAAGCGCTGGGCCAGACCCCGGATCACATTCACAACTCGCGTTAGTTTCTGTACAGTCGCGCGCCGTGGACCAACCTGTGGTGCGCATCCAGCGCCTGCGTGAAGGCGCGATACTTCCCCGATACATGAGCGACGGCGCGGCCGGGATGGACCTGGCCGCGTCCGTCGACTCTGATGTCACCATCGCCCCCGGCGAGCGTCAGCTCGTCGGCTCGGGCGTGGCCATCGCGTTGCCGCGCGGCTACGAGGCGCAGGTGCGGCCGCGCTCGGGCTTGGCGTTGAAACACGGCATCACCGTGCTCAACTCGCCGGGCACGATCGACGAGGATTATCGCGGTGAAATCAAAGTCTTATTGATTAACCATGGGCGTGAGCCGTTCGTCGTGAAGTCGGGCGAGCGGATCGCGCAGTTGGTGATTGCGGCGGTGGCGCGCGTGCGGCTCGACGAGCAGGCGACGCTGGACGAGACCGTGCGCGGCGCCGGCGGCTACGGGCACACGGGCCGATAAAGCGTGCCGTTCGTCGTCGGAGATGTCGTCGCGGGACGCTACGAGGTGCAAGCCACCTTGGGCGGCAGCCCGCTCGGCGTCTTGTATCGCGCCCGCGAGCGCGAGATCGGCGTCGACGTCACCTTGCGCGTCATCGGCCACAACGTCCTGCCCGACGACGCGGCGCGGACGGCGTTCGTGCAGCGAATGGGCCGCGCGCGCGCCTTCTCGCATCCGAATCTGGTGCGCGTCTTCGGCATCTATCCGACGGCGGACGAGGTCGTCATCGCGGTGCAGTGGGCGCCCGGGCAGACGCTGGCCGAGAGCGCGTCGCATCAGCCGTTTACCGTCGAGGAGGCGCGGCCGCTCATCGCGCAAGTGGCGGCGGCGATGACGCACGCGCATCAGCACGGCGTCGTCTTGGGCGACGTGCACGCCGACGGCTGCGTCTTGATGGGCCAAGTGCTCAAGGTGTCGAACGTCGGCATCGGACCGGCGCTGCCGCGCAAGCTGTTCCTGGAAGCGGCGCGCGAAGCGGCGACGTTCGGCCGCTTGCCGCCCGAACTGCGCAACGGCGCCACGGTCGATTCGCGCGCCGACGTCTACTCGCTGGCGATGGTGCTCGTCGAGATGCTGACCGGCGGCGGCGATTGGAAGGCCGTGCCGTCGCCGTCGAAGCCGCTGGCGACGGTGCTGCAGCGCGCGCTGGCCGACGATCCGCTCGTCCGTCACGCCAGCATCGACGCGCTGGCGCAGGAGCTGGAAGCGGCGCTGAGCGGACAGCCGTTGAAGCCGCTGCGACGGCCGACGCCGCCCATCGGCACGCCGATCTACAACGATCGCTCGGAGCGCCATCGGGTCTCGGCGCTGCCGCGGCTCGACGACTCGACGGCGCGCGTGCCCAGCCCCGACGACGTGCGCCCGCCGTCGCAAGAGACGACGCGCATGATCGACGAGGACGAGCTGGCGCTGCTCAAGGGCGATCAGATCACGCGGCAAGTGCCGCTCGACGAGATCTTCTCGCTGCGCGTGGCCTCGTCGGAGACGCAGCCGTTCGAGAAGCAGCAGCTGCTGGAGGAGGAGCGCGACGACGTCGCGGCGCGCAATTACGACGAGCTGACGCTCGATCGCCCGCCGCCGCAGCCCGAGCCGCCGCCGCCGCCGGTGAAGACCGACGACACCAAGCCGTCGGCGCCGCCGCCGTCGCGACCGCGGGCGGAGTCGGTCGACCCGTTCGCGCCCGACGAGGAGTTGTCGACGGATCAGGTGCTGCTGCTCGAGCACGACGGGGCCAAGACGGCGCAGGTGCCGCGGCTCGTCGACAACAACTCGCCGCCGCCGCTCGACGACGAGGTCGTCAGCCACGACGACGTCGACACCCGCCGCGTCAAGAAGCTGAGCCCGGCGCCGGACGACAGCTTGACACCGCTGCCGCCGCCGTCACCGCCGTCGCCGCATCTGACGCCGCTGCCGCCGCCCGGCTACACGTCGCCGCCCAAGATCGCCATCGAGTCGAGCCGGCCGCCGCTGACCGACCGCGAGCCGACCATCGAAGTGCACGAGCTGCCGGTCGAAGTCCAGGAGCCGCTGCCGCCCGTGAGCTTGCCGCCGCCGGCGCCGGCCGCGCTGCCGATCGCCGAGTCGCCGTCGCTGAAGCTGGAGCCGCCGCCGCCGCGGACGAGCGCGTTCGCGACGCCGGACGAGCTCGACGACGACCTGTCGGCCGATCATGTCGACACGAACGAAGTGCCGCCGAAGCAGCCGGCGCTCGAGCCGCGCAAACGGCGCAATCCGTTCGACCCGGCGGTGACGGCCGATGCGGTGCAAGCGCTGCCGCCGCCCGAGGCGCTGCAGACGCAGAACGGCAAGCGCAAACGCTCGACGCCGATCGAAGTGACGGCGATCGATCTACGGCGTCGCTCGTCGCTGCCGACGATGGCGCTGGTGGTCATCATCGGGATCGTGGCGGCGGTGGGCATCACGTTCGGCATCTCGCAGTGGCTCGGTCAGCAGCACCTCGAGGAGGAGCGGCTGGAAAAGCAGCGCGTGGCCGACTCGCTGAACGCGCAAGCGCAGTCGCAGGCGCGCGATCCGCTGCACGCCAGCGTCAAAGGCGCGGCGGCCGCCGCGGCCGCGGGCACGCCGATCAAGACGCACGCCGAGCCGCTCGACACCGTCTTGCCGCGCGCCGGCGTCTGCCCGCTCGGCGCCAAGCTCGTCGCCGGCCCCAAGCCATTCTGCATCGACGCCTACGAATACCCGGGCGGCAACACGATCCCGCGCACGACGATCAGCTTCCCCGAGGCCAGCCACATCTGCGCCGCGCGCGGCGAACGGCTGTGCGGCGAGGCCGAATGGGAGCACGCCTGCCGCGGCAAGAGCGGCGCCAGTTTCCCCTACGGCGACACGTTCGATCCCACGCGCTGCAACACGAAGTCGGGCGCCAACGACATCGTCGCCACCGGCAAATTCGCCAGCTGCAAGTCGGCCTCGGGCGTCTACGACATGATCGGCAACGTCGCGGAATGGGTCGCTTCCGGCGCGCAAAAGGGCGGCTCGGTGCGGCAATCGCCGAAGGAGACGCGCTGCTCGTCGGTCGTGCGCAACCCGCCGAAAGAGGGCGGGACGTCCGTCGGTTTCCGCTGCTGCGCCGATCCCGCGCCCGTCGCCAAGCATTAACGAGGCATTTACGTCTCAGGGCGTCAAATTTCTCGGTCGCCGGCCTGGTCATTCGGGTGCTCGTTTGCTATAGGTGTCCTCGCCGATGCGGTTCTCCCTGCTCGGAAGCGGTTCGTCCGGCAATGTCGCATATGTCGAAAGCGGGGAGACGCGCGTGCTCGTCGACGCCGGGCTGTGCAAGGCGGAGATCGATCGCCGCTTGGAGAAGCTGCCGTCGCGCGGCGCCGTCTCCGTCGACCGCATCGACGCCGTCTTGGTCACGCACGACCACAACGATCATGCCCGCTACGCCGCCACCATCGGTCGACCCCTCTTCGCCACTGCCGGCACGCGGCTGGCGATCCGCGTCGAGGCGACGTTGGTGCGCGCCGGCCAGCCGTTTACGATCGGCGCGCTGACGGTGATGCCCGTCCTTTTGCCGCACGACG
Source organism: uncultured delta proteobacterium (assembly GCA_963785725.1). Taxonomy (GTDB): domain Bacteria; phylum Myxococcota_A; class Polyangia; order Palsa-1104; family Palsa-1104; genus JAQBQH01. The sequence continues at coordinate 70,895 of CAWAWS010000016.1, read as the reverse complement.
CCGTCGAGACCGTGGGTTACGTCTTGTCCGACGGCGAGGCGAAGGTGGGCGTGTTGACCGACTGCGGCCACGACGCGCCCGACGTCGCGACGGCGTTCGCCGGCTGCGACGTCCTCGCGCTCGAAGCCAACCACGACGTCACGATGCTGCGCTACGGGCCGTATCCGCCGTCGCTGAAGCGGCGGGTCGGCGGCCGGCTCGGCCACCTGTCGAACGAGCAGTCGGCGTCGCTCCTCGGCATGATGATGCAGGCCGGCCCGGCGCCCAAAGTCGTCATCGCGGCGCATATCTCATCGGCGAATAATCGTCCGACGCTGGCCAAGAGCGCGCTCGCTCGCGTGCTCGGCCGCGGCGGTCGCGTCATCGCCGCCACCGGTCGCGGCACGCCCATCTTCGTCATCGAAGGCGGCCGCGTCCGCATCGAGCCCATGCGCAACGAGCAGCTCTCTTTTCCCTTCTCAGCGAGTCAGAATGATCGACAGATACTCTCGTAAAGAATTACGCGCTCTGTGGAGCGATCAGCGCCGCTTCGACACCTGGCTCACCGTCGAGCTCGCCGCTTGTCGCGCCATGGAGCACGAAGGCAGCGTCCCCGCCGGCACCGCCGATCGCGTGCGCGAAAGAGCGGAAGGCAAGCTGAACCCCGCGCGCATCTTGGAGATCGAAGAGCGCACGCGCCACGACGTCATCGCGTTTCTGACGCACGTCGAGGAGTTGGCCGGTGAGGACGCGCGCTGGCTGCATCTCGGCATGACCTCGTCCGACGTGCTCGACACGTCGCTGGCCTTGCTGCTCGTCGCGGCCACCGAGGAAGTCGACGCCGCGCTCGGGCTCGTCATCGCGGCCTTGCGCAAGCGCGCCGACGAGCATCGCCACACGGCCATGATCGGCCGCTCGCACGGCATTCACGCCGAGCCGGTCACGCTCGGCGTCGTCTTCGCCGGCGCCTACGCCGAGGCGCGCCGCAATCGCCGTCGCCTGGCTGCCGCGCGGGCGACGATCGCCGTCGGCAAGATCGCCGGCGCCGTCGGGACCTACGCCAACGTGTCGCCGGCCGTCGAAGCGGAAGCGCTGGCGGCACTGGGATTACGCGCCGAAACGGTGGCGACGCAGATCGTGCAGCGCGATCGTCACGCCGAGCTGTTCGCGGCGCTGGCGCAGCTCGGCGCGTTCGTCGAGAAGCTGGCGCTGCAGGTGCGGCATTGGCAGCGCACCGAGGTCGGCGAGGCGGAAGAGGCGTTCGGCAAGGGCCAAAAAGGCAGCTCGGCGATGCCGCACAAGAAGAACCCGATCCTGTCGGAGAATTTGACCGGCCTGGCGCGCATGCTGCGCGGCTATGTCGTGCCGGCGCTCGAGAACGTCGCGCTGTGGCACGAGCGCGACATCTCGCACTCGTCGGTGGAGCGCATGATCGCGCCCGACGCCACGTCGCTCGCCGACTTCATGCTCCGTCGCTGCGCCGGCCTCGTCGAGGGCTTAGTGGTGCACAAAGATCGGATGCAGAAGAACCTGCAGCTGACGGGCGGGCTCATCTTCTCCGAAGGCGTCATGCTGGCGCTCGTGCGCACCGGCTTGCCGCGCCAGACGGCCTACGAAATCGTGCAGCGTTCCGCACTTCGCGCACGCGACGAAGGCGGCGACTTCAAGTCGCTGCTCGCCGCCGACCTCGACGTCAAATCACGGCTGTCGGCGGCCACGCTCGATGCCGCCTTCGATCTCGCCCATCACCTGCGCCACGCCGATCACATCATCGACCGCGCACTCTCGGACAAGGAAGACGCATGATCACCGAAGACATTCTCCGCGCCCAGCTCGCTCGCACCGTCGCCGAATGCAACTTCCCGAGCCTCGGTAAGCATTACGAAGGCAAGGTTCGCGACAACTACACGAAGGACGGCGAGCGCATCATCATCGTCAGCGATCGCCTGAGCGCGTTCGATGTCGTGTTGTGCACCATCCCGTTCAAGGGCCAAGTGCTCAATCAGCTGGCGGCGCACTGGTTCGAAGATGCCAAGGCGCTAGCGCCCAATCACATCATCAACGTGCCCGATCCGGTCGTGACGCGCGCCATCGAGTGCGTGCCGCTGCCGGTCGAGATGGTCGTGCGCGGCTATCTGACGGGCGTGACCAAGACGTCGATCTGGCGCAACTACGAGTCGGGTCAGCGCAGCTTCGGCGGCGAATTGTTGCCCGACGGCATGAAGAAGAATCAGCCGCTGCCGCACGCGCTCCTCACGCCGACGACGAAAGCGGAGAAGGGCGGCCACGACGAGAACGTCACGCGCGCCGAATTGGCCGAGCGCGGCCTCGTCGACGCCGACACGTTCGATCAGCTGGCCAAGATGTGCCTCGAGCTGTTCGCGTTCGGGCAAAAGCGCGCCGCCGAGCGCGGGCTCATCCTCGTCGACACGAAGTACGAGTTGGGCAAGACGCCCGACGGCCGCATCGTGTTCATCGACGAGATCCACACGCCCGATTCGTCGCGCTATTGGTACCGCGACGACTACGACGCGCGCTTGGCCAAAGGCGAAGAGCCGCGCAGCCTCGACAAAGAGTACGTGCGCCGCTGGTACGTCGACAACGGCTACAACGGCACGGGCACGCCGCCGCAAATCCCCGACGACGTGCGCATCGAAGCCGCGCGCCGCTACATCGCCGCTTACGAGCAGGTCACGGGCAAGACGTTCGTGCCCAACACCGAAGAGCCGATGGCGCGCATCCGCAAGAACCTCGGCATCACGGAGAAATGATGAAGGCCAAAGTGTACGTGACGTTGAAGTCGGGCGTGCTCGATCCGCAAGGTCAAGCGGTGGCGCGCGCGCTCGGCCGGCTCGGCTTCGCCGAGGTCAAGGACGCGCGCATCGGCAAGTACATCGAGGTGCAGCTCGAGGATGGCGTGGCCGACGTCGACGCGCACTTGAAGTCGATGTGCGAGAAGCTGTTGGCCAACACCGTCATCGAAGAATATCGCTACGAGATCGTGAAGTGAACGTCGTCGTCGTTCGCTTCCCCGGCAGCAACTGCGACGACGACGCGCTCCACGTCGTCAAGAACGTCGTCGGCGCCAGCGGCCGGTTCGCGTGGCACAAAGAGACGTCGCTCGGCGCCGTCGACGCGGTCGTTTTGCCCGGCGGCTTCTCGTACGGCGACTACTTGCGCGCCGGCGCCATGGCGGCCAACTCGCCGATCATGGGCGCCGTCAAGCAGTTCGCCGAAGGCGGCGGCCCGGTGCTCGCCATCTGTAACGGCTACCAGATCGCCTGCGAGGCCGGTTTGCTCGACGGCGCGCTGACGCGTAACGCGTCGTTGCACTTCGAATGCCGCGACGTGCACCTGCTCGTCGAAGGCAAGCAGACGCCGTGGACGCGCGCCATTCCCGCCGGTCGCGTCTTGAAGATGCCGATCGCGCACGCCGAAGGCCGCTTCGTGCACAACGACGTCGCCAGCTTGGAAAAGGAAGGGCGCGTCATCTTCCGCTATGTCGACGCCTCGGGCGGCGAAGGCGCGGGCGCCAACCCCAACGGCTCGATCGCCAACATCGCCGGCACGTGCAACGCTCGCGGCAACGTCGTCGGGCTGATGCCGCATCCCGAGCGCGCCTCGGAAGCGGTGCTCGGCGGCGACGACGGCAAGATGATCTTCGCCTCGCTCGTGGGCGGGCTCGGAAAGCGCGTATGAAGACTGCGAATAAGAAAGAACCGGCGATTACCGAGGCGCTCGCCAAAGAGCACGGCCTGTCGCCCGACGAATTCAAGCGCGTCCACGACATCCTCGGTCGCGCGCCGACGTACACCGAGCTCGGCATCTTCAGCGTCATGTGGAGCGAGCACTGCTCGTACAAGTCGTCGCGCGTCCACTTGCGCAACTTGCCGACGACGGGGCCGCGCGTCATCCAAGGCCCGGGCGAGAACGCCGGCGTCGTCGACATCGGCGACGGTCAGGCGGTCGTGTTCAAGATGGAGTCGCACAACCATCCGTCGTTCATCGAGCCCTATCAAGGCGCGGCGACGGGCGTGGGCGGCATCTTGCGCGACGTCTTCACGATGGGCGCGCGTCCGATCGCCTGTCTCGACAGCTTGCGTTTCGGCCGCGCCGACCATCCGAAGACGCGGCACCTCGTCGAAGGCGTCGTCGCCGGCATCGCCGGTTACGGCAACGCGTTCGGCGTGCCGACGGTCGGCGGCGAGGTCGCGTTCGACAAGAGCTACGACGGCAACATCCTCGTCAACGCCATGGCCGTCGGCCTCGCGCGCACCGACAAGATCTTCTTGGGCAAAGCCAAAGGCGTCGGCAACCCGGTGTTGTACTTCGGCGCCAAGACCGGCCGCGACGGCATCCACGGCGCGACGATGGCCTCCGCCGAGTTCGACGACCAGTCGGAATCCAAGCGTCCGACGGTGCAAGTCGGCGATCCGTTCACCGAGAAGCTGCTGCTCGAAGCCTGCTTGGAGCTGATGGCGTCGGACGTCCTCGTCGGCATTCAGGACATGGGCGCCGCCGGTCTGACGTCGTCGTCGGTGGAGATGGCCGCGCGCGCCGGCAACGGCATCGAGCTCGACCTCGACAAAGTGCCGCGCCGCGAGACCGGCATGAACGCCTACGAGCTCATGCTGTCCGAGTCGCAGGAGCGCATGCTCGCCGTCGTCCACAAAGGGCGCGAAGCCGAGGCGCTGGCCATCTTCGCCAAGTGGGATCTCGACGCCGCCGTCGTCGGTCGCGTCACCGAGAGCGGCAAGATCGTCGTCATCGAGAGCGGCGCCGTGCAGGCCGAGATTCCCGTCGATCCGCTGGCCGAAGGCTTGCGCTACGAGCGGCCGTTCGCGCCGCCGGCGTCGCTCGCCGCCGAGCAGACGCTCGACGTCGCCAAGCTGCCCGTGCCGAGCGATCTGTCGCGGACGCTGGTGCAGCTCTTGTCGTCGCCGAACATCGCGTCGAAGGAGTGGGTCTATCGCCAGTACGATCACATGGTGCGGCTCGGTACCGTCGTGCGCCCCGGCGCCGATGCCGCCGTCATCCGCGTGCTCGACGGCGCAACCGATCCTGCGAAGGCGAAGGGTCTGGCGCTCACCACCGACTGCAACTCGCGCTTCTGTTCGCTCGATCCCTATCAAGGCGCGCGCCTGGCCGTGGCCGAGGCCTATCGCAACGTCAGCTGCGTCGGCGGCGAGCCGCTCGCCGTCACCGACTGCCTCAACTTCGGCAACCCCGAGCGACCCGACGTCATGTGGCAGCTCGTCGAAGCCATCCGCGGCCTCGGCGACATCTGCCGCGCCTTGTCGACGCCCGTCGTCAGCGGCAACGTCAGCCTCTACAACGAGACCGACGGCAAAGGCGTCAAGCCCACGCCGACGATCGGCATGGTCGGCCTCTTGCCCGTCGCCGGCGACGCGGTCGGCGCCGCCTTCGAGGACGGCTGCACCATCGCGCTCCTCGGCCTCAACAGCGACGAGATTGGCGGCTCCGAGTACCTCGACGTCGTCCACAAGCAGCAAGCCGGCAAGCCGCCTGCGCTCGACGTCGAACGCGAGCTCGCCGTCGGTCAAACCTGCCAAGCGCTGGTGCGCGGCAAGCTCATCGTCTCGGCGCACGACTGCTCCGAAGGCGGTCTCGCCGTCACCGTCGCCGAATCCTGCCTCGGCGCGGCGCATTCGCTGGGCGCGACCATCAAGCTCGATGACGCACTGCGTCCCGATCTGCTCCTCTTCGGCGAAGCGGCGTCACGCATCGTGATAAGCTTCCGTCCGGAGCGCGAAGCGGAGGTGCGCGCCGTGGCCACGCGTCACAAGGCGCCGCTCGCGATCATCGGCGCCACCGGCGGGCGCCGCTTACAGATCTACCAGGGCAGCACGCGGCTCGTCGATGCGCCCGTCGAAGAGCTGGCGACGGCTTTCAGCGGCGGTTTTCGCGCGATCGTGTCCTGACGAAATAGTCCGCGTCCCGCGCACGTTCCACTCACCAAGGAGGGTCAGATGCTCCATTACGTCATTCAACTTCTCGTCACGGCCTTGGCAGTCCTCATGGCCGCGCGCATCGTCCCGGGAATTCGTGTCAAGTCGTTCGGCAGCGCAGTGATTTTCGCGTTGGTGCTCGCGCTGTTGAATGTGTTCCTGAAGTTCATCCTGGTCATCGTCTCGTTGCCGTTGCTGCTGCTGACGCTCGGCCTGTTCATGCTCGTCATCAACGGCTTCCTCTTCTGGCTCGCCGACAAGATCGTCGACGGGGTAGAGGTCGACGGCTTCGGCGCCTGCGTCCTCGGCTCGATCATCACGAGCGTCGTTTCGTTCTTGCTTTCGTGGGCGTTCGGCCTGAACCACCTGAGCGCGCACGCCTTCCGCTACTAAAATTTGCCTTCAGCCCATGGTGCGATAATGTAGGTAAAGACCTACAGGAGCCGCATCCATGTCGCGCCTTCCCGCCTTCGTCGCGCTCGTCGTCGTCCTCGCCTGCACCGCCTTTCTCACGCCGGCTCACGCCGAGGCGAACGCACGTCCGCGCACGGCCGCCGTCACCCACTATCGGACGCTCGAGAAGATGCTGCGCCGCTTCAGCCGCCAAGCCGGCACCGCGGCGCGGCCGACGATCTACGCCGCCCGCTGACGCGACCCTCGCGTCGCGTCAACCGCGGCGCTCGTCTTCGATCGCGGGTGCCCACGTCCGCTCGTTGTGCCGACGCGTGCAGCGCGTCCCGCGCCAGCGACCGGACGAGCATTGCCGGCAGTCGCGCGCTCGCGGGGACGAGGCGTTGCAGGCGTGACGAGTGGCGCGGCAGCAGCCGCGGATCGTCGACGATGATTGGAGTAGGGGAGCTTAGAACCAGATCGAGAGGTAGATGCTGCCCTGCACGCCCTGACCGGAGCTCTGCACGGGGGCGCCGCTCTGGCCCGCGTAGTACGCGGCCGGCGTGCTCGAGTCGTCGCGCCACAGCTTGACGTAGCGCGCGTCGGCTTCGATGCCGAACCACTTGAAGCGCAGCTCGGCGCCGCCACCGGCGTGCACGTCGTACTCGGTGAACGACTGCGTCACCTTGCGCTGGTTCTCGTCGTAGAGCGAGACGTCGTCGCCCATGATGCCGACGCCGGCGAGCGCGTAGATGTTGAAGTGGTGCGCGTCGCGGTTCGGGAACAAATAGAACATCAACGACAGCTGGAACGGATACGAGTTGCGGCTGAACGCGCCGTTGTAGAACGACGCCGTCAGAAAGCTCTGCGACGCCTCGAAGCCGAAGTGCCCGGCCGAGCGCAGACGCAGCTGGAAGCCGGCGCCGCCCATGACGACGGCCTGGTTACCGACCTTCTGATCGAGCGACATGAAGCCGAAGTGCGCGCCGAGCGAGAAGCGGCGGACGCCGTCCCACTTGCGCTTCGGCTGGCGCAAACGGAGCGCCTGGCAGTTCGGCTGGCAACAGGAGCAGCCGCAGTAGCTCGAGCACGAAGGACGGAACTGCGTCGGCGGCGGCGCGTAATAGACCGGCGGCGCGCCCGGCGTCGAATACAAATAGTAGCCGCGCTCGTAAGCCGGCGGCGACGGGACGACCGCCGGTCCGGTTTGCGGCGCCTGATAGCCGTAGGCCGGCGGCGCGGGATAGGCGCTATAAGGATCCATCGGCGCGGCGACCGCGGCCGGCGGAGCGGGCGGAATGACCGCCGGAGCCGGCGGGATGAACCCCGGCGGCGGTCCAGGCGCAACCGCCGGTTCCGGCTGATACGGGTCGATGGGCGCTTGGGCGCTCGCTGTCGCTCCCCACATCAGGGCCGTCGTTGCCATCGCCAAGGTGACCGCAATGCGCATGAGTCCACTCCTCCGCAACGCGCGCGTAGACCCACTTTTCGTGCCACGCGAACGACCCGCCAAACATAATTGCTGCGCCGGTTTACGTCTACGTCATTCGACAACTGTGACCACTCGTTCGCGTGAGACTGTGGACTTTCGTTCACGGTCGCTTCGGCATTCTGGGTGCGCGGTCGCTCCGGCATTCTGGGTGCGCGCTCAGACAGTGCTCGCCCTACGGGCTGCGCAAGACAACTCGCGCGCACCCAGAATGCCTCCGCTCTGGCTGAGCGTGCGCGGTCGTCGGGTTCGGCTCGGCCGGAGTCGATAGCTCGCGCGGACCTAGAATGCCTCCGCTCTGGCTGAGCGTGCGCGGTCGTTGGAATCGGAGAGGACGGCGGCGTGGATTGAAATGTTGGGAGATTTTGGGCAGAGCGGCGATTGACAGTATGGGGGTGGCTGAGTAGAACCGCAGCATGGCTCACTATCTCGTTACCGGCGGGGCGGGGTTCATCGGCTCGAACATCGCGCGGGCGCTTTCGGCGGAGGGCGAGCAGGTCCGCATCCTCGACAACTTCGCCACCGGTCGCGAGGAGAACATCGCCGATCTCGTCGAGCATAAGAAGGTGGAGCTCATTCGCGGCGACATCACCGATGGTGAGACGGTGGCGCGCGCGGTCAAAGGCGTCGACTTCGTGCTCCATCAGGCGGCGATTCCGTCGGTGCCGCGCTCGATCGAGGATCCGCTCGGCGGCGATCACGTCAACGTTCACGGCACGGTGACCGTGCTCGACGCCGCGCGCAAAGCGGGTGTCAAACGCGTCGTCTTCGCAGCCTCGTCGTCGGCCTACGGCGAGAAGACGCCGGGCGAGCCGAAAGTGGAGACGATGCTGCCGGCGCCGCTCTCGCCTTACGCGGCCGCGAAGCTGGCCTGCGAATACTATCTGCAGGCGTTCTATCATTCATATGGCCTCGAGACGGTGGCGCTGCGTTACTTCAACATTTTCGGGCCGCGCCAAGATCCGAAGTCGCAGTACGCCGCGGTCATCCCGAACTTCGTCACGGCGGCGCTGCATGGCAAGCCGGCGACGATCTACGGCGACGGCACGACCTCGCGCGACTTCTGCTTCGTCGAGAACGCCATCGAGGCCAACCTCCTCGCGTGCACGGCCAAAGGCGCAGGCGGCGAGGTCTTCAACATCGCGTGCGGCGAGTCGACGTCGCTCACCGAGACCGTCGATATCATCGCCGGCATCGTCGGCAAGAAGATCGCGCCCATCCACGAAGCGGCGCGCACCGGCGACATCAAGTATTCGCTCGCCGACATCGGCAAGGCCAAGAAGATCCTCGGCTACAGCGGCAAGATAAAGTTCGCCGAAGGGCTCGAGCGCACGATTGCCTGGTATCGCCAGACCCTGTAAGTTCCCCGGAATGTTTCGTGTCGCTTCGGTAGGCCTCCGTTGAAATCAATGACCGGTTATGGGCGCGGCGCCTGCGAGGTGGGCGGCCGCCGCCTCGTGGTCGAGCTGCGCTCCGTCAACCACCGCTTCCTCGAGGTCAAGCTGCGCTTGCCGTTCGGCGACGCCGGCTTGGAAGCGCAAGTGACGCAAGCGATTCGCGGTCGGCTGGCCCGCGGCGTCATCACGGCCAGCGCGCGCGACGAAGGCGGCGGCGCGGCCCAACAAGTGCGCGCCGACGTGGCCTTGGCGCGGCAGTATCACCACGCGCTCGTCGAAGTGCGCGACGCGCTCGGCATCAATCAGCCGGTGACGCTCGAAGCGGTGATGGCGCTGCCGGGCGTCGTCTCCGTCGGGGAAAGCGTCGGCGACGCGGACGCGCTGTGGAAGGCGCTCGAGCCCGGCCTCAAGTCGGCGCTCGATGCGCTGGTCGCCGCGCGCGCGCGCGAAGGCGCGGCGCTGCAAGCCGATCTCGTGGCGCGCCTCGATGCGCTCGAGGTCGCGGCGCGCGAGATCGCGCTGCTGGCGAAGGACGCGCCCGAGAACTACCGTAAGAAGCTGCGCGAGCGGCTGGAGCGCGCGTTGAAGCCGGGCGAGGTCGATCCGCAGCGGCTGGCGCAAGAGATCGCGTTCGTCGCCGACAAGCTCGACGTGACCGAAGAGCTGACGCGCATCGCCGCCCATCTCGCCGAGTGTCGCCGGCTGTGCGCCGCGACGGACGCGACCGGTCGCCGGCTCGACTTCCTCACGCAAGAGCTGAATCGTGAGGTCAACACCATCGGCTCCAAGTCGCAGTCGGCGGAGGTCGCGGCGCGCGTCGTCGACGCCAAGGCCGAGCTCGAGCGGCTGCGCGAGCAGATCCAGAACGTGGAATGACGAAGATGAGCGAGATCGACGATTCGTCGCGTGGCCTTTTGATCGTGGTGTCGTCGCCGTCGGGCGCCGGCAAGACGACGCTGTGCCGCCGGCTCATTCAAGAGTTTCCCGAGGTCATGTTCTCCGTCTCGTACACGACGCGCCCGCGGCGGCGCGGCGAAGAGGACGGCATCGACTACCACTTCATCGACGAGCCCAAGTTCGACGAGATGATGGCGCGCGGCGACTTCGCCGAGTGGGCCGAGGTGCACAACCATCGCTACGGCACGACGATCACCGCCGTTCGTCAGGCGCTCGAAGGTGGGCGCCACGTGCTCTTCGATATCGACTACCAAGGTGGCCGTCAGCTGAAGGCCAAGTTCGAGAAGGAGGCGGTGCTGGTGTTCGTGCTGCCGCCCTCGCTGAGCGAGCTCGAGCGACGCCTGCGCATGCGCGCCACCGACGCGCCCGACGTCATCGAGCGCCGCCTCGTCAAAGCGCGCGAAGAGCTGAAGCAATACGGCATCTACCAATATCTCATCGTCAATGACGATTTGCTCAATGCTTACGATAAGCTGCGGGCCATTTACCTGGCCGCGCAGTGCGGCGCCGATCGCACCGGTCACATCGCCGAAGCGCTCGTGCGCGAGGCGGAAAAGCGCGAGTAACGGCTGCAAAATGGGCCGCGCGGCTGTGGCAAAGCGCGTCGCCGTGCGTTAGATTGTCACGTCTTCCATGATGCGGCTCAATGACATCCTTTCGAAAGTCCAAGGCTATCACCCAGCCGCCAACATCGAGCTGATTCAGCGCACGTACGAGTATGCCGCCAAGGCGCACGACGGCCAGCTGCGGCGCTCCGGCGATCCCTACGTCGTGCATCCGCTCGGCGTCGCGGCGACCATCGCCGACCTGAAGCTCGACGTGCCGTCGATCTGCGCCGGCCTCTTGCACGACTGCGTCGAGGACACGAGCGCGACGACCGAGGACATCTCCAAGCAGTTCGGCGGCGAGATCGCGTTCCTCGTCGAAGGCGTCACGAAGCTCGGCAAAATCCCGTGGAATAACAAAGAAGAGCGGCAAGCGGAGAACTTCCGCAAGATGCTCTTGGCGATGGCGCGTGACATCCGCGTCATCCTCATCAAGCTCGCCGATCGCACCGACAACATGCGCACGCTCGACTCGATGCCCGCCGAAAAGCAGGAGCGAATCGCGCGCGAGACGATGGAGATCTACGCGCCGCTGGCCAACCGCCTCGGCATCCAGTGGATTAAAGTAGAGCTGGAAGATCTGTCGTTCAAGTATCTGTTTCCGAAGGAGTTCGAAGATCTCACCGGCAAGCTGACGCGCTACCACAAAGAGCGTCAGAAATACATCGACGACGTCAGCGACATCTTGAAGACGGAGCTGGCCGAGAACGGCGTGCAGTGCAGCGTCTACGGTCGGCCGAAACATCTGTGGTCGATCCATCAGAAGATGGTGAAGACCGGGCGCGATCTCGATCAGCTGTTCGACATCGTCGCCTTTCGCGCGCTCGTCGACTCGGTGCGCGCCTGTTACGAGACGCTCGGCGTCGTGCATTCGAAGTGGACGCCGATTCCCGGCCGCTTCAAAGACTTCATCGCGCTGCCGAAGCCGAACATGTATCAGTCGCTGCACACGTCGGTGATTGGTCCGCGCGGCGAGCGCATGGAAGTGCAGATTCGGACGCAAGACATGCATCGCGTGGCCGAAGAGGGCATCGCGGCGCACTGGCGCTACAAAGAAGGGCGCATTCAGCCCGACGACAAAGATCAGAAGCGCTTCGCCTGGCTGCGGCAGCTGATGGAGTGGCAGCGCGATCTCAAGGATCCGACCGAGTTCATCGAGAACGTGAAGATCGATCTGTTCGCCGACGAGGTCTACGTCTTCACGCCCAAAGGCGACGTCAAGGCGCTGCCGAAGGGCGCGATTCCGATCGACATCGCCTACGCGATTCACACCGAGGTCGGGCATCACTGCTCGGGCGCGCGCGTCAACGGGCTCATCGTTCCTCTGCGTTACGTGCTGCGCAACGGCGACACCGTCGAGATCATCACGTCGCCCAATCAGAAGCCGAACAAGGATTGGCTGAAGTTCGTCATCACGTCGTCGGCGAAGGCGAAGATCCGCAATTATCTGCGCACGGCGGAGCGCGAGAAGTCGAAGCTGCTCGGGCGCGAGCTGCTCGAGCGCGAGTTCAAGAAGTACGCGCTGACGCTCAATCGCACGCAGAAGTCGGGCGAGATGGACAAGGCGCTGGCGCAGCTCAAAGTGGCGACGTTCGAGGAGCTGCTGATCTCGGTCGGCTACGGCAAGATCCTGCCGACCGACGTCATCGAGCAGATCGTGCCCGAAGACAAGCGGCGCGAAGTGCAGGCCGAGCCGCCCCCGTCGGAAAATCCGGTGCTCAACCTGGTGCGGCGCATCACGCGGCGCTCGACGGTCGGGCATCAAGGTCGCCGGCGAAGACGACGTGCTCGTGCGCTTCGCCAAGTGCTGCTCGCCGTTGCCGGGCGATCCGATCGTCGGCTTCATCACGCGCGGGCGCGGCGTCACCGTGCATACGCTCGGCTGCACGAAAGCGATCGACCAAGATCCCGATCGGCGCGTGCGAAGTCGAGTGGGACGGCAAGCTCAAGCAGCCGCGCCCGGTCAGCGTGCAGGTCATGTCGGCCGACAAGCCCGGCATCCTCGCGCAGCTGTCGCAGTCGTTCAACGACCTGGGCGTCAACATCTCGCAGGCCAACTGTCGCTCGATGGATGATCACAAGGCCATCAATACATTTACGTTTGCAGTGCAGGACCTAGATCAGCTGAAGACGGTGATGCGCGCGCTGCAGAAGATCAGCGGCGTCTACCAAGTCTCGCGTATGTAAGTCGCTCCGACATGATGGGCGCGCGCTCAGACAGTCCTCGCCCTACGGGCTGCGGGAGACAACTCGCGCGCGCCCATCATGTCTCCGCTCTGGCTTGCAGAACAGAACAGAGCAGAACAGAGCCGAGCCGCCAGTGATGTCCGAGGGATACTTGACAGAGTAGGGCTCGTAGGATACGTAATCAGCCCTTTCGAGGAGCAAGGAACGATGGCGTCGAACACGATGGCTACCTGGCACAAGCGCACGCGGGCTCACAAGAACGCGGGCCGTAAGCGGAAGAATCAAGAGGCGCGCCACTCGACGCCGTCGTCGGCGGAGCTGTTCGCCGGCATGGGCGAGCCCGGTCAGCCGGCGCCCGCCAAGACGAAGTCGGCCGCGAAGTAAACAGCGCGGCTCCGCCGTTGCCTGCCGCTAGCCAGCCGGTAGATAGAACGATACACTCACCGGGTTCCCGAGATTGGGGTCGCGGATGAGACTCTGTCCCACGTGCGGTAATTCGTTTCCCGACGACGCAAATTTCTGCCCGATGGACGCGACGCGATTGCCGCCGCCGGCCGTCCAAGCTACTGCGACGGCTGCCGATCCTGCAGCGACGATGCCCGATCAGCCGGCGCCGGTCGCCGCGCGCTTCTTGCCGCTCGGCATCGGCCATGTGACGCCGACCGGCACCGTCTCCGACGCCAATGACGCGACCGGCGGCGGGGTGGTCTCGCTCAAGCTCGTGCCGCCCGAGGTGTTGCCGACGACGGCGATGGCCGATCGCGCGCTGCGCGAGCTCAAGCAGCTGGCCAAGGTGACGTCGACGCGCATCGTGCGCATCATCGATCAGGGAAAGCTGTCGGACGGGCGGATCTACGTCGCCAGCGAGCGCCTCGACGGCATGATGACGCTCGACGAGCTCGTGGCCGGCGGGCCGCTGTCGGTCGAGCGCGCCAAGGCGATCGTGCTGCAAGTGGGCGAGGCGTTGACCGAGGCGCAGAAGGTCGGCGTCATTCATCGCGACGTCGCGCCGCGCAACGTGTTGGTGGGGCCGGGCGACCACGTCAAAGTGGCGGACTTTGGGCTCGCGGAGGCGGTCAGCGACAAGGTGTTCGGCGCGCCGGCGTTCATGTCGCCGGAGCAGGCCGAAGGCAAGCCGGTCGATCAGCGCTCGAATATCTACAGCTTGGGCGCCATCTTTTACTACGCGCTCACTGGGGAGCCGCCGTTCGCGGGCGATGTGCCGGCGCTCATTCAGCAGCAGCTGCATGCGACGGCGCCCGTTCCGTCGCTGAAGCGGCCGGGGCTGGGCACCGATATCGATCGCGTCGTCGCCAAGGCGCTCGAGAAGAGCGGCGGGCGACGCCATCTGACGTTGCGGCAGCTCTTGACCGAGATCGGGGCCACCTCGTCGGTGCCGCAGGCGCACGTCCGCGCCGACGCCGGCGCCAAGACGATCATGGGTCTGGAAGCGCCGGTCGTCGCGAGCGCGCCGCCGGTCGTCGCGGTGCCGTCGGCGATTCGGCCGAACGCGCAGACGGTGATGGGCGTATCGCCGGCGCCGGTGGTCCAGTCGCCGCCGATCGTCGCGCGCGAGAGCGGCTTGTCGATTCCGCCCATCGAGGTCGCATCGCCGGAGCCGGAAGCGCGTCCGCTGCCGACTCCGCCGCCGAAGGCCGTGCCGCAACAGGCGACGATGATGCTCGAGCCGCCCGCGCGTCCGCTGCCGACGCCGGCGCCGCAGGCTCCGCCGCAACAGGCGACGATGATGGTCGAGCCGCCCGCGCGCCCGGCGCCACAGCCGGCGGCCCAGCAAGCGACGATGGTGGCCGAGCCGTACACGCCGCCGCAGCAGCTGGCCAAGTCCGGCAACGATCCGAGCGGCCGCAAAAAGGGCTTCCGCGAGACCGCGTGGTTCAAGCGCGGCGAGCTCGAAGAGGAGATGGCGCGCGCGCAAGCCGCCGCCGGCAGCGATCCGCTCAAGACCGGCACCACCGGCAAGCAGGCCGTGCTCGACGAGAGCCAGCTGTCGCTGTCGTCGACGGACCAGGCGCGGCTGTCGCTCAAGACGGGCGGCACGCAGGCGATGCCGGTCATTCGCCACGCGCCGCAAGGGCTGCCCGGCGAGCGCATGGACGAAGACGAGATGATGGCCGAGATCGCCGGATCGCGGAAGTATCTCGTGATCGCGGTGGCCGTCGTCGTCGCGGTGCTGCTGGGCATCGGCCTCTACTTCGCGACGCGAGGCGGCGCGCCCAAAGCCGCCGGTCCGCCCGCGTCGCCGCCGGCGCCGATGGCGGCGTCGCCACCGGCTGCGCCGCCGTCGCCGCCTCAGGCGTCGACGGCGCCCGTCGCCCCATCGCCTCCCGTTTCAGCCGACTCGCCTTCGCCGACATCGCCGACTCCGAAGACGCCGCCGCCGGTGGTGCCCGGCTTTGCCGCGGCCATCGAGCGCGCGCAGGCGACCAACGACAAGCGCGAGCTCAAGCGGCTGGAAAAGGCCATCGCCAGCGACGAGAAAGCGGCGCATCACAAGCACGATCGCGCGACCGAGCTGACGGACAAGCAGCTGCTGGCGCGGCTGAAACGCGCCGAAAAGCGTCGCTAAGTCAGCGCCCGCGAAGCTTCGTTGGTTGAGGAGCAGCGCGCGCGAATCGCGCGGCGGACGGCGACTTAGGCTTTGGCGACGTCGTCGGCGCCGAGCTTGACCGCGACTTTGCCGACGAGGACGCGCAGGCCGCCTTTGGCGTCGACTTCCTGCACGACGCCCGACTTGCCGGCGAACATGCCGCGGATGATGCGGACGCCGTCGTTCTTCGCCAGGCCCTTTTGCCGCTTCTGCTGCTTTTCCTTCTGCATCGTCTCGCGCATCGCCAAAAAGTCGTTGTCGCGCGACCAAGCGATGAAGCGATAGACCGGAATCAGCGACGCCAGCGACGCGCGCGCCGTGTCGACGAGCCCGGCGCCGGCGGCGAGCGCATCGGCGCGCGCGATGGCGCGACCGACGTAGAACAGCCGCTGCGGACCGGCGCTCAGCGTCAACGGCGCCGGCGTCGTCGCCGGCTTGCCGAGCGACACGGCGAGCTCGAGCAGCTTGCCCTCGTCGAGCTCGGCCACCGGCAGCGTATCGGGCGTAATTCCCGCGCGAAACGACGGATCGAGCGAGTGCAAGAGGTGCACGAGCTTGCCCGCTTCGAAGTGATCGCTGCACTTGCGCTCGAGGTTCTCGCGATCGACGCGCGCATCGGGATGCAGCTTGAGCGACAGCTCGATCGCCTGCTCCGTCAGCGTCACGGCCAAGAACAGGTGGTTCCGCAGCGGCGTCGGATCGTCGATCATCGACGCGAACGACTTGCCGCGATCGATGATGAGATCGAGCTCCTTGCGCGAGCCTTCGTTGCGCGAGAAATAGAGGTGCTGCGCCTCGACCTGCTTGTGGTTCCACAAAGCCGGATGCTCGACGCTGGCCTCGACGGCGAGCGGGCTGCCGTCGGGCGCGACCATGATCGCCTGCACTTCGCGGCCGAATTCGGTGAGCTTTTGCTTCACCTCCATCCGCTCGCGGTTGAAGACGTTCGACTTCCACTTCTTCTGCTGATAGGCGTCGAAGTCCGCCGTGGTGAAGCCCGAGAACATGGGGGCGGAGTATGCGCGGACCGACGGTGACGTGTCAACGCAACTAGGGATATCTCTTCCGGTGTGGGTGTAACGCGGTCGTTGCGCGGTGTTACGGGACGGCGATAGGCAGCGGTCCGCCGTCGCGCAAGTACGCGGCGTGGGCCCGCGCGGCCTCGTCGACGCTGACGCGGCGCACGGCGGCGGCGAGTGGAAGCTGCCCGCGCACGACGAGCGCGCACAGCTCGGGCAAGAGGTCGGGATGGCCGCCGACGCTGCCGAGCACGTGCGCTTCGGCGTCGACGAGCCGCGACCAATCGGTGGCGAACGGCGCCGAATCGGCGGTGCTATCGACGCTGCTGTCGAGGAGGACGACGGTCGCGCCTTGACCGGCGAGCGTCAGCGCGCGACGACGTTCCGCGGCACTCGTCGCCACGATGATCGCGCCATCGACGGGCGCTTCAGCGGCGTCATCGGCGACGACGGTGGCGCCTTTGGCGACGGCGATGGCGGCGGCGAAGTGGGCGCGCGCGTCACGCCCGACGACGACGACGCGATCGCTCGGCCCGACGCCGGCGCGCGACAGCGCCGTGTAGGGCGCCAGCGCCGCATCGGCGAGCGCCGCCAGCTGCCACAGCTCCACGTTGTCCGGCCACAGCGGCGGCTCGACGCTGCACAGCCAACGCGCGGGCACGGTTTCGGTCGCGCCCAATCCGTTGCGCGCGGCGCGCGATCGGCAATGCGCGACGCGCCCGCGGCGGCAGGCGTTGCAGTCGCCGCAGGGCAGGAGGCGCGGCACGACGACACGCTTGCCGAGCCAGTCGCCGGCCGCTTCACCGACGGCAGAGACGGTGCCGGCGATCTCGGCGCGCGGGTCGACGCCCAGCGCGGCGCCGGCGACGCTGATGACGACCTGCCCGGCCTGTAAGGAAAGTGGCGCCGACAATCAGACTTCGTCGTCGGCGAGGACGTCGCCGATGTCGATCTCGTCGCCGTGCTCCTCGTGATGGCGCGGCGGCGACGTCAGCGGCATGGCGCCGACGTGGGTCGAGTCCTCTTCGTGTTGACCGCCGAGCGCCGGCAAATCGGGATCGTGGGCCTCGTCATAATGACCGAGATCGACCTCTTCCGAATGCGCGACAATCGGCGCTTGCGGCCGCGACGGCGGCGCGGCCGGCGCGCGACCGGCGGGCGCGGCTCCGATCGCGATGGGTGCGGCGCGCTCCGACTGCGCCAGCGGCGCGCGACCGCGGGCGACGTAGCCATCGAGCGCCGCGACCAGCTCCTCGTACGGAATCATGCCTCGACCGTAAGCTACTTTTCGCTGATTTGCCAGCGCAGCGTACGCGGCGTGCCATCGCGCTCGACGTCGACGGTGAGCTCGCTCGACGAACGCAGCGCGGTCCACACGGCCATGAACTGATCGGGCTGCTCGATGGGCTTGCCGTTGACGCTGGTCACGACGTCGCCGGCCTGCAAATCGACGCCGGAGAAGCGGTTGTCACCGGGGAAGAACGCGATCAAGCGCCAGCCGTGAAAGTGGCCGCCGCGGAATTGCGCCTTGGTCTCGACGTGCTGCAGGAAATAGCCCGGCGACTGCGCGAGCACGGCGTCGATCTCGCGCCGGCCGATCGTATGATCGGGCAGCGGCACCGTCGTCGCAGCGGCGACCGGAGCCGGCGCCGCTTCGCTCGCCGGCGGCGGGTCGCCGGCGGCCGGCTCGACGCCCTTTTGCGCGGGCGACGCCGTTGCGCAGCCGCAAAATACGATCGCGAGCAACCACTTGCGCATACCTCGAGTGTGCCTGTCAGCGACGGTCGAGGCAACTTCGATCACGATCGCGTGACGGGCGTGAAAATAGCGTCAGCGAGCCCACTTCCGACATGGCCAGACGCGCGATCTCGCGAGGCCTTCGGCGCAAAAGATCCCACGTTGAAACCTTGTGACGCTCCGGCCGCCGGATTAGACTTTGCGGGCCGTGCACGAAACGAACCGCTACCCGCGCCCTTTCGGCAAATATCTGCTGCTGCGTCAATTGGCGATCGGTGGCATGGCCGAGGTCTATCTGGCGCGTCAAAGCGGCCCGGCCGGCTTCGAGAAGGAATGCGTCATCAAGCGCATTTTGCCGGCGCTGGCCGCCGATCAGCAGTTCGTCAGCATGTTCCTCGACGAGGCACGCATCGCGGCGCGGCTGTCGCATCCGAATATCGTGCAGATCTACGATCTCGGCTCGGTCACCGAGGGCGATTACTTCTTGGCGATGGAGCACGTCCACGGCGTCGATCTGCAGCAGATCGAAGAGGCCGAGACGGCGCGCGGTGGACGCATGCCGCTGGCGGTCGCCGTGCGCATCGTCTCCAACGTCGCCGAAGGCCTCGAGCACGCCCATCGCGCCACCGACGGGCGCGGCGCGGCGCTCGGCCTCGTCCATCGCGACGTGACGCCGTCCAACGTCATCGTCAGCTTCGACGGCGTGGCCAAGATCCTCGACTTCGGCATCGCCAAAGCCGTCGCCAAGAAGGGTCGCACCGAGGTCGGCGTCATCAAGGGCAAGATCCCGTACATGAGCCCCGAGCAGGTCCAAGGCGACACGCTCGACTCGCGCAGCGACATCTTCTCGCTCGGCACCGTGCTCTACGAATTGACCACCGGGCACAAGCCGTTCGACGGCGAAGGGCCGGCCGATCTGTCGCTCAAGATTCTGCAGACGATTCCGAAGCCGCCGTCGGTCTATGTCGATGGCTATCCGGCGGGGCTGACCGATATCGTGCGCCAGGCGATGTCGAAGACGCCGTCGGAGCGCTTCCGGACTGCGCGCGACATGCACGAGGCGCTCGAGGAGTTCCTGCTCGGCTCGGGGATTCGCTGCTCGGCGCACGACGTGGCGGCTTACCTCGACGGGCTGTTTCCCGGCCTGCGCGACAAGACGCGCGAAGCGGCCGAGTCGCTGCCGATCGAAGTGACCGACCCCACGGTGCCGATGCTGCAAGTGCGCGGCACCGACCCGGGGCAAAAAGATCAGCGCGGTGGCGGCGAGCCGCCGTTGGTGATGGGCGATCTATCGTCGCCGTCGCTGGGCAGCTACGAAGATCAGCGGCGCACGCGCGGCGGCGGCGGCGGTCGCGGCGGTGGCTCGACGGTCGTCGTCGTGCTGCTCGTCGTCGCGGTCGCGTTGGGCTTCTGGTTCTTCGCCACGCGCAACGGCGGTGAGAGCGAGGCGCAAAAGGCCGCGCCGGCCGCACCGGCAACGCCTGCGCCTGCGGCGACATCGGGCGTCGCGGCCAAGCCGGCCAAGGCGCCGAAGCCGACCGAGATTGCCGTGCCGTCCGTGGGCGCGGATGCGCCGAAAGCGACGCCGCTGACGCCGGCGACGCCGACTCCGCCCGCCGTCGCCGCGACCGACAAGTCGGCCAAGCCCGAGCCGAAGCATTCGTCGCATCACACGTCGAAGCCGGCGTCGCATGGCGCCGTGAGCTTGCCGCACCTGCCGACTCCGCCGCCTCCCGACGACAACCCGTAGCGCCTAGCGGTCGTAACGGTTCGTTCGAGCGCCGTCGAGCGACGTGTGCTTACGTCGCGGCGGTCGGGCCCGGCGGCGCCGTCTTGCGCCACAGCAGCCACAAGAGGAGGCCGAGCGCCAGCGCCGCGGCGAAGGCTGTGCCGAGCTGCAGCCAGCGCCGGCGCGCATGCAGCGCCTCGGCGCGACCGAGCCCGCGGCGCGCCTCGTCCAACGACGGATCGAGCGCCAACGCGCGCCGGAACGCGCCCACGTCGGGATGGCCATGCGCGACCGCTTCCTGCCCGTCGTACAACGCCACGCGCGCCGCCGCGTAACGCGCGTCGGGGCCATTGGGCGCCAGATCGATCGCCTGCCGCCAATAGCCGAGCGCGCGGCCGACGTCGCCTTGGTCGCGCAAGCTGTCGGCGTAGCGCGCGAACGCCGGCGCCATCTCGGCCCGCCGCGTGTAACCAGGATCGTGCGCCAGGATCCAGCCGTAATCGTCGGTCGCGCCCTTCAAGTCGCCGCGCGTCTCTTTGGCGTGCGCGCCTTCGAAGAGCTCGTTCCACTCGGCCGCGTGCTTCTCGTCGTAGTAGTTGAACAGCTCGTCGGTCAGCTGCTTGGCGGTCGCGTTCGGATCGGGCGGCGCGTCGTTGATCGCCTGCAGCTGCTTCTGCAGCGCCAAGAGCGCGATCTCGCGATAGGTCAGATAATCGGGCTTCTCTTCGGATTCGGTGTGTCCGCCCTGCAGTTTGCGCTTGCGCTTCGGCGCCGGCGGCGGCGCTTTGCCGGTCACATAGCGCAGCCACGTCCAGCGCGCCTCGCGACGCACGCGATGCGCCGGCGAGTCGACCTGATTCAACACCGACTCGACGGCATCGAGCGCGCGCGTCTCGCCGTACGCGTGAATGATCTCGGCTTTGACGCGATCGTCGGGCGCGGTCGCGATCGCCTTGGACGGCCGCGCGCGATCCATACGATCGAGCTGATAGCTGGCATAACGACGCTGCTTGGCGAAGCGCTGCTGCTTCGTGTCGTCGCGATGCATCAACCGCACGAGCTCGGGCACCGCGAACGAATCCATCGCGCGAATCTGCCGCCCGCACTCGTCGCGAAAGACGCCGTCGAGCTGAAACGCGAGGTTGAACAGCGGCTCGACGGCATCGAGGCGCCGCGTGTTGGAGATGGCGCGCATGATGGCCACGATCTCCATCGCCTCGGCGCGCGCCGTCGCCAGCTCGGCGGTCGTCGGTGGCGGCGGCGCGGCCGGCACGAGCGTCGGATCGACGGGCACGACCGGCTTCTTCTTTTGTCCCGGCGGCAACGGCGGCGGCGGAATGAACGCGTCCTCGTCGATCTTCGCGGCCGCGTCGAGATCGGCCGTCGCCAGCGCCGTCAGCCAATCGAGCGTCTCGGGGTCGTGCGGCGGCGGACGCTTGGCGCGCGGCTCGCCTTTGACGCGCGGCGGCGGCGTCCAGCGCGGCTCGGGCGCGCGAATCCACATCGGATCGCCGCTCTTCCAGTTGGGAACTTGGGCCCACATCGACAGGAACAGCTTGCGAAAGTGGACGATGCTCGTCTTCGGCGGCGTGCCGAGCCGCTTGACCAGCGCCGCGTACGCGTCGGGACCGAGCGCGGCTACTTTTTGCGCCGCCGCCAGCTGCTGCGGCCCGTCGCCGGCATGAATCGGGGCGCACAGCTGATCGAGCTGGGCATCGCTGAGCGCGGGCGCCTCGGTGGCGACCGCCAGCGACAGGAACAGAAGCGGCGCGAGCATCGCCACCGGGTGTAGCAGCGACGGAGAATGGGTGCAACAACGGCGACGGCGCGCGACAGCCGTCGCCTTGTCGACGAGCGCGGCGAGTGCCGGCTAGTGCAGGACGCGCATGCGGGTGAGGCCGAGGCCGAGCATCTCCTGCGAGTCGGCCTCGAACTCCTTGAACTTGATCGCCATGCCGGTGAGCGAGCGCTGACCGCCGGCATCATTGAAGTTCAAGAAGTAGTGATTCTTGACCTCGCCGCGCGCGATGATCGTCGCCGATGAGTCCTGCATCATGAAGTGCACGCGCACGCTGGTGCCGAGCGGCATCGGCTCCGAGATCTCGATCAGGATGCCGCCGGCGGAGACATTGCGCGCCATCGCGTTGCACTCGCCGAACTGTTCAGTCGACAGAATCACCGGGAACACTTTCTCGAAGCGGAGTGCCGCGCGCTTGTTCATCCAATCCCTCGTCAGCAACATATGGAAATCATAATCGGTAGCCAAATGAAGTCAAATATCCTACATGTCGGGATATGAAGGATTTGCAATTCGTCATCTAGCGCTTGGCGCAACTAGCCGTAATTTGTAGTTAACAAGGCGTTCAGGTGGGGCCTCGCTTGCCGAGTGGGCACGGCGCGGGCACCATCCACTACCGGTGCGCTCGGTTCGCACGATCGGGATACGAATGAACAAGCTCGCGTTTGTCATGGTGGCTCTGCTCGGCGCGGTGGCGCACGCCGAGTCGCCGTGGATCGGCCTCGCGCTCGGCTCGGACGGTAAGTTCGGCGGCGCCAAGGTCAATTCGGTCATTCCGCAATCGCCGGGCGATCGCGCGGGGATTCACGCAGGTGACGAGGTGGTGGCCATCGATGGGCTGATGACGTCGTCGCCGCAAGAGGTCATCCAGACGGTGCTGCAAGGCGGCATCGGGCATCACGCGAAGCTCAAGCTCGTCGACGACAAAGGGCACACGCGCAACATCGAGCTCGTGTACGCGGCGCGGCCCGATCGCGAGAAGATGCAGCGCGACTCGATCTTGAATCGGCCGGCGCCCGACTTCTTGCCGGCGGTGCAGACGGGCGCCAAGCTGCCGCGCATCTCGACGTTGAAGGGGCGCGTCGTGGTCATCGACTTTTTCGCGACCTGGTGCGGGCCCTGCGTCGAGGCGATGCCGCATATCGAGGCCATGCATCAGCGGCTCAAGGACAAGGGCGTGACCGTGCTCGGCGTGTCACACGAAGAGGCGGACGTCGTCGGCGCAGCGGCGGGGCGCTTTCACGTGAGCTATCCGCTGGCCGCCGACACCGACGAGAAAGTGTCGACGGCGTATCAAGTGTTCGCGCTGCCGACGATGGTCGTCATCGACAAGAAGGGCGTCGTGCGCGAAGTGGCGGTCGCCGACACCGACGCGCTCGACGCCGCCGTCGCCAGCGCGCTCAAAGCGAACTAGCGCATGCTCGATCGCCTGCTCGAGTTCACGACGCTCTGTCGCGCCAACGGGCTGCGCGTGTCGACGGCCGAGGTGCTCGACAGCGTGACCGCCGCGCGGCTGGTCGGCGTCGACGAGCCGGAGTCGCTGCGCGGCGCGCTGGAGGCGACGCTCGTCAAACGCAAAGCCGACGCCGAGCTGTTCGACGAGCTGTTCACGCTCTATTTCCGGCGTCGCGGCGACTGGGATCGCACGTCGGGCGACGCTCCGCCGCTCGTCGAGACGCTGCGCAAAGAGGGGCTCAGCGACGACGAGATCGAGCACTTGATCGCCATGCTGTCGGACGAAGCGGCGCGCCTGTCGCCGCTGGCGCGCATGGGACTCGGGCTGCGGCGGACGCAAGTGGAAGCGCTGATGCGTCTGGCCGGCGTGCGGCTCGATCTGTCGCGGCTGCAGAGCCCGATGCAGATCGGCTTCTTCACGCAGCAGCTGCTCGAGCAGCTCAATCCGACGGGCGCCAAGCAGGAGCTGGACGCGCTCTTCGGCCGGCTCGATCGCAAGCTCGGGTCCGAGCGCGCCGAGCTGATGGCGCGCGTGGCCGCGGCCGAGCTGCAGCGCGTGCGCTCGTCGCTGCGCCGGCACGTGGCGGACGAGTTCGAGCGCCGCAACGTCGACTACGCGGCACAGATGAAGCAGCAGATCCTCGCCTACAAGCCGTTCGGCGCCATGAACGAAGAGGAGCTGATGCGGCTGCGCGACGAGGTCACGCGGCTCGGCAAGCGCCTCAAGCAGCAGGCGTCGCTGCGGCCGCGGCTCGGCCGGCGCGGTCGGCTCGACGCCGGTCGCACGCTCAGGCGCGCGTTCGGCACCGGCGGCATTCCGTTCAAGCTCGTGCACAAACGCCGGCGCATCGACAAGCCGCGCCTCGTGGTCTTGTGCGACATTTCGGATTCGGTGCGGCACGTGTCGCGCTTCATGCTGCAGCTCGCCTACACGCTGCAGGAGCTGTTCGCCAAAGTGCGCTCGTTCGTCTTCGTGTCCGACCTCGCCGAGTGCACGAAGCTGTTCAAGGAGAACGAGATCCAGCGCGCCGTCGACCTCGCCTATTCGGGCGGCATCGTCAACGTCTACGCCAACTCCAACTTCGGGCGCGCCTTCGCCATGTTCGAGCGGCGCTACTTGGACGCGGTGACTTCGAAGACCACCGTCATCGTCATCGGCGACGCGCGCAACAACTACAACCCGGCCGAAGCGTGGGCGCTCGGCGCCATCCACGAGCGGGCGCGTCGCGTCTTGTGGCTCAATCCGGAGCCGCCGGCGGCTTGGGCGTTCGGCGACTCGGCCATGCGCGACTACGAGCCCTTCTGCAGTCGCGTGGAGACGGTGGGTAACCTCGCGCAGCTGGCCAAAATAGTAGATAGCCTAGTGTTGTAATGGGTGTCATTGCGTCTGACTAAATCGACGTGGGCTCGCTTGACCGACGAGAAAGCCGCGGCTACCCTCAATTCGTAAGTACGCATGGATCCCGAGCCTCCAGCACCGCGGCGCCGCCTGTTCGTCCAGAACTACGGCTGCCAAATGAACGACTACGACGTCGACCGCATGCGTGAAGTTTTGGCGCATTCGGGCTACGACGCGGCCGCCAGCGCCGATGAGGCCGATCTCATCGTCATCAACACCTGCTCGGTGCGCGAGAAGGCGGAGGCGAAAGTCGCGAGCGCGGCCGGTCGTTACAAAGAGCTGAAGCAGCTCAAGCCCGACATGGTCGTGGCCATCGGCGGCTGCGTGGCGCAGCAAGAGGGCGACAAGCTCTTGAAGCGCATTCCGGTCGCCGATTTCACCTTCGGGCCCGACCAGATCGCGGCGCTGCCGGAGCTCATCGGGCGGCGCAAAGAGCTCGGTCGGCGTTTCGCGGCCACCTCCGTCATCGACGTCGAGGACTATCGTTTTCTTCACGCCGAGCCGAAAGCTTCGGCGACGCCGGTGACGGCGCTGGTGACGATTCAGAAGGGCTGCGACAACCACTGCGCCTTCTGCGTCGTGCCGGCCACGCGTGGGCGCGAAGTGTCGCGGCCGTGGCGCGAGGTCGTCGACGAGGTGGCGCGCTTCGTCGCCGCCGGTGCGCGCGAAGTGACGCTCATCGGGCAGAACGTGAACTCGTATCACGGCGTCGGCGCCGACAATCCGCGCGGGGCCGGCGACGATCGAGACGATTTCGCCGAGCTGTTGGCGCGCGTCGACGCGGTTCCGGGCCTTTTGCGGGTGCGCTACACGACGTCGCATCCGCACGACTTCACGACGCGCGTGGCCGATGCCTTCCGCGATCTGCCGCGGCTCGCGCATTTCCTGCACTTGCCGGTGCAGGCGGGCAGCTCGCGGACGCTCAAGCGGATGGTGCGCGACTATACCCGCGAGCAGTATTTGCAGCAGATCGAATACGTGCGCTCGGTGTGCCCCGATATCTCGCTCTCGACGGACATCATCGTCGGATATCCGGGGGAAACCGATTCTGATTTCGCGGAAACGATCTCGCTTTTGGAGACGGTTCAATACGACAGCATCTACTCGTTCGAGTATTCGGAGCGACCGGACACGCCGGCGCTGAAGTTGGCGTTGCGCGACAATGTGCCGGCGGCGGTCAAAGCGGAGCGGCTGCAGCAGGTGCAGTCGCTGCAAAAGGAAATCTCGGCGCGTCGGCTCGCGCGCTGGGTGGGGAGGCGAGCTGACGTGTTGGTTGAGGGCGATTCGGCGCGACATCCGGGGCAGCTGTGCGGACGCACGACCGGCAACGAGATGGTCAACTTTGCCGGGCCGCCGTCGCTCGTCGGCCGGCTCGTGCCGGTGACGATCACCGGCATGCGCACGCATACGCTCATCGGCGAGCACGCGCAGTCGGCGCATCGGCTGCCGCTGGTGCAAGCGTGAGCGCGGCCAGCGTGTCGGCGGTGCGCGCGTGAGCCCGCTGCCCGGCAACGGCAGCAACGGCGCCGCCCGTCGACGACGCAGCATGCTCGACATGAAGGTCAGTCAGCTCACGATCGATCCACTCAGCAACATCCCCATCGTCATTTTGAAGGACGTCGCCAGCGGCACCGAGGCGCTGCCGATCTGGATCGGCATCGGCGAAGCGAGCGCGATCGCGGCGCAGCTCGAGTCGATCGCGCTCGAGCGGCCGATGGCGCACGACCTCATGAAGAACATCATCGGCGAGATCGGCGCCACCGTCGATCGCATCGAAGTGCACGATTTCCGTGATGATGTCTTCTACGCGACCATCTTCCTCGTGGCGCCGGGCGGCAAAGAGATTCGCGTCGACGCGCGGCCGTCGGACGCGCTGGCGCTGGCCTTGCGCACCGGCGCGCGCATCTGTGTCGCGCGCAAGGTCATCGACGGCGCGCGCAAGGTCGACAAGCGCGCCGCCAGCCGCAACAGCGACGAGGGCCTGACGCAGGCGCTCATCGACGCCATTCCTTCGCCGGGCATCCTCGAGCACTTGGCCGACGAAGACTTCGGCAAGTGGAAGATGTGAAGCGCTGGCTTCTCGTCCTTCCTTACGCCGCGCTCATCTTTTACCTCTCGTCGAAGACCGGCCATCAGCTGCCGCGCTGGTGGTTCATGCGCTACGACAAAGTGCTGCACGCCATCGAGTACGCGGGCCTGGCGTTTCTCGTGACGAACGCGCTCGGTCTGCGGCGCTGGTGGCTCGCGATCGCGCTCGCCTTCGCGTTCGGCGTCGCTGACGAGTACCACCAGACGTTCGTCCCCGGCCGCTCCGGCAACGACGTCGGCGACATGACCGCCGATCTCGTCGGCAGTAGCCTCGGCGCCGCTGCATTTTACGGCTACCATCGCCTCATCCTCCGCGTTAATACGAGAGCATGAGCAAGCTGCATCGCGGCCTCGTCCGCGGCTTTGATGGCAAGCGACCGGCGGTCGATCCGACGGCGTTCATCGCCGACAACGCCACCGTCATCGGCGACGTCAGCATCGGCGCGCGCTCGAGCGTGTGGTTCGGCGCGGTCTTGCGCGGCGACGTCTTCCACATCCGCATCGGCG
The DNA here is from genome assembly GCA_963785725.1 of uncultured delta proteobacterium. GTDB lineage: Bacteria > Myxococcota_A > Polyangia > Palsa-1104 > Palsa-1104 > JAQBQH01. The sequence continues at coordinate 43,582 of CAWAWS010000016.1, read as the reverse complement.
CCGACACGTCGATCCAGGACAACGCCGTCATCCACGTCACCCACGGCCAGCACGCGACGCAGGTGGGCAACAAGGTCACCATCGGCCACTCGGTCACGCTGCACGGCTGTACCGTCGGCGACTCGTGCATCATCGGCATGGGCGCCGTCATCCTCGACCAAGCGGTCATCGGCGAGCGCTGCATCGTCGGCGCCGGCGCGCTGGTGACGCCGGGGACGAAGATTCCGCCCGGCCACCTGGCGGTCGGCTCGCCGGCGCGCCCGAAACGGCCGCTCACCGACGAGGAATTGCAGTGGCTGGAGGCCTCGGCGAGCAACTATGTCGAGCTCGCGCAGAAGTACGCTGAAGATCCCGACTGGAAATAAGTAACGCAGCTGATGTAAAATCGAAAGCGGCGTCATGTGGACCCGCTCATCTCGGCTGGCATTGGTGGCGCTCTTGTCGGCGTTGACGCTCGCGTGGTCGTCGCCGGCGCACGCGGACAAGGTCGACGATCTGACCCGCGCGCTCATGCAGGACCCGTCGTACAAAGTCCGCGTTCAGGCGGCGCTCGTGCTCGGCAAGCTCAACGACAAGCGCGCCGTGCCGGCCTTGATTCAGGCGCTGCACGACGAGAACGAGACGGTGCGCGGCGTGGCCGCGACGTCGCTCGGGCGCATGAACGACAAATCGGCCGCCAACGCGCTCATGCAGTCGGCGACGAACGACAGCTCCGACTTCGTCAAGACGCAGGCGAAGAAGGCGCTCGAGCTCATCGCCGGCGCGGGCGGCGGCGGACCGGCGACGACGCCCGAGCCGCGTGCGGGCGCGCGTTTTTACGTCGCCATCGACATCTTGGGTCGCGCCGATCCGCAGGCGGCGCGCATGGTCAAAGAGGCGCTGCAACGTGAGCTGCAGAAGCTGTCGACGGTGACGTTGACCGTCGCCGGCGGTGCGCCGTCGAAGGCGGCGCTGTCGTCGCGTCATCTGACCGGCTTCATGATCGACGTCAACATCCAGCAGCTCGCAGCCACGCCGGCGGCCGGCGGTCAGCAGATCGACTGCGGGCTCAAGGCCGTCGTCGCCACCTTCCCCGACAAGTCGATCAAGATGATCACGCAAGAGGGCGCGTCACTGACGGCCGGCTCGGGGCCGTCGGAAGCGGACAGCGGCAAGCGCGACTGTCTGGGCGCGGCGGCGGAGGCGGTGCGCGACGACGTGGGCAAGTTCTTACGGACGCAGGAATAAGGAGCGGTCAATGCCTCAGGGCTATAAACGCAGCCTCCGCAACTACCTCTTGAACTCGCAATATCAGCTGCGGTTCACGGCGGTCATCGTCTTGCTGGCGGCGATTTTGACGGGCGGGCTCGGCTATTTCGTGATGTCCAAGGCGCGTGAAGCGTCGCGGCTCGTCTCCGTGCAGGCCATGGATCCCGACAATCAGCTGGCGCAAGAGCTGGCCCGCCAGTTCGCGCATAGCGATCGCATCCTCATGCTCATCCTGATCGCGTTCGGCTTCGTGCTGTCGATCGTGATGGCCGTCTACGGCATCATGCTGACGCACAAAGTGGCCGGTCCGCTCTACAAGATCACGAACCACCTCGACAAGATGCGCGACGGCAAGCTGGGCATCGTCTACAACCTGCGCAAAGGCGATCAGCTGGTCGACTTCTTCGAGCACTTCAAGGGCGCGCACGATGCGTTGCGCACGCGGACCGAGGAGGATATCGCGCTGCTCGACAAGGCGGCGGCGACGATCGGGTCGGGTCCGGTGGCCGACGAGCTGCGTGAAGCCAAGCGGCGCAAAGAAGAATCGCTCGAGTAGCGTACGTGCTATACACGGCGCCAAGTTAAGGAGCCGATGATGCGTACACTGCTTGCCTTCCTTGCCGTGACCTGTTTTGCCGGCGTCGCCGGCGCCCAGCAGCAAAATCCCATCTCCTACGACGCGCTGGCCAAGAGCAAGGCCGGGCAGTGGTCGGAATATACGATGACGGCCAAAGGCCAGCCGCAGACGATCAAGATGAAGTACGCGCTCGTCGCCAAGAGCGACAAGTCGGCGGCGTACGAGATCGATTCGGTGACGCCGATGGGCCCGGTGCTGCTGCACATGGCCTACGAGCCCGAAGGCGCCGACACGTGGAAGCTGGTCAAGGCGCGCATGCAGATCGGCTCCAACGCGCAGGACATGCCGGCGGCGCAGCTGTCGCAGGGCGGCATCAAGAAGGGCGATGTCTTCGGCAAGCTCATCGGCACCGAGCAGATCAAGACGGCCGTGGGCAGCTACTCGTGCAAGCACTACCAGAAGCAGCTGCCGACCGACGCCAACACGCCGCAGGGCACGACCATCGACGTCTGGATGAGCGACAAGGCCGTGCCGACGGGCATGGTGAAGATGGCCGACTCGCGCGGCGCCGAAGCGGTGTTGACGGCCGCGGGCGCGGACGCCAAGCCCAAGCTGGACATCTCGGCGCCGATCCCGGGCGCGACGCCGCCGCCGGCCGCGCCGGCGCCGGCTGCTCCCGCCAAGAAGTAACCGCCTCTACGCGCTCATTCCCGTCGCGATCGCGTACGAGGGATGGCGCGCTCTCGCTAGTCTCTTCAAGCGCCAGCGCAAAAAATCACGAAATCGTGCGTTCGGCGGTCGCGCAGGCTGCGACAACGTGGGCGGCTGTCCGTCTCCTCGACAACATGAAGTCGATGATGATGCACCGCGCGACCCTGCAACTGCTCCTGACGACGGCGCTGGCCGGCACGCTCGCCTCGGCGCTGGCCGTCGGGCTCGCGTCCTGGCTGGCGCGCTGAACGCTTACGGCGAGTGACGATTACGCGAGGAGCGTGCGGCCGTCGATGCCGTCGGGCGTGGGCCTGCCGAGCAGCTCGAGGATGGTCGGGAAGGCGTCGACCGAGCGCGGCGTGCGCGCCACCGTCGGCGCGTTGACGCAGAACGGGACCCGCATGTGCTCGCGGTGCAAGGAGCCGTGGCAGGAGCGCATCTCGACGCGCTCGGCGTGGCCGGCGCGCAAGTCGAAGCCGGGCGCGGCCGAGATGACGAAGTCGCCGGCGCGCGGCGAGTCGAACAGCTGCGCCACCTGCAGCGGCGCGTCGGGATAGTCGCTGTCGGCGGTGCGCGTGAGGATTTCGGCGCGCGACATCGTCTCCGGCAGCGGGCCGTAGCCGAAGGGATCGTTGCCGTCGACGCGATAGCGGACGTTGCCGTCCTCGAGCTTGATGCTGGCGCGGCCTCGTCGTGACCGCACTTCGACGCCGTCTTGGCCGCGGTAGACGATGTGGTCGATGGCGTCGTTGGCGAGCAGGTCGTCCATCATCGACGGGTGGCGCGCCAAGTGCTCGTCGGCGGCGGGGCGCGCGGTCCACTTGTCGGGGCCGCGCAGGTAGACGTGGCCGACGCCGTTGCCGGCGACCATGACGGCGGCGTCGGCGCCGAGCCAGCGGCTGACCTGCTTCGGATAGTACAGTGTACGAAAGCCGCGGCGCTCGAAGAAGCCCTCGAGGTCGAAGTGCGCCTTGACCTCGGTGTGGCCGTGATCGGCGCCGAGCATGAGCAGCGACGACTCGAGCTGACCGCTCGCGCGCAAGCTGGACACGAGCCGGCCGAAGACGCGATCGAACTCGCCGTAGCGAGCGCGGGCGCGGTCGGAGAATGGGCCGTGATGGTGCGAATACTCGTCGATGGAGTAGGTGGTGTGGAAGGTGAAGACTTCGCGCTTGCGGTTGGCGGCGCGCAACAAGAAGCGCTCGCCGGCTTCGTCGATCTCGTCCCAGTCGCCGGTGCGGAAGAACTTGAGCGCGGCGGGGACGCGACGGAAGTAGGCGGCGTTGCGGCGAAAGCCGGTGCCGCGCGAGATGCCGCTGAAGATGTTCGACGACGGCTTGAGCAGCTCGAAGAGCGTCACCGCCGACTTCGCCAGATCGCGGTCCATCAAGTAGGAGCCGAGGCCGTGGTAGTTGCGGAAGCGCATCATCGACAGCGGGCGCTTTTGATAACGATCGCGATCGAACCAGCGATAGCCGGGGATGTTGGCGCGGCCGGGGAACATGCCGGTCAAATACGGGATGTACGCGACGCCGGTGACCGATGGAAACACGGTCGTGGCCGGGCGATAGCCGCCGGGCTCGACCATGTAGCGCGCGATGTTGGGCAGATCGCCGCGGGCGAGCTGCTCTTCGAAGATATCGGTGCGCGCGCCGTCGAGCAGGAAGAAAAACGCGCGTGCAAAACGTCCGGCGGCCATGGACGCTGCTTATACGGTCGTACGGCCGCGCACGCAACTGCCGTCGCTGCTTGAGCTGGGGGTCACGGCGTGCGACGTTGCCGGACGGCGCCATGGCCTTCGACACGCGCATCCTCAACGGAGTCGGCGTCCTCGTCGCTGTCGTCGAGGCGGGGACCTTCGTGCGCGCGGCCGAGGCGCTCGGCCTCACGCAGTCGGGCGTCAGCCGCGCCATCGCGCGCCTCGAGGCCGAAGTGGGCGTGCGCCTGTTGCAGCGGAGCGCGCGCGCCGTGACGTTGACCGAGGACGGGCGCGCCTTCTACGAAAAGGTCGGACCACTCTTGGCCGGCCTCGCCGACGCTGCTGCCGAGGCCGCCGACGCCTCGACGACGCCCAAAGGCACGCTGCGTGTGGCCATCGACGCGCTCGGCGCGCGCGTGCTCATGGGACCGCGCGCGGCGGCGTTCTTGGCGCGCTATCCGGCGCTGTCGCTGGAGCTGGTGGTGCGCGAGCAGCCGGGAGATCTCGTGGCCGATGGGCTCGACGCGGCCATTCGCTTCGGCGAGCCGCTGCCGTCGACGCTCATCATGCGCAAGCTCTTGGAGACGCGCGTCATGACCTGCGCCTCGCGGCATATACTCAGAGCGGCACGGGACTCCGCGACAGCCGCGCGAGCTTGCGCAGCCACGAGTGCATCCTCTTTCGCAATCCAGCGACGGGGCGGCCGTTCGAATGGGAGTTTCACCAGGCGCAGGAAGCGCGTGCGCGTGGCGGTCCACGGCCGGCTGACGGTGAACGACAGCGCGACGCAGCTGGCGGCGTGCATCGCCGGTCACGGCATCGCGCAGCCGCTCGAGCTGGAGCTCAAGCGCTCGGCCAGCACGGCCTCGTCGAGCTGTTTCCGGCGTGGGCCGACGAGCGCTTTCCGCTCTACGTCTACTATCCGTCGCGGCATCAGCCGCCGGCCAAGGTGCGCGCGTTCGTCGACTTCGTCGTCGCGAGCGCTTAGCGCTGCTTAGTCTTCGAGGACGACGTCGTGGTCGTAGCGCCATGGCGTCGTAGGCGTCCTTGGCGATGCTCTTGCAGCAGCTCGTCGTCGTTGTCGTCGAAGCGGCGAATGTTCTGCTTGATGCGATGGGCGGCGCGCCCGCAGATCGCGCGGCACAGCTTGGCCTCGCGCTCGGCCGCCGGGCCGTGCGCGTTGAGCGCCGCCGTCGCCCGCGACATGACCGCCACCATCATGAAGAGATCGATGACGACGTCGGCCACGCGCTGCTGCACGTACTGCATCTCGGAGATGTTCTTGCCGTGCTTGCGCAGCACCTTCTCGACGTTCTTGGCCAGCTCCGGCACCCAATCCTCGAACATCACCGCCTCTTTCTTCAGCGACGGGTGAATGTGCTCGAGGCGCTCGCCGCCGTAATATTGCGTCTTGATCTTGTCGACGAAGAAGTCGGCCACGAGGCCGTAGCCCTTGAGCGGGAACTTGATGGCGTCGGCCAGCTGCGCCAAGCGATCGCCCGGCCCTTGCATGCCTGACAGCGCGATGAAGCAGCGCAGGATCTCGTTGGTGCCTTCGAAGATGAGGTTGATGCGCGCGTCGCGCAGCAGGCGCTCGAACGGATATTCCTTCATGTAGCCCATGCCGGCGGCGATCTGCAGGCATTCGTTGACGACGCGCCACAACATCTCGGAGCCGTAGACCTTGCAGCAGGCGCTCTCGACCGAGTAGTCCTCGATGCCGCGATCGATGAGGCCGGTCGTCAAGTAGACCATCGATTCGGCCGCGTAAATCTCCATCATGATGCGCGCGACCTTGTCTTTGATGAGGCCGAATTCGGAGATGTTGCGCCCGAATTGCCGGCGCGTCGTGGCGTGCGCGAGCGCGAGCTTGAGGACCGTTTGCGCGGCGCCGACCGAGCCCGAGCCGATGCCGAGGCGGCCGTTGTTGAGGATGCCCATCGCCACTTTGAAGCCGCCGCCGACCGCGCCGAGCACGTTCTCCGCGGGCACGCGCACGTCCTCCAAGTAGAGCGCGGTCGTCGACGAGCCTTTGATGCCGAGCTTGTGCTCTTCGGGGCCGTTCTTGACGCCGAAGCTGCGCTCGACGAGGAACGCGGTGATGCGATCTTTCTTCTGGCCGTCGCGCTCGACCTCGCACTGCGCGAAGACGGTGAAGAAGTCGGCGATGCCGCCGTTGGTGATCCAAATCTTGTTGCCGTTCAAGACGAAGCTGCCATCGGGCTGCACGACGGCGCGCGTCTTGATCGACGCCGCGTCGGAGCCCGAGCCGGGCTCGGTGAGCGCGAACGCCGCCACCATTTCGCCCGTCGCCAAGCGCGGCAGGTACTTCTGCTTTTGCGCGTCGTTGCCGAAGAGGATGAGCCCTTTGCAGCCGATCGATTGATGGCCGCCGATGGTGACCGCGATCGAGCCGTCGACGGCGGCAATCGACTGCATGGCGCGCGCATAGCCGGTGACGCTGAGGCCGAGACCGCCGTATTCCTCGGGAATGGCGAGGCCGAACAGGCCGAGCTGCTTCATGCCGTCGAGCACGGCCCGAGGCAGCTTGCCGTCCTCGTCGATCTTGCGCGAGTCGATCTGCGCGTGGGCGAACTTGTTGAACGAGTCGAGGATGAGCTGGAGATTCGAGCGCTCATCGGGATCGATCGCCGGATAAGGCACGACCAGCGCCTCGGGAATGTGACCAAAGTAGAGGCTCTTGCCGAAGCTCGAGGGATTCCCTTCGTCCATTTAGGCCGCTCCTTTCCGATTCGAAGGCCGATACAGGTGAAAGACGAGCGCGACGGCAGCGACGAGCATGACGGCGGCGATGAGCTGCGACGTCGACGAGCCGCGCACGATGGCGCTGCGTTCGAAGTCGTCCCCGCGAAAGCGCTCGGTGGCCAGGCGCAAGACGGCGTAGAGGCCGAGATACACCGTAAAGATGGCGCCCTTGTGTTGCCGCGGCAAGAGCGAGGTCACGGCGGCGATGACGAGGAGGCCGGCCGCTTCGTAGAGCTGCACGGGATGGCGGGTGGCGCCGGCGAGCTCGACGGCGAGAGGGAACGACGGCGCGACGACGCGGCCGTAGCAGCAACCGCCGAGCAAGCAGCCGACGCGGCCGAGCGCGTGGCCGAACGCCAGGCCGGGCGCGGCGGCGTCGGCGACGCGCGGCAACGGCACGGCGTAGCCGCGACAGTAGAGCGCGGCCGCGCCGGCGCCGCCGATGAGCCCGCCGTAAAAGACGAGGCCCGGCTGCAACAACAGCCCCGGATCGGCGACGAAGAGCGGCACGTGCACCGCGATGTAGAGGAGGACGCCGCCGACGAGGCCGCCGGCGACCGCGAAGAGGCCGGCGGCGAGCACGTCGAAGCGCAGGAGCTGCTCGCCGCGGGCACGCCAGACGGCAATGGTGAGACCGCTGGCGACGCCGAGGAGGACGAAGACTCCGTAGGAATAGATCGCTCGTTCGACGCCGAATGCGGTGAAGCGAGCGAGCTCGGGATGCATGCGGCTATTTTTGCGGCTATTTTTGCGGCTGGCTCGGCGGCAGCGCGGGCGCCGGCTTGGCGGGCGGCGCGTCGCCGAGCGGCGCCGGCATGGCGCCGGCGTTGGCCGCGGGCGCCGGCACGGTCGTGGCGCCCGGTCCCGGCTTCTGCGTGTGGTCGACGGCGTTCTTGAACGCGTCGTTGAACTCGCGGTCGCTCTGCTGCTGCGACTTGCGGAAGTCCTCTTGCTGCTGCCGCAGCTGCTCGCGGAACGCCGGATCCTGCATCTTCTTGTCCATCTTGGCGAAGCAGGAGACGCACGCGATCGTGGTCACCGTCGCGAACGCGATGCCGATGATGCTGACCACGAGGCCGGCGGTCGCCATGCCGGTCGGCTGCCCGTTGGCGACGGCGTTCTTGCGCGCGACGATCGACAGGATGAGGCCGATGATGGCCAAGGGAACGCCGACGATAACGGCGGGAAACCAGCTGAAAACGATACCGATGATGCCCAGGACCAACGCAGCTACGGCCACCAATCACCTCCGCGCACCATCTTATGGGTTAGGCCACAGACCCACAAGCGGCCATGGTCACTCACGTCATTGCGTGGTAGAAGGGCGCGCCATGGTGAAAAAACGGCCGCCCGAAGAATTCCGCGCGGGCTTCGTCGCGCTCATCGGCCGGCCGAACGTCGGCAAGTCGACGCTGCTCAATCGTATCCTCGGCGAGAAGATCGCCATCGCCACGCCGCGCCCGCAGACGACGCGCAATCGCATCGTCGGCGTCCGTAACTTCGCGGGCGCGCAGCTCGTGCTCGTCGACACGCCCGGCCTGCATCGCCCGAGCGGACGCGGCCGCACGAAGCTCAACTCGTACATGGTCGGCGAGGCGCTGCAGGCGCTCGGCGACGTCGACAGCATCTGCGCCATCGTCGAGGCGCCGACGGCCAAAGAGGCCGAAGGCTACCGCATCGACGTCGCCACGAAGTATGTCATCGACGAGATCAAGGCCGCCAAGAAGCCGGCGGTGTTGGTCATCAACAAGGTCGATTTGCTGCGCAATAAGTCGCTGCTCTTGCCGGTGCTGGAGAAGCTGCAGGCGGCGCACGAGTGGCGCGCGATCATTCCGATCTCGGCCAAAGACGGTGACAACGTCGAACGGCTCGAAGGCGAGCTGACGAAGCTCCTGCCCATCGGCGAAGCGATCTTCCCGGAAGAGATGCTGACCGATCGCGCCGAGCGCTGGATCGGCGCCGAGTTCATCCGCGAGCAGGTGTTCTTGTTGACGCGCCAAGAGGTGCCGTATTCGTGCGCCGTCAGCATCGACACCTGGGAAGAGCGCGGCAAAGACGTGATGGTCGAAGCCACCATCCACGTCGACAAAGAGGCGCACAAGCGCATGATCGTCGGCGAAGGCGGCCGCATGGTGCGCGAGATCGGCTCGCGCGCGCGCCACGAGATTTCGCAACTGCTGGCCATTCCCGTGCATCTCAAGCTGTTCGTACGCGTCGACGAAGGCTGGACCGAGAGCGCGCGCACGCTACGCGAATTGGGGTACGGAGAAGAATGAGCCCGCGCATCAATGAGCTGGGCGCGTCCGAGTCGTGGCCGCTGGTCGCCATCGTCGGACGGCCCAACGTCGGAAAGTCGACGCTATTCAACCGGTTGTGCGGCGGCCACGACGCCATCGTCGAGGACGAGGCGGGCGTGACGCGCGATCGCCGCTACGGCGAGGCCGAGTGGGACGGCCGGCTCTTCCGCGTCGTCGACACGGGCGGGCTCGACTGGAGCGCGGCCAAGCCGAACGACGCGACGTTGGCGCGCGGCATCTTGCAGCAGGCGATGCAGGCCGTCGGCGAAGCCGACTTGGTGCTCTTCGTCATCGACGCGCAAGTCGGGCTCGTGGCGCAGGATCGCGACGCCATCAAGACGCTGCGCAAGACCGGCAAGCCGATCATTTGGGCGGCCAACAAGGTCGACAGCGCGCGCCGTGAGGCCGATGCGCAGGAGCTGTACGCGCTCGGCGCCGATGCGGTGTTTCCGATTTCGGGGCAGCATGGCCGCGGCGTCAACGAGCTGTGCGACGGCATCGTCGCCGCGCTGCCGAACGCGCCGCGCATCATCGATCAGCCGGAAGAGGAAGACGACGCGACGCGGCCGATTCGCATGGCGCTCGTCGGGCGACCGAACGCGGGCAAGTCGTCGCTGGTCAATCGCTTCGTCGGGGAGGAGCGCGTCATCGTCGACTCGGTGGCGGGCACGACGCGCGATCCGGTGGATACGCCGGTCGAGCTCGGCGGGCGACGCTACGTGCTCATCGATACCGCGGGCATTCGGCGGCGCAGCAAGATCTCGGAGCCGATGGAGAAGATCGCGGTGGCGATGGCCGAGAAGGCCGTCGGTCGCTGCGATGTGTGCGTGCTCGTCGTCGACGCCGCCGACGGCTTGGCCGAGCAGGACGCCAAGGTCGCCGGCATGTGCGACGAAGCGGGGCGCGCGCTCGTCATCTGCTTCAACAAGCTCGATCTCATCGACGCCGACCAGCAGAAGAAGCTGCACGAGGATTTGAAGCGGCAGCTGCAGTTCGTGCCCTGGGCCAAGGTCGTGTTCGCGTCGGCGACGACCGGCAAAGGCGTGCAGCGCATCTTGGACGCGGTGCAGGCGGCGTACGCGGCGTACACGAAGCGCGTGACGACGGGGCAGCTCAATCGCTGGTTCGAAGGCATCGTCGAGAAGCATCCGCCGTCGCTGTATCGTGGGCATCCGGTGAAGCTGTATTACATCCAGCAGCCGCAGGCGAAGCCGCCGACGTTCATCCTGTCGGTCAATCATCCCGACGGCGTGCACTTCTCGTATCGGCGTTATCTGCAGAATCAGCTGCGCGAGCAGTTCGATTTGTTCGGGACGCCGGTGCGCATCGTGTGCAAAGAGCGCGGGCAGTCGCCGAAGATGAAGCGGAAGAACGCGCCGGGTCGGTCGGAGAAGTCGGGGAAATAAGCGGTAGCAGCGGGGAAACGGCCGCCCGCTCGGCGCGGGCGGCTTCGGGGACGACCGCTCTACGGCGTTTCGATGACCTCGCCGTTCGAGAATGTCGCGCCGGCACCTGGCAGCGTGCACCCGCCGGTTCCGAGCTGCTGCGTGACCTTGTTCCACACCCCAGTGCAGTGCGTCGTGACCGCTGTGTAGCTGTTGCAGTTGGTCGGATTGGCCGGATCTTTGATGCACAGGTGTAGCGGGTAGCTGACGCTGATGTTGCCGGTGTTGTCCACGGCGCGAGTGATCACGCAGACCGGTCCGCGCAGGTTGCGGTTCTGACTGTCGAGCTGCGCGCCGACGCAACCGACGTTGGGCAGGTTGGTCGGCCCAAGCGTGAAGATCTCGTCGAAGCCGGTGATCGACTCGATGTTCACGTTCAGGGGCGCGTTGGTGCACAGCGGCGGCGGCGGCGTGGCGTTGTTGGGCGTGCCGTATTCGCCGCAGGCGCCGTTGAGCGGCGCAAACGGTGCTCCCTTCTCGTCCACGAAGTTGGCGGTGCCGCTGCCCGTGATCGGCACCATTCCGACGACGAGGGCTTCGCCGGGCATCGTGACCGTGTCGGTCGTCGGCACCAGCAGCGGATTGACGTCGTCGCAAACCCCGTCGGCGTCGGTGTCGACCGCCAACGGCGTCGCGCCGTCGTCTTCAATGACGTAGATGCTGACGGTGCTTTCGTTGATGCCTGAGAAAACCTCGTCTTTGAGGCCTGGCTCGGTGTTGCCGTGATCTTCGACGCGGGCGCGCAGCGTGACGGCGAGCTGAACCGTGCTGCCATCGGGCAAGACGTCGCTACCGATGGGCGTGAACAAGGCCGAGCAGGTCTCGAGCTGGTCCGTCGAATCGAACTGGCCGATGCGAACGTTGAGTCGGCTGTCCATCGTCAGCCACGGGCGCGTGTTGTCGACGTAGAAGGTGTCGGTCACGTTGGCTTGATTGCCGAGCGTATCGTTGGCGCGCACCGAGAGCGTGGGATGGACGTACGTGGTGCCGAGGGCTCGAACGTCATAGGTGCCTGTGAACACGGTCGGCGCGCTCGCCGAATTCGTCAGCTGCACCGACAACGCATCATTGCCGCCCCAGACGGCGACGACCGACGAAGCATCGACGCCGCTGATGTCGGTGATGGTCGCCGAGATCGGCGTGACGCCGCTGACGAACGTCGTCGTCGACGATTTTGGCGTGTTGATCACGATGAGAGGGCCGGAGTTGTCGACGATGAGCGGCTGCGTCGCCATACCGATCGTGTTGGCCGAGTTCTTGGCTTGGGCGCTGATGAGCTGATTTCCGTCGAGCGCCGGATTTTGGTAGGCCTTCAGATCGACCGTGGCCTCGACGGTGAATGGACTCTGCCCGGGCACCTCTGTGAGCGTGATGTCGCCAAAGGTCCGAATCCACGCCGAGACGGCGCTGACGTCAGTGATGGGGTGCAGCGAATCGTCCACCGCGATCTCGACCGTGATCGACGACGTGCCTTTGACCGGCATGGTTCCGCTCGGCGCCACGAAGGTCAAGATGGGGCCGTGGTCATGCACAAACGTCCCCTGCGCCGAGCCTTTCAGCCCATTGACGTCGCTGGCGCTGACAGTGAACGTCCGCGCTCCCGAGGCGATATCGGGTAGCGTGACCGAGCCGGAGTAGACGTTGGCGGTCGTCGTCAACGTCAGGGGCGAAGAGGCGACCAGTCCACCGGGCGGCGCGACCGTGACTTCTACCGAGCTGGCTTGGATGAACGCGTTCGTCGGCGAGGTGATCGTCGCCGTGACCGTTAACGTATCGCCGTGAACCTCGGTGCCGGCAGCGGGCGAGGTGATGACGATCGTCGGTGCGCCCGTCTGGTTGAAGCCGGCCATGTCGATGATCGCGGAGGGCGCGGCGTCGACCATCGCGAAGTCGCGGGCATTCGTCGGCGTCGTGCCGGCGAGGTCTTCCGTGACGGTCGGCGGCGCCTTGTTGAGCGACTGGCCACAGGCGGGCACGAGCAGAAGCGAAGCGACATAAGCCAATCTACGAACGAGCAACATATCTACGGCTCCGAGCGCACTTGCGGCGCGCTCAAATTTTCGCATACATCCGACGGCACTGTCAAAGTCGGCTCACCGCCCGGCAGGCGCCTCGAGGTCACGCGGCGCGAGCGATGCCGACGACAGCCGCAAGGGTAGCTGCGAAGGCGTACACGCGGCTGCACTGTAACCCGACGGAAATTGCCCGTGGCGGTGACTGTCATCACCGCGCGAGCAGCTAGGCGATCGACGTGCGGCGCTTTGTCGCACCCGGCTGACCGCAGCTCAGAACGTGCCGGCGTCGGGCGACTGGCGCTGCAGGACCGAGCCGTTGATGAGGTAGAGCGTGCGCCAGACGTCGTCGTAGCTGTCGAGGCGGCCGACGTAGGTGACCACATCGCCGACTTTGTACTGCTCGGCGACGGTCTTGCGCTCGCTGTTGTTGAGCCACAGCGAGACGTCGAAGGTGCTGGTGGCCTTCAATTGCCGGATGGTGATGCCGTTGGCGGAGAACGAGCGGATACGGCCGGTCCAGCGCACCCAGCGACGATGATAGCGCTGCGACCACAACGCCGCCTTCGGGCCTTGGCCGATCTTGTGCTGCAGGAAGATGGGGTAGAGCGCGTCGAAGTCTTCGTCGACGAACTGCGGTGGCGCGTCGCCGCCGAGGACGGCGCCGTCGGGGCCGGCGCCGCGGCCGACGACGCTGTCATCGCACGCCGGCGCGCCCAGCCCAAGCGCGACCCAGGCCGCGGCCAAGACCGCGACGCGGAGCGCCGTCGACGTGCGTGGGCGATGGGGCGACATCAACCCAAGGAGCGTAAGACCGCGCGAGCGTCACCACAAGTCATGGCGCAGCGTTCCCGAGGCTCGGCCCGTCGCTCACGCGGCGCGGGCGACGAACCGGCGCAGCGAAAGGCCGCGCATGGCCTTGAACATGGCGATGAAGGCGCTCGGGTTCTCGTAGCCGACGCTGGCCACGGCGTGGCCGTCGATGAGCCGCTCGATGGCGTGCTGGACGAGGACGAGGCGTTTCCACTGCCAGAACGTGCGGCCGGTCTCGCGCTCGAAGTAGCGCGTGAACGAGCGCCGCGACATGCGACTGGCGACGGCGGCTTCGTCGATCGACGCCTTGACGCGCGGCGCTTCCAGGAACGTCGCCGTCCACGCGCGCAGCCGCGGCGACGACGGCAGCGGGATGCCGAAGTCCTCCGACTTTGGAGACCAGCTCCGGCGCGCCGTGCGTGGCGCTAAGTGGTCGCAAGGTGTATGCGAATTATCATTCGCATTGAGTGGGGGCGGGAGTTTCGCTATGCATGTCGTGCATGGCCGGTCGCGCAAAGCCCGAGCTGTCGTCGCGCAAGCAGCCGAAGCAGGTGCGTTCGGCGCAGATGGTGGTCGATATTCTCGAGGCCTCGATTCGCGTGCTGCGGCGCGAAGGCGGCACGCGCTTTACGACGATTCGCGTCGCCGAGGAGGCGGGCATCAGCGTCGGCTCGCTCTATCAGTACTTCCCGAACAAGAGCGCGCTGCTCTTTCGGCTGCAGGTCGAAGAGTGGGAGACCACGTTCGCGATGCTGCAGCGGGTCCTCGCGGATCACAGCGTGCCGCCGGTCGAGCGGCTGCGCCGGACGGTGTTCGCGTTCTTCCAGAGCGAGCTGGAGGAGGCCGAGCTGCGGCGGGCTCTCGACGACGCCAGCGCCGTCTTTCGCGGCGCGGTCGAGGCACGGGCGCATTTCGAGCGCGATCAGCGGCGCTTGCTGGCGTTCTTCGTCGAGGCGCTGCCTAAGCGGACGCCGGCGGAGCGCGATTTTCTCGTCGAATTCTTCACGCTGTCGCTGGGTGCCATTGCCGAGAAGGTGACCGACCGGACGCTGCCGACGGCCGACCTCGAGCGGTGGACGGCGACGACGGCTGATCTTTTGTGCTCGTATCTGGAACGGCTGCAAAAGCAGCCGCGGGCGCGGAAGGTCAAGCGGACGATCGCCGGGGCTTGAGTGTTGGCCGCGACGTGCGCGGCACCAGGCGCGCGACCGAGACGCGTGCGTTTAGAGCGCCACGTCGTTGCGTTCGATTCGGGCACGACCGGCACGGGGGTACGACCGCTCCCGGTCTCGACCGCTGGTCGAGTCGAGGATTTGGCGGAAGCGACGCTGCGTAAACAGATCGTCATTTCGGCGTAAATCGCAGCTGAACGATCTTGCGTCGCGGTAGGGCAGGGCGGAACGTTCCGTTCGGTCGAAGCAAGCGGAGCGCGCTGACGGTGAGTGCGCTCAGCCGAGCCCGAGAGCGCGGTGGAAGAATGTTTGCACAGTGCGCACGAGCTGCGCGCGGTCGACCGTTACGCGGGATTTCGTCGCACCGGCGGCGGCTTGGGACTTCGCGCTCGACGGTGATTTCGGCGCTCTGCGCGGCGTGGCTTTCGACGAGCGTGACGTCTGCGCCGCCGTCGTCGCGCGCTGCGCGTGCTGTTGCGCGGTGGACGACGCGAGCGGCGGCGGGGTGACGGCTTCGTCGAGCGCGCCGTGCAGCGCCGC
The DNA here is from genome assembly GCA_963785725.1 of uncultured delta proteobacterium. Lineage (GTDB taxonomy): Bacteria > Myxococcota_A > Polyangia > Palsa-1104 > Palsa-1104 > JAQBQH01. Next base: position 28,302 of record CAWAWS010000016.1, on the reverse strand, counting down.
GAAGAGCATGACCGCGGTCATGCGCGGCGTCGCCGTCAACCAAGCCCGAGCGCGCGCGCCGGCGGCGAGCAGCTCGGCGAGCTGCGCGACGATCGCGTTGTCGTGCGGCGCGTGCGGCCCGTCGGGGCGAAACTGATGGAACACGAGGTCATGCTCGGCCGCGCGATCGATATAGACGTCGACGCCGGTCGCGATCCACGCCCGCAGACGACCGCGATAGTCATCGCGACGTCGGAGATCGGTCGCCGCCTGCAGATCGGCGCGAAAACGATCGATGAAGCGCCGCTGCAGCGCCGCCAGCAGCTGCTCCTTCGAGTCGAAATGCAGATAGAACGTGCCTTTGGCGACCGCCGCCGCTTCGACGATCTGATCGATGCTGGTGGCGACGATGCCGTGCTCGATGAAGATGCGCGCCGCGGCCGCCAGCAACGCTTCGTGCCGGAGCTCCGCGCGTTCCTTGCGCACTTTGGGCGCGCGTACATCCTCGTCTTTGCGCACTTTGGGCGCGCGTACATCCTCGTTCGCCGCGGCGTCGCGATGCACCGCGTTTGATCGTCTCGGGCTGGCCATCTGCGCATCATGAACGACGGTGTCGCACTTTCCAAATATTGACTGACGGTCAGTCAATATTGGTGACTGCTAGTCATTTGTAATGACTGACGGTCAGTCAAATTATGTGACTGACGGTCAGTCAAACTCGTTGACGATTGACTGACCGTCAGTCACGCTGATTGGCATGCTGGACGCGACCTCGATGGCGGCGGCGCCGACGCCGCGGTTTCTGTCGCGAGACGTGCGGCTCTATCAGGGCGCGCGACTGCTGACGACCGTCGCCGAGCAGATGATTGCGGTCGCCGTCGGCTGGCAGGTCTACGAGCGCACCGGTCGACCGTTCGACCTCGGCCTCGTCGGGCTCGTGCAGTTCGTCCCGGCGATCGGACTGTCACTGCTGACTGGGCACGCGACCGATCGCTTCGATCGCCGCAAGGTGGTCATGGTCTGTTGCGCAGCGCTGACGTTGATTGCCGCGCTGATGTGTCTGACGACGCGCAGCGGATCCGCCATCTGGCAGCTCTACGCCATGCTGTTCGGCTTCGCGATCGGCCGCGCGTTCTTGGCGCCCGCGGAACAGGCGCTGCTGCCCGACCTCGTGCCGCCGGCGCAGCTGGCGCGGACCGTCGCCTGGAGCTCGTCGCTGTGGGAGATCGGCGCCATCGTCGGCCCGGCGCTGGGTGGCTGGATTTACAGCATCGGGCGCGGCGCCGGCGCCGTCTACGTCAGCGGCGCGGTCGCCTACCTCGTCGCCTTCGTCCTGGCGGCGGCGATGGCGGTGCGCACGGGACGCATGGAGCAGCGCCCGGTGTCGTTCGCGACCGTCGTCGCCGGCGTCGTCTACGTCTGGCGCAACAAGATCCTGCTCGGCACCATCTCGCTCGACCTCTGCGCCGTGCTCTTCGGCGGCGCCGTCGCCTTGTTGCCGATCTTCGCGCGCGACGTGCTCCACGTTGGTCCGTGGGGATTGGGCCTCTTGCGCAGCGCGCCGGCGGTCGGCGCGGCGACGGCGGCGGTCGTCATCGGCTTTCGCCCGCTCGAGCGACGCGCGGGCGCCACGATGCTGGTCGGCGTCGCGTTGTACGGCGCGGCGACGGTCGCGTTCGGCGCCTCGCGCAGCTTCTGGCTCTCCTTGATCGCGCTCGTCGTCGTCGGCGCCGCCGACATGGTCAGCGTGGTCGTCCGCTCCACGCTCGTGCAGATTGTCACGCCGCCCGAGATGCGCGGGCGCGTCAGCGCGGTCAACATGGTCTTCGTCGGCGCGTCGAGCGAGCTGGGCGCGCTCGAGTCGGGGATGACGGCGGCCTGGCTCGGCGCCGTCCCGTCGGTGATCGCGGGCGGCGTCGCGGCGTGCGTCATCGTCGCGCTGTATGCCGCGCTATTTCCGGGCTTACGCGCGGTCGACCGACTCGGCGACGGCTGAGACGCGGCGCGCAAGCCGTTCGGCCGCCGCGCGCCAAGCCCGGGGCTCACGACGACCGCGCTCGTCAGGACCGCGAGGCCTTGAATCGTTGCCGCACGGAACCAAGACTCGGCCGTCGTCGCCGAAGATCAAGAGGTCGCCGATGAGAGCGACCGTGCCCTCTAGCGAATCCGCCGCGCCTTGCCGATCGCGGCCGTCGCCGTCGTCTTCGTCTTCACCGGCGCAGCCTCGATGATGGCGCGCAATCCCTCCTCGAACCGCGTGTCGCTGGGCTCGATGCGCCCCTTGGCGAACGCCTCGGCGATCCGCGGCAGCTCGCCCGTGGCCAACATCGCCGTCACGAATTCGCGGTCGAGCTCGCCGTTCGTCTCCGGCGCGCGCAGCGCATGCCCGAACACGAAGTCGTCGACGAGCGCCAGCAGCGTCAGCTTCTGCTTGTCGCTCAGGTCGGTCGCCGCCAACGCTTGCAAGCACTGCTCGAAGTGGCGCATGGCGTTCGGCCCCGGCGGCGCGCCGCGCATCGCCACCAACGCCCACGGATGACGCAGGAACATCGCGTACGTCTGCCGCGCGATCTCCATGAGCGCCCGCTGCCAATCGCGCGGCAGCGACGGCAACAGCGCCTCGCCCAACAACGCGTCGTCGATGAGCGCCAGGATCTCGTCCTTGTTGCGCACGTAGTGGTAGAGGCTCATCGCGCCGGTGTCGAGCTCGGCGGCGATGTTGCGCATGGAGACGGCGTCGATGCCGTCGCGGTCGGCGATGGCGAGCGCGGCGGCGGCGATCTTCTTTCGGCTCAGGCGCGCCTCGCGGCCGCCCGGCTCCGGGCGCGACCAGATGGAGGCGACCCGCTTCGCAGTTGACATTCGTACACTGTACCATTAGCTTTTTCGTACGATGTACGAAGCGAGCGTACGGTGTACGAATACGACGGTCTTGATCGTCGGTGCCGGGCCGACGGGGCTGACGTTGGCCTGCGATCTGCGGCGACGCGGCGTGGCCCTTCGCATTGTCGACGCGGCGCCGGAGCCGTTCGCCGGCTCGCGCGGCAAGGGGCTGCAGCCGCGCACGCTCGAGATCTTCGACGACCTCGGCGTCGTCGACGCCATCCGCGCGGCGGGCGCGACCTATCCGCGCTTTCGCATGCACGCCGGACCGTTCTCGCTGCGCGCCGGCACGATCGGCACGAATCACGCCGCCAGCGAAGCGACTCCGTATCCCAACATGTGGATGGTGCCGCAGTGGCGCACCGAGGAGATCCTGCGGGCGCGGCTGGCGCAGCTGGGCGGCGCGGTGGAGCAGGGCACGACGCTCACGGCGTTGCGCCAAGATGATGACGGCGTCGCGGTGACGCTGGCCGACGGCGAGACGCTGCGCGCCGAGTACGTCGTCGGCTGCGACGGCGGCCACAGCTTCGTGCGCAAGACGCTGGGCGAGCGCTTCTCCGGCGAGGCGCTGCCGTCGAAGCCGCAGCTCGTCGGCGACGTCGAGGTCGAGGGGCTCGATCGCCGGGATTGGCACGTGTGGCCGCTGGCGAAAGGCGGCGTGCTGTCGCTGTGCCCGCTGCCGGGGACGCGGCAGTTTCAGCTCGCCGCGCCGGCGGCGGCCGAGCATCGCATCGAGCGTACAGTGTACGAAACGACGGGCTACGACGTCGCGCGCGTCAGCTGGAGCTCGGTCTATCGGCCGCAGGTGCGCATGGTCGAGCGCTATCGCGTCGGGCGGGTGTTCCTCGCCGGCGACGCCGCGCACGTGCATCCACCGCAGGGCGGCCAAGGGCTCAATACCGGCGTGCAGGATGCCTATAATCTCGGCTGGAAGTTGGCGGCGGTGCTTCGCGGGGCGACGGCGACGCTGCTCGACAGCTACGAGGCGGAGCGACTGCCCATCGCCGCGGCGGTGCTCGGACTGACGAAGCAGCTGCATCAGTCGCGCTCGATTCGCCGCGGTGACGCGACGAACCAGCTGGCGCTGCACTATCGCGGCAGCGCGCTGTCGACGGGCGCGCCGCTCGGCAAGCTCCAGCCGGGCGACCGCATGCCCGATGCGCGGCTGCCCGATGGGACGCGCCTGTTCGATCGGCTGCGCGGGCCACACGCGACATTGCTGGTGACGAAGGCGGGCGCGCGCGTGCTCATTCGTCCCGACGGTTACATCGCCAGCATCGGCCGCGACGACATCGCCGACTATTACGGCGAGGCGCCGCGCGTCGTGCACGCCGCGTAGGCCGCGCGGCCCGCCGGCCGACCAACCACCGCACGGCGCTGCCGCGACAGGCGCTCGCGCATTGACCGCGCGCTACCGATCCTGCCGCGACGCGACGCCGCGCGGGTTCGGCGCCAACAATGCGACACCGCCGATCGGCATCCCGACCTCGCGCCGATGAGCACGCCGCCGCCGGCCTTTTGGGCGCCGCAGCGCCCGACGCGCGAACAACGACAGCCCTGTCGCGGCCCGCCTGCTTGTGAACGCCCACGCCACACACGCGCCGTCGATTCGGCGTAACTGCTCGCGAATTCGCGTGGCCCTTCGCTTGCTATACAGCGCCGCGGAGGATCCAACCGCACATGAAACTAATGAATCGCTGCCGTCACTGCTCGGGCTTCATGATCGCGTCCGCGTCGCATTGCCCCAACTGCGCCGCCAAGGGACCGAGCGTCATCAGCCGCCGCCTCTTCAAGATACTCGGCTTCATCGGCCTCGGCACCATGTCGATGACGCTCATGGCCTGCTACGGCAGTCCCTGCGTCAGCGACAAGAACGGCTGCCGCGAGCTCGAGCCGCCCGCGCCCGACATGTCCGTGCCCGTCGATATGACGCCCGTGGTCGCGCACGATCCCGACGCCGGCCTCGGCAATCCCGACGGCGGACAATAGGCGTGGCCGGCGCGCGCGTTCATCGCCGCCTGCAGGTCGTCGGCAACGACTATCGGCCGGCGTACGTCGTGTGGGAGCTGACGCTCGCCTGCGACCAGCTGTGCACGCACTGTGGCTCGCGCGCCGGCGACGCGCGCGACGGCGAGCTGTCGACGGCGGAGGCCTTGCGCGTCGTCGGCGAGCTGCGGCAAATGCGCGCCAAAGAGGTCGTGCTCATCGGCGGTGAAGCCTACTTGCACGCGGGCTTTCTCGACATCATCGCCGCGCTCAAAGCCGCCGGCATTCGCCCGACGATGACCACCGGCGGACGCCGCCTCGACGCCGCGATGGCGACGAAGATGGCGTCCGCCGGCCTCTACTTGGCGTCGGTGAGCATCGACGGCCTGCGGCCCAGCCACGACCTCCAGCGCGCGACGCCGGGCGGGTTCGACGCCGCCGTCGCCGCGCTCGGCCATCTGCGCCGCGCCGGCATTCGCACGGCGGCGAACACCAACGTCAATCGCCTCAATCGCGACGATCTCGAGCCGCTCTACGATCAGCTGCGTTCGCTCGGCATCTCGTCGTGGCAGGTGCAGCTGACGGTGCCGCTCGGTCGCGCCGCCGATCGCCCCGACATGCTCTTGCAGCCGTGGGACTTGCTCGACCTCGTGCCACGCCTCGCGCAGCTCAAAGAGCGCGCCTTCGCCGACGGCATCCTCGTGATGCCCGGCAACAACTTGGGCTATTTCGGGCCCGAAGAGGGCCGCCTGCGCTCGCCCGACGCCAGCGGCGACGAGCATTGGCAAGGCTGCCAGGCCGGCCGCTACGTCATGGGCATCGAGTCCGACGGCGCCGTCAAAGGTTGCCCGTCGCTGCAGACGAAACATTACGTCGGCGGCAACTTACGCGAGCGCGACCTGGCCACGATCTGGAACGACGACACGAGCGCCATCGCCTTCAACCGCGAACGCACGGTCGACGATTTGTGGGGCTTTTGCCGCACCTGCTCGTTCGCCGAGGTCTGCAAAGGCGGCTGCACGTTCACGGCGCACTCGCTCTTCGGCCGCCCCGGCAACAACCCGTATTGTCACTTTCGCGCGCGCACGTTGGCGCGCCGGCAGCTGCGCGAACGGCTCGTCCGCACCGAGCGCGCGCCGGGCACGCCCTTCGACAACGGCGCGTTCGCGATTGTCGTGGAGCCGCTCGACGCGCCCGATCCGCTGCCGGCGACCCGCGCCCGCCTGCTCAAAGTCGTTCGCTAGTGATAAATCTATCACCAGCGCGCGAATGACAAGCGCCACTGACCGCTTGGTGATATTTTTATCACTCATGGGGCTGATGGAAATATCACTCCATGGTTGCCCCGAGCGTTTGGCGGCGCCGACTGCGCCGACTGCGCCGAGCGTCGCGGCCCGGGCGACAATCGCTATACTGGTGGCATGCTCTCCTACGCGCATGGCGGCAGCGACGTGCCGCTGCTCGGCGAAACCATCGGCCAAGCGCTGCGCCGCACCGTCGCGCGCTTCGGCGATCGCGACGCGCTGGTCGTGCGCTCGCAAGGCTACCGCGCCAGCTGGCGCGCGCTCGAAGAGGCGTCGGCCCGGGTCGCGCGCGGCCTCCTCGCGCACGACGTCGCCGTCGGCGACCGGGTCGCCCTCTGGTCGCCCAACCGCTACGAATGGATCGTCACCCAACTCGCCTGCGCGCGCATCGGCGCCATCTTGGTCAACCTCAATCCCGCCTACAAAGCCGCCGAGCTCGAATACGCGCTCAAACAGTCGGCGACGAGCGTGCTCGTACACGCGCGCGCCTTTCGCGCGAGCGACTACGCCGCCATGGTCGCCGCCGTCCGCCCGCGCCTGCCCGACCTCGAGCTGGCGCTCTGCCTCGAAGACGACTGGAGCGCGCTCATCGAGCACGGCGAGCGCTGTAGCGCCGGCGAATTGAGCGCGCGCGAAGCGGTCTTGCAGTTCGACGACCCGATCAACATTCAATACACCTCGGGCACGACCGGCTTCCCCAAAGGCGCCACGCTCACGCATCACAACATCGTCAACAACGGCTACTTCGTCGGCCGCGGCTGCGGCTATAGCGAGCAGGATCGCGTCTGCATTCCCGTGCCGTTCTATCACTGCTTCGGCATGGTCATGGGCGTGCTCGCCTGCGTGACGTCGGGCGCGGCCATGGTCATCCCCGGCGAAGCCTTCGACGCCGGCAGCGTGCTCGACGCCGTCGCCGCCGAGCGCTGTACGTCGCTCTACGGCGTGCCCACCATGTTCATCGCCGAGCTCGACCATCCGCGCCTCGCCGAGCTCGACTTCTCGTCGCTGCGCACGGGCATCATGGCCGGCTCGCCCTGTCCCGTCGAGGTCATGAAGGCCGTGCGCGACAAGCTGCACATGCGCGACGTGACCATCTGCTACGGCATGACCGAGACCTCGCCGGTGTCGACGCAGACGGCGCTCGACGATCCGCTGGAGCTGCGCGTCGGGACCGTCGGCCGCGTGCAGCCGCACCTCGAGGTCAAGATCGTCGACGAGCACGGCCGCATCGTCGGCCGCGGCGAGCGCGGCGAATTGTGCACCCGCGGCTACTCCGTCATGCTCGGCTATTGGGGCGACGACGCCTCCACGCGCCAGGCCATCGACGCCGCCCGCTGGATGCACACCGGCGACTTGGCGACGATGAACGACGCCGGCTACATCAACATCGTCGGCCGCATCAAGGACATGATCATTCGCGGCGGTGAGAACATCTATCCGCGCGAGGTCGAGGAGTTCCTACACACGCATCCGGCCGTCTCGGAGGCGCAGGTCATCGGCGTGCCCAGCGAAAAATACGGCGAAGAGGTCGTCGCCTGGATTCGCGTCAAGCCGGGCATGCACCTCGGCGATGCGGCATTGACCGAGTTCTGCCGCGGCCAAATCGCCACCTACAAGATCCCGCGCTGGTGGAAGCTCGTCGACGAATTCCCGCTCACGGTCACCGGCAAAGTGCAGAAGTACCGCATGCGCGAATTGGCCATCGTCGAGCTCGGGCTGACCGCGATCAAACCCGACACCGCCTGACCCGCCACGATCGAGCGCGACATCAAACGTGTGCGTGCGATCGGCCGCTGTTGGGGGCGCGCGTGGGTGCAGGCCGCGTACGCCCGAAATAACCCTCCCACGGGCGTGGCCCGATCCAACGATGGCCGATTCCGGCGGAGCGGCGGCGCACGCATCCACCGGATGCCCGTGCGCCGCCGCCGCAGGGCAACCACCACGCACGTCGTCCGCGTACCGGAGCTGAGTCTGGCAGCCCCATGAGAATTTCGTCCCCCGCTAGCGCCTTCGCACAGGAGCTGCAATAGACCGCAGCGACGGCAAACGCGGACTCGGTTTCCGCGTGTTTAGCCGCCGCCACTGTAAACCGCGCATGGACGCCTGAGGCTTTTCGTCCGCACTTTTGCGCCGTCGAATTCCGCGCTCGCTGGCCAATTGCGTCAGCCGCGAGTTGGCGTGCCGGCTGCTAAGTGTCTCGCCCATGGGACAACGGCAACGGCGTTTCACCTGGGCTTTGTGCGCGCTGCTCGCGGGCGCGATCGGCTGCTCGTCGAACAAGAGCCACAGCGGCGGCGGTGCCGGCGGCGGCGGCGCGCCGGCAGGCGGCGGTGGCACTGCCGGCGGCGGCAGCGCCGGCGGCGGCGGCACGACCGATCCGACTGACGGCGGCGCCGGCGCCGACGACGGCGGCATGACGAGCCCGCCCGACCTCGGCCCGCCGCCCAAGCAGTCCCTCGTCTGGGTCTGGCAGGACTTCAGCAACACGCTGACGACGGTGGCGCAGCATTCGCCGAGCTTCACGCAAGTCAGCCCGGCGCTCTATCAGCTCAACTACGCCTATACCTCGGGCCCGGCGCAGCTCTTGAGCTCCAGCTTCGATGGCCTGTCGCCCGCGCAAATCGCGCAGAAGATCCACGCCGCGGGGCTGAAGTGCATCCCGCTCGTCTACGCCGGCGCCGGCAACAGCGGCGTCGACACCGGCATCCAGAACGTCATCACCGATTCGCCGCCCGGCGCGCAGCAGAGCTTCATCACCTCGATGCTCGCCGACGCCGCGACTTACGGCTGGGACGGCTACAACCTCGACTGGGAAGTGCAGAACCTCGGCCACTCGCTCAGCGACCAGCTCAACAGCTTCCTCGCCAAGTTCCGCGACGCGCTGCATGCCCAAGGGTTGACCGTCTCGCTCGACCTCGGCGGCTGGTACGTCCAGCAGTGCACCGACTCGGGCGGCAACGGCTTCGTCGACTTGAAGACGCTCGCCGCCAGCGTCGACTGGGCCATCTTGGAAGACTACGCGGGCGCGCTCGGCAGCCCGAACGCGAGCGGCTGCCCGTCGGGCTTCCAGGATCAGATCGACTGCAGCAGCACGTTCGCCGGCGGCCTCGACGTCATGTGCGACTTGCCGCCCGCCAACGTCAGCATCGGCCTCATCTCGCCCGTCGGCGGCAACGGCGGCACCAACGTCTTCGCCGGCGGCGCCCTCGACGCCGTCAACGCCTACGGATTCCGCGCCGTCGCCATCTGGCCCGACGACAGCGTGTTCCTCAACGCCAATGACATCTCTCCCGCCGGCGCGACTTGGTACTCGCTGCTCGCCGGCTATCTGGAGCAGTAATGATGATGACCAACCTCAATAAGCGTTCGTTCGGGCGCTGCGGCCATTACGCGCTGTGGCTGTCGCTGGCAGCGTCGGCGTGCAGCTCGTCCAAGATCACGATGTCCGGCGGTGGCGGCGGCAGCGGCGGCGGCAACAGCGCCGGCGGCGGCGGCACGGGCGGCGGCAACGCCGGCGGCGGCGGTGGCGCGGCCGGCGGCGGCGGCGGCTCGACGGCCAATTGCCCGCCCAGCTGGACCGTCACGCCCGAATGCGGCGGCGGCAACGGCGGCGCCGCGCCCGACTTCGGCCCCAACGTGCTCATCTTCGACCCGTCCATGGCGATGAGCGACATCCAGGGGCAGCTCGACAACGTCTACAACCAGCAGGACGGGGCGCAGTTCGGCGACGGCCGCTACGCCTACTTCTTCAAGCCCGGCCAATATCAGGTCGACGTCAAAGTCGGCTTCTACACGCACGTGCTCGGGCTCGGCAAGTCGCCCGACGACACGGCGATCACCGGCGCCGTCCGCGCCAAGGCCGACTGGCTCGGCGGCCAGAACGCGACGTGCAACTTCTGGCGCGGCGCCGAAAACCTCGCCGTCACGCCGACGCAGGACAACAACGTCGACGTCTGGGCCGTCTCGCAAGGCACGCATTTACGGCGCATGCACATCAAAGGCGACATCAACCTCGACGACGGCGGCTGGTCGTCGGGCGGCTTCATCGTCGACTCGCTCGTCGACGGCAACATCAACTCGGGCACGCAGCAGCAGTTCGTCACGCGCAACAACGATCAAAACTGGACTGGGCAGAACTGGAACATGGTCTTCGTCGGCGATCCCAACGCGCCGAGCGGCGACAATTGGCCCAATCCGCCCTATACCGTCGCCGATTCGACGCCGCTCGTGCGCGAAAAGCCGTTCCTCTATCTCGACGACGCCGGGAATTACCTCGTCATGGTGCCCAATCTGAAGACGAATAGCCAAGGGCACAGCTGGGGCGACGGCACGCCGCCGGGCAGCCCGCTGTCGATCGATCGCTTCTACGTCGCCAAAGCCGACACCGATACGGCGACGACCTTGAACGCGGCGCTGGCGCAAGGCAAACACCTGCTCTTGACGCCGGGCGAATATCACTTGGACAGCGCGCTCGTGGTCAACGCGCCCAATACGATCATCCTCGGGCTCGGCATCTCGACGTTGACGGCGGACAAGGGCAACGACCTCATCGACGTCGCCGACGTCGACAACGTGACGCTGGCCGGCTTCGTGCTCGAAGCGGGCGCGACCAACTCGACGACGCTGCTCGAGCTCGGACCGACGGGCAGCTCGGCCGATCACACGGCAGCGCCGACCGTCGTCTTCGACGTGCACTGCCGCATCGGCGGCGCCGTCACCGGCAAGACGTCGAGCTGCGTCACCGTCAACAGCAACCACGTCATCGTCGACAACACGTGGCTGTGGCGCGCCGATCACGACAACAACAACGGCACTGCCGGCTGGACCGCGAACCCGAGCAACAACGGCATCATCGTCAACGGCGCCGACGTCACCGTCTACGGCCTGTTCGTCGAGCATTTCCAGCAGTATCAGACGCTGTGGAACGGCGAGCGCGGCGCCGTCTACTTCTATCAGTCGGAGATGCCGTACGATCCGCCGGATCAGGGCTCGTGGATGGCGGCGCAAGGTCATGACGGCTATCCGTCGTACAAAGTCGCGGACGGCGTGCAGGCGCACCACGCCGAGGGCCTCGGCGTCTACAGCGTGTTCTCGAACGATGTGACCGGCAGGCGCCGCTTTGGGCGGAGGCTGCGGGCGCGGCCGAGCCCACGACGAGGGCGCCGGCGATGGAACCGAGCAGAGCAGCGGTGGTCAGGGCTATCTTAGCGTTCATTTGGATTTCCCTCCGAGGATCGGAAAAAAATAAAAGCGCTTCTACGGGCGGTCTACCTGGCCCATGGTTACGGGTGCGCCGCGGGGACGCGCCGGCAGGCGATCCCTCTCCTTACGTACGAGCCGCGCCGATGTTTCACCCGCAGGCCCAAGACCGGCGCTCACATCTGCGTGAGCAAGCGCTCCTTTCGGGTTGTTTTTCCAATTTGGCGAAATCTCTTCCGGAAAAGCAGAATCTGTGTTAGTCTGCCGCCTTGGTGATGAAGACGGCCTAACACCGCTGGAAATTTGGAAATCGTCGGAAAATGCGCGAGTTGCGTAACTCCCAAGGCGATCCCCACAAAAGCCGGCGCGCCCCACCGCCTCGTCCTGAGGAGCGATGCGCAGCATCGCGTCTCGAAGGACCAGCGCGCAGCTTCCCCACGGAGCGTCCTTCGAGACGCCGCGCTTCGCGCGGCGCCTCAGGAAGAGGGCCCTCAGGAGAGGGCTTGGGAGTTGCGATGTTGCAGGAATCGGCGCCTAAGCCGTTGAAAACACGGCGCAGCCTACAAAGTTTCACGCCCCGCCGGATCGAGCCCGCCTCGCGAGGAAGCCGGCTTGGCAGTTGCTGTCCACGTCAGGTCGATCCGGCGCTGTTTTACTAGTTATGGTTGTGTGTGGAGGCAAAAAAATTTGGAATCGCGCAAAATGCTTTTTTCGCCTCGTAACCCCTTGATATTCCCCAAAACCGCCAAAGGAATCTTTGGAAAAATTTGGAGAAACAAGCGGAAAATTTGGAGAAATTTGGCAAAAAGCTTGGAAAATTTGGAGCGGCAAAACTGTTTCACGTGAAACAAAACATGAACAAAACTCGCGCCTATGAGCGAGCGGACCGAAACCGGTACACCCCCGACCGCTTGATCTCCGCATCCTCCAGCGCGCGCGTCACCGGCACGGATATTCGGCGACGCATTCGAGCGCTCGCGCGCGAGATAGGTGCGGCCGGGATCGCCGATAAAGACCTCCGCGCCGCGCGCCGCGAGCGTCTCGAGCCAGGCGGTCGCCGCTTCCGCCATGTCGCGCTGGTAGGAAATGTCGCCGGCGAGCACGACCTCCCAGCCCTCGTCGCGGCCGATCAGATCGCCGGCGCGAGGCAGAATCGCGACCGCCGTTCTCGCGCGCGTTCATTGCGATCGCGGTCAGCGCGAAATCGTCGATCTCGCTCGCCTCGACGCGCGCCGCGCCCGCCTTGGCCGCGGCGATCGCGACCAGGCCGGAGCCGGAGGCGAAATCGAGCACGCTTTTGCCCGCGACCATTTCCGGGCGCTCCGCGATGTATTTGCGCCAGCGCCTGCCCGCCCGCCCAGGCGAAGGCCCAGAACGGCGGCGGCAGGCCGATCTCGCCCAGTTCCTCCTCGGTCTTCTGCCAAAGCGCGACGGCTTCGTCGGCGAGATAAAGCTTCAGATGCGGCGCGAGCGGAGGGCGCAAAAGCCGCGTGTTTTGTTCGATGAACTTCCGCCGATCGAGGATCGCGCTCACGACTTCCAATGCAGCGCGGAAATCAGCGTGAACAGCCTGCGCGCGGTCGGCATGTCGATCTCGACCTTGTCGGCGAGCCGCGTCGCCATCAGTTCGGCGCCCTCGTTGTGCAAAGACGTTCGCTCGCGATCGATCGTCTCGATCTCGCGGGGGCTGGCGGTGCGGATGGCGGCGAAATAGGTTTCGCAAACCAGGAAATAATCCTTCAGCAGCGGGCGAAACGGCGTCATCGAGACGACGAAATCGGCGACCGTCTCGGCGCTTTCGTTGCGAACGACGAAGCTCAGCTTGGCCTCCTGCTGCGCAATCGTCAGACTGTAGGGGCCGTCGTCGCGGCCGGGGCGCCGAAGCTGTTTTCCTCGACGAGATCGAAGATCGCGACCGCCCGCTCGTGATCCGCATCCGGCGAGACGCGCGGCAGCGTCGCCTCATCGAGCAGAACTTCGTAGAGCCGCTTTCGCGACGGCGCGGCGGGTTCGCCGTTCATTCCGGGCCGTCCCGAGCAAGACGGATCGAAACCGAGCGCGCGTGGGCGCTGAGGCCCTCCGCCTCGCCGAGCGTGATCGCCGCCGGGCCCAGCGCCGCAAGCGATTTCGCGTCGCATTTGAGGATCGAGGTGCGCTTGACAAAATCATAGACGCCGAGCCCGGAGGAAAACCGCGCCGAGCGCGAGGTCGGCAGCACGTGGTTGGAGCCGCCGACATAGTCGCCGATCGCCTCCGGCGTATAGGCGCCGAGGAAAATCGCGCCGGCGTTGTTGATTGTTTCGCTGATCGCTTCGGCGTCGCGCGCAATAATTTCGAGATGTTCGGGCGCCAGCCGGTCAACCAGTTTCGTCGCCGCCGCGAGGCTTGGAACGAAGATGATCGCGCCGTAATCGCGCCAGCTCGCGCCCGCGATTTTTTCCCGCGGCAGCAACGCGAGTTGACGCTTCGACCTCCGCGCCGACCGCGCGCGCGAGCGAAGAATCGTCGGTGATCAGGATCGACTGCGCGGCCTCGTCGTGTTCGGCCTGCGCGAGCAGATCGGCGGCGACATAGCGAGGGTCGGCGGTGGAATCGGCGATCACGACAACCTCGGAAGGGCCCGCGATCATGTCGATGCCGACAATCCCGAACACGCGGCGCTTCGCCGCCGCGACATAGGCGTTGCCGGGGCCGACGATCTTTGCGACCGGCTTGATGGTCTGAGTGCCGAAGGCCAGCGCCGCGATCGCCTGCGCGCCGCCGACGCGGTAGATCTCATCGACGCCGGCGATGCGCGCCGCCGCCAGCACCAGCGGGTTGATATGACCGCCCGGCGTCGGCACGACCATCGCGATGCGCGGGCAGCCCGCGACCTTCGCCGGCGCCGCGTTCATCAGCACCGATGAGGGATAGCTCGCGGCGCCGCCGGGAACATAAAGCCCGACCGCCTCGATCGCGCGCCATCGCCAGCCCAGCTCGACGCCGAGCGCATCGACGAAGGCGACGTCTCTGCGGGGTCTGCCGGCGGTGATAGGCGAGGATGCGCTCGTGGGCGAATTCGAGCGCCTTCACCGCTTCGGGTCGGCGGCGGCGACCGCGGCCTCGATCTCTGCAGTGGAAATGCGCAGGCCCAGTTGCGGCGAGGTCGACGCGGTCGAATTTTTGGCAATACTCGGCGAGCGCGGAGTCGCCTCGCGCCCGCACGTCGGGAAGTATCGCGGCGACCGCTTTGTCGACGTCCTCGGCCGATTCGCGCTTGGCGCCGAGCAGCGCGGCGAATCGGCCTCGAAATCGGGCGCGCTCGCGTCGAGAAGAACCGCCATGGCTCCGCGTCTTCCAAAAACTTTGGCCCAAGGTATTCAATCAGGCCTCGGCTTTGGTCAGCGCATGGCCGGGGCATTCGCAGGCCGGCAGCGCGCGGGCCGACGTCGCGAAGCTCGACTTCCAGACATTCGACTTCGAGCCGCACGATCGCGCCGTCCGCGAAGGAGAGAAACATCATGCCCGACGGCGGCTCGGTCTTTTCGAACGTGACGGCGAGCAGATTGAGCACGTCGTCGTCGGCGCGCCCGGCGAGGCCCAGATGCGAAACGCCGAGCACGCGGTCGAACCGCAGCACCGAGCCGACGCGCTCATCCCGGCCGTGCTTGGCGGCCGCCCAGTCGTAGCGCATGCCGGAGAGAACGAACCGATTCTGCCGCGGCAGGAAAGTCATGCCCTCCCGACGCAGGCAGGTCTCCTGCACATGCGCGGAAATCACCTTGAGCCCCTCGCGATCGAGCGCGACCAGCTTGAGCGCGAAGTCGGTTTCGAGCATGAATCAGCCCGTGATCCGCTCGATGTCGGCGCCGCAGGCGCCAGCTTCTGCTCGAGACGCTCGAACCCCCGATCGAGGTGATAGACGCGATTGACCGTCGTTTCGCCCTCGGCGGCGAGCGCGGCGATGACCAGCGAGACCGACGCGCGCAGGTCCGTCGCCATCACCGGGCGCGCCGCGCAGCCGCTCGACGCCCTCGACGATCGCCGTATCCCCCTCGAGACGGATGTGGGCGCCCAGACGCGCAAGCTCCTGCACGTGCATGAAGCGATTTTCGAAAATCGTCTCCGTGATGCGCGATCGCCCCTTTGCTCGCGTCATCACCGCCATGAACTGAGCCTGCATATCGGTCGGAAAGCCCGGGAAAGGGCGCGGTCGAAACATCCACCGGCGACATGCCCGCGCCGTTGCGCTTGATCCGGACGCCGCGATTGTCGGAGCTAGACGCTCGCGCCGGCATGCGCGAGCGCATCCAGCGCCTCCTGGAACAGATCGGGGCCGATGCCCTCGAGCACGACATCGCCGCCCGTCATCGCGACCGCCGCGGCATAGGTGCCCGCCTCGATGCGATCGGGCAGCACGCGATGGTGCGCGCCGTTCAGCCGCGCAACGCCTCTGACCTCGATCTTCGACGTGCCCGCGCCGTGGATGCGCGCGCCCATCTTGATCAGGCAATCGGCGAGATCCTGCACTTCCGGCTCGCGGGCGGCGTTGCGGATAAGCGTCGAACCGCGCGCCGTCGCGGCGGCCATCAGCGCGGTATGCGTGCCGCCGACCGTAACCTTGGGAAATTCGATCTCGCCGCCGACGAGCCCCTTGGGCGCCTTGGCGACGACATAGCCGGCCTCGATCTCGATCTCGGCGCCGAGCTGCTCCAGCGCCATCAGCAGCAGGTCGACCGGCCGCGTGCCGATCGCGCAGCCGCCGGGCAACGACACCCGCGCCTCGCCCATGCGCGCGAGCAACGGCGCGATCACCCAGAAGCTGGCGCGCATCCGCGAAACGAGCTCGTATGGCGCGGTCGTGTCGACGATGGTTTTGGCGCGCAGATGCGCGGTCTGGCCCGCAGTCGCCTCCTCGCCCGGCGCGCTTGCCGTCGACGGAATAGTCGACGCCGTGATTGCCGAGAATTCGGACGAGCTGGCTGACGTCGGCCAGCCGCGGCAGGTTCTCGAGCGTCAGCGTCTGGTCGGTCAGCAGCGAGGCGATCATCAGCGGCAGCGCGGCGTTCTTGGCGCCCGAAATCGGAATCGAGCCGTTCAGCTTGGCGCCCCCGCGAATTTTTATGCGATCCATCCCCTCACCCTTCCCCGGTGTCCGCCGGTCGGTTAGCGTCATCGCCGGCCGCGCCCACCGAATCGGCGCGCCGCGGCTCTTCCCTTGCTGCGCGGCCCCGCTCTTGGCTTTTGCGGCGTTTCAGGTTTTCCCGGAGCGCCGCGGCCAAGCGTTCCCGCCGCTTACGCTCCTGAGCCTCGCGTTCGAGGTTCGCGCTCATCGACTCCGCCCGAGGAGGGCCCCGGCGGCTTGATAGGCCCCCCCGCCAAGGGGGGCAAGTCCCCCGCGGCCGAGCGTGGGCGGATGGCGGGCGCGCTTCAGGCTTGTCAGAAGGTGCGATCCGCCGCCATCATGGCTGCGGGCCGGCGCGCATGTCGCGAGTATCGGTCCGCCAGATTTTGGAGAAAATGAATGGCCTCCCCTATTTGCACGGCGCTTGTCCTGGTCGCCGCGTCGGCGTCGGCCAACCCGGTTGCGCCCCCGGCGGCCGCGCCGCTGCCGCCCAGCGGCTCCACGTCCTACACCGCCTATTTCGCCTGCCGGCAGCTCATCGACATCGAAATGGGCAAGATCGGTTCAAATTCCGCGGCCGAATGCGTCGGCATATCCAAAAACATCGCCGATCCCGGCATGTTCGACAATCTTTCGGTGCGTTGCATCGAGGAGGGCGAGTTCCGGGGGCCGGACGCCAAATTCAACGGCTGGTGCGCGCAAACGGACGGCGACGGCGACAAATTCTTTACCCACTACACCGGCGGGGACGACGGGCCGGTGACTTACATCGGCGGGACCGGAAAATACGAGAATGTTTCCATGACGGGAAGCTGGGCGGTACGTGACGCTCCCGCCCTGCCAGCGGGGCAGTTCGCCTTTAGGCTCGAATATAAAGTCAGCTGGCGGGCAAAGTAGCTGAGGGGAGTCGTCGGAGGGGAAGACATGCCGAAAGACCGGCGGATTAAAGTCGCCATCATCGGCGGCGGCTGCGCGTCGGTAACGACCGCATTCGAACTCACGCAGCCTATCCATAAAGGAAAATATCAGGTCACGATCTATCAGCTCGGTTGGCGTCTCGGCGGCAAGGGCGCCTCGGGGCGCGGCCCCGCCGGACGGATTGAAGAACACGGCCTGCATATCTGGCTCGGCTTCTACGAGAACGCGTTCCGGCTGATGCGGCAATGCTACGAAGAACTTGGCCGCGATCCCGAAACATGCCCGATCGCGACGTGGCGGGACGCCTTTTTCGCCGACCCTTACGTCGGCGTAATGGAGCGCTCGCGCTCAGGCGGCTGGCTGAAATGGCTCGCGCATTTTCCGCCGGCGCCAGGTCTGCCAGGCGATCCGATCCTCGAAAATAATCCCTTCGCGCTTCACAGCTACTTCAGCCGCATGATCACCCTTCTGCGAAGCCTGCTGTTTGGCGCCTATACGCGGCAGGCGACCGACGAAGAGGAGGGCGAACCTTCGCCGACAACGTTATCGACGCTGATCGCAAAATTGACGGGCCTGTTGAAAGTTGGCGTTCTTTCGACAGCGGCCGGCTTGAGCGAAGCCTTGGGCGTACTCGCTGTCGCCGTCAAATCGGTTCCCGCATTTCCCGAAAATCTCGTCAGCCGTCTTGTCGATGCCGTCGTCGCCAACATTCGCGAACGGCTGGATTCGCTGGTCGGCACGGACGAGGACATTCGTTACAAGAGTGAAGTTATCGATCTCGTGCTCGCGTTCATGACCGGCGCGGTCCGCTTCGGCTTGATGACCGACCCGCGCGGCCTCAGCGCGATCGACGGCTACGAATGCCGGGAATGGCTGCGCATGAACGGCGCCTCGGAGCGGTCCCTCAACTCGGCTTTCGTGCGGGGCTTGTACGATCTGGCGCTCGCCTACGAGGACGGCGATCCGGCCGCCCGGGGCTTGCCGCGGGCCAGGCGCTGCGCGGGGGAAATGCGGATGTTCTTCACCTATCGCGGCGCCTTCTTCTGGAAGATGCGAGCCGGCATGGGCGACTGCGTGTTCGCGCCCTTCTATGAGGTTCTGAAAAAGCGCGGCGTTCGCTTCGAGTTCTTCCATCGGCTCGAGAACGTCAAGCTGTCCCCGGCCGAAAAGCTCGCTCCCGGCGAAAAGCCCTATGTCGAAGCTCTCGAGTTCGACGTTCAGGCCAAGATCAAGGCGGGGCCGCGAGTTCGAACCCCTGATTTCCGGTCGCGGGCCTGCCCTGCTGGCCCTCGACACCGGATTTTGAACAGCTCGTCGACGGCGCCCGCATGAAACAGGAGGGATGGCGTTCGAGTCGCACTGGGATCGACGCAAGGCAGACTCCAAGACGTTGCGGGTCACCCGCGATTTCGATTTCGTCGTTCTGGGCGCCAGTGTCGGCGCCCCCTTTATCTGCAGGGAAATTCTGGAGCGCGACGCCCGCTGGCGCGAGATGGTCGCAAATGTCAAGACCGTCGCCACGCAGGCTTTCCAGATCTGGATGAACGAAGACATGGCCTCCCTCGGTTGGGTCGATCCGCCCGCGACCTTGTCGGCCTTCGCCAACCGTTCGACACCTGGGCCGACATGGGCCACGTGATCGCGCGAGAAGAATGGGGGGGGAACCCGAAGTCAGTCGCGTATTTCTGCAACGTGCTCGCCGATCCTCCGGCGCCGGCCGACCGGTCCGACGCCGAATACGAGGCGCGGCGGCGCGATGAAGTCAGGCGCAGTGCGGTCGGCTTTCTCAACAACGGAATTTCATCACCTGTGGCCCGGCGCCGTAACGGGGACGGGCCACTTGGGATGGGACCTCCTAGCGGACCCAAACGAAGCGGGTCGCCAGAAAACTCCCGCAGCCGTCGGCGAAAGCGGATTTTCCTCGCAATACTGGATCGCGAACATCAACCCAACCGATCGTTACGTCCTGATGCTGCCGGGCACGCTGCGGCACCGAATTTCGCCGCTCGACAAGTTCTTCTACCTGTTCTTCGACTACGAGTACGTATTGCTAAGCAGCCTGCTCAGGCGGCGGCAACCGCGGCGGCGGCCACGGCATGATCGCGGGCGGCTCGCTCGAGAGATCGGCAGCCGACGCCGACAAAGGCGCGCTGGCGCGAGGCCGAGGACAAGGTCGCCGCCGACTTCCTCGTGAGCCAGGGCCTCGATCCGCTCGAGCGCCGCGTTGGCCCTTCCGCGGATAGGACCACCGGACCGCCCCTCTCTCGGGTCGTTTGACCCCTTCTGCCCTCGGCGCGCCGCCGCGGGCTGCTTGGGCCGATGACCACCTTCCGTCACTTGAAGCGACGCGTCCTCGCTCATTCTCGTCCCGGTGGCGCGTGCTGCTCGGCGCGCCCCGGCCTTCGCGCGTACGCCGCCGACGGCCGAGGGTGTATCCATTCCCCATCGGGAGTGGCTCCGCGCACGACCGCCGGCGCCCTCCGCCGCCGTCCGTCTCCCGCCGCGCTGCGCGGCGTCTCCGCGCCGGGACTTTCCGCGTGCTCTTCTCTTCAAGCGCCGGCCTGTCGTCTCCTGCCCCAGCCTTGTCCGCGCCGAGCCGCCTCGGTCCGCCGCGTTCAGCGGGCCGAGCCCGGAGCCGACCGGCGGTCCCGGCCGCCTCCGGCCGTCGCCGCGCCCGCCCGGCCGACGATTTTTTTCCCGCGCATTTTTTCCGCGGCCCAGACCGCGTCCGCCCGCCGGAGGCCGTCGCCGGCGCCCGCGGCCGACGTTCGCGATTTTGCCGCGGCCCAGCCGCGTCCGCCGCCGCGGGGGCCGTCGCAGAGCCGCCCGCCAGGCCGCACGTTCCGTAGCCTCCGCTGTTCATTTAGGTGTTGTCGAGCGGCGAAATTCGGTGCCGCAGCGTGCCCGGCAGCATCAGGACGTAACGATCGGTTGGGTTGATGTTCGCGATCCAGTATTGCGAGGAAAATCCGCTTTCGCCGACGGCTGCGGGAGTTTTCTGGCGACCCGCTTCGTTTGGGTCCGCTAGGAGGTCCCATTGGAAGTGGCCCGTCCCCGTTACGGCGCCGGGCCACAGGTGATGAATTCTGGTTGTTGAGAAAGCCGACCGCACTGCGCCTGACTTCATCGCGCCGCCGCGCCTCATATTCGGTGTCCGATCGGTCGGGCGGCGCCGGAGGATCGGCGAGCACGTTGCAGAAATACGCGACCGACTTCGGGTTCCTGCCCCATCCTTCCCAAGCAATCACGTGGCCCATGTCGGCCCAGGTGTCGAACGGCTTGGCGAAAGCCGACAAGGTGGCCGGCGGATCGACCCACCCGAGCGACGCCATGTCTTCGTTCATCCAGATCTGAAACGCCTGCGTGGCGACGGTTTTGACATTCGCGACCATTTCGCGCCAGCGGGCATCACGCTCCAGAATTTCGCGGCACACGTAGGGGACGGCGCCGACGCTTGCGCCCAGGACAACGAAATCGAAGTCGCGGGTGACGCGCAACGTCTTGGTTTCGATCTTTCGCCGATCCCAGTGCGATTCGAACCGCCAATCCTCCTCCTTCATTCGGGCGCCGTCGACGAGCTGGCCGAAATCTGGGGTCGAGGGCCAACAGGGCACGCCGGCGACAGGAATCAGCGGCCGGTATTCGCCTCCGCGCTTGATATGGGCCTGCACGTCGAACTCCAGAGCTTCGACATAGGGTCGCTCGCCGGGATTGAGCTTTTCGGCCGCGGACAGCTTGACGTTCTCGAGCCGATGAAAGAACTCGAAACGAACGCCGCGCTTTTTCAGGACCTCATAGAAGGGCGCGAACACGCAATCGCCCATGCCGGCTCGCATCTTCCAGAAGAAGGCGCCGCGATATGTGAAGAACATCCGCATCCCCCCGCGCAGCGCCTGGCCCGCGGCAAGCCCTGGGCGGCTCGGATCGCCATCCTCGTAGGCGAGCGCCAGATCGTACAAGCCGCGCACGAATGCCGAGTTGAGGGACCGCTCCGAGGCGCCGTTCATGCGCAGCCATTCCCGGCATTCGTAGCCGTCGATCGCGCTGAGGCCGCGCGGGTCGGTCATCAAGCCGAAGCGGACCGCGCCGGTCATGAACGCGAGCACGAGATCGATAACTTCACTCTTGTAACGAATGTCCTCGTCCGTGCCGACCAGCGAATCCAGCCGTTCGCGAATGTTGGCGACGACGGCATCGACGAGACGGCTGACGAGATTTTCGGGAAATGCGGGAACCGATTTGACGGCGACAGCGAGTACGCCCAAGGCTTCGCTCAAGCCGGCCGCTGTCGAAAGAACGCCAACTTTCAACAGGCCCGTCAATTTTGCGATCAGCGTCGATAACGTTGTCGGCGAAGGTTCGCCCTCCTCTTCGTCGGTCGCCTGCCGCGTATAGGCGCCAAACAGCAGGCTTCGCAGAAGGGTGATCATGCGGCTGAAGTAGCTGTGAAGCGCGAAGGGATTATTTTCGAGGATCGGATCGCCTGGCAGACCTGGCGCCGGCGGAAAATGCGCGAGCCATTTCAGCCAGCCGCCTGAGCGCGAGCGCTCCATTACGCCGACGTAAGGGTCGGCGAAAAAGGCGTCCCGCCACGTCGCGATCGGGCATGTCTCGGGATCGCGGCCAAGTTCTTCGTAGCATTGCCGCATCAGCCGGAACGCGTTCTCGTAGAAGCCGAGCCAGATATGCAGGCCGTGTTCTTCAATCCGACCGGCGGGGCCGCGCCCCGAGGCGCCCTTGCCGCCGAGACGCCAACCGAGCTGATAGATCGTGACCTGATATTTTCCTTTATGGATAGGCTGCGTGAGTTCGAATGCGGTCGTTACCGACGCGCAGCCGCCGCCGATGATGGCGACTTTAATCCGCCGGTCTTTCGGCATGTCTTCCCCTCCGACGACTGCCCCTCAGCTACTTTGCCCGCCAGCTGACTTTATATTCGAGCCTAAAGGCGAACTGCCCCGCTGGCAGGGCGGGAGCGTCACGTACCGCCCAGCTTCCCGTCATGGAAACATTCTCGTATTTTCCGGTCCCGCCGATGTAAGTCACCGGCCCGTCGTCCCCGCCGGTGTAGTGGGTAAAGAATTTGTCGCCGTCGCCGTCCGTTTGCGCGCACCAGCCGTTGAATTTGGCGTCCGGCCCCCGGAACTCGCCCTCCTCGATGCAACGCACCGAAAGATTGTCGAACATGCCGGGATCGGCGATGTTTTTGGATATGCCGACGCATTCGGCCGCGGAATTTGAACCGATCTTGCCCATTTCGATGTCGATGAGCTGCCGGCAGGCGAAATAGGCGGTGTAGGACGTGGAGCCGCTGGGCGGCAGCGGCGCGGCGGCCGGGGGCGCAACCGGGTTGGCCGACGCCGACGCGGCGACCAGGACAAGCGCCGTGCAAATAGGGGAGGCCATTCATTTTCTCCAAAATGCGGCGGACCGATACTCGCGAAATGCGCGCCGCCCGAAGCCATGATGGCGGCGGATCGCACCTTCTGACAAGCCTGAAGCGCGCCCGCCATCCGCCCACGCTCGGCCGCGGGGGACTTGCCCCCCTTGGCGGGGGGGCCTATCAAGCCGCCGGGGCCTCCTCGGGCGGATTCGATGAGCGCGAACGTCGAACGCGAGGCTCAGGAGCGTAAGCGGAGGGAACGGTTGGCCGCGTCGCTGCGGGAAAACCTGAAACGCCGCAAAAGCCAAGAGCGCGGCCGCGCAGCAAGGGAAGAGCCGCGGCGCGCCAATTCGGTGGGCGCGGCCGGCGATGACGCTAACCGACCGGCGGACACCGGGGAAGGATGGGGGGATGGATCGCATAAAAATTCGCGGCGGCGCCGAGCTGAACGGCTCGATTCCGATTTCGGGCGCCAAGAACGCCGCGCTGCCGCTGATGATCGCCTCGCTGCTGACCGACCAGACGCTGACGCTGGAGAACCTGCCGCGGCTCGCCGACGTCAGCCAGCTCGTCCGCATCCTCGGCAATCACGGCGTCGATTATTCCGTCGACGGCAAGCGGCCGGGCGAACAGGCGGCGGCGGGCCAGACCGCGCATCTGCGCGCCAAGACGATCGTCGACACCACCGCGCCCTACGAACTCGTTTCGCGCATGCGCGCCAGCTTCTGGGTCATCGCGCCGCTGCTGGCGCGCATGGGCGAGGCGCGGGTGTCGCTGCCCGGCGGCTGCGCGATCGGCACCCGCCCGGTCGACCTCCTGCTGATGGCGCTGGAGCGGCTCGGCGCGGAGATCGAGATCGAGGCCGGCTATGTCGTCGCCAAGGCGCCGAAGGGGCTCGTCGGCGGCGAGATCGAATTTCCCAAAGTCACGGTCGGCGGCACCCATACCGCGCTGATGGCGGCGGCGACGGCGCGCGGCTCGACGCAGATCCGCAACGCCGCGCGCGAGCCCGAAGTGAAGGATCTCGCCGATTGCCTCGTCAAGATGGGCGCGCGCATCAAGGGCGCGGGAACCTCGACGATCGAGGTCACAGGCGTCGCGCGCCTCAACGGCGCCCACCATTGCGTGCTGCCCGATCGCATCGAGGCGGGCACCTACGCCGCCGCGGTCGCGATGACCGGCGGCGACGTGCTGCTCGAAGGCATCGGCGCCGATCTGTTCCAGGAGGCGCTCGACGCGCTCGACGCAGGCCGGCGCGAGCGTCTCGGCGGACAATCGCGGCGTGCGCGTCAAGCGCAACGGCGCGGGCATCGCGCCGGTCGATATTTCGACCGCGCCGTTTCCCGGTTTCCCGACCGATCTGCAGGCGCAGTTCATGGCGCTGATGACGCGCGCGCGCGGCCGCTCGCGCATCACCGAGACGATCTTCGAAAATCGCTTCATGCACGTGCAGGAGCTCGCGCGGCTCGGCGCCCACATCCGGCTCGAGGGCGATACGGCGATCGTCGACGGCGTCGAACGGCTGCGCGGCGCGCCGGTGATGGCGACCGATCTGCGCGCCTCGGTCTCGCTGGTCATCGCCGCGCTCGCGGCCGAGGGCGAAACCACGGTCAACCGCGTCTATCATCTCGATCGCGGCTTCGAGCGGCTGGAGCAGCAAGCTCAGCGCCTGCGGCGCCGACATCGAGCGCGTCTCGGGCTGAGCCATGCCGAAGTCCGCACACCGCGCTGAAGCTGGTCGCGCTGGACCGCGAGGGTCTCGCGGTGATCTCGGCGCATGTGCAGGATACCTGCGTGCGCCGCGAGGACATGGCCTGGCTGCCCAAGCAGAAGCGCTTCGTGCTCTCGCGGCATGCGCTACGACTGGGCGGCGCCAAGCACGGGGCTGGAGGAGCGGGTCGGCACGGTGCTGCGCTTCGATCGCGTGCTCGGCGTTTCGCATCTCGGGCTCGCGGGCACGGCGGCCGGGCGACGGGCTGAACCTGCTCGGCGTCACCTTCGAGAAGACCGAGCCGCCGTCGGGCATGGTGTTCCTGACTTTCGCCGACGGCGCGATCGTGCGGCTGGAGGTCGAATGCCTGGAAGCCGAGCTTCGCGACGTCGGGCCGCGCCAGCCGGCCTGCGATTGTCCCGGCCATGCGCTGACCAGCGCCGAGGCCGATGATCCCTGAGGCGAGACTGAGGAGACGCGTAGCCATGGCGGTGTTTCTCGACGCGAACGCGGCCGATTTCGAAGCCGAATTCGTCGCGCTGCTCAACGCCAAGCGCGAATCGTCGGCCGACGTCGACGATGCGGTCGCGGCGATCATCGCCGACGTGCGCGCGCGCGGCGACGCGGCGCTGGCGGAATATTCGCTGCGCTTCGACCGCGTCGACCTCGCCCGACAGGGCATTCGCATTTCCGCCGCCGAGATCGACGCCGCGGTCGCCGCCTCCGACCCCAAGGCCGTCGAGGCGCTGCGAATTCGCGCACGAGCGCATCCTCGCCTACCACCGCCGGCAGGCGCCGCAGCGACGTCGCCTTCGTCGATGCGCTCGGCGTCGAGCTCGGCTGGCGCTGGCGGCCGATCGAGTCGGTCGGGCTCTATGTGCCCGGCGGCGCGGCGAGCTATCCCTCCTCGGTGCTGATGAACGCGGCGCCGGCGAAGGTCGCGGGCTGCGCGCGCATCGCGATGGTCGTGCCGACGCCGGACGGGCAGGATCAATCCGCTGGTGCTGGCCGCGGCGCGGATCGCCGGCGTCGACGAAATCTACCGCGTCGGCGGCGCGCAGGCGATCGCCGCGCTCGCCTATGGCACGGCAGACGCATCGCGCCGGTCGCCAAGATCGTCGGCCCGGGCAACGCCTATGTCGCGGCCGCCAAGCGGCGCGTGTTCGGCGTCGTCGGCATCGACATGATCGCCGGCCCTTCCGAGGTCGTCGTGCTCGCCGATTCCAGCGCCGATCCGCGCTATGTCGCGGCCGATCTGCTCGCGCAGGCCGAACACGACGAGGCCGCGCAATCGATCCTCGATCACCGACGACGTCCGCGCTCGCGCGCGCCGTCGGCGAGGAAGTCGAGCGCCAGCTCGCCGTCGCTGCCGCGCGCGAAAATCGCCGGGCGCGAGCTGGCGCGACTACGGCGCGATCATCCTGGTGCCCGAGCCTCGCGGCGGCGACGCCGCTGGTCGACCGGCTGGCGCCCGAACATCTCGAAATCCTCGCGCGCGACGCCGACGCGATCAGCCGCACGATCCACAACGCCGGCGCGATCTTCCTCGGGCGCGCTATACGCCCGAGGCGATCGGCGACTATGTCGGCGGCTCCAACCACGTGCTGCCGACTTCGCGCTCGGCGCGGTTTTCCTCCGGGCTCGGCGTGCTACGACTTCGTCAAGCGCACCTCGATCCTCAAATGCGACGCCGAGTCGCTCGCCGCGCTCGGGCCCGTCGGCGATCGTGCTCGGCGAGGCCGAGGGTCTGACCGCGCACGCGCGCTCGGTCGCGATCCGCCTCGCGCGGGACGGCCCGGGATGAGCGCCGAGCCCGCGCCTTCGCGAAAGCGGCTGCTACGAGGTTCTGCTCGACGAGGCGACGCTGCCGCGCGTCGCGCCGGACGAGGACCACGAGCGCGCGGTCGCGATTTTCGACCTCGTCGAGGAGAACTCGTTCGGCGCGATCGGGCCGCGACGACGGCCCCTACAGCCTGACGATCGCGCAGCAGGAGGCGAAGCTGATCTTCGTCGTGCGCAACGAGGCGGGCGAGACGGTCGCCGACTTCATCGTCTCGATGACGCCGTTCCGGCCGCTGCTGAAGGATTATTTCCTGGTCTGCGAGACCTATTACAACGCGATCCGCACCGCGAGCCCGCGCGCAGATCGAGGCGATCGACCGCGAGCGCACCGCGCTGCACAACGAGGGCGCGGAACTGATGGCCGCGCGGCTCGCCGACAAGGTCGAAATCGACATGCCGACCGCGCGCCGCCTGTTCACGCTGATTTCGGCGCTGCATTGGAAGTCGTGAGCGCGCGATCCGCGATCGGCGCGCGTTCATCCTCGAAAACACGCGCCTGCTGCGCGCCGCCGCTGGCGCCGGAGCTGCGCCTGCATCTGGCCGACGAAGCCGTCGCGCTCTGGCAGAAGACCGAGGAGGAGCTCGGCGGATCGGCCTGCCGCCGCCGTTCTGGGCGTTCGCCTGGGCGGGCGGGCAGGCGCTGGCGGCGTTCCTCGCCGAGCGGCCGGAGACGGTCGCGGGCAAGTTCGTGCTCGATTTCGCCTCCGGCTCCGGGCCTCGTCGCGATCGCGGCGGCGAAGGCGGGCGCGGCGCGGGTCGAGGCGAGCGAGATCGACGATTTCGCGCTGACCGCGATCGAGATGAACGCGCGCGAGAACGGCGTCACGATCGACGCTGCGGCCGGCGATCTCGATCGGCCGCGACGACGGCTGGGACGTCGTGCTCGCCGGCGACATTTCCTACCAGCGCGACATGGCCGAGGCCGCGACGGCCTGGCTGGAGAGCCTCGCCGCGCGCGGCGCCGACGTTCTGATCGGCGATCCCGGCCGCGCCTATCTCGCGCGCGATCGGCTCGAATGCATTGCCGAATACCGCGTGCCGGTGACGCGCGCGCTGGAAGACGCGGAGATCAAGCGCAGCGGGGTCTACCGATTCAGGTCGGAGGGCCTTTAGCCCTCCAAGCTTTTTCCAAGCTTTTTGCCAAATTTCTCCAAATTTTCCGCTTGTTTCTCCAAATTTTTCCAAAGATTCCTTTGGCGGTTTTGGGGAATATCAAGGGGTTACGAGGCGGAAAAAGGCTTTTTCGCGCGATTCCAAATTTTTTGCTCCCACCAGCCCTCCAAACACAACCGTAACTAGTAAAGTAGTCCACGGCTTCCTCGCGAGGCGGGCTCGATCCGGCGGGGCGTGAAACTTTGTAGGCTAAGCCGTGTTTTCAATGGCTTAGGCGCCGATTCCTGCAACATCGCAACTCCCAAGCCGCCCTCTTCCTGAGGAGCCGCGCGAAGCGCGGCGTCTCGAAGGACGCTCCGTGGGGAGGCTGCGCGCTGGTCCTTCGAGACGCGTCGCCTGCGGCGCCGCTCCTCAGGAAGAGGCGGCTGGGGCGCATTTTTCGACGATTTCCAAATTTCTTGTCTCCTCGATCTCCTTCGGCCGAACCCGGCCAGCGGTGTTAGGCCGTCATCATCACCAAGGCGGCAGACTAACACATATTCTGCTTTTCCGGAAGAGATTTCGCCAAATTGGAAAAATAACCCGAAAGGAGTGCTTGCTCACGCAGATGTGAGCGCCGGTCTTGGGCCTGCGGGTGAAACATCGGCGCGGCTCATACATAAGGAGAGGGATCGCCTGCCGGCGCGTCCCGCGGCGCACCACGTTAACCATGGGCCAGGTAGACCGCCCGTAGAAGCGCTTTTATTTTTTTCCGATCCTCGGAGGGAAATCCAAATGAACGCTAAGATCGCCCTGACCACCGCTGCTCTGCTCGGTTCCATCACCGGCGCCCTCGTCGTGGGGTCGGCCACGCCCGCAGCCTCCGCCCAAAGCGGCGCCT
>CAWAWS010000015.1:0-446793 GCA_963785725.1 uncultured delta proteobacterium | reverse complement strand
AACCGTTGCCTCGCTGTCCGACGACGTGCGGCTGCGCGTGCGGCTCTTACCATCTCGCATCGCGCCGCGCAGAAGCTCAAAGAGGCGAGCGACGCATCCCGGTCGAGCTGGCCGCGCCGTCGCCCGAAGAGCGCCGCGTCGACGTGCTCCCGGATTGCGCCGATTGCTCGAGCATCGGCTGAAACGATCCCGGTCGGCGCCGCGGCCGCGCATCGTGAAGTGCTCGTCCTGTGCCGGGCGCCACGCGCGCGCGGCGCAGGCGTTCGAGTTGCTGTCGCGGCGGCGCGCCAAGGACTCGGGACCGCACGAGGCGCCGTCGCCGCAGGCGTGGGACGATTCCTCGGCGTTGGCCGCGTCTCGCGAGGCGCAGTGTCTGCTGAGCCAGGGAGCGCATCAGCCACGCGCTCTTGAAGCTGGGCGAAATTCACGAGCGCGAGCGGCACCACTTCGGCGACGCGGCGCAGGCCTATCGCGATCTCCCCCATCGCGCGCCTGGCCAGGCGGCGGCGCCTCGCCGTCTGCAGTGGCTGCCCCATGCCGCGCGCGCCGAGACGATGGAGCAAGAGGCCGAGGCGCTGCCGCTCGAGCCTCGCGGCGAGCTCTTGGTGCAGCTCGGCGAGCTGTTCGAAGATGGCCTCGGGCAGCCCCGAGCGCGCCGACGACGCTTACAATCCGCGCGCTCGAAGCCAGCCCACGGCGCACGCCGCGCTCGGCAAATCGCGCACTGGCGCGGCGGGCGCGCGCCCTCCCCGCGATTGCCGAAGCCATCGGCCGCCTCGACAGCTACGTCGGCGCCGAATATCCGACGAACGACAACGGCGCCGCGCGCGCCGTCCTGCTCGACGAGCGCAGCCAGCTCGGGCCGCCTCGCCGGCGATCAAAGACGCCATCGCCCGGCTGGCCACCGAAGCGTGGCGCTCGATTCCGCGCGCGAAGTGGCCCTGGCGCACGGCGGCGGCGCCCGCCTGCGCAGGCGCAGCAGGCGCTTGTCCCCGGCGACGCGTTGGCGGCGCTGGCCGAGCGCGCCGGCGATCCGGCGCTGCAGTTGGCTCTGGCGCGCCGCGCGGGTCTGGTTGGCGCTGGCCTCCGGCGACGACTCGGGCGCGACCCAGATCAAAAGTGCACTCAACGGCTGCGCCAGGCGCACGCGCTGACGGCTGTCGGACTCGGCGGCGCTGGTGGCGTTGTGCGACGTCGTCGTCGATTCCGATGCGCTCGGTGCGCGGAAGCTGGCGGAAGGCCCGGCGCAGCTCGAGTGGCTCGTCGAGCACGCCCAGTCGCTGGAGGCGGTCAGGTCGCCTCGCCGAAGCCGCGCAGGCGTCGTCCGTTGCGCTTCAGCTCGACGGCAAATACCTGCCGGCGCTGGAGCTGGCGCGCCGCTTGGCCCGCGCCGGCGGTGACGACAAGAGCTACGCCGCCGCGACCGCGCTAAAGGCGGCGAGATCCTCGAAGGCGAGCGCGCGGTGTCGATTTATTCGCGAGGCGGCGCTGGCGTTCGAACCCGCCCCCGCGCGCAAAGAGGCTGCGGTTCCCGCCTGGCGCGCCGTCCTCGATCGCACGCCGCTCGACGGTCAGGCCTTCAACCAAGCGCGCGACCTCATGCGGGCGCTGCACAAGGAGGAGTCGGCGCCCGGTCCGCTGGTCGAGCTGTACACGCATTAGACGCGCCAGGCGGCCGATCGCGCGCGCTCCTCGTCGAACGCTCGCAGCTGCTCGAGGACGAGGGCGATTGCTACCGGCCCGCTCGACTTGCGCGCCGTCCTCGCGCTCGATCCCGAGCCAGCCGGACGCGCTGCGCCGGCTCGGCGAGCCGCTGGCGGCGGTGCCGGCCGGTCGTGAAGGAGGCGATTGTGCTCCTGTCGCGCTATCTCGAGACCGAGACGATTGCGAGCGGCGACGGGCGGGGCTGTTGCGCTTGGCGCAGCCGCCCCCCCGCCCGCTCGCGGCGGAGGAGGCGGTGCACCTGCTCGAGCAGACCATCGCGCTCGCGCCGACGCCGGTCGGAGTCACGCCGCGAGCACGAGAAGCCGGCGCAGCTGCTGGTGCGGCAGCGTCATTGGCAGCAGGCCGTCGACGTCCTGCGCAAACTGGCCGACCTCTTCCCGGCCGGCAACGAGCGCGCCACGCGGGAAATTCGCGTGGCGACGATTCTATCGCGAAGGCTTTGCCGACTGCGCGGCCGTCGAGCCTGTCGCGCGCGCTGCGCTCGGATCCCGCTGTCGTGAGGCGCTCGGCAAGCTGATGCCGCTCGCCGACGCCGGCCACGTGCTGCCGATCGAGCTCGAGGAGAAGCTCGAGCGCGCCATCGACGAAGCGCGCGGTCAGGCGCTGGCGGCGCCGCTGGCCGTCGAGCCCTATACGTCGTCGCCGCGCCAGCCCCACAAGCGCGTCAACGACGTATAGGGCTCGACGGCCAGCGGCGCCGCCAGCGCCTGACCGCGCGCTTCGTCGATGGCGCGCTCGAGCTTCTCCTCGAGCTCGATCGGCAGCACGTGGCCGGCGTCGGCGAGCGGCATCAGCTTGCCGAGCGCCTCCATCGACAGCGGATCCGAGCGCAGCGCGCGCAACAGCGCCTCGACGGCCGCGCGCGGATCGGCGAAGCCTTCGCGATAGATCGTCGCCACGCGAATTTCCACCGTGGCGCGCTCGTTGCCGGCCGGGAAGAGGTCGGCCAGCTTGCGCAGGACGTCGACGGCCTGCTGCCAATGACGCTGCCGCACCAGCAGCTGCGCCAGCTTCTCGTGCTCGCCGCGCGACTCGACCGGCGTCGGCGCGAGCGCGATGGTCTGCTCGAGCAGGTGCACCGCCTCCTCGCCGCGACCGGCCGCCTCTTGCAGCTCCGCCAAGCGCAACAGCCCCGCCCGTCGCCGCTCGCAATCGTGCTCGTCCTCGAGAT
Organism: uncultured delta proteobacterium; assembly: GCA_963785725.1. Lineage (GTDB taxonomy): Bacteria > Myxococcota_A > Polyangia > Palsa-1104 > Palsa-1104 > JAQBQH01. Next base: position 443,897 of record CAWAWS010000015.1, on the reverse strand, counting down.
AGCGCGACAGGAGCACGATCGCCTCTTCACGACCGGCCGGCACCGCCGCCAGCAGCTCGCCGAGCCGGCGCAGCGCGTCCGGCTGGCTCGGATCGAGCGCGAGGACGGCGCGCAAGTCGAGCTGCGCGTGGTCGCGATCGCCCTCGTCCTCGAGCAGCTGCGAGCGTTCGACGAGGAGCCGCACGCGATCGGCCGCCTCGCGCACGTGCTCCAGCCGATGCGTGTACAGCTCGACCAGCGGACCGGGCGCCGACTCCTCTTTGTGCAGCGCCCGCATGAGGTCGCGCGCTTGGTTGAAGGCCTGACCGTCGAGCGGCGTGCGATCGAGGACGGCGCGCCAGGCGACCGCGGCCTCTTTGCGCGCGCCGCCGCGCTCGAACGCCAGCGCCGCCTCGCGATAAATCGACGCCGCGCGCTCGCCTTCGAGGATCTCGCCGGCCAAGCGCGCGGTCGCGGCGGCGTAGCTCTTGTCGTCACCGCCGGCGCGGGCCAAGCGGCGCGCCAGCTCCAGCGCCGGCAGGTATTTGCCGTCGAGCTCGAGCGCGCGGGACAGCGCCTGCGCGGCTTCGGCGAGGCGACCGACCGCCTCCAGCGACTCGGCGTGCTCGACGAGCCACTCGAGCTGCGCCGGGCCTTCCGCCAGCTTGCCGCGCGCACCGAGCGCATCGGGATCGACGACGACGTCGCACAACGCCACCAGCGCCGCTGAGTCCGACGGCGTCAGCGCGTGCGCCTGGCGCAGCCGTTCGTGCACTTTGATCTGGGTCGCGCCCGAGTCGTCGCCGGAGGCCAGCGCCAACAGGCCCGCGCGGCGCGCCAAGGCCGACTGCAGCGCCGGATCGCCGGCGCGCTCGGCCAGCGCCGCCAACGCGTCGCCGAGGGCCAGCGCCTGCTGCGCCTGCGCCGCCAGTCGCGCCCGCATGCGCCAGGGCAGCCGCGCGTGCGGATCGAGCGCCAGCGCTTCGGTGGCCAGCCGGGCGATCGCGTCTTGATCGCCGGCGAGGCGGCCGAGCTCGCTGCGCTCGTCGAGCAGGACGGCGCGCGCGGCGCCGTTGTCGTTCGTCGGATATTCGGCGCCGACGTAGCTGTCGAGGCGGCCGATGGCTTCGGCGATCGCGCCCGGCTCGCGCGCCCGCACGGCCGTGCGCAATTTGCCGAGCGCGGCGTGCGCCGTCGGGCTGGCTTCGAGCGCGCGGCTGTAAGCGTCGTCGGCGCGCTCGGGCTGCCCGAGGCCATCTTCGAACAGCTCGCCGAGCTGCACCAAGAGCTCGCCGCGCGACTCGAGCGGCAGCGCCTCGGCCTCTTGCTCCATCGTCTCGGCGCGCGCGGCATCGTCGCCGAGCCCGCGCTGCGCCCGCTGCAGACCGCGCAGCGCCGCCGCCTGGCCAGGCGCGCGATCGAGGAGATCGCGATAGGCCTGCGCCGCGTCGCCGAAGTGGTGCCGCTCGCGCTCGTGAATTTCGCCCAGCTTCAAGAGCGCGTGGCTGATGCGCTCCTGGCTCAGCGACGACTGCGCCTCGCGACGCAAGGCCGACGCCAGATCGTCCCACGCCTGCGGCGACGGCGCTTCGTGCGGTCCCGAATCCTTGGCGCGCCGCCGCGACAGCGACTCGAACGCCTGCGCCGCGCGCGCGTCGCCCGGCCGCAGAACGAGCACTTCGCGATACGCGGCCGCGGCGCCGACCGGATCGTTCAGCCGATGCTCGAGCAGATCGGCGCGATCCAAGAGCACGTCGACGCGGCGCTCTTCGGGCAACAGCGCGGCCAGCTCGACCAGATCGTCGCTCGCCTCTTTGAGCTTCTGCGCGGCGCGATCGAGATCGTAGAGCCGCACGCGCAGCCGCACGTCGTCGGGACGCAAGGCGACGAGCCGGCGCGCCGCCTGGGCCGCGCCCGCCGTGTCGTCGAGCGCCTCGCGTTCGCCGATGAGCTGCTCGAGGAGCCGCTCGGCGCGCGCCGGCGACGGCGAGTGCTCGAGCTCGCTCTCGAGCAGCGCCGCGTATTCGAAGTGCTTGCCGGTGCGCGCGTACAGCCGCTCCAGCGCGTCGACGGCGGGCGCGAAGTGCGGCACCAGCGTCAGCGCGTCACCGAGTGCCTTGTGCGCCTCGGTGTCGCGTTGCAGGTGGTCGGCCAGCGCCGCCGCCGCTTGCACGAGCGCCGTCGCCGCCCAGATGGGATCGGGCGTGCCCGTCGGCGTGCCGTCGCTGTTGGCGAGCTCGGCCTCGGCTTGCCACAACGACGCCAGCCGCTCCCAGTCGCGCGTCGCCAGCGCCGCGCGTTCGCGCGAGACCAAGAGGCCGAGATGGCCCGGCTCGTCGCGCGCCACTTCCGCCTCGACGGCGTCGGCTTCGGCGAACTTGCCGGCGCGGCGCAGCGCTTCGGCGCGCTCGAGACGGAGCGCGATCTTGCGCGTCGGCGGCGCCGCTTCGACGCGCGCGGCCAAGAGGTCGGCCAGATCGTCCCAGCGACCGAGCACCTCGGCCAGCTCGCCCAACTCGCGCACGACGAGCATCTCGCCCGGCGCCACTTGCAGCGCCGACTGCAGCGCGATCCAGGCGCGCTCGTCCTCGCCGCGAACCCGCGCGATCTGCGCTTGCCGGCGACGAATGGACACGAGCCGCTCGGCCGCGCGGATGCGCTGCTCGATGGGCAGGCCGGCGGCGCGCTCTTGCAGACGAACGGCGCGCTCGTCGAGCAGCGCGACCATGTCGTAATGACCGTCGCCGCCAGCCTGCTCGGCCAGCCGCTCCAGCTCGTCGAGCACGCGATCGCCGTCGACGCCGATGGCCAACGCCTCGCGCAAGAGCGCGTGCGCTTCGTCGGGACCGCCGCCTTGCAGGCTGTCTTGCAGCCGCGCCAGATCGATCAGCAGCGCCACTTTGCGCGCCGGCTCGGCCGTGGCGTCGGCCATGCCGCGATAGATGCGCGCCAAGCTCGCCAAGTCCTGCTGCTGCGCGAAGATGCGCTCGAGCGCCATCCACGCCGCCAGCGCTTGCGGCGACGCTTCGACCGCCTTTTGGTAACACTCGAGCGCGCCCGCGGCATCGTCGAGCCGCTCCTCGAGCAGCACGCCCTTTTCCGTCAGCAGCTCGGCCTTCTCTTCGGGCGTGCGCGCGAAACGGATCTCGGCGTCGAGCAGCTTCTGCAGATTGGGCCACAGCGCGCGGCGCTCGAACACGCGACCGATGGCCCACAAGTTCGGCTTCAGCGTCGCGTCCGACTGCAGCGCCTTGGCGTAGGCTTTGACGGCCGCGCCCTCGTCGCCGGCGCCGGTCTCGGTCAACTCGCCGATCTCGTGCTGATAGAGCGCCGTGCGCGCCTTGTCGGGCTCGCCTTTGGCTAGCGCCTCCAGCTCGCGTTCGTAGAGCGCGCTCAGTCGGTGATGCGCCTCGTCGCCCAGCATGCGCTCGGCGTCGGCGATGGCGCGGTCGAGCGCGGCGACGGGCGGCGGCGCGGCGACGCTCGGCTGCTCGTCCAGGTCGTCGGCGTCGAACTCTTGGACTTCCTCTTCGGCGACCTCTTCCACCACTTCGTCGTCGCCCAGCGTCTCGGGCTCGGCGTCGGCCGCCTCATCGGCAGCGACGGGCGGCGGCGGCGCGGGGCGGTTGTCGAGCTCGGCCGACAGCGCCTCCAGCCGCACGCGAGCCGAATCCGCGGCCCCCGGCGGTGGCTGCAACGGCTTGACATGAGTGACGTCGTCGAAGGTTTCGTCTTCGGCGGAGTCCGGCGGCGGCGGCACCTCTGTGCCGTCCTTCTCAGTCGACATGGGCGGGCGCGGGTCCTCGGCCGTCCATTGTATAGAGCATCGTCCGATAAGCAACGGGTTTCCCCGTTCTTGACGGCGGGTTAGGGCTCGGCTACCAAAGCGCGCATGCATACGCTCGGCGACGACCGTTTGACCCTGGAAGCGATTGCCCGCGTGGCGCGCGGCGGCGACAAGGTACGACTCGGCGCCGACGCCCGCGCCCGCATCGACGCCGCGCGGCTCGTGGTCGACCGAATCCAGCAAGGCGGCGACGCGGCGCCGGCCGTTTACGGCGTCAACACCGGCTTCGGCTTCTTGGCCGACGTGCGCATCTCCGCCGACGACATCCGCAACTTGCAGCGCAACCTCATCCGCTCGCACGCGGTCGGGGTGGGCGCGCCGCTGCCGGAGCCGGTCGTGCGCGGGATGATGCTCTTGCGCGCGCAGGTCCTGTCGCTCGGCCACTCGGGGGTGCGCGCCGAAGTGGCCGATTTGCTGCTGGAGATGCTCAATCGCGGCGTCCATCCGGTCATCCCGTCCAAAGGATCGGTGGGCGCGTCGGGCGATCTGGCGCCGCTGGCGCACCTGGCGATGGTCGTCATGGGCGAAGGCGAAGCGATCGTCGACGGCCAGCTGCTCGACGGCGGCGACGCGCTCGCCAAAGTGGGCCTCAAACCCATCGCCTTCGAGGCCAAGGAGGGCATCAGCCTCGTCAACGGCACACAGTGTATGACCGCCATCGGCGCGCTGGCGCTCATCGACGCCGAGGACGCGGCGCGACTGGCCGACATCATCGGCGCCCTGTCGCTGGAAGCGCTCAAAGGCACGCCGCGCGCGTTCGATCCGCGCATCCACGCCGTGCGCCCGCATCCCGGCCAGGCGGCCTCGGCGCGCAACTTGGTGCGCCTGCTGGCCGATTCCGGCATCGTCGCGTCCCACAAAGACTGCGGCAAGGTGCAGGACGCCTACTCCTTACGCTGTATGCCGCAGGTGCATGGCGCCAGCCGCGACGCGCTCGCTTACGCGCGCCAAGTGCTCGAGCGCGAGGCCTCGTCGGCGACGGACAATCCGCTCGTGTTCGCCGACACCGACGAGATGATTTCGGGCGGAAACTTTCACGGCCAGCCGGTGGCGCTGGCGCTCGACTTCGCCGGAATCGCCGCGGCCGAGCTGGCCAATATCGGCGAGCGCCGCATCGAGCAGCTGGTCAATCCGCACTTGTCCTCGGGCTTGCCCGCCTTCTTGACGCCCGACTCCGGGCTCAACAGCGGGTATATGATGGCGCAAGTGACGGCGGCGGCGCTCGTGAGCGAGAACAAGATCTTGGCCCATCCGGCGTCCGTCGATTCGATCCCGTCGTCGGCAGGCCGCGAGGATCACGTCTCGATGGGCGTGCACGCGGCGGACAAGCTGGCGCGCATCGTCGACAACGTGCGCCACGCGCTCAGCATCGAGCTGTTGTGCGCGGCGCAAGGCGTGGATCTGCGCGCGCCGCATCGGCCGGGGCCGGCGCTGGCGGCGGCGCACGACGCGCTGCGCGCCCACGTGCCCACGCTCGGCACCGATCGGCCCGTCTATCGCGATCTGGTCAAAGTGCGCGCGCTGCTGGATGATGGCTCGATCGTGAACGCCGTGCGCAAGCATATGGAGCTCGAGTAACGGCTGTGACGTCCGACGAGCCCACGACCGAGCTCGTAATGGCGGCCGACGAGCTGTTCGTCGCCGAGGATGGCGCGGTGGCGACGCTGGCGCGCAATACGGCGCACGGCTTGGAGGCGGCGTTCACGCTGGCCGTGCGCGGCGGACTGCAGCCGTCGCGCGTCGGTGGCGCCATCAACCCGCTGGCGCGACCGGTCGAGCGCGCCGTCGTCTTGCGCTCGCTCGGCATCGCCACCGATCGCTTCGTCGAGGCGGCGGCGACGGCGTGGAATCAGCCGTCGATCCCGCCGCGCTCGCGCTGGCGCAAGCTGTTCGGCCGCGGCAGCGCGCCCAAAGAGGCGCGCTTCGCGGCGCTGCTCTTGTCGCGCGACGGCGACGAGCTGTCTCCGTTCGCGCTGCACCTCAAACTATTTTGCGAAGGCGGAGAGCTTTATTTGACGCTCGACATCGCCGGACGTCGCATCACCTTGACGGAGAAGGATCCGGTCTATCGGCCGGCGCTGCTGCGCGCGTTGATGCCCCTCGTCGCCGCATAAACACGGCTATAGTGACGGCATGAATTTGCTGCCGTTCGAAATCGACTGGGCCCGCGTCATCGGCCGCGCCTTCGTCCCCGAAGGTGCGCTCGACGGAGCTTTGGACGGCATCGACGCCGGCGCGCGCTACGCCGAGGAGTGCGCGACCTCGCCGTGGCACGCCGCGATCGTCATGCGTCTGTCGCTGTGGATCGCCTGGCTGGCGCCCTTGTGGCTCATGGCGCGCCCGCGCCTGTTCGGCAGCCTCGACGCGGACGCGCAGGCGCGGCTGCTCGAACGCTTACTGGCGCATCGGGTCTATCTCGTGCGCACGTCGGCCGTGTTCCTGAAGCTGCTCTTGTGTCAGGTGCTCCTGTGCGACGAGTCGACGCTGGCGCAGCTGGGCGCTTACGACTTGGCGCCGCCCTTGGCTCGTCGGAGCGCGTCGTGAAGGGCGGCTTCATCGACGCCGCCTCCGCCGGCGTGCCCGTCGCCGACTTCGACTTCGTCATCATCGGCTCGGGCGCCGGCGGCTCGGCGGCGGCGCGCGTCTTGGCCGCGTCGGGCGCCAGCGTCTGCGTGCTCGAAGAGGGCCCGCGCGTCGACGCCAAGAGCGTCGGCACCAACGCCGGCCAATCGATGGCGCGGCTCTTTCGCGCGCAAGGCAAGCAGGTCGCCTTCGGCCGCGCGACGACGCCGATCCTGCAAGGCCGCGCCGTCGGCGGCACGACCTTCGTCAACTCCGCCATCGTCTGGCGCTTGCCCGCCGCCATCTTGAAGCGCTGGCACGACGAGTTCGGCCTCGCCAACTACTCGGAGCGCGACCTCGACGAATGGGCCGCCCGCTTCGAGGACGAGATGTCGGTTCGCCCCGTCGTCGAAGGCGTCACTGCCGGCCGCCAAGATCTGCTCATGCGCACGGCCGCGCAGGCGGTCGGCATCGAGGCGCGCTTCATCCGCCGTTACGATCGCGACTGCCGCGGCTCCGGCCGCTGCTTGCACGGCTGCCCCAACGCCGCCAAGCAGTCGACCGCCGTCTCGACGCTGGTGCGCGCGGTCGCGGACGGCGCCGTCGTCGTGTCGCAGGCGCGCGTCGAGCGCGTCGAGCTGCGCGGAGGACGCGTGCAAGCCGTCATCGGCCACGTCGGCGGCGACGGCCCCGAGACGAGCCAGAAGTTCCGCTTGAGCGCGCGCCGCGGCGTCATCGTCGCCGGCGGCGTCATCCAGTCGTCGAACCTGTTGTGGCGCTCGGGGCTCCGCACGCGCGCGCTCGGCCGCCACTTCATGGGCCATCCCGGCACCGCGATCATGGGGCTCTACCCCACTCGCGTCGACGCATGGACCGGCGCGTCGCAGGGCTTCGAAGCCTACGGCCTCCGTGACACCTTGGGTGTCAAGTTCGAGACCATCAATGTGCCGCCGGAGGTGACCGCGGCGCGGTTGCCGGGCGCGGGGGCGCGCTTCGCCGAGCGGCTGCAGCAGCTGCCTTACGTGGCCAACTGGGCGCTGGCGTTGCGCGCGGAAGCCGAAGGCGACATTCGCCCGTCGCTCCTGTTCGGCGACAAGATCCGCTACGACTTGACCGATCGCGACCTCGATCGCATGCGCCAAGGCGCGCGTAAGCTGGCCGAGATGCACTTCGCAGCCGGCGCCCGCGAAGTCGTCAGCGGCATCGCCGGGCTGCCCGAGACGATCACGTCGCCGTCGCAGCTCGGCCTGTTCGACGCGGCGCCACTCGATCCGCGCGCCTACAGCATGGTCATGACGCACCTGTTCGGCGGCTGCCGCGCCGGCCGCGATCCCGGCGCCAGCGTCGTCGACCCGCAGCTCAAAGTGCACGGCACCGACCGGCTCTACGTCATGGACGCGAGCGTGTTTCCGACGAACACCGGCGTCAACCCGCAGCACTCGATCATGAGCCTCGCCGCCGTCGCCGCTTCCCGCCTCGTGGCTTAGTCGATCGGCTGCATCAGCTCGATGCGGTTGCCGAACGGATCGCGCAATTCGCAGCGCAAATAGCCGGGGACTTCGCTCCCGATTTTGACGGGGATGCCGGCGCTGACGAGGCGGGCGCGCTCGGCCTCCAAGTCGTCCACTTCGTAGGCCACGTGCTCGCGCGTGCCCGAGCGATCGGCGAAGTCGGCTTCGACGCCGACGTGGAGCTGCTGCGCGTCACCGATGGCGAGCCAGAAGCCGCCGCGCGCCTTCAACGTCGCCGGCTTGTCGACTTCGACGAGGCCGAGCAGCCGGCAGTAAAATTGACGCGCCTCGGCTTCGCGACCGGCGGGAATCAGGATCTGCGCGTGATGAATCCGTCGTAACACCCTTCCGAATGTAACATTTGGTAAGGTGCGCGCCATGACGCCACGAACGGTTCGCGCGCCGCACGGAACGACGCTGCGCTGTAAGGGTTGGCCGCAAGAGGCGGCGCTGCGCATGCTCATGAACAACCTCGATCCCGACGTGGCCGAGCGGCCGCAGGATCTCGTCGTCTACGGCGGCACCGGCAAGGCGGCGCGCAGCTGGGAGGCGTTCGACGTCATCGTGCGCGAGCTCGAGAACCTCGGCGACGACGAGACGCTGCTCGTGCAGTCGGGAAAAGCGGTCGGCGTCCTGCGCACGCACGTCGATGCGCCGCGCGTGCTCATCGCCAACTCCAACCTCGTGCCGCATTGGGCGACGTGGGAGAAGTTTTGGGAGCTCGAGAAAGCGGGCCTGATGATGTACGGGCAGATGACCGCGGGCTCGTGGATCTACATCGGCACGCAGGGCATTTTGCAGGGCACGTACGAGACGTTCGCGTCGGCGGCGAAGGTGCATTACGGCCCCAACGCGACCTTGCAGGGCAAGCTCGTCGTCTCGGGCGGCCTCGGCGGCATGGGCGGCGCGCAGCCGCTGGCGGTCACGATGAACGGCGGCGTCTTCCTCGGCATCGACGTCGATCCGACGCGCATCCAGCGCCGCTTGGAGACGCGCTATCTCGACGAGCAGGCGCGCGATCTCGACGACGCGCTGGCGCGCTGCAGAAAGGCGCAGGCCGAAGGGCGGGCGCTGTCGGTCGGCCTCGAGGGCAACTGCGCCCGCGTCCTGCCGGAGCTGGTGCGGCGCGGCGTCGTGCCCGATCTCGTGACCGATCAAACGTCGGCGCACGATCCCTTGCGCGGCTATTTGCCGGCGGGCGTCGAGCTCGGTCAGGCCGAGACGCTGCGGCAGCGCGATCAAAAGGAGTACATCGAGCTGGCGCGCCGTTCGATGGCCGAGCACATCCGCGCCATGATCGATCTCAAGCGCATGGGCTCGCACGTCTTCGACTACGGCAACAACTTGCGCGGCCAAGCCGTGCTCGCCGGCGTCGATGGCTTCGCCGATATCCCCGGGTTCGTGCCGGCCTACATTCGGCCGCTGTTTTGCGAGGGCAAAGGGCCGTTCCGCTGGGCGGCGCTGTCGGGCGACCCGAACGACATCGCGGTCACCGATCAGGCGATCTTGGAGCTGTTCCCCGACAACGCGCATCTGCGGCGCTGGCTGACGTTGGCCAAGGAGCGCGTGCAGTTTCAAGGGCTGCCGGCGCGCATCTGTTGGCTCGGCTACGGCGAGCGTCATAAAGCCGGCCTCAAGTTCAACGAGCTGGTGAAGACGGGCAGAGTCAAAGCGCCGATCGTCATCGGGCGCGACCATCTCGACTCCGGCTCGGTGGCGTCGCCGAACCGCGAGACCGAGGCCATGCGCGACGGCTCGGACGCGGTCAGCGACTGGGTCTTCCTGAACGCGCTGGTCAACTGCGCGGCCGGCGCGACGTGGGTCAGCGTGCATCACGGCGGCGGCGTCGGCATGGGCTACTCGCAGCACGCCGGCATGGTCGTGCTCGCCGACGGCACCGACGCGGCCGCCAAGCGGCTCGAGCGCGTCTTGCAGACCGATCCGGCGATGGGCGTCTTGCGCCACGCCGACGCCGGCTACCCCGAGGCGCTCGACTTCGCGGCCGCGCACGGACCGCGCGTGCCGCATCATGAATGACCTCGTCGTCACCGGCATCGGCGAGCTCGTCACCTGTGACAGCGACGACCCTGACGAGCTCGGCCTCGTACACGACGCGGCCGTCGTCGTTCGCGACGGGCGCGTCGTCTTCGCCGGCGCCGCGCGCGCGCTGCCGGGCGGTCTCGACGATCTGCCGCGGCTCGACGCGCGCGGTCGCTTGGTGACGCCGGGCCTCGTCGATCCGCATACGCACCTCGTGTTCGCCGGCTCGCGCGCGCACGAGTTCGACCTGCGCAACCAAGGCAAGTCGTACCTCGAGATTCAAGCGGCGGGCGGCGGCATTCTCGCGACGGTGACGGCGACGCGCGCGGCGTCCATCGACGAGCTGCAGTCGGCGGCGCTGGCGCGGCTCGATCGTTTCGCCAGCCACGGCGTCACCGTCGTCGAGGCCAAGACCGGCTACGACCTGACGCTCGACGGCGAACGGCGCCTCGTCGAGACGACGGCCGGACTACGACCGCGCCATCCGATCGACCTCTCGCCGACGCTGCTCGCGCACGTGCCGCCGCTCGACGGCGATCGCGACGACTACGTGCGCGGCTTTTGCGAGACGCTGATTCCGATCGCCGCCGACGCCGAAGCGGTCGACGTCTACTGCGACGCCGGCGCCTTCACGCTGGCCGAGACGCGGCAGATCTTGGAGGCGGCCAAGCGCGCCGGCAAGCGACTGCGCGTGCACGCCGAGCAGTTCACGCACACCGGCGCCGCCGAGCTGGCCGCGGAGCTGGGCGCCGCATCGGTCGAGCACTTGGAGCAGCTGAGCGACGGCGCGCCGGCCAAGCTCGCGGCCGCGGGCGTCGTGTGCAACCTCTTGCCGGGCGCCGCGTTGACGTTGCGGCTGCCGTGGCCGGACGCGGGCAAGCTGTACGCCGCCGGCTGTATCGTGGCGCTCGGCACCGACTGCAATCCCGGCTCGTCGCTGTCGGAGTCGCAGCCGCTCATGATGTCGCTCGCCTGCACGCAGATGGGGCTGACGGCGGCGCAAGCCTGGCGCGGCGTGACACGCGCGGCGGCGCAGGCGGTCGGTCGCCGCGACGCCGGCCGGCTCGTCGCCGGCGCGCGCGGCGACCTCGTCATTTGGGACGCCGATGACCACCGCCAAGTGCCGCAGCATCTCGGCGCCACGCTCGCCGCCGACGTCGTCATCGGCGGCCGCATCATCCGTCGCGACCACGCCCGCGTCGCCTGAAGCATCACGCCGCCAACGGCGCCCAATCGACGCCCGCGTCCAAGCAGCAACACGAGCGGCGGACCGTCGCCGCAGGTCTCGTCATGCGGCGCCAGATCATCGATGTGCAGCGTGCGCCGTCGTTTCGCTACAACAGCGTGAGTTGATCGCCGGCGCGCGGCGGCCGCCGAAAGGTATCCGCCGGCTGCGACCACATCGCGCCGCTGTTGAGCCCGAGCCGCTTGCACGTCTGGTCGAACAGCGCCTTGGCCGCCGCCGCATACTCGCCTTCGCCCTGTTGCCGCTTGCCGAACGTCGAGTCGTACAGCTTGCCGCCGCGCGCCTCGCGCACCCGCGACAAGATGCGCTCTGCCCGGAACGGCAAGGCTGCGCGCACGCGCTCTTGAAACACCGCCGCCACCGGACCGGGCAGCCGCAAGAACACGAACCCCGCTCGGGTCGCGCCGCTCGCCGCCGCCGCCGTCAGCACCTCGGCGATGTCCTCGTCGCCGAGCCCGGGAATCATCGGCGCCACGTTGACGCCGACGTCGAGGCCAGCGGCCGCCAACTTCGCGATCGTCTTCATGCGCCGCAGCGGCGACGCGACGAACGGCTCCATCGCCCGCGCCTTGTCGGGATCCCACAGCGGCACCGAGATGGTCACGCCCACGCGCGCCACCTTCGCCAGCTCCTGCAAGACGTCGATGTCGCGCTCGATCAAGGGCGCCTTCGTGATGATGCCGACGGGATTGCGATACTCGGCGCACACCTGCAAGCAGCCGCGGGTGACGCGATAGTGCGCCTCGAGCGGCTGATAACAGTCGGTGACGCCGGAGAACACGATGAGCGCGCCCGCCCAAGACGGCTTGTCGAACGCCTCGCGCAACAGCTCCGGCGCCTTCGGCTTGACGACGATCTTGCGGTCGAAGTCGGTGCCGGCGCCGAAGCTCAAATATTCGTGGCCGGGACGCGCGTAACAGTAGGCGCACCCATGCATGCAGCCGCGATAAGGGTTGATCGAGTAGTCGAAGCCGATGTCGGGCGAGTCGTTCGACGCCAGGATGCTGCGCGTGTGGTCTTCGTAGACCTCGAGCCGCGCCAGCGGCGGCGGCTCACCGTCGGTGTCGAGGTATTCGACCGCGCTCGACAGCCACGGGTTGGGCGGATTGGAGACCGGTTGCAGCGCCACCCCGTCGTTATGAGCTGAACAAAGGTTCAGCGCAAGGGGTTTCAGCCTTTGACGACGAAGCTGATGAGCCGGCCGGGCACGAAGACGACTTTGACCACCTCTTTGCCGTCGAGCCAGGGCTTGACGCTCGCCAACGCGCGCGCCGCCGGCTCGATCGTCGCCTGCGTCTCGTCCGGCGCCGCTTCCAGCTGCCCGCGCAGCTTGCCGTTGACCTGCACCGGATACGGGATGCGCTTCAACGCCGCCACGCTCGGGTCGAACGTCGGCCAGGCGTGCGTCGCCAGCATCTCGGATTCGTGATGCCCGAGCCGCGACCACAGCTCTTCGGACAGGTGCGGCGCCATCGGCGCGAGCAGCCGGACGACCGACTCGACGGCTTCGCGATCGACCGCCTTTGCCGCATAAATCGCGTTCACCAGCTCCATGATCGCCGCGATCGCCGTGTTGAAGTGAAAGCGCCCGATGTCGTCGGTGACGCGGCGAATGGTGTCGTGCGTCTTTTGCCGCAGCGCCTCATCGGCTACTTCGGCGAAGCCGCTGGCGACATACTTCTCGACGACGCGATTGACGCGGTTCAAGAAGCGCCACGCGCCTTCGACGCCGGCGTCGCTCCACTCGAGCATCGACTCCGGCGGCGCGGCGAACAGCGAGAAGACGCGCACCGTATCGGCGCCATATTTCTCGATGAGCGGCAGCGGCTCGACGGTGTTGCGCAGCGTCTTCGACATCTTCTCGGTGCGTCCGACGACGACCGGCCGTCCGCAGTGAACGCAGTGGCCGTCCTTGACCTCTTCCGTATACAGCCAGTCGTGCTCGGGGCAACGATAGGTCTCTTTGACGACCATTCCCTGCGTCAACAGGCGCGCGAACGGCTCGTTGATCTTCTCGTTGATCCAGCCCCAATCGCGCAGCATCTTCGTGAAGAAGCGCGCGTAGATCAGGTGCTTCGTCGCGTGCTCGGCGCCGCCGATGTATTGGTCGACGGGCATCCAGTAGTCGACTTCGTCCTTGTCGAGCCAGTCGGCGGTGTGCGGCGAGCAGTAGCGCAAGAAGTACCAGGACGACTCCATGAAGCCGTCCATCGTGTCGGTCTCGCGCTTGGCCGGACCGCCGCACTCGGGGCACGTCGTCTGCGACCACGTCGGATGCGTCGCCAGCGGCGAGCGGCCGCCTTCGGCGAGCGTGACGTCGTCGGGCAGCCGCACCGGCAGCTCGCTCGCGGGCACCGGCTGGTAGCCGTGCGTCTCGCACTTGACCATCGGAATCGGGCAGCCCCAATAGCGCTGCCGCGACAAGAGCCAGTCGCGCAGCCGATACGAGACCGTCGCCTCGCCCGCTTTGGCCGTGATCTTGGCCTTCGCCGTCTCGTTGTCGAGGCCGTCGAACTCGGCCGAGCCCACGAGCTTGCCGGCGCCGGCGTAGGCCGCCTCCAGCGTGTCGGCGTCGAGCGGCTCGCCCTCGGGCTGAATGACGACCACCTTGTTCAGCCCGTATTTCGTCGCGAACTCGAAGTCGCGCTGGTCGTGCGCGGGCACGGCCATGACCGCGCCCGTGCCGTAATCCATGAGCACGAAGTTGGCCACCCAGACCGGAATCTGCTGCAGCGTCATCGGGTTCTGCACGCGCAGCCCGGTGTCGACGCCCAGCTTCACGTAGTCCTCGGACGTGCGCTTGATCTTGTCGTCTTTGGCCACCTGCGCCGCGAAGGTCTTGGCTTCGTCGGACGCGCGCTGCATCAGCGGATGCTCGGGCGCGATGGACATGAACGTGGCGCCGAAGAGCGTGTCGGGCCGCGTCGTGAACACGTCGACCGTCTCGTTCGAGGCGATCGGCCCATCCATGAGCGGAAACTCGATGCGCGCGCCTTCCGAGCGGCCGATCCAATTCTCCTGCATGCGCAAGATCTTGTCCGGCCACTTGATGGTGCTCGCGTCCGCCAACAGCCGATCCGCATACTCGGTTACTTTTAGGAACCACTGCTCGAGCTCGCGCTGCTGCACGACCGAGCGACAGCGCCAGCACAGGCCGTCTTCGACCTGCTCGTTGGCCAGCACCGTCTGATCCTTCGGACACCAGTTGACCGTCGCCGATTTGCGATAGGCCAAGCCGCGCTTCCACATCTCGATGAAGATGCGCTGCTCGTGCACGAAGTATTCGGGCTCGCAGCTGGTGACTTCGCGCGTCCAGTCGTAGGACAGGCCGAGCAAGCAGGAACTGCTCGCGCATGTGGCCGATGTTCTGCAGCGTCCAGCTGCGCGGATGCACGCCGGCCTTGATGGCGGCGTTCTCCGCCGGCAAGCCGAAGGCGTCCCAGCCCATCGGATAGAGCACGGCAAAGCCTTGCATGCGCCGGACGCGCGCGATGACGTCGCCGATCGTGTAGTTGCGCACGTGGCCCATGTGGAGTCGCCCCGACGGATAGGGGAACATCTCCATCACGAAGAACTTGGGCTTCGACGGGTCGCGCTTGGCACGGAACGTCTCGGCCCGCTTCCACGTCTCCTGCCACTTGGGCTCGACGGCGCGCGGATCGTACTTGTCGTCCAGCGGTTCCTGCTTCGTGACTTTATTCTCGACGTTCTCGTCGCTCATGGCGGGCATTGGTATAGCACGGCGACGGGCGAATTGACTTCACGTCGGGGTCGAGCTATCGACCCCGGATGGCGCAACACGTCTACGTCGAGGATCTCCACAAGTTCGTCGGCCAAGAGGTCACCCTCAAAGGCTGGCTCTATCACATGTCGGGCAAGGGCAAGCTCCACTTCCTGCACGTCCGCGACGGCAGCGGCATCGTGCAGGCGGTCGTCAGCAAAGCCGAGGTCTCCGAGGCCACCTTCGCCGACGTCGGCAAGCTCAAGCAGGAGACGTCGATCATCGTCACCGGCACGGTGCGCGAGGACAAGCGCTCGGCGCTCGGCGTCGAGCTCGGCGTCAAAGAGCTGCAGATCGTCGCCTTGCCGACGGCCGACTTCCCGATCTCGCCGAAGGAGCACGGCACCGCCTTCCTGATGGACCACCGCCACCTGTGGCTGCGCTCGAAGCGGCAGCACGCGATCCTGCGCGTCCGCCACGACGATCATCAAGGCGATCCGCGACTACTTCGACACGCGCGGCTTCACGCTCGTCGACGCGCCGATCTTCACGCCCAACGCCTGCGAGGGCACGAGCAACCTCTTCGAGGTCGACTACTTCGACGAGCAAGGCCTACCTCACGCAGTCGGGCCAGCTCTACGGCGAAGCCGGCGCGATGGCGCTCGGCAAGGATCTACGCTTCGGCCCGACCTTCCGCGCCGAGAAGTCGCAAGACGCGCCGCCACCTGACCGAGTTCTGGATGGTCGAGCCCGAGGTCGCGTTCATGGATCTCGACGGCGACATGGACCTCGCCGAGGACTTCCTCGTCGACGTCGTCAGAGCGCGTGCTCGCCAATCGCCGCGCCGAGCTGGAAGTCCTCGAGCGCGACATCTCGCAAGCTCGAGAACGATGCAGAAGCCGTTCCCGCGCATCAGTTACGACGAAGCGATCGAGATCCTGCACAAGAAAGGCAAGGACGCGAAGTTCGGCGACGACTTCGGCGGCGACGAAGAGACGGTGATCTCCGAGGAGTTCGATCGGCCGGTCATGGTCCACCGCTACCCGGCCGACATCAAGGCGTTCTACTTGAAACGCGATCCGCAAGACCCGCGCGTCGCGCTCGGCGTCGACGTGCTCGCGCCCGAGGGCTACGGCGAGATCATCGGCGGCGGGCAGCGCGAGGACGATCTCGAAGGAGCTCGAGCAGCGCATCGAGGAGCACAAGCTGCCGCGCGAAGCCTTCGAGTGGTACCTCGACCTGCGCCGCTACGGCTCGGTGCCGCACGCCGGCTTCGGCCTCGGCATCGAGCGCACGGTGCCGTGGATCTGCGGCCTGCACCACGTGCGCGAGACCATCCCGTTCCCGCGTTTGATGGGCAAAATCGAGCCCTGACGACGGACCGCGTCACGCAAAAATAAGTCACGCAACATTCTCTCGACACGCTGCCGGGTATATAGTGGCGGGATGAAATCCCTAACCTGCCTTCTATTATCAGTCAGCGTAGTGGGATGCGGCGGCAGCGGTAACAAGGGCGGCCAAGACGCCGCCGTCGCGCCACCCGATATGTCGACCGGCCTCGGCCCGGCACCGGCGCTCGCCGTCGCGTGCACCGACAGCGCCAGCGACTTGTACACGTTGCCGACGCTGGCGCCGTATACGAGCGCCAATCGCGGCGACGTCTTCCACTGCAACGTGTCCGAATCCGTCAGCGCCGCCGAGGTCAACACGCTCGCCAAAGGCTATCAGTACACGGGACCGGAGCTGCCGTCGGGCTTCTGGACCTGGCGCATCGCCTATCGCACCGAGCGCGCGGCGCCGGCGACCGCGACCGCGCCCGTCGAAGGCGACACGCCGGCGGTGCTGCTGATTCCCGACAAGCCGCTGCCGGGCGCGCCGCTCGTCGTCTTCGCGCACGGCTCGGTCGGCATCTCACCCGGCACCACGGCCGGCTGCATGCCGTCGCTCACCGACCTGTCGAAGCTGCCGGCCGCCGCCGATCAGCACGACTTCCCGGTGAATCTCTACGCGCTCGCCGGCTACGGCTACACCGTCATCATGCCCGACTATCCGGGCTTCGCGTACGGGCAGCCGCCGGGCTACTTCTCGGCCGCCGACGAAGCCCACGCCGTGCTCGACGCCACGCGCGCCGCCAACAACGTGCTGACGACCAAGTTCGACAAGGTCGCCATCGTCGGCCACTCGCAAGGCGGTCACGCCGCGTTCGCCGCGCAGGTCTACGCCGACAGCAGCAAATACGGCTTGCAGGGCTCGCTCGTCGGCATCGCCACCTACGCGCCGTTCTGGCCGACGATGGGCATCTGGGCCGCCATCGCCACCTCCTTCGCCAACGCCAACACCACCGACGACGTCGCCGAGATCTTGTACTCGATGATGTACTTCTACTCGGTCGGTGAGCTGCTCGACGGACCGGGCCACGGCACCGACAACTTCGCCATGCCCGCCGCCGCCAAGCAGGTCCTCGTCGGCGGCGCCTGCTACGACTCGGCCGGCTTGGCGATGCTCGGCACGAGCTCGTCCGACATCTACAACGCGAGCTTCGTCAGCGACGTCGGCGTCAACTGCGCCGACGGCGCCGGCGACTGCTCGAGCCCGGCCAGCACGCTGTGGCTGTCGCGCTGGAAGGCCGATCGCCCGCCGCTCGATCCCGCCGGCGCGCCCATGCTCGTCTGGTTCGGCGCGCTCGACACGTTCTTGAAGCCGTCGCTGGCGCAGTGCGTTCACGACACGGCCACGACCGAGGTCGGCGCGTCGCTCGTGCGCTACTGCTACGATCAGACGGCCACGCACAACAGCCTCGTGCGCGCCGACTCCGACTACGTCAACAAGTGGATCGGCTTCCAGGCCGGCATCGGCAGCGATCCCGGCAGCTGCCCGACGTTCAACAGCGGCGGCACCTGCCTCGTCCCGCCCGTCAATTACTAGCGCCACCCGAGCCGGCGAGCGCGCCTCGAGCCGCTCGCCGGGCTTCGCCCTCGCTGACTAGACTGCGCCCGAGCCGACGAGATCGGAGAAGATGAGGCGCTCGATCATTTCGCGCCCCTCCTCCGGCAGGTCGATGAAGCGCACGCCCACCCGCTGCCGCGCGGCGTTGATCCAAATGATCTCGGCTTCGATCTCCACCGGCTCGTCGGGCGGCGCCGGCACCATGCGCAGATGCAAGATGTCGTTGAGCCGCGACGCGAAGCCCAACGTCAAGCTCATGCCACCGACGGCCAGCGAATCCGACTGCAGCTCGAGCGGATGCGGCCCGCCGACGAGCTGCACGCGCAGCCGCACATTGGCGCGCGGCTCACGACGCTGCTCGCCGCCGCCGAGCCAGCCGGCGCGCTGCCGCTCGAGCGCGAAGCGGCTCAAATCCTGCGCGATCTGCATGCGCCGCTGCTTCTGCTGCAGCGTCAGCGACTGCCGCCGCGAGCGCACTTGACGATCGAGCTCCACCAATTCCGCCAACAGGCGGACCGCTTGCGTCGGCGAAAAGGCGCTCATCGCCGCTTACAATATCACCAAACCGTCACCCGCTACCATGGCGGGCCGAAGCTCAAGAAGAAGCCGAACGGGACGCGGTTCTTCTCGCCGGCGATCGGTCCGAAGCAGCCGCGCGTGCTGTTGCTGACGAGCGGCACGGCGAGATCGATGTTGAGCGTCGTCTGCGACACGCCGAACCAATCGGCGAACACGCGAATGGTGTAGCCGACGTCGGCGGCGGCGCTGTGCGCGTTGGGCGTGTAGCTCTCGCACGGGCTGACGATGCCCGCCTCCGCGAACAGGCCGCCGCCGATGCCGCGCACGTAGATCGAGTGCATCAAGTTCCAGTTGAGCGCGTGGGTGTAGTTGTGGCGCCACTCGGCACGGCCGAACACGTTCCAGCGGCCGAGCTCGCCGGCCACGTCGTAGCCGCGCAAGGCCGTGCCGCCGCCGGCCGACAACATCTGCCGCGCTATTTTCAGGTCGCCGAACGTGGCCGCGCCGTTGACGGTGAACGCCAGGCCGTGCCCGTCGGCGATGGGCACGATCGATTCCCAGCCGGCGGCGACCGTCGCCTGCGAGAGCACGACGCCGTCGTCGAGCACGGTCTCGACGACGCCCACCGATGCGCCCAACGACAGCGCGCGCGCCGGCTCCCAGATGAACAGGCGATCGTCGTAATTCCACGCCATCGACGCCGACACCGACGTGCCCGGATTGCTCTTGGCGCCGACGGCTTCGGCGAACGACGGATCCAAGCGCGCGCCGCCGACCGTCCAGGTGAACGCCGACGTCAGATGCGCCTGCGTCACTTTCTTGCCGTACGAGCGCGTATACGACGCTTGCACGCCCGCTTGCGTCGCCTGCGAGCGATAGACGACGAAGCGAAAGCTGTTCTTGAGATCGAGGATGGGCGCCAGCGAAAAATCGAGCGACAGATCGATGCCCAGCGTCGGGAAGAAGTACACGAGGCCGCCGAAGTTGTTGTAGATGAACTTCCAGCGCGGCGGCCGCCGATCGTCGAACTTGAGATCGTTGTTGTCGCCCGGCAACTCCTCGACGAGCCGGCCGCGCGGATCGATGGCGATGTAGGAGATCGGGCCCGTCGTGTCGAAGACGAAGTCGTGACCGTCGCCGATGCCGTCCCACGTCTCGGTCAGCGAGCGGCCGCCCGACTCGACGCGCACTTCGACCGGCTCGACCGGCGCATGCTCGCCGCGCTTGATGACGTGCGCGACATGCCGCCAGCGCCCTTTGCCGAGATGCTGTGACTTCACCTCGGTGAAGCGATAATCGACGAACGGATAAGGCCCGAGCCACTGCCGCCAGAACCAGTCGAGCGAGCCGTGCTGCGCGTTCTCGGCGGCCGCGCGCAAGGAGCCGCCGCCGACCTGCACGTGCGTGAGGTCGTCGACGACTTTGGCGCCGAAGAGGTCGGTCAGCTTCGAGTGCAGCGTCTTGCCGGTCGGTCGCGCGTTGTCGAACTGCATGAGCGAATCGCGCAGCGGATCGGGATCTTCGAGCGTGTAGAAGTACGAGGACGCGAACGGCACTTGCGGCGCATACATGACGCGATCGATCGCCGGGATGAAGCTGGCCCACGCGAGGATCTCGCGCGCGAACTCCGCCTTGCGATACGAGCGCAGCGTGTACAAGTCGACGAGGTGCGCCGCGCCCGCGCCCGGCGTCCAGCCGAGGTCGTCGCTGCGCTCGTTGCGATAAATGCGATGCGCCAGTAAGGATTCGAAGATGGCGCGCGCCAGCTCGAACTCGTGAAACTTCAAGAAGCGCGCGAGCGGGAAGATGTCGAAGATCTGATCGCTCACGAACACGACGCCGGGCAGCGCCTGCGCCAGCTGAATGCGCAGCTTGCCTTCGACGATGCGTAACTCTTCGTCGGGCTGAAACTGGACGCCCCACTCGCTCAAGAGGTCGATCGCCTCGGCCGCCGTATCGAGCACGCGATCGATGCGGTTGGCCGGCTGATACGGCAGCACCGACTCCGACGGCGACGGCACGCCGCGCGAATGCGGCGCCAAAAGCGTGATGCGCACGCCGCGCTGCACGCGCTCGTAGCGGCGCAAGGCCGGGCGGCCGACGGTGAGCGTCAAGCCGGGCGTCGGGCCGACGCGATATTCGGTGGCGCCGACGCGCGGCGTGATGGCGCGCAGCTCGCCGTTGACGGTGACGTCGGCGGTGTGCGCGCTGGCGACGGTGACGCGGTAGTCGCCGCGGCCGGGCTGGCCGTCGTCGGGCTGGCCGGGCTCGCGCACCATCGGGTAAAAGCCGACCAAGGTGCAGTCGCCGCCGACGCAGCCGAAGCCGCCGTAGCGCTCGGGCACGTCGTCGCTGAAGTCGACGTCGATCGTCACCTGCGCGCCCGGCGCCAGCGGCGGGTCGAGCGCGACGGCCAGCAGCGTGCCCGGCCCGGCGCGCGGATGGTCGCGCACCTCGACGCTGGCCGCGCGACCGTCGACGACGACGGGCCCGGTGCGCATGTGCCCGGCGTTGAAGCGCGTCGGATAGACCCAATAGAAGTTGTAGTCGTTCAACGCTTTGGAGCGCGTGGCGAAGCGCTCGGGAAAGCGCCACAGCGTGATCTCGTGCGCCGGCGCGGCGCTGCCGTTGGTGACGACGATGCGCGCGTGGCCGCTCACCTGACGCGCCTCGGCGTCGACGCGAACGGAGATGTCGTAGCGCGGCAGCTCGGAAGCGGCCGCGGCCATCGTCGTCAACAGGACGACGACGGCGCAGAGGCGAGGCATGTGCTCGGAATCTTACGCAGCGACGACGACGAAAGAAAGCCCCGCGCCACCGCAGTAAGCGTCACCCCGCGCTCGCGACAGTTCCGGTACAATGATCGCGCGGTAAATGTTCGCGTCGATCTACATCTACGGCCACCTCGTCGTCGCGGCGGCGTCGCTGATGATCGGCTTCGCCTTCGCCGTTTCGGCCCTGCGCCTGCCCCGTTCGCGCGCCGATTGGTGGTACTCCTTGACCTTCGCGCTCACGGCGGCGACGGCGCTGGCGGAGATGACGCTCGCCTACGAGCCGACGATTTTGCGCGCGCGCCTCTACCTCGCGCTCATCGGCATCCTCGTCTTCTTCAGCTGCGTCGGCTTTCACGCGCAATATGCGGCCGGCGTCTTCTCGCCGCGCGGGCAGCGCCGCCACGCCGTCGCCGTCCTCGCTTACGGCGGCTTCTGCGCGGTCGTCATCGCCTGCATCTTGGGCGGCCTCTTCGACGACGAACGCTTGGTCCCGCTGTCGGTTCACGGCGTCCACTCGGCCGTCATGGCCCTCCCCGCCTGGGCCTTCGCCCTGTGCATGATCTACGCCTGCCTGAGCTTCGTGCTGCAGGTCGCGCTCCTCACCCGCGACGGCGAGCGCGCGCTCGAGCGCCGCATCATCGCCGTGCCCGTGCTCTGCATTCCCTTCATCGGGCTGCACGAGCTGCTCATCGGGCTCGGCGTCAACCCGATGCTGCCGCTCGGCGGCTACTTCGCGGCGCTCGCCGGCATGGCCGGCCCCTTCGTGCTCGCCGAGCGCTTCCGCACGCTGAGCCAGCTCGGCAACCACTTGGGCCGCTATCAGCTCGAGCGGCGCCTCGGCGGCGGCGGCATGGCCGACGTCTTCCTCGCGCGCAGAGGCGGCCACGAGCGGCTCGCCCACGTCGTCCAGCACGTGGCGTTGAAGCGGCTGCGCCCGGAGATGGCCGAAGATCCGCACTTCGTGCGCATGTTCCTCGACGAAGCGCGGCTCGTGGCCAGGCTGCGTCATCCGCACATCGTCACGCTCATCGAAGCCGGCGAGTCGGCGGGCGAGCTCTACTTGGCGATGGAGCTCGTCGACGGCGCGCCCTTGTCGCGCATGCTGCGCGTCGCGCGCAGCCAACAGCGGCCCATCGACGCCGCGGCCGCCGTCGAGGTCGGCCTGCAAGTCGCCGACGCGCTGGCGCACGCGCATCAGCTCGCCGGCGACGACGAACGGCCGCTCGACATCGTCCATCGCGACGTCTCGCCGCAGAACATCCTCGTCGACCGCCACGGCCACGTGAAGCTCACCGACTTCGGCATTGCCCGCTGCACCGACCGCAAGAGCGAAACGGCGACCGGCATGATGAAGGGCAAGCTCTCGTACATGGCGCCCGAGCAGCTGCGCGACGGCCATGGCTACGATCAGCGCGTCGACTTGTGGGCGCTCGGCGTCGTGCTCTACGAGCTGGCCAGCGGCCGGCCGCCCTGGGAAGGCGAGTCCGAGGTGTCGATCATGCGTCAGCTCTTGGCGGGCACGCCGCTGCCGCGCCAGCGCGCCGTCGCGCTCGGCGGTCCGCTCGGCGACGTCATCGGCGGCGCGCTCGCCGCCGACCCGAACGCGCGCGTCGCCTCCGCCGCCGCGCTGCGCGAGCAGCTACGCCGGCTGCGCGACGAGCCGCGCGGCCGCGCCGAGCTGGCCGCGCTCGTCGCCGAATCGCTGGCGCAAGACGAACGGCGCGCCAGCGAGACCGCCGCCACCGTCGCCGAGCTGCGCCGCATCTAAACTTGCGTATATAAGCTTATTTACTTCAGCAGCTTGTAGATCGGCTTGTCGCTCGGCGGAATCGGCGGAATATGGTGCGACGGCGGCGCCACCTTCGGCTTCAGCGACGACGGCCCCGACCCGTACGCCGTAATCAGCGTCGTCGCCGGATAGTGCAGCGCCCACTGCTCCTTCTTCTCCGCCTTGGCGTGCTGCTTTTGCATCATGTCGGCGAGCAGCTCGGGCCCGACCCAACGCGGCACCGCATCCTTGTCGAAGATGTAGCGGCGCCGAATCAGCGTGTAGCCGGGATAGCCCTCCTGCGCGACGTAATGCTGCGACGGCGGCGCCTCCGGATCGTGGCGCGACTCGGAGCCGAACGCCGTCTCCGTCTTGATCTCGCGCTCGAAGATGACCTTGTACGGCCGCTCTTTGCCGAGCAGCTCCACCTTCACCGCGCCTTGATTCACCGAGTAATGCATGACGACCGGGAAATCGTACGGATTACGCAGCTTCAGGTCCGTCGTCGGATACACGACCGTCGAGTCGAGCCCCATCGGAATGTAGGCGCTCGGCCGCGAGTGCGGCGTCGACGACACGATGTCGAGCCCGGCGAAGAACGAGGCCGCGTGCAAGGTCGACGCGATCTGACACATGCCGCCGGCCAAGCCGTCGATGAGCTCGCCGCCCGAGATCACCGGCGCCACGCGATACCCCTCTTTTTCGGTGCGATCGCCGACGACGTCGTTGAAGCTGAAGACCTCGTGCGGCTTCAAGATGTGGCCGTTCAAGTGATCGGCGCCGACCTTCAAGTTGTAGGTGCGATCGGAGTCGACGCCCGTCGACGTGTACTTCGTCTCCCAATAGCCGAGCACCGTCGAGATGTCGATGCCCTGTAAGTCCTCTTCTTTGACTTTGGCCGGGCTCAATCCCGACGACAGCTCGACCCGCGACGCGCCCGACCGCGCCGCATACTCGACGGCGACCATCGAGTCGTAGACGCGCAGGAGATAGCCCGGCTGCGCCGCCGCGATCGTGTGCCGCTCCAAGTCGAGCCGCGCGTCGACCGGCGCGCGATCGACGTCGTCCTTGAGCTCGGTGAGAAATTCGAGCGCTTTATTGCGATCGACGTCGACGGGAACGTCGAGATCGACTTTGCCGCGCCGCGCCCGCGCCCGCAGCGACAGATCGGCCAGCGGATCGCCGGTGCGCCCCGCTTTCTCCACGAGCTCCTTGGTCGCGGCGGCGTCGACGACGAAGCCGAGGTCGCGCCGCTTGACGACGCGCTCGTCCTTGCCGAACGCCAAGACGATGCGGGTGTCGAGATAGCCGTCGACCATCTTGCCGATGGCGCCGTCGAGCGCCGCGAAGTCCACGTCGCCGATGGGCTGGCCGCCGGCGCGCAGGCCGCTGACGGTGCGCGTCGTCTGCAGCGACCACGCGTAACCGCCCGCCACCAGCGCGATTGCGACGCCCAGCGGCACGAAAATCTGCGTCCGCGTCAGCGTCGCGCCCGGCCGCGGGAAATGTTGCCCCCGGGGCGGCGTGTTCTCCTCTGCAAGCATGCCGTGATCGTACCCGGGACGATTGCGTAGGCAAGCAAACGAACGTACGCTTTTAGCTGAAGGAGGCGAAAGATGTCGCTCGCTGACAAGGACAAGGAAACCGCGCGCAAAAAGGGCCTGTTGGCGACGGCTGCGACGGTTGGCGCCGGCGCGGTCATTGTCGCCGGCGCGCCTATTTTCGGCGCCCTCCTGCTCGTTCCAGCCGGTTTTCTCGCCAAGGATTGGTTCATGTTCCGCGCAAAACGCGGCATGCGCTTTTAGCCTACCGCTACCGAAAGCGCGCCAAATCCGGCGTGCGCGACGGGCCTACCGCTACCGAAAGCGCCGCGCGCAACCCGCAGCCACGTCGACCACCCGACGCCACGCCCGCGCGTCACGACGTCGCCATCCGTTTAGTTTTGCTTGCCTCGCATATCCGCAAAGCGCGCCGTCGTAAGCCCATGTCGTAGGCTCGTAAGCTTTATTCTGTATTCGGTTTTACCGATTGTTTAATACATGAAAGTGCTTGATTTTTGTCAGGAAAACGGTTGCGAAGCATTGTTCGGACTGAGAAAATGGACCGCGAATGGGACTGCCGAACAATGAAGTAGTGGGCGGGGAGCGAACGGCGCCGGGCGCGTTGCCGGACGAGTTTGGCCGCTATCGCATCCTGCGCACGCTGGCCTTCGGCGGCATGGCGCAGATTCTGTTGGCCGAAGACGTCCGGCTGCACCAACCGGTCGTCATCAAACGGATTTTGCCGCATTACGCCGCCAACCCCGAGTTCGTGCAGTTCTTCATCCACGAAGGTCGCCTCGGTCAGCGGCTGCGTCATCCCAACCTCGTCGAGACGCTGGAAGCCGGTCAGGTCGGCGAGTCTTGTTACATCGCGCTCGAATATTTGCGCGGTCAGCCGGCCATCGAGCTGTTGCGCCAGGCGGCGCGCGCCAAGGTCGAGTTGCCGCTGGGCGCGGCGGTGCGCATCGTCGCCGACGCCGCGCGCGGGCTGCATCACGCGCACATCGCCGTCGACAACGAGGGGCAGCCGCTCAACGTCGTGCACCGCGACGTCACGCCGCACAACCTGTTCTTGTGCGTCGACGGGACGACCAAAGTGCTCGACTTCGGCATCGCCAAGGCGGCGTCGCAGCTGCACCAGACGCGCACCGGCACCATCAAGGGCAAGTTCGCCTATTTGGCGCCGGAGCAGATTCGCGGCGAGACGATCGACCGGCGCGTCGACGTGTTCGCGCTCGGCATCGTGCTCTACGAGCTCCTGACGCTGAGGCCGCTGTTTCGCGGCGCCAACGACGCCGAGACGCTCAATCGCGTGCTGACGCTCGACATTCCGCCGCCCGAGCTGGTGCGGCCGGGCGTGCCGCCGGGCTTGGGCGCGGTGGCGTTGCGCGCGCTGCAGCGCGATCGCGAGCGGCGGCTGCCGTCGGCCGAGGCGCTGGCCGATTCGATTGAAGCGGTGGCCGAAGCCGAGGGCATCGACGCGTCGGCGCGCGCGGTGGCCGAGCTGTTGGCCGAGCTGTGCCCGTCGGACGAGCCGGTTCACGAGCAGACGCCGTCGCAAGGCAGCGCGCGGCTCAACGCGCCCGACACCGGCTCGCGCCCGCTGTTGGCGGCGGCGTCGGGGACGTCGGTGACGAGCGCGGACACGCCGTCGTCGGTGGCGATCGAGGATTCGTCGGAGCTGGTGATCGAGCTGCGCCATCCGAAAGCGGTGCCGGCGCTGCAGCTCACCGAGCTCGACTCGGCGCGCGATCGGCAGCGGCGGCTGGCGGCGCGCGCGGCGCTCGGCGTCGTCGGCATGGGCGTGCTGCTCCTCACGGCGACGCAGCTCGGCACCTGCGTCGGTCGCGCCACGCACGGCAGGACGACGGCGCATTCGCCGACGCCGGTCGAGCAGACCGCGCCGCCGCCGACCGCGAGCACGCGTGGCGCGGCGCCGTCCGCGGGTCAGCCGGCGCCGCGGCCGCAAGGCCAAGCGGTGGCGCGGCCGTCGCCGTCGTCGTCGCCGTCGATGGAGCCGTCGCTCGTGCCGGCGGCGGTGACGATGAGCGCGGCCAACGACGCCATCCTGCGCGTGCAGGTCGACGGGCAGCCGACGTTCGTCGTCGACGGCCGCACCGAACGCGCCGGCATCGACGGCGCGCTGCATCTGTCGCCCGGGCATCACCGCGTCATCGTCTCGGCGACGACGCTGGCGTTTCCGCGCACGCTCGAGGTCGACTTGCGCCCGCGCGAGCTGCAGACGCGAGCGGTGGCGCGCGGTCACGGCCACCTGCGCGTCGCCGTGACGCCGTGGGCCGAGGTCACCATCGACGGCAAGGTGGTGGGCACGACGCCGCTTGCGCCCATCGAGCTCGGCGAAGGCGCGCACGCCATCGCGCTCAAGAACGGCGATCTCGGCGTCGTGGCCAAGCGCAAGCTCGTCATCTCGCCCGACAAAGAGACGCTGCTCAAGCTCGACCTCTTCGGCGAAAAGAAGTAGCCGCGCGGCCGACGATTGACGGCAGTCACCGGCGCGGCCCGTCGCCGCGTGCTACCGTCAACCGCGTGTCGCTCCTGCACACGCGCCGCTTCACGAAGCCGCCCGAACCCATCGCCGAGCTCCAGCGCAGCACGCACCACCTGCATCTCGTGCGCGGGCAGGTGTTGGCGCAGACGCCGCTCGGCACGCACTCGGTGGAGCTGCCGTTCGACCTGCCGGCGACGAGCGCCGTGCTCGCGCGCGTCGACGTCGAGGAGCTGGCGCCCTTGTCGCGTCCGCGTCTGTTGACGCTCGAGCTCGGCCGCGACTTCTACTTCAGCGACGGCAGCGCCACGCCGGCTCTGGCGCGCATCGCCGACGCGCAAGGCCGCCTGCATCCCGACGTCGAGCTGCACCTGGGCGCGCCCTTCGTCGAGCACGCGCTGAACGCCGAGCGCCCGCCGCCCGCGTCGCTGACGGCGTTCGTGCGCACGCTCGCGGTCGGCGATCCCGTCTACGTGCTCGGTCGCGCCCAGCTCGTGCCCGACAGCGACCTCGGCGGCGGCTGGGGCGGCCTGCGCGAGCAGTCGCTCGTGGCCCGCTTCAGCGGCGACATCGGCCCGCTGCATCTGTACGACGAGACGTCCTTTCAGCAGCTTGCGGCGTGGTACGCGCTGCCTTGGTATCGCAAGCTGTCGTTGATGGTGCGCAACCGGTGACCGCTGTATGCGGCCGATTTCGACATGCGGCTGCATGTTGATCGCGATATGATGAAAGCGAGGTCGCATATTTTACGAGTCTTGGAGGAGGTTCGGATGCAGCGTCACCTCATGGCCGTCGCCTCGCTCGCCCTGTGTTGGGCCGGCTGCGCCGCCGTCTCGCCGCGACGGACCGCCAGCCGAGCCGCGACCAGTCGCGCGTTGAGCGTGGCCCTCCCCGACGGCACCGACACGAGCGGCGTCTGGGACTGGATGTTCCGCTCCACCGACGACCAAGGCGACATGCGCGTCGAGCAGGAGGAGTGGCACCTCGTGCAAAAAGGCCAGCGCGTCGAGGGCTACTACGATCGCGCGGTCACCATGATGTCCGTCGACGAGCGCCTCTTTCGCTGCAATCAGCGGCTCGGCTTCACCAAGTCGACGCGCGTGCGCGTGGCCGGCCAAGTCGAGGGCGACCACGTGACGTTGCGCGAGGTCGCCTTCGAAGCCAAGCCCGGCCCCTGCGACGACGGCGCGCGCAACTTGGTCGCGTACATCGGCGTCATCCGCGGCCCGATGTTGTCGCTGCGCTGGGGTCCCGAAGCCGGCCAGACGCTGGTGCGCCGCAGCGACGCCGGCCCGACGCCGCTGGCCGCGCCCAACGGCGACGGCGGCGACGTGCGCCAGGCGTCGATGCAGCCGGAGACGGCGCTGCCCGTGGCCGGCGTCTGGATCTGGGAATTGCGGTCGATCGACGCCGAAGGCGACGAGCGCAACGAGCGCGAAGAGTGGCACCTCACCGAGACCGCCGACGGCGTCAGCGGCTACTACGACCGCACCGTCGCGCGCATGCGCGGCGACGGCTCCAGCTTCAGCTGCAACAACCAGCCGCGCTACGAGACGACCACGCGCTACAACGTGAGCGGCCAGCGCTTCGGCGACAAGCTGACGCTGACCGAGACCGACTATCGCGCCATGCGCAGCCCGTGCGACAACGCGCTGCGCCGCCTCGACAGCTACCAAGGCCACGTCGCCGACCCCGACAGCCTCATCTTGTCGTGGGGTCCCGGCAATCAGCTGCTGCGCCGCAAGAAATAGCCCGCCCGCGGCCGGCATGTACCGGCCGCACGCCGAATATCCGCCAGCATTAAACTTCTGCTTAATCGGCGCTGCCGAAGCGACTGCTTGACGGCGATCGACGGCGCGTGATCTGATGCCGCCATGCGCCAGACCATCCTAATTTTGTCCTGTGCTTTGTTCTCCGTCGCTGGCTGCGGTGACGACACCACGACCGCGACCAAAACCGGCGCGGACATGAGCGGCGCCGCCAGCGCCGACATGACGATCGGCCCCGACATGAGCCCGCGCGTGCCCAACGGCGTCGTCTGCGGCAGCGCCACCTGTCCCGTCGGCCAAGACTGCTGCCTCACGACCGCCAACAACGCCGTCACCGGCGAGATGTGCGTCGCCTCGGCCGCCAGCTGCACGACCGGCTCCACGCTCACCTGCGACGGCCCCGAAGACTGCGCCAGCGCCAGCCCCGATTGCTGCGCCACGCTCAGCCTGTCCGGCCTCACCCCCGACGGCGGCACGCCGACGCTGAACGGCGGCAACGCCATGTGCACGGGCACCTGCGACTTCTCGGCCGCGAGCGACTTCTCCACGATCACGACGCGCCTGTGCCACGAGAACACCGACTGCACCGGCGTCAAGGTCTTGGGCGCGCTGCAGACCAGCTGCTGCTCGAGCGCGATGGTGCCGGGCCTGCACTTCTGCGCCGTCGCCGTGACCCAGGTCGGCATCACCTGCCCGTAATTCCCCGTCGCCGGCTCGGCCCATCGGTCGAGCCGGCGTCGCCTTCCTATCGCAACAACCTTATCTAAACAAGCTTACTTCAGCTCGTTGAGCCGGCGCAGCGACAGCTTGGCCACGACATAGAGCGACTGCGCCCACCCGAGCGGCAGGTTGTGATTGGCCTTGCCGCCGGTGAAGAGCTCGGCGATGCGGCCGTCCGGCGTCGCCACCTCTTCCAAGTGCAGCAGATGCATGCGCGCGCGCTCGGTGAAGCGCTCGACCGTCGCCCGCGGCGCGCCCGTGCGCTCGGCCTGAAACACCAGCTTCGAGTAGGCGATCGACAGCCACGCCAGGCCAATCGGCCACTCCGCTTCGTTGCCGAACGGCTCGTTCTGGTTCGAGTTGAAGTAGCGATCGCCGGGATAGCGGACGACGCCATGCGCGCGCACGAGGTGCTTCTCGATGTTGTCGAGGATCTCCTCCTGCAGCGCGAACTGATCCTTCAAGATGTTGTACGGCCACAATAACGAGAGCTGCGCCAAGTCGTACGGACGCGACTCCGACTCGCGCGGCAAAATCCGCGACAAAGCGCGCGCGCCGTCCTCGAGAAAGCGCTCCGAAACCGGTATCAATTCCGAGATATCGATATGGTTTTTGTATTTGTAATCGTAGTAGCCGTGGTCGTGCCACATCGTCAGGCCGGCCAAGACGGCGCCGATCGACGAGCTGTGCAGCTCGGGACCCTCCTCCCACATGCCGTAGTCGGGCTCGGAATCCCAACGCGCGGTCCACAGATACGAGAGGATGTCTTTGACGACCTGCACGTGCTCGTTGGAGCGAATGACGCGAAAACCCTGCTTCTGCAGGTCGCCCGTCTTGAACAAGAAGAGGCCGAAGATGTCGAGCTGATGGTGGCCCCACTCGTCGGTGATCTCTTCGAGCGTCGTCGGATGGACGCGCGCGTGCACGACGGCGCCTTTGGCGCGCGCCAGGTCCGGCTTCTTGCGCAGGCCGCGGATGATCTTGTGGTGGAACTTCTCGAAGACGGTGAGCACGAGCCCGTACGACTGCTTGACCTTCTCGTACAGCCCCAAATATTCCGAGGCGTAGGTGGCGTACATGATGTCGCGCAACCAGTAGACGTCGTAGCGGTCATAGCCGGCCTCGCCCGAGTAAGGTGACGCGATGTAACCGGCGTTGACCTGACGCAGGTTCTCGAGGTGCTCGTAGGCCAAGCGGATCTGCTCGTCGGCGGGCAGATCACGGAAGCTGGCCTTGTATGCCGGGACATTCTCCATCGCCCGACATCATCGCCCGCCCGTTGCGTGACCGCAAGGCCGCGTGTACCCTCGCTTTCCGATGCAGATTCAGAACGCGCCTCGTTACGACGTCATCGTCGTCGGCGGCGGGCTTTCCGGTTGCGCGATGGCGACGGCGCTGGCTGACGGCGACCGCAAAATCCTCGTGCTCGAGGCGCGCGCGGGCAAGAATCCGCGCTTCAACGGCGAGCTGATTCATCCGCACGGCGTCGACGTGTTGGAGGCGCGCGGCTTCTGGGACGCGCTGAAGACCGCGGGCGGCGCCGAAGTGCGTGGCTTCGCCTGCGTGCAGGCGAGCGGCAAGACGACGCGGCTGCCGTACGACGAAATCAGCGGATCGCGGCCGCACGGCTTCGCCATCGATCACCACGCGCTCGTCGACACGCTGCGCGCGCGCATGGCGGGCAAAGCGGGCATCGAGCTGCGCCAAGGCGAGCGCGTGACCGAGCTCGTGCGCGATCAGGAGCGCGTCATCGGCGTCATGACCGCGAGCGGACCGATCTTGGCGCCGCTCGTCATCGCCTGCGACGGTCGACACTCGAAGATTCGCGCGCTCACCGAGATCCCCGAGCGCGCCACGCTCCTGTCGTTCACGGCGGCGGCGCTGCTGGAGAGCTGCCCGCTGCCCAATCCCGGCTACGGCCACATCTTCTTGGGCGCGTGGGGACCGATCCTCGTCTACCCGATCAGCAAGAGCGACGCGCGCACCTGCATCGACCTGCCGTGCGACATGGACAAGGGCAAAGAGGCGGTGATCGCGCGGCTGCGCGCCAGCTACGCGCCGCATCTGCCGGAAGCCGTGCGCGCGACGCTTGTTGCGCGCGCTCGACGCGGGCGACATCGAGGTCGCGGCCAACTACGCCATCTACACCGACGAGTGCACGGTGCCGGGCGCGGCGCTCATCGGCGACGCCGCCGGCTGCTCGCATCCGCTGACGGCGACGGGCATGACCATCGCGCTCAACGACACGCAGCTGCTCGCCGACGCGCTCGTCACCGTCGACTTGCACGATCGCGCCGCCGTCGATCGCGCGTTGGCGCGCTATCAGACCGAGCGTTACCGCTTCGTGCGCGCCCGCGAGCTCTTGGCCGACGCGCTCTACGAAGTCTTCCGCGGCACCGAAGACGGCACGCGCGCCATCCGCGACGGCATCTTCCGCTATTGGAACGACTCGGTGAAGGCGCGCGCCCGCTCGATGGCGCTCCTGTCCGGTCACGAGAGTCGCTTGCCGGCGTTCTTGCGCGAATATCTGACGGTCGTGCGCAAGTCGACGTCGTCCGTCTTGCGCGGCGCCGTGAACGAGCCGTCGCTGGCCGGCCGCGTGCGCTCGATGATCGGCCTCGGCCGTAAAGGCTGGGAAAAGCTCGGCCTCGTCGCCCGCGGCGTGCGCGAAGGCTCGCTGCGTTAGCCGCGCGCATTGAACAAATCGCGCCGCTCGCGCGTATAACGGCCATGCGCTTAGCCCTTCGTTCTCTTTCGTCCTTATCGCTCATGACGCTGTTCGGCCTGACCGCGGCCGGCTGCTTCGTCGATCACGATCACGGCGGCGTCGTCGTGCTCGACCAGGCGCACCCGCTCGGCGCGCAAGGCCTGCCCGGCTATCGCGTGCGCGCCAACGCCGCGTCCGAGCTGCCGGCCAACGATCGCGGCTTCATCGTCACCGCCAACGGCAACGGCGGCTATCGCGTCACCTGGAGCGACTTCAGCGGCTCGACCTCGCAGTACAGCGGCACCATCTCCACCGACGGCCAATTCGACCCGACGCAGCTCCTGCCCTTCTTCGGCGACGAGAACCTGACGCTGGCCAGCGACAACAGCTCCTTTACGTTCGAGTCCACGCCCGGCAGCGCGCTCGACGGCGTCGACATGGTCTCGTCCACCGACCCGATCTACCTCGACGCGATGGTCGACGGCTCGCACGTCGGCTTCGGCATCTTCTTCACCGGCGCCGAGTCGAGCCTGTTGCAGTCGTCGGATTTCGATCCGGTCGCGTTTACCTCGCCGTAACTCGCGACTGCGCGACTGCGCGACTGTTCGCGACCGGCCTTTTCCGCTATGAACGAGCGATGCGTCTTGTGCCGGGAGCGCCGGAGCTGGTGGCGGCGGAGGATCAGCCCTACGTCGTCTGCGCCGCCGAGAAGCTGACTCTTTACGACGCGGTGTCGAAGCAGGAGCTGGCATCGCGCTCGCTGCCGCCCGAGGCCAGCAACGCGCAGATCGGCTTCGTCGGCGACAAGCTGCTCGCCATCGTGCCCGGCGATGGTCGCACGTCGCTGATGGCCTATTCGCTGCCGGCGCTGGAGCTGGTGGCGCAGCTGGAGCTGGAAGAGCGGCTGCGCGCGGTCTGCTTCATGCCGAGCCGGGCGCTCGTGACCACCGAGAGCTTCGAGCAGCCGCGCATCGTCCTCGTCACGAGCCGCATCTACCTCGATCCGATCGCCATTCGCGAGCCGGTCATGTTGGCGACGGCGGCGCCCGAAGAGCGGCTGCTGGTGGCGTCGCGCGGTCGCGATCAGCAGCTCGAATGCTGGGATCCGCAGGTCCGGCGCGCGCTCTTCCGCCTCAATTTGCCGCTGATGGCGACGGCGACCATGGCCGGCTTCTCGTCGCGGCGGCGCGTCTTGTGGATCGCGGGCACGACGGCGCAGGCGGCGATCGAGGTCTATCGTTACTCCGACGGGCGTCTGCAGGCGCGCGTCGATCTGGAGACGCCGGTCGTGGGCGCGACCGGCCATCCCGAGTCGCCGCGGCTCATCGTGGCCACGCGCAACGACGTCGGTGCGGCGGCCAAGCTCGTCGAGCTCGACTTCGCGCGCGGTGAGCGGCGTGAGCTGGAGGTGGCCGGGCCGCAGGCGATGTGCGTCGTCGAGAGCATGCCGCCGATGCTCGTCGTGCATATGGGCGGCGGCGGCGCGCCGGAGTGGATTCCGCTGCCGCGCGTCGTCGCGGCCGAAGCGATGAAGCCGTCCGCGGGCGCCGCCGCGACGACCGCCGAGCGAACGGCGACGCGCGGCGCCGGCATCGGCATCGGCCGGTGACTGGCGCGCGCGCTTGCACGAAGGCCGCGCCGCCGCCGCGGTTGCGCTGGCGCCGGAGCCGCTCGCCGACAGCGCCGCGGCCGCGTTCGATACGACCGACAGCGACGACGGCGCCGAAGAGCTGGAGCTCGACGCGCAGCTGAGCGAAGACGAAGAAGCGGCCGAAGCCGGGCCGTCGGGCAGCGCGTGGCGCGAGCGGCTGTGCGACTGGGCCGAGCAGCTCCTGGCGCAGCCGCGCACGAAGCGGCCGCTGCCGACGTTCGTGGACACGCAGCTGGCGGAGGCGGCCGAGCGCTTGGGGCTGGGTCCGCGTTCGCAGCGAGCGCTGGCGATCGTCTACGGCGCGCGGCTGCTCGGTCACGACGGCGTGCCGGCGGCGATTCTGGCGCGCGCTCTCAACGACGGCGCGGCCGCCGACGACGACAGCTGGGACGAAGCGCTCGGGCGCGGCATCTTGGCGCGCCTCAGGCTGGCGCGGGCGCGCGACGGACGGCTCCGATTGCGCGCGGCGGCGGCTCGCTTCCTCGACGGCGCGCCGCCGCGTTTGACGGTGGTGCACGGCCAGGGCGCGCATCAGCTGCCGCCGAGCGGGCCGGCACACCTGTGCACCGACGGTCCGCTGCCCGCGCTCGGCGCCGACTTGGCCGCGCGCTTCGGCTACGACGTCGCGCTGTTGCCGCTCGAAGGCAACGGCGACGCGAGCGACCGTCCGCGCCGGATCTTGGCCGACCGGCTGTGCGAGGCGCGACTGCTCGGCGCCTGGCCGATCATCGACAGCGCCGCCGATCCGGCCGGCTGGCTGGCCGCGCTCGACGACGGCCCGGCGCTCGTCGTCGTGCGCGGCGCGCTGCCGCCGTCGCTGGCCGCCCTACCGCCGCTGCCGTAACGCCGCTTCGCGCACGCGCCCACGCACGTCGCGCAATGCATGACGCGATTGCCGCACGTGAACGCACGAACGTCGCCGCACGAAGAGGCGTGACCTCTTCGTCGGCGACGGCGGCGTTCGGCTATCGGAAGTGACGCGCGCCGGTCGGCGCCGTCATCGCAAGCCTATCTACAACTGCAACGACAACTGCTGCTGCTGCGAAGCCGAGGCGATCGTAACGCTTAGGCTTTGCGCGCGGCGACACGCGCCGCTTTGCGCGCGCGACGCTTCTTGGCGCCGTAGCCGACCTTCGGATGCGCCTTCTTCTTGCGCGTACGCTTCGCCTTCGTGACTTTGCGGTGCGCCTTGGACCGCTGCTTGACCCGTCGCTTGGTTCGGCTGGCCATTTCCGTATCTCCTTAGAAGCGCGCACCATACATGAAGTTAACGGTTTGCGCGCCACTTTTGCGCAGCCGCCTCGTCCACCAGCCAGCGCATGTCACGCGCGTGCACGAGCTGAATCGGCACGGCGCCATCGGGACCCGCGAGCGCCGTCGCCAGCGCGTTCGCCTTCTCGTCGCCGACCGTGGTCACGATGACGTGCGAGGCCGCCGACAACACCGGCGCCGTCATCGTCACGCGCCAGCTCTCGAGCCGCTGCACGTACACCGGCGCCGCCAGCGCGCGCTGCTCGTTGAGGACGGCCGTCCCCGGAAACAGCGACGCCGTATGACCATCCGGCCCCATGCCGAGCAAGAGGAGATCGAGCCGCGGCGGGTCGCCGAGCCGCGTCAGGAGCTGCGCGTAATGCGTCGCCGCCTCCGCCGGCGGACGCTCTCCGGCGATGCGATGGACGTGATCGGCGGCCAGCGGCACGTGATCGAGCAGCGTCTCGCGCGCCATCCGGTAGTTGGAGTCGGCGTGATCGGGCGGCACACAGCGCTCGTCGGCGAAGAAGATCTCGATGCGCTTCCACTCGATGTGATCGCGCCAATTGGGCGACGCCAGCAGCTTGAAGAGCGCTTTGGGCGTCGAGCCGCCCGACAGCGCGACCTTGGCCGTCGCCGAATCGGCGAGCACGCCTTTGACGCAGGTGGCGAAGACGTCGGCAGCGGCGTGCGCGACGGCGTCGGCGTTCTCGTAGACGAAGACTTCACCGCGCGCGGTCTTGATGGGCGTCATGCTGTGGCCTCCACGAGCGCGGCCGCCGAGGCCAGCGCCTGCTTGTACATGGGATCGCGACCGCGCGCGCCGAGCGCCGAGGCCAAGAGCTCGGCGTCGCCGTGACTGCGCGCCGGCTGCATGCGCGGCGGCAGGCCGGGGCAGCGGATGTGGATGCAGTCGTCGCGCGTCAAGGCCCAGCGGTCGTCGTTGCCGGCGCCGGCGAAGAGCTCGAGGCCGGCCACGCCGTGCGTCGACGACCCGGTCGCCGTCGCCAGCTCGAGACGAACCGCCTTGCCGTCGCCGCGCTCGAGCTGCCAGCTGCGCAGCGACTTACCGTCGGGCAGGCGGCGCGCGTTGTGCCAGCCGAGCCGCGACATGAGCCAACCGAGCGCCAACAGGCCGCGCGCTTGCGTGCCTTGAATGTTCGACGTGACGCGGGCGCGATCGATGCGCTGCAGCTGCGTCGGATCGCGCGGCGGATCGAACAGCGACGCCAAGATTCCGCGCAGCGGCGAGATGCCCAGCCACGACAGATCGGCCAGCTCCATGTCGGGATCGGCGGCGGCGATGCTGCACAGCTGCCCCAAGCCGTGCTCGTCGACCAGCTTGCGCGTGTCGACGATGAGCCGATCGGCCTCGTGGATGAGCTCGCGCAGGTGCGGCCGCAGCTTCTCCGGCAGCGCGCCCGGCCAATACATCGCCGTCGGCGCGTCCGGATAGAGCAGCGCCCGCACCAGCGACGACAAGCGCTCGACTTGCGCGCCGCCCGCCCACAAGGTCACTTCGTCCGAGCCCGACGCCGCGCCCGTGCCTTCGGGACGGCGCCAGTTGGCCTCGACCCAGGCGCGCAGGCCGTCGGGCGAGTGCAGCTCGGGCCGCGTCACGATCGTGCGCGCCGGCAGCCGCTGCGACAGCTCGTCGACGAGCCGCTTGATGGCGGAGAAATGCTCGGCGTCGGGCACGCGAATGACGAGGTTCCACAAGCAGGCGCGCGTCACCGCTTTCGGCTTGCCGGTCGTCTGCGCCGCGCGCCGCCACAGCCCGCCCAATTCGGCCTCGATGCGACCGACCGGCACTTCGATGGCGTCGCCGCGCTCGAACTCGGCGAGATGATCGCCTTTGTCGGCTGGCGTGCTCACGGCTTTCTCCAGACGCGCCCGTCGTCCTCGATGAGCTTGTCGGCCGCCGTCGGACCCCAGCTGCCGGCCTCGTAATTCGGCAGCTGCGGCTTCGGTCCCGTCGCCCACGCCTTCTCGATGCGATCGATCCAGGTCCACGACGCTTCCACTTCATCGCCGCGCGTGAACAAGGTGCCGTCGCCGAGCAGGCAGTCCAAGATGAGCCGCTCGTAGGCCTCCGGCGGCTCCGAGCCGAACGACGTCCCGTAGCGGAACTCCATCGGCACCGGCAACAGATCCATCGTCGGACCCGGCACCTTGGAGAAGAACTTGAGCGAGATGCCTTCGTCGGGCTGGATGCGGATCGTCAGCACGTTGGGCTCGTCGGCCAGCCGGCCGCGCGACTTCGGGCCGTTCGAGAACAGCGAGTGCGGCGCGCGCTTGAAGTGAATCGCGATCTCGGTGACCCGCTTCGGCAGCGCCTTGCCGGCGCGCAAGTAGAACGGCACGCCCGCCCAGCGCCAGTTGTCGATGTGCAGCTTGATGGCGACGAAGGTCTCGACGTTCGACTGCTTGTCGACGCCCGCCTCGTCGCGATAGGCGATGACCTCCTCGCCGTTGACGAAGCCCTGCGAATACTGCCCGCGCACGACGAGCTTGCCGAGCTCTTCCGGCGTCACCGGCAGCGGCCTGAGCGACTGCAGCACCTTCAGCTTCTCGTCGCGCACCGACTCGGCCTCGAACGCGACCGGCGGCTCCATCGCCATCAGACACAAGAACTGGAACATGTGGTTCTGCACCATGTCGCGCACGATGCCGGCCTGCTCGAAGTAGCCGCCGCGCCCTTCGACGCCGATCGCCTCGGCGACGGTCAGCTGCACATGATCGATGTAACGGCCGTTCCACAGCGGCTCCCAAATGCCGTTGGCGAAGCGGAAGACGAGGATGTTCTGCACCGTCTCTTTGCCGAGATAATGATCGATGCGATAGGTCTGATCTTCGCGCAGATGCTGGTGCACTTCTTTGTTGAGCGCTTTGGCCGACTCCAGGTCGCGCCCGAACGGCTTCTCGATGATGACGCGCGTGTAGGCGCCCTTGTTGATGAGCCCGCTCTCGCCCAGCTTCTTGACGATGATCGGATACTCCGACGGCGGCGTCGACAAGTAGAAGACGCGCCCGGTTTCGCCTTTGGGATCGATCTGGTTCAGCTTCTCTTCGAGCTTCTTGTAGGTGTCGTCGCTCTCGAAGGTGCCGGCCGTGTAGTGGATGTTCGGCTCGAAGGACTGCCACAGCGTCTCCTCGACCGGACGCCGGCGCGCATATTTGTCACATCCATCGCGCATCTGCTTGCGGAACGCCTCGTCGCCGATGTCGCGCCGAGCCACGCCGACGACGTTGAACACCGGCGGCAACAAGCGGTCGCGCGCCAAGGAATAGAGCGCCGGCAGTAGCTTGCGCTTGGTCAGATCGCCCGACGCGCCGAAGATCACCATCGTCGTCGGTGGCGGCATGCGCTCGCCCTGCAAACCCTCGCGAAGCGGATTCTCGTGCGGACTTTCGGCCGGTCCTGACATGGGAGCCCTCTAGTGAGTGTGCGGATCGGTTGGCGTTGCCGAATCGCTGCGCTCGTACCCTTCGATCTTGCGCCGTTTTGGCCCGCCGCAAGTCGGACAGCGCTCGACGCTCTCGCGTTTTTCGAGATACGACTGCACCACGTCGACGACCGTGGCATGGCTCCAGGTGAGCGGTGACACGCTCATGGGCGCATTCGTGTAAGGATTCACCTGCTCGGCCAAGACCCCCGACGGCAGCTTCCGCGAATCGACCCACTCGAGGATTTCGACCGCCGGCTGCAGCTCCTCGACCGTCTTGGCCTTGTGCACGATATGCAACGCCAGCCACATCGTGCAGATGAACCAAGGATTTCCCGGGACGTTGCGCGTGTCCTGACTGACGGCGTGGTAGTAGTCGCCTTCGTAACGGGCCACGCCGCCGACCTCGGTCTTGCACCACAAGCGGTCGCGCACCTGCTTCATGGTCGACTCGATGCGCGGATCGTCGGGAGCATAGGCGCCGAACGCGAACGCGCCATACAGGGAGGCGTCGATCGTCGCGTCGACGGTGACGACGCCGTCGTCGTCGACGGTGACCATGCGCGCGAAGCGGTCGAGCTCGGGGCGCCACAGGTGCGCGTCCATGCCGGCGCGGATCTCGGCGGCGGCGGCGGCGTAGCGCTCGGCGTGCTCGTCGTCGCCGAAGGCGCGCGCGAACTCGGCCGCCGCGGTCAGCCCGCCGTGCACGGCGGCGCACGTGAACGTCAAGATGCCGCGCCGCTCTTCCCACAAGTCGTAGGAAGGCGCGGGCAGCTTCGTGTGCGGCTCGCGATAGCCGCACATGAAGTCGGCGGCCCTGCGGATGAAGCGACCGTACAGCGGCTTCATCGTTTGGATGTCGCGATAGCGCTGAAAGTGACGCCACATCGCCCACACGACGAGCGCGGTCTCGTCCTCCTGAATCGGCAGCTGCGCGCGCCCGAGCTTCAGATCGGCCTGCGACATGCCGGGCTTCTGAATCGGCCCCGCCACCCACGGATGCCACGACGACGCCAGCGACCGGTCCGGGTTGTACTTGTGCAGCAGGTAGCCCTCGGGCTTGATGACGTCGGCACAAAAGGCGAAGAAGCGATAGCTCATCTCGCCGTAGCCGGCCATGTCGAGCGCGTGGGCGACGAGCGCGCCGTCGCGCGGCCAGACGTACGAATAGGTGTCGCGCGCGAAGTGCATGATGTCGGAGTCGTTGGCCGCGATGATGCCGCCGCCCTCGTCGACATGTGTCGCAATGATGAGCAACGATCGCTTGTAGAGGTCGACGATGGACGGCGGCAGGCCGAAGAACTCGGTCGGCTCCTTATTGACCCACAAGCGCCAATACGATCGCGTGCGCGCGATGAATGACTCGGGATGGCGCTTGACGACCTTCAGGTTCAGCTCTTTGGCGCCGTCCCACGCGCCTTCCCACACTTTGGCGACGGCGATCCAGTAGTAGACGAGCTTCTCGCCGTTGCCGGGCACCCTCGTCGCGGCCGCGGCCACGCTGTCGACGGCGCCCTGCGCGATCGGGTTCATGCCGAGGTTGCCGTCGTCCTCGGCGTCGCGCCAGGTGCCGTCGCGGCCGGGCGCGCCTTTTTGCCCGATGGCGAAGCGCTCGATGCCCGCTTTGCCGTCGACCATGACGTTGGCCATGAAGTAGCGGAAGCCTTTGTAGTGCGTGACGGTCTGCGTGTCGGGCTCGTAGGCGGCGGTGTCACCGACGTCGGATTCGCTGATACGGAAGTCGAGGTGCCAAAAGAGCCGCACCTCGCGCTCGCGGTCGCTCTTGTTGACGACGCGAACCTTGCGCACCAGTAACGTCTCGTGAAAGTCGACGCAGTCCGAGCAGTGCAAGGTGAGGCCGAGCTCGTCGTGCGTGCAGACGACGTCGGTCACGAGCGTGTCGCGCTCGTAGCCGCGCGCGATCTTCCAGCCGGTGTCGCGGCGCACCCACGAGAACTTGCCGTCGACGAAGACGCCGAAGCGGAACGGATAGCCGCCGGCGTGGTTCTCCTTGCCGACGTTCGGATAATAGAAGTCGCGGATGACGTAATCGTCGTCGAACAGGATCAACAGACGTTCGTTGCCGATAGGCAGGTCGCGTGGCATGAGCCCCCACCCGGGGTGACTCACCATATCACCGACGGCTTCCGGCGTCGCGAGTCGGTCGTGTCTTAGGCTTGCTTGACGCGCCCGCAGCTCAGATTGGCGGGCAAGGCGACGTCGATCTTCTTGGGCGGCGGCAGGCCGAGGCCGTTCATGAGCGTCACGAACTCGTCGCGCGAGTGGCCGGCGAGGCGCTTGTTGGCGCGCTTTTCGTCGCCGATGGTCGAGCGCACGCGGCCGTTGTAGTCGTGCGCGGGGAAGACGATGGTGGCGTCGGGCAGCGTGAACAGCTTTTGGTGCACCGAATCCCACAACGCGCCGGCGTCGCCGCCTTGAAAGTCGGTGCGACCGCAGGTGCCGATGAGCAGCGCGTCGCCCGTGAACACAGACGCCACCTCGCCGTCGAGCACGAAGCTGACCGACTCCGGCGTGTGGCCCGGCGTCTCGAGCACGCGCAACGTCAAGCCGCCGAGGGCGACGCGATCGCCGTCGACGACCCGGCGCGCCTCACACGTG
Source organism: uncultured delta proteobacterium (assembly GCA_963785725.1). Classification (GTDB taxonomy): domain Bacteria; phylum Myxococcota_A; class Polyangia; order Palsa-1104; family Palsa-1104; genus JAQBQH01. Next base: position 402,774 of record CAWAWS010000015.1, on the reverse strand, counting down.
ATCGGGCTCGTCGCGTGCACGAGCGGCATGGCGCCGAGCCGCGCGGTCAGCTCGCCGCCACCGGTCACGTGGTCGGCGTGCACGTGCGTCTCCAGCGTGTGCACGAGCCGCAGCCCTAGCGACTGTATGCGCTCGATGTCGCGCTCGAGCTGCTCCAGCACCGGATCGATGAGCACGCCGACGCCCGCCGCACCATCGCCGACGAGATAGGTGAACGTCGAGGACTCGGGATCGAACAGCTGCTCGAAGATCAGCGCCATCTCCGTCAAGTAACGCGAATCGCGCCGCTTGGCTATGCGCTAGGGGCCGGGCAGCCCCTAATCAGCCGTCGACATGCGGCGCAGCTTGACGCGATCGATGGTGCCGTCGGCGCTGTGCGGCAGCGACTCGAGCGTCGCCACTTTCGCGCCGCCGAACGTCGCGTCGGCGCCGCTGACGAAGCCGGCCAAGCGCGCGCCGCCCGCGTACGGAAACGCCAGCAGCGCCGCTTCGCGCACGCCCGGCTGCGCGGCCAAGCGGCGCTCGATGGCGAACGACGCGCGCACGAGCGGCTTGCCGCCCTGCGTGACGAAGGCGGCGCGCGTGGCCGCTTCGTCGTCGAGATAGCCGAGCATCGGCCACGGGCAGTCGACGAGCAGCTCGCCGTCGGCGAACACGAAGTCGCAGCCGGGCAGCGGACGCAAGATGCCCTCGGCGAACGTGCCGATGCGCAGCGCCTCGGCCAAGTCGCAGGCCGTCGTGGTCGCGGGCGCGCCGCCATCGACGAGCGTGCCGCCGGCGCGCAGCGTGGCCAACAGCGGCACCAGCAGCGCCGGACGCGACAGATCGCCGTAGAGCGACGTGCGCGTCGCCGCCGTCCACGCCGCATCGGCGACGATGGCATCGACGGCGCGACCGAGCGGCCGCGCGCCGACGATGGCGCGCTGGCCGTCGGCGGCCAGCGCCAGCGCCGACTCCGGCGGCAGCTCGCGGCGAGCGGCGTCGCCGGCGATGACGTCGAGCCGGTCCTCGTCCGCGTCACCGACGATGACGGCGACCGCGCGCAGCCGCTCGACTTCGGCCTGCAGCGCCGCCTCACCGAGCCCGAGATCGAGCGGCATCGCCACGCCGCCCGCTTCCAACACCGCCAACAGCGACGCCACGAAGCCGGCCGCATCGGCGACGGCGATGCCGACCAGGCGGCGGCCGATCTCGCCTACACGTCCGTCGAGCGCCTGCATTACCGCCGCTGACGCCATGGCCAACGACGCGTAGGTCAGCCGCTCACCGCTCGGACGGACGAGCGCGTCGGCGTCTTCTCTGGCTCGCTCGGCAATGAAGCTCAACATGGCGCGGCAAAATAGCAGACTGCACAGTCGATCGGATCGCCGGCACCGTCGGCGTACGCTTTTTGACTACTGGGACAACAGACCCGAGGGCCGACTCCCCGATCGCAGCGGCTCCCACCCTTCAAGCTACTAGAACCACTACGCATTGACTGGGCGCCGCGCTTGCAATGGCCAGCGGCGTGCTGCCGTCCGGCTCGCTCTCGTCGCTGCCCGCGCCTCAGCCGGCGTTGCCGCGCGCGCTCGCCGCCGACGCGCGCTATCGCGTCCTCGGCGAGCTCGGCCGCGGCGGAATGGGCGTCGTCTACGAGGCGGTGCAGTGCGAGACCGGCGAGCACGTGGCGGTCAAGACGCTGACGTCACCGCGCGAAGGCCTGCTGCGCTTCAAGAACGAGTATCGCCTGGCGTCGCAGCTGGCGCATCCGAACCTGTTGGCGCTCTATGACTTGGTCATCGCCGAGGATGGCGCCTATTTCGTGATGGAGCTGGCGCCGGGCGTCGACTTGCGGCGCTGGGTTCGCGACGGCACGCGCTGCGACGTCGCGCGTCTGTACGCCGCCTGCGCGCAGATTTTGGACGCGCTCGACTGCCTGGCGACGGCCGGCATCGTCCATCGCGACCTGAAGCCCTCGAACATCGTCGTCGCCGGTGACGGACACGTGAAGATCCTCGACTTCGGGCTGGCCGGCGCCGCCGATACGCCCGATTTCCGCGCGGCCATGCTCGCGGGCACGCCCACGTACATGTCGCCCGAGCAGATTGACGGCCGACCGCTCGACGTGCGCTCGGACCTGTACGCGCTCGGCGCCATCGTCTACGAGCTCGTCGTCGGCGAGCCGCCGTTTGCCGGACCGCAGCGCCGCGTGCTCGACGCGCAGCGCTTCGCGCACGCGCTGCCGCCGAGCGATCGCGCGCACGGCGTGCCGGCCGATTCTCGAGCTGTGGATTCTCCGCCTCCTCGCCAAGCGGCCCGAAGAGCGCTTCGCGTCGGCGCGCGCGGCGCGAGCGGCGCTCGAAGCGTGCGGCGCGCCGCCGCCGCCGGCGAATCATCGGGCGCGCGAATGGGGCTCGTACGAAGGGCCGGCGTTCGACAACGCGCTCATCGGTCGCACGACCGAGCGCGCCTTCTTGTCCGAGCGGCTGCACCGGGCGCGCGCCGGCGGATTGGGCGAGCTGACGCTCATCTCCGGCGAGTCCGGCATCGGCAAGAGCGCGCTCGCCGCCGCCCTGTGCGACGAGGCGCGCGCCGCCGGCTGCGTCGTCTTGCGCGGCGCCTGTCGCGAGCACGAAGCGGTCACTTACAACGCGTTCGACCAGGTCGTCGACGGCGCCGCCGCGCTGCTCGAAGACGCGCTGCACGCCAATCGGCTCGACCCGGCGATGCTGAGCGAGCTCTTCGGCCACGACTTGCCGCTGCTGGCCTGCCTGTTTCCGGTGTTGCGCGAGCTGGTGCCGCCGGAGGGTCAGGCGCTCTCGTCGATGCCGCCGGCGATGCAGATCGGACGCGAGCGGGCGTTCGCGGTCATGCGCCGGCTCGTGCAACGGCTGACCGAGCAGCGGCCGCTCGTGCTCTTGCTCGACGATTTGCACTGGGCGGACGAAGATTCGCTGGCGCTGCTCGGCCACCTCGTCACGGGCGTGACGCGGCTGCTCGTGTTGGCGACGACGCGCTCGTTCCACGACTGCGGCGGCGGCGACGGCGAGACGCTGGAGCGCTTCGTCAAGCGGCTCGAGCGCGGCGGGCAAGCGGCGCTGACGCGGCTGACGCTCGGTCCGCTCGCCGCCAGCGACGACGCGCGGGTCGTCGCCGCGACGCTGCCGCCGGGCATCGCCATGGCGCCGCGCGCCGTCGAGAGCATTTGCCGCGAGGCCGCCGGCAACCCATTCTTGCTCGTCGAGCTGGCGCGTCTGCACGGCGAGCAGCTGGAGCTGCCGACGCTGGCGTCGGTCGTGCGCCGCCGCTTGTCGCTGCTCAGCGCCGAGGAGCTGGCGGTCGTCGAGCTGGCGGCGATCGCGCCCGGACCCATCGACGGCGAGCTGCTGCGGGCGACGCTGATGGACGACGCCGGCACGTCGAGCCTCGATGGCGCCGCGCTGCGCCGCTTGTGTCGCCTGAAGATCCTGCGCGAATCGCCGCGCCATCGCGCGCTCAAGCCGGAGCCGCCGGGCGTGCGGCCACCGTCGCAGCCGACCGCCGAGACGCGCTACGACTTCTATCACCACCGGATTCGCGAGGCGTTGGCCGGCGATATTCCCGAGCCGCGCGCGCAGAAGCTGCATCGCCGCCTGGCCGACACGATAGCGCAGCTCAGGCCCGAAGACGCCGAGCCGCTCGTGCGTGAGCTCCTGCTCGCCGGTGACGACGCGGGCGCCGCCGTGCACGCCGAGACCGCCGGCGACGCCGCGCTCGGCCGCCTCGCGCACGCGCGCGCCGTCGAGCTGTACGCGCTCGCCTTGCGCCACGAACGCGACCTGACGCGAGCCGCCCGCCTGCGTCTACGCATGGCCCACGCGCTCGAAGGCAGCGGCCGCTTCGGTGACGCCATCGCCCACTTCGCCGCCGGCCTCGAAGGCGCGCCGCCGACGACCGCGACGACACACGCGCGCATTCACCTCGCCCACTGCCTCATGCATCGCGGCGATCTCGACGCGTCGGCGGCGCTCGTCGAGGAGACGCTGACCGAGCTCGGCCATCCGCTCGAGCGCCCGCCGCTCTTGCGCGCGCTCGTCGTCTTGTGGCTGCTCGTGCGCGTGGTCGTCGCCAGCCTGTTCCGGCGGCCGCCGCGCGCGTCCGATGACGCCGAGACCGAAGTGCGGCAGTTCGCCTACTCGATGGCGCTGCCGCATTTCCAGTTCACGTCGCGCAACCTGGAGCAGCTCGAGTTCGCGCTGCGCTATCGCTTGCTCGGGGCGCGCTCGCCGTCGCTGGAAGTGCGCCACGAGGTCCACGCCGTCGCGCTCATGCTGCTGTTGCCGTTCGCGCATCTCGGCCGCGGCGTCACCCGGCGCATCGACGAGCAGCTCGGGCGCCTCGACGCCAACGGCCGCCACGTCGTCGGCGATCGCGCGCGTCTGTGGGCGCCGTTCATGCACGCGCTGTACGAGATGGTGTCGGGCCGTCCCGATCGCGCGCTGCCGTGGTTCGACGCCTTCGCCGATCTCGATCTGGCGCGCACCGGCTACGTGGCGCTGCAGCGGCAAAATGCGCTGTTCTTGGCCGGCGACTACGACGGCTACGAGCGCGACGTGGCGCGCGCGTCGGCCCATCGGCAGGACGAGCCGACGCCGCTCGATCGCGCGCGGCTCGGCTACATCGCGCGCCTGCGCGGCGACGAAGCGACGGCGCGCCGCTACATCGCCGAGGTGGCGACGCTCGATCCGGCGTCGCTGCCGTGGACGCATCGCTCCTTGTTCATCTATCAGCTGGTCGAGATCGCGCTCGGGGAGGGCGACAGCGAGACGGCGGCGCGGCTGGCGCGCACGGTGCTGCCGCGCGTGCGGCGGGCGGCGCTGTCGCCGACGACGGGCGCGTTCGAGTGCGCCGACGCCGTCGTGCGCGCGTTCTTGGCCGAGGCCAACCGGCTGGCGCGCATCGGGCGACCGCGACCGGCGCTGCAGCTCGTCGCCGAAGCGGCCGGCGCGCTGGCGGTCGCGCCGGCGTTGCAGCCGCCGCTTTTCGCGGCGCGCGTCACGCACGATCGCGCGCTCGTCGCGCTCGCGCACGGCCGGCGCAAGCGCGCCCTGCAGCTGCTCTGGCGCGCCGAGTCGCTGTCGCGCGCCGCGGCCATCCCCTGCTTCCGCCTACGCCTGCTCGACGATTTACTGGCGCTGCTCGACGCCGCCGACGCGCGTCGGGCGCCGCTCGCCGCCGAGGCCGCCGCGCTGGCCGCGTTTCATCGCCTGCCCGCCGTGCGCCCGCGCGCCGCCTGGCTCGCCTGAGCGCCTACTGCACGACGACGTAGGTGAACCACAAGCTCGCGCCGGCCGTCGCCGACTGCGACTCGATGTCGAGCTCGTACACGTGCGGCTTCGACGGATCGGCGATGGTGACGCGAATCGGGATCGTGTCGCCCGCCTGCGAGACGCCCGACTCGGGATCGACGATGATGCCGTCATCCGCGGAGAGCACTTCCCACAGGATCGTCCCCACGTCGCCGTACGCGAACGGCTCCATCCACGTCTGCACCACTTGCGGCGACTTCGAGGTCGCGATCGTCTGCGTGCGCGGATAGAGCGCGGCGCCCCAATAGGGCCGCGTCCACGGCAGCGGCACACACGGCTCGCGATTGCCCGCCACCGCCGCCGCGTTCGAATATTGCCGCTGCACCCAATAACGCTGCGGCGGATTACCGGGCACGTCGATCGGCAAGTCCTCGCCGAAGTTACACAGATCGCTGATCTCTTGCGCTTTGGGCGGCTCGGCGGCAAAGCCCGTGTTCGGCAAGGGATCGGTCGCCGCCTCGGCGATCTCGTGGCTCAGCACTTTGGTCAGGCCGTCGAGCTCGGTGGCGCTGGTGTCGCAATCGGCGATGACGTCGTAGGCGATGATCGGCAGCGACGTCGACGGCGACTCGTGATAGCCGGCGATCTGATTGCACGTCGATTCGCCGCTCACCACGACCGTCGTCGTGGGCGGAATGATGAACGCCACCTGCGTGTTGGCGTCGTTTTGCGGATCGACTTGGTCGTTCTCCACGAGCTGCTTCACGAGCGCTTGAATGTCGGCGTCCATCATCGTCGCCGGCGCCGCGTTCGGCAGCACGATGAGCCCCATGCTCTGCCCGGCGCCGACACCATATTCGGCCAGCGACGTCGTGAAGTAGTCGCTCGTCAACATCCAGCTCACGAACTGCTCTACCTCTTGCCCGATCTGCTCCGAGCCCGGCCAGATGACGGTGTAGACGCGCGGCGCCGGCTGGATCGGACCGCCGTTATCGTGAACCTGCCACGCCGCTGGATGATCGGTCGCGGCGCGCGGCTCGACCGGCGGCGTCGGGCCCGACACCGACGACGACATCATGTCGGTCGTGGCGGCGTGATGCTCGGCATGGCAGCCGACGGCGGCAAGAACGAGCGTGACTGCGAGCGTGCGGCGAGGCGTCGTCGACATAGGCTAGGGCGTAGGCGTGACAAACGCACGCGCGCCTATCGTGCCACGAATCGCTCGCCAGGCCTGCCCGAACGACAGCCGAACGACGACAGAACGCGTGCGCAACCTCGCGTGTGTGGATCGAATCCCCCAGTCAAGGTCAGTTGACCCCGCTTTGGATGCCTGTGGCTGATGTAAGCCCCTGTATTCCCGCTGTCGCCAAACGGCCTGCGACTTGCTTTGGTGAGAGTCATGTTGTTTTCGACCGCCAGCGCACGCGCCGCCGCCATTGCCCCGATGGCTGGCGCGCCGTCTTTGGCAGCCGGCGATGACATTTCTGGTACGCCGCCGACCCCCCTCCGGCGGCGCGCAGTCTCCCCCGACGTCGCGCGCGACGTCGATGCCCCCCTCGTCGGCGTATGCCGGCGACGTCGGGGCGAGCTGCGGTTTTTTCCGTTCACGCGCCGATCGTCGCGCGCGTTCTCGTTGTTGTCGATGTCATTGGAAGTGCACTCATGAGCTCGCGATTGCGATTACGCGCGCTGCACGTCGCGCACGTCAGCCTCTTCCCCGACGACGCCTACGCGCAAGAGCTGACCGCGCGGCTGCCCGAAGCGCGCGCCATCGATCGTTATGCGCGCGACAAAGCGCCCGGTCGCGCGGCTACGTCCGAGCTGCTGACGGATCGAGACCTCGATCCGAAGCGCTGATCAGCCACGCCTCGATTCGCTCGCGCTCGTCGGCACGCAGACCGAGCAGCTCCAACGCGGCGATGAAATGGCCGCCATCGCGACGGCACCACGCCACCCGCGCCGTCACGTTGAGCGGACCGGGCGCGCCCAACTCCAGCCGCACCAGCATCGTCGTGTCCGGCTTGACGTGTGCCGGCAGCCGCAGCTCGAGACCGGTCGTCGACAGCTGCTCGGTGAACGTCGCGTGCAGCTCCTCGATCGCCGCGTAGCCGACCTTGAGCTTGCGCGTTCGCCGCGGCGCGGCTTGCGTCGCCGACGGCACCGGCGGCGTCGCCGCGCGCAAATGCTCGCGCAGATCGCGCCAACGCGCGCGCTCGGTGTCGCTGGCCGTCTTGTCCGACACTTTGATACTGAGCGCCTGAAACTCGGTCAGCTCGTCGAACGTGCTCACTGGCCGCAGTTTAGCACCGCGTTCGTCCGGCGCACGCGGCCGTCGCTGCCGTCAGATCCCCGTCGACATCGCCAGCATGCGATCGATGGGACGCTTGGCTGCCAGCCGCAAGGTCTCGTCCATCTCGATCGTCGGCTTCAGATCGCGCAGACACAAATAGAGCTTCTCCATCGTGTTGCGGCGCATGTGCGGACACTGATTGCAGGCGCAGCTCTCGTCTTCCGGCGGGGCGGCGATGAACATCTTGCCCGGCGCGTCGCGGCGCATCTGGTGCAACACGCCCTCTTCGGTGGCCACGATCAGCGTCTGCGCCGGCGATGACACGGCGTATTTGATGAGCCCCGTCGTCGAGCCGACATACTTGGCGTGGCGCAAGATCGACTCCTCGCACTCCGGATGCGCGATGAGCTCGGCGCCCGGATTGCGCAGGATGAGATCGAGAATTTTCCGCTCGCTGAAGGTCTCGTGGACGATGCAGGTGCCCTGCCAGACGACCATGTCGCGACCGGTCTGCTTCTGCACGAAGCGCGCGAGATGCTTGTCGGGCGCGAAGATGATCGGCGTGTCCTTCGGAATCTGCTCGACGATCTTGACCGCGTTCGACGACGTCACGATCACGTCCGACATCGCCTTCACCGCCGCCGAGCAGTTGATGTAGCTGACGACGAAGTGGCCCGGATGCGCGTCGATGAACTTGCGGAATTGATCGGGCGGACAGCCGTCGGCGAGCGAGCAGCCGGCCGCCATGTCGGGCAGCACGACCGTGCGCTCGGGGTTCAAGATCTTCGCCACTTCGGCCATGAAGTGCACGCCGCAGAACGCGATGACATCGGCGTCCGCCTTTTGCGCCGCGCGCGCCAGACCGAGGCTGTCGCCGACGTGATCGGCCAGATCCTGAATCTCGGACTCTTGGTAATAGTGCGCGAGAACGACGGCGTTGCGCTCTTTCTTGAGCCGCTGAATTTCCTCTTCCAGCTTCCACGCGGGCGGCATCTCGGTCTTCGACAACAGCTGCGGCATGCGGAGAATATGAGTCAGCTCAAGTCTTCTGTCACGCCATCGATCAGCTCTAATACCGTTTTCAAGAGCCCATCGACACAGCGCCGACTCTCCACGCGCAGCGGCGAAAATTCGAGGCCGACGCGATAGGCAGTCGTGCCTTCGTCGTCGATGGCGCGCTGATGCACGACGCGCGCGTGCAGGATGATGAGCTGCTCGCCGCCCGTGTCGGGCACGGTGACTTCCAGCTCTTCGTAGAGCACCAACGGATCGGCGACGGTCATGGCGAGGCCGCCGCGCGAAATGTCCTCCAAGATCGCGCGCAGCTCGCCCAGCTCTCCATAACGAATGTCCATGCGTTTGGCCACTCGCGGTGCTGCCCGTTGTCCGCCGCCCGTCGCTGTCAGCAGCACTTCGATGAGATCGTTGAGCGGCTGGCGCATGGCCGGATCGACGGCATCGAAGCGCACGGCGACCATCGTCCCATCGGTGCCGGGCAGCGCGCGAATGATCTCGGCCATGACCGTGATCTCTTCACCACCGAGCGACGGCAGGTAGAGCTCGATCGACTGCCCGACTTTACCGACGTCGCGCGGCGCGAGGAAGCGGGCGCCGCCTTTGGACAGATCGCGCAGCTGCGCTTCGACGTTGCCGTCGGCTGTCGCCACCTCGACGACGGTCGAGATGTGGATGCGCGCGTGGACCCGCGTATCAGGTGCACCCATGAATCGCCAGCGTATCATTTGTGCCGCGCGTACGTGCTGTCCGCGACGACAATTCGCGTGTGTTTTGTGTAACGGCGCACGCCTCGCGTGATCGTTCGGTATGCGCGCCGGGATTCGGCGGGCGCGGCACAGCGACGGCGAGGACACACACGCGCGTACCGCGGTCGCGTCGACACGCGACGGGCGGACGAGCTACCTGCGCTTTCGCGGCGATCCGCGCTGCTTGCGTCGCCGCGCCGCTTGCCGTCGCTCGGTCGAACGCACGACATGCTCACGGCCGGCCAAGATGCGCTTCACGTCGTCCCATTGCCGTTGCCAGCGCGGATCGACCCTGAACAAGATCGGATCGCAAAGCGCGCGTCGGCCGCAGCGCCGGCCGGGCGCAGGCTCAAGTGGCTTGTCAGTTGAGCCTGCGCTTGCGCCCTGCCGATCGATGCAATGAGCGTCGATCCCGCGCTGCCGAGGGCCGTGCAGGATCGTGCTCGCTGTTTTAACGCCGCGGCGGTCGTGGCGCGGGCGGCTCGGCGTGCAGCGGATCCTCCGGCCACGAATGGCGCGGATAGCGTCGTCCGAGCTCACGCCGAATCGCCGGATAATGACGCGACCAAAAGCCTGCGAGATCCGACGTGACCTGCACCGCGCGCTGATTCGGCGCCAGCAGATGCAGCGTCAACGGCACACGCCCGCGCGCCAGCGTCGGACCTGCCGCCATGCCGAAGAAGTCTTGCAGCCGCGAGGCGACGAACGGCGCCTGTCCCAGCGGATACTGCACTTTGATCGGCCGTCCGCCGGGCAGCGCGATGCGATCGGGCGCCTCCTTCGCCAACAGCGCGCCCACGCCCGCGCCCAGCCGCGCCGTCAACGCCTCCAAGAAGCCCGCGTCCGCCAGCTCGGCAAAGCTGTCTCGACCTTGCGACACATCGCCGAGCGTCGCGTTCAGCTCCGCGTCGCCGATCTCGGGCAGGTTGGCTTCGGGCACGTTCGCGCGCACGAAGGCCACGCGACCGCGCAGCCGCTCCAGCGACTCGACGTCGACGAACGTATGCGGCCCGCGCGTCCGCGCAGCTTCGGCGAGCACGCGCGCCACTTCGGTCGCGTCCGACGCCGGCAGCTGCGACGGCCAGGCGCGGCGCTCGTCGAGCACCAGCTGATCGTAGGTCATGCGCTCGACGACCTCCACTCGCTCGGCCGTCGCATTCCACGCATAAGTCAGCGTCTCTTGTATGCGATCGGCCGCAACATCGATCAGCCAGTCGACCTCGATCGCCGTCGCGCTGCGCGCCACGATCCCGCCCGGCCGCGCGTCGTTGCCCATCGGGCCGCGTGGCGCATTCGCACCGGGCCGTGCCGCCGGCATAACCGCGCGTGTGTCCGCGCGCTGCTCGGCGTCGACGACGACCATCAGCTCGAAGTCGCGCACGACGCTGCCCTCGCTCAGCTGCGCCGTGCCGCCGCCCGACAACAGCAGCTCGGACTCGCCGCGCCGCCGTCGCCGCGCCACGCGATCGGAGTAGCCGGCGAGGATGCTCATGCGCAGCGCCGCGTCGGGATCGGCCGGGAGCGTGCCACGCGCGATGGTCCCTTCGAGCTGCCGGCGCACGCGATCGATCGTCAGGGCCGCGCCGGCGTCGAGCCCGAGCGAGCGCGCACGATCCGGCTGCAGCCCGCCGCGCGCCGCCTCGCGAAAGCGCTCGAGATCGGCGAGCAGATCGGAGTCGCCGCTGAATTCCGCGCGTCGCGGCCGCTGCCACACGAGGTCGCGCTCACCGATGAGCGCGGCCACGATGCAGCCGTCGCGCCCGACACCGCGCGCCTCGGCCTCGACCAGCAGCCGCGCCTGCCGCGGATGCAACGGAAAGCGCAGCATCCGCCTCCCGAGCGCGGTCACGCCATCGTGGCCGTCGAGCGCACCCAGCCGCACGAGCAGACCGCGCGCCGCCTCGATCGCCGCCGCCGGCGGCGCCTCCAGCCAGGCCAGCTTGTCGACGTGCACATTGGACGCCGCCAAGAGCAGCATCACGTCGGCCAGATCGAGCCGGCGAATCTCCGGCGCATCCTGCATCGGCCGCGTGTCGTGATCGTGCTGCGTATACAGCCGCACGCACCGGCCCGGCCGCAATCGACCGGCGCGACCCGCCCGCTGCGTCGCCGACGCGCGCGAAATCCGCTGCAGCTTCAGCGTCGACATCCCCGACCACGGCGACAGCGACGCCACGCGCGCCAGGCCACTGTCGATCACCGCCACGACGCCTTCGACGGTGATCGACGTCTCGGCCACGTTCGTCGACAGGATCACCTTGCGTCGCGGCCCCGACGACACGGCCTTGTCCTGCTCGGCCGGCGACAGATCGCCGTGCAGCATGACGACGTCGAGCTGCGCGCCGGCCGCGATCGACGCGCACGCCGCCTGCGCCTTGCGAATCTCGGCGGCGCCGGGCAGAAACACGAGCACGTCGCCGTCGAGACCGTCGGCCACGAGCGCGCGCACCGCCGCCGCCACGTCGCTCTCGAGCGGCCGCTCGCTCGGCCGCGCCGCATATTCGATTTTTACGTCGAACCGGCGCCCTTCGGCGCGCAGCGACGGACAGCCGAGGAAGCTCGCGATCGGCTCGGCATCGAGCGTGGCCGACATCACGATGAGCTTCAGCTCGGGCCGCCGCTCCTGCAGCCGACGCAGCAGCGCCAACGCCACGTCGCCTTGCAGATGCCGCTCGTGAAACTCGTCGAGCAGCACCGCGCCCACGCCCTTCAACTCCGGATCCGACAGCAATCGGCGCGTCAACACGCCTTCGGTCACGAACACGATCCGCGTGCGCGCCGACACCGCATCCTCGAAGCGAATGCGGTATCCGACGCGCTCGCCTACTTTTTCCCCTAGCTCCTCCGCCACGCGTCGTGCCGCCAGTCGCGCCGCCAGTCGACGCGGCTCCAGCACGAGAATTTCGCCTTCGACGCCCCCATCGAGCAGCGCACGCGGGACGCGGGTCGTCTTGCCCGCGCCCGGCGGCGCTTCCAACACCAAGCTCGGCGTCCGTTGCAGCGACGCCACGATTTCAGGGAGAAGCGGATCTATCGGCAGCGGCAGCAGCGGCAACGCCCTGCCCGCAGCGGAGGCCACAGCCTACTTCTTGGCTGCGCGCGCCTCGCTCAGCTGAATCCGTCGTTCCTTCTTCTCCGTCTTCGCCAACTGAACCTTCTCGCGCCGCAGCTTCGCCGCCTTGGCGTGGTTTTTTCCCGGGTGCTTCATCGACATGGTGGATCTCCTTGCCCCTTTACTAAAGGAATCCACCCCATCTTTACAAGCACCGCGAGTAGCCACACTCCAGACAGACCGTACACGCCCCCTGATGTGCCGGCGGCATCGGCGCGCCGCACTCCTTGCAAGGCCCCTGTTCACCGTCCTTGAGCGACTCGGTCTCGACCGTCGTTCGGCCGCGCGCCGTCTCGCCGAACGACAACACCTGCTCGTCGCGGCTGCCGTCGCGATAAGCCGTCACGCCCTTGCAGCCCAGCCGATAGGCTTCGCGATACGCCGCTTCCACCTGCTCGACCGTCGCCGACCGCGGAAAATTGATCGTCTTCGACACCGCGTTGTGCACGTGACGCTGAAAGCTCGCCTGCATCCGCAAGTGCCACTCGGGCGCGACGTCGTACGCCGTCACGAACAGTCGCTGCGTCTCGGCCGGCACCTCGTCGAGCCCGCGCACCGACCCGCGCTCGGCGATCTTGGCCATCAGCGCCTCCGAATACCAGCCGCCCGCGCGCGCCGCCTCGACGAACAGCGGATGCACGTCGATCAGCCGATCGCCGTCGAGCACCTGACGCACGAAGGACACCGCATAGAGCGGCTCGATCCCACCCGAGCAGCCCGCGAGAATACTCAGCGTTCCCGTCGGTGCGATGGTCGTCGTCGTCGCATTGCGCAAAGGCGGCGAGCCGGCGCGATCCCATTTCGAGCCCGTCCAGTTCGCGAACGGCCCACGCTCGCGCGCCAGCTCCGCCGACGCCGCCTGCGCCTCACGCTCGATGAATGCCGCCAGCTCGTCGGCAAGCTGCAGCGCCCGCTCCGAATCGTAGGCGACGCGCAGCCGAATGAGCGCGTCCGCGAAACCCATGACGCCGAGCCCAATTTTACGATTGGCCCGCGTGATCGTCTCGATCTGCGGCAGCGGATAGTGGTTCACCTCGATCACGTCGTCGAGAAAGCGGACGCCGAGCCGCACCAGCTCACCCAGCCGCGCCCAATCGAGCTGCCCACCGCGCACCAGCTTGCCGACGTCGATCGAGCCCAAGTTGCAGGCTTCGAACGGCAACAGCGGCAGCTCGCCGCAGGGATTCGTCGACTCCATCTCGCCCAGCTGCGGCGTCGGATTGGCGGCGTTGATGCGATCGATGAAGATGACGCCGGGCTCGCCGCTCTTCCACGCCAGCTGCGCGATCAGCCGCCACACGCGGTTGGCGTCGAGCCGCTTGACCTCGGCGCCCGACCGCGGATTGCGCAACGCGTACTCGCGCCCGTGCTCCAGCGCGTCCATGAACTCGTCGGTAATCGCCACCGAGACGTTGAAATTGCGCAGCCGCCGCGGGTCCGACTTCGCCGAGATGAACTCCAGCACGTCGGGATGGTCGACGCGCAAGATGCCCATGTTCGCACCCCGCCGCACGCCGCCCTGCCGAATCGCGTCCGTCGCCGTGTTGAAGACTTCGATGAACGACACCGGCCCGGAGGCGATGCCCGACGTCGAGCGCACCAAATCACCCGACGGACGGAGCCGTGAGAATGCAAAACCGGTCCCGCCGCCCGTCTGCTGAATCATCGCCGCCCACTTCACGGCGTCGAAGATCTCGGGCATCGAATCGGCGACCGGCAGCACGAAGCAAGCCGACAGCTGCCCCGCCTGCTTGCCCGCGTTCATTAATGTCGGTGAATTGGGCAGAAACTCGAGCCGCGACATCGCGTCGAGAAAACGCGCCTGCCAGCGCTCGGCATCGCCGCCATGACGCGACTCCGCCGACGCCACCGCTCGCGCCACGCGCAGCAGCAGCTCCGACGGCGACTCGACGATCTGCCCGGCGCCATCCCGTCGCTGATAGCGCCGGCCGAGCACTGTCAGCGCGTTGGGCGTCCACGGCGTTGCGGCCTGCGAAAGTGGCACTGGCAGCATATTGCGAAGCTAAGACTGAACATTCGCACAGTCAAGTCGACGAGCGAAAAATATTTTTTCATCGACCACGCAACTTCTCGCGAGCGTCGCCGATAAGTCCTCACAAGCAAGTTGGAGGTCTGTCCATGCATAGCCGCTTCTTGACAGCGTCGCAGGCTCGGCGAGAAAATCGACGGACGGCGATCTGGATGAGCCTAGCGATCGCAGTCATGGTGCACTCGAGCTCGGCCCGAGCCGACGAGCCGGCACCAGCCTCATTAATGACGCGCGCCCTTCGCTACAACGGTTACGACGAGCCCAGTCGCGGCGGCGCGCTCGCGGCGGCGCAATGGATGCCGGTGTTGCGCGTGCATGCGATCGTCGAGCGCACCCCGACCCTGCTCGGCTATCGCAGCACGCAGGTCATCGGTGAGCTGGCGTGGCCGCTCGGTCGAACACCGATCTTGGACGCGGTGGCCGCCGAGCAGTCGCGACGACAGAGCTCGGCGGGCCGACAGCGGCTGCTCGATCACATCGCCGACGTGTGGCGACGACGGCAGCACGCGCGCGATCACCAAGACGACGTCGCGCGCCAGCTGGCCGCCGAGGAGTCGCAGGCCGAGCTCGATGTGCTGACCGGCGATCGTGAGCGTGCGCCGTGAGGAGCCTGCTGACGCTCTTGTCGCTGTTGCTGCTGCCACATGCGGCGTGGGCGGCGGATCTGTCCGTGCTCGATCGTTTCCGGGGCGAGCCGTCGGTGCGCGAGCTGCAGCGAGCGGCGGCGCGCCTGGCCGAGGTGCATCCCGAGCGCGTGCAGTCGTGGCTCGGACGCGTGCGCAAAGCCGGGCTGATGCCGACGTTTCGCGTGCGCGCCGGTCGGGGCAACGAAGTGTGGGCCACTGATTCGTCGGGCCGCATCGAGCTGACCGACGCCGACACGTGGCACTTCGAATTCGAGGCCGCGTGGTCGCTCGATCGGCTGGTGTTCGATCGCAACGAGCTGCGCACGAGCCGTGAAGCGCAGCGATTGGCCAGTCGACGCGAGGAGCTGTTGGTTCGCGTCACGCAGCTCTATTACGAACGGCGCCGACTCCAAGTCGACGCGTTGCAGACGCCGGAAGCGCCCAATGCCATCGACCGCGCCATCGAGATCGATGAGCTGACCGCGGTGTTGGATGGGCTGACCGACGGCGCGCTCAGTCGGGGGAAGACAGGTCCATGAACGAGCAGCGACAACATCCGCGCTACGCGATCGAGCTCGACGCCGAGGTGACCGTCGGTGAGACGACGGTCGCAGGCCGCACGCACGACATTTCTCGCGGCGGCTTTTGCATGGAGGCGACGAACCCGCTGCCGTCGCACTCGGAATGCGCGGTGAAGCTGGCGCTGGTGTTCTCGGAGACCGAGTTCTCGGAGCATCTGCAGCTGCCGGCGTCGACGGTGTGGTGTACGCCGCTCAAGAACGGCTACCAGATCGGCGTGAAGTTCGATCGACTGGACGCGACGAACCGCGCCTACCTCGATCTGTTCATCAAGTTTCTCGATGGTGGCGAAGACAACGATGACGAAGCGACGGAGTGACCGATGAGCGTAACGAATCCTCGTGACCGAGCGCCCCGCCGCGATGTCCGGCTCTCGGCCGAGGTCAAGCTGGAGAGCGCGAGGTTGACGGGCACGACGCGCAATTTGTCGACGGGCGGCGTGTGTATCGAGGTCGATCGGCCGATCGCCGAAGGCCAGCAGCTGCAGCTGACGCTGTTCATCGTCGAGGATGGCATCGAGACCGAGGGCGCGCGTGGGCTGGAGCTCGTCGGCACGGTGCAGTGGACAGCGGAAGCGGACCGCGGCTATGCGCTCGGCGTCAAATTCGAGAACCTGACGGCGCGGCAGCAGTCGTCGCTGACGAACGCGCTGCGCGCGATGGGTGAACCGACGTAGCCGACGCGCCTGCGAAGACGGCGTGCGCTCAGCCGGTGCCGAGGATGGCGTCGGCGATGCGCATGCCGTCGACGGCGGCGGACACGATGCCGCCCGCATAACCGGCGCCTTCGCCGGCGGGATAGAGGCCCGGATGCGTCGGTGAGGCGAGACCGTCGTCGCGCACGATGCGCACGGGCGAGCTCGTTCGCGTCTCGACGCCGATGAGTTGCGCGTCGGGATTGAGGAAGCCGGGCATCGTTCTTTGAAAGCGAGAGAGCGCCTTTTCGAGGGCGTCGCCGACGAACGGCGGTAGGCCTGAGCGAACGTCGCCACCGACGACGCGCGGGCGATAGCTCGACGGCAGCGCAGCTTCGGTCGGCCGGCGCGCGACGAAATCGGCCAGCCGCTGCGCCGGCGCCACGAAGTCGCCGCCGCCGAGCTCGAACGATCGTCGCTCGAGCGCACGCTGTAGCTCGATGCCGGCCAACGGACCGTCGCTGTAGCGGCCCAAATAGTCGCGCGGCTCGACCGTGACCACGAGCGCGGAGTTGGCGAACGGTGAATCGCGGCGCTTCAAGCTCATGCCGTTGACGCACAACGCGCCCTGCTCCGTCGACGAATCGACGATCCAGCCGCCGGGGCACATGCAGAAGCTGTAGACGCCGCGCTCGCCCGCATCGGGCGTCGGGACGGTGGCGGCGACGTGATAGAACGCCGCCGGCAGTCGCGGATGGCCAAAGGCGGCGCCGTATTGAATGCGATCGATGAGCGGCTGGGCATGCTCGACGCGCGCGCCGACGGCGAACGACTTGGCCTCGAGGGCGACACCGAGCGCGTGCAGCCGTTCGTACAGCGGGCGCGCCGAGTGGCCGACGGCGAGGACGACGCCGTCGCCGACGATCTCGCGGCCGGACGCGCAGCGGACGCCGCGGACGCGACCGTTGACGGAGACGAGATCGGTGACGCCATCGGACCAAACGTAGGTGGTGCCACGCGCCTCGAGGTCGGCACGCTGGGCCATCAGGATTTTCGGTAGTCGGTTCGATCCGACGTGCGGCCGCGAATCGACGAGGATGTCGGCATCGGCGCCGTGGTCGACCAAGGCGCGCAACACGCTTCGCACCGCGCGGCGGTCTTTCGTGCGCGTGTAGAGTTTCCCGTCGGAGAACGTGCCCGCGCCGCCTTCGCCGAAACAATAGTTGGAGTCCGGATCGAGTCCGCCGCGTTGCGTGAGTGTTGCCAGATCATGTCGCCGTGGCTGCACCGGCTTGCCCAGCTCGACGAGCGTCACACGCGCGCCGGCATCGGTCAGCCGCAACGCCGCGAATGTGCCGCATGGCCCGCTGCCGACGACGATGATGTGTAAGCCGGCGCGCGCGCGAACCGGCGGCGGCAGCGCGGCATCGCCATCATCGGCGGCCTCGGCCAGCTGCGGCCAGATCGTCACCTCTAGATGGAAGCCGATGGGGTGACCCTTGCGCGCATCGAGCGAACGCCGCGTCACCACGGCTCTGACGGCGTTCGGATCGTAACCGCCGATGCGAGCGGCGCGTTCGACGGCAGCGACTTCCGCCTCGTCGAGCGACACGAACAGCTCCAAAACGCGCAGCGGCTTCACGGGTCACTCCGCTACCACAGCCGCGTTGCTTTTGCCTGCGCAATGCGCTTCGCACCCCCGCCCTGCTTTCGCCGTCGAAGTGCGTAGCCAGGTTCGCGGAACAATGGTCCGACCATAATTTATTCATGATCTTGCGATATTGCGCCCCGCGTCAGAAACACGGCATATCCCGTGCAGTGCGTGGTGCGCGACACGTCCCAGTCGATCGGGGCGGTCAGGGCGAAATAGGGAGGGTTACGAGAGCATGGCTCAACTGTTGGACCGCATGGCGTTGGAAGGGCCGCAATCCCGCGGCGAGCGCGACAAGGCGGTCAAAATTCTCGCCAAGAGCATCTATCGTCAGCTGCGCGAGAGCGGATACGAGACGCGACAGATCGTCGCCCTATCCAGCGAGCTGATTGGACTGATTACGACCGAGATCAAGCCCGACTCGTCACCCAAGTAAGAGTTACGAATTCTCCTCAACCTCTGTTGACGGCAGACCGATCGGGATTTATGGTCCTGCCCGCGGAGGAATAAATAGAACATGGCAACTCGCATCGGAATCAACGGCTTCGGTCGCATTGGGCGTTCGTTTTTGCGGGCCTGGCAAGCCGCCGGCTACGCGAACGACCTCGAAGTGGTGGCAGTCAATGATCTGACCGATGCGAAGACGCTGGCTCACCTCCTCCGTCACGACTCGGTTCACGGTCGCTATCCGGGCAAGGTCGAAGCGGCCGACGGCAAGATCATCGTCGACGGCAAGGCGATCACCATCATCGCCGAGAAGGATCCGGCCAAGATTCCGTGGAGTGAGCACAAGGTCGACATCGTCATCGAGGCGACGGGCCGCTTCACCGACGGCGACAAGGCCAAGCAGCACGTCTCGGGCAGCGTCAAGAAGGTGCTCATCTCGGCGCCGGCCAAGGGCCACGACGTGACGCTGGCGATCGGCATCAACTTCGAGTCCTACGACGCCAAGAAGCACCACATCATCTCCAACGCGTCGTGCACGACCAACTGCCTGGCGCCGGTCGCCAAGGTGCTGCACGAGACGTTCGGCATCGTGCACGGCCTCATGACGACGGTGCACTCGTACACCAACGATCAGGTCATCCTCGACGTCCCGCACAAGGATCTGCGGCGCGCGCGCGCGGCGGCGATGTCGCAGATTCCGACGACGACGGGCGCGGCCAAGGCGCTGTCGGAGGTCCTGCCGGCGCTCAAGGGCAAGCTCGATGGCTTCGCCGTGCGCGTGCCGACGCCGAACGTGTCGATGGTCGACTTGACCGTGCGCACCGAGAAGCCGGCGACGAAGGAAGCGATCAACGACGCCTTCAAGAAGGCGGCGGCGAATCCTTCGTACATGGGCGTGCTCGCGGTCAGCGACGAGCCGCTGGTCTCGATCGACTTCAACGGCGACGCGCACTCGGCCTCGGTCGATCTGCAGTCGACGATCGTCATCGGCGACTTGGCCAAGGTCGTGGCCTGGTACGACAACGAGACCGGCTACGCCACGCGGCTCTACGAGCTGACCAAGTACGTCGCCAACAAGGGCCTCTAAACACTTTCCCAGCTGGCGAGGTCGTCATGATCAAGTCCATCTCCGACCTGCCCATCGAGGGCAGGCGGGTCTTCATTCGCGTCGACTTCAACGTGCCGCTGACGCCCGCGCGTGGCGTCGCCGACGACTCGCGCATCAAGGCGTCGCTGCCGACGATTCAAGAGGCGGTCAAGCGCGGCGCGCGCGTGATTCTTGGCGTCGCACCTCGGCCGTCCCAAGGGTCCGACGCCGGCGTTGTCGCTAGAGCCGGTAGGCGTTCGCCTGGCCGAGCTGCTCGGCAAAGAGGTGCTGCTCACCGACGAAGCGGTCGGCGACGGCGCGCGCAAAGTGGTCAACGATCTGCGCGACGGCGACGTGGCGCTGCTCGAGAACCTGCGCTTTTTCCCGGGCGAAGAGGCCAACGACGACGCGCTTCGCGCGCCAGCTGGCGTCCTACGCCGACGTCTACGTCAACGACGCGTTCGGCACGGCGCATCGCGCGCACGCGTCGACGGTCGGCATGATCAAGTACATCGCCGAAAAGGGCGCCGGCTTGCTCATGCAAAAGGAAGTGCAGTTTCTCGGCAAGCTGCTCGGTGAAGTCGAGCGGCCGTACATCGCCGTCCTCGGTGGCGCCAAGGTCTCGGACAAGATCGCCGTGCTCGAGAACCTCCTCGGCCGCGTCAACGCGTTCCTCATCGGCGGCGCCATGGCCAACACGTTCCTGAAGGCCAAAGGCGGCAACGTCGGCAAGTCGCGCGTCGAAGAGGACAAGCTCGCCGTCGCGCGCACGTTCTTGAAGCGCGCCGAAGATCGCAGCGTCGATGTCGTGTTGCCCGAAGACGTCATCGCGGCCGCGGGGCTCGACGCGACGTCGGGCACGAGCGTGCGCAGCGACGACAGTGCCGGCGGAGTTGATGGCGCTCGACATCGGACCGCGCGCCGCGGCGGCGTTCGCCGATCGCATCGCCCGCGCCCGCACCGTTTTCTGGAACGGCCCGATGGGCGTGTTCGAGAAGAAGCCGTTCGCCGCCGGAACGTTGGCGGTCGCCAAAGCCGTCGCGGCTTGCCGCGGCTTGACGGTCGTCGGCGGCGGCGACTCGGTGGCGGCGGTCAACGAAATGGGCCTCGCCGGCGACATCAAGCACATCTCGACCGGCGGCGGCGCCTCGCTCGAGTTCATCGAAGGCAAGACGCTGCCCGGCATCGCCGCGCTCGAGGTCGCCGGGTGAGCGAGCACGCGGACGTGAGCGTGCAACCATGAGCGAGCGGACGAAGCTCATCTGCGGCAACTGGAAGCTGCACAAAACGATCGCCGAGTCGCTCGAGCTGGCGACGGCGATCAAGAACGCCGTCGGACCGGTGCGCGATGTCGAAGTCGCCGTGGCGCCGGTGTTCACGGCGCTGCACGCGGTCGCCAAGCGGCTCGAAGGCTCGTCGGTGGCGCTGGCGGCGCAGAACTGCTTTTGGGAAGACCAAGGCGCCTGGACGGGCGAGGTCTCCTGCAAGCTATTGAAAGATGTCGGCTGTAAGTACGTCATCATCGCCCACTCCGAGCGCCGCCAGCACTTCGGCGAGCTCGACGCGAGCGCGAACCTGAAGGTCAAAGCGGCGCTGCGCAACGGGCTCGACCCGATCTTGTGCGTCGGCGAGACGCTGGCCGAGCGCGACGCGGGCGAGGCTTTTCACGTCGTGCGCCGCCATCTCGAAGGCGGTTTGGCGGGGCTGACGGCGGCGGATGCCGAGCGGCTCGTCATCGCCTACGAGCCGGTTTGGGCCATCGGAACGGGCCGCACGGCGACGCCGCAGCAAGCGCAAGAGATGCATCAGTTCATTCGCGGTAAGCTCTCGGAACAGTTCGCGGATGTCGCGCAGCGCGTGCGCATTCAGTACGGCGGCAGCGTCAAGCCGGACAACGCGGCGCAGCTCATGGGACAGGCCGACATCGACGGCGCGCTGGTGGGCGGCGCGTCGCTGAAAGCGGATGACTTTCTCAAGATCGTGAAGTATAGGAACAGCTAGCAATGGTTACACTAATTACGATCATTCATGTTTTCGTCTGCTTGTTCTTGATTCTCGTCGTGCTTTTACAGGCGGGCAAGGGCGGCGGCGTGGGTATCGCATTCGGCTCGTCGACCTCGTCGCAGGTGTTCGGTGGACGCGGCGCCGGCTCGTTCCTCGAGAAGCTGACGGCGGGGACGGCGATCGTGTTCATGCTGACGTCGATCACGCTGGCGTACTTCGCGAGCCAGTCGGACTCGTCGCGCTTGCAAAAGCTGACGGCGCAGAAGCAGAAGCAGGCGGCCGAGCAGAAGAAGGCGGACGATGCCAAGGCCGGCGACGCCAAGGTGCAGAAGGATGCCGCCGAGCGCGCCAAGTCGGTGACAGTCACGCCGGCGGCGGCGGGCGACACGACGACGACGCCTGCCGGCGACACGACGGCGCCCGCGACGACCAAGGGCACGGCGCCGGCCGACACGGCGAAGGACGACGGCAAGGCTGCGACGCCCGCCGCCAAGTCCGATGCGCCCGCCGCCAAGTCCGATGCGCCCGCCGCCAAGTCCGATGCTCCGGCCGCCAAGTCCGATGCTCCGGCTGCGAAGTCGTCGAAGTCTGACGCTCCGGCCAAGCCGGCCGCGCCCGCTCCCGCCAACTAAGCTCGCCTCGTCGTCGACGCAGGCGTCGGCGAAATCCTCGGTCATACTCTCGGCAATGCTTCGACGCGCGGCTTTGCTGCTCGCGACGGTGGCTGCCGGCTGCGCGGCGCCGTTGGCGGTGCATCGGCAGGATCTGGTGCTGACGTCGGTGGCAGCGAACTATCGCGCCTTCTATCCCGCCGATGGCGATCCCGATTTGGCGCATGACGCGGGGCTGTTGCGACCGCGCTTCGGGCTGCCGGCGATCGCGCAGACCGGCGCGGCGATCGCCGTCGAGCTGCTCGAACGCGGCGGGCCGACCGCCGTGCGCGCGGCGCTCGTACGGCCCGATGTCGACGCCGTGGCGGCCGAACGCTGCCTCGGCGGCGCCGTCATCGACGGCTGCCAGCTGCTCGCGCTGACGACGGTCGACCGTAAGGCCGTGGCGCCGACGGTCGAGCGCGTGCGGATGACGGCGCCGGCGACCGCGCCGCCGGGCGCGTACGACCTCTATCTGCACCCGTCGTGCGACGCGCCGACGCGGACGCCGCGCGCGGTCTGGCTGCGCGCCGACGATCCGGCGCAGCTCGCCCACGTCAAAGTCGTGCAGCTGAGCGACATCCACATCGGCAAGCACGTGGACGCGGTCGAGGAGCACCTGAAGCAGGTCATCGACGAGGTGAACGCGGAGGCGCCCGATCTCATCCTCATCACCGGCGACATCGTGAACCAAGGCACCGACGCGACGCTGCCGCCGCGAGCGCAAGCGCTGCTCGTCGGGTTGAAGGCGCCGGTGGCGATCGTGATCGGCAACCACGACATCGGGTTTCGCACCTTCGTCGGCAAGCAGTACGGCGCGGGCTGGGAGAATTTCGCGCGCGCGTTCCATCCGTTCCTGGAGTTCGAGCTCGAGCTGGGCGGCTATCGCTTCATCGGGTTCGACTCGGGGCCGTCGACGCTGTCGCCGCGGATCCTGACGCGTGGGCTCTCGCCGGAGACGATCGCGCAGCTGACGCGGGCGCTCGACGGCGCGGCCAAGTCGGGCACGCGCGGCGTCGTGCTGTTCAGCCACGCGCCGTCGCGGACGGTGCTGACGGGCGAGTCGTCGCCGTCGCAGGCCGGCCTCTTCGGGCACATGCGCGACGGGCACGACGCGTTCGAGCGCATGCTGTTGGTCGCGGCGACGCATGGGCAGCGGGTCCTACATTTGGCGGGACATACCCATTGGGACGACGTGTTCGAGGCGGAGCCGGTGGAGCATGGCCTCGGCGGGATTGGCGGGCTCGGGTTCGTGCGCTGGCCGGATGGCGCGGGCGACGGCGTGGCGGCGGCGATTCACGGCAAGGCGGCGATGGTGACGACGCAGGCGGCGACGCACGCGGGGCCGTGGCCGAAGGCGAGCGCGCGCGGCTATGGGTTCACGACGTTGCTGCTGGGCGATGGGGATCCGGAGGTCACGTTTCATCGACACGACGCGGCGCCGACGAGCGGCGTGGCGGCGGCGAAGAAGGATGGGACATCGGCCGCGAAGGATGGCGCGTCGGCGCCGACGGGTGACGGGTCGGAGGAGCAGCCGAAAGAATGACCGGTGCAGTAGCTGAAGCCGCGCGCCCGTTTGGCGCAGCTGTCTTCAGCCTGCTGGCACGGAGCGCGCGGTCGACTCGGGCGGCCATCGACGGCGCGTCATTCGCACGACTCGCCTCGCGCGCGAATCAGTGCGCGCGAATCGGTGCGACTGCCGATTAGCTTGGTGCGGTCGGAGTGCTAATCGGCGGGCTCGCGATCGTGCTGCGCGTCGGCGGCGAGGTGGCAGTGCTCGTTCTTGTTGCCGCTGCCGCACCAGCCACGGCGGGTAACGAGGCCCAGCCTTTGCTGCGCGCGTCGACGTTGAACGGCTCGTCGTCGTCGATCAGCCGCCACAGCCGCGACCCGACGGCGAAATCGGCGGCCACGATCGCTCCTGCAGCCGCCGCGGCAGTCGCTCTCCGACGGAGAACAGCTTCTCGACCAACTCCTCTACGGCGTTGACGCGTGGAGTACGACGACCGCGACGCGGCCAGATGGTTTGAACCGAGCGCGGACTTCCGCGCGGCGAAAGGCTACGCGCGCGCGCCGATGCGTTCGATCGCCGTCGCGATTTCGGACGCGCGCATCGCCTTCGACACCGTCGCCACGCCGCCCGCTTCGCGGCTCGCCGTGCGCAACGCATCGTCGTCCACCGCCGACCACAAGATCATGCGCGGCACCCGCGGCAGCTCCAGCTTCGCTATCAACGTCGCCAGCGCGGCGCCGCCGAGGCCCGGCATCATGACGTCGAGCACGACCACGTCCGGCGGATCGCGCACGATCGTCGCCGACACACCGAACGGCGTCGGACACGTCTGCACGCTGTGGCCGCGGTGGCCGAGCATCTTCGACATGACCTCGAGGATGCCCGGATCGTCGTCGACGAGAAGGATTTTCACGTTCGCGTACGGGCCAGACTGAGCCGCAGCACGGCCGACTCGACCTCGGCGAAGCCGTGGCCGACGTAGAAGCCGCGCGCGTAGCTCTGGCGCGCCCGCGCCGTGTGCAGGTCGACGCGCATACAGCCGAGGCCGCGCGCGTAGTCGAGGGCCGCTTGCAGGAGCGCCGAGCCGACGCCTTCGCCGCGGCGTTTGTCGGCGACGACGAGCTCGTCGATGTAGGCGGCGCGTCCGCCCAAGCGGATCTGCGGGCGGTGCGACATGGCCAAGTAGCCGACGACACGCATGCCTTCGGCGGCGATGAATACGGCGGCTTCGGGATGGCGGACGACCTGCGCGAACGTCTCGTCGTAGCCGCGCGGATCGGGCTGATAGCCCAACTGCTCGACGAGCCCGAAGACGTGCGAAGCGTCTCCGGGGCGCGCGCGGCGAACACTTACGCCGGCGGGCAGCGACATCACGAGCCGTGCCTCACGGGTTCGATTGTAACCGGCTGCGCAGTTTGCGGCAAATTTGCCGATTGGCAGCGGCGAATGACGCGTTCCGTTAACGGCAATTCACGTTCGTGCGGCGGGCGCGATGGCGGGCGGCAGTGGCGTTCGTGGGTGAGCCCGGCGCGAGCGGCAGTTCGCGTTCGTGGGGTGAGCCCGGCGGCACAAGGGCAGCGAGTTCGCGTTCGTGGGGTGGGCCCGGCGGATGCAGCATCAAAGCCCGCCGGAGCACGATTGATGTAACGGCGAGCGGCAATTCGCGTTCGCGGGGCGAGCCCACGGCACCGGCAAAGCTCGCCGGGAGCTCGATTGATGCGACGGCGAGCGGCAATTCGCGTTCGCGGGGCGAGCCCACGGCACCGGCAAAGCCCGCCGGGAGCTCGATTGATGCGACGGCGGCCGGCGATTCACGCTCGTGGGGGCGGACCCGACGGCCTGCAGCGTCAACGCCCGCCGGGAGCTCGAATTGATGCGACGACGAGCGGCGACTTACGTTCGTGGCGCGGGCCGCTCGTCGGGAGCGCGATTGACGCGACGACGAGCGCGGCAACTTCGCGCTCGCAAGCGGGTGCGGCGGTTACAGCATCAAAGCGAGCCAAGGCGCGCGTCGGCGCCGCTGGCCGGCGTAATTCGAGCGCGGGCGCCTCGCGATGGCCGCCGACGGGTTGAAATGGTGTCATATTGGTTGCGTTCGCAGCTTTGGCGCGAGGGCTCATGGTTCCTAGCGCCCCGCTTCATCGACAGAACGGACACCGCGAGAGCAGACGACGAATCGTGCGACCGATTGCGCGTAGCGGGAGGCGGTGGCGGTCGTGAGCGCGCTGCTCTTGGCCATTCGGATCCTCGTCGCGGCGACGCCGGTGCGGATCGAAGCAGGCGCGGCCGCGGTGCACGTCGTCGTGAACGCGCCGGGCGTGAAGCAGCTGCGGCTGTGGTGCTCGACGGGGGCGATTTCGACGCCCGAAGCGACGGGCGAGGGCCGCTTCGAGGCCGATTATCGTCCGCCGGCGACGGGCGCGCCGGGTTACGCGCTGCTGGCCGCTTGGAACGACGCCACCGGGGATGCGACGGCGACGACGCTGCCGTTGGGCGCGCGCACCGAAATTCCCATCGAGACGGAGCCGGGCGCGCAGGTCGTGGCGGTCATTCACGGGCGACGGACGACGGCGCGCGCCGATGCCGGCGGCCATGCGCGACTGCTCGCCTGGATCTGGCCCGGCGAGCGTGCGGCGACGGTGACGGCGCTCGACGCCGCCGGCAATGGGACGACGACGGAGCTGCCGATTGACGTGCCGAAGCCGCCC
The DNA here is from genome assembly GCA_963785725.1 of uncultured delta proteobacterium. Classification (GTDB taxonomy): domain Bacteria; phylum Myxococcota_A; class Polyangia; order Palsa-1104; family Palsa-1104; genus JAQBQH01. The sequence continues at coordinate 376,393 of CAWAWS010000015.1, read as the reverse complement.
GGCGTGTTCCTGCTGACGCCGGCGGAGGTGGCGCCGGATGTGGCGGCGCGGGTCTTTGCGTTCGCGCTGGGCGCGACGGTGCCTGAGCTGGCGGCGCCGGGCGCGTCGATGACGGTGGCAGCGCGGCCGGGGCTGGCGTCGGCGCAGCTGCGGACGCTCGTCGACGTGACGGTCACAGCCAGCGCCGGCGAGGAGCATGTGCAGCGGCAGGTGCGCGTGGCGCGACCGGCGGCGCAGGGGGGCGCGTTCGAGCCCACGGGGATGTTCCCCGATTGGGCACGCGCGGGCCGCGCCGGCGACCGACAGCAGCCGCCCAAGCCGGCGCCGCCGCCGCCGCCGGCCTCGCCGTCGCCATAGCGGATCCGTCCGTTCGAGCGCGGACTGACAGCCGACAGCCCGGCGCGAAAATCGGTCGACACTTGTCCGCTGGGGCGGACGCCTCCGCCGGCGCCAGCTACGCAGTCGCTATTGCGGATCCATCCGTTCGAGCGGACAGCGACTGCGGGTCGCACCTGGATCCGTCCGTCGAAACGGACGACGCACGGACGCCACGATGCCGTCGTCTTTGAGGCTCCAGCCGCGCGAGCGGCTGTCTCCGCCAACGTCAACTTTGCCGCCGTCATTGCGGATCCATCGGCGCGAACGGACGTCTCGGCAAGCGCCGACTCGCCGTCGTCATTGCTATTCTGTCCGATCTGTCCGATCTGTCGGACCTTTGAGGACACCTACTCGAGGCCAGCGTCACCGTGGCGGACCGATCCGTTCGAGCGGACGTCTTCTGCTAGAACCGACTCGCCGTCGTCATTGCTGATCTGTCCGCTCTGGCGGACGTTTTAAGGACACGACTCGACGCCAGCGTCGCCGTGGCGGACTCATCCGTTCGAGCGGACGTCTTCTGCTCGCGCCGACTCGCCGTCGTCGTCGCGGATCTATCCGCTCGAGCGAACGTTTCTACCCGCGCGGCTCTATGCTCTACCCGTCGCCGAGGCGGATTCATCCGTTCGAGCGGGCGTCTCAGCCGGCGGCGACTGCGCCGTCGTCATTGCAGATCCATCCGCTCGAGCGGACGATAGGCCAGCGCCGCGCTGCGGTGATCATTGCGGACTCATCCGCTCCAACGGACGTCCTGGCGGGCGCGTACGCGGCAGTTGATATAGCGGATTCGTCCGTTCGAGCGGACGGCCGTCGCGATCCATCTCGGCGTCGGCAGTCCATCTCGTGGTCGGCCGTCCATCTCGGCGTAGGCCGTCCATCTCGTGGTCGGCCGTCCATCTCGGCGTCGGCCGTCCATCTCAGCGTCGGCCGTCCATCTCGGCGTCGGCCGTCCATCTCGGCGTCGGCCGTCCATCTCAGCGTCGGCCGTCCATCTCAGCGTCGGCCGTCCATCTCGACGTCGGCCGTCCACCTCGACGTCGGCCGTCCACCCGGCGTCCGACGGCGGCTCGGTTACAGCAGCGCGCCTTGGCGCGGCGGCGGCAGGCCGAGATGGTCATGCGCCCGTCGCGTCGCCACGCGGCCGCGCGGCGTGCGCATCAGCAGGCCCTCCTGAATCAGATACGGCTCGCACACGTCCTCGAGCGTATCCCGCTCCTCCGCGCACGCCGCCGCCAGCGACTCGATGCCGACCGGCCCACCGTCGAACTTCGTGATGATCGTGCGCAACAGCGAGCGATCGAGCTCGTCGAGACCCAGCTGATCCACCCCCAGCCGCTGCAGCGCCGACGCCGCCAGCGTCTGCGTCACGCGACCGTCCGCCTCCACTTCGGCGAAGTCGCGCACCCGCTTCAACAGGTGATTGGCGATACGCGGCGTGCCGCGCGCGCGCCGGCCGATCTCTTCCGCGCCCGCCGGATCGATGGGCACGCCCAGCTTGTCGGCCGAACGACGCACGATCTCGGTCAACTCGAGCGGCGCGTAGTACTCCAGACGCAACACGATCCCGAAGCGCGACAAAAAGGGCGCCGACAAGAGGCCTGTCCGTGTCGTCGCCGCCACCAACGAGAAGCGCGGCAGCCGGATGGGCAGCATCTCGGCGTTCGGGCCCTCACCGACGGGAATCTCGAGCCGAAAGTCCTCCATCGCCGGGTACAGATACTCCTCGACGACGGGCTGCAGCCGATGGACCTCGTCGATGAAGAACACGCCGCGCTCCGACAGCGACGTGAGGTACGACGCGAGCGTCCCTTTGTGCTCGATGGCGGGCGCGCCGATCGCGCGCAGCGGCACGCCGAGCGCGTGCGCGATGAGGTGCGCCAGCGTCGTCTTGCCGATGCCGGGCGGCCCCGAAAACAGCACGTGATCGAGCGCTTCACCACGCTGCTGGGCCGCGGCCACGAAGATCTTGAGGTTCTCGACGACTTTGCGCTGGCCAACGTACTCGTCGAACGTGCGCGGACGGAGCGCGGCGTCGTCGTCGAGGAGGCTGGCGTCGACGAGGCGCGGGCGATCGCCGGGACGGTCGATGACGCGTTCGCCGCGCGCCGCCGAGGCCGGGTCGGTCGACGCGTCCGCCGGGCCCTCGTCGTGCTTCTTGCGCATGCCCTACTCTACTCCGCGAGGATGCGCAGCGCCGCTTTAACCAGCTCGGCCACGCCGGCGCCGGGATGCGCGGCGGCGGCCTGCTCGGCGGCGCGATCGGCCTCGGCCGGCTTGTAGCCGAGGTTGATCAGCGCCGAGCTGACCGCGGGCGCGCCGAGCGGCCGCTTGCCCGTCGCCGGCGCGGGCGTGGCCGTGAACTTGTCGCGCAGCTCGAGGACGAGGCGCTCGGCGGTCTTCTTGCCGATGCCGGGAATCCGCGTCAGCCGCGCGTGGTCGCCGGCGCGCACGGCCCGCGCCAGCTCGGACGCCTCGAGCGTCGACAGAATCGACATCGCCAGCTTGGGCCCGATGCCTTGCACGCTCGTGATGAGATCGAACGCCGCGCGCTCCTCGCTCGTGGCAAACCCGACGAGCAAGAGCACGTCCTCGGCGTTCATGCGCACGATGAGCTGCGTATGCAGCTGCGCCGTGTGCCCGACCGACGGCAGCGTCGCCAGCGTGTTGAGCGAGACGGCGACGCGGAAACCGACGCCGCCGACGTCGACGAGCACGTGGTCGATGCCTTTTTCGACGAGCGTGCCGCGGAGCTGCGCGATCATGAATGCATCTTTCGTTGCGCGCTCATGCGCGGCCGACGACGATCGGCGCACCGTGCGTGCGACTGTCGCGGCCGCGGCTGCTCGCCGCGCAGAACCATCGCCGCGCACGCATCGTCGCGTAAATAGCCGCCGCGCGCGCGTCGCCGCACAAGACAGTCGCGACGGGCTCGTCGCCGCGCGACATCGTCGGCCGCCGGGCGGTCACCGCCGCGCCACCCGCGCGGCGAGCGCGCCCACCGCCGCGCCGCGAAAGGCGTGACAGATCGCCACCGCCAGCGCATCCGACGCGTCCAGCGACGGGCTGCGCCCCAAGCCGCACAGCGCCCGCACCATCGTCGACACCTGATCCTTCGTCGCCGCGCCGTTGCCGGCCACCGCGCGCTTGACCGTCGCCGGCGCATACTCGTGCACGGTCAACGCCGCCGCCCCCGCCGCCGCCAACGCCACGCCGCGCGAATGGCCCAGCTGCAGCGCCGACCGCGCGTTGACGCCGTGAAACACGCCTTCGACCGCCACGACCGTCGGCGCCAGCTCGGCGATGACCTCGCGCAGGCTGCCGGCGATGTCGGCCAGCCGTGCCGCCAGCTCGTCGCCGCGCCGCGGCTGCAACACGCCGCACTCGATGTACCGGACGCGCCCAGGCCCGAGGCGCTCGATGACGCCGTAACCGAAGTATCGCGTACCCGGGTCGATGCCCAGGATCCTCATCAAGCCGACAGCTGCTCCATCAACGCTTCGTCGATCTCGTAGTTGGCGTAGACGTTCTGCACGTCGTCGTGCTCGTCGAGGACATGCAGCAGCTTGACCATCGCCTCGGCGTCTTTGCCTTCGAGCCGCACGTGCGTGTCGGGATACATGCCGACCTCCGAGTGCAGGCTCTTCAAGCTCTGCTTCTCGAGCTTGACCACGACGTCGTGCAGCTTGCCGGCCTCGGTCTCGACGAGGAAGCCGTCGCCGTCGGCGCGCACGTCGTCGGCGCCGGCCTCGAGCGCCGCCTCCATCAACTTGTCCTCGCCGATTTCCTTGTCGAACAAGATGTGGCCCCGCTTGTGGAACAGATACAGGACCGAGCCGGAGGCCGCCAATTTCGCGTTGGCGCGCTCGAGCAGCTTGCGGATCTCGCTCGCCGTGCGGTTGCGATTGTCGGTCATGATCTCGACGACCATCGCCGTTCCGCCCGGGCCGTAGACCTCGTAAACGAGCTCCTCGAAGCTCTCGGCAGCGAGCTCGCCCGTGCCCTTTTGGATGGCGCGGTGAATCGTGTCGTTGGGGACGTTGCCCGCGCGCGCCTTGTCGACGGCCGAACGCAAGCGCGCGTTACCGTCGAGATCGCCGCCGCCGCCCTTGGCTGCGACGGTGATTTCGCGCAGCAGCTTGGTCCAGCCTTTGGACTTCTTGGCGTCGGTGGCGGCCTTGGTGTGCTTGATCTTGGACCATCGGTTGTGGCCTGACATGCGGCACCTTCCGCGTAGTTGACGCAAAACCGTGGTAACACGCGAGTCGTTGCCACGCAAGGCGGCGCTGGTCTACGCTCGCCCGGTGAAGAGGCCCCTCGTCGTCGTCGCGGCGCTGGCCGCGGGCTGCCTCGGGCCGCGGCTCGACCTGCCGCATCCGGAGACCGGCTCGTCGGTGATGTCGGACGATCCGACGGCGCACGCGGGCAAGCCGGCGCACGCGTTCGTCGTCGCCAACGCCGGCGATCTGCTGACCGGCCGCGCCGCCGACGGCGAAATCGGCGACTATCGGCTCGAAAACGACCGCATCGCCGTCATCATCTCGGCGCCGCGCCACAAGCTCGGCTTCGGCGCGTCGGGCGGCAACATCATCGACGCCGCGCCCATCGGCGGCGCCGACGAGCTCAAGCAGCTCTACGGCTACTTCGGCGACGCCTTCCCGCGCCAGCCGATCTATCAACACGCCGACATCGTCAGCGAGCGCGGCACCGCCGTCATTCGCGTCACCGGCGTCGACTCCGACGATCCGCAGCTCGCCGTCGAGACGCGCTACTCGCTGGCGCCTGGCTCCGACGCCGTCACCATGACGACCGCGATCAAGAACGGCGGCGCGACCGATCTGTCGAAGCTCGCCATCGGCGACGCCGTCGAATGGGGTCGCGCCGAACGCTTCATCCCCGGTCGCGGCTTCGACGCCGACGGCCACTTCGCGGTCGACGACGGCTGGGTCGAGGCCATCGGTGACGGCGCCGCTTACGCCTATGTCATCAGCGAAGGCGCGCTCGACGGGCGGCACGGCTGGGCCTGGAGCGACTTCAACGTCCACATCGTCGCCCTGCCGGCCGGCGCCACCGTCGGCATGACGCGCTGGTTCGTCGTCGCCGCGCCCACCGACGCCAGCCGCTACGAGATGATCGCCGACCTACGCAAAGATCGCTGGTCGCGCCTGACCGGACGCATCCTCGAAGACACGACGGGCTCGGTGTTGCCCGGCGCGCGCGTGCTCTTCGACGACCGCGACGGCCCGGTCGCGCTCACGCGCTCGACGGACACCGGCTATGAAGTGCTGTTGCCGCCGGGCGACTATCGCGTGCGCGCCGAAGGTCCCGGCCGCAGCGGTCCCGACAAGCTCGACGTCACCGTCGGTGAGATCGCAGGCGCCAATCACGACGTGCTCATGTCGCGGCGCGGCGCGCTCGGCTTTCGCGTGCTCGAAGACGACAAGCCGGTGCCGGCCAAGCTGACCGTATTCGGCGTGCCACCGACGGTCGACCCGCGGCTGGGCCCGGCGTTCGGCTCGCCCGGCGGCAACGTCGTCGTCAGCGCCAGCGGCGAAGGCGAGCTGCCGCTGCCGCCCGGTCACTACCGCGTCATCGCGTCGCGCGGGCCGGCCTACACCATCGACGAGCAGCACGTCGAGGTGCCCGCCGGCGAGGTCAGCCACACGGATTTCGCCATCAAGCGCGTCGTCGATGCCTTCGGTTGGCGCTGCATCGATCCGCATCAGCATGCCTTTCCGTCGTCGGATTCGGCGGTGGTGCCGGCCGATCGGTTGGCGAGCAACTTGGCCGAAGGGCTCGATGCGTTGGCGATGACCGATCACAACGTCGTCATGACGGGCGATTGGCAGGCGACGTTGCAAGCGCTGCAGCCGGCGGGAACGCTGCAGCTCTTGAGCGGCGACGAGGTGACGCTGGAGCGGATGGGTCACTTCACGGTCGTGCCGTTCAGCGGGCAGCCGCCCGAGATCGGCAAGCGCACGCTGGGCGAGCTGGCGCAGATGATGCGCGCGCCCGAGCGTGTCGTGACGCTGGCGCATCCGCGAGCGGGCGGTCGCACCGGCTACTTCGAGAACATCAGCTTCGACCCGCACGCGCCGGCGGCGAAGGATCAGGTGAGCGGCTTCGATGCGCTGGAGGTGTTCAGCGGCAAGGATACGGCGCGGGTCGAGCCGCCGCTGCGCGACTGGCTGGCGCTGCTCGATCACGGCATCGCGTTGACGGCGGTCGGCGGCTCCGACAGCCACCTCATCGTCGGACAGGAGGCCGGCTACCCGCGCACCTGTATTCCGCCCGACGATCGCGGCGCCATCACGGCCGAGTCGTGGGTGGCGGCGGTGCGCAAGCGGCGCGAGGCGCTGGTCACGAACGGGCCCTTCGTGCGCGTCTCCGTCGGCGGGCGCGGCATGGGTCAGATCGCGCCGGCGCCGCGCGGCCATGCGCGGCTCGACGTCGAGATCGAGGCGGCGCCGTGGATCGACGTGCGGCGCATCGAGCTGTTCGTCAACGGGACGCGCCGCGGTAAGCCCATCGATATCGCGGCGTCGACGAAGCCGCAGCGTTACAAGGGCGAGATCGATGTGCGCGTCGATCATGACTCGTATGTCGTCGTCATCGTGCGCGGGGATGCGCCGCTGGGGGTGGTCGTGCCGTCGAACGACACGCAGTCGCCCCCGACGCCGCTGGCCATCACGAACCCGATCTATCTCGACCGCGACGGCGACGGGAAGTACACGCCGCCCGAGCCGATCCTCCCGCCACGCCCGCGCTGACGGCAGCTTGCGGGCGCCTGCATTCCGCAGCAAAAGTGCTACTCAGTTGGGCTACAGCGAGCGTGAGCCAGACGGCGTCGCCGCGGAGCGAACGGAAACCGCCCATTGGATCCGATTAGATCGACGCTAAAGCCAAGGTCACTGCCAAGTGAGCTGCTTAGTTGGGCAGGCAGAACGAGCTGCTGCCGACGTCGGTGCACGTGCCTGACGGTCCGCACTGCGCGGGCGTCGTCGTCATGCAGCGCAGCGGCGCGCAGTAACGCGTCGTCGCCGCTTCCGCCGGCGTCGTCGTGAAGCCGAGCCCTCCCGGCTGCTGCGCCAGCTCGCAGTCGAGCAGCGGATCGCCGCTGCAGGCGAACGTCGTATCGCAGCGGCGCAGGCACGCCTGTTTCGTGGCCGCCACGATCGGGTCGGCGTAGGTCGCGCACGCCGCCGTCGTCGGGCAGTCGGCGCTCGTCGCGCACTCCGACGTGCAGAGCCCGCGCGCGCCGTAGGGATCGCAGCGCCCCGACAAGCAGCGGCTGTCGTCGGGCGCGCCGGTGACCGACACGCAGGAGTCGCCGTCATCGCCGTCGACGTCGGCGAAGCAGCCTTGCCGCCAGCTGAAGCTGCCGCCCGCAGCCGCGCCGCTCGCCAGCGCCGGCAACGATCGGCAGGACAGCCCGCTCGAGCAGTCGCTGTCGGCGGTGCAGCTCGGGACGCACAGCGCGCGCCGCCAGACCTCGCTCGACGCCGCCGTGCCGCCGTCGACGTCGCTGCCGCCACCGTCGACGCTGGCGGGCACGAACGCTCCGCCGCGCGTGAAGTCGGCGCAGATTTGGCCGGCGTCGCAGAGCGCGCCCGAGCAGTCGCGCGAGCAGAAGCCGATCGCCAGCGCGCCGACGCAGCCCGCCTGGCCCGGCGTGCAGACGCAAAACAGCCCCGCGCCCGCGTCGCAGTCGGTGTCGGCCAGGCACGGCGAGCCCGTCGTTCCCGCCGAGACGACGACGGTGCCCATCGCCGTCGTCGCGCCGGCCGCGCCGCCGGCCGCCAGCGTCACCGTGTACGTGCCCGGCGTCGCGAACGTGACCGACGGCGACATCTGCTTCGACGTGGCCGGCGTCGCGCCCATGAACGTCCACACGTACGCGCTCAACCCCGCGCCCAGCGGCACGAAGGTCAACGCCAACGGCGCCCGCCCGCTGCAGCGCGGCTCGCCCGTCGACGTATCGAGCGTGGCGCAGCCGACCACCGTGAACGTCGCGCGCAGCGGCCCCGGCCCATCGAAGGCCGCGCCCACGTCGCCGATGTTCATGTCCGACGACTGGCCCGCGTCAGACGTTTCGCCGCCGCTGCCACAACCGGCGATTAGCAACGTCAGCCACAGCGCGCACCTCATCCACATCAGCTTATCAAAGAGCCTGCAAGCGCGCGCGCAAGCCGGTATGACGCGCCGATGCGTCGGCTTCGGTCACCGCCCGCCGAATCGCGCGCTCCGATCCGACCAGCACCACGAGGCGCTTGCCGCGCGTCACCGCCGTATACAAGAGGTTCCGCTGCAGCAACATGTAGTGCTGCATCACCAACGGCACCACCACGGCTGGATATTCCGAGCCCTGGCTCTTGTGCACGCTCACCGCATACGCCAGCTCGAGCTCGCCCAGCGCCTCCGATTCGTAACGCACGCGCCGCCCGTCGAAGTCGACCTCCACCACCGCTTCGTCCTCATCGTCGCGACGCGCGGCCGCGATGACGCCGACGTCGCCGTTGAACACGTCGCGCTCGTAGTCGTTACGCACTTGCATGACCTTGTCACCGACGCGCAGCGTGCGTCCCGGCAGCGCCACCGCTTCGCCCGCCGGATTCAGCGCCTCCTGCAGCGCGCGATTGAGCCCTTCGGTCCCGGCCGCGCCACGATGCATCGGCGCCAACACCTGCACGTCGCGCAGCGGATCGAGCCCGAACGCCGACGGAATCCGCTCGCGACACAGCTTGACCACCATGTCGCGCGCCCGCTCGGGCTCGTCGGCGGTGATGACGAAGAAGTCGCCCGTCGCCTCCTTCGAGCCGATCGGCATCTCGCCCGCGAGAATTCGATAGGCGTTCTCGACGATTCCCGAGCCCTCCGCCTGACGAAACACCTCGGTCAGCCGCGCCACCGGCACGCGCCCCGACTCGATCACGTCGCGCAGCACCTGGCCCGGACCGACCGACGGCAGCTGATCGACGTCGCCGACCAGCACCAGCGTCGTGCCCGGCGAGATCGCGGCCACGAGGCCACGCGCCAACGACAAATCGAGCATCGACGCTTCATCGACGACGAGCAGATCGGTCGCCAGCGGATTGTCGTCGCTGCGGCCGAACGGGCCCTTACGCACGCCGCCTTCGCTGTCGCGCTGCGGCCGTCCCCACTCGAGCAGCCGATGCACCGTCTGCGCCGGCCGCCCCGTCGCTTCCGCCAGCCGCTTGGCCGCGCGTCCCGTCGGCGCCGCCAGCATCACCCGTCGTCGCGCCTGCTCCCAGCTCTGCACGAGCGCGCGCACCACCGTCGTCTTGCCGGTGCCCGGACCGCCGGTGATGACCGCGACGCCGCCCTCGCCGCACAGCCCGATCGCGCGCCGCTGCCCGTCGGACAGCTTCTCGCCGCCGACGAGCGCCGGCGCCGGCTCGCGGTCGGCGTTCAACAGCTCGCCGAGGCGCCGCGCCAGCTCGAGCTCCGCGCGATGCAGCCGCGGCGGAAACACCGCTTCGCCTTCGATGACGACGGCCCCTTCGCGCGCCAGGCCCTCGAGCGCGTCGGTCGCGCGGGCGGCATCGATCGACAGCGCTTCAGCCGCGCGCGCGGTCAGCTCCGCTGCCGGGAAATAGACATGGCCTTCGTCGCTGAGCGAATCGAGCACGTGCAAGACGCCTGCTTGCAGCCGCAACGGCGAGTCGCGACTAACGCCCATCCCTTGCGCGATCCGATCGGCGACGACGAAGCCGATGCCCGCGACATCGCGCGCCAGTCGATAGGGATTCTCCTGCACCCGCGCCACCGCGTTGTCGCCGTAAGCCTTGCGAATGCGGGCCGCGTACGCCAGCGACACGCCGAGGCCTTGCAAGAACACCATCACCTCGCGCTCTTGCCGCTTCGTGGCCGCGTCGCGCGCCGCGCGATCGGCGCGCCGTTTACCGACGCCGCGCACCTGCGCCGCCCGCCACGGCTCCTTCTCGACGACCTCGATCGCCTCGACGCCGAACGACGCCACGAGGCGCTCGGCCAACATCGGACCGATGCCCTTGATGCCCTCCAAATAACGGGCGACGCCGTCGGAGGTGCGCGGAATTTCGACGACGGCGCGGGTGGCGCGGAACTGCTCGCCGTGCGTCGCGTGTCGTTCCCAGTGGCCCTCCATCTTCAAGTGCTCGCCGGCTGTCGAATCGGCCAGCGGACCGACGACGCTCACCGGCTCGTCGCGACCTTCGACCTGCACGCGCAAGACCGCGAACGAGCCGTCGGGCGTCGTGAACACGACCCGCAGCACGTTGCCTTCGAGCAGCTCCGGTGAAGAGATCGCCGCCAACAGGCAAAGCTTATCGGTTCGGGGCGCGAGAAGTTGCGTGGTAGAACGAAAAAAATGTCGATCACGCTGATTCCGCGGTTGCTCTTGGCGTCGGCCTCGCCGCGCCGGCTCGAGCTGTTGCAAAAGGCCGGCCTCGATCCCGAAGTGCGCCCGGCCGATATCGACGAGACGCCGCGCAGCGACGAGGACGCCATCGATTATGCGCGCCGTTTGTCGTCGGAGAAGGCGCGCGCCGTGGCCAGCGGCGTCGAGCCCGAGCGGCCGATCTCTGGGCGCCGACACGATCGTGCATTTGCCCGACGGCGAGCCGCGCATCCTCGGCAAGCCGGCGTCGGCGGAGGTGGCGCGCGTGATGCTCGGTCGGCTGAGCGGTCGCACGCACGAGGTCGTGACCGCCTATACGCTGCTATATAAAGGTAGCGAACGCGGTCGCGCGGTACGCACGACGGTCACGTTTCGCGCGCTGTCGCCGGCCGAGCTCGAAGGCTACATCGGCTCGCGCGAATGGGAAGACAAAGCCGGCGGCTACGCGGTGCAAGGTCTGGCAGCCGCGTTCGTGCGCGCCGTGCACGGCTCGTATACGAACATCGTCGGCCTGCCGCTGTGCGAAGTGCTCGAAGACTTGTACGCGCTCGAGGCCTTACCGTCGGATTGGGCGCTCGGCGCCGAACGTTTCGAAAAAAAGTTACTCGGACCACGCAACTTCTGATGAGCCTCGCCGATAAGTTTTTCAATGTTGGTGAGGAGCTCGCAAAGGCAGCGCGCGCCGCCGGACGTGCGCCCGAAACCGTGACGTTGCTGGCGGTCTCGAAGACCGTGCCGGCCGAACGCGTGCGCGAGGCGATCGCTGTCGCCGGGCACACGTTGTTCGGCGAGAACTATGCGCAGGAGCTACGCGACAAGGCGCGCGTGGTCGAGGGCGCGCGTTGGCACTTCATCGGCCCGCTGCAGCGGAACAAGGTGAAGTACGTCGTCGGCGTGGCCGAGCTGATCCATTCGGTAGATTCGCTACCGCTGCTCGACGAGATCGCGGAGCGCGCGGACAAGCTGGGCGTCGTGCAGCGCTGCTTGGTGCAGGTCAACATCGGCGGCGAGGCGCAAAAGAGCGGCTGTCCCGTCGGCGACGTGCACGCGTTGGTGCAAGCGTTTGCGTCGCGCCCGTCGGTGCGCTGTGAAGGGCTGATGTGCATTCCGCCCGACGACGCGCCGCCGCGACCGTTCTTTGAAAATTTGGCGCAGTTGGCCGCGGCCGAGAAGCTGGGCACGCTGTCGATGGGCATGAGCGCCGATTTCGCCGCGGCGATCGCGGCGGGGGCGACGATCGTGCGCGTCGGCAGCGCGCTCTTCGGCGCGCGCAACCCCGTCGCGCCGTAGACGTTCACGCGCGGTCGGTTGCGCGCAGCCGGCGCGCCGTAACGTTCGCGTGCGGTCGAGGCGACGAGCGACGGGAGTTGCGAATACGCGGGAGAAGGCGAACGACTGAGCAGGCGAGACGATGAGCAAGGCGGAGCGACGACCGAAGCGGAGCGGGCTCTGCGCCCGTGAGCATCTGACCGCAGCGACAACGCGGCGATTGGGCCGCTCGCGGCGGTTTTCAAGCCGTGCGGAGGATTTCGGCGACGCGGGAGATGGACAGCGGCGCCTGCACTTCGCCGCGGCAGGCCTGGAAGCAGCGCGTGCACGTGACCGGCGCGATCGCGCGGTGGTCATACTCGGTGTAGTGCGAGACCGGGGCCAGCTCGGCGCACGGACGCACCATGCCGCCGGGCGAGATGTGCAGCGTCTTCTTGCCGGCGGTGCAGCCTTCGATGACCGTCCCGCTGACGTAAGTCGGGATCATGTCGAAGTACCACTGCGTGTTGGCGACGACACCGGGCATGACCTTCTTGAGCCGGGTGAGCTCATCGAGGACTTCGAAGAGCCGCGCTTGCCGCTCGAGTGGAAACAGATGTCCGTGATTGTCCGCCGGAAGCTCCGAATAGAGCGTGTACATCACCGACGCGCCCCATTTGTGCGCGAGCTGCGCGATGGGAACGACGTCGTCGAGGTTGTCGTTCATGATGATCGAGTTGAGCTGAATGTTGCCGCCGCGCGCCGCCATCCACGGGACGATGTGCGAGATCTTCTTGAATAGACCGGGCAACTTGCGATCGGTGTCCTGGCGCTCGTCGGGATAGTTGAGCGAGACGTTGATCTGATCGATGCCGGTGTCGAGCAGCTTTTGGGCGCGATCCTCGCTCAAGAACCAGCCGTTGGTGATGATCGAGACGTAGCGCCAGCCGGGCTCGTCGACGACGCGGCGAATGATCTCGAGCGCGTCTTTGCGCATGAACGGCTCGCCGCCGCAGATCGTGACCGAGAACGGCCGGAAGCGACGCACGACCGCCACGTAATCGGCGATGTCCTGCTCGGTCTGCCGCTGCTCCTGCCAGTGATTGCAGTAGTCGCACTTGGCGTTGCAGCGACGGGTCAATTCGAGCGTGATGTTCAAAGGATCATCGAACGCTCGGTTCTTGATGACCGTGGAAACAGCGCGCAGCTTTTCGGACAGGGTTCGGTTCGACACGGGCGGCAGTATAAGCCGATCGGCAACGGGTGTCGCGACAACTGATTCGTTTCGCGGGCTCAGCTGAGCGGCACGTCGTTTGCTCAGCGTACAGGCCATGCGCAGTTGTCGCTTGCTCTTGAGCCTGGCGGTCGTCGGTTGTGGAGGCGTTGCACCGTCGACGACTGTCACGACGGCCACGCCGACGACGTTCGCACCCAGCTCCACCGCTACCGCCGCAACGACGAGCGGCTCGGCGCCAACGGCAGCTCCAACGACGACGACTTCGGGCGGGCTCGTTTGGTCCGTCGAAGCGGCCGGCAATGCCGCGCTCACGAGCGTGTGGGGATCGAGCGCGAACGATGTCTACGCGGTCGGTGCCGGCGGCACGATCCTGCGCTCGACGGGCGACGGCAGCTGGACCGCCATCGCGAGCGGCTGCGAAGACGACTTGCACGACGTGTGGGGCGCCTCGGCGAGCGACGTCTATGTTGTCGGCGCCGTCGCCAATCCGAGCTGGACCGGCTCGGTGCAGCACTCCGTCGACGGCGGCGCGACATGGACGCTGACGCGCACCGGCAGCTTCGACGCGACGGTGTGGGGCTCGGACGCCGACGACGTCTACATCGCCGACTACGGCTCGCTCTACCACTCGACCGACCGCGGCGCGAGCTGGACGACGACGGCGTTGCCGCAGCTGCAGGCGGTGGCGGTTTGGGGCGCGAGCGCCGGCGACGTCTTCGCGTTCGGCAACGACGCGCTGAACCGGCAGGCGGTCGCCAAGACGCATGACGCGTTTGCCGACTATGCCGTGGCGGTGCCGGGCAATCCCGATGGGCTCTTGGCGGCTTGGGGGTCGAGCGCGAACGACATCTGGGCCGTCGGCGCGCCGGCCAGCGTCTCGCGCTCGAGCGACGACGGCGCGACCTGGCAGACGCTGACGCCGCCCGCCGGCGTCGGCGGCCTCGTCAGCGTCTGGGGCTCGGGCGCGAACGACGTCGACGTCTTGGCGTCGGGCGGCGGTCTCGTCCACTCGAGCGACGCCGGCGTGACCTGGACGACCGTCACGCTGCCGGCCCAGACGAGCAGCAGCGCCGGTTACACGAAGGTTTGGGGTTCGTCGGCAAACGACATCTATGTGGTCGGCAGCGCCGGCCAGATTGTGCACGGACGGAGCTAATCAATGCGCAAAATGTTCACTTCTTGGATTGTCCTCTCCTGCGGTTTCTGCACACTCGGCTGCACCGGCGCCGGATCGACAACGGTCGCGCCGGCCGCCGCCGCAACCGCCAATGGCACCGCGGCGACGCCTGTTGCCGTCACGCCGGGAACGGCAGCGCCAGCGGGCGCGAACGGCGATGGAGGCACGGCGGCGCCATCGACCGGAACGCAAGTGGACCCGCAATGGAACAGCGAGGTCAGCGGCACGACCGACGCGCTCACGGCCATATGGGGCGACGGCCACGGCGCGACCTGGGTCGTCGGCACGCACTCGATCTTGCGGTCGGGCGGCGACGGCAGCTGGACGATCGTTCGCAGCGGCGACAGCGATCAATACACGACAGTGATCGGCGCCGACGGCCAGCTCTTGGTCGCCGGACTGCGCTGCGACAGCGGCTTGTGCGACGGCGGCGTGCTCTTGCGCTCGGCCGACGACGGCGCGACCTGGACGCGCACCGAGCTGACGACGGCCGCTTACAACTTCGCGCGCGGCGCCGACGGCACGCTATACCTCGCGGTCTACGGCGGCGTCTTGGCCTCGACCGACGACTTCGCGACGTCGACGCTGCTGGCGGTGTCGTCGCTGCCGGCGATGCACGGCGTCTTCGTCGGCGCTGACGGCGCGCTGTTGGCGTTGGGCGGCGTGCGCAGCTTCGAGATCCGCCGGTCGAGCGACAGCGGCAGCAGCTGGACGACGAGCTTCAGCGCCGCCGGCGGCAGCCAGTCGGGCTGCGTCGAGGCCGCCTGGGGCGCGGGCGACGCCAACGTCTACGCCGTCGCCAACGCCAGCGACGTGCCGCGCACGTTCGGGCGACTGTTGCGCTCGAGCGACGGCGGCCAGACGTTCGCGCCGGCCACCCTCCCCGATCTCGACGACGCCAACGCCGTCTGGGGCTCGAGCGCCACCGACATCTACGTCGCGGGCTCGCAGCTCTTGCACGCGAGCGACGGCAACACGTTCGCGCCCGTCACGTTGCCGGCGACGGTCGACTGGCACGCCATCTGGGGCAGCGACGCTCGGAACGTCTACCTCGTCGGCGAAGCCGGCACGATCCTGCATCTGCACTGAGCCTCCGCCCGGCGCATCCGTCCGAATTCGGCCGCACCGATCTCGCTGTCGGGCCTGATCTGCTCGCAGTGGCAGTGGCGATATTCGAGGCGGGCTGGCTGCGATCGTGAGCGGCGTGCGGACGCGACAATCGAATTCGAGTGGGCGCTGACGACGGGAAGCTGCGGGAATCGCGTCGCCGGCGCTCAATCGGCCCGACCAACGCACGAACGACTGCGACGCTACGGCTCCTGCATGTACGGATAGCGGAAGTCGGTCGGCGGCGCGAACGTCTCCTTGATCGTGCGCGGCGAGACCCAGCGAATCAGGTTCCACAGCGAGCCGGCCTTGTCGTTCGTGCCCGACGCGCGCGCGCCGCCGAACGGCTGCTGCCCGACGACCGCGCCCGTCGGCTTGTCGTTGACGTAGAAGTTGCCCGCCGCCTGCTTGAGCCGCTGCTTGGCCTCCTCGATCGGCGCGCGCTCACGCGACCAGATCGCGCCCGTCAACGCATAGGGCGAGGTCTCGTCGACGAGCTGCAGCGTCTCCTGCCACTTATGGTCGGGATAGACGTGCACCGTCACCACCGGTCCGAAGATCTCCTCCGACATCAGCTTCGACTTCGGATCGTCGCTCTGCACCAGCGTCGGCGGCACGAACCAGCCCTGCGCGTCGTTCAGGTTGCCGCCGGCCAAGATCTTCATCGTCGACGAATCCTTCGCCGCCTGCACGAAGCCGCCGATGTTCTTGAACGAGCGCTCGTCGATGACTGCGCCCATGAAGTTCGTGAAGTCGGCGACGTCGCCCATTTTGATTTCGCCGATGAGCGACAGCACGCGATCTTTGAGCCCGCCCTTCCACAGCGACTCGGGCACGTAGACGCGCGACGCGGCCGAGCACTTCTGCCCCTGATATTCGTAGCCGCCGCGGACGATGGCGACGGCGAGCGCCTCCGGATCGGCCGACGGATGGGCGACGATGAAGTCTTTGCCGCCGGTCTCGCCGATGAGCCGCGGATACGTGCGATAGCGGCCGATGTTCTCGCCGACGGTGCGCCACATGTGCTGGAAGACGCCGGTCGAGCCGGTGAAGTGCACGCCGGCCAAGTCGCGATGGCCCAAGCAGACGTCGCCGATGGCTTTGGGCGCGCCGGGAACGAAGTTGATGACGCCGTCGGGCAGCCCGGCTTCGCGCAGGATCTCCATGATGAAGTGCGCCGAGAGCATCGCCGTCGGCGCCGGCTTCCAGACCACGGTACAGCCCATCATCGCCGGCGCCGTCGGCAAGTTGGCGCCGATGGACGTGAAGTTGAACGGCGTCACCGCGAAGACGAAGCCCTCGAGCGGCCGCGCCTCCAGCTGGTTCCACATGCCGGGCCCCGAATGCGGCTGCTCGGCGGCGATCCGCTCGGCAAAATGCGCATTCCAGCGCCAGAAGTCGATCGATTCGCAGGCGGCGTCGATCTCCGCCTGATGCGCCGTCTTCGACTGACCGAGCATCGTGGCCGCGTTCAAGATCGGGCGATATTTGCCGGCCAAGAGCTCGGCCGCGCGCAAGAAGACGGCCAGCCGCTCGTGCAGCGGCGTCGCCGCCCACGACGCCTGCGCCGCCAGCGCCGCCTTCACCGCCGACTCGGCATCTTCCGCCGTGGCCTGCGCGACGCGCGCGACCACTTTCTTCTTCGCGTGCGGTGAGAAGACGTCCGCTTGCCCGCTGCCTTTACGGCGCTCGCCACCGATGAGCAGCGGCACGTCGGCCGGCGTCGCCGCCAAGGTCTCGAGCGCGCGCTTGAGCGCCTGCTTCTCGGGCGATCCCGGGCCATAATTCAACACCGGTTCGTTGATTGGCGGCGGGACCTTCGGGATGGAGTTGAGCATCTCGGCAAGATAGTGTCATCCTCCCGCGTTGACAATGGACCGACGACTGAGCGAGCGCGCCCGCGGTGAGCGGGTGACCCTGAAGTTCGAAGGCGACGACGTGACGGCGCATGCCGGCGAGTCGGTGGCCGTGGCGCTGTTCGCGTCGGGCCAGCGCGTGTTGTCGCGTTCGGTCAAATATCACCGGCCGCGCGGCTTTTTCTGTCTCGCCGGCCACTGTGGCGCCTGCCTCATGCGCATCGACGGCAAGCCCAACGTGCGCGCCTGCAAGACGCCCGTCACGGACGGCCTGCGCATCGAGCGGCAGAACGCCTTCCCGTCGGGCGGGTTCGACGTCTTGGGCGCGGCCGACTTCTTCTTCGCCAAGGGGATGGATCATCACACGATGATGACGTCGCCGCGGGCGCTGAACGCGGTGTTGAACAAAGTGGTGCGACAGCTGGGCGGGCTCGGCAAGCTGCCGGACGCGCAGCCGAAGCCGCCGGTCTTGCCGAAGCCGCGGACGCGCCACGTCGACGTCGCCATCATCGGCGGCGGTCCGGCGGGATTGCGCTGCGCGATCGTCTGCGCCAAGGCCGGTCACGCGACGCTGGTCGTCGATGAGCAGGATCGTGCGGGCGGATCGTTGTTGGCGCATCCGGCGTTCGGTCCGCGCGCGGCCGATGCGCTGGTGCAAGAGGCGCAAGCAGCCGGCGTCGACATCATGACGTCGACGACGGCGATCGCGTGGTATCCCGAAGACGCGGCCAGCAAAGGCGCGGCGCCGGGATTGTTGGCGTTGCATGCGCCCGCGGGTCTCGTGAAGCTGACGGCCAAGCGCTACGTGTATGCGACGGGCGCCTACGACCAGAATGCGATCTTCGTCGACAATGACCGGCCGGGCGTCTTGCCGGCGCGCGCCGTCGGACGGCTGCTCGTGCGCTTCGGCGTGGCGCCGGCGACGCGACCGGTCGTCATCGGCGACGGGCCTTACGCGCGGGCGCTGACCGACGCGTTGGCCGCGGGCGGCGCCGAGGTCACGCGCATCGATGGGCGCGACGAGCAGCCGGTCGCGGCGCACGGCCATTCGTGGGTGCGCGCGCTCGAGACGACGAAGCGCAAGATCAAGTGTGACCTCGTGGCCGTGGCGGCCCGGCCGGCGCCGGCCTCGGAGCTGCCGCGGCAACACGGCGTGCCCGTCGCGTACGACGAGCCGGGCGGCGGCTTCAGCTGTCGCGTCGACGGCGACGGTCGCGGGCCGACGCCCGAGCTGTTCGCGTGCGGCGACGTGGCCGGCTTCGTCAACTGCGAGCGCGCGGGGCAGAGCGGCGAACGCTGCGGCCACGCCGTCGCCGGGAGCTTGAAATGACCCGGGTGCGCTCGTGAGCACCAAAGCCATCGTCTGCCGCTGCGAAGACGTGACCCTCGCCGACATCCAGCACACGATCGCCCTCGGCTACGGCAGCGTCGAGGAGATCAAGCGCTACACCGGCCTCGGCACCGGCCCCTGCGAAGGCAAAGAGTGCATGGTGCAAGCCGCCCGCCTGTGCGCCCAAGCCGGCTCCGTGCGCGTCGAGGCCTTCACGTCGCGCCCGCCCGTGCAGCCGGCGCCGCTCGCGATCTTCGCCGCCGCCGGCGACGACGGTGACGAATGAAAGCGCACGCCAACATCGTCCCCACGCAAGGCCCGCCCAAGCGCGAATGCGACATCGCCATCATCGGCGGCGGCGTCATGGGCCTCGGCATCGCCTACCAGCTGGCCAAGCGCGGCGTCAAAGACGTCGTCGTCCTCGAGCGCGGCTACCTGGCGCAGGGCGCGTCCGGCCGCAACGGCGGCGGCGTGCGCATGCAGTGGTCGACCGTAGAGAACGTCAAGCTCATGCAGGAGTCGATCGAGCTCTGCCGCGGCTTCGCGCAGGAGATCGGCGTCAACGTCTGGTTCCGCCAAGGCGGCTACCTCTTCCTCGCCAAGCACGAGCGCGAACGCGCCATCATGGAGAAGAACGTCGCCACGCAGAACAGCGTCGGCGTGCCCACGCGCATGCTGTCGGCCGCGGAAGCCGGCCAGCTCGTCCCCGAGCTCGACGTCAAGAAGATCGTCTGCGCCTGCTACAACCCGAAGGACGGCGTGCTCTTTCCGTGGCCGTTCTTGTGGGGCTACGCGCATCAGGCGCTCGAACGCGGCGTCGAGGTCCATCTGTACACGGCGGTCGAGCGCATCACGCCGAGTGGCCGCGGCTTCGACCTCACGACGTCCAAAGGGCCGGTGCGCGCGCAGCGGGTGATCAACGCCGCCGGCGCCTGGTCGCCGGAGATCGCGCGCATGGTCGGCGTCGAGCTGCCCAATCATCCGCATCGCCACGAGATCCTGTCGACGGAGCCGCTCAAGCCGTTCTTGACGCCGATGGTGAGCGTGCTGTCGTCGGGGCTCTACTTCTCGCAGTCGATGCGCGGCGAGATCGTCACCGGCATCACCGTCGAAGACGACGCCACCGGCATTCAGCTCGGCTCGCGCCTGAAGTTCCTGCAGACGCTGGCGCGCGAGATGATCGCGCTCGTGCCCCGCTTCGCCGAGGTCAAGATCCTGCGCCAATGGGCCGGTCCCTACGACGTCAGCCCCGACGGCCATCCGATCTTGGGCGAGCCGCCGGGCGTGCCCGGCTTCTACCTCGCCTGCGGCTTCGTCGGCCACGGCTTCATGATGGCGCCGATCATGGCCAAGCTCTATGCCGAGTGGCTCACCGGCGGCAAGAAGCACGAGGTCTTCCAGCGCTGCCGTTTGTCGCGCTTCGCCGAGGGCGCCATCGAGAAGGAATCGATGATTCTCGGCTGAGCCGCGCACGGGAACTCGCGCTACACAATCCGCGTCCAAAGTTCTGCTAGAGTCCCCGCCGATGAAGTTGCCACAGAGCATCGGCTTCCTCGGCACCGGCAACATGGCGGAGGCGCTCATCAAGGGCCTCATCAACTCCGGCGTCGTCGAAGCCAAGCAGATCCACGGCTCCGACCCGCGCAAAGAGCGCTGCCAGGAGATGACGGATCGCTACGCCATCCACGCCACGACGCACAATGAAGATGTCGTGCGCCATGCGGAGATCGTGATCCTCTCGGTCAAGCCGCAGATCTTGCCCAAGGTGCTCGACGAGATCGCGCCCCATTTGAAGCCGTCGGCGCTGGTGATTTCGATCGCCGCCGGCATGCCGCTCGGCGCCATCGAGCGGCGGCTGCCGGCCGGCACGCGCGTCGTGCGCACGATGCCGAACACGCCGGCGCTGGTGGGCGCGGGCGCCACCGCCATCGCCGCCGGCGCGCACGCGAAAGAGGCCGACGTCGAGGCAACCCAACGCATCTTCGATGCAGTCGGAATGACCGTGGTCATCGACGAGTCGCAGCTCGACGCCGTGACCGGGCTGTCCGGCTCGGGGCCGGCCTACGTCTTCCTGATCATCGAGGCCTTGTCGGACGCGGGCGTCAAGATGGGCCTGTCGCGCTACAACGCGCAGGCGCTGGCGGCGCAGACGCTGCTCGGCTCGGCCAAGCTGCTCATCGAGACGCACGAGCATCCCGGCCGCTTGAAGGACATGGTGACGTCGCCGGGCGGCACCGCCATCGCCGGTCTGCACACGCTGGAAGCGGGCGGCTTGCGCACGACGCTCATCAACGCCGTCGAGGCCGCGACCAATCGCAGCCGCGAGCTGGGCGCGCTGGCCGACAAGAAGTAGCGATGTCGACGTTGCCCATCAGCGAGTCCGCCGACGCCATCACCTTCGACGTGCAGGTCGTTCCGCGCGCGTCCAAGGAGCGGCTCGGCCCGGTGCTCGGCGATCGGCTCAAGATTCAGCTCACCGCGCCGCCCGTCGACGGCGCCGCCAACGAAGCCTTGGTGACGCTCCTGGCGCGAAAGCTGGGTGCGCGACGCAATCAGAATCCACATCATCCGCGGCCTGACCGGTCGCAAGAAGACCGTGCGCGTCGTGGGCGCCACGCCCGCCGCGCTCCGCTCGCAGCTCGAGGACACATGAACCGAATCCTAATTGCCTCCGCTTTCTTGGTTAGCTTGGCCGCGTGCGGCGGAAAGTCGGGCACGCTCTCGCTCGACATCGTCGTCTCGCCCACCGACGATCCGTTCGCCGACGCGGCGTCGGTGCGCTTCACCATCGGCGACAGCACCAACGTCGACACCGAGACCGTCACCGCCGGCCACTTCAACTTGAGCGTCAAGCAGAAGCCCGAGAGCACCGACGGTCCCGTGCTCGTCGAAGCGCTCGACGCCGGCGGCAACGTCATCGCGCACGGCGTCACGCCGTCGCTGCAGCTGTCGGCGATGGATCAAGGGCCGATCGCGGTCTGGGTCGGCCGCCCCGGCAAAGTGGCGACGACGTCGGCGGCCATCTCGGTCTTGACGACGCTGGCCGACGGCTCGCAAGCGGCCACGCCCGCGCCGCGCACCGACATGGCGTCGACGTCGGTGACGGGCCTCGGCGTGCTCTTTTGCGGCGGACGCGACATCAACGGCAACGCGCTGCCCACTACCGCCGTCTACGACGTCTTTACGCAGGCCATCATCAACACGTCGGACATGGAGACCGCGCGCGCCGGCGGCCTGGCCGGCGCCTCGACGAGCGTGCAGGCGTGGGCCTACGGCGGCGCGCAGTCGATCGGCATCGGCACGACCGGCACGCCGCAGTCCACGATCGAGCTGTTCGACCCCACGACCGGCCTCGGCGTCTGGGCGCCGCTGCCGACCGACGCCTTTACGGCGCGCTCGTTCCCCAACGGCGCCGTCTTGGCCTCGGGCGACACGCTCATCACCGGCGGCCTCGACGGCAACGGCATGCCGCTCAACACCGGCGGGCTCGTCAACCCGTCGGGCGCCATCCGCTTGACCGCGCTGGCCACGCCGATGGCCGCCGCGCGCAGCGGTCACGCCGTCGCCGCCGCCCACTTCTCCGACGGTGACGGCGCCATCTTGTTCGGTGGCTTGGCGGCCGGCTCGACGCTGCCCGTCGCCGAGCGGCTCGTCGGCCAGACGTTCGCCGCCTACTCGCTCGGCGTGACCCTGCCCAACCTCGTCGACGCCACGGCGACGACGATGCCCAACGGCGACGTCCTCATCCTCGGCGGCCAGCACGACGACGGCACGGTCTCGCAAGGCGGCATCGTCATCTCGCCCGGCGTGACGCCGCCGACGGTGACGCAGCTGCCGACCGCGCTGTCGGTGGCGCGCGTCGGCCACTCGGCGACCATCTCGGGCAGCGTGCTCGTCGTCTGCGGCGGCGCCGACGGCACCGGCACCGCGCAGGGCAGCTGCGACATCCTCGACACCTCGAGCTACGCCATCCAGGCTACCGTGCCCTTGGCCACGCCGCGCCGCAACCACGTCTCGCAGCTGCTCGAGACCGGCGACATCGTCATCGCCGGCGGCCTCGGCAGCGACGGCAAGCCCACCGCCTCGATCGAGCTCTTCACGCACGAGTAGCCGGCGAATAATCGAGCAGCAAGCCGCTTCCGGGATGGTTAAGATACCTAGACCATGCCGGAGTTGCCGGACGTCACCGTCTACGTAGAGCGCGTCGGCGAGCGGGTCATCGGGCAGACGCTGGAGCGCGTGCGGCTGGCGAGCCCGTTCCTGTTGCGCTCGGTGGCGCCGCCGCTGTCGGCCGTCGACGGCAAGCGCGTCCTCGGTCTCGAGCGCCTCGGCAAGCGCATCGTCTTCGCGCTCGAGGACGACGTCTTTGTCGTCCTGCACTTGATGGTCGCCGGTCGGCTGAAATGGCCGGGACAAAAAGGCGCGAAGATCCCCGGCAAAGTAGGCTTGGCGGCGTTCGATTTCTCGTCGGGCACGCTGATCCTGACGGAGGCGTCGACGAAGAAGCGGGCGTCGCTGCATGTCGTGCAAGGGCGGGCCGGCCTGGCCGAGCACGATCGCGGCGGCCTCGAGCCGCTGGGCGCGACCAAGCAGGCGTTCCGCGAGGTCATCCAGCGCGAGAACCACACGGTCAAGCGGACGTTGACCGATCCGCGCCTCTTCTCCGGCATCGGCAACGCCTACTCCGACGAGATCTTGCACCGCGCGCAGCTGTCCCCGGTGGCGCTGACGTCACGCCTGGGCGAGCCCGAGATTACGCGGCTGCACAAGGCCACCGAGTCGCTGTTGCGCGAGTGGACCGACAAGCTGCGCCAAGAGTCGGCGACGAAGTTTCCCGAGAAGGTGACCGCCTTTCGCGACGAGTTCGCCGTGCACGGCAAGTATCGCCAGCCCTGCCCGGTGTGCCAAACGCCGGTGCAGCGGATTCGCTACGCCGAGAACGAGACGAACTACTGCGCGACCTGTCAGACCGGCGGCAAGCTGCTCGCCGATCGCGGCCTGTCGCGCCTCTTGCACGGCGATTGGCCCAAGTCGATCGACGAGATGGACGAGCGGAAAGCCTCAGCGCGTGCGGAGATGATAGGCGAAGCAGACGACTAAGTAGTAGAGCCCGCCGAACGCCAAATACTCGGGCAGATGGTGGAACAAGCCTGCGGTGTAGCCGGAGATGACGCCGCCGGCGAGCAAGACGTCGGTGACGCGGCTGCGCGTGCGACCGAGCCGCGGCACGCGCAGCGGCGACACCATGCCGAAGGCGCCGATGGGCAACAGCAGCGGCACGAAGCGCAAGAGGCCGTCGGTCGTAAGGCCGCCCAAGACGCGCCAGTGGTCGATCCATTCGCTGCCGCGCCACTTCGGATCGGCATACTTCAGGGCGGCGATGAACAGCGCGCCGACGGTGCCGGCGGTCATCGTCGACGGCGTGCCGGTGTAATGCGTGGCCGCGCCGCCGGCGGCGATGACGTTGAAGCGCGCCAGCCGCATCGCCGTCGCCAACGTCCACAGCGCGCAAAAGACGACGAGCGCGACGCGACCGCCGCCGTCGGCCCAGCCGAGCGCCGGCTGCCGCGAGAAATAGGCGTAAAACACCGCCGCCGGCGCGACGCCGAACGAGACCAGGTCGGCCAGCGAATCGAGCTGCACGCCGAACGCCGAGCCGCCCTTCAACGCCTTGGCCAGCGCGCCGTCGACGCGATCGGTCAGCGTGCAATACAGCGCCCACCACGCCGCGGCGACGGGATGGCCGTCGATCGCCGCCACCACCGCCAAGACGCCGAAGACGATGCTCGTCGCCGTGACCAGGTTCGGCGCCGCATAGCGCCACCAGGCCCGACGCGGCTCAGCCGTTGCCGTTGCCGCCGCTTCCACTCGGACCGCTGCCTTTGCCCATCAGCTTCGAATACAGGAGCTGGCCCAGCGAGTCGATCATCATCTTCTCGACCGCGCCTTCGAGCCGCTCGCGCTCGCCCGGATCGTCGTAAATGAAGCGAATGCCCATGCCCGGCTCGTGATCCTCGGACACGCCCGGCGGCGACGGCTGCCCTTCGCGCTTGACCCACTTCACTTCGCCGCGGATCTCCAGCGGCTCCTTCAGCTTGGGCACGCCCAGCTGGAACACGAACACGGTGCCCAAATCGAGCGGCTTCTTGGTGCGAATGAACGTGCCGCCCTTGCAGATGTTCTTGGTGTAGTCGGCGAAGAAGGTGTTCAGCTTCTTGTATTCGACCTTGAGCTGGATTGGGACACGCAGCTGTTCGCGGCGTTCGTCGTCGGACATTGGATTGCGTGCCTTGGCCGAACAGGCTATGCGAAAGAAGCGAGAGTATAAAGTTGAAAGTGGACGCCTTCCGAATCTGGGCCGTGCTGCTGGCCGTTTTAGCCGGCGCGCTCTGCTTTGTGCCGCTGTTCAATGTCCTCGGCTACGAATGGTCGCTGGTGCTGGCGGTCGCCGTCTCGTTCGCCGCGGCGCAGCTGGCGGCGGCGCGCACGGTGGCCGCCCGATCGAGCCGCGCGCCGTCCGCGGCCACGGCCGCCGCCGCCCACCCAGGTGCTACTGTCGCACGGCTTTACGCGGGAAACGTGGCCGCGTCGTGGCTGCTGTTGCTGGTGCCGCTCGGCCTCGTGACGGCCAACGCGCTGCGGGTCCGCAACTGCGACTTCTCGGCCGGCCTCGCCTGGTTCGCCCTGTTGCCGCTCTTGTCGGCGACGATGGGCACGGCGCTCGGCACGACGATCGCCCTCGTACGACCCTGGCAGCGGGCGCTGTCGCCGTCGCTTCTGGCGCTCGCCGGCGTCTTCGGGTCGATCGTGTGGGGCGTTTGGCGCTTCTATTCGGCGCCGCCCATCTTCGGCTATGACCCGTTCGTCGGCTACTTCGCCGGCTCTCTGTACGACGAGGAGCTCGCCATTTCCGCCGCCTTCGGCTGGGCGCGGCTCTATCACGCGACCTTGGCCGCGACCGCGCTGGCGACGATGGCGCTCTTGCTCGACGGCAAGACGCTGGCGGCGCGACTGCGCTGGCAAGGCCGCCTGCGCATCGCGCTCGTCGTCGTCGGCTGCGGGCTCGCCGCGGCAGCGCTGCACGCGCGCCGGGCGCAGCTCGGCTTTCAGCTCGACGGCGACGACGTCGCGCGCGCGCTCGGCGCCGAGCGGCACACCGAGCATTTCGTGCTGCACTACTCGCCGAACGGGCCGTACGCCAAGCAGATCGCGCTCGATGCCGCCGACTTCGAGCTGCGCTGGCAACAGCTGTCGCGACTCTTCGGCGCGACGCCGCAAGCGCCCATTCACGCGTTCCTCTTCGACAACGCCGGGCAAAAACGGGCGCTCATGGGCGCGGCGCACACGATGGTGGCCAAGCCGTGGCGGCGCGAAGTCTACTTGCAGCACGAAGGCTGGCCGGCGCCGACGCTGATGCACGAGCTGGCGCACGTGTTCGCGGGCCGCTTCGGCGACTCGCTCTTGGCCATTTCGCGGCGCGGGCTCGACGTCAACGTCGGGCTCATCGAAGGCGTGGCCGTGGCCGCGTCGTGGGCAGGCTCGCCGCTGACGCCGCATCAAGTCGTCAAAGTGCTGCGCGACGCCAAGGTCATCGACGAAAACACGCTGGCGCAGACGATGGGGCCGCGCTTCTTCGGGCTCAACGCCGGTCAGGCCTACAACGTCGCCGGCTCGTTCTGCCGCTTTCTGCTCGACACGCGCGGCGCCGACAAGCTGGCCGCGCTCTATCGCGACGCCGGCAGCGACGCCGGCTACCGGCGCATCTATGGTGCCAGCTTCGGCGAGCTGCGCACGCAGTGGCTCGCGATGATCGACGCGCAGCCGGTGCCGCGGTCGGAGGTGGCGCTGGCGCTCGACCGGCTGCGCCATCCGAGCGTGTTCGGCAAGCCCTGCGCGCATGCGTTGGCGCTGGCGCGGCAGGCGGCGCATCAGGCGGCGCAGGCAGGCGACCGCGCGCGCGCCTTGGCGCTCTTCGATCAGCTGTGCGCCGACGATCCGCGCGACGTCGACGGCCTCGTCGACGCGCTCGACGCCACCGTCGCCGCCGACGCGCGGCCAGAAGCGCGCGCCTACGCCGCGCGCATCTTGGCGCGCCCCGACCTCAACGGCATCCTGCGCGCGCACGCCGAGACCGCGCTCGGCGACCTGGCGCTGCTCGATGGCCAGGCCGTCGAAGCGCGCGACCGCTATCAGCGCGCGTTGCAGCTGCCGGCCGACGAAGCGCAGGCGCGCCTGTTGACGGTCAAGCACCTCGTCGCCGGCTGGCCTGCCGGTCCGTCGCGCGCGGCGCTTACGCAGCTGCTGGTGGCGCCGGCGAGCACGCGCGACCCGAGCGTCGACCTCATGAGCTTGCGCGGCCTTCTCGACGGCGATCCCGATCGCGCGCTCTATCGTTATCTGTTGGCCAAGCAGCTCTTCAATCGCGGCCGCTTCGCCGACATCGTGGCGCTGTATGACACGAACGGGCAGCCCAAAGAGCCGCTGCCGGACGCGCGCTTCGATCGCGAAGAGGCGCGCGTGCTGGCCGTTTCGCACTATCGCGCCGGTGACATCGCCGGCGCCAAGTCGCGCTTTGCGCGGCTGGCCGCCGACGCGAACGCCGAAACGGGCGCCCGCCTCGACGCCGCCGATTGGGTCGAGCGCTGCGACTTCGTCCTAAGCCACCCGTGACGCGCCCATGACGAAGCTGGCGGTGATCGTCAATGCCAACGCGCGCGGCGTGCGGCGCGCGCCCGGCCTCGTGCAGCGGCTGCGCGCCGTCGTCGGCGAGCTGGGCGAGGTCGTCGTCACGCACACGCCGGCCGAGCTGACCGAGTGCGCGCGCCGCCTCGCCGGCGACGGCGTCGACCTCGTCGCGGCCTGCGGCGGCGACGGCACCAACCTGGCGACGCTGACCGAGCTCGTGCGCGCATACGGGCCCGACAACTTGCCGCGCTTTGCCATCCTGCGCGGCGGCACCGTCAACACCATCGCCGGCAACCTCGGCATTCGCGGGCGCCCCGAAGAGCTGGCCGCGCGCCTCGTCGTCGCCCAGCGCGGCGGCCACGTCGCCACGTTCGATCAGGACCTACTCGCCGTCGGTGGCCGCTACGGCTTCTTGTGCGCGTCGTTGATGGGCGCGCGCTTCCTCGAGGCCTACTACCGCAACTCGATGACGCCGGGACCGGCGTGGGCGGCGCTGCTGGCGGTGCGCACGGCCGCGTCGTCGCTGGTGCAAGGCCCGTTCGCCGGCTGGCTGTTCGCGCCCACAGTCACCGAGCTCATCGTCGACGGCGAGCGACTGCCCGACGCGCGCTATCGGCTGCTCGTGGCCTCGGTCGTGCCCGACGTCGGCATCGGCATGCGCGTCGCCTGGCAAGCGGGACAAAAGCCGCGCCACTTCCACCTCGTCGCCTCGGGCATCTCGACGACGTCGATGGCGCTGCAGCTGCCGCGCGTCGTCACCGGCCGGCCACTCGGCGGCGAGCCGCACGTCGACCGGCTGGCGACGCGCGTCCACGTCCGCTTCGCCGAGCCGCTCAGCTACACGCTCGACGGCGACCTCTTCCGCGCGAGCGAGCTCGACCTGGCCATCGGCCCGCGCATCGCCATCGTCAAAACCTGATCGTTTATATAGGCACCTATGTATTTACGCACCCTCACGACGTTGGTTTGCCTGCTCGGCGGCGCTCGGTCGACTGCCGCTGCCGCCATCCCCGCCGGCGCCTTCGTCACCGTCGACGGCAGCCGCTTCAGCGTCGGCGGCCGCCCGTTCGCCTTCGTCGGCGCCAACCTCGACGTCATGCACGGCCAAGCGCGCGCTCGCGCCGCCGACACCATCGCCGCCGCCGCCGCCGACGGGCTGACCGTCGGCCGCATCTGGGCGCTCGGCGAAGGCGACGCGCAGTCGCCGCCGTGGTCGCAGCAGTACCAGCTGTTCCGCGTCGCGCCCGATCGCTGGCTCGACGCCGCCGACCGCCAGCTCGATCGCGTCCTCGCCAGCGCCCGCGAGCACGGCCTGCGCGTCATCATCACGCTGTCCAACAACTGGGACGACTTCGGCGGCATCCGCCAATATCTCGCCTGGGCCGGCCTGCCCAGCGACGGCTTCGGCAACCGCGACGCCTTCTTCCGCGACGAACGCACGCGCGCCTTTTACCGCGCGCACCTTACGCACCTGCTCGGCCGCGTCAACAGCATCACCGGCGTCGCCTACGTCGACGATCCGACCATCTTCGCCTGGGAGCTGATGAACGAGTCGATGGTGGCGACGCCGGCCGGTGCAGCCGATCGTGCCGAGTGGATCGAGTCGATGGCGCGCTTCATCAAGGCGCGCGACGGCCATCACCTCGTGACGCCGGGCGTGATGGGCTACACGTCGCGACAAGAGCGCGCCGAGTGGCTGGCCGTGTGTCGGCTGCCGTCGGTCGATTACTGCGACAGCCACTTGTATCCGGAGACGACCGATCGCGTGGCCTCGTTGACGCGCTTACAAGCCTATATCGACGATCGCGTGCAGCTGGCGCAGCATGTCGCGCACAAGCCCATCGTCTTCGGCGAGTTCGGCTTTCACACCGATCGCGCCGAGTGGCTGTCGCGCCCGCGCGCCGACTGGTTCGACCGCTTCCTCGATCGCGCCGTCTACGACGGCGCCGCCGGCGCGCTGGCCTGGATCTACCAGCCGTGGGCCGGCCACGCGCGCGACTTCGGCATCTACGTCGACCGCGCCGACACCGACGACGTGCGCGCGCAAATGCAAAAGTACGCGCGCCTCATGCAAGCGGCGCCGGCGTCGCGCAACCCGCGGCTGACGGACACGGCCGGCGATCGGCTGCTCTACGATCCGTACGTCACCGAAGCGCGCTCGCCGCATCAGCACCTGCGCGACGGCGCGATCGAAATCCCGCCGAGCGCCTTCGCCGGCGCGCGCTGGGAGCGCGTCGGCAGCTGGGGCAGCGGCGCCGACGCGCACGCTTACGGCGGCGGCGACGGCTGGTTCGAGTACGCCTTCACCCTCCCGCGCGCGACCTCGCCCACGTTGGTCGCGCGCCTGTCGTCGGAGTGGCCGGGCAATCGCGCGCCCGCCGACGGCGGCTCGCGCGTCCTCATTCGCGTCGACGACACCATCGTCGCGCCCATCGACGTCATCCCCGACGACGGCCACGGTCGCGCCGAGCGCGTAACGCTGCCGCGCCTGCCCCGCGGTCGCCACGTGCTCAGGCTGGAGGTGCCGGCCGGCGCGCGCGCCCACGGCCTGTGCATCTACGGCGACGAGCAGTTCCCGCTGCAGCTCGTGCTGACGAAGTAACCGACTGTTTACTTACCACTGGATCTTGAAGCGCGCCCGATTCGGCCCCAGCCGCTCCGGCGCCGACACGACACCTTTGACGCCGCAGGCATCGAGCAGCGTCTGCAGCGTGGGAATTTGCCCGACGAAGGCCGAGGTCGGCAGCTCGTAATCGGCGGCGAAGGTCACTTCCATGACGCCCGACCGATCGCTGGTCACGATGTACTTGTAGTCGATGCCCTCGATGAAGCTCGCGACGAGCGTGTTCATGCGCTTGAGCAGCGTCGCCGGCGAGGTGCCGAAGAGCTTGAGCACGCCTTCGACGACGCCCATGTAGGGCTTGCGCGCGGCCTCGGTCCCGCGGCGCGCCAGGTCGCGCACCGCCGCCATGCCGCCCAGCGTCTCCACCGCCTGATCGATGGCGTGCATGTGCGTCAGATCCATCCAGCTGCCGGCCAGCGGCGGGTCACGCATGAGCGCGGCCGTCGCCGGCGGCACCAGCGCCAGGACGGCGTCGCGCCGCCCGTCTTTGGCGAGGATCCCGACGTACGTGCGGAACGTGGACGCTTTGAGCCGCATGCGCGATCAGTCTTGCCTCGATCATCGGCAGCGGCCAGCCACGACTTGAGCGCGCCATCAGCGATCGACGTAAGCCTTACGCCGACATCTTGTAAACAGCCGTTTACTTAGGCTGAACGGTGTTCAGCGCTGGAGGGTGACGGTCGTCGACTGGCCGGCCATGGTGCACGTGGCGGTGAAGGTGCCGGGCGCCGTGAGGTTGAAGACGGTGAGGTCGCCCGGTCCGAGGTCGAGCCCGCTCGTCTGGCTGTTCAAGGTCACCGACGGCGCGGAAACGGTCCAGTCGCATGGATCGGTGTAGACGGCGCCGTCGGCGGTCATCGCGACGACGGTGACGACGCTGGTGCCGCCGTTGGTCGCGCCCGGCTGGGTCGTGGTGGCCAAGCTGGTCACGAGCGACGGATCGACGATCGTGATCGGCTGCGCCAACGTCGTGTCGGGGCAGCTGGCGGTGATGGTGCCGCTGCCGGTGAGCGTGCCCGGCGGCAACGTGCCGGTGAAGCCGATGGCGTCGCCCGAGACGGGCACGACGGATGCGGCCAGGTCGCCCGACAGCGCAAAGCGGACGGCGCCGTCGCCGCGCGTGGAGTTGCCGTCGGCGCCGAGGGTGGTGACGTGCAGGACTTCGGTGGCGCCGGCGACGATCGTGGGCGCGCTGCCGCTCCAGCCTTGGCTGACGATGCCGAGCGCGGTCGTGTTGACGACGAAGACGGTGCTGCTGGCGACGACCTGGCCGGCGTTCGTCAGCCGCAGGACGGCCGAGCCGGCCACGCCGGAGATGACGTCGACGGAGCCGCTGTCGACGGTGAAGGTGGCGACGGCCGGGTTGGACGACTGCACGCCGTCGAAGGCGACGCCGAAGACGTCGATGACGGTCTGTGCGCCGCCGGCGGCGATGGGATGGCTCGCCAGATCGCCGCCATCGCCGGCGAAGACGATCGTGACGTTGTTGCTGGTCTTGCCGTTGCTCGTGCTGTCATCCAGCAAGCAGCCGCTGCAGGTCAAAAAGAGGCCCAAGGCCAAGGTCATCGTTGAAGTGCGCATGTGGCAGCCCAAAGCGAAGCGCGTACCAGCGTAGGCGCTCAATCAGTTCGGTAGTTTACACCAACAAAAGGCGCCGTATTCGGGACATCGCTGTCAGATCGCGACGCGGCTGCCCTGCTCGCGGCGCCTGTCTCGCGCGGGTGACGGCGTCAGGCGGCGCGCTCCTTCGGCAGCGCCTTGGCGCGCGGCAGCGACGGCAGCGGCAGCGACGAGAAGAGGCCGCGTTTGACGCCGCACATCGTCAGCACCATCTGGCGCCGCAGCCACGGCAGCCGCATCCCGAGCGGCATGACGAGGTCGCGCAGCCGGCCGGCCACGCGCGAGTCACTCTGGAAAAACGGCGTCAGCCAGCGCGTCGCATGTTGGTAGAACGCGAGCTGCCGGCGACGCGCGCGCGAATAGTCGGCGAGCGCCGCCGGCAGCGACTCGGCGGCAGCGAGCGCGTCGGCCAGCGCCTGCGCGTCGGCGAGCGCCAGGTTGCAGCCCTGGCCGAGCTGCGGGCTCGTGGCGTGCGCGGCGTCGCCGAGGAACACGACGTTGCGCGTGTGCCAGGGCCGCAAGGTGACGTCGTGATAGGCCGCGAAGGTGACCTGCGCCGGGTCTTCGATCTGCCGCACCAGCGCGTCGGCGGCGGGCGCGCAGCGCAGGAGCTCGTCGCGCCAGCGCGCAAGACCGCCGGCGCGCCACGCGTCGACGCGATCGCGGCGAATGCTCCAAAAGAGGCTCGTCAGCGGCGTCGCATCGTGCGGGCCGGCGCCGGTCGGCAAGAGGCCGAGCATGCGGCTCGAGCCTTGTACGACTTGATACAGCTCGCCCGTAAAGCGCCGCTCGGGATCGCGGCCGACGAACCACAAGGCGCCCCAGCGATAGTCGCGCACGCGGCGTTCGGCCAGCGCCGGATCGGTCTCGTCGCGCAGGCGGGAGCGGGCGCCGTCGGCGACGATGACGAGGTCGACCGCCGGGCTGCGGCCGCCGTGCGCGTCGACGAGCCTGACGCGATCACCGGCGCCGTGCAGCGCGACGATTCTCGCGATCGCACGCGAGCGGCACGGAGGCGGCGGTGAGCGCGCGATGGAGGACCTCGAAGAGGACGCCGCGATGGAGGCCGAGGCCGAAGGGTCCGCCGCCGACGCTCGCGTAGTCGAGCTGGAAGAGCGGGCGGCCGCCGACGCGCACGCAGCGCAATCGATCGAGCCGCGCGCCGCGGGAGATGACGCCGTCGAGGAGGCCGAGGTCGGCGAGCACGGCCATGCCGCTCGGCTGCAGGACGATGCCGGCGCCGACGGCCGACGGCTGCGGCACGCGCTCGCAGACGGTGACGCGATGGCCGGCGCGCGCGAGGAAGAGCGCGGCGGCGACGCCCGCCGTCCCCGCGCCGACGACGGCGACGTCGAGGCTACGCATGCGGCGATTGTACGACGATCGCCGCCCGCTGGCGCGGCCCGAGCAGCGGCGGCCCCGCATCGGCCGACTCGCGCGCGACCGAGCCAACGAGCACGCTCGGCGCCACGCGGTAAGCGCCGCCGCGCCAAGAGGTCGCGGCCACTGCTACAGTCGCTACGTGCGATACGACGAATGGCACGGCGGCGGTGAGCGCGTTCGACTGCTCGGCAAAGAGGCGTTCGTGCGCGTCTCGGGCGCCGGTCCGACGCTGCTCTTCTGCCACGGCTTTCCGACGAGCAGCTACGATTGGAGCGCGTGCATCGCCATCCTCGAGCAGCATTATCGCTGCGTGGCGTTCGACTTCTGGGGCTTCGGCGACTCCGATCCGATCGCGCGCTACGACTACGATCGCCAGACCGAGCTGACGCTGGCGGTGGCGGCGCACGCCGGCGTCACGCGCGCTGTCGTGGTCGCGCACGACTACGGCGTCAGCGTCGCGCAGGAGCTGGTGGCGCGAGCGCCGGCGATGCCGGCGATCGATGGCGTCGTCTACTTGAACGGCGGCGTCGAGCCGCGGCTGCATCGGCCCATCGCCATCCAACGGCTGCTGGCGAGCCCGCTCGGCGCCGTGCTGGCGCCGCTCTTGGTGCACAAGTCGACGTTCGCGCGTTCGATGGCGCGCGTCCTGGCGCGTCCCGAGCGCTTCGACGTCGACGAGCACTGGCGCGCGATCAGCGCCCGCGGCGCGCAGCGACGGACGCACGCGCTCTTGCATTACATCGCCGAGCGCCGTCGACGGCGCGAACGTTGGGTGGCGGCCTTTTGCGATCGACGGCTGCCGATCGCGCTGGCGTGGGGCGTGCGCGATCCGGTGTCGGGCGCGCACGTGCTGCAATGGGCGCAGCAGCAGCGGCCCGACGCCGAGGCGCTGGCCCTGCCCGTCGGGCACTATCCGCAGCTCGAAGCGCCGGACGAGGTGGCGTCGCTGATCGCGCGCTTCGCCGCTCGCGTCGCGCGCTGAAGCGCCTGAACACGCGTACGCCGGGCACTTCGGCGCGCCGGAGTCGCCTACCGATTGTAAGCTGCCGGCATGCGGTTCTTCACGCGCGGCTGGGCCAACGGCGAATACAGCGACAAACAGGCCGAAGAAGCCGAGGCCGGCTACCAGGCTCGCCTGCGCGAGTTGGCGCCCCGCCTGCCACCGCCGCTGGCGCAGCTCGCGAGTGAAGGCCTCCACGACTCCATCCTCGAATCCGCTCGGTGGTCACCGCACACGAAGGAGTTGCAGCTCTGCTTCATCGCTGGCTCGCTCGAAAGCGGCTACCGCGCCGTGTCGCTCACCTACCGCGGCGCCATGCTCGGCAGACAGAGAGTCGAAACGCTGCGGCGTGTGGCACGAGACAGAGACGCCTGCGTGCTGTACCACGAGGTCGACCTCGACGAACAAGACAGCACGCTCATCCACAGGTACCTCTTCTGGCCGAGCGAGGAGTTGACCATCGACTTCGTCGAGATGACGATCAACGTCGAAGGACGTGCGGATAGTCGCGTACCGTTGGCGGCGTTCAACGAGGACCTGCCAGAAGACGACTGATGAGCGCACCGCTGTCGGACAATCGTTGGAGTCGCGCTGGCGCTACCGCTCCCCGTCGACCACCCACACTCTCTTGTGCAGCAGCGGTCCGAGGATGGCCAGCGCCAAGCTGCCGCCCTGGACGATGGCGTCGAGCGCCAAGCCGAAGTCCATCATCGGCGCCAGGTCGCCGCCGCCAAGCTTGACCGCGTACGCGATCGGACCGGCCACGGGGATGTAGAACCTGCCGTCGACGCGCTCGCCGACGAAGGCGTTGATGCCGTAGCTGACGACGAAGACGTTGCCGAAGATGCCGAGCAGCTCCCAGCGACGGCGCGTTTCCCAGTGACCCCGCGGCGGCGGCGCCGCGACGACGATCGGTGGCGGCGGCGGCAGCTGCAGCGACGGCGGCGGCAACAGCTGCTGCAGCTGGCGCTGCCGCTCCTCCTCGGCCGCGCGCGCTGCAGCATCGTCCTTGCGCTGCTGCTCGGCGATGCGTGCCTTCTGCTCGGCGATGCGTGCCGCCAACTCCGGATCGTTGGGCACTTCGATCATCGCCTGCGCCTTCGCCAAGGACGGCGACAGCAGCAGCCAGATCGTACACAGGATGCTGGCGATTCGCACGCGCTGCAGGTTAGCAGGTTGCGTGCCGCGCGCGACCCGACGCGAGGGCCGCGCCGCCGGCGGAGATCGGCGACGCGATTCGCTCCTCCGCTGTCAATGATGTGGCGCGCGCGGCCACAGCGGAAGCGCCAGGCGCCAGCCCGGCGACGGCGCGCGCGCGGCGGCCGCTCGGCCGGGCCGATTGCGAGCGTCGCCGCGAAAACCTAGCAAGTATCCCGAAGATGGGACGCGAAGCTACGCATTTGGTGCGATTTCCGAACACGGGCGGCGCGGGCTCATGAAAACGCTCGCGATGAAGCTCGATGGGATTACATGCCCGCGATGATGAGCCAGCGGTGGCCGTCGTTCTCGAGCTCGAGGCGCTTGTCGTTCTGCTTGCGCTCCCAACGATCGCCCATCTCCGTCGCCAGCTGGAAGCTCGCGTCATAACGGATGTCGACCAACGCCCGCCGTCCTTCGATCTGCACGCGCCGATATTCGATGTTGTAGCGAAGCGTCCTCAACGCCGCCATGCGCTTCTGCAGCACGTCCTTCAGGCCGTCGTAGCCGTAGTCGTCGCTGCCGCCCGGCGTGCCCGAATCCTCGTAATAATTCGGGTGCGCCATCGCCAACAGCGTCGTGGCGTCGCGATCCTCCATGGCGTGCCGATAGCGCTCGCACAAGTTGAGGATGTCGCGGTTGGCCTTCGTATCGATGACCTTGGTTCCCGGGATCGTATTGACGGTGGCGCAGCCCGCCGAAAGCAAAGTCACAACGCCGAGCACCAGTCCAAAGCGATTCATGCCCACTCCTGACGTCCCATTCAACGCGGTCGTACGATACTTATTCCATGTCGATTCGCTAGCGCCAAAACTTATGTGGTATAAGCCACTTCGGACGGAGGAGCCTCATGGTTGAAGCCGATCGGCGCTCGCGCGAGTTCCCTCGTTTCGAAGTGAGCGCTTACGTCGACTACACCGGCACGGAAGTCCTACTCTACCACCGCATTCAGAACATCTCGCTCGGCGGCATCTGCATTCAGACGCCCAGCATCGAGGAGGTCGGCAGCATCGTCGACCTGGTCATCAACTTCCCCGAGCTGAACACGTCGCTGTCGCTGCGCGGTGAGGTGGTGTGGACCAATCGCGAGCCGCCGATGGACATGGGCATTCGCTACCTCGAGCTCGACGAGCCGCGCCGCGAGACGCTCAAGCAGTACATCGCGCGCGTCAAGCGTTAGTCAGTCGTCGCCCATCAGTCGATCGCCACGCGGTCGGCGACGCCGGCGGTCGAGAACGTCGCCATCTCGTGCTGCAGCCGAACCGCTTGGCGCACGAGCTCGGCAGCCAAGAGCGCGCCCGTGCCTTCGCCGAGCCGCAGGCCGAGATCGACGAGCGGCTGCAGCTGCAGGGCGTCGCACAAGCGCTGCGCGCCCGCCTCCGCCGAGCGATGCGACAGGACGAGATAGTCGCGCACGCGTGGTGACAGCGTGGCGGCGACGAGCGCGGCGGCGCCGGCGATGAAGCCGTCGACGACGACCGGCAGGCGCGCTTCGGCCGCGCCGAGCATGAGGCCGGCCAGCGCCGCCAGCTCCAAGCCGCCGACCGCCGCCAGCGCGCCCAACGGATCGTTCGCCGACGGGCGATGCAGCGTCAGCATGCGCGTGACGACGTCGATCTTGTGGGCGTGCGCGCGATCGTCGAGGCCGGTGCCGCGGCCGACGGCGTCGGCGGGCGCGACGTCGGCGAGCGCGCACAAGAGCGCGGCGGCGGCGGTGCTGTTGCCGATGCCGAGCTCGCCGGCGCACAGGAGCTCGCGGCCGACGCGCGCCGCGGCGTGCGCGAGCGTGCGACCGACTGCGAGCGCGGCTTCGGCCTCCTGGCGCGACATGGCCGGCTCGCGCGTGCTGTCGGCGGTGCCGGCGCGCACGTTGGCGGCCACGAAGCGCGCTCGCCGCTCGGGCAGCGGCGGCAGCGCCGCCAGATCGCCGGCCACGCCGACATCGACGACGGTGACGGCGATGCCGGCGCCGCGCGCCAACACGCTGCCGGCGGCGCCGCCGGCCAAGAAGTTGCCGACCATCGCCGCGGTCACCGTCGACGAATAGGCGCTGACCCCTTGCGCGGCCACGCCGTGGTCGCCGGCGAAGACGACGAGCTCGATCGACTTCGGCGCCGGCAGCGGGAATTGGCCGCGCGCGCCGGCGTACCAAATCGCCAGCGCCTCCAGCTTGCCCAAGCTGCCGCGCGGCTTGCACAGCCGGTCTTGCTGCGCGCGCGCCGCGTCCATCGCCGCCGTCGACGCCGGCGCGATGACCGCTTGCGGCTCGCGCGGCGGCAACGAGGGCGCGTTTGCGACTGCCGACGCGCGATAACGTTCGTGATGAATGGCGTCGCCGACCGGACGGCGCGGACGCCAGCCGCTCTCCTCCAGCAGCGGTCGATCGCGAAATTCGATCGGCGCACCGACGCACAGATAGGCCACCGGCTCGATCCCCGCGGGCAGGCCGAGCTCTTGCCGCAGCACCGCCGGCTCGACGATGCTGACCCAGCCGACGCCGATGCCCTCGGCGCGCGCCGCCAGCCACAGGTTTTGCACGGCGCAACAGGCGCTCCAGCGCAACGACTCGGGCTGCGCGGTCGTGCCCAGCACCGCTTCGTCGGCCGGGCGCAGATCGACGGTCACGCACAGGTTCAGCGCCGATTCGATGATGCCTTCGAGCTTGTAGGCGAGATATTGCTCGCGCCGCTCGCCCGCCGGAAAGCGCGCCGCCTCGGCCGCCCGCACGCGCAGAAAGCTCTCGCGAATGCGCTCGCGGCGCGCGCGATCGCGCACGACGATGAAGTCCCACGGCTGCGAGTAGCCCACCGACGGCGCTTGATGCGCGGCGCCGAGGATGCGCACGAGCTGCTCGTCGGGCAGCGGCGCGCCCACGCGAAAGTGGCGGATGTCGCGGCGGCGGCCGATGACGTCGTAGATGGCGCGGCGCGCGTCGTCGCCGAAGTCGCTGCTCATAGCCCCACTAACGCATCGAGGTGACGCATGTCGAGGGCGCGCTCGAAGTGATCGGCGAGCGTCTCGTAGGGATCGCTCGCCGAGCTGGCGTCGCCGTCGATGACGGCGCGCACGAGGTCGTTCTCGAACAGGCCGTGCACGAGCGTGCCGGCGACGGCGCCGCGGATGCAGCCTTCGCGCTCGTCGGCGCTGTCGTCGCCGCGGCGGACGACGCGCGCGAACGGCCGCGCGCCCTGCCCGGCCGCGTCTTGGGTCATCGCGACGCGGCCGCAGTGGATCTCGTAGCCGGCGAGCGTCTGGCCGCCGGCGCCGTCGAGCAGCGGGACGCCGTCGCCGAGCCGCACGCGCACCGGATGCGTGACTTTGTCGCGCTGGAAGATGGTCTCGACGGGCAACAGGCCGAGGCCGGCGACTTCGGGCTCGCGCGACTCGACGCCTTCGGGATCGAGGATGCGCTCGCCCAGCAGCTGATAGCCGCCGCAAATGCCCAAGATGGCGCCGCCGGCGGCCGCGCGCGCGACGATGGCGCCGGCCAGGCCCGTTTGCCGCAGCCACGCCAGATCGGCCACGGTGCATTTGGTGCCGGGCACGATCACCAGCGCGGCGTCGCCGAGCTCGTCCGGCCGCTCGACGAAGCGCACGCGTAAGGACGACATCCGCTGCAGCGGCTCGAACTCGTCGAAGTTGGACAGCCGCGGCAGCTTCACGATGGCGATTGTCCGCGCGCCTCGTCCCGAGCGCGCCGGCAAAAGGTCGAGCGAGTCCTCGCTGGCGATGCGCGCGTCGCCGAGGTGCGGAATGACGCCGGCGACGGGCACGCCCGTGCGCGCCTCCAAGAACTTCACGCCGTCGACGAACAGCGCCGGATCGCCGCGGAACTTGTTGACGATGATCGCTCGCACGCGCGCTCGCTCATGGTCGTCGAGCAGCGGCCAAGGTGCCGACGATCGCCGCCAGCGCCCCGCCGCGCTCGATGTCGGTCACCAGGATGACCGGCGCATCGGCGCGCTCCGCCACCCACATGTTCACGAGATCGCGATCTTTGCAGGTTCACCTCGGCCGGCGAGCCCGCGCCTTCGATGACCACGAGCTCGTAGGCCGCGCGCAGCCGGTCGAGCGCCGCGCCGACGACGCCGCGCAGCTCCGGCTTCTGTCGGTGATAGGCGCCGAAATGCATGCTGCCGATGGGTTTACCGAGCACCACCACCTGCGACGCCGAGGTCGACTCCGGCTTGAGCAGGATCGGGTTCATGTCGACGTGCGGACGCGCGCCGCGCCGCCTCGGCTTGCGCCCACTGCGCGCGGCCGATCTCGCCGCCGTCGGGCGTCACCGCCGAGTTGAGCGCCATGTTCTGCGACTTGAACGGCGCCACGCGCAGCCCACGCCGCGCCCAAATACGACACAGCGCCGTCGTCACGCAGGCTCTTGCCCACCGACGACGCGGTCCCTTGGATCATGATGGTGCGTGCCGGCTTCGTCATGCGATGACCTGGCGCCAGGCGGCGACGAGGCGCGCCTGATCGTCGTCGTTGCGCACGCCGACGCGCACCAGCGACGGCAGGCCGAAGCTCGTGCAGTCGCGGACGCGGGCGCCGTGCGCGAGCAGCGCCGCCGAAAACGCCGCCGCATCGCCGACGTCGACGACGACGAACGTGCCGTTGGCGGCGACGACGCCGGCGCGCAGCGCGGCCAGACGCGCGACCAGCCTGCCGCGCAGCGCTGCGATGGCCGCGCGCACCGGCGCCGTCGGCTCGGCGAGCGCGGCCAGGCCGGCGGCGATGGCCGGCTGCGACACATTCCACGGCGGCAGCGCCGCGCGCACCGCCGCGGCCACCGGCCGGTCGGCGACGAGATAGCCGAGCCGCAAACCCGGCAGCGCGAACAGCTTCGTGAGCGAGCGCAAGACCGCGACGTGCGGCGTCGGCTGCATCGGCTGCACGTCTTGGCACAGCGGCAAATAGGCTTCGTCCACGATCGTCAAGCGGCGCCGTGAGCGTCGTCAGCGTCGGCAGCGCCAGCGTCGGATTGCCCGGCCGCGCGACGAAGGCCAGGTCGACGTCGGCGAGCCGCGCGTCGTCGGCGTCGGCGACGGCGAGCACCTCGGCGCCGGACGCGCGCGCCGCCTGCGCATACTCGGCGAACGCGGGCGCGACATAGCCGACGCGACGCGCGGGGCCGCCGAACGCGCGCGCCAAGGCCCAGATGAGCTCGACCGAGCCGGCGCCGGCGACGACGCAGTCGACGTCGACCGAGTGCGCGGCGGCGATGGCGCGACGCAGCGGCAGCGCCGTCGGATGCGGATAGCGCGTGACATCGGCGGCGGCGATGGCGGCGAGCACGGCCGGCGGCGGCGGCAGCGGTGACACGCCGGTCGAGCAGTCGACGACGCCGTCGGGCGCGTCGCCGCCATGCACGGCCGGCGGCAGCGCACGCAGCTCGGGGCGCGGCGCCGGCAAGCGCCGCTCAGCCACGTCGCACCCACACGATCGCCGCCGCGGCCAGGGCCGACGCCAGCGCGCAGGCGACATACAAGAGCGTCACCGCGCGCGAAATGGCGGCGGCGCCGAGGACGGCCTCGCCGTCGCCGAGCCGATAGTGACCGACCTTTTCCAGCTGCACGCCGAGCGCGCCGGCCATCGCCGCCATCGGCCGGCCGGCGTTCGGGCTCTCGGTGCGGCCGCCGTCGCGCCACCAGCAGCGCCAAGCACCCACCGCCGAGGCGCCGCCGGCTGGGAAAAGCCCGCTGGCGACGACGATGCAGAGAGCCGTCAACCGCGCCGGCACGAGGTTGGCCACATCGTCGAGGCGCGCCGCCGCCTTGCCGAGCCACTCGGTCTCGCCGTGATAGCCGATCATGGCGTCGAGCGTGTTGCAGGCGCGATAGGCCAGCGCCGCCGGCACGCCGCCGACGACGAAATAGACCAGCGGCGCGACCAGCGAATCGGAGGCGTTCTCGGCTACCGACTCGACGGCGGCGGCGGCCAAGAGCGGCGCCGGCAGCGCCGAGCAGTCGCGCGACACGAGGCTGCGCAGGCCGAGGCGCGCGCCCGCCAAATCGCCGGCGGCGAGCGCCCGCGCGACGACGACCGCGGCGCCGCCGAGCGCGCGAATGGCGAAGGCCGACTTGAGCAGCCACGCCTCGAGCGCGACGCGCAGCCACGGCCAGGGCGCCGACACCCGCGCCGCGGCATAAGCCGCGACGGCAAACAACAGCGGGCCCGACAGCGCCATGAACGCGCCGTAAGCGAACGCGGCCGCCGGCGACTTGGGCGCGCGCCGGCGCAGCGCGCGATAGTAGTGCCCCATCCACACGACCGGATGCAGCGCGTTCGGCGGCTCGCCCACGAACACGTCGAGCGCCAACGCGCCGCCGAGCACGACGAGCGCCTCGGTCGTCGCCGTCAATGCGCCCTCGTCTGCGGCTTCTCGTTCGCGCTCGGCGGCACTGGCGCTTGCTGCTCGGCGATCCACCGACGCACGCCCGCGCCCACCGCCGCGTACACGGCCGCGCCCGCCAGCGACCCGAGCAGCGTGTGCTTGCCGACGTAATGCAGCGCGGTCTCGTCGGCGGCGATGGGCGCGGCGACGACGAGACAGTCGGTGCCGGTGCCCGTCGCCCAGCGACAGGAGCGCCGGCTCAAGACGCGCGCCTCCATGACCGCGGCCGTGCGCGCTTCGGCAGCCAGCGCCAGCGCTTCGACGAACGCGCCATCGGTGAGCGGCTGCGACAGCTGCACGAGCACGTTGATCGTGCCGACGGCGAGCGGACCGGGCGGATCGCCGGCGGCGACGGCGTTGCCGAGGCCGACGGTGGCCACGGCGCGCGCGCCGAGACCGCCCGACTCCTCGGTCACACACTCGAAGCGCGACAGATCGCGCGCCGTCAACATGCCCACGGCTTCGACGAGGCCGGCTTCGGTCAGCGCGCGGTCGAGCAGCGCCGCCGGGTCGACGTCGTGCGGCAGCTCGGCGTTGCGCACGAAGCGCCAGGCGACGGCGCGCGCGCGACCGAACCCGCCGCCGACGATCGCCGACGACAGCGTGCGCTGCGGCCTCTCGAAGCGTACGACCAAGAGGCGACCCTCATCCTCGAGCGTGGGCAGCGACGGCAGCATCATGTGGCGCGCTCCTCGGCAAAGCGGGTGCAAGCGGTGACGAAGCCTTCGGCGACGAGCGGATTCGACGCCCAATGGACGTGTACGTACGAGCCCAAGATGTTGCCGCTGCCGTAGCCCTCGAGCTCGACCGAGCCGCCGCGGCGTTTGCGGATGCTGTAGGCGTCGCCGGCGCCGCCTTGCAGCGTCGAATAGCGGAATTGATGGCCGCGCATGCGCAGGCCGGCGCCGCCGAGCAAGGTGCGGCGCTGCGTCTCGACCTCGACGTAGCCGAGCGCCTGCAGCTTGTCGTGCATGACGGCGGTGCCGGCGACGAGGCCGAGCATCGGGTGCGTCGTGCCGTCGAGCGTGCGGATGGCGTCGCCGAGGTACATGAGGCCGCCGCATTCGGCGTAGATGGGCCCGCCGGCGGCGGCGAAGGCGCGTAAAGCGGCGCGCATCGGCGCGTTGGCGGCCAGCTGCGCGGCGTGCGCCTCGGGATAGCCGCCGCCCAAGTAGACGCCGTCGACGGCGGGCAGCTGCGCGTCGGCGAGCGGCGAGAACGGGACCAGCTCGGCGCCCAAGGCCTCGCAGGCGCGCCAAGTTGTCGTCGTAGTAGAAGTGAAAGGCGGCGTCGCGGGCGATGGCGATGCGGCAGCGACGCGCGGTCGGCGCCGGCGCGGCGACGGCCGGGAGGTCGAGCGGCGGCGCCGAGCGGGCGAGCGCGAGCCAGGCGTCGACGTCGTTCCACTCGGCGAACGTCGCGGCCCACGCCTGCACGAGCGCGTCGGGCACGACCTCGGCATCGGCGGTGCGCAGCCCCAAGTGGCGCTCGGGAAACGCGCGCGCGGCGTCGCGCGGCAAGCCGCCCATGACCGGCACGTGCGGCAGACAGGCGCGCTTGAGCAGATCGAGGTGACCGCGCGAGCCGAGCCGGTTGGCGACGAGGCCGGCCAGCCGCAGCTCGGGATCGAACGCGCGCAGGCCGACGCCGACGGCGGCGATCGTGCGCGCCATGCCGCCGGCGTCGACGACGGCCAGCACCGGCGCCGCCAGCCACTTGGCGATCTCGGCGGCCGAGCCCTCTTCACCGTCGGGCGACGCGCCGTCGTAGAGGCCCATGACACCTTCGATGATCGCGACATCGGCAGCGGCACAAGCGCGCGCGAACGTCGCCAGCACCGCGTCTCGGCCCATCATCCAGCCGTCGAGGTTGTGGCTCTTGCCGCCGGTCGCGCGAGCGTGATACGTCGGGTCGAGATAGTCGGGCCCGCACTTGAACGCCGCCACGCGCAGGCCACGCGCGCGCAAGGCCGCCGCCAACGCCAGCGTCACCGTCGTCTTGCCGACGCCGCTCGACGTGCCCGCGATGACGAGCCGCGCCGTCATCAGTAGTCCACGCCGGGCAACGCCTTTTTGCCCGCGCTGAAGGGGTGCTTGATCGATTTCATCTCGGTGACCAAGTCTGCGGCGGCGACGAGCTCGTCGGGCGCGTTGCGGCCGGTGATGACGACGGTGACGTGGCGCGGTCGCTCCGCCAGCGTCGCCAGGAGCTCGGCCAGCGCGACGAAGCCGTAATTGACGGCGTAGGTCAGCTCGTCGAGGACGACGACGTCGTGCGCGCCGGCCGCGATGAGCGTGCGCGCCTCGGCCCACGCGGCTTTGGCGGCCGCGGCGTCGCGCGACAGATCGTCGGAGTCCCAGGTGAAGCCGAGGCCCATCACGCGGAACGTGAGCTGCGGCAGCTGCTCGGCGAAGCTGCGCTCGCCCGTCTTCCACTTGCCTTTGATGA
This sequence comes from uncultured delta proteobacterium, assembly GCA_963785725.1. Lineage (GTDB taxonomy): Bacteria > Myxococcota_A > Polyangia > Palsa-1104 > Palsa-1104 > JAQBQH01. The sequence continues at coordinate 332,317 of CAWAWS010000015.1, read as the reverse complement.
ACTGCACGACGGCGACGGGGAGCTGGCGGCCCATCGCGCGCCAGGCCAAGCCCAACGCCGCCGTGGTCTTGCCCTTGCCGTTGCCGGTGTAGACGATGACGATGCCGTCCGGTTTGCCGTCGCTCATCCGCCGATACCCCGTGACCAAATCGGTCGCTCCGCGCGCTGACGTTCGCTCATGCCAAAAGCTCCTCGGCGCGCGCGGCCAAGCTGGCGACGTCGTCGCTGGCGGCGCGCTGGATGGTGCGGACGCCCAGCTTTTGCGCGGCGGCTTCGGTCAAAGGGCCCATCGCCAGCCAGCGCTGCGCGCGCAATTCGGCGCCGTACGGACCGTCGGCCAGATGCTGCGCCGCCGACGACGAGGGCGCGATGACGAGATCGAACTGCAGATCGCGCAAGCGCGGCCACGACAGCGCGTGCCGATAGACGGCGACGACGTCGACGCGCGCCCCGAGCGCGCGCAACTCCGCGGCCAGCTGCGGGCGGCCGCTGTCATCGGCGAGCACGAGCAGCCGACCGGACGCCAGCGCCGCGTGGCCGGCGAGCGCATCGGCGCAGGCGCCCGGCGCGACGATGGCCGGCACGAGGCCATGCCGGCGCAGCGCCTCGGCGGTGGGTAGGCCGACGGCGACGAACGGCAGCCAGGGCAAGGAGCGCAGGTCGCGACCGAGCGCGCCCAATTGCGCCACCGTCGCCGTCACCGCTTCGGCACTGGCGAAGACGATGGCATCGACGAGATCGAGCGCCTCGAGCGCGTGGGTGAACGGCGTCCAGTCGGCGGGCGGCGCGACGCTGACGTCGGGCGCCTCCACGACTTCGGCGCCGAGCGCGGTCAGACGCGCCGTCAGCTGCGAGCGGCCGGGGCGCGCGCGGCCGACGAGCACACGCCGACCCGCAAGCGGCCGCTTTTCGCGCCAGCCGACTTTGTCGCGCAAGGCCACGACGTCGCCGACGATGACGAGCGCCGGCGCCGCCGCGTCGACGTCGGCGGCGGCCACGCGCGCCGGCAAATCGGCCAGCGTGCCGACGATGACCCGCTGCCGTGCCGTCGTCGCCGACGCGACGTACGCGGCCGGCGTCGTCGCCGCGCGCCCGTCGGCGATGACGCGCGCCAGGTTCGCCGCCAACTTCTTGCCCGCCATGTACAAGACGAGCGTGCCGGCGTCGGGCGCGCCTTCGCCTTCGTGGCCCGTCGCAAACGCAACCGACGACGACAGATGGCGATGGGTCAGCGGAATGCCGGCATAGGCCGCCGCGCCCAGCGCCGCCGACACGCCGGGGACGATGTCGAACGGCACGCCCGCAGCCGCCAACTCCTCGGCCTCTTCGCCGCCGCGCCCGAAGATCAGCGGATCGCCCGCCTTCAACCGCACGACGCGCTTGCCCGCTCGCGCACGCTCGAGCACCGCCGGATGCAGACAACCTTCGCGGCTCTGCCCATCATTGGCGCGCCGACCGACCGGCAACAGCTCGGCCGTCGCCGGCACGCCGGCCAAGAGCGCGTCCGAGCACAGCTCGTCGTAAGCCACGACATCGCAGCCGTCGAGGAGCTGGCGCGCGCGCACCGTCAACAGCGCCGGATCGCCCGGGCCCGCGCCGACGAGATGGACGAAGCCCATCGTCATCGCGTGACACCCGCGCGCGGCCGCGCCCGCCGAAAACCATGCGAAAACTCCGGCGCGTACAGGCGCGAGTCGGCGAAGTCCTCGGCCGTCAAGCACGCGCCCGACCAGCACCATGCACGTCGCCTTCAACCCCGCCGCTTCCACCTGCTCCGCCATGTCACCGACGGTCGCCCACACGATCTGCTGATCGGGCCACCACGCCTTGTGCACGACCGCCACCGGGCAATCGGCGCCGTACGACGGGGTCAGCGCCGTCGACACGTCCTTCATCAGCGTGATGCGACAGGAACAGGCAGAGGGTCGCCCGGTGACGCGCCAGATCCTCGAGCTTCTCGTCGGGCGGCATCGGCGTCCGCCCTTCGGCGCGCGTCAGGATGACCGTCTGACACAGCTCGGGCAGGGTCAGCTCTTTGCCGATGGCCGCCGCCGCCGCCGAGAACGACGACACGCCGGGCACGATCTCGCACTCGATGCCGAGCTCGTGCAGGCGCCGCATCTGCTCCGCCGTCGAGCCGAAGACCGACGGATCGCCGGTGTGCACGCGCGCGACGTCCTGGCTGGCGTCGCGCGCGGCGACGATGACGGCGACGATTTCGTCGAGCGTCATGCCCGAGCAGTCGAGCACCTTGGCGTCTTTGCGAGCGCGCGCGATGACCGCCTCGGGCACGAGCGAGCCCGTGTAGAAGACGACCGGGCAGCGCGCGATGAGCTCTGCGCCGCTGACGGTGATGAGCTTCGGGATCGCCGGGGCCGGCGCCGATGATGTAGCACCTCATGAGCTCCTGCACGAGGACTTGTGTCGCGGACGATCTCCCAGATCGGCTGCCGGCATCTCGCCGGCCAGCCACTCGCAAGCGCGGCTCGCCCGTGGTCGCTTCGCCGCGTACACGAGCCGCCACAGCCGCTCCGAGACGCTGCCGTTGCGCGCGATGACGAGCTTGCCGGCGAGCGCCAGCGCCAGCGCGGCCCCCTCTTCACCGTCGACGACGAAGCCGGGCACGCGAGCGGCACCGTCGTCGCGAGCACGCGAACATAAGGCGCCTCCAGCGTATCCGGCACTTCCGCGCACGGCTCTTTGGGATTGCCGACCAGCCACTGCGCGCCGCTCGTCTCGACGACGATCGCGCCTTTGTAACGCCCGACGCGCGCCATCATTCGCTCGCCTTCGCCAGCGGCGCCGTCGGCAGCGCTCCGTCGACGACCAGCGAGCGCGCCGGCTTTTGCCCCGGCCGCACCTCGCCGTCCCAGGTGTACTTGTTCGTGTAGCCGCGCGGCGTGACCATGTAGCCCTCGAACATGAACGTGTTGCGAGCTCCCGATGAGCACCGTCGTCAGCATGCCGATCTCGTAGTCCGAGGAAGTGATCGAGGTCGGTCAGCACGATCTGCTCGAGCTCGCGGTACGCGCTCTTGACCAGCGCCACCGGCGTCTCGGGCGCGCGATGCGCGAGCAAGATGCGCTGCGCCTCGACGATCTGCCGCGTGCGCCGTCCGCTGGCCGGGTTGTAGAGCCCGATGACGAAGTCGGCCGCCGCCGCCGCCTGAGGCGCTTCTCGATCACCGGCCACGGCGTCAGCAGGTCCGAGAGCGAGATCGCGCAGAAGTCGTGCACGAGCGGCGCCCCGACGCAGCGACGCGCAGGAGTTGAGCGCCGTCATGCCCGGAATGATCCGCAGCTCGGGCGACTCGCCCCGCTTCCAGCCGATCTCGCGCAGCACCTCGAAGACCAGGCCGGCCATGCCGTAGACGCCGGCGTCGCCGGACGAGATCAGCGCCACCTTCGCCGCCGTCGCGCGCCCGCTCGACCGCCGCCCGCGCGCGGCCGATCTCCTCGGTCATGCCCGTCTGCACGACCTCCTTGCCGTCGATGAGGTGCTGGACGAGCCCGATGTACGTGCGATAGCCGACGACGAGCTCGGCGTCGGCGATGGCCGCCAGCGCCGCCGGCGTCGTGTGCTCGGCCGCGCCCGGCCCGATGCCGACGACATAGAGAATACCGCTCACGCGATCACCCGTTTGGCGAACGGCACGCGCGCGACGGCGAACGTCATCGAGCGGCCCGCGCCCTCCTCCGTGTAAATCTGCTTCGGGAACGATCAGCTCCGCCGCGCCCAGCGCCGACGGCACGATGGCGCCGGCCGCCAGCTGCGCCGCCGGCTCGGCCACGCCGCGCGTGCCCACGTGCTTCATGACCAGCTCCGACGGCGTCGGCATGGCCACCGCGTCCAGCTCCGCCGCCGTATAGGTCACCAGCGGAATATTCAACTTTTGCGTTAACATTTGCAGCGCCGGTTCATCTTTCTTGACGTCGATGGTGGCGATCGCGCGCACCGATTGCAGCGCCAGCGCATGCCGCGTCAACAGCTGGCGCACGCCGCGCTCGACGAGCTCGGGCGGCGTCAGCTTGTCGCAGCCGATGCCGAGCACCAGCGACTGCGGCCGATAGACGACCGCGTTCTCCCACTGCGCGCGTGCCGTCTCGCGGATCTCGCGATCGGTGGCGATGAGCAGGATCTCGTATTTCGCCGGATCGACGCCGTCGAGCGAGGTCGCGTAGGTGACGCCTTCGGGCAGCGCGCGATCGAGCGGCCAAAACGCCGGCTCGCCCGTCTCCTGCACGAACAGCACCGGCGCGGCGTTGACGACGGCGGCGCAGCCACGCGTGACGTTGCGGTCGAGATCCTCGAGCGTCCAGCCGAGCTCGCGGCCCAAGATGTCGACGGTGAGCGTGCCGCGCACGTCGGAGGCGGTGGTGACGACCGACGTGGCGTCGAGGATGGCGGCGACGCGATCGCAAAAGGCGTTGCCGCGCCCGACGTGGCCGGACAAGACGCAGATGGCGAAGCGCGCGGCGTCGTCGACGCAGACGATGGCCGGGTCGACCTTCTTGTTCTGCAGGAGCGGCGCGACCATGCGCACGACGGCGCCGACCGAGATGACATGCACGTGGCAGTCGTATTCGGTGAACGTCGCCGCCAGCGTCGGCCCCATCGGCAACGGCATCGGCTTCGCGCCCGGCGGCGCCTTGGCGAACAACTTCTCGCTCACGTACAGATCGGCGTCGGGCAGCGCCTGCAAGAGCTTGGTGGCGATGGCGATGCCGTGCGTCGTGATCGCGTACAGCGCCCACGGTTTGCGCGCGCTCACGACTGGGCCTCGTTGGCGATGACGACGGGCGGCGACTCGCCGACGAGCACGCCGGCGCGCTCCTTCTTCGACACGATGACCATGGCGAAGCAGTCGCCGCGCTCGGCCGACACGCTCGCCAAGTCGCGCACGATGCGCTGCTCGGCCATCGTGGCCTTGGCGACGTAGACGGCGCGATCGACGAGCCCGCAGCGCTCGAGCGCGGCGAGAATCTGCGGCATTTCGGGCCCGATCTTCATGAGCACGATGGTGTCGAACGCGCGCAAGATGCCGTCGAGATCGCCGACGCCGTAGTTGCCGGGGATGATGGCGATGCGCTCTTGGCCGTCGGCGAGCGGCACGCCGGTCACGGCCGCCACCGCCATCGGCGACGACACCGCCGGCACGACCTCGACCTCCAGCCCGTCGAAGCGACGCCGCGCCTCGGCCGCGACGTAGATGAACGTCGAATAGAGCGAGGGATCGCCTTCGGTCACGAACGCGACCGACTTCCCCGCCGCCAACCGCGGCCCGATCGCGTCCAACGCCTTGGCGATCGCCGGCCTCAGCCGCTCGGGATCTTTATTCATGGGAAAGGTGAGGAATAGTTTCTCCGCCTTTTCCTCATGCTCGAGATGCGGCGCGACGATCTTCCAGGCCATCGACTCGCCCCAGTCGTTCGAGCGCGGCAGCGCCAAGACGTCGACGGTGCGCATGACGTGGAGCGCGCGCAGCGTCACCAAATCGGGCGCGCCCGGACCGACGCCGACGCCATATAGCTTGCCAGTTTTCACTTATTCACCGCGAAAATGTGAATCGGGTTTTGCGCTTCGTAACGCATGTAGCGCGCCAGCGGCTCGGCCCGCGACACGTTCAAGAGGATGACTTCCGGCTGCAGATCACGCTCGCGCAGGCACTTGTAGGTCTCGCCCACGTTCTCCATCGTGATGGCGTTGACGACGAGCCGCCCGCCCGGCTTGAGCCGCGCCAGCGCGACCTCGATGATCTCGGCCATCGAGCCTTTGCTGCCGCCGACGAAGACGGCGTCGGGATCGGGCAATTCGGTCAACGCCTCGGGCGCGCGGCCGGCGACGACGCGGACGTTGTCGACGCCATGCGCGCGCACGTTTTCGCGACAAATCTCCACGCCTTCGGGATCGATCTCGACGGCGAAGACGCTGCCTTCGCGCGCCAGCATCGCCGCTTCGATCGACACCGAGCCCGAGCCGGCGCCGACGTCCCAGACGACGCTCGACGGGCGCAGCTGCATGAGCGCCAGCGACAACAGCCGCGCCTCACGCTTCGTAATCAGCCCTTTTTTCGGCATGCGCTTGGCGAAGTCGTCTTCATGCAGGAACGAGATCGCCGGCGGCGGCCGCCAATCGGGATCGCTGCGCTGCAAGATGAGCACGTTGAGCGGCGCGATGTCGTCGCAGCCAGCCAGCTCCGCGATCGTAAAACGGCGCACGCGCTCGTCGGTGCCGCCCAAGTTCTCGCACACCCAGGCGTGCCAGCCGAGCTGCTCGTGCGCCAGCAGCTGCGACGCCACCCAGCGCGGCGAATTCTCTTCGTCGGTGAACAGCGCCACCTTCGACAGGCGGCGCAATTTCGTCAGCAAGCCCGCGCGCGAACGGCCGTGCAGCGACACAAAGGCGGCGTCGTCCCACTTCAGGCCCGCGCGCGCGAACGCCAGCTGCATGCTCGACGGCGCCGGCACGATCTCGACGTGCTCTGCGCCCAGCTTCTTCACCAGGAGCGCGCCGATGCCGAAGAAGAGCGGATCGCCCGAGGCCAAGACCACCACTTGGTGCTCGTCGGCGAGCTGCGACAGTCGCTCGATCGCCTCCGTCAAGCCCGCTTGCAAGACGATGCGCTGGCCGACGAACTGCGGGAAAAACGCCAATTGACGCTCACCGCCGGCCAGCACCTGCGCGGCCGCGACGGCGTTGACCGCGCGCGCCGTCAGGCCGGCGCAGCCGTCGTCGTTGATGCCGATGAGCGTCAGCGCCCGTCTCACGCTTTGGCTTCCGTCGACAAGAGCAGGAGCGCGTGAATGATGGCGACGGCGATCGTCGAGCCGCCTTTGCGGCCGCGCGCGACGATCGACGGCGCCGGCGTCCCGATCGCGATCTCCTTCGACTCCGCCGCTGAGACGAACCCGACCGGCACGCCGATGATGAGCGCCGGCTTGGCGCCCAGCTCCTTGACCAGCCGCGCCGTCTCGATGAGCGCGGTGGGCGCGTTGCCGACGGCGACGACGGCGCCGTCGAGGAGGCCGAGCGCGTGCGCCTTCTTCATGGCCTCGATGGCGCGCGTCGAATTGCGCGCCTTGGCCTCGGCGATGACGTCCTCGTCGCTGATGAAGCAGTAGGTCCGGCAGCCGTACGAGGCCAGGCGCTCCTCGTTCAAGCCGGCGATGATCATTTTGACGTCGCAGACGATGGGGCAGCCGCTCGTGAGCGCGCGGATGCCGGATTCGATGGCGTCGGGCGTCAGCTGCATCAGCGTCTTGAACTCGAAGTCGGCGGTGGCGTGGATGACGCGGCGGACGACCTGCCACTGCCGCGCGTCGAAGTCGTGCGCGCCCGCCTCGGCGTCGATGATGCCGAAGCTCGAGTCCTCGATGCTGCGCCCGAGCCCGGTCAGCTGCCGCATGTCGTTCGTCTGATTGCTCATGGGCGCACCGGGTTGGTGCCCCATGAGCGAATCCATCGATCCGCTTCCGCTGGCCCTACCGGCCGGACGCTCACTCTCGCTCGCCTACGCTCGCTCATTCTGGCCAGCTCCCCAATAACGTTCCGTTGAAGTCGACGAGGCGCGCGTGCACGTCGAGGCGGCCGCCGGCGTGCGCCGCGCAGTTTTCGGCGACGCGCTTGCACACCCGCGTCGTCACGCCCGTCAAACCCTCGCGCTGACACAGCTCGAGCACGTGTCGCGCCGTGTTGGCCGCGCGGATCTCGGCCACGACCTCGTCGCGCGCGCCCAGCTCCGCCGCCAGCTCCGCAAGTAACCCCATGTTTACTTCCGAGCCGGCGGCGTGCGTCTGCATCTTGCCGTTGGCCATCTTCGACAGCTTGCCCATCATGCCGACGACGATGGCGCGCTCGACTCCGCGGCGCGCGCAGTGTTTGACGCCGGTGCCGATGAAGTCGCCCACTTGGATGAACGCCTCCTCGACGAAGCGCGGGTACAGCTGCATGGCGTAGGCCTCCGACTTGCCGCCGGTCGTCAGCACCAGCTCCGTGATGCCGCGCTTGTGCGCCACGTCGATCGCCTGCACCACCGAGGCTTTGTAAGCCGCCGTCGAGTAGGGCTTGACGATGCCGGTCGTCCCCAAGATCGAGATGCCGCCGATGAGCCCGAGCCGCGCGTTCAGCGTTTTGAGCGCCATCTCTTCGCCGCCCGGCACGCTCACCGTCACGACCGCGCCGCCGCCGCGCTCGACCAGCTCTTCTTGCACCATGTCGCTGATGTTGCGGCGCGGCACCGGGTTGATCGCCGGGCCGCCGACGTCGAGGCCGAGGCCGGGCTTGGTCACCGTCGCCACGCCGGCGCCGCCGCGCAGCTCGATGCCGGGCTCGACGCGCAACTCGACGGTGGCGACGAGCTCGGCGCCGTGGGTGCAGTCGGGATCGTCGCCGGCGTCTTTGATGATGCTGCAGGTCGCGCGCGCCACGCCGGCGACGACCGCCTGCTCGCAGCGATGGAGCGCGAACGTCACGCGGTCACGATTGGGCAGCGTCGTCTCGATGGCCGTCATCGGCTCGCCGCGCACGAGCAGCCGCGTCGCCGCCTTGGCCGCCGCCGCCGCGCAGGCGCCGGTCGTGAACCCCGTGCGGGTGCCGCGCACCTTCGGCTCCGCCTTCGGCGGCCGGTTTTGCATCGGCTGGCTTAGGCTCCATCGCCGTACCGCGCGATGACGACCGCCCGGCGCGCGTGATCGCACTCGGCCTTGGCCGGGTTGGTGCGCGCGAAGGCCACGCGCACGACGCGCGCACCCGCCGCATCCACGACTTCGAGAGCGACGTTGCCGTCATCGGGCGCGGCGAAGGCAAGCGCGTGGAGGTCTAGGGCGCGTAAATGGATGTGCGGCTGGCCCTCCTGACCGACCGTCAGCCACTCGTCGCCCGCGCGCAGCGGCAACGGCCCTGGCAGCTCGCAGATCGCCGACGGCGTGCGCACGACGACGCGCGCGTCCGGCTCCGCCAGTGCCGCCCGCAGCGCGTCGATCATGCCGACTTCTTGGCCGGGTTGTTGAAGAACGACTCGAGCTTGGCCTCGCTCGCGCCGAGCGCGTCGCGCACGGGATAGATGGCCGCGCCGTCACCGACGAGAAAGACGCTCTCGAAGACGCCCGCTTCGGCGACCAGCGCGCGCGCCCAATTGACGGCCGCGCTCACGCGATCGGCGTGACCGACGGCGGGCACGAGCTCCTGCCGATAGGACACGCCCTGCGGCAGCGCCGCCTGGACGAAGGCGTCGGGCAGGAAATAGCGCTCGCTCTCGACGAGCCACATCAGCTCCACCGTCGTCAGCTGCGGCGCAAAGGCGCGCCCGCGAATCAGCCCCAGCGCCGCCGTGATGCCGGTGTCGGTGGCCAAGACCAGCGTGCGCCGCGGCCGCGCGTCGTCGGCCAGCCACTTGCCCCACGGCCCCGAAAACGGCACCTCGTCGCCGACCGAGCGCTCGTGCATCCACTTCGACGCCGGCCCGACGCGCTTGACCGCCAGCACCAGGCGCTCCTGGCGCGCATCGGCCGACACGAACGAGTAGGCCCGCTTGGCCAGCTTGCCGTCGGGCAGCTCGATGCCGGAGTTGATGATGATGTACTGCCCGCCGACGAAGTCGAGCGACTCCTCGGGCTCCAGCTCGACGAGGCGCGTCGTCTCCGACAGGTCGAGCACATGCGCGATCCGCGCCGTCTTCTGCTGCGCCACCGCGCTAATCTCCCGGAGCCGGGTAGATCTCGTGCACGTAGTCGTGGAGCTCCTCGAGATCGCGATAAAAGCGGCTCATCATCTCCGTCTGATTGGCCAGCTCGAGCTCGACCTTCTTCGTCAAGATGAGCAGCGAGCGCAGGTACGGCAGCTTCGGATCGTCGGCGGCGGTCTTGGCGACCGTCTCGCCCAGGCCCGCCAGCGACGTCTCGTACAGCCGGCGCAGCTCGCCCAAGTCGCGCGCGTTGGCCAACGAGCGAATCGGCCCCGGCTGCGTCGCCGCCGCGCCCAGCTCCGCCAGCTCGTGCTGCTTCTCCGCCTCGTCGACGATGCCGAGGACGTTCATGAGCCCGAGCCGCAGCGCCGCTACTTCGTGACAAGCCATTTTTCGTGTCTCCTCGCTTACTGCATGATGTTGTCGACGAGCCGAGCGAGCAACCGATCGCCCAGCAGATGCTCCTGCACCAGCTCGTCGGCATCGGCGGCGATGACGCCGCGATACCAGATTCCGTCGGGATAGACGACCACCGTCGGCCCTTCGCCGCAGCGGCCCATGCACGACGTCTTCGTAATCTTGATCTCGCGGTTGTGGCCCGCGTCCTTCAGCTTGCGGCGCAATTCGTCGACGAGCCCGACCGAGCCGCGCTCGGCGCAATCGGCGTTGACGCAAACCAGCACGTGCTTCTGGAGCGGCTTGTGCGCGTGCACGTGCGGCGCCGCCTGGGCGTGGGTGAAGGTGTGGCGCAGGCTCCACAAGAGCGCGCGCAGGCCGCCGACGTTGCGCTCTTTGCCGGGCAGCGGTGCGCGGTATTGGCAGCCGTCGCACGCGAGCGGCTCGGCGCCGAAGCGCGCCTCGTTGACGCGCTGGTCGAGCAGCGCCTCCAAGCGCGCGTCGGCGCCGAGATGCGCCGCCAGCGCCACCGCGATCCACGGATAGCGCGCATGAAACGCGTCCAGCTGCCCGCGCAGCTTCTCGATGAGCCGCCCGGCTGTCAAAAGATAGGGCGCGACGACGATGCGCTCGGGCCGCGCGCGCGCCAGTCGCTCCAGCGCCTCGTCGACCGACGGCTGCGTGATGCCCAAGAACGCGGGCTCGACGACGCCGAGCCCGCGCCCTTCGCCGACGAGGCGCGTCTGCTTGACGAAGTCGCCGTTGGCGTCGGGATCGCTCGAGCCGCGCCCGACGACGAGCAGCGCCGACTTCTTGGCGGCCGCGGCGTCGGCCAGCTCGGGCGCGACGGCGAGCGCGCGCGCCCACGACAGCTCCGCCAGCGCCGGCTGCACGCCGAGCGCCCGCGTGCTCGTCAGCTTGACGTCGGGAAATTGCGCGCGCGCGGCGGCGAGCGCCAACGGCAGGTCGTTCTTGACGTGGCCGGCGGTGAACAGAAACAGCGGCAACGCCACGACTTCGGTGTGCGTGCGCGCGGCGGCGGCGAGCGCGTCGGCCACCGTCGGCTGCGCCAGCTCGACGAAGCCGAGCGTCACGTCGGCGCCGGGAGCGCGGCGTGCGGCCCAGCCGTCGACGAGCGCCTGCAGCTCGACGTTGGCGGCCGCTTCGCGGCTGCCGTGACCGATGACGACGATGGCGAGACCAATGGGCGACGGATTGCTCAGCTTCTCTCCTCCGGAGAATCTGAAAGCGACGCGCTCGAAGGAGGTTTCCTGACTCACGGCCAAGAGCGCTCTCGCTCTGGCAAGCTCGGCCTTCCCCGTCGCTGACGAGTGGCATTGTCGAGCCGGCGAACCGTCTACAGTGGCGGGACCGTGCCGGATTTGCGACCGGCTTCCCTGCCTTCGAGGCGCTATTCGGTTGTCGGTTATCTATAACTTAGGCTGTTCTTACGCTTCTATATGCGACAGCGTCAAGCGCCGATTCAGCGAAGCCGCAACGGCAATCCGCAGGCGACCAAGACCACCTCGTCGGCGACGGCGGCCAGCCGCTGATTGGCCAAGCCGGCGAGGTCGCGAAAGCGGCGCGCCAGCGCGTTGTCGGGCACGATGCCGGCGCCGACTTCGTTGGTGACGATGAGGACCGGCACCGGCGCGGCGCGGGCGGCGGCGGCGATGGCGTCGGCTTCGGCGAGGATGGCGTCGTCGCCGAGCCCGTCGAACAGCCGGTTCGACAGCCACAAGGTCGCGCAGTCGATGAGCACGGCTTGGGCGCCGCCCAGGTCGCCGCTGAGCGAGCCGGCCACGTCGCGCGACGCTTCGACGGTGCGCCACAATCGGCCGCGGCGCTGCCGATGCCGCGCGATTCGGTCGCGCATCTCGTCGTCGCCGGCTTCGGCGGTCGCGAGGTAGAGCCACGGTCCGGCCGGCGCCAACTCGGCGACGCGCGCCTCGGCAAAACGGCTCTTGCCCGAGCGCGCGCCACCGGTGACGACGATGTAGCGGCTGCTCGACACACGCTCGATCATGGCCGCGCTGCCCAGGCCGCGGCGACGACGTAGGTGGCGAATTCCGTCAGCTTGACGACGGCGCCGAGCGCGTCGCCGGTGACGCCGCCCAAGTCGCGCCGAAAGCGCCGCGCGGCCAAGCAGACGACCACGGCCGCGACGCCCGCCGCCAACAGCGCCGGAAGCCACGGCAAGAGCAGCAGCGACAACGCGCCCGTCGTGAGCGCCAAGGCCAACGCCGCCGGCGGCACCTTTTGCGCCAGCGAGCTGCCGAGGCCGCCTTCGGCGCGGGCGTACGGCAGCGCGGTCAACGGCAGCGCCGCGGCGCGACCGAGCGCGTGCGCGGCCACGATCGTGCGCAGCGCCAGCGACGGCGGCAGCGCGCCGACCGCCGCCGTTTGCGCGCCCAGCGTCAACACCAGCGCCAGCACGCCGTAGCTGCCGAGCCGCGAGTCGCGCATGATGGCCAAGCGGCGCGCCGGATCGTGACCGCCGAAGAGGCCGTCGGCGCAGTCGGCCAGCCCGTCCTCGTGGAAGCCGCCCGTGGCCACGACCGCCGCGCCCAGCGCCGCCCACGCCGCCAGCGACGGCAAGTGCGCCCAGGTCGTCAGCCAGAACGCGCCGGCCGCGCACGCGCCCACGCCGGCACCGACGAGCGGGAACCACGCCGCCGCCCACCCGAGCTCGCGCTCCGACGGCGCCGACCCGAGCCGCACGGGCAGCCGCGTCAACAGCTGCACGGCGACGAGGAAGGTACGCATGGCGCGTGATATGTACCATGGCGCATGCACGCGTGGTCGAGGACGCGCGCCACGCCGCGACGGGTGGTGCTGGTGACGCTTACGTCGGCGCTGTTGGCGGCGCTGGCGGTCGCGGCGTCGCTGGCCGTCGGCGTCGAGCGCGTCGACTTCGGGCGCGCCTTCGGTGACCGCGCGTCGCTCGATGCCGCCATCCTCTTTGGCGCGCGCGGGCCGCGCGTGTTGCTGGGCGCGCTCGTCGGCGCCGCGCTGTCGGCGTCGGGCGTGGCGTTTCAGGCGCTCTTGCGTAACCCGCTGGCCGATCCTTACGTGCTCGGCGTCTCGGGCGGCGCGGCGGTCGCGGGCACGGCGGCGGCGCTCTTCGGCGGCGCCGGCGCGCTCGGCGCGTGGACGCGACCGGCGTGGGCGTTCGGCGGCGCGCTCGTCGCCGTCGGCGCGGTGCTGGCGTTCGGCCGGGCGCGCGGGCAGCTCGTGCCGCAGCTGGCGCTGCTCGCCGGCGTCGTCGTCAACGCGCTCGCCGGCGCGCTCGTCCTCGGCCTGCGCACGTGGATGTCGCCGCACGCCGTCGCCGAGACGCTCGGCTGGCTCGTCGGCGCGCTCGGCGTCGCCGACGGCGCGCGCGTCGGCGTGCTCGCGGTCTACTTGGCGGTGGCCTTGGCGGCGCTGGCGCTGACGGCGGCCGACTTGAACGTGCTGGCGCTCGGCGACGAAGCGGCGCGCTCGGTCGGCGTCGACGTCGCCCGCGCCCGTCGCATCGTGTTCCTGGCGGCGTCGCTGGCGACGGCGGCGGCGGTCGCGTTCGCCGGACCGATCGGCTTCGTCGGCATCGTCGTGCCGCACGCGCTGCGCCGGCTCGTCGGCGCCGACCATCGCCTGCTTGTTACCGGCGGCGCTGTTCGGCGGCGCGGCCTTCCTCGTGCTCGCCGACGCGGCGGCGCGGCTCGGCTTCCTCGTCGTCGGCACCGAGCCCGCCGTCGGCGTGCTGACCGCGCTCGTCGGCGCCCCGCTCTTTCTCGTCATCTTGCGTCGTCGTGGCGCCGAGGGTGCTTGGTGATGCGCTCAGTCCCGATTTTCGTCGCGATCTTGCTGCTCGGCTGCCATCACGAACGCCGGCCGGCGCCGGCCGACGCGCCCGTGCGCCGCATCGTCTCGCTGGCGCCGTCGACGACCGAGGTCCTGTTCGCGCTCGGCGCCGGCGAGCGCATCGTCGGCGTCGATCAGTTCAGCGACTATCCGCCGGCCGCGCGCACGTTGCCGCGCGTCGGCAACGAGCTGGCGCCGAGCGTCGAGCGCATTCTAGCGCTGCGGCCCGACGTCGTGTTCGCGGCCGAGTCGGCCAACACGCGCGAGCTCGTCGAGCAGCTGCAGAAGCTCGGCTTACGCGTGGTCGTCAGCCACGTCGAGACGCTCGACGACGTCTGGCGCGACCTGACGTCGGTCGGCGCCGCCGTCGGCCGAGCGGACGCCGCCGCCAAGCTGGTCGCCGACGGTCGCGCGCGCCTCGCCGCCGTCGCCCAAGCGGTCGCCGGCAAGCCGCGGCCGCGCACGCTCGTCGTCGTCTGGACCGAGCCGCTCACCGTCGCCGGCGGCCACACCTTCGTCGACGAAGCCATCCGCGTCGCCGGCGGTGACGACGTGGCCGGCGACTCGCCCGTGCCCTATCCGCAATACAGCCTCGAGCGGCTGCTGGCGCGCGCGCCCGAGGTCATCGTCGTCGGCTCGCACGCGCAGGCGCCGTCGCTGTCGCCGCTGGAGACGCAGACGACGCTGCCGGCGGTGCGCAACCATCGCCTGCACGCGCTCGACGGCGATCTGCTGTTTCGCCCGGGACCGCGGCTCGTCGACGGCATCGAGCAGCTGGCCAAGCTGGTGCATCCCTGATCCGCTGCGCCAACGTCTCGTACGCTTACGGCGCGCCGCTGTTACGCGATCTGACGCTGACGCTGGACGCCGGCGAGCTCGTCGGCATCGTCGGTCCCAACGGCGCCGGCAAGTCGACGCTGGCGCGCCTCATGCTCGGGCTGGTCGCGCCGCAAGCCGGTCGCGTCTTGGTCGGCGAGCGCGACCTGACGTCGCTGCCGCCGCGCGAGCGCGCCCGCCTCGTCGCCGCGGTGCTGCAGGACGAGCCGCTCGAGTTCCCGTTTCGCGCGCTCGAGGTCGTGCTCATGGGCCGGCGCGCGCGCTTGGGTGTGCTCGGCTTCGAGCGCGCCGCCGACGTCGCCGCCGCCGAAGCCGCCATGCGCGACACGGGCGTCCTCGCGCTCGCCGACCGCCCGCTCGGCGAGCTGTCGGGCGGCGAGCGCAAGCGCGTGCTCTTGGCGCGGGCGCTGGCGCAGGACACGCCGGTGCTCGTGCTCGACGAGCCCACCGCGGCGCTCGATCTGCGCCACCAGCTCGATCTGTTCCGGCTGCTCGATGCCCGTCGACGCGCCGGCGCCGCCATCGCCGTCGTCGTGCACGATCTCAACCTCGCGGCCAGCTGGTGCACGCGCGTCGCGCTCTTGTCGCCGGGCGCTCCCGCCATCGTCGGCAGCGTCGACGACGTGCTCACCGAAGCGCGCATCCGCGCCGCCTTCGACGTCGACGTCGCCACCGGCGTCCACCCGCGCACCGGCGCCCGCGTGCTCTTCCCCCTCGCCCGCGAATAATCGGAATCGGCCCGGGAGATGACCTGAGAATCGCGTTGGCTGTCATCGGTCTCGCCTGGTGCATCACCGGATCACTGGCAGGCTGCAGCGGATCGTCGGGCGCGTGCGGCAACCTGCTCATCACGGCGTTGACGTCTCCCGACGGCGTCCGCACCGCCGTGCTCTTCGAGCGCGACTGCGACGCCACCACCGGCTTCTCGACGCAGCTGTCGGTCATCCCCACCGCGCAGCAGCCCAAGGAGGGCGGCAACGTCTTCATCGCCGACGACAACCACGGCGCCGCCCCGACGCTGGACGTCCGCCACCCAGCTGGCGGTCACCTATCCGCGTGCGGCTGCGTTCGGGCGCGCTGCACGACGACACCGCCGTCGTGCTCTGCCGTCGCGATCGCTGACGTCAGCCGCCGCGGGTGGCGCGGACGATCGGCAACATGGCGGCGCGCCGCGCGGGCAAGAAGCCGCCGGCGAAGCCCATCGTGAACGCGAAGCCGATCGCCGCCGCCACGATGCCGCCCGACATGTGAAAGCGGAACGAGACCTCGCTGAACGTCTGGAAGTTCATGGTCGTGAACGTCGCCAGCTGCATGCCCGACGCGCACGACACACCGATGACGCCGGCGATGAGCCCGAGGATCACCGACTCGGCCACGAACGACACCAGGACGGCGCGCCGCCGAAAGCCGAGCGCGCGCAAGGTGCCGATCTCGCGCGTGCGCGCCGCGACCTGCGCGTACATCGTGATCATCGCGCCCAACGCGGCGCCGACCGAGAACATGACGGCCACGAACACGCCCAAGAAGCGCACGAAGAGCGAGAACTGCTCGGACTGCGCCGCCCAATAGTCGACCTCGCTCTTCGCTTCCAGCGTCGACAAGTTGGGATCGGACTCGAGCCGCGCCTGCAGCGCCGACAGGAGCTTCGGATCGCGCAGCCGCATCGTCAGCGACGACACCGACGGGCGGCGCGCGAAGGCGTCCATGAACTGGTCGACGTCGCCCCAAACTTCGGAGTCGTAGGCGGAGCCGCCGCAGTCCATGACGCCGACGACGGTCCAGTCGCGGCGCGCAAAACGCGTCGTCTCGCCCAGCTGCATGCCGCGAAAGCGCCCTTGCAGCCCCTTGCCGATGACGATCTCCGACGTGCCGGGGCGAAACATACGCCCCTCCAAATGTTTCGGCGGGTGCAGCTCGAGCGCGCCCGGACCGACGCCGCGCACGTTGACGTTGGTGCCGTCCTCTTCGCCGGCGCCGTGCGCCTTGACCGCGAAGATGAGCACGACGAGCTCGGGCGACACCAGCGGCTTGCCGTCGAGGCCCGGCGCCACTTCCGGCGACGCCGACAACAGCCGTAAATGCTCGGGCAAGAGGCCCGACTGCAGCTCGTTCTGCGAGCCTTTGCGGATGATCTTGGCGTTGTTGGGCTGGCCGGTCGCCTTCAACGTCTCGCGCACGCCCGACGCCAGCATCAGCACCGTCGTGAACACGAACACGACCAGCGCCAGGCCGAACGCCGTCACGCCGGTCGTCCAGCGGCGCACGCCGAGCGAGCGCACGTTGTACACGAGCGGCACCCAATCGCGCCGGCCGAGCAGCGAGAGGCCGAGCACCGTCGTCACCACCAGCGAGCCGATGAGCCCGAGGATGAGGCTGATGACCGTGCCGCCGATGAGCGCGCCCACGATCATCGTCGCCAGCTTGAGGATGAGCGCCATCGTTATTCGACCCGTCGCAAGGCGTCGACGATCTTGAGCTTGCCCGCGCGCCACGCCGGCAGCGCCGCCGCCATCATGCCGAGCACCAGCGCCACGCCGACCGAGAGCAGCACCGGCTCCAAGCGCAGGTCGAAGCCGCTCATGAGCCCGCCCATCTGCTTCTCCAGCATCTGCCCCGAGAACTTGATGACCGGCGCCGCCAAGGTCACGCCGATGAGCACACCGACGAGCGCGATGATGAATCCTTCGCCGAGGACCATGCCGACGATGTGCCGCGGGTGAAAGCCGATGGCGCGCATGACCGCGTATTCCGTCGTTCTTTCGCGCGTCGCCATGGCCAGCGTGTTGGCCAAGATGAGCATCAGGATGACGAGCACGACGCCGGAGATGATCTGAATCGCGCCCACGAGCGCCGACGCCATCGACAGGAACTCGAGCTGAAACGCCTTCTCGCTCTCGGTGCGCGTCTCGGCCAGCGAGTTGGCGAAGTTGCGATCGATGGCCACTTGCAGCGCGCTCGACTGGCCCGGGTCGTTGACCTTGACGAAGATGAGGCCGACGTTGTCCTTGCGGCTGTCGTCGAGCTTCTCGTTCATGTATTTCCAGTGGAAATAGAGCGTCGACTTGTCGATGCTGCGCGCCGAGGAGTCGTAGATGGCGCGCACGTTGAAGTCCCAATTGCCGGGGAAGATCGTGCCCGTCAGCGTCACCCGATCGCCGACTTTCCAGCCGTATTTCTCGGCCAAGTGCGGACCGATCATGGCGCCCTGGCGATCCTCGACGTACGCCTTCCACGCTTCGGGCGAGACCTCGAGCTCGGGGTACATCTTGAAGATGTCGTCGTCGCAGGCGAGGTTGGCGAAGAAGCCGTGCTCGTCCTTGGCGTAGGTGGCGCCGAACCAGTTTTCGTAGGAGACGACGCCCTTGTCGCCGACGATGTTGCGCACTTTGTCGACGTAGCTGAGCGGCATCGGGAAGGTGATCGAGATCTTGTTGCGCACGATGACGCGGTCCGACTGCGCGCCCTCGAGCCCGTTGTACCAAGCGCCGATGAAGGTGCGCAGGAACAGGAACGCGACGATGGCGATGGCCACGCCCACCGACGTCAAAAGCGTCCGTAACCGATTACGAAACGCGCTTTTGAATATCAGTAAGAAATAACTCATGTGCTAGCGATGCGGGCCTTGCGACGAGTCGGCGAGCAGCTGCCCTTTGTCGAGCCGGCGAATGACGCCCGCCGCCTGCGCCGCCGCCGGGTCGTGCGTCACCATGACGATCGTCTTATTGAACTTACGATGCAGGAGATCGAGCAGCTTCAAGATCTCCTCGGCGCTCTTGCGATCGAGATCACCCGTCGGCTCGTCAGCGACGAGGATCGTCGGATCGGTGACGATGGCGCGGGCGATGGCCACGCGCTGCTCCTGCCCGCCCGACAGCTGACGCGGATAGTGGTCCATGCGATCTTCGAGCCCGACGACGCGCAACGCCGTCTCCACCCGCTTCTTGCGCTCGGCCTTGTTGAGGTTCGTCAACAGCAGCGGCAGCTCGACGTTCTGGAACGCGGTGAATACCGGTAACAGATTATAAAACTGGAAAATAAAACCGATATTGCTCGCGCGCCAGGACGACAGATCGCCCTCCGACAGCCGCGTCAAGTCGGTGCCGGCCACCTCCACCGAGCCCGCCGAGGCGTTGTCGATGCCGGCGATGAGGTTGAGCAGCGTCGTCTTACCCGAGCCCGACGGACCCATGAGCGCCTCGAAGCTGCCGTCGGGAATGTCGAGATCGATGCCTTGCAAGACCGGAATCGACTGCTGATCGCGCATGTAGACTTTGCGCACGCCGCGCAGCCGAATGATCGGCTCTTTGACCGCTTCAGCCTCGCTCACCGGGCCACCTCTTCGGCGCCCCGTGAGCGGCCCAATCGATCGGCTGGCACGCTCGCTCGCTCGCGCTCGCTCACTTCTTCTTCTCCTTGACGCTCACGCCTTCGCGGATCTGCTCGTCGGGATGGCGGATGACGCGCGTGCCCGTCGCCGGGCCGTCGCTCAATTCGAGCTCGCCCGATCCGGGCGCGCCGAAGGGCCCTTTGATCGTGACCGGCAGCGCGTGGGCGTGCTCTTCCTCGACGGTGAAGACGACGTGCTGCCCGTTGCGCTCGACGACGGCGTCCGACGGCACGATGAGCTTGGGCGCGGCCTTGAGCGCCGCGTCGTCGAGCGCCTTCGACAGGAAGCTGACCTTGGCCGCCATGTCCGGCAGCACGCCGTCCGACGGGTCGACGAAGCGGACCTTGACGGTCACCGACGCCTTCGAGCGATCGACCATCGGCCGCAAGTCGGTCACGCGGCCGCGAAAGCGCTTGTCGGGGAAGGCGTCGAGGATGATCTCGGCCGGCGTCCCCATCTTCACCTTGTGAAACTGCGCTTCGGCGACGTCCGCTTGCACTTCCAAGTCGTCGAGCGACGCCAGCTGCACGACGCCCGGCGACTGCGGCGGAATGAACTCGCCGATCTCGGTCAGCTTGCGAATGACCGTGCCCGCGAACGGCGCGCGGACTTTGGTGTTCTCGAGCGCCACGTTCATCGAATCCTGGCGCGCCTCCACCGCTTTGACGTCCGCTTGCGCCGAGGCCAGCGTCGTCTTGGCCGCGTCGAGCCGCGCGCGCGCGTCATCGGCGTCGGCGCGCGTTCCGGCCTGCTTTTGGCTGAGATCGTCGGCGCGCTTGGAGCGCGTCGTGGTGTCGGTGACGTCGGAGCCGGCGCGCGTCACCTTGGCGCGCGCGGCGGCGATGTCGGCGCGCGTCTGCGCCAGCGCCGCCTGCGCATCGGCCGACTCCAGCTCGGCGATGAGCTGCCCCTCTTTGACGACCGAGCCCTCGTCGACGTAGAGCTTGGCGAGCCGGCCGGTCGTCTTCGGCGCCACCGTCGCCTTCTTGCGCGCGAAGACGTAGCCCGTCGCCACCAGCGTCACGTCCGACTGCGCGGGCGACATCAGCGTCACCGCGCCCACGTCGACGTCGGTGGCCAAGAAGCGCCCCGAGCCTTCGCGATAGACGAAAAAGCCGCCTACGCCGAGCGCGACGAGCGCCAAGACCACCAATATCCCGGTGGGAAAGCCGCGCCGCCGACTATCGACTCGGCTCGCGCGATCGTTGTTGTTGCTGCTGATGGGAGTGTCTGCGACGGCGCGCATGCGCACCGGGGCGCGACGCGTTGTGCTGCGATCGAGCCTCAGCGACGCCAGCTCGTCGGCCAGACGGTCTTCTTCGGTGGCCACGCGGCGAATCTATCATTGAAACGGGCAGAATCTATGCCTTATCGCGTCAACCGCGCAGACGCGAGCACCGGCGCGCAACAAACTGCCGAATCCGCGTAAATGCGCGAGCCCGTATCGTTTACGCGTGGCACCAATATTCGAGGCGACGTATGTAATCGCGGAAATCCTTGCGTTTCCGCAGGTCGGGATCGACGTTTGCCGGCAGAAACACGTCGGTGATGCGCGTGATGGCAAAGCGCGCCGCTGCCAGCCGCGCCTCTTCGATGAGCCGATTGCGCTCGCGCCCTTCGAGCGGCCGCAACGACTCGTAGGCGGCCAAGAGCGCATCCGCCGCCGGACGATGGATGGTCGTGCCCGTCCAACACCAGGCGTTGAGCGCGACCGCGACGTCATAGACGAGCGTCCCGAACGTCGCCTGCTCGAAGTCGAGCACGGCCACGAGCGCGCCCACATCATCGACGAGCACGTTGTCGGGGAAGAGATCTTGATGGATGAGCCCGCTCACCGACGGCTGCCGTCGCCGCGCCAGCGACAGCTCGTGGCGCAGCGGCGTGACGAAGTCGGCGACGCGCAGATCGTCGGCGAACGACTCGACGCGCCGCTCCAGCTCGTCGAGGCTGTAGTGGTTGCGCGGCAGCGACTCGGCCTTCATGCCCCAGCCGGCGCGGTGCAGCCGCCCGAGCGCCTGGCCGGCGATGCGCACCGTCGTCGGGTCGAGCGGCTTCGGCGACGCCTCGCGCGCGTGCAGCCACGGAAACAGCGTCACCGGCCGCTCGGCCGCGCGCAAGACGGCGCGACCATCGGGCGTGCGCACGACAAACGGCGTCGGCACATCGGCGGCGCGCAGCCGGTCGATGAGCGCGACCTCGTTGTGCACGTCGGCGTCGGTCTTGCCTTCGTTCAGCCGCAAGAACCAGTCGCGACCGGACGCGCGCACGCGAAAGTTGGAATTCACCGTGCCGTGCGCCGGCAGCGGCGTCAGCGCCTCCAGCTCGTGACCGTAGTCGGCCAAGAGATCGGCGGCTTCGTCTTCGGACAGCCGAGTGCGGAGCGCCATTCGGAGGCCTAACCCTTGGGTTTGAGAACGCGGCCGAACATCCCGATGAGGGACCAGCTGATGACCGACCGCCCCACTTCGCCGAACTTGTCGTTGCAGGCCGAGCACAACGGCTTGCCGAGCTTGGAGTCAGCGTCGGCGCGGGCCAAGCCGTTGCAGTAGCCGCCGGCCAGCCAGTTGATGCATTTGACGCCCAACCGCTCGCAGCGCGCGCACTTGAACTTGTCGCGGTGCATGCGGCCTTCGCCCTTCTCCGCGAGCGTGTAGGTCGTGACGTCGCGGCAGTGCGAGCAGAAGGCGAGCTCCGCGCGGCACACGGGGTTTGAGCAGACCGTGGCGTTGCGATCGACGGCGTTGTCGCACGCCGGACATTTGTAGTCCTTGGCCATGTTGGTAAAGCCTAGCATGCATCGGTAAGATGTCGCGGATGCGCCTGTCGGCGAAGGAGCGGCAGCAGCTGGTCGATGGCAACGTGCCGTTCGTGCGCTCGATCGCGGGCAAAATCAAAGAGCAGCTGCCGCGCGAGATCGAGTTCGACGATCTCTACAACTACGGCATGCAGGGCCTGCTCGAGGCGGCCGAGCGCTACGATCGCAAGCACGGCGTCGGCTTTCAGACCTTCGCCTACTATCGCGTGCGCGGCGCCATGTTCGACGGGCTGCGCGCGATGGGCTGGCTGCCGCGGCACGAATATCAGCGCCTGCGCTTCGAGGAGCGCGCCGCGACCTACTTGGCGAACCTGGCCGAGCGCGAAGCGGGCGCGGCGGCGAGCGAGCCGCCTGCCAACGGCGCCGTCAACCTCGAGGACGAGATGCGCCACTTGGCCGAAGCGCTCGGCGGCGTCGCGGCCATCTTCGTCACGTCGATCGATCCGCACGCCGACTCGGGCGACGTCGCCATCGGCACCGCCGCCGCGCCGCAGCTGGCGATGGAGCACAAAGAGCGCGACTACGCCGTCGAGCAGGCGCTGGCGAAGCTGCCGGAAAAAGAGCGCAAGCTCCTGCAGCTCTACTACTTCGAAGATCGGCCGCTGGAAGAAGTGGGCAAAATGATGGGGCTGTCGAAGTCGTGGTCGTCGCGGCTGCACGCCCGCGCCATCGATCTCCTCAAGCAGAATCTGCGGCAAACGGCGGTCAGCCCGGAAGGCGCGCGCGTCATCGCCAAGCCGCGCGCGCGCCGCTGACCGAGAAGTAAACGCGCGTTTACTTCTTCGTGACCTCGGGACCGGCCGGCGGCGAGTTGTGGCCCTGGTGGCAGGTGCCGCAGGTGATCAGGTGCTTCTCGGGATGGTCGACGACGCCTTTGATCCACTTGTCGTTGATCAGCTGCGTCATCTGCATCATCTTGCGCGCGACCCCTTTGGCTTCGTTCTTGTCCGAGGCCATGTCGGGCGTGTCGTGGCAGAAATCGCACTCGACGCCGAGCGCCTTCGTCTGCGCCTTCATGAGCGCCTTGAGATCGTCTTTCGAGATCGTCTTCGGCAGCACCTGCAGGTTCTTGAAGTCCGCCCGCGCCACACCGCCACCGACGAGCGTCACGAACAAGATCCACCGCAGAACGCGCATATGAAACTCCTTATATAGCGGACGATAACAGCAGCGAATCGGCGCCACTGAGAATATTATCGATGTACATGAAAGCAGCGCGTTACGCATCAATTCTGAGCGCGCTCGCCGTGTGGACGACCGGTTGCAGCGTCGAGCTCGAGCACGGCCTCGATGAGCGGCAGGCCAATCGCGTCGCCGCGGTGCTGGAAGCGGCCGGGGTCGCCGCCGACAAAGTGGCCGAAGAGGGCGCGAACGACGCCTACAAGATCGTCGTCGCGCGCGGGGAAGCGGGCCGCGCGTTCGCCCTCTTGGACGCGCGCGATCTGCCGCGGCGCGAGCAGCATGGCTTGGCCGATACGTTCGCCGCGTCGTCGCTGTTGCCGTCGGCGACCGAAGATCGCGCGCGTTTGGGCGCGGCGCTGGCGGCCGAGCTCGAGCGGACGCTGGAAGGCGTGCCCGGCGTCGTCGGCGCGCGCGTGCATCTGGCGTTGCCGGCCGAGGAGCCGCTCGTGGGCGCGGCCGAGCATGCGCGACCGACGGCGTCGGTGCTGCTCAAAGCCGCGGGCGCGTTGTCGTTGGCCGACGGCGACGTGCAGAAGATCGTGGCCGGCGCCGTGCCCGGCATGCAAGCGGCCGACGTCAGCGTCGTGCGCACGGGCGGCGCGGCCGATCCGACGGAGCCGCTCCTCGAGCGCGTCGGCCCGCTGCGCGTGGCGCGCGACTCGAAGACGATGGCGGCGACGCTGGCGACGTCGGGGCTGCTCGTCATCTTCCTGCTCGCGGTGGGCTTGGTGTTGACGGCGTTGCGGCTCGGACAGCTGCGCAAGCGCGTCCGCGAGCTCGAGCCGCCCGCGACGAATCGCTAGCCGGCTACTTCGGCAGCGCCGGATCGGCGTGCGCCGCCGTGCGATCTTCGAACAGGAACGGGTAGGTCCACTCGATCGTCGGCGCGTAGGTGCCGCGGAAACGCGGGAACGACAGGCCATGCAGCGCATGCTTCACGCACTCGGCCGTCCGCGTCTCGGCCGCCGGCGGCTGCACCTGCAGCGACTGCACGTTGCCGCTGCGCGCGATGACGAGGCGCACCGTCAACAGCCCGGCGAACTGCTCGACGTCGCGGCAGGACGAGAGCACATGCTGCGAGACTTTGAGCATCGTGCCTTCGAGATCTTGCCGGCTCGGCATCTCGGGCGGGCCGGAGGCGACCGGCGCCGCGACCGGCTCTTCGGCGACCGGCTCGTCCTCGGGCTGCGCCAGCGGCGCCGCGGTCGGGTCGAGGCGGCGCGCCTTGCGCGGAGCGTGCGTGACCGGCCCCGGCAGCGTCCCGTCATGCAGCGGTCGCAGCCACACCCAGGCGACGACGCCCGCGCAAACGATCCACAGCGCGATCAGCACGCGCCCAGTCGGCATCCAAAGACACTAGCAGACGCCAGCGGCGATCGCTGCGAAGTTACGCGCGCGGCTCGATGCGCTCGATGCCGCGCTTGGACAGGACGAGGTCGGCGCGCGTCACGATGCGCTCGCCGTCGGACGGCTGGAACGAGATGCGCGCCGGGAAGCGATATTCCTTGGGCGCGTCGGCGAAGCGCACGCGGCGACCGGCGTCGAGCACCGGCACCTGCTTCACGGCGTTGTCGAGCCGCGAGAAGATGGGGCTCAAGTCGTAGCGGAAGATGTGCTTGATGCTGCCGATGTGCGCCTCGGCCAGCGGCTGCGACGGGTGCAGCGTGGCGCGCATGCGAAAATGCATGCGCACGACCGAGCGCGGCCGGCCAATCGACGGGTCTATTGTCGTCGCTGGCCGCTCGTCACCGCGTGCAAACGCGTTCGACAGCGCGTCGACGTCGAACGTCTCGCGCGTCTCGAGGAGCACGCGGCGCGCCTGATCGATGCGGCGCGGCAGCCGCAACGTCACGACGCGCTGGCCGTACAGACGCATCAAACGGCCGGTGATCCAGCCGCGCACGGCCTCTTTGATGACGTCGCGCAGCGCATACGCCGCCGCGAACACGGCCAGGAACGTGCCGACGCTGACCGCGCCGCGGGTCGTCGGCGAGTTGGGCAGCGCCGTAATCGCCAGGAACATGAGGGCCGCGATCACCGCCGCGACGACCATGACGTAATAGCGAATGCGCGAGTCCATGAAATAGGCTTCGACGTCGAGGTAGAGCACGTCCTGAAAGTGCTTCTTCAGCCGCGACGCGCGCTCGATGAACTGCGCCAGCTCCGCCGGGACGTCGGCGTGCGGGTTGATGTAGTCGCGACCGCGCCGATGCGCGAGCTCCTCGGCCAAGCCTTCGGCGATGAGGCAGCGCAGATCCTCGGCCCAATGCGCGTCCCGCACGCGCGACGTCGGCGCGCACACGATGTCGTCGAGCGCGCGCTCGCAACCGGCCAACAGGTCGATCAGCTGATACGAGAGGAACTCGTCGGCCAACTGGCACTCGCGACCGAGGCCGGTCAAGCCGGGCGCGGCGCCGTCGTGCAGCTGCCGGCGCATCTCGGCCGTCAGCTCGAACGCGGCGGTGACGATATCGGTCAGGTTCTCGCTCAGCTCCGGATCGGGCTGCTCGCGCGTGGTCGCCGCCGCCGCCACGCAGGCGCGCTCGAAGCGCATCTTCAGCTGCTTCAACCGATGGGCGACGCCGAGCGTGTCGCGGCGCAGCTCTTCGGCGTCGTCGCGCTCGATCTCGAGCGGGCCGTCTTCCGACGGGCTGCGCAGCCGCGTGAAGATCTGCAGATGCTCCCAGACGTTGTGGCTGGGAAACAGCGTCGCCGGGATGTCGACGTCGAACTCGATCTGATAGTGCCGCTCGTCCTTCTCCGGCAAGGCGATCGCCGCCGTCCACTCGATGCGCGAGCTGTCGTGCACGCCGAGCCAGAGGCGAACCTCCTCGGGCGCGGACACGATCGCCGGAGGCGGAACCGGCGTGTGGAGCTTGGCGGCCTTTCGCAACATCTTTGTGAACAGTGTACTCCGCCGAGCGTCACGATCACGCCCAACTGATCACAAAAAATGCAGATTTCTGTAGGGTTTCGTAGACTACGGCTTGTTCAATTTTTGAACAAGCCGCGCACGAGCGAGACGACGGCGGCGACGCGTGCGCCCACATTGCGGCGATAGAGCAGCTCGATGGTGGCCTTGGTGCGGCCGAAATCGCCGTCGGCGACCGGGTACAGCTTGACCGGGAAGTGCAGCGGCAGGCGATCGGTCATGACCGATTTCTGATTGCACATCGCGCGGATGCCTTCGCGTCCGTTCAGGCGACCGTAGCCCGAGCCGCCGACGCCGCCGAACGGCAAGGCGTTGGCCATGTAAGCCAAGCCGAAGTCGTTGATGACCGTCGAGCCGGCGCGCAGCCGATCGGCGATGCGGCGGGCGCGCGTGTGATCGGTCGAGAACACGGTCGAGCCGAGGCCATATTGCGTGTCGTTGGCCAGCGCGACGGCATCGTCGTCGTCGCGCACGCGGAAGATGCACATGACCGGGCCGAACGTCTCTTCCTTGGCGATGGCCATGTCGCGGTTGACGCCGGTGAGCACCGTCGGCAAGAAGAAGCTGCCGCGATCGCCAAGACCGCGCGCGCCGCCGACCTCGGCCTTGGCGCCCTTGCCGATGGCGTCGGCGACCAGCTTCTCGACGATCTCGACCTGCTGCGGCATCGTCATGGCGCCGACGTCGACCTTGTCGCCGCCGAGCGGATTGCCCTGCCGCAGCTCGCGGGCCAGCTCGACGACGCGGGCGACGAACAGATCGTGCGCGCGATCCATGACGATGATGCGCTCGGCCGCCAAGCACATCTGGCCCGACGCGATGAAGCTGCCGGCCAAGGCCGCGTGCGCCGCCTGCTCGATGTTGGCGTCGTCGCAGACAATCATCGGATCTTTGCCGCCGAGCTCCAAGATGGCGGGCGTGAGCGTCTTGGCGCACTGGGTGGCGACGCGGCGCCCGTTCGGCAAGGAGCCGGTGAAGACGATCTTGTCGACGCCCGACTCGCACAAGGCGACGCCGGTCTCGGCATAACCGGTGATGATCCGTACGAGATCGGTCGAATAGCCGCACTCGGACAGGACGGCGTCGAAGATGGCCTGGATGCGCGGGGCCGACCACGAGACCCACTCGGAGACTTTGATGACGACGCCGTTGCCGGCCATGAGCGCCGGGATGGTCGGGCCGAGCACGTTCTGCAGCGGGAAATTCCAGGGGCAGATGACGCCGATGACGCCGAGCGGCTGGTACTCGATCGTCGCCCGCTTGTGCACGAGCAGGCCCGACGACACCGGCTCGGGCGAGAGGTCGCGCTCACCGGACGCGATCGTATGGCGCAGCTTTTCGCAGATCGGCCACACTTCACCGACGAGCGCGTTCTCCAGCGTCTTGCCCGCGTCCTGCGCGATGACGCGGCACAATTCGTCGGCGTGATCGAGGATGTAGTCGAGCATGCGGCCGAGCACGCGGCGGCGCTCGGCGAACGTCGTGCGCGACCAGCTCGCCTGCGCGCGACGGGCGTTGGCGACGATGGCGCGCACTTCGTCGGGCGACTGCACGGGCGCGTCGCCGAGCTTGTCGCCGGTGGCCGGATCCCAGCACGGAATCGTCGTCGCCCACTTGGCCTTGACGTCGCCTTTGCCGTCGATCTTCGTATCGATTTTGGCCTCGGGCTTCGCGTCGGACTTGGCGTTCGGGGCGTTCAGCTCGGGGTTCATCGCATGCTCCAGAGCGACCGGGCGACGCCGGCCAAGCCTTTGACGCGCGCCATGACGCCACGTCCGTAGAGGATCGAAATGACGTTCTGCAAGAGCGGAAACGTCGCTTTGTGGATCGGGTAGAAGCTGAGCCCTTGGTGAATGGGCAGCTTGTCGGTGACGATGGTCTTGACGTTGCAGCACTCGCGCAGACCTTCGCGGCCGTTGATGCGCCCGAAGCCGGAGATGCCGACGCCGCCGAACGGCGCCGACTGCATCATGTACGCGAGGCCGTAGTCGTTGACGACGGTCATGCCGGCCGAAATCTGCTTGGCGATGCGCTCGCCGCGCGCCGCGTCCTTCGTGAACACCGACGAGCCGAGGCCGTAGGCGCAGTCGTTGGCGAGGCGAATCGCCTCCTCTTCGTCGCGCACGCGAATGATCGTCATGACCGGGCCGAAGGTCTCTTCCTTGGCGATGGCCATGTCGTGCGTGACGTCGACGAGCACCGTCGGCTGGAAGAATTGGCCGCGCAGGCTGTCGTTGCGCTTGCCGCCGACGACGGCGCGCGCGCCTTTGGCCACGGCGTCGTCGACTTGGCGCGCGATGATTTCGAGCTGCCGCGGCATCGTCATGGCGCCGACGTCGAACTCGCCGCCGGAGTCGCGCGTCGGCGGACCTTGGCGCAGCTTGCCCGCGGCTTCGGTCACCTTGCGCACGAAGGCGTCGTAGATGCCGTCGAACACGTAGAGCCGCTCGGCGGCGACGCACATCTGGCCGCAGGCGGTGAAGACGCCGAGCATGGCCGTGCCCGCCGCTTGGTCGAGATCGGCGTCGTCGCAGATGATCATCGGATCTTTGCCGCCGAGCTCGAGCACGACCGGCGTCAGCGTCTCGGCGGCGGCGGCCATCACCTTCTTGCCGTTGCCGGGCGAGCCGGTGAAGAAGATCTTGTCGACGCCCGACGTCACCAGCGCCGAGCCGGTCTCGCCGGCGCCGGTGATGACCTGCACGAGCTCCTTGTCGTAACCGGCCGCGGTCAGGACCTCGTCGAAGATGTGCTGGAAATCGGCCGCCGACCACGACGTCCACTCCGACACCTTGACGACGACGCCGTTGCCCGCCATCAGCGCCGGAATCACCGGGCAGAAGATGTTGTGGAACGGGAAATTCCACGGGCACAAGACGCCGATGACACCGAGCGGCGCATACTCCACGCGCACCGCTTTGTGCATGAGCACGCCCGATTCACGCCGCTCGGGCGACAGGTCGCGCTCGCCGTGCGCGATGGTGTAACGCAGCTTCTCGCAGACGGGGAAGATCTCGCCCATCATCGCGTCGACCATCGTCTTGCCCGAGTCGCGCGCGCACAGGCGACAGATCTCCTCTTGGTGCGCGACGATGTAATCGAGGAGCCGTTGCAGCACGCGCGCGCGCTCGGCGAACGACGCGCGACCCCAGCGCACTTGCGCGCGCCGCGCCCGCGCCACGCGCTCGACGACGGCGGCGCGATCGAAGCTGGGCACGTCGCCGAGCTTCTCGAGCGTGGCCGGGTTGCGGCATTCGATGGTCTCGGTGGCAAGGCGCGCACGCGCCGGCGCGAAGGTGGTCTCCATGTCAGCTCCTCGAATCAGCGAATGCGAAATGGCGCGCAAACGCTAGCACAACTAGCGATTACGTGCGGCGGGTGGCGCGCCGCTGCAGCTCGACGAGAAAGGCGTGCGCCTCGCGCGGCGACATGCCGTCGAGATCGGCCTGCAAGAGCGCCTCTTCGACCGCGCTCGCCCGCGCTTTTGCGGCCGGCGCCGCGACGGTCGGCGCCGCTTCCGGCTCGGCCGTTTCGCTCGGCTTCTTCTTGGCCTCGGGCGGCGCCAGCAGCGACAGCTGTTGGCCGGCCGGCAGCGCGTGCGGCCCGATCTCGTCGCCGCGCTCGAGCGCATCCAAGATCTGCCGCGCCCGCCCGATGACGCCCTTGTCGAGCCCGGCCAAGCGCGCGACCTGAATGCCGTAGCTGCGCGATGCGCCGCCGGGCACGAGCTTGTGCAGAAAGACGATCTCTTCCTTCCACTCGCGCACCGCCGTCGAGAAGTTGCGCACGCGCGCCCGCGACTCGGTCAAGGCCGTCAGCTCGTGGTAGTGCGTCGCGAACATCGTCCGCGCGCCGATTCTGTCGTGCAGGTGCTCGGCGACGGCCCAGGCGATCGACACGCCATCGTAAGTCGACGTGCCGCGCCCGATCTCGTCGAGGATGACGAGCGAGCGTCGCGTCGCGTGCGCCAAGATATGCGCCGTCTCGCGCATCTCGACCATGAACGTCGACTCGCCGCGCGCCAGATTGTCCGAGGCGCCGACGCGCGTGAACACGCGGTCGCACACGCCGACGCGCGCGCGCTTCGCCGGCACGAACGAGCCCATCTGCGCCATGACGACGATCAGCGCCACCTGCCGCATCGCCGTCGACTTGCCCGCCATGTTCGGCCCGGTGATGACGATGAGCTGCTCGTCGTCGGGATCGAGCGTCACGTCGTTGGGCACGAAGCGCCCCGCCGCCGCCAGCTTCTCGACCACGGGATGACGGCCGTCCTCGATCTCGAGCCGCAGCTTGTCGTCGACGAGCGGCCGCACGTAGCCCGAGTTGTGCGCGACGTCGGCCAGCTCGCGAGCGCGTCGATGCGCGCGATGACGTCGCCGAGCGGCAAGATGCGGCGCGCGGCGTCGGCCACCAAGCGTCGCAAGCGCTCGAACGCCTCCAGCTCGAGCGCGATGCGCCGCTCGTCGGCGCCGAGGATCTTGGCCTCGTAGTCCTGCAGCTCGGGCGTGACGTAGCGCTCGGCGTTGGCCAGCGTCTGCTTGCGCACGTAGTCGGCCGGCACGCGCTCCAAGTTCGACCGCGTGATCTCCAAGTAGTAGCCGAAGACGCGGTTGTAGCGGACCTTGAGCGAGCCGATGCCGGTGCGTTCGCGTTCGCGCGCTTCGATCTCGAGGATCTTGTTCTTGCCGCCGTCGGACAGATCCTGCAGCTCGTCGAGCTCGGCGTTGAAGCCGCGGCGCACGAAGCCGCCGTCGCGCCATTGCGGCGGCGGATCATCGACGAGCGTGCGCGCGATCTCGGCGGCCACGTCGGCGCACGTATCTTCGGGCAGCTCTAGTAATTCGGGATGGGCCAGCTTGCCGGCGACGTCCTCGGCGAACGACTGGCGCAAGAGCGCGCGGATGCCGGGCAGCCGCGACAAGCTGCGCGCCAGCGCCGACAGATCGCGCGGCGTCGCCACGCCCAGCGTCGCGCGGCCCGCGAGCCGCTCCAAGTCGTAGACCTCGGCCAGCTCCGCGCGCAGCTCGGCGCGCAAGGTCGCGTGCTCGACCAGCCACTCGACGGCGTCGTGGCGGCGGCGAATCTGCGCGACGTCGACCAGCGGCGCCGCCAGCCAGCGGCGCAGCATGCGGCCGCCGAGCGACGTGCGCGTCTCGTCGATCACGCCGAGCAAGCGAGCCGCGCTTGCTGTGGCCCATCAGCGTCACGAACAGCTCGAGATTCGCGCGCGTCGACTCGTCGATGAGCAGCTGATCCGACGGCGCGTAAGGCAACAGCTGCGTCAGCGGCAGCGCGCCCGTCGGCTGCGTCTCGACGGCGTAGTTGACGACGGCGATGGCCGCGCGCAGCGCCAGCGGGCCGAGCGCCGGCTGGCCCTTGCCGTCACGCGGCAGCTCGCGACCGATCGCCGTCTCCAGCTCGGCCTGCGCGCGCTCGGCGTTGTAGAGCCCCGGCGCCGGCAAGTCCGCCCACGACGACGTGACGCGCGCCTTCAACAACGTCAGCTCGCCGTCGCCGAGGCCGGCATGCAAGATCTCGCGCGGCTCCAAACGCGCCAGCTCGTCGACGAGATCGCGCGTGGGCAGCTGCGTGGCCGCGAACTCGCCCGTCGTCACGTCGAGGTGCGCCAGCCCGCAGGCGCCGCCTTCGGCCAAGAGCGCGACCAGATAGTGCGCCGCTTTCGGATCGAGCTGCTCGTCGTCGATGACCGTTCCCGGCGTCACCACGCGCACGACCTCGCGCTTGACGATGCCTTTGGCCAGCTTCGGATCCTCGACCTGCTCGGCGATCGCGACCTTGAAGCCGAGGGCCACCAGGCGCGCCAGATACTGCTTGGCGGCGTGGTGCGGCACGCCACACATCGGAATCGGGTTCTCTTTGCCCTTGTCGCGGCTGGTCAGCGTCAGATCGAGCGTGCGCGCGACGACGACCGCGTCATCGAAGAACATCTCGTAGAAGTCGCCGAGCCGAAAAAAGACCACGCAATCGGGATGCGCCTCTTTGATCTCGAGGTACTGGCGCATCAACGGCGTATCGACGGAATCGGGGACGGCACCCGACATGGGTCGATGGGATAGCAAACGCATGGGTCGCTGTCTATGCTGCGCGCATGCTCCCGCTCGCGTTGGCCGGCGTGCTCTTGTCGCTCGCGGGCGGCAAGGAGCTGGCGCGCGAGTCGTGGCGCGACGATGGGGTGGTCCTCGTCAGCGACGTGACGGCCGGTCCGTCGCGGCTCGTCGTCACCGTCGATCGCAAGCAGCATACGGTGACGCTGCAGCAAGGCACGACGACGGTGACGAAATCGGTGGCGCCCGAGGCCGCGCCCATCGTCAACGGCACCTGGGCGAGCTATGCGCTGGTCGCCGAGCGCGTCAAAGACGGCCGGCCGCCCGTGCCCATCAAGCTCTTCTTGGCCGAGCGCGACGTGACGCTCGACGCGACGGCGCAAGCGACGAAGACGGCGCAGGGGCGGCATTTGACGGTCAAGGCGGCGCAGCTCGAGGTCCAGGTCGACTTCGACGCGCAAGGCGCGGTCGTGCACGCGGAGGTGCCGGCGCAGCACGTCGTCGTCGTCTCGGGCGCCGCGGCGGTGGCGCCGGCGGTCGCGACCGCCGCGCCGCTGCCGGCCAACGTCGTGGCCGAGACGATCGCCTGCGACAACGCCGGCGCGCGCTTGCGCGGCGTCGTGTGGCGGCCACAGTCGGTGGCGGGCGCGGCGCCGCTCGTCGTCGTCATCGCCGACGCGGGACCGACCGATCGCGACGGCAACAGCCACGTCGCGCAGCATTCCGACACCTATCGGCTACTGGCGACGGCGCTGGCCGAGCACGGCGTCTCCAGCTTGCGCTACGACAAGCGCGGCGTCGGCGCCTCGACGCTGCCCGCGCGCCTCGTCACGTTCGACGACTTCGTGTCCGACGCGGCCGCGCTGGTGACGCAAGCGCGCGCCACCCGGCACTACTCGGCCGTCTACTTGGTCGGCCACGGCGAGGGCGCGCTCGTGGCGCTGGCGGTCGGCGCGCGCTGGCCCGCGCTCGTCGACGGCATCGTCAGCGTCGCCGGCGCCGCGCGCCCGCTCGCCGTCGTCCTGCGCGCGCAGCTGGCGGCGACGCTGAGCGCACCCGAGCTCATGGAGTACGACCGCGCGCTCGCCGAGCTGCACGCCGGCCGCGCCATCGCGCCGCTGCAGTCGTCGACGCTGCGGCTCATCTTGCGGCCGTATCTGGAGGCGTTCTTGCGCCAGGAGCTGTTCCTCGATCCGCTGCCGCTCGTGCGCGCGCAGACGACGCCGCTCACGATCGTGCAAGGCGGCGACGACGCGGCGGCGACGGTCGGCGACGCGCGGGCGCTGGCCGCGGCGCGACCGGACGCGCGCCTCGTCATCGTGCCCGAGGTCGCGCCGACGCTGCAGGTCAAGACGGTGAAACCGGTGGCGGACGCGATCTTGGCGGGTATTAAGAGAAACTAAAAGCTGAAGTAACGCCTGAAGAGTTAGAGCTTGGCGACGTAGGCGATGATGCGCTGCTTGCGCTCGAACTCGGCCTTGGCGTCGACGGCCGACTGGCGCGACGCGTAGTCGCCGACGCGGACGCGGAAGAACACGCCCTTGCCCGGAATCTCGCTGGCGACGAGGAAGGGCTTATAGCCGGCCGTCTGAATCTTGTGCATGAACTCCTCGGCGTCCGACTTCTCCGGGAACGCCGACAGCTGCAGCGTAAAGTGCGACTGCGCCACGTCCGTCTTCTTGTTCGCGTCGGGCTTCTTCGCCGGCGTCGCCTGCACCACTTGCGCCTTGGTCGGCGGCAGTGGCTTGGGCGCGAGCGCGGCGCTCTTGGCGTCCGGCTTCTTCTTGGCGACGGTGTCGCCGTCTTTGGCCGCGACCGCCTCCGGCTTGCCCGACGACGGCTCCGACTTCACGTCGAGATCGTCGTCGGTCATGGCCGTGAGCGCGCCCTTGTCGGCCTTGTCGGCCTTCGCGTCGAGCTTGGCGTCGGCCTTCGCGTCGAGCTTGGCGTCGGGCTTGTCGCTCTTGTCGGCGACCTTGGCCGGCTTGACCGGCTCCGCCTTGTCCGGCTTGTCGGCCTTTTCCGACTTGTCCTGCCGCGCCGCCAACGCCTTGTGGAACGTCAGCCCATCGTCGGCCTCGTCGGCGTCACCGAGCTGATCGAGCGCCGCCAGCGGATCCTCGATCGGCGCCGGCTGCAGCGCCAACGCGCGCGCCTCGATCCGTTTGCCGATGAGCACACCGACGACGAAGATCAAACAAGCGGCAACGGCACTGCCGAAGAACAGGAAGAAGATCTGTCGGCCGTCGAGCGAGATCTCGACTTTGTCTTTCCAACGGTCCAGGTCGCGCATGGCGTCTCCTACACTCGCCTACATGACATCAGCGAATGCGAGCCGACGCAAATTTTTGCCTACGCGATCTTGAATTTTCGAATGAGCTAGCGGATTTCGAAGAGCGGATCGACCGACTGGGTCGGCGTGAACAGGCGGAAGAGCTGGCCTTGGAGGCCGGTCGCGGTCGAGGCCAAGCCCTCGTCGACGACGTAGACCGTCTGGGCGTCGGGCGCGACCGTGACGTAGCGCGGCTGCTGCGCCTGCACGTCGATGGCGAGGTTGGCGAGCAGGCGCGCCCCGCCGCCGACGAACGCCATCGACAGCACCGTGCCGTCGGGCGGCACCAGGAGCTGCGTCGAGAAGCCCTGCGTCGGCACCTGCAGCGCCGTGTTGAACGTGCCGTTCTCGAAGTGCAGGATTCGGCTGCCGACCTGATCGAGGCGGCAGACGTTGGAGCCCGGCAGCTTCGTGACGTCGATCGAGTCGAGCGGCGACGTCGACGTGCACATGAGCGGCGAGCCATCGGGGTTCGTCGGCGACAGCGGCACGCGCGAGTTGTGCAGGCGAATGTACTCGCTGGTGTTCGACACCGCGGTCACCGGCGGCACGATGCACTCGCCGTTGGCGTCGGTGGTCTCGTCGCTGAGGAAGGGCGTGACCGAGCCGGTCATGAGGAACGAGTCGCCGGTCTGAATCTCGTACTCGAGCAGCTCGGGGAAGCAGGTGTGCCACAGCGTCGGGTTCACCGGCGCGCGCATGCAGCGCTCGTCGCCGAAGTTCTGCGCCGGCAGGCACTCGAAGTCTTGACCGCACAGGCTTCCGTTGGCGCTGCTGCAGGGAATGAGGCAGCGGTTGGTGCCGTCGAAGTCGGGCAGGCACTTCGACGGCAGCACGGTCGAGCCGTCGGCGGCGGGCACGGTGACGTCGCCGCATTGACTGTCCGAGGTGCAGCTGTGCGTCTGCTCGGCGTACTCGGGCTCGTAGATTTCGGCGACCTGAAGGACGTCGGTGATGCCTTCGCCGTTGTTGAGCGCCTGGTTCTGGCGCGCGGACGTGATGCGGTATTTGCGCTGCGAGCGCAAGAGCTCGCCGCAGGTGTCGCTCCAGTAGTTGTCGTCATGCACGTTGTCGACGACGAGGCACAGGCCGTCGAAGACGTCGGGAGGCGAGTTGGGATCGGTGACGCAGCGGAAGTTGTTGTAGCCGGTGGGGCCGCCGACGGGACCGACGCCGAGGTCGGCTTGGTGGCCGTAGCCCATGTCGCCGAAGTTCTTGACCTGCGCCTGGTTGCAGTCGGCGTCGGACGCGCAGCCGCTGATACGGAGCTTGTCGCCGGCGAGCACGCCGCGGCTGCACCAGGCGCCGCCCGAGTCGGTCAGCTTGCCGATGCCGTCGGTGTCGACGAACGGATGGCCGAGCGTGCGATCGCTGCCGGGGATGACGCCTTCCCACTGCGCGACCCACGACTCGTTGAGCGCGTCGTCGGGCGAGATGAACCGGACGATGCGCGTCGGGAACACGTCGGCCGACGAGATGTCGTCGCCGATGAGGTACGACGGCACGTTCTCGGCGTAGAAGGCGGGCAGGTTGGCCGAGATGCCGGCGTCACCGGTGCCGCCGTCGGCCTGCGACGTCGACGGCACAGCCACGCCGAACGGCTGGGTCTCGTCGGCGATGCGCGCCATGCCGGTCAAGTCGCTGAACGTCAGCGGCTGCTCGAACCGCGGATGGCCGCCACGCAGACGATGCGAGATGCGATCGTACAAGAGCGCTTCCGGATGGCCGTATTGCTCTTCGGTCTGCGTGATCGCGAACGGCACGTTGTTCAAGTCGCAGACGCCGTACTTGAAGGGGCCCGTCGTCAGGTTGAGGTTCTGCTGATTCGGCTGCGGGCAGTCGTCGAAGATCTGCACGACCTCGCCGCGGCCGTCGCTGCTGATGATCCAGGCGAAGTCGCCGACGAGGAGGCCGGGCGCCGCCGGCAGCGGCACGATGCTCGTGTCGCTGGTTCCGGCCGGCAACGACACGTGCACGAACGCGACGTCGGTCGGCAGCTGCCCCGTCGACAGCGTGATGCCGGGCGAGCGCGCCTTCGAGTTGCGCCGCGGCTTGACGGGATCGGTCGGATCGTTGAGCGGGAAGCAGCCGAGCCGGCGCGCCAGCGGCACCGGATCGGCCATCAGCGGCGGCGTGCTGTGCGGCGTCTGCTGCAGGTCGATGCCGCCGCCGGCGAAGCGCGGGTCGATGTTGGTCTCGCACTCGAGCCCGCGATCGAGGTCGACGACGCGCACGGTGCCGTCGCGGGCGATGGCGTAGACGAACTTGCCGGCGGGCGAGCGCGGGCTCACGCGCACGACGGTGACGCCGAGCGCGCCGGTCTCGAGCTGCACCGCCGTCGGCGTACCGATGTTGGCGGTCGGGTCGGCCACCGGCACGCCCGGATCGGTCGTCGGCTTCGAGATCGGGATGATGTCGAGGCGCTCGCCGTAGGCGTCGCCGATGATGATGCGGCCGCCGGTGTTGGGCGCGTCGCCGGTGTCGATCGAGAGCGTCGTCGGCGCCGCTTGCGTCGTCGGAATCGGGATGCCGGCGCCGGCATCGGCGACGGCGGCATCGACGGGCGGCGGCAGCGCCATGTCGCTACCGGCGCTGGTCGGCGTCGTGCATTCGGCGGCGCAGGTGATCGTCGTCAGATCGCTGACGACGGTGGCGCCGGTGCGCGTCACCTGAATCGCCTGCTCGATCCGACCGGCAGCGCTGGCATCGAACGTTTGCGGGAAATTCATGCCCGCAGGCATCGGACCTTCGAGATCGATTTTGGCGACGAGCTGGCAATTGGGGAAGGCGACCCACGCTTTGTGCACGCCGCCGTAGCACATGCCCGCGACGGCCTTCTGACCGTCGAGGCGGTTTTGCTCGAAGCCGTGGATCGCCGGCTCGCCGTCGAAGTCGGGGGCCATCTCGATCCACGACGGACGCGCCGCCAAGTAGCGCCTCGTCGTGCCATCGGCCAGCAGCACCCAGGGTTTGATGCGCGTGGCGCCGACGGCGAGATCGTCGTACGCCAAGTCGCCCTTGCCGCCGGTGACTTCGACGCGCTGCGAGTGGTTGATGGCGGCGTTGATGTCGACGCGGCCGAAGTCGCACGAGCCGGTGTTGGCGGTGTACGCGAAGCAGCCGTCGCTCGACGAGCGGATGTGCTCGGGCAGCTCGCCGACCGGCAAAAAGCCGAAGCTCGGCTTCAGCGGATCGAGGTCGATGAGCTTGTTCTGCACGGTGTCGGCGAACGCCACTTCACCGCGCGCCGACTGCGCCACCAGCGTGATGAGGAACGTCGCGTTCGGGTTCGGCCCCAGCGTCGGCGACGTCGCCAAGCCCATGTCGCCGGTGAGCGAGTGCGAGGTGGCGACGTCGGGATTGCAGTCGACCAGCGGACGCACGTCGTAGGTCCACGTCGACTCGGCGCCGGCCGTGTCCCACTGCAAGCAGCTGAGCGCGACGTCCGAGGGACGATCGAAGCTGCGCGTCGGCGTCTGAATGACGGCCGTATTGCACGCGCTGACGCCGATCCAAACCGCCGAAGCGGTGACGATTGCGAGAATGGAGATGACGCGCTTCATCAATTATTGGTGTCCGGTGGAACCTTGCGGGTCGGTCCGGTCGACTGCGGCCCGGTCGGCGGATTGCCGATGCGTCCGATGACGTGGTTGTACGTCGGGCTGCCGGGATCGAGGTCGACCACGGCCAGCGTCGATTCGAGGTAGTTCGTCACGTAGCCGCGCCAGGGCAGATTCACGTCCCAGACGGTCGCCGGCGGCGGCGTGTCGTCGAAGTTGCCGAAGTTGACGTCGAGCTGGTTGGGGCCGCCGAAGCCGGAGAAGATCGTGTCGGTGACGCCGACGCCGTCGGGATCGACCATCATGATCTGGCTCGACAGGAAGCAGACGACCATGATCGCCGTCTTGATGAGCGTCGACGTGCCGGGCGCGCCGGCGGCGAGCAGGCGGCGGATCTTCATGTGCGACGGCGTCTGGCAGATGTCGATGACGCTGGAGACGACGTTCGCCGGCATGTTGCCGTTGGGCTCCGCCTCGATGTGCGTATCGAGGGTGATGAGCGTCGGCGGCGCGTTGCCGGTGATGAAGGCGCGATCGCCGGTCGGATCGAACTCGATGGCGCGGAAGTCGTTACCGAGGATGAACGTGGTGTTGAACGGCACCGAGTCGCCGGGCACGATCAAGTCGGCGGCGGCGACGCGGAACGTATCCAACGACGACGAGATGTTCGACGACAGGTACCAGAGGCTCGACGGATCGCCGGGCGTGCGCGCCGCCATCGCGAAGGCGCCGTGCTGCCCTTGCGAGTTGGGCACGAAGAACGCCGGCGACGAGCCGGTCAGCCGCGGGAAGCCGGTGATGTCGATGATCGACACCTGCCCCGTATCCAAAGCCGAGACGAGCAAACGATTGTAGGGCGTGCTGCCGTCGGTGCCGGTGTTCTGGTCGAAGCGCATGCCGAACGGCTCCGTCGGCAGCTGCGCCTCGCCCTGCCCGTCTTTGCCGGCCTGGCAGAACGGATAGGTGTCGCAGCGATCGCGCTGCACGAGGAAGTCGGAGTCGCAGCCCGGCGGCTTGGTCACGACCTTGGTCGCGGCGTCGATGCCGTCCAGCGTCGCGAGCGCGGTGGTCGGATCGAAGCAGTTCGTCACGCGATCGGCCGGAACGGCCGGCGCAACCTGGAACTGGCTCGTCGCCATCAGCGTCGGCGGCAAGTTCACGTCGATGTAAGTGACCGACGGATCGCCGCGCACCGCGATGAACAGCCGGCGATGCAAGGAGGCATCCAGGCCGTTCGTCGATGGCCCGCCCGGCGGATCGAGCGCCATCGCGATGTCGCCGGCGAAGTTGCCGACTTTGACGGTCTGGTTCTCGACGATGAACGGCGTCTCGTCACAGTCGACGATGGTCGGATCGACCGGATCGGGCTGACACCACTTGTGCTGTGTCGGATCGGTGTCGTTGCTCCAGTCGTCGGCCGAGCCCGGGCCATGCGCCGCGCATTCGGCCGGCATCGGAATCGGCGTCAAGCCGGAGCCGGGAAAGGCCGACCGCAGCGTGCTGATGGCGCACTCGACGCGCAGCAGGTCGACCATCTGCACGGTGCCGCCGCCGTAGCGCAGGTCGGCGTTACCGTTGGTGATGTACGCGAAGCGATGCGACGGATCGACGGCGATGCCGGTCGGGAAGTAAAACTGCGCCGGCTCCGGATCGGTGCCCGGCTCGTTCAAAGCCCAGTGGCAGCCGGTCGCCGTCACCGCCAATAAGAGGAGGTAAGTACGCATCAATCGAAGGCTTGGAGCATTAATGTGGGCGGAAGGTTGCCCGAGGGACCGATTGTTGTCTACCGCTTTTGCAGCGCCGCCTGGGCCGCGGCCAGCCGCGCGATCGGCACGCGGAACGGCGAGCAGCTGACGTAGTCGAAGCCGAGATCGTGGCAGAACGCCACCGACGACGGCTCGCCGCCGTGCTCGCCGCAGATGCCGATCTTGAGGTCGGGCCGCGTCTTGCGGCCGCGCTCGACGCCCATGGCGATGAGCTGGCCCATGCCCTCTTGATCGATGGCGACGAACGGATCGACGGGATAGACGCCGCGGCGCACGTACTCGCCGAGGAAGCTGGCGGCGTCGTCGCGCGAGACGCCGAGCGTCGTCTGGGTCAGGTCGTTGGTGCCGAAGCTGAAGAACTGCGCCTCTTTGGCGAGCTTGTCGGCGACGACGCAGGCGCGCGGCAGCTCGATCATGGTGCCGACGAGATAGGGCAGCTTCGACTTGCGCTCGGCCAAGACGGCGTCGGCCACGCGCACGACCAGCTCCTTCATGATCGCGAGCTCGCGCTCGTGCCCGATGATCGGAATCATGATCTCGGGCAGGACGGTCGCGCCTTCCCCGGCCACGGTCACCGCCGCTTGCATGATGGCGCGCACTTGGGTCTCGTAAATCTCGGGATTCGTCATCGCCAGGCGGCAGCCGCGATGGCCGAGCATCGGGTTCGACTCGTGCAACGCCGCGACGCGCGCGCGCACCACCGCCGCCGACACGCCCAGCTCCTGCGCCACGATGTCGATCTGCGCCGTTTCCTGCGGCAAGAACTCGTGCAGCGGCGGATCGAGCAAGCGGATCGTCACCGGCAGGCCGTCCATCGCGCGGAAGATGCCGACGAAGTCCGCCTCTTGCATCGGCAGGATCTTGTCGAGCGCGCGCCGCCGCTGCTGCACGTTGTCGGCCAGGATCATCTCGCGCACGGCGAAGATCTTGTCCTCGGCGAAGAACATGTGCTCGGTGCGGCATAGCCCGATGCCTTCGGCGCCGTAGTTGCGCGCGGTCTTGGCGTCGGTGGGCGTGTCGGCGTTGGTGCGCACCTTGAGCTTGCGGCGCTCGTCGACCCAGCGCATGAGCTGGCGGTAATCGTCGTCGAGCTCGGGCGCCGACATGGGCACGGCGCCCAAGATGACCTCGCCTTTGGCGCCGTCGAGCGAGATGACGTCGCCTTTGCGCACGACCAGCAATTTGCCGTCGGCGTTGACCGAGAACTGCTGCTTGCCGTAGTCGACGTTGATGCTGCTCGAGCCGGCCACGCAGCACTTGCCCATGCCGCGCGCGACGACGGCGGCGTGCGACGTCATGCCGCCGCGCGCCGTCAGGATGCCCTGCGCCGCCGTCATGCCGTGGATGTCCTCGGGCGACGTCTCGACGCGCACCAGCACCACGCGCTCGCCCTTTTGCGCCTCGGCGACGGCGTCATCGGCGTGGAAGACGACCTTGCCGACGGCCGCGCCCGGCGACGCCGGCAGCCCGCGCGCGATGATCTTCTTGTCCGCCTTGGGATCGAGCATCGGATGGAGCAGCTCGTCGATCTTGGCCGGGTCGACGCGCAAGACCGCTTCGTCGGCGGTGATCATCTTCTCGGCCACCATCTCGACGGCGATGCGCACCATCGCCTTGGCCGTGCGCTTGCCCGAGCGCGTCTGCAGCATCCACAGCTTGCCCTTCTGGATCGTGAACTCGATGTCCTGCATGTCGCGGTAGTGCTGCTCGAGCCGCTCGTAGGTGCGCACGAGATCCTGATAAGCGGCGGGAATCGCCTCT
This sequence comes from uncultured delta proteobacterium, assembly GCA_963785725.1. GTDB lineage: Bacteria > Myxococcota_A > Polyangia > Palsa-1104 > Palsa-1104 > JAQBQH01. Next base: position 290,753 of record CAWAWS010000015.1, on the reverse strand, counting down.
TCGAGCGACACTTCGTCGGCGCCGTGTTTGCTGGCGATGTTGATGGGCTGCGGCGTGCGAATGCCGGCGACGACGTCCTCGCCCTGCGCGTTGATGAGGTACTCGCCGAAGAAGCGGCGCTCGCCCGTCGACGGATCGCGCGTGAAGGCGACGCCGGTGGCGCAATCGTCGCCTAGGTTGCCGAAGACCATCGCCTGCACGGTGACGGCGGTGCCCCACTCCGACGGGATGTTGTACATCTTGCGATAGGTGACGGCGCGCGGGTTGTCCCAGCTGCCGAAGACGGCACCGATGGCGCCGTGCAGCTGCGCCCACGGATCGTCGGGGAAATCGAGCCCTTTGCGCAGCTTGATCTCGGCCTTGAACTCGGTCACCAGCTCGCGCAGATCGCGCTCGGTCAGCTCGGTGTCGAGATGCACGCCGCGCGTCTCTTTTTTGCGCTCGAGGATCGCCTCGAAGGGATCGATCTCGTTCTTGCCTTCGGGCTTGAGGCCGAGCACGACGTCGCCGTACATCTGCACGAAGCGGCGATAGGAATCCCAGGCGAAGCGCGGCGAGCCCGAACGCTTGGCCAGGCCTTCGACGGTGGCGTCGTTGAGGCCCAAGTTGAGGACGGTGTCCATCATGCCCGGCATCGACACGCGCGCGCCCGAGCGGACGCTGACGAGCAAGGGGTCGTGGGCGTCGCCGAACTTGGGGCCGCCCACGAGCTGCTCGACATGGGCGACGGCGGCGCGCAGCTGGGCCTCGAGCTCGGGCGGGTAGCTGCGGCGATTGGCATAATAATAGGTACAGACTTCGGTGGTGATGGTGAAGCCGGGCGGCACCGGGATGCCGAGGCGGTTCATCTCGGCCAGGCCCGAGCCCTTGCCGCCGAGCAGGTTCTTCAGGTCGCCGTCACCTTCGGCCGAGCCGTTGCCGAAGGAGAATACGAATTTGGGCATGCGCGCAGCGTAAGCACAGGGGCGCCCGCGTTCAAGCGAATCGATGCTCGTAATCGCCTACGACTGGCCGCGGCGCCTGCCGACGAGCCAATCGACGACGTCGCTGACGGCCAAGATCACGACGATGTAGACAACGACGTTGAAGATGAACAGGTGCTTGACGTTGCCGTTGGCCTCGAAGGTGATGGTGACGATGAATTCGCCGACGGCGCCGGCGAGCAGCGCCAAGCCGACGAGCGCGCGGCGACGATCGGCGAGGGCGACGACCGGCGAGCGCGCGCGGCGGATCCACGCCAACGCCAGCGCCAGGGCGATGACGAGGTCGAGGGGCAGCCAGCGCGGCGCCCAGTCGTGGTTGAGCTCGCTCCAGACGGCGAACCGGCGGCTCATGGTGAAAGGCGGCTCGCCGGCCGAGCGATCGTAGCTGCCGTAGAGGCCGTAAGAGAAGGCGACGCGCATGACGCGGCTCGCGAGGCGCCACCAGCGCAGCGGATGACGCAGGTAAAAGCGCGCCAGGCTGCCGATTGAGACGTTGCGGTAGTCGTGGCCGCGGATGGCGAGCTCCAGGCGATCGCGATTGGGCGTCGGCGAATTGGGCAGCAGCTCTTCGTCGAGGTGCACGCGCACGTTGACGCCGCGCGTGGCGTCGTAGGCGTGCGACCCGAGCGCGCAGGGGACGATAGCCACGAGCGCAACCGCCACGAGCAGCGCCACGACGCGGCGACGGCCGCCCACGAAGATCGAAGCGGCCATCGAACCGGGCTGCGAAGCGGTGCGCGGCGAGGGAAAGAGCGCATAGCTCAGCGGCGCCAGCGCGAACAGGAACACGAGGTTCTGCGACTTGGCGACGGCAAAGAGGACGCTGGCGACGATGAAGCAGCCATAGCTCAGCCAGCGCGCACGCGGCGCCGGCGATGGATCGCAGGCCCAGAGCGCGAACGCGGCCACGAAGAGGCCGAAGATGAGCGACGCGCTCTCGCTGTAAAACGAGTTGAAGTGCGCCACGAGCTGCACGTCGCAGAAGACGAGGACGCTCAGCGCCGCGACCGCGAGCTGCGCGGCCCGGCTGCGACGACGCTGCGCGGCCACGAAGAGCGCGATGGCGACGAGATAGAACGGCAAGTGCACGGCGCCGACGAGCCGCAAGCTGAAGCGATCGCCGCCGACGAAGTGGCGCTGGATGAACATGGCCAGCTTGGTGAAGAGCAGCTCCGACGTCAGGTAGTCGATGTGGTGCGGCGGCGCGACGACGAGACACTCTTGGATGAAGCGGAAGACGGTCGCTTCCAGGTTGTCGCAGTAGGCGATCCCCGACGGGACCATGACGCGCCAGAAGTCGCGGTTGTCGGCGATGCCGACGATGGGCCGATGCAAGAGCAGCCAGGCGCTGCTGGCGCCGACGGCTAGCGCGGCGGCCAGCGCCAGCGCGTAGGCGCGCACGAAGCGCGACACGCCGGCGACCAGGCGCGGTCTCCTCACGTGACGAGCCACGCGACGGCGACCGCGCTCACGTCAGCCGGCGGGCTTCGTGCTGCGTTGGCGGACGATCTCGTACAGCAGCATCGCACCGGCGGCGCCGACGTTCAGCGACGCCACTTTGCCGCTCATGGGAATCCTCACCTGCAGGTCGCAGCCGCGCAGCACGAGCGGGCGAATGCCTTTGCCTTCGGCGCCGAGCACGAGCGCGATGGGCACGGTGAAGTCGATGGCCCACGGCGCCTGCGAGCCGCCGGCAGCGACGGCGCCGGCGATCCAGATGCCCTGCTCCTTCAGCTCTTCGAGGGCGCGCGAGATGTTGGTGACGGTGACGATCTTGAGGTGCTCGGTGGCGCCCGCCGACGCCTTGACGACGGTCGGTGTCACGCCGACGGCGCGATCTTTGGGGATGACGATGCCGTGCGCGCCGGCGACGTGCGCCGTGCGCACGAGCGCGCCCAGGTTCTGCGGATCTTGCACGCTGTCGAGGACGACGATGAGCGGCGGCTCACCGAGCTTGCGCGCCACGTGCTGCAGCTCGTCCAGCTGCGCGAAGTTGTACTCACCGACGATGGCGACGAGCCCTTGATGCACGCCCCGCTCGGCCAGCTCGTCGAGCTGGGCGCGACCGTGGAAGACCGGCTGCACGTTGGCGCCGCGCGCGGCGTCGAGGATCTCCTTGATGGCCGGGCCGCTCTCGCCTTCGGCGACGAAGAGCGCCTGCACGCGCCCCGATCGCAGCGCTTCGCGCACCGGATGGACGCCGTAAACGACGCGCGCGCCGGCCACTTACGCGAGCTCGCGGACGAAGCGCTCGGCGGCCGCTCGGCGGTCGGCGGCGTCGCGAATCGGCCGGCCGACGACGACGGCGTCGGCGCCGGCGGCGCGCGCCGCGGCTGGCGTGGCGACGCGCTTTTGATCGTCCTCGGCCGCCGCCAAGCGCACGCCCGGCGTGATGACGAGGAAGCCTTTGCCGACGACCGCGCGCACGGCCGCGGCCTCCAGCGGCGACGCGATGACGCCGGCACAACCGGCCGCCTCCGCCAGCTTGGCGCGGGCGACGACGAGCGCCTCGGTCGAGCCGGCGGCCGACAAGTCGCGCTTGAGGTCGTCGTGGTCGAGCGACGTCAACACCGTCACCGCCAGCACCTTCGTCGCGCCGGCGCCTTTGGCAGCCGCTTCCAGCATCTTGTGACCGCCCGACGCATGCACCGTGAGCAGCTCGACGCCGTAATCGGCCACGATCTCGGCCGCCCGCCGCACCGTCTCCGGAATGTCGTGCAGCTTCAAGTCGAGGAAGATGCGCTTGTGACGCCGCTTCAGATCGTCGACGAGCGCGCGCCCCTCGGCCAAGTACAGCTCGAGGCCGACTTTGTAGCGCGTGACGACGTCGCCGAGCTGATCGACCTGCGCCAACGCCGTCGCCGCGTTCGGATGATCGAGCGCGACGATGAGCCTGTCGCTCACGACTTCACCGGCGCGGACAAGGCTTCGTGCACGCGCTTGGCCAGCTCATCGGCGATGACGTCTTGGCCGACGAAGGTCGCCTCTTTGTCGCCGCGCGCCTTGAGCTCCAATTTGCCGTCGGCCAAGCCGCGCTTGCCGACGGTGACGCGCAGCGGAATGCCGGCCAGATCGGCGTCCTTGAACTTCGAGCCCGGCCGCTCGTCGCGGTCGTCGTACAGCACCTCGATGCCGCGCGCGGTCAGCTCGGCCTCGAGCTTCTCGGCCGCCGTCGCCAGCTCCGGCTCCTTGCCCGCGGTCACGATCGAGACGTGGAACGGCGCCAGCGCCATCGGCCACTTGATGCCGTCGTCGTCGTGGTTCTGCTCGACCGCCGCCGCCGCGACGCGCGTGACGCCGATGCCGTAGCAGCCCATGACCATCGGCACCTCTTTGCCCTCGGCGTCGAGGATGGTGACCTTCATCGGCTCCGAGTAGCGCGTGCCCAAGAAGAAGACCTGGCCGACCTCGATGCCGCGGTGACCGCGATAGTGGCCGGTCTCGCAGCGCGCGCACTTGTCGCCGGCGGCGGCGGTGCGCAGGTCGACGACATAGGCGTTGGGCACGTCGCGCCCGAGGTTGAACCCTTTGACGTGATAGTCGGTCTTGTTGGCGCCGGTGACGGCCCAGGCCATCGTCGGCACTTCCAAGTCGGCGTAGACGGCCACCGAACGACCGTGCGGGCCGGCGAAGCCGACGTTGGCGCCGGTCACTTCGCGCACGACGTTGTCCGACGCCAGCTCCAGCGTCTGCGCGCCGAGCAGCGACTTGAGCTTGATCTCGTTGACGTCGCGGTCGCCGCGCACGAGCGCGATGAGCGGCTTGCCGTCGGCGACGTAAATGAGCGTCTTGATGAAGACATTGGTCTTGGTCTTCATCATCTTGCCGACCTCTTCGATGCTGCCGGCGCCGGGCGTGTGCACTTCCTCGAGCGTGCCCTTGGGCGCCGCCGGCTCGGAGGCGTCGCGCTTGAGCTCGGCCTTCTCGACGTTGGCGGCGTAATCGCAGTTGTCGCAGCTGACGATGGCGTCCTCGCCCGAGTCGGCGAGCACCTGGAACTCGTGCGAGAGCGAGCCGCCGATGGCGCCGGTGTCGGCTTCGACGGCGCGGAACTCGAGGCCGCAGCGCTTGAAGATGCGCACGTAGGCGTCGTACATGTTCTTGTACTCGCGGTGCGCGTCCTCGACGGTGGCGTGGAAGGAGTAGGCGTCCTTCATGATGAACTCACGACCGCGCATGAGGCCGGCGCGCGGACGCATCTCGTCGCGAAATTTGTCCTGAATTTGGTACAGGTTCAGCGGCAGCTGGCGATACGACTTGACGTCGCGGCGCACGAGATCGCACATCGCCTCTTCCGCCGTCGGTGACATGGCGAAGTCGGCCTGCTTGCGATCCTTCAAGCGCAACAGCTCGGGGCCGTACTTCTGCCAGCGACCCGACTCCTGCCACAGCTCGGCCGGATGCACCATCGGCAACAGCACCTCTTCGGCGCCGGCGCGATTGAGCTCCTCGCGAATGATGCGCTCGATCTTGTGCACGACGCGCAGTCCGAGCGGCAGGAGCGAGTAGATGCCCGCGGCCACTTTGCGGATGAACCCGCCGCGCACGAGCAGGATATGCGAGATGACCTGCGCCTCGGCGGGCGCCTCTTTCAGCGTCGGAATCAACAGCCGGGAGTAACGCATGGCCGTCTATATATCTGATGACGGCTAAAGCGGCGAGCCCGAAACCGAGGCCGACAGGAACTACTTGAACAGACGGACGGCGCCGTTTTCGACGATGTACAGCGGCGGCGCGCCGGCGCGGTCACCGCCGGCCGCGAAGGCGATCTCGCCGGTCAGGCCGCTCTCGCCCAGGTGCGACAGCGACACGCCGAGCGCCCCGCCGTCGGCGTGATCCATGGCAATGCGCGCCGCGCGCACGGCGTCGTAGGCGAGCGCGTCCAAGCTCGACGGCTCTTCGTTGAAGGCGGCGCGATAACGCTCGACGAACGCCGCGGCGCGCGGATCGGTGCCGTCGGCGTAAAACACGGGCGCCAAGAGCGCGCCTTCCATGTATTTGGCCGTCGACTGGATGAGCTTGTCGTTGAGGCCGTCGGCGGTCGCGTACAGCTGCGCCAGCTTGCCGACGGGCTTGACGCCCGGCAGCCGCGTCACGCCCGACGCCGCCAGCTGCGGCGCGATGAGCTGCAGCTGGGCCGCCGGCGCGGGCACGAACAGCGCCTCCGGCGATCCCTGCTGCACGCGCTTGACCGGGTCGATGAACGTCGTCGACGCCTCGGGATAGCGCACGTCGCCGGCGATGCGCGCGCCGAGCTTGCGCGCCTCGTCGACGAACGCCGCCGCCATGTTGCGGCCGTATGCCGAATCCGGCGCCAACACCGCCACCGAGCGCGCGCCCTGCTTCACCGCCAGCCGCGCCAACGCCCGCGCCCGCGCATCCGACTGGCGCACGAGCTTGAACGTCGAATCGCCGCGGCGCGCGTCATCGGGCGCCAGCTCCAAGAACGGCACGCCCAGCTGCTCGGCGCGTGGCACCGCCATCTGCGCCTCGACGCGATCGGGCGAGCCGACGATGGCGGCCACGCCCTCTTGCGCCAGCTCGTCGACGGCGGTGGCGGCGCGCGCCGGATCGGATCCGGAGTCGCGCACTTTGAGCTCGATGGGCAGGCCCATCGGCACATTCGACGGAATCAGCAGATCGGCGGCCAACAGCGCGCCGCGCAAAGCCCGCTCGCCCAGCGCCCGCTGCCGGCCCGAGAGCGGCAAAATGAGCGCGATGACGCGGCCGCCGCCCGACGACGACGCGCGCGCCACCGGCGCCTTCGGCTCTTCGATGCCGGCGTGCTCACGAGCGCCGCGCGAATCGTCCATGATCGACGCCGCCAGCCGCTCGTCCCCGCCGGCGCGACGGTCGGCGGCCACGCGCTTGCCGAGATAGGCCGCGGCCAACGAATCATGCGGCAGCACGTTCCACAGCCGCAGCGCCTCGGCTGCCGGCAATCCGGCGACGCGCTCGGACACGCGATCGCGCAGATACAGCTTCTCGGTCGGACGCGCGCCCTCGAAAAAGAGGCTGTATTCGCGCAGCGCGTCCTCGGAATCATTGAGGTGGGCGGCGTCGTCGCCGAGGACGGCGTGCAGCTCGACGGCGTCGTCGCCGGACGCGATCGCCGGCACGAACGGCCGCAACAGCTCGCGCGAGCGCTGCCAATCGCCCGTTTTATGCAGCGCCATGCCGAGCAGATAGCGCGCGCGGGCCGCCGTCGGGTCGTCGTTCGACGCGGCCGGATTCGCCATCGGCTCGAGCACACCTTTGGCCTTGCCCGGCTCGTTGAGCATGAGCTCGGCCCGCGCCTCGCCGATCTTGGCCGACGGCGCCAAGGGATCGGTCGGATGCTTTTGCAGGAACTCTTCGAAGCGCGCTTGCGCCTCCTTGGCGTCGCCGATGTCGAGGCGCGCCTTGGCGTCACGATAATCGCGATCGGCTTCAGCGTCGGGCGAGCTGCGGACGGTCTCGGCGCGCGGGTCGAACCGCTTGGGGCAGCCGGCCAAGATCATCACGACGCTGATGCCGGTCGCACCGCGACGCCACATATTGCGCGATGCGCCTGTCATGGGCATTGTACGAGCGACCTTAGCAAACGCTTTCCCGAGGGGCAAAATGGGCGATGAAGATCTAATCGAAACCGGCTGGCACAAGCTCGACGAAGGACACATCGACGAAGCGCGGCGTCTGGCCGACCGCGCCGTCACGGCCGAGCCGGAGTCGCCCGAGGCGCATACGCTCGTCGGCGCGGTCGCCAACGCCGAAGGTGACATCGACGGCGCGATGGAGGCGTTCGAGCGCGCCATGGAGCTGGACGAGGACTATCTCGACCCGATCCTGCTCGCGGCCGAGACGTTGGCGCTCGATGGCGACGGCAAAGAGGCGCGCAAGCTCATCGAACGCGCGCTCGATGTGGCCGAAGAGGAAGAGGATTACGTCGATGCGCTGCTTCTGAAGTCCGAGATCGAGATGGGCGACGACGATGCCGACGCCGCCGAGGAGACCCTGAAGCAGCTGCCGCCGACCGAGCTGCCGACGATCGCGCTCGAGCTGCGCGCGGCCGAGGCCTTCCTCGAGCTCGGCGATGTGGACCGGGCGCAGACGCACTTCGAGGCCGCGGCCAAGAAGGAGCCGGATTCGGCCGATCCCGAGTATGGCCTCGGGCTCGTGGCCGAAGCGCGCGGCGAAGCCGAGGCGATGGTCACGCATTTTCAGCGCGTGCGCGCCATCGACGTCAAGGCGCCGCCGGCGCCGTGGGCGGTGACCGCCGAGCGGCTGGAGGAGATCGTCGAAGCGGCGTTGAACGAGCTGCCCGAACGCGCGCAGAAGCTGCTCGAGAACGTGCCCGTGGTCGTCGAGGATTATCCGTCGGAGGACGTGGTCGCCGACGGCTTCGACCCGCGCGGCCTCGGGCTGTTCGCGGGCGTGCCGTTCCCGGAGCAGTCGTCGACGTCGGGTCCGCCGCACTTGGAGGCCGTGTTCTTGTATCAGCGCAACATCGAGCGGGTGGCGCGTTCGACGGCGGAGGTGGAAGCCGAGATTCGCACGACCATCCTGCACGAGACCGGCCACTTCTTCGGGCTCGACGAGGAAGATCTGGCGGAGATGGGGCTCGAATAGCCGCCTCGTGACCGACGTGAGCGGCGCCGGCGAGCGCGACTTCGCCGCTTACGCCGCCGATCCCCGCCGACATTTCATCACCGGCTGCGGCTATTGGGCCTACTCGGGCCTCGTCACGTTCGCCGCGTTCGTCGGCGTCCTCGGCCGCGGCTTCACGTTCTAGTCAGACGATGCTGCGGACGACGCCGCCGTCGACGCGCAACGCGGCGCCGTTCGTGGCGCTGGCGGCCCGGCTGCCGAGGTAGACGATCAAATTCGCGACCTCGGCGGGCGTCGCGAAGCGCTGCAGCAGCGAGCTCGGCCGCGCGGTGGCGAAGAACTCGCGCTCCATGTCGGCGAAGCTGACGCCGCGGTGCTTGGCCAGGTCGGCGACGAACGTGGCCACGCCTTCGGAGCCGGTCGGGCCGGGCAGCACGCTGTTGACGGTGACGCCGGTGCCGCGCGTGCGCTCGGCGAGGCCGCGGGCGATGGCGAGCTGCGCCGTCTTGGTCGTGCCGTAGTGGATCATTTCGACGGGGATCTGCACCGCCGATTCGCTGGAGACGAAGATGATGCGGCCGTCGTTCTTGGCCAACATGCGCGGGAAGTAATGGCGCGACAGACGCACGCCGCTCAAGACGTTGGTCTCGAAGAAGCGGCGCCAATCGTCGTCGCTGATGTCCTCGAACGCTTGCGGCGCGAAGATGCCGGCGTTGTTGACGAGGACGTCGACGTCGGGATGGGCGGCGATGACCTTGGCGCAGCCGGCGGCGGTCGCCAGATCGGCGGCGACGCTGAAGATGCGGCCGGCGCCGTGGGCCGACGTCAGCTTGGCGGCGGCGGCGGCGAGCCGTCCTTCGTCGCGGCCGTTCAAGATGACGCGGGCGCCTTCGCGCGCGAACTCGGCGGCGGCGGCGTAGCCGATGCCGGCGCTGGAGCCGGTGACGAGCACCCATCGATCGGTCAATCCGAGGTCCATACCTGACTCCTTCGGTCGAGTTGCGGGGCCGAGCGCCATCACCGTAACGACCGTCCACCAATCAGCCCATCTAAATTATCTGTACGATGAGTCGAGCGCGGCTAAACAGTGCGTCACACGATGTCGGGATCGAGCAGGAGCTCGCGCACGACCCGGACGCGCGCGCTGTCGACGGCCGAGCGCCGCCACGCCAGGTGGATCGGATAGAGCGAGCGGCGCGGCGTCGTCTTGCCCGCGCGCGGCTCGAGGACCACCGTCGCGCCCGCGGCCAGCGACTGCACGACGAAGAAGCTCGGCAGCACCGTCAAGCCGACGCCCGCTTCGGCCATGGCCAACATCTCGTCCAGGTTGCCGACGCGGGCCGCGTGCGTCTCGGGAAACGGCGCGCGCCGTCCGAACTTCGTGCGCCACCACGGCGCCAGCATGATGATGTTCTCGTCGTAGACGATGAAGGGATGGGCACGGAATTCGTCGAGCGAGCGCGGCGTGCCGTGCGCCTTCAGGTACGCCGGCGCCGCCACCGCCACGAACTCTTCCGTGTAAATGAGCCGCGATTCGAGCCCCAAGTTCTGCTCGACCGGACCGACGATGATGCAGAGATCGATCTCGCCGGCGACGAGCTTCGGGCTCAGCACCCAGGCCATGTCGAGCTCCACTTCGGGCAGGATGTCGGGATGACGGCGCTTGAGCTCGGCCAGCCGCGGGCGCATCCACAGCCGTGAAAACGGCGCCGGCCCGCCGATGCGGACGACGCCGCGCAGCTCGACGTGCTCGTCGCGCAGCCGGCTGATGGTGGCGTCGATCGGGGCAAAGCAGCGCTCGAGCGTCCGACACAGCGTCTGCGCGGCGTCGGTCATGCGATTTTGCCGCCCGACGCGCTCGAACAGCGGCATGCCGAGCTGCTGCTCGAGCTGCTTGACGCGCTGACTCACCGCCGACGTCGTGATGCGCAGCTGCGCCGCCGCGCGCGCGAACGTCGCCGCGTGACCGACCTCCACCAACGTCTGCAACAGCTCGTAGTCGACCGGCGGCACGAATCCTCAGTCGAGCATTAAGGCGGCGTACGGCTGCTGTCAACGCACGGTCGGGCCTTTACTATCGCAGGATTGCAGTCATATTATATTCATACGATGAACGCCAAAGTGGAGCAGAAAGAGCGCTCGCACGAGACGATCTTGTCCTCGGCGGCGCAGCTCTTGCGCGACAAGGGCATCTCGGGCGCCCGCGTCGCCGACGTCATGAAGGGCGCCGGCCTCACCGTCGGCGGCTTCTACGCGCACTTCGCCTCCAAGGCCGAGCTCATCGACGAAGCCATGCGGCGCACCGGCGCCGAATTGCGCGCCAGCCTGTTCGCGCGGCTCGACGAGAAGCCGGAAGCGGATCGGGCCATCGTCGTGCTCAAGCGCTACTTGTCGGCGGCGCAACGCGATCAGACCGAGGGCGGCTGCCCGCTGCCGGCCGTGGTCGGCGAAGTCGGGACCACCGCGCCCGAGCATCACGCCGTGCTCGGCGAGCTCATCGCCGCGCTCGCCGGCGGCATGGAGGCGCAGCTGCCGGCGACGACCCACGTCGTGCCGCGGCGGCAGCTGGCGCTCGGCCTCGTCGCGCTCATGTACGGCGGCCTCAGCCTCGCCCGCGCGCTCAAGGGCAGCGAGCTGTCCGACGAGCTCTTGAAGGCGTGCCGTGCGCTCGGCAGCTTCGCCGTCCGCCGCGACCTCCGCCCGAATCCCTAGTCCCGCTTGACTGTTCGCGACGAGCGGCGTGCCTAGAACCGCGGCGTGGATCCGTTCGCCGACGTGAACCAGCGCTTCCACGACGCCTACGACCAAGCGCGCACGGCGGCGGTCGCGGACCAACCGCTGCTCGTCGTCCTGGCCGATTCGATGATCCTGCGCCGCGGCGACGGCGCGCGCGCGGAGATCGTCGTCACGCCGCCCTTGTTTCACGTCGTCAAGGCGGTGGCGCATGGGCCGTTGGCGATCTTCGGGCTCTTGCACGCGCACGCGCCGGGGCCGATCGACGACCGCGCCACGCGTGACGGGCTGGCGCGAGTGCAGCAGTCGTTTCAGCGCTCGGCGACGGCGCTGACGGAGGAGCGCATCAGCGACGACCCCGACGTGACGGCGCGGCTGCGGGCGATCTTGGCGCGCTGTCAGGCGTTCGTGCAGCCGCTGTTGGCGCAGGGCGCGCACGATCCGGCGCAGCTCGTGTCGTTCGCGCGCACGCTCGGCCCGGTGCTGCTGGAGGCGACGCACGACGCCACCCGGCTGCAGCTGGCGGCCTTGACGCGCGCGACGCAGGACCTCATCGCGCGGCTCGACGCGCACGAGCGGCAGACGTTCGAGGTCGTCGTCGCCGGTGTGCATCAGGCGCGCGCGCGCAGCTTGGCCATGCAGTTCTTCGGCAAGCTGCTCGGCGAGCCGCCCGACGTGGAGCGCCGGCTCGTCTACGCCGAGAACGTCGCCGACGAAGCGCAGGCGGTGGCGCTGGTGGCGACGCGCCAGCTCGACCGGGCGCTGGCCGGCGCGTTCTTCGGTCACCCCGAGCGGCTGCAGCGCGACATCCTCGGTGACGCCGTGCACGAGCAGCTGGCCACGCTGCAGCTGCCGTCGCTGTAAGCGCGCGCCGGCCGCCAAGTAAGCGGCGGACGAAAAACTGCGCGACAACCGCCGGCCCGGCTCGTCAACGTCACGAGAGCGGCGAAGAGCGCCTCTCGCCGCTGGATGACGTTCGCCAAGGAGACCGGGAAATGAACACCAAGTCAGCGTTGTGGATCGTCGTCAGCACGCTCGTCGCCGGCTGCGGCGGCGCGGCCACCGAGTGCGAGCGCGTGCCGTGTACGGCGACCGCCAGCTATCAGATCTGCGCCTCGAGCAACACGCTCACCTACAACTACGGCCCGCAGACCTGCTCGTGCGACAAGGACGTGCAGAGCGCGCAGTGCCAGGCGTGCCTCAGCAGCGTCACCGACTACTGCGCGCAGCTCGACGGCACGGCGGGTGGCGGCGGATCGGGCGGCGGCGGCGCAGGCGGCGGCGGCACGGCCGGCGGCGGCGGCTCGGTCAACGTCAGCTGCAGCGCGTCGTTCGTCGGCGGCTTGGATGGGACGTTCTCGGCGTGCAACGTTCAGGTGACGCAGACGTCGGCGACGACGTGGACCATCTCCGGCCAAGGCGGCGAATTGCCGGGCACGTCGAACGACTGGAACGGCTTTACGATGACGAACCTGGGCACCGCCGCCGGCGGCGAGTACGACCAGTCGAGCTCGACGTCGACGACGACGTCGCTGTTCGCGGGCACGGCGCACTGGAGCGCCGGCTTCGGCCAGGGCACGACGACGGGCGACTTCAACGTCCGCCTCGACTCGCTCGGCATCGGCACGACGGTCACCGGCGTCGGCATCGTGTACGCCGAGCCGCACGGCATCGTGACCGGGACGCTCGTCGACTCGACCGGCGCCAATGCCGAAGTGTTCCTGACCGTCTCGTTCTGACCGCGATGTCGTCGCGGGCGTGTTCGAGCACGCCGGACCGACCCGCGGCGCCTCGCTCGGTCACCTCGCCTGCGTCACCTCGGGCGGCTCCATCCTCCTCGGCCACTTCAGCTGTCACGCTGACCGCAGTCGCGCTTTGGGCGGCGATTGTCGGCAGACGGCGCGGCAAAATCGGGCCACAATTGCCGACCACGGACAAGGAGCTCGCGGAATGAACGGAAAGTCAGCGCTATGGCTCGTCGCCAGCCTCGTCGTCGCCGGGTGCGGCAAAGACGCCCCGACCTGCGAGACCTTCGCGTGCGCGACGGCCGGCAATAGCTATCGGCTCTGCTCGTCGGATCACCTGCTCAGCTACAGCTACGCCGGCAAGAGCTGCTCGTGCGACAACGACGCGAACGACGCCACCTGCCAGGCGTGCTACACCGCCGTCGCTGCTTACTGCGGCACCGCGGACAGCGGCACCAGCCCGAGCTGCGTGACGACGTTCGGCGGCGGCTTCACCGGCACCTTCACGCCGTGCGGGATCACGCTGACCCAGACCACGCCCACGACGTGGGTCATCGCCGGCTCCGGCGGCGCGGTGCCGACCACCGCCGACGTCTGGAACGGCTTCCTCATGACCAACCCTGGCACCGTCGCCGTCGGCACGTACGACGAGAACGACTCGACGCAGACGGTGGCCGGCGCCTCGGCGCCGTCGAGCGGCAGCACGGTCGGCTGGAACGCCGGCTTCGGTCAGGGCGCGAGCACCGGCGCCTTCCAGGTCGAGATTGCGTCGCTCGGCACCGGCGTCACCGGCAGCGACGGCTCCATCGGCTACCCCGACGCGCACGGCATGATCACGGCCACGCTCGTCGACCCGCTCGGCGGCGCCATCAACGTCGCCGTGAACATCCAGTTCTAGTACCTCACCACAGTGATCTCGACCGGTCCGCGCCGGTCTTCGACGTCCTTGGCTTCGTTGCAATACAGACAGTATTCCGTCGTCGTCGCGCCTCGCCCTGAACGCCGAATCCTCGCCGGGGACCCATCAAAATCACTGTGGCGAGGTACCAGGCGCCTGCCAACCGCGATATAATCGGCGCGTGTTCCAGCACGAGGGCCCGACCCGCAGCGTGCGCAAGAACGAAGTGCTCGCCGGTTACCTCGCCTTCGTCGCCGGCTTCGTCAACTCGGGCGGCTTCATCCTCCTCGGCCACTTCACCTCCCACGTCACCGGCATCGTCGGCGCCTTCAGCGTGCAGCTGAGCGGCGGCGACGTCCCGAGCGCGATGGCCACGGCGCTGCTCGTCGTCACGTTCTTCGTGGGCGCGTTCGTCGCCAGCTTGCTGCTCGAGACCAGCCGCTTCGGCCGCACGTCGGCGGCCTACGGCGCGGCGCTGCTCGCCGAAGCGGCGGTGTTGGCGGCGTTCGTCGGCAGCGGCGGCGGGCCCTACTTCACCGACGCCCATCTGGTGCTGCTCTCGTTCGCGATGGGCATGCAGAACAGCCTCGTGACGCGCTTGTCGGGCGCGGTCGTGCGCACGACGCACCTGACCGGCGTCGTCACCGATCTCGGCATCGAAGCGGCGCGCTGGTATCGCTGGCACCGCGCCAAGCTGCGCGCGCTGCCGACGCTGTTGCCGAGCCGCAGCCCGCCCGATCGACCGGTGCCGACGCGCGCGCTGCTCCTCGTCACGATCGTCTGCGCGTTCACGACCGGCGCCGTCTGTGGCGCGTCGGCGGCGCGCGTGTGCGGTCGCGTGGCGCTGCTCGTGCCCGTCGTCTGCCTCGTCGCCGCCGGCGCCTATGCGTTCTGGGAAGCGAGCCAAGCGCCCCGCGACAGTTGAAGACGATGCCGCGCTGCTTATCTCCATAACAGTCAACCTGGAGGCAAGCGGATGAATTGGGACAAGATCGAAGGCGACTGGGACACACTCAAGGGCAAAGTCAAAGAGAAGTGGGCCAAGCTCACCGACGATGACGTCAAGCTGATCGCGGGCAAGAAGGACAAGCTCGTGGGCGCGCTCAAGGAGCGTTACGGCCACGCCAAAGACGCGGCCGAGCACGAGATCGACGGCTTCATCGCCAGCCTGCGCGCGCATAAAGACACGAACCCGCCGAAGCACTAGCGGTTCGCACGACAACGATCCTCGACGGTCGCGTTCGCTCGGTTGCGGCGCGGCCGTCTGCTTTTTACGCGGGTGAGATTCCCCAGCTGGCGCCGAAGCGCTGGCCGGGCTCGAGCCTGACGAGGCCTTCGCCGCTGTTGAAGGCGTCGGGCGCGCACGTCATCGGCTCGACGGCGAGCGCGCGCCGCCGCCGCTCGGGCGCCAGCGTCTCGCCCGTGAACAGCTGCACGAAGTGGAACTGCTCGTCGAGCCACAGCGTCACCGCGCGCTCGCCGCGCGCCAGGCGCACGCGGGCGCGGCCGTCGCTGTCGCGCACGAGCGACGTGAACGTGTGGTCGAGCACCTGCGCGCCGATCGCGCGCGGCGCGCGGAAGTCCCAGGCCGTGTTGCCGACGCCGACGCGGCCGGCGGGAATGAGCCGCAGATCGGTGCGCATCCACTCGCTGGCCGGCATTTGCAGCGTGGCTTCGTCGACCAGGTCGCCACCGACCGTCAAATACGGATGCGCGCCGGCGCCGAACGGACAGGCGCGCGGCGAGAGATTCTGCGCCGCGATGTCGATGCGCAGCCCGTCGGCCTCGAGCCGATAGTCGAGGCGCAGCGTCAGCGTGAATGGATAGCCGGGCTGCGGATAGACGACGCAGCTCAGCGCCGCGTGCGCCGCCGCCTGCTCGACCAGCGTCCACGGCAGCCAGCGCACGAGCCCATGAATGGCGTGCAGCCCGCCCGGATCGGTCAGCGCCAGCTGTAGCTCGGCGCCGTCGAGCTTGTAACGACCGTCGCGAATGCGGTTGGGCCACGGCAAAAGCGGCTGGCCGCGGCCGCCCGAGCACATCTCGCCGGCGGCGAAGCCGTCGATGATGGGCACGCCGCCGATGTCGTAGGCGCGCAGCGTCGCGCCCACTTCGGTGACGATGGCGCGCTGCGCGCCCAAACGCAGCTCGAACTGCCGGCCCGACGGACTGTAATCGCTCATCTCGATGGCGAGCTTGCGCCCAAGATTTGTAATTGCAACGTACGATTTCCAAAGTCGGTATCGTTCGACACTATTATTCGACCGCAGAAGATGCGCCGCTCTCGACGGCGACTTATCATTATCGCGATGAGCGAGCGTCGACTGTCGATTGATGTCTGGTCCGATGTGGTCTGTCCGTGGTGTTACGTCGGCAAGCGCCGCTTGGAGTCGGCGTTGGCGCAGTTCGAGCACCGCGATTCCGTCGACCTTCGCTGGCATTCGTTCGAGCTCGACCCGTCGGCGCCGCTGGTGCACGAGAACGCCGGCGGGCAAGCCGAGCGGCTGGCGCGCAAATACGACACGACGGTACCGGCGGCGCAGGAGATGCTCGACCGCATGACGCGCGTCGCGGCCGAGGACGGCATCGACATGCACTTCGAGCGCATTCGCGGCGGCAACACGTTCGACGCGCATCGGCTGCTGCACTTCGCCGCCGAGCACGGCAAGCAGGACGCGCTCAAGGAGCGGCTGTTCCGCGCGACGTTCACCGAAGGCGAGCCGATCGCCTATCGCGAGACGCTGGTGAAGTTGGCGGCCGAGGTCGGGCTCGACGCCGACGCCGTGCGCACGATGCTGCTCGGCGACGCCTACGCCGACGCCGTGCGCGCCGACGAGAAGCAGGCGGCGGCGCTCGGCATTCGCGGCGTGCCGTTCTTCATGCTCGACGGCAAGTACGGCCTGTCGGGCGCGCAGCCGGCCGACGTCTTGCGCGCGGCGCTCGAGCGCGCGTGGCAGGCGGGCGAGACGCGCGCGACGCCGCACGACGGCGCGCCCGCTGCGACGCACGACAACAGCCGCGACTGAGCTGGCGCGGCCCGCGACGGAGCGCTTAGATTAGTCTACGTCAGGATCCGCGAACAGCTGGGCGGCGTAGTCGAGACCGGCGAGCGTGCGCGTGCCGTGCCACGAGAGGAGCTCGCCGTCGACGAGCTGGAAGCGGTCGGGCAAAAGGCCCGTCGCCGCGCTGGCCGCTTGCAGGTGGCGCGCCGCGAAGGGAAACGGCTCCGACGACAAGAGCACGCGATCGGCCGCCGCCAACTGCGCGACGTCGACTTCGGGATAGCGCGGCTCGCGCGCGGTCACGACGTTCGCGCCGCCGGCCAGCGTCAGCAGATCGTCGATGTACGTGCCCGGCGCCACCGCCATCCACGGCTCCTGCCAGATGAGATAGACGAAGCGCACGCGCGGCCGTTGCGCCGCCGCCGCGCGAACCTCGGTGGCGAGCGCTGCGATCTGCCGCGCCCACTGTCGCGCGAACGCGCCGGCGCCGACGGCGTCGCCGATCGTCACCAGCGCCGCCGCCGCGCCCGCGACATCGCGCGCGAAGGTGCTCAACACGCGAATGCCGTGCGCCTCCAACGCTTCGGCGTCTTCGCGGCGGTTCTCCTCTTCGTTCATGAGCACGAGATCGGGCTCGAGCTCGACGATGCGATCGATCTTCGGATTCTTCGTGCCGCCCACGCGCTCCACCGCCGCCACGCCGTCGGCCGGCTGCACGCAGAACTTGGTGCGGCCGACCACGCGCGCGCCACAGCCGAGCGCGAACAGCGAGTCGGTCAGGCTGGGGCAGAGCGAGACGACGCGCACGCGACTTACGACTGCTTGTCGGCGGCGAACACGGCCAGCAGCCGATCGGCGCCCGCCGTCGACGTCAGCTGCCCGGCGCGCACGGCCGCTTCCACCGCCGCCAGCTCTTGCGCCACCGCTGCATCGCTGCGAAAGCGGCGCTCGAGCCGCTCGCCGATGAGCGCCCACATCCACGACCGCTGCTGCTCGGCGCGCAACGTTTGCAGCTCGCCCGACGCCGTCAAGAGCGCGTGCTGCTCCTCGACGATCGCCCACAGCGCGTCCAAGCCCGCGCCCGTTTGGCCGGAGATGGCGACGGCGCGCGTGGCCCAGCTCGGCCGTTTACGCGGCAGATAGCGCAGCGCCGCACGCAGATCGGCGAGCGTCAGCTGCGCGCGCGCGGCGCCCTCGCCGTCGGCTTTGTTGACCGCGATGACGTCGGCCAGCTCGAACACGCCCTTCTTGATGCCTTGCAGCTCGTCGCCGGAGCCGGACAAGGCGAGCACGAGGAAGAAGTCGACCATCTCGCTGACGGCCATCTCGCCCTGCCCGACGCCGACGGTCTCGACGAGAATGACGTCGAAGCCGGCCGCCTCGCACAAGAGCATCGTCTCGCGCGTGCGCCGCGCGACGCCGCCGGGCGTGAGCGAGCTCGGCGACGGGCGAATGAACGCGCCCGGGTCGACCGACAAGCGGGCCATGCGCGTCTTGTCGCCGAGGATGGAGCCGCCCGACAGCGCGCTCGACGGATCGATCGCCAAGACCGCGACGCGGTGCCCCTTGGCGATGAGGCGCGTGCCCAGCTCGTCGATGAAGGTGCTCTTGCCGACGCCGGGCACGCCGGTGACGCCGACGCGACGCGCGTTTCCCGTCGCCGGCAAGAGGCGCGTCAACAGCGCCTGCGCCAGCTGCGCGTCGTCGGGCTGGCGGCTCTCGACGAGCGTGATCGCCTGCGCCAAGAGCGCGCGATCGGCCGCGCGCACGCCGCGCTCGTAATCGGCGAGCGGCAGCCGCGCGCGCCGCCCGCTCATGTCGCCACGTCCGACGCGCGAGCCGAGCCGAGGCGCGATCGCGGGTTCACGGCCGCGCTTCCAGCCGATCGAGCAAGTCGCCCGCGGCCTCGGCGATGACCGTGCCCGGCCCGAAGATGGCGACGGCGCCGGCGTCACGCAGCGGCTGGTAATCGTCGGGCGGAATGACGCCGCCGACGACGACGAGGATGTCGGGCCGACCGAGCGCCGCCAGCGCCGCGCGCAGCGCCGGCACCAACGTCAAGTGGCCGGCGGCGAGCGAGCTGGCGCCGATGAGGTGCACGTCGTTCTCGACCGCGGCCCGCGCCGTCTCTTCCGGCGTCTGAAACAAGCGGGCCGATGTCGACGTCGAAGCCCAAGTCCGCGAACGCCGACGCGATCACCTTCTGCCCGCGATCGTGCCCGTCCTGGCCCATCTTGGCGACGAGGATGCGCGGCCGCCGCCCTTCGTGCTCGAGGAACGCTGCCGTGCGCGCGCGCACCGTCGTCACCGCGTCGGAGCTCTCACCCACTTCTCCACTGTACACGCCCGAGATGGCGCGGATCTCCGGCCTGATGGCGACCCCACACCTTCTCGAGCGCCAACGAAATCTCGCCCACCGTCGCGCGCGCCCGCGCGGCGTTGACCGCCAGCTCGAGCAGGTTGCCGCCGCGACCCTCGGCGCACGCCGTCAACGCCGCCAAGGTCGTCGCGACGGCGCCGTTGTCGCGCTCTCGCCGCAGCTGCTGCAAGCGCTCGATCTGCGTCTTGCGCACCGCCGCGTTGTCGACCTTCAGCACCGGCACCGCTTCGATCTTCGTCGGCTTGTAGCGATTCACGCCGACGATGATCTGCCGGCCCGAGTCGATGCGCGCCTGCGTCCGCGCCGACGCCTCCTCGATGCGCAGCTTCGGCAGCCCGGCCTCGATCGCCTTGACCATCCCGCCCAGCGCCTCGACCTCGTCGATGTGCGCCTGCGCCCGCCGCGCCAATTCGTGCGTCAGCCGCTCGACGTAGTAGCTGCCGCCCCACGGATCGACCGGCCGCGTCGTGCCCGACTCCTGCTGCAGCTGCAGCTGCGTGTTGCGCGCGATGCGCGCCGAGAAGTCGGTCGGCAGCGCCAGCGCCTCGTCGAGCGAGTTGGTGTGCAGGCTCTGCGTGTGGCCTTGCGTCGCCGCCATCGCTTCGATCGCGGTGCGCACGACGTTGTTGTAGACGTCCTGCGCCGTCAGCGACCAGCCCGACGTCTGACAATGCGTGCGCAAGGCCAAGCTCTTTTGGCTCTTCGGGTTGAAGCGCGCCATCAACGTCGCCCACAAAAAGCGCGCCGCGCGCAGCTTGGCCACCTCCATGAAAAAGTTCATGCCGATGGCGAAGAAGAACGAGAGCCGCGGCGCGAAGGTGTCGACCGCCATGCCCGATGCGACGCCCGTGCGCACGTACTCGAGCCCGTCGGCGAGCGTGTAGCCGAGCTCGAGATCGGCCGTGGCGCCCGCCTCCTGCATGTGATAGCCGGAGATCGAGATCGAGTTGAACTTGGGCATCTTCTGCGCCGTGTAGGCGAAGATGTCGGCGATGATCTTCATCGAGGGCGCGGGCGGATAAATATAGGTATTCCGCACCATGAACTCTTTGAGGATGTCGTTCTGAATCGTCCCCGAGAGCTTTTCGGTCGACACGCCCTGCTCTTCGGCGGCGACGATGTAGAGCGCGAGGATCGGCAGGACCGCGCCGTTCATCGTCATCGAGACCGACATCTTGTCGAGCGGGATGCCGATCGAACAGGATGCGCATGTCGAGGATCGAGTCGATGGCGACGCCGGCCATGCCCACGTCGCCGACGACGCGCGGATGATCGCTGTCGTAGCCGCGATGGGTGGCCAGATCGAACGCGATCGACAGGCCCATCTGGCCGGCGGCGAGGTTGCGGCGATAGAACGCGTTGGAGTCTTCGGCCGTCGAGAAGCCGGCGTATTGGCGCACGGTCCACGGCTGGCGCACGTACATCGTCGGGTACGGCCCGCGCACGAACGGCGCAAAGCCCGGCAGCGTGCCCAAATGATCGACGCCGGCCAGATCGGCAGCCGTATACAGCGGCCGATGCGGGATGCCTTCGGGCGTGTCCCAACCGTCGGCCGCGTCCGCGGAAGGCGCGGAGGCGGTCGCCTGATTGCCACTGTCGAAGTCGAAATCGAGGCTCGCGTAATCGGGCAACGTCATGACTGCGCTCCCAACAGCTCCGACAGCGTCTTGACCACGTCGCAGCCGACGAAGATGAAGCCGTCGACGCCGGCTTCGCGCAGCGCCGCTTCGAGCGCGCCCGGGCGGCCGGCGATGAGCACGCGTTTACAGCCGGCGGCCTTGAGCGCGCGGGCGCGATCGGCGGCTTCGACGGCATAGCGCTCGTCGCTGCCGCACAAGCAGGCGAACGCCGGCACGCTGTCGGCCGGCGCCTCTCGCGCGCGCAAGCCGCCGCCGCCGAAGAACGAGGACGCGAAGCCGAGGCGCGGGCGATACTCGGCCGGCGGACCGAGCACGACCAAGCCGACGCTCGGCACCGAGTCGCCCCGCTCGTCGGCGCGATCGCGCAGCCGCTCGAACGCCTCGGCGTCGCGATGGCGCGGCAAGGGCGCCCACGGCGCGGTCGTCACCGTCGCCGGCGTTGGCGCGGCGTGCAGCGACCGCGGCGCCGGCCGCTTCTCGTCGAGGTTGGCGAACACCGAGACGCCGGTGATGGCCTCTTTGCGCTTGGCCAAGCCGTCGCTCCACTTGTGCCAGCTGCCGACGAGCCGCGCCTGCAGCTTGCCGTTCCGACAGCGAGCGCACGATGCCGCCTTCGGCTTCGAGGTCGCGAAAACGCTGCCACGCTTGCGCGCCAGCTCGATCGGTCAGCGTCTCCAAGTAGTACGAGCCGCCGGCCGGATCGACGACGCGGCCCAGGTGGCTCTCGTCGCGCAAGACGAGCCCGGTGTTGCGCGCGACGCGGCGGCCGAGATCGCTGGCGGCGCCGAGCGCGTCGTCGAACGGCGCCGGCGTCACGAGGTCGGCGCCGCCGAGGACGGCCGCGAACACCTGGTCGTCACGCGCAGCATGTTGACCCACGGATCGCGCTCGCTCAGCGTGCGCGGCGAGGAGACGGCGTGCAGCCGCGCCAACGGCGCAGCCGGCGCGCCGGCTGCCGCGAACAGCTTGTGCCACACGAGCCGGAGCGCGCGCAGCTTGCACAGCTCGCCGAAGGTGTCGCGCCCGACCGAAATCTGCACGGCGAGCTGCCGGGCGGCCGACGCGACGTCGAAGCCGCCCTCGCCGAGCGCGCGCAGATAGGCGACGCCGGTCGACAGCGCGATGGCCAGCTCGTCGGCGGCATCGGCGCCGGCTTGCGTGATACGGCAGCGTCGAGACGAGCGCGCCTTGCGACGCCGGGCAGCGTTCGCGAACATGGCGCGCGCACTCGACGAGCTCGTCGAGCCCGTGCTCGACCGCGCTCGCCGAAATGCCGCGCGCGAGGTCGGCCAGCGGATCGGCGGCGAGCACGACGTCGAGCGCGCTCGTCGCGACGCCCGCGTGTCGGCGCCGGCCAAGAGCGCGTCGAGCGCGGCCAGCGGCGCGCCGTTGCCGTCGATGACGAGCTGCCGCTGCCACCAATCGGGACGCGCGAACAGCGGATCCAAGCCGAAGCTCGGCCCCAGCTGCAGCCACAACGCGTCGGCGCCACCGTCGAGATCGGCCGTCAGCGCGTCGGGATGGGCGGCGTCGTGGCGCATGCAGATCGCGAACGGCGGCGGCGCCGGCGAATTCCCGCGCGTGAACGGCGCCGCGCCCGGCACGCCCGAATCGGCGGCCGCCTCGACGTAGAGCGGCTGAATCGCCAGCCCCTCCGGCGTCATGTGCACGAGCGTCTTGTCGAAGCTGGCGCCGGCCAGCTCCTTGTCGACCTGCGCGCGCCACTCGGCGACGCCGACCTTGGGGAACGTCATCAGTAAGCCGTGCTCCTTGAAGGCGGACTATGGCGATTGGCACTGCAGCGCGTCAAGAGGCGTTACCACTTACATGTTGCGACGGTACTGGCCGCCGACTTGGTAGAGCGCGTGCGAGAGCTGGCCGAGCGTGCAGACCTTGCAGGCCTCCATCAGCGCGGCGAAGACGTTGCCGCCGTCGAGCGCTGCGCGCCGCACCGCCGCCAGCGCCGCCGGCGCCGTCGCCGCGTTGCGCTTCCAGAACGCGTCGCGCGCGGCGATGGCGTAGTCCTTCTCGTCGTTGGTGGCGCGGATGACCTCGGGCGGCGACACCGTCGGCGAGCCCTTGGGATCGAGGAACGTGTTGACGCCGATGATCGGCAGCGTGCCGTCGTGCTTCAGCGTCTCGTAGTAGAGCGACTCCTCCTGGATCTTCGAGCGCTGGTACATGCGCTCCATCGCGCCGAGCACGCCGCCGCGCTCCGAGAGCGCGCGGAACTCGGCGAGCACCGCCGCCTCGACCAGATCGGTCAGCTCCTCGACGATGAACGAGCCCTGCGTCGGGTTCTCGTTCTTGGACAGCCCGAACTCCTTGTTGATGACGAGCTGAATCGCCAGCGCGCGGCGCACGCTCTCCTCGGTCGGCGTCGTGATCGCCTCGTCGTAGGCGTTGGTGTGCAGCGAGTTGCAGTTGTCGTAGAGCGCGAGCAGCGCCTGCAGCGTCGTGCGGATGTCGTTGAACGCGATCTCCTGCGCGTGCAGCGATCGGCCCGACGTCTGGATGTGGTACTTCAGCTTCTGCGAGCGGTCGTTGCCGCCGTACTTGTCGCGCATCGCCTTCGCCCAGATGCGCCGCGCCACGCGGCCGAGCACCGTGTATTCGGGGTCCATGCCGTTCGAGAAGAAGAACGACAGGTTCGGCGCGAAGTCGTCGATGTGCATCCCGCGCGACAGGTAGTACTCGACGAACGTGAAGCCGTTCGCGAGCGTGAACGCGAGCTGCGAGATCGGGTTCGCCCCGGCTTCGGCGATGTGGTAGCCGGAGATCGAGACCGAGTAGAAGTTCCGGACCTTGTGGTCGATGAAGTACTGCTGGATGTCGCCCATCAGGCGCAGCGCGAACTCGGTCGAGAAGATGCAGGTGTTCTGCGCCTGATCCTCTTTGAGGATGTCGGCCTGCACCGTGCCGCGCACCGCCGAGAGCGTCGCCGCGCGGATCTTCTCGTAGACCTCGCGCGGCAGCACCTCGTCGCCGGACACGCCGAGCAGCATGAGCCCGAGGCCGTCGTTGCCCTCGGGCGAGCGCGCCCTGGTAGCGTCGGCCGCGGCACGCCGCGCTGCGGCGTAGAGCTCGTCGATCTTCTGCTCGATCTCGCGCCGCCTTGCCCTTGCGCGTGAATCCACTTCTCGCACTGCTGATCGATGGCGGCGTTCAGGAAGAAGCCGAGCAGCATCGGCGCCGGGCCGTTGATCGTCATCGACACCGACGTCGACGGATCGGCGAGATCGAAGCCGGAGTAGAGCTTCTTCGCGTCGTCGACGTTGGCGATCGAGACGCCGGAGTTGCCGACCTTGCCGTAGATGTCCGGCCGCTTGATCGGGATCCTCGCCGTAGAGCGTGACCGAGTCGAACGCCGTCGACAGCCGCTTGGCCGGCAGGCCGCGCGAGACGTAGTGGAAGCGCTTGTTGGTGCGCTCCGGCCCGCCTTCGCCGGCGAACATGCGCGCCGGATCTTCGCCTTCGCGCTTGAGCGGGAAGACGCCGGCGGTGAACGGGAACTGCCCGGGCGGCGCTCTCGCGCAGGAGCCAGGTCGAGCAGATCGCCCCAGTCTTCGTACTCGGGCAGCGAGACCTTGGGGATGCGCAGGTGCGAGAGCGACTCGGTGACGAGGTCGAGCTCGATGACCTTGTCGCGCACCTGGAACTGATACTTCGCCGCGGCGTAGCGCCGCTTGGTCGCCGGCCACTCGGCGAGCAGCTTGCTTGCACTCGGGGTCGAGGCGCGCCTCGAGATCGCGATAGAGCGTCGACCAGCTCGCCGAGAAACGCGGGCTCGCCCTCGACGCGCTCGGTGACCTGCACGACGTCGGCGCGCGCCCGTCGGCTCGACGATCTCGAGCCGCTTCTTGCCGACGTTGGCGCGCAGCGCCTCGATGGTGCCGTGCAGCTGGTACATGCGCCGCGCGATCGCCGCCTGCGCGCGCACGAAGCGCGTCGTAGCCCTCGCAGGTCTCGACGATCTCGGCGAGGTAGCGCGTGCGATCGGGCGGGATGATCCAGCGCTTCTCGCTCATGCCGGCCGTGATCTCGAAGCTGCGACGTGCAAGCGGCGCGCCGGTGCTGCTCGGCGACGACGTCCATGAGCGTCGCGATAGAGCCGGTTCATCCCCGGGTCGTTGAACTGCGAGGCGATCGTCCCGTAGACCGGCACGTCGTCGTCGGCGTCGGCGAAGGCGTTGTGGTTGCGGCGCCACTGCTTCTTGCACGTCGCGCAGCGCGTCGAGCGAGCCGCGCTTGTCGAACTTGTTGATGGCGATGACGTCGGCGAAGTCGAGCATGTCGATCTTCTCGAGCTGCGTCGCCGCGCCGTACTCGGCCGTCATCACGTAGAGCGAGACGTCGGCGTGCTCGGTGATCTCGGTGTCCGACTGGCCGATGCCCGAGGTCTCGACGACGATGAGATCGAAGCCGGCCGCCTGGCAGATCTCGATCGACTCGCGCACGTGCTTCGACAGCGCCAGGTTCGACTGCCGCGTGGCGAGCGAGCGCATGTAGACGCGCGGGTCGTCGATGGCGTTCATGCGGATGCGATCGCCGAGCAGCGCGCCGCCCGACTTGCGCTTCGACGGATCGACCGAGAGGACGGCGATCGTCTTGTCGGCGAAGTCGGCGAGGAAGCGGCGCACCAGCTCGTCGACGAGGCTCGACTTGCCGGCGCCGCCGGTGCCGGTGATGCCGAGCACCGGCACGCGCGGTCGCGCGGCCACGAGCGGCGCCAGCGCCGCACGCAGCTCGTCGCCGCTCGCCGGGAAGTTCTCGGCGATGGTGATGAGCGCGCCGATCGTGTCCGGCGTCGCGCTCGCGGCAGCTGCGGCAAGGCGCGGCTCGAACGTCGGCGTCGCGCTTCTCGAAGTCGCAGTGCGCGAGGAGGTCGTCGATCATCCCCTGCAGGCCCATCGCGCGGCCGTCGTCGGGCGAGTAGATGCGCGTGACGCCGTAGCGCGTGCAGCTCGTCGATCTCCGACGGGCAGGATGGTGCCGCCGCCGCCGCCGAAGACCTTGATGTCGGCGCCGCGCTGCCGCAGCAGATCGATCATGTACTTGAAGTACTCGACGTGGCCGCCCTGGTACGACGTGATGGCGATGCCCTGCACGTCCTCCTGGATCGCGCAGTCGACGATCTCGGCGACCGAGCGGTTGTGGCCGAGGTGGATGACCTCGGCGCCCGACGCCTGCATGAGGCGGCGCATGACGTTGATGGCGGCGTCGTGGCCGTCGAAGAGCGACGCCGCGGTGACGATGCGGACGTGATGGCGCGGCTTGTAGGGCGGCAAGGCGGCTGACTGTTTCACGAGGGATAAGTTAGGACGCGTTTGCCGACAGTGGCAACCCCTGGTCGCGAATTCGCGCCGTCGCTGTTTGACGGCGTGCGGCACGA
This sequence comes from uncultured delta proteobacterium, assembly GCA_963785725.1. Classification (GTDB taxonomy): domain Bacteria; phylum Myxococcota_A; class Polyangia; order Palsa-1104; family Palsa-1104; genus JAQBQH01. The sequence continues at coordinate 264,393 of CAWAWS010000015.1, read as the reverse complement.
TTGGTTCACTAGCGTACGGCCGTCGCGCGCGGTCGCGCCGCTAGTACCTCACCACCGTGATTTCGACCGGTTTAGTGCTCGGGCGCCATGTTACTGCGGCGTGCCGATGACGGTGCCGAGCGACGTCAGCGCCGACGCGGCGGCGAGCGTCGGCGCGCCGACGAGCTCGGCGTCGCCGCCCGGCTGCGCCAGATCCTTGGCGTCGTCTTGGGCCATTCAGCTCAGACGTGCAGCACTTTGACGTCGACGTTCTCGCGCCGCGCCGACGCCTCCGCAGCCGCCGCCGACAAGATGTTCTCGCCGCGCCTGAGCTCGTCTTTGTCGAGCGTGAACAGCTTCAGCGCCAGCGTCGGCGGCGTGAACCGCAGGTCGGACTCGTTGACGAACAGCCGCGCCAAGTTCTCGGCGTAGGCATGCGCCAGCTCGGGAAACGTAATGCCGTCGAAGCGCCCAGCGACGCGCCGGCTCGCCGCCGCCGACCCGAGCAGCATCCAGAACACGACGTGATAGATCGACTTCAAGCGCGCCGTCTGCAGCCAGCCCGAGCTCTTGTAGCGGCGCATTTCGCGGATGAAATGCACGTTGAGCGGCACGTGGAACGACTCGTCGCGCGCCAAGATCGTCAACAGCTTGCGCACCGCCGGATGCTTGATGCGCCCGAGCGCGATGCGATAGGTCGTCGAGCCGATCACCTCGAACATGAGGTTCGTCAGCATGATGGTCTCGAGGTCGCGCGCCTTGCCGTAGGTGCGATAGAAGAAGCCGGTCAGCCCGCCGAGCGGCTGCACGTGGCCGCCGATGCCGGCCAAGAACTGCTCGATGAGCCCGCGGTGCCACTCCTCTTCTTTGCCGTACAGCTCGAGGCACTCGGCGAGCTCGGGATCCCACTGCCGCACTTCGCCGGCGAGCCGCTCGGCCTGCGCCGAGCCCGACTCCTCGGCGCGCAAAGCGGCGTTGAAGAAGGAGATACAGGCGCGACGCTCGTCGTCGTCCGCGAACGCGACCGGCGCCATGGCCTCGTGGTCGTCGTACATCGACTCGCGCCGCTGGCGCAGCGTGCGCAGCCACCACGACGTCGGACGCGTCACCGGCGCACCGATGCGACCGCGCCGAACGCTCTTGGGCTCCTTCATTCCCCCATTCTCCTTCATACGATCGATGCGGCGGTCATCGCGCGAGGTACGATAACCCAGGTAACATCACGCGAAACCTAGCCCCGTCGTCACGACTCGTCAATGGCGACGGTCACCGCCGCTTACGACTTCAACGCATCGCATTATATTCACCTTGAACGGCGCCTATCGATGCGCGATCACTTTGAGGAGCCCATGAGCGAACGCGAAGAGGGGAAGCTGCCGGCGCACCGGCTCGTCGACAAGGCGGGCCAGGTCACGCGCGATCAGCCATGGATCTTCCGCACCTATGCCGGCCATTCGAGCCCGCGAGCGTCGAACGAGCTCTATCGCGCGAACCTCGGCAAAGGGCAGACGGGCCTGTCGATCGCGTTCGATCTGGCGACGCAGTGCGGGTACGACTCGGACGATCCGATCGCGCTGCCGGAAGTCGGCAAAGTCGGCGTGCCCATCAACTCGCTCGACGACTTTCACGTGCTCTTCGACGGCATTCCCATCGAGAAGATGAACACCTCGATGACCATCAACGGCACGGCCATGTGGCTGTTGGCGCTGTATGTCGCGCTGGCCCGCGAGCGCGGCGTCGACCCGAAGCTGCTCACCGGCACGACCCAGAACGACATCATCAAAGAGTACCTGGCGCGCGGGACTTACATCTTCCCGCCCGAGCAGAGCCTGCGGCTCATCGCCGAGATGTACGAGTTCTGCCTGCGCCAGATCCCCAACTGGAACGCGTCCAACATCTGCTCCTATCACTTGCAGGAAGCGGGCGCGACGCCGGCGCAGGAGCTGGCCTTCGCGCTCGGCAACGCCATCGGCCTGCTCGACCTCCTGAAGTCAGCGCAAGCGCTTCGACGACGACGAGTTCGAGCGCTCGGTCGGCCGCATCAGCTTCTTCGTCAACTCCGGCATCCGCTTCATCGAAGAGATGTGCAAGATGCGCGCGTTCACCGAGCTGTGGGACGAGATCACGCGCGATCGCTACGGCGTCAAGAACCCGAAGTATCGGCTGCTTCCGCTACGGCGTGCAGGTCAACTCGCTCGGCCTGACCGAGCGCCAGCCGGAGAACAACGCCTGGCGCATCTTGATCGAGGCGCTGGGCGTGACGCATGAGCCGCAACGCGCGCTGTCGCGCGCTTGCAGCTGCCGGCGTGGAACGAGGCGCTGTCGCTGCCGCGGCCGTGGGACCAGCAGTGGTCGCTGCGCCTGCAGCAGATCCTCGCCTACGAGACCGACCTGCTCGAGTATCCCGACCTGTTCGACGGCAGCCCGGTCATTCGCTCCAAGGTCGACGAGATCAAACAGGAGGCCACGAGCGAGATCGACAAGATCGTCGGCATGGGCGGCGTCAAAGCGGCGATCGAGTCCGGCTACATGAAGTCGGCGCTGGTGCGCTCGATGTCCGAACCGCATGCGCGGCATCAACATGGGCGAGCAGATCGTCGTCGGCATGAACAAGTGGACCGACGGCTTGCCGTCGCCGCTCGTCTCCGGCAGCCGACGGCGGCATGTTCAAGGTCGACCGCGCCGCCATCGCCGAGACGATGGCCAATCTGGAGCGCGTGCGGGCGACGCGCGACGCGGCGCGCGTGGCAAAGGCGCTGGCGGCGCTGAAGCAAGCGGCGCAAGACGGCACCGACATGATGGAGCCGTCGATCGAGTGTGCGCTTGGCGCGCGTGACGACGGGCGAGTGGGCCAACACGCTGCGCGAGGTCTTCGGCGAATACCGCCCGGCGACGGGCATCGACGGCCAGAAGCTGGGCCTCGAGAGCGATCGCGTCGAAGCCTTGCGCGCGCGCATCGAGGCGCTCGTCGGTAAGCTCGGCCGGCGACCGCGCATCGTCGTCGGCAAGCCCGGGCCTCGACGGCCACTCCAACGGCGCCGAGGTCATCGCCGTCGCCGCGCGCCACGTCGGCTTCGACGTCGTCTACTCGGGCATCCGGCTGAGCCCGGAAGAGATCGTGCGCTCGGCCGTCGAAGAGGACGCCGACGTCATCGGCGCCTCGGTGCTGTCGGGCTCGCACCTCGAGCTGGCGCAGCAGATCGTCGACGTCGCTGAAGTCGCATGGCGCCGCCGAGCGCATCAAGGTCGTCTTCGGCGGCATCATCCCGCCGGGCGACTTCGAGACGCTGCGCCACATCGGCGTGCGCCAGATCTTTACGCCCGCCGACTTCGGGCTCATCGAGATCATGGAGAAGATCGTCGACATGATCGAGGCCGGCGGCTGATGTCGGCAGCGGGCGACGCGCTCGTCGAAGCGGCGCTGGCGCACGAGAAGCACGCGGTGTCGCGGCTCATCACGACGTTCGAAGATCAGCGGCCGGCCGCCTACGCCGAGCGCGCGCGCGCTCATGACGAGCCTGCGCGCGCAGCCCAAGCGTCGCCACGCCTCGTTCATCGGCATCACCGGCACGCCGGGCTCGGGCAAGTCGACGCTGCTCGGTCGCCTCGCGCTCCGCCTGATCGAACGGCAGGCGGAGCTGACGATCGCCGCGCTGGCGGTCGATCCGTCGAGCCGCATCTCCGGCGGCGCGCTCCTCGGCGATCGCACGCGGCTGCGCTTTCCGCCGCACGAGAAGCGCCTCTTCTTCCGCAGCCAAGCGTCGGCGACGGAGCTGGGCGGGCTCGGGCCGTCGACGTTTCAGGTCTGCCGGCCGCTGGCCTGCCTGTACGACTTCGTGTTCGTCGAGACCGTCGGCATCGGGCAGAGCGAGACCGACATTCGCCAGCTGGCCGATCGCGTCTACCTCGTCCTGCAGCCGCTCGCGGGCGACGAAGTCCAGTTCTTGAAAGCGGGCATCATGGAAGTGCCCGACGCCTTCATCCTCAACAAGTGTGACGAGCCGTCGGCGGAGCGCAGCTACCATCAGCTGCGCGGCAGCTTGTGGCTGGCGCGGCCGTTCGATGCGCAGCCGGTCGAGATCTTCCGCACGAGCGCGCGCACCGGCGACGGCATCGACGCGCTGGCCGGCGCGCTCTTGGCGCTGCGGGCGCAACAGGCGCCGCGCGACTTCGCCGAGAACGAGCCGCACTTCTTTGCCCGCTGGGTGCAGGAAGAATGGGGTCGCGCCGGCCTCCGCTTCCTCGACGAGAAATTGGGCGGCGCGGCGGCGTTCGTGCGCGCCCGCGGCTACGACCAGGCGCAGCTCGACTTCAGCGCCCGCGCCGATGCGCACTGGACGCGCGACGCATGATCTACTTGCCCGCCGGCGCCGATGCCGGCGACGCCTGGCCCGACAGCGGCGGCTTGGCGACGCAGTGGCTCGGCGCGCGCGGCTTTCCCGACGCCGTGCGCGCGCTCCTCGACGCCTACGAGCCGTTCATCGCCGCGCGCCTCGTGCTCGGCTGGGTGGCGCCGCGGGCCGTCGCGCGCGGTCCGGCCGTGCCGCGCGACCTCTTCGTGCTCGCCAAGCTCGGCGACGGCGCGCTCGCCGTCCTCGCCGTCGCCGGACCGCGCGACTTGGGCGGCCCGTCGATTGAGGACTGGCTCTTGGCCGAGCCGACGCCCGCGCGCGCCGAACGCTTGCAGCAGCTGGCCGAGCGGCTCGAGCGTGACGCTGGGCGACTTACGCGCGCTGTCGCAGCCGCTCGTGCAGCGCGCGGCCGCGGCGCTCATCGAGGCCGAGCGGCTCAACGCCACGCACGCGCTCATGCTCGCGCACGCCGCCCAAGGCGCGACGATCGGGCGCGACGAACGCCGCGCGCTCGTGCACGCGCTCGGCGGCCGCAACCCCGACGACGGCATCGTCACCGTCGCCGCGCAGCGCCGTGGCGTGCAGTTGCATCTCGGTTGGGTGGAAGGCGAAACGTAAAGCGGCGGGCGACTACTTGACGCTGGCGAGCAGCTCTTTGGCTTCCGGCGTGGCGACGATCATGGCCTCGAAGTCGGGATACGACGCCTTGGTCACCTGCTTGCGCAGGCCGGCGATGGTCTCGCGCGGCAGCGTCTTCGACGCCAAGTTCGCCACCCAATCGGGCAGCGCGCCGCCCGGGTTGGCGTAGACCTGATACTCGACCTGCGTCTTGCCACCGTCGATGGGGACGAGGATCCAATGGCCGCGCATGAACGGCATGCGCACGACGCCTTTGACCGGCGGCACCTTGGCGCTCGACACCGCTTCGAAGGGCAGGAACACGCGGTGCTTGGCCGGCTCGACGTAAATCTCGGCCTTGTTCACCGAGTCGCGATCGGAGACGGGCCACGGCGCCTTCGTGCGGTGATAGGCGACCTGCGTGCGCGCAGCGAGGTTCTCTTCGACGAGCCACGAGCCGCCGCAGTTGGGCATCCACTCGGCGCGGCGGCCGGCGTCACGGATGACGGCGAGCACGCGCTGCACGGGCGCGTCGATGACGCCGCGACCGACGAACTCCTTCAAGCTCGAGCCCTCGACGGAGCGGCGCTCGACTTCGATGCCCTCTTTGTTGCTGACGTGCTCCCACGGACCGCTGCCGCCGTCGGCGCGAGCGACGCCGCGACCGGCGACGAGCATGAGGCCGGCCAGCGCCAGCGACGACAAACCCTTGGAACAGCGAACGAGCTGCGACATGCGAGCATCCTCCTCGGACGAGCGCCGCATTATACGCACAGGCGACGGCGCTCATGAAACGTGTTTCAGCGGCGGCGGCACACCCTGCGCCTTCGCCACGCAGCGACGGTAGTCCAGCGCATGAGTGACGTCGATGGCGAGCATTGGCTCGCGCGCATCCGCGAGCCGGCCGTCGCGGCCGACGCGACGACGACGGCAGAGCGCATTCGCGCGAGGGATCTACCGCGCCTTTGGCGGCGCCGGCGCCGCCTACATGTGACTTGTCAGCGCGCCGACAAACGAGCTCGCTTTTGGAGCAGGCGGCGATACAAAAGCCCACACGTGCGTCGCTGTAGATAGCGATAAACGCTGCGTTCTGGGCTTTACGACACATTTTACGCGTGCCACGATTTCGGCAGCACAACCATGTTGAATAGCCATAAAGCTTCCCTTCAGCGCAGCGTGTTGTTCGGCCTCTTCGCCATCGCCGGTTGCAGTCACGGCGGCGCGGCGCACGCACCACCCGGCGCTGACGACATGGCGGTCGCGCCCGACGCGGCCGTCCCCGGCGCCGACATGACGAACACGACGCCGCCCGTCAACGCCGACCTCGGGCCGCTCTTGCTCGACGTAGAGCCGGCGGCGATGCAGACGCTGACGATCACGACGGGACAGCCGATTCCGACGGTGCAGTACACGGCGACGTTGGGCGGCGCGCCGGTCAGCGTCGCCTGGAGCGTCGATCGCGGCGACATCGGCAGCGTCGTCATCGGCCCCGGCCAAGGCACGACGTTCTCACCGTCGGGCACCGTCGCCGGCTTGGTCAACGTCAGCGCCGGGCTCAACGGCGTGACGATTCAGCGCCAGGTCATGGTGCAGATCGCGGCCACGCAGAACGGCGCCGATCCGACGAACCCGTCCGAAGGCGGCCAAATCGCGCCCACGACGCCGGGCACGCTCAACTCCGGCGGCGGCGTCGGCGGCGTCGGTGGCGAAGGCCTCGGCGGCGCCGTCACCGATCCGGGCACCATCGCGGCGCTCGGCGCGCCCGTCGACAACGGCAGCAACCTCGGCCTCGGCTACCTCTATCCTTACGCCAACACGGTCTTCCCGCGCGGCCTCTTGGCGCCGCTCATCATGTGGAGCTGGACGTCGACGGCCTCGGTCGACGCAATCCAGATGACGCTCAAGGACACCAACGGCAGCTTCACCTGGACCGGTCAGTTCAGCCGGCCGGCGATCTTGGCGCAGACGGGCACCAACTTCATCCGCATGCCGATTCCGCAGGACATCTGGGCCGAGGCGACCAACACTGCGGGCGGCGCCGACAAGCTGACGCTGAGCCTGACCGTCGCCTCGGGCGGCGTCGCGCACGGACCGATCGCGCAGACGTGGACGATCGCGCCCGGCCGCGTGTCCGGCATCATCTACTACAACTCCTACGGCACGAACCTGGTGCAGAACAGCGGCACCGACAAGTCGATCGGCAACAACCAGCCGTTCGGCGGCGCCGTCCTCTCGATCCACATCGGCGACACGGCGCCCAAGCTCGTGGCCGGCACGACGACCACCGACAACACCGGCTGCCGCGTCTGCCACTCGGTCTCGGCCGACGGCTCGCGCCTCGTCGTGCAGCACGGCTCCAGCTACGGCACGAGCTCGGCGTATGACCTCTCGGCCACGCTGGCTCCGGTCGAGCACACGCCGCTGCCGATCGGCGCGACCTTCCCCGGCATGTATCCCGACGGCTCGCAGGCGCTCTCGTCGACGACGCAGCTCTTGCCGCTGCCCAACGACTCGCCGGCGCTGACGACGACGGGGCTGACCAACTACGGCGGCAACCTTGGCTCGCCCGCGTTCTCGCCCGACAAGACGATGATCGCGTTCAACCCGATGGGCGCCGTCAGCGGCGGTCCGCCGGCGGCGCAGTCGCTGGTCGTGATGCAGTTCAGCGCGGCGACCAACGCGTTCACCAATCCGATCACCATCGTCAACGACGCCGGCAAGCCGGCGGCGACGCGTCCGGGCTGGCCGGCGTTCTTGCCCGACTCGAAGTCGGTCGTCTTCCACCATCAGAGCGCCTACGACTCCGAAGACGGCAACGGGCAGGGCCAGATGTACACGCGCGAGGGCTGCAAAGCGCAGATCAATTGGACCAACCTCACCGACGCGACGCACGTCACCGTGCTCAACCAGCTCAACGGGCTCGACGCGACCGGCGCCAGCTATCTGCCCAAGCTGACGACGGCGAGCACGATCTCGTGCAAGGGCGACGGCAACGTCGTCAACACCATGAACCCGCTGCACGACGACGACGTCGACCTGAACTACGAGCCGACCGTCGCGCCGGTGGCGTCGGGCGGTTACGCGTGGGTCGTGTTCACCAGCCGCCGCATGTACGGCAACGAAGCGACCATCCCGCCGTTCTGCAGCGATCCGCGCGGCGCCGACCTCATCAACAACGTCACGCCCAAGAAGCTGTGGGTCGCCGCCGTCGACCTGAACGCCGCGCCCGGCACCGACGCCAGCCATCCCGCGTTCTACCTGCCGGCGCAGGAGCTCTTGGCCGGCAACTCGCGCGGCTTCTGGGTCCTCGATCCCTGCCGCGCCGACGGCGCGTCGTGCGCCTCGGGCGATCAGTGCTGCAACGGCTTCTGCGAGCCCAACGGCACCGGCGGCGCGCTCGTGTGCTCCGACACGCCGCCGAACTCGCAGTGCTCGCAGCTCTCGGACAAGTGCACCACGGCCGCCGACTGCTGCGACAAGACCAACTTGTGCATCAACGGCTTCTGCTCCGAAGCGCCGATCTCGTAACACCGCACGCCTCCTGCCATGGCCGCGTCTGTCGTAAAGTGACGGCGTGGCCGCCCCGAAAAAGCCGACCGCTTCCGCCGCACGCGCGACTGCGCCGCTGACGTGCGCCTCGTTGTCGGCGTGGCTCGCGTGGCTGGCCGAGCACCATGCGTCGTCGTCCGGCGTGTGGCTGCGCATCGCCAAGAAGGACGGCGGCCAGCGCTCGGTCACCTACGCCGAGGCCATCGAAGGCGCGCTCATCTGGGGCTGGATCGACGGCCAAAAGAACAAGCTCGACGACACCCATTGGCTGCAGCGCTTCTCGCCGCGCGCGACGCGCAGCCCGTGGTCGAAGATCAATCGCGACAAGGCGACGGCGCTCATCGCCGCCGGGAAGCTGCAGGCGCCCGGTCTGGCCGAGGTCGAGCGCGCGCGCCGCGACGGTCGTTGGGAGCGCGCGTACGACGGCGCGCGCGCCGCGACCGTGCCCGCTGATTTGGCGGCGGCGCTGGCGGCCAACGCCGAGGCACGGGCGGCGTTTCGCCACGCTCGACGGCAGCAATCGCTACGCCGTGCTCTATCGCGTGCAGGCGCCGAAGCTGGCGGCGACGCGGGCGCGCAAGGTAGCCGAGCTGGTGGCGATGCTGGCGCGCGGCGAGACCCTCCATCCGCCCAAGTCGCCGAAGCGGAAGCCGAAATAACCGCGTAACCGTGCGCGGGCGATGCTGAAGTAAATGCTTCAGTGTCGCCGGCGCCCAATACTGAAGTGACTGCTTCAGTATCGCGTCCATGACCGGCGAGCGCGATGACGTCAGGCTTCGCGCCGGCGACGCCGCGCAGGGCTCTCTCGACGGCGAAGACGGCTAGCCGAAGTCGCCGCTGTCGGGCGTGCGCAGGCGATAGCCGACGGCGCCGACGAGCTCGAGCGCGCCGGCGGCGGCGCCGAGCTTGGCCTTCAGGCGCCGCACGTGCGTCTGCAGCCGCGCGACCTGCGGATCATCGAGCGCCTGCCACAACCCATAGGACAGCTCGGCGTAGCTGTAGACGCGCCCCGCTTGCTCGCTCAAGAGCATCAACAGGCGCAGCTCGGTCTTGCTGACGACGATGGGCCGCTCGTCGACGGTGACGGCGAACGCGGCCGGGTCGATCGCGATGAGGCCGCAGCGGCGGACGGCGTCGTGGCTCGCGCGCACGCCGGCGTCGCGGCGGCCGAGCGCGCGCAGCCGCAGCATGAGCTCGCGCAGGCTGAAGGGCTTACAGACGTAGTCGTCGGCGCCGGCCTCGAAGCCGGCCACGCGATCGGCCTCGGTCGCGCGGCCGGTCAACATGAGGATGCGCACGTGCGCCGTCTCGGCCGCGGCCTTGAGCTGGCGGCAGACCTCGGCGCCGGCGATGTCGGGCAAGTTCAGATCGAGCAGGACCAGCTCGGGACGCTGCCGCTGCGCGCGCTCGAGGGCGTCTTTTCCGGTCGCCGCCAGCGTCGTGCGGTAGCCGTGCTCGCGCAGCTGCGCGTCGAGCAGCCGCTGCAGCTGGCGGTCATCCTCGACGACGAGGACCAGCGCGGCGTGGGCGGAGTCGCCGGACATCGTCATGCGGCGCCGTTACGGCGTGACCGTCAGCTCGTAGGCGGCGTAGTCGATGCCGCCGCGGCTGTCGCGCAGGACGAGCCACAAGTGCACCGGTCCCGGCGTCGTGGGCGCGGTCCAGCTGTTGTCGGTGCTCGTGGCCGGATCGGTCTCGTCGCGGCCGGTGACGTCGTGGACGAAAGCGCCGTCGGTGACGAACCAGGAGACGCGCATCGACTCGCGATGGGTGACGAGCGTGCCGGCGGTCTCGTCGAACACCGGGAAGCTCTCGACGCTCGACGCCGGCCAGCCGACGGTGAAGTCGATCGACTTGCCGGCGGGCAGCGCGTCGAGCGTGACGGCGGCGCCGCCGACGGTCGCCGTCATCGGCTCGAGCATCGGGTTGGTGTTGGCGACGTAGGTCATGCCGAACTGCACGGCGATGTCGGCGCCGGCGTTGGTCAGCTCGCACTGGATGCGCTCGAGCGCAAAGCCGGTGACTCTGCCTTCGGACAGGCGCAACGGCTGATAATAGCCGCCGGTGATGTCGGGATCGCGCGGACGCAGCGGCGGCTGGCCGACCATCTGCGGCGGCGGATCGGGACCGAACAGCTGGCAGGCGTTGGCCGGAATCTTCGCCATCACCGTCGGGCCCATGCCGACGTCGACGATGCCGTCGCCGCTGCCCAAGCAGGCGCTGGAGACGATGTTGTTCTCGTCGAGCGGCTTCGGCGTCGTGCACAGCGCCCAGTCGAGGTTGGGCATCGCCTCGGTGCCGCTCGGGCCGACGACGAGCGCCTCGAACGCCGCCGTATTGCCGGGCACGAGGTCGGGCGGCGTCGCGCGCACGCCCAAGATGCGCTCGTCGTTGACGAGCGACGTCGGCGTCCCGAAGTTGGGCTTGCAGCCCGCTATCCCGACGACGGCCGTCGCAACGACGGCGAAAGCAAAGAGCGCGCGCGTCACCATTGCAGCCTCGTGCCCACGACCGACAAGATCGGCAAGCCGGTGATGTAGTCGCGCTGCGTGAAGTTGTAGTTGTAGACGATCTCCTCCGGATTCGAGCGGTTCGTGACGTTCTGAATATCGGCGAAGATGTTCAGCTGCACGCCACGCTTGAACGTGATCGTCTTCTCGATGCGCACGTCGAGCTGCACGAAGTCGGGGATGCGAATCGAGTTCTGCGCGCCGAAGATGGGCTGATATTGATCGCCGCGCGAGTCGTAGTAGGCGCCGATGACGGGCGTACGCGGCATGCCGCTCGTATAACGGAAGCGCACGCCGGCGACCCAGCCGCGATATTCGTAGGAGGCGACGACGCCGAGCACGTGCGTCTGGTCGTAGTCGAAGAGGCGCCAGTCGCGATCGGGATGGTCCTTGCGCTCCGAGCGGCTGAGCGAATAGGTGACCCAGCCGAAGAAGCCCTTGAACAGCTCCTGGCGCAACAGCACTTGGCCGCCGTAGCTGCGGCCGATTCCGTCTTGCGTCAGCGCTTCGGCCAAGGGCGGCGTCGCCAGCTCGTTGCGCGCCGGCAGATCGTAGAGCTGCTTGTAGAAGCCGACCAGCTCGCAGCTCAAGGTGCCGGTGATCTTGAAGCCGACGCCGAGGCTGACGTGGAGCGCGCTCGACAGGTTCAGCTTGGGATTGCCGAACACGGCGCTCAAGTCGGTCGGCTCGGGCGCTTGGTGATAGAGCCCGACCGACGCCGTCACGCTCAGCCGCTTCGACGGCTTGTAGCTGACGGTGAGCCGCGGATCGGCCGCCCAGTCGAGCCGCGAGAAGCCGATCGGCGTGACGCCGAGCACGGCCGGCTGCAAGGCGCTGCCCTCGATCAAGTAGCCGTCGAGCCGCAAGCCGGGCACGAAGGTGAGCTTGCCGAGGTTGAGCTCGGTGAAGATGTACGGGCCGACGTCGACGATGTGGTTGTTCCAGTTGTCGGCGTTGACGTCGTCGCCGGGCGGACGGCCGAAGACGAAGATGTCGCCTTCGCGCGGCGGAATGTCGAGCGAGCCGGCGCGCACCGAGTGCGTCGCCGTGCCTTGCATGTCGAGGCCGAGCGACAACGTCGCGAACTTCGCCAGGCGCCGGCGATAGGAGGTGCGCAAGCCGTAGCGCCACGCCGTCGAGTCAGCCGTCGTCGGCACGGCGCCGAACTTGGTGACCGAATTCGACGTATCGTAGCCGATGGACGGCGTGATGACGAGGCTGGCGCCGTCCGCCAGCAGCCGCGAATAGCGAATGAAGCCGCGATAGAAGCTGGAGTCGTCGTTCTCCGAGCGCACCTCGGCCGGATCGGACGACGGGATGCTGCGCCGCAAGTGATCGTCGGACGCGAGGAAGATGACGTCGATCGTCTCGTCCTTGCGCAGCTTGACGTTCATGATGAGCTGGTAGTCATCGTAGCGCGGGATCGGGAAGTAGTCGCCGATGTCCTTGGACGTGACGCCGGCCAGGATGCGATCGAGGTAGCTGTAGCGGCCGGCGACGCCGATGCGCACGTTGGGCGAGACCGCCGCCGACACCATCGCCGACGTATCGAGCACGTCGGCGGCGACGTAGCCGTGCACGCCTTTGTCGGGCAGCTGCCGCGTCTCGACGCGCACGAGGCCGCCGAGCCCGCGGCCGTACTCCGAGCCGTAGCCGCCGGGCAAGAGGTCGATCGAGCGCACGATGTCGCTGTTCACCGTCGAGCGCAAACCGCCGACGTGATAGAGCGCGGGAATCTCCACGCCGTCGACGTTGACGCGCGTGTCGGCCGGCGCCGAGCCCCAGACGATGATGGCGCCCGAGCCGAGCGCCGAGCGCGCCACGCCCGGCAAGTTCTGCACGACCTTGAGCGTGTCGCCCTGCGTTCCCGGCACGCGCCGCGCTTCCTCGGTGCGAATGACCGTCTGCACCGACTCCTTCTTGATGCGCGCCGCTCTGACGACGGTCTCTTCGTCGATGCCTTCTTGTTTCTCTTCGACGAAATATTTAACCGTTTTTTTAACATCTTTGACGAGCTCTTCGTCGGTCGCCACGGTCACGAGCTTGTCCGCCGACAGCTGCACCTTGTGCGGACCGAGCGGCACGTCGATGAACTCGAAGTGGCCGTTGGCATCGGTCACCGTCTTGACGTTCAGCTCCGGCAACGTCACGACGACGCCCGCCATCGGCTTCTTCGTGAAGCGCTCGACAACCCGCCCTTCGAAGTTCACCTGCGGCCCCAGCTTGACGACCTTCGTCTGGATGGCGAAGGCGTAGCGATAGTCGATCTTGACCGGCGCCGGCTTGTGATCGACCTCGGCCGGCTCGAACACGAACTGCTTGACCGCCGCCAGCGCCGCCGCGTCGAAGTCGGCGCCGCCCGACTGCACGACGGCGACGTTGCCGACCTTGCCATCGGCGCCGATCTCGATGCTGAGCAGCACCGACGACGTCACGTTCGCCGCCTTCTTGTCGGCCGGATACTCGGCCTCGACGAAGTGCGACAGCTTGGGCGGCTTGGTCAGCTGCGGCGCGCGCTGCTCGCCGTCGTTGTTGTCGCTGCCGACCGCGTCGTCACCCGGCGATTGGGCGAAGGCGGGAGCGGCGACGAGCGACAGGATGAGCGCGCAAATAAAACGAGCGTGGCGCAGTTTCAGTCTCCGAGCTCGAAGCGGCGCGCGAGCGTGAACACGCCGCCGGCCATGGACTTGCCGCAGCGCATGGCCGGCTTGAACGTCCACGTCTTGACCGCGGCGACGGCGGCGGCGTCGAGCGCCGGATTCGACCGCGCTCTGCACTTGCACGTCGGCGACCACGCCGTCGGCACCGACGGTGATGCGCAACACGAGGCGCCCTTCGACGCCGTTGGCGCGCGCGTCCTGCGTGTACTCGATGTCGCTCGGGCGCGTCAGCGGCTGCGGCTTCGACGGCGCCTCGGTGCAGTTGTCCTCTTCCGGATTGTCCTTGGGCGAGATCGCCTTCTCTTTCTTGACCGCCTGCTTCTCGTGCTTGTCGCCGCTCGGCGCCGCCGGCTTCGGCGTCGCCGGCCCCTTGCCGCCGACGTCGATGCCCGGCCCGTCATCATTGCCGAGCGTGAGGCCGCTCTCGACCGGCGCGGCCGTCGGCGCGACCTCCGGCGTCGGCGCGTGCGACGGCTCCGGCTCGACCTTGGGCGCCGCTTTGGGCGGCGCGACGATCGGCTTCGGCTTCGGCTTCGGCGCCTCGGGCTTCTCCTGCTTCTTCTTTTCTCCCACCACGGCGATCGAGGTCGCGCGCGGGCGCGGCCGCGACGCCACACGCAGCGCGTACCCGAACACGAGCACGTGCAAGAACAGCGAACCGATGATGGTGATTCGGCGCAGCACGGACTTACTCGGCTTGCACGTTGATGGCGAACTTGGTGATGCCGGCGATCTTGGCGATGTCGAGCAGGTGCACGACGCGACCGTGCTGCACTTCCTTATCGGCCGAGACCACGAGGTTCGTGTCCGGGTCGGCCGTCGCCGCGTCCTTGAGCCCCTTGACGATCTCGTCCTCGGTCGCGTCCTTGTCGTTCCAGCGCATGCCGCCCGACTTGAGCAGCGTCACCGTCGACGGCTTCTCCGCCTGCCCATCCGACGAGTGCGACTTCGGCAGCTGGATCTTGAGCGACTGCGCGACGATGTACGTCGACGACACCATGAGGATGATGAGCAGCACCAAGCAGACGTCGACGAGCGGCGTGACGTTGATGCCGGAGACGATGCCGCGGCGTCCGCCGCCCGAGCCGAGCGTGCCGGCCACGATTACGCCTCCGCGCGCGGCGCCGGTTTGCCGCCGTGGCGAACGTGGAAGCCGTCCTTGTGGCTCTTCATCTGCGCGAGGACGAGGTTGCCGATCGACTGCACGTTCTCCTCGAGGTCCTGGCTCTTCTTCTGGAACGCGTTGTAGGCGATGACGGCCGGCAAGGCGACGAGGATGCCGACGGCCGTGGCCACGAGCGCCTCGGCGATGCCGCCCATGACGTTGTTCATGCCGGCGGCGCTGCCGGCGGCGTTGGCGAGCTCGCGGAAGGCGGTGACGATGCCGAGGACGGTGCCGAAGAGGCCGACGAAGGGCGCGTTGTTGCCGAGCGTGCCCAGGAACAGGAGGCCGGCTTCGTAACCCTTGCGCCGCTCTTTGATGCCGCCCGAGATGACCTGCTCGACGGCGTCGTAGCCGTCGGCGTACCAGCTGAGCGACTCGCGGATGACGTCGGCTTCGACGCCCGGCAGCGTGTGCAAGTAGGTGCGCGCGCCTTCGACGTCACCTTCGCGCAAGTAGTCGACGACTTTGCGGCCGACTTTGGCGGCGTCGATGCGGCGCATGCGGAAATAGATGAAGCGCTCGATGATGATGCCGATCGAAATCACCGACAAGAGCAGGAGGATGTAGAGCACCGCCTGCCCGGACACTTGCGCGATCGAAAGAAGCTTCTGCACCAACATTGTTGCGTTCTCCTTCGGTGGTTACGGAACGTCGAACTGCAGCGCCGTCAGGCCGTCGCCTTTGCCGTGCGGCAGCGCCGCGTCCGAGTCGAGGCTCGTGCCCGCTGCCGAGCCGAGCGAATTGCCGTTGAGCGTCACTTCCAGGTGCCAATTGGCCGACGGCACGCCGCACAGCGACCAGGTGTCGACGCGCACGATGTAGTGACCGGAAGGCGGCGTCTCGGTCCAATAGATGTTCTCGAGGCGCCGCCCATCGATGACGCAGTTCGAGTTGGAGTCGACAGTCGAGGATGCCGCCCGCTTTGTAGGCGCCGGCGTCGACCATCTGCCCGGGCGGCGGCGGATCGAACGAGTTGATCTTGTCGGACCAAATCTCGGTGCCGTCGGGGATGACGAGGTGCAGATCGAGATCGGCCTCGGTGTCCCAGCGCAGCGACACGAGCAGCGTCGAGGCCATCGGCGTGTCGGGCGTGTTCAACGTCAGCGTGGTCGGCGGGCCGAACTGACCGGCGGCGTTGACGGCGCGCCCGATGACCGAGTAGGTCCCGTCGGGAAGCAGCGGCGAGAACGAGAGCTTGGCGCTGAAGTCGAGCTGGCCGGCCAAGCCGCCGTCTTCGGCGCCGGGCGTGATGATCCAGTAGCCGGGATCGCCGACCAAGTAGATGGCGATGCCGGTCGTGTCGCGCGTGGCGACGCCGCTGACGGGCGCGTTGAGCTCGCCCGGCCGAATGATGCTCGAGGCGTTGGTGAACTGCCCGAGCTTGGGGCCCGTCATCGCCGCCGGCGCGGCGCCGCGATGGAACTGCGCGCCCGGCACGCGCAAGAGCGCGTCGAGGCCGGGATCGGTCGTGGCGCCCGAGCAGCCGGCGGCCAACGTCAACGCAGCGACGGCAACGGTCAGGCGCACTAGAACTTCACCTCGGCGCGAATGGTGAAGGTGTCGTCGGCCAACGTGGTCGGGAAGCCGGACGGCGTGCGGCCGAGCGCGTTCGTGTTGTGGTCGTACTCGAAGATGAGCCGGCCGTAGTTCGGATAGCGCAAGGCGGCAGCGACGGCCCACGTCGAGTAGGTCATGTCGTTGGGCACCTGGATGCCGTTCTGCAGCCGGTTGCTGTCGCGATCGGGATCGTAGCGATCGTAGCGCACGCCGACCGCCGCCCACGGCGACAGCTCCTGCGTGATGCCGGCGTAGAAGCCGAGCTCGCGCAGGTTGCGCTGCGCCGTCACCGGATCGGCGATGACGATGTTGCGATCGAGGTTCGTCGCGTAGGTGAGCTCGCCGTAGAGCATCATTTGACCGACGGGGAAGATCTCGAGCATCAAGCGCAGGTCGCCGCCGACGGCCCAGCGGTTGAAATTCTTCGACGGCAGCGCCGTCTGGCCGGCGATGACGGTGATCTCGCTCAGCTGCACGGCGCCGTCTTGGTTGTTGTCGCGCCAGACGAGCGTGTCCTTCGTAGCCGGCGTGCCCGAGTGGAAGCCGGTGCCGTACAAGGCGCTGAAGCCGCCGGCGAAGCCGAAGCGACCGAGCACCTGCTCGACGCCGATGCGACCGAGAAAATCCTTCGACTGGTTGGGATCGCGGCCGGGGAACGCCTTTTCGCCGATGGGATCGCCGTTCATGACCGCGAACGCGTAGCGCATGAAGCGCCAGCCGCCTTGCAGCCGCACGCCGAGGTCGTATTCGCCCGGGAAGAACGCGTGCTCCATCGTCGAGCGCTCGAGGAAGAGGCGCTCGGTGTCGCGCTGCGTGACCTCGAAGCCGAACGGAATCTTGAAGCTACCGGCCGTCAGCTGCAGATACGGAATCATGGCGTTGCCGGGGTTGCGCCAGACGAGCGACGCTTCGGCGCCGATGATGCGCGCTTGATAGCCGTTGACGGTGTTGCCGTCGAACTCGATGGCGCCCGATGATCATGCGCCAGTCGACGTCGGCGCGCAGTCGCGCGCGGCGGATGAGGAAGCGCGCGTCGTTGAGCGGCGCGCCCGTCGACGGATTGAGCTGATCCTGTGCGTCCTGGCTGTAGGCGACCGCGTCGACCTGTAAAAAGCCGCTCAGCCGCAGGTTGAAGCGGCCGGCCTGGACGAGCGGGCGATTGTTTTGCGCGTGCGCGGCCTCGTCGGCGCGCGCGACGTCGGCGACGCGCGCGTCGCGCTCCGCTTGCAGCTGCGTCGCCAGGCGCGCGATGGCGGCCTCTTCAGCCTCCATGCGCCGCTGGTTCGCTTCGGCCTGCAGGCGCAGCTCGCGGCGCAGCGACTCGACGTCGTCGGACGAAGCCGGCGCCTGCGGCAGCATCGCCGGCCCCGAAGGTGCGGGCGGCGTCGCTTGGGCGTGCGCGGAGATCGTCCAGAAAAGGGGCGCGAGCGCGAGAACATGCAGCAGCTTCAGTCGCGACGACGGCGTCCGTTCACGCCGTGTCCGCGTCTTAGTCACCGCGTTTCGGATGGAGCTTGGCTGCATGTCCTCGGTTCGCTGGTTGTCGTGGGAGAGTGGTTGGTTACTGCAGAGCCGGAAGCGTGCCGCCCGGCGCGAGCGCCGGATAGAACGGCTCGATATCGACGTTGCTGACCGTCGCTTCGGGGCAGCTGTTGAGGAAGTCGCTGTTGGTGACCGGGTTGGTCACGCACACGAAGGCCATGTCGGGGCTGGCCGTGCCGCCGCCACCCGCGCCACCGCCGCCGCCGCCAGCGGTGCCGCCACCGCCGGCAGTGCCGCCGCCGCCGGCCGAGCCACCGCCGCCGCCGTTGCCGTTATTGTTGCTGCCGCCGCAGCCGACGATCGCCGTCAGCGAAAGCGTCAAGCCAGCGACGAGTCCCAGGATGATTTTCTTGTTCATCTTCATGTCTCCTGTAATCGCTCGCTAGTTCGCTTCGCAGAAGCCGGTACGGCACTTGCCGGTGCCGCACGTCGCGTCGGTGGTGCAGGCGGTGCAGCTCGCCGGCGCCGTGCCGGTGGCGCGATTCTCGAAGTAGCAGCCGCAAGGAGCCGCCGGCGTGTAGCCGCGGAGCGGGCCGCCTTCGATGTCGTGCGTGACCTTCATCGCGCACTGCGGGACGTAGTGCGAGTCGGTGATCGCGTCGTTGACGTTGAACTGCGGCGACGCCAGCGTGCCCTGCATGAGGCTGACGAAGTACGCGCCGGCAGCGCTCGTCGGAACCGTCGCGCCCGTGGCGACCGAGGCGAGCATGTGCAGGTAGCCCCAGATCGCGTAGCGACCTTCGCGGACGTTCTTCTTGTCGTACGAGCTCACCGTCGAGTCGGGCCAGTAGGCGAAGTGCTGACCGAAGGCGCGGAAGGCCAACGACTTGACCGCGGTGCGGTTCGTGCCCTGGTCGAGGTAGTCGGAGCCGAGGATGCCGATCACCGTGTCGGTGGTGGCGTTCTTGACGGCGGTGTAGAGCGTGCCCGAGCTGAAGGCCGTGCCGCCGTTGATGGTGCCCATCGTGCCGTCGTTGCCCATCCACGTGTGCGCGCCGACGCCGATGTTGGCGTTGATCATGGCGCGCGTGCCCGAGTCGGGCGTGCGGATGTAGTACGCGGTCGGGTCGTTCCACGGCGTGACCATGCCGGCGGTGCCGAGACCGAACACGAGGTACGCCTCTTCGGCGCTGATCGCGGTGTTGCCATCCGTCGCCGACTTGGCGGGGACGACCATGACCATGTTGTTGACCGGACCCTGGAAGTCCTTGGTGCCGGCCGGCTGCGCGCTGATGCCCGGGCACAGCGTGGCGTCGGCGTCGGCGAGAACGAGGTCGCCGAGCTGCGCGGCGGTCTGCGTACAGGTCAAGCTCGCCTTCGTCGGATCCTGATCCGGCGGGACGTAGAACATCGTCGTGCCGGCGGCGATCATGCCGTCGGTGTTGATGCGGTTGACGCCCGAGCAGGAGCCGTCCTTGAGGTAGATGATGACGTACGGGTTCGTGGCCTGCGACGCCAGCTTGGCGCCCAAGATCTTGAGCATCGGCTCGACGGCCGACGAGCCCGTGATGTAGATCGGGGTGGCGGTGAACAGCGTCGTGCCGTCCGATTTCGTCAGTGTCGTGCCACTGCAAAGCGGAACCGCCGCCTGTGCTGCCGAGGCGGTGACGGCGATCGCGCCGGCCACCAGTGCCATCGAAGCTCTCCTGAACATCATTCGCTCCTCCACGTTCGTGATGCGGGCAGCAATAAACGCGGCGACAGAAGCCCAGCAAGCGCGGAACAGCGCGTCATCGAGCTTTGTCGCGCCGTTCATCAAAACGTCGGAATCGCTTTTCGCGAACGGTTCTCGGCAGACGCGGTCGATGCCGTCGCAGCTCACCGCCGCTGCGGCGCAAAAAGGCGAACGCCCGTCCTGCAACGGCGAAGCAACGCGCGATCGACGAAGCGCGTCCGCAATCCGACAACTCGATGACGGGCGCGCGAAGTCCTAGGCCGCGCTGCGCACAAAAAGAGACAGCGCGCGAAAACGGCGTCGTTTACGCGGTCACGACCGACCCGCGCGCGCGTGATCGCGGCGCGAACGACCCGTCAGCGCGACTGAGCATGGCGACGGCCGGAGGCGGACAGCGACGGAAGGCCAGTACCTCGCACAGTGATTTTGATGGGTCCCCGGCGAGGATTCGGCGTTCAGGGCGAGGCGCGACGACGAAGGAGCAACGAAGCCATGGACGTCGAAGACCAGCGCGGACCGGTCGACATCACGGTGGCGAGGTACTAGGTCGTGGCGGCGGCGCGGCTCAGGCGATCGAGCTCGTCGGCGGTCAAGCGCAGCGTCGCCATCGGCAAGAGCTCGCGCAGCTGCTCGACGGTGCGCGCGCTGGCGATGGGCGCGACGACCGTCGGCTGCGCGCGCAGCCAGGCGAGCGCCACCGCGGCCGGCGGCGTCTCGTAATGCGCCGACAGCGCGTCGAGCACGCCGAGGACGCGCTCGCCGCGTGCGTCGAGATAGGCCGAGGCGCCCTGCGCGCGCACGCTCTGCACCGGCTTGCCCGGCCGATACTTGCCGGTCAAGAAGCCCTTGGCGAGCGCGAAATAGGGGACGCAGGCGATGCCCTCTTTGGCGCACAGCGCGGCCAACTCGCCTTCGTAGCCGGCGCGCTCCATCAAGTTGTAGTGCGGCTGCAGCGCGACATAGCGAGCCCAACCGTTGCGCTTGCAGATCGCCAGCGCCTCGCCGAGCCGCGCCGCCGAGTAGTTCGACGCCGCCAGCTGCCGCACTTTGCCGGCGCGCACGAGCCCGTCGAACGCCGCCAGCGTCTCTTCGAGCGGCGTGGCCGCGTCGTCGACGTGCGCGTAATAGAGGTCGATGTGATCGCTCTGCAGCCGCTGCAACGACGCGTCACAGGCCGCGACGATGCTCGACTTGGACAATCCCTTGTGCGCCGGATGCTGCCCGACTTTGGTGGCGATGATCGTGCGCTGCCGATTGCCACGCGCCTTCATCCAGCGCCCCAAGATGGCCTCCGACTCGCCGCCGGCGTGGCCGGGCACCCACGCCGAATAGACGTCGGCCGTGTCGATGAAGTTGCCGCCCGCCGCCGCGTAGGCGTCGAGCACGGCGAACGACTGCGCCTCGTCGGCGCTCCAGCCGAACACGTTGCCGCCCAAGTTGAGCGGGAAGACCTCGAGGTTCGCGATCGTCGCCATGACTGCTGGGTTTAAAGCATCGCCCGACACTGTCAAGCGACGACGGCGGTCACGGAATATTCGCGCCCGCCCGTTTGTCACTTCCATATGCTGAAGTTGCTGTTGTGGCTGCTCCTCTTCTTCTTTTGTTGGCCGCTGGCGCTGCTCGCGCTCGTCCTCTATCCGCTCGTGTGGCTGCTGCTCTTGCCGTTCCGGCTGCTCGGCGTGGCCGTCGACGGCGTGCTCGAGCTGGTCAAGGGCGTGCTGCTCTTTCCCGTGCGGCTGCTCGGCGGTCGTCCCGAGCAGCGACTATTGCGTTAGCCGAGCTTGCGCCGATCGTCGCGCTCGGCTAGCGTCCGCGACCCGATGGGCGCACTCGTAGGTTCGATCTCCGTTCGCCGCTACAAAATCCTCGACCCCTTGCCGGCCGACGCGCGGGCCAAGTTCGCGCGCGGCGTCCGCGCGCACGCGTTCGCGCCGCTCGATCCCAAAGGCGAGCACGATCGCTCGCTCGGTTGGGTCTCGCTGAACGACTACGACGACGCCGACTTACGCGCCGACAAGCTCTTCTTCGTCGGCGCCGGCGGCGAGCAGCTGCGCGTCACCCTGCGCATCGACGTGCTGAAGCCGCCGCCGGCCGAAGTGCGCCGCCAGCTGCAAACGCGCGTGCAGACGATGGAAGCCGCCGAGGCGCGCAAGCTGTCGCGCCGCGAGAAGTCGCTGCTCAAAGAGGAGATCACGCGCGCCTTGCGTCAGCGCAGCTTCCCCAAAGTGAAGACGGTCGACGTCGTCTGGAACCTGGACACGTCGCGGCTCTACTTTTGGTCGCAAACGAAGGCGATCAATCAAGTGTTCATCGAGCAGTTCGTGCGCTCGTTCGGGCTGCGCCTCGAGGTCGAAGGGCCGGCGCGCTGGAGTCGCGCGGCGATCGCCGACGAGCTGCTGAAGAAGCTCGAGCCGACGCCGGAGCTGTGGCTCGGTTTTGCCGGCGTGCGCCCGTTGGCGACGGCGCGGGAGGACGGCTGATGGCGACGCGCCGCAAGTCGAAAGAGCCGACGCTGGCCGACGAGATTCGCGACTCGGGCGAGACGACCGCCAGCGCCGCCGAGACCGCGGCGCGCGCCGATCGCGAGGATTACGCGTTCTTGGCGCGCGAGTTCCTGACCTGGCTCGTGTGGCACGCCGAGACGCAAGGCGGCACGTTCGCCGGCGAAGGTGACGTCCCCGACTTCTCGATCCAGTTCGGCGGCCGCTTGAGCTTGCACGCCGGCGACGGCGCCGTCAGCGACATGGTGTTGAAGGGCGCCTCGCCCGGCGTCAGCCCCGACATTCGCTACGCGCTCGCCGGCGGCCTCGCGGTCAAAGAGGCCGAGCTGCAGCTGTTCGTCGCCGGTGACGAGGAGCGCGGCTACATGTTCGTGCTGTCGGCCGAGTATTTCGATCTCAAGCGCGTGCAAATTCCGGCGCTGTTGACCGAAGAGGACGACGATCGCGCCGACGAGCGACTCATGCTGCTCGGCAGCTTGGACGCGGCGTTGGAGCTGGCGTTTCGTCAGTTCCTCGGCGAGCGCACGCGGCCGACGTGGGCGCGCACGGTCGTCCCCGCGCTGCGCAAGTGGCTCGAAGAGGGCACGTAGCTGTCTCGCAAATGAGACGACGATTTAGGGCATTTTCGGCGTCGATGGCTGCCTCGGCAGCGAACGCGCGTGCTATTTTCGCGGCGCGTGAACCACTCGATCTTGGCTCTCGTCGCGCTGTCTTCGTTGACCATCGGCGCCGTTGGCTGCGGCGATGACAGCACCAGCAAGACCACGAACGACGCCAGCGTCAGCGTGAACGACTTGACCGTCGTCAATAGCGCCGACCTCGCGTCGACACCGAGCGGCGCCGACCTCGCGTCGACGCCGAGCAGCGACGGCGCGGTCGGCAACGACGGCGGCGTCGTCGGCGTCGTCGACCTCGGCGGCGTCGGCGACCTCGCCGTCGGCGCGAGCAGCTGCACGACGCGCATCACCTACGGCAACGCCTGGATCGCGCCCGCGTCGCATCCGAACACGTACGACATCGTCTCCGGCAGCGTCACCTGGGACGGCGTCTGCACCATCGACGGCGCCAACTCCTACGCCACGCTGTCGAACGGCTGGAAGCCCTACTTCAACGGCCACGGCGGCTGCGTCATGGCCCTCGATCAAACGGGCTGCGCCGGCGCGCCGACGACCTGCGCCACGCGCATCAGCTACGGCCCCGCCTGGTCCGCGCCCGCCGGGCACACCAACCGCTACGACGACGTCGCCGGCCGCGTCACCTGGGATCGCGCCTGCGCCACGTCGGGCGCGCAGTCGACGGCCACGCTGTCGAACGGCTGGACGCCGACGTTCACCGGCGCCGCCGCCTGCGACCTCTCGCTCGACTACACGCAGTGCGGCGGGCTCTACGTCAACTCGGTGCTACCGTCGGGCTGCGCCGATCCGGGCGTGCTCCACGACGGCAATCGCTACCTCGTCGCCTGCACGTCCGGCGACGCCGGCGACGCCTTCCCCATCTACAGCTCACCCGACCTGGTCAACTGGACGTCGATCGGCCCCATCTTCCCGTCGGCGCAGAAGCCCAAATGGGCGACGGGCGACTTCTGGGCGCCCGAGATTCACAAGGTCGGCGCCGGCTGGGTCGCCTACTTCACCGCCCGCAACAGCGACGGCATGCTCAGCATCGGCGCCGCGTCGGCGACGAGCCCGACGGGGCCGTTCGTCGACTCGGGCGCGCCGCTCGTGCACGACCCGGCGATGGGCCTCATCGACGCCACCGAGTTTCAGGACAGCAACGGCGCCATCTATCTGCTCTGGAAAGAGGACGGCAACGCCGTCGGCAAGCCGACGCCGATTCACGGCCAGCCGCTCGCCGCCAACGGCCTCGCCCTGACCGGCACCGCGTCGACGCTGATCACGAACGATCAAGCGTGGGAAGGCGCCGTCACCGAAGGCCCGTGGCTCTACGCGCACGGCGGCAGCTACTACCTGTTTTACAGCGGGAACTCGTACGCCAACGCCAGCTATGCCGTCGGCGTCGCGCGCGCCGCGTCGCCGCTCGGGCCGTACACGAAAGCGACGGCGCCCATCGTCGTCAGCAACGCCGCCTGGATTGGGCCCGGCCACTGCTCGGTCACCGACGGTCCCGGCGGCGACGCCTACATGGTCTATCACGCCTGGATCGCGGGTCACGTCAACGGCCCCGGCGACACGCGCGTGCTCCTCGACGATCGCATCGTGTGGAACAACGGCTGGCCCGCGCTGCCGGGCGCGCCGTCGACGACGTCGATGCCGATGCCGTAAGCCTAGAAGCGCGGCGGCGTCGTCGGCGCCGGCAGGATCCAGCGCTTGGCGTCAAAGCCGTCCTCTTCGTGCGCCAAATCGACGCGCGGATCGATCATCGGCGCGCGCGAGCGGCCGTTCCACGACACCGGCGCGTCGGCGTAGACGCGCACCGGCCCGCGACCGCGGCGCGCGAAATCGTCGGCGATGATGTGGGCGAGCGCCAAGATCAGGTCCGGCTGCGTGCAGGTCATCCGCGCCTGCACGTAGGTCAGATAGTCGCGCGGCGTCACCAGCGTCCGCCGGTTGCGTTCGTCGACGACGGTGAATTCGCACTGCCCGCTCTTCTCGATCAGCATGACGCGCCAGGCGAAGCGAAAGCCCTCCTCGGTCCACAGCGTGTTGCCGGGATAGGCGAAGTGGCGCAGCGGCACGACGAGCTGCACGAACGCGTAGACCGCCAGCGCCGCCACGCTCACGCGACCGAGCTCGCCGCCGGCGACCTCGGCATCACGCGCGGCGCCGAGCCAACGCCGCGGCCACGTCGGCGCGAAGAAGAGCGTCGCGCCGGCGAGCATGATCCACGGGAACAGGCCGATGGGGAACAGCTCCGCCGTCAGCACGTGGAAGACGACGGCGACGACGAACGCCAGCTTGCGCGTCTTTTCCCACGACAACAGCGGCACGATCGACAGGTCGAAGGCCAAGCCGCCCCAGCTGAACAGGTACGGCAGCGCATGCCAGCGGACGAGGTGGCGCAAGATCGGCAAGTCGGCGTCGGCGGCGAGCCAGATGCGCAAGGGCTCGCCGCGCAAGACCCAGTCGCTGCCGATCTTGGCGATGCCGCCGAAGCACCAGACGAGGCCGAATTGAAAGCGCAGGAGATAGAGCATCCACGCGCGCAGCTGCGAGCGCCGATCGGCCGGCCACAGCCACACGCGCAGCGACAGCTGGCGATCGAGCGGCAGGAACACGAGGATGAGCGCGACCAGGCTCACCAAATAGTAGTGGTTGAGGTAGTTGGCGCGATCGCACAGGTGCGCCCACGTGAACGTGAACGCGAACACGATCGTCGCCGCGCGGTAAAAGAGGCCGACGGCGACCGCGAGCGCGGCGGCGATCATGACCGCGTAGTGGACGTACATGCCGTCGCCGGGCCACGGGCGAATGAAGCCGAGGCCCCAATACGGCAGGAACACGCGGGCGGCGCGGTAGTCGCTGGCGATCCAGCCGTGCGTGAAGAAGCGGGCGCCGGCGATGACCATGAGCGCGCCGAACAGGACGCGAAAGACGGCGAGCGACGCGCCGTCGATGGGCCGCCCGAGCGAACGATCGACGGCCGCTCTCAGTCGCGCGACCACGACAGCGTCGCGAAGATCTGGCGGAAGCCGGCCGTGAAGATGCCGTTGGGCAGGCGATCGGAGATGTAGACGCGGTCGAGCGCGTTCTTCATCGACACCGCCAGGCCGAGGCCGGTGCGCGCGTTGTGATAGCGGGCCGTGACGTCGAGCGTCGTGTAGGCCGGGATGATGCCGTCGAGGCCGGTGGGGCCGGGCTCGATCGTGTTCTGCTCGTCGGAGAACTGCGCGCCGACGTACGAGAAGGCGATCTGCGCGCCGACGCCGATCCGGTGCATGAGATCGAGCGTCAAGACGGCGGTGTTGTCGGGCGAATACGGCACCGTCTTGCCGTTGAACGAGCCGCCGACGAAGCGCGAGTGCACGAACGTGTAGGTGCCGCCCAAGTCGATGTCGAGCGGCAGCTGCAAGGCGCGGCCGAAGCGGATGGTCGCCGTGGCCTCGGCGCCGACGTGCTGCGTGCGACCGCCGTCGACGAACTCGGAGTCGGAGCCGCTCAGCGGGTTGTTGGAGATGAGCTGGTTGTCGAAGTTGACGAAGAAGAAGTCGCCCTCGGCGCGCAGCCAGCTGCCGAAGCGACCGCGCAGGCCGAGCTCGTAGTTGCTCGAGTGCTCCGACGGCAAGTTGGTGTCGTGGCCGTCGGGGGTGATGGCTTGGCTGACGCGTGGACCGGAGTAGCCCAAGTAAAAGCTGGTGAAGACGTTGAGCGCCGGCTTGCCGACGACGATGCCGATGCCGGGCATGGTGCCGTGGGCGCTCGTGTAGCTCGTGAGGTCGACGTCCTGCGGCGGCGCCGGCGCGTTGTCGATGCGGTGGGCGGTGTACGTCGTGTGCGAGTACTCGAAGCGGAACGCGGGCGTCACCAGCACCCAGTCGCCCATGCTGATTTGGTCCTCGATCCAGCCCGAGAGGCCGAAGATCTGCGTCGTGTCGTCGGTCAAGAGGTCGCCCGAGTCGGCGGTCGGGAACATGCCGCTCGACAACTGGCGGCGCGCGGCGTCGTACATCATGCGCGTGCCGACGGTCAGCTTGTTCTTGAGCGGCCCCAAGTCGAAGCGCTGCTCGAGCTCGGCCGAGACGCCGCCGACGTCGTAGACGCGATTGCGCAGCGACGTCGTGTTGCGAAAGTAGAGCCCGTCGCCCGGGTGATTCATCGCGGTGTCGTATTGGACGTCGGGCTGCTCTTGGCGATCGAAGTCCTGCAGCCGCAGATCGAGGTTCATTTGGTAGAAGAACAGCGCCGTATGCAGCTTGGTGTTGCGGCCCCAGCGCTGGTCGTGCGTGAGCGAGACTTCGACGCGCTGGATGCCGAAGTGATCGTTGGGCGCGATGGTGTTTTGCCGCGGGTTCTGCTGATACATCGTGTCGGTCAGGCCGGTGTAGGTCGTGTTCGTCAGGTCGTCATGGAAGGCGAGCTTGAAGTGGAATTCGCCGTTGGGCCCCGTCGGAATGCGCAGCTTGCCGAAGACGTCGCCGGCCTGAAAACCCATGGCGCGATAGCCGTCGCCGCGCTTGTAATAGGCCTGCGCGACGTAGCCGACGCCGTTCGCCAGCGTGCCCGAGTCGCGCGCCACGACCTCGAAGTAGCCGCGCTGTCCGCCGGTGACCGACGTGAACCACGACTGCTCGGGCGTCGGCTCCCACGTGTGCAGCTGAATGACGGCGCCGACCGTTTGCGGCCCATAACGCAGGACGTCGCTACCTTTGATGACGTCCATCGACTGAATGCGCTCGACCGAGGTCATGTAGTAGAGCTCGGGCTCGCCGTAGGGGCTGACGACGACGGGCACGCCGTCCTCCTCGACGAGCACGAGGCGGCTGCGCTCGGGCGACAGGCCGCGCACGCCCAAGTTCAGGCGAAAGCCGCTCTGATCCTCTTGGCGCACTTGCAAGCCGGGCACGCGCGCCAGCATCTCGCTCGCGCTCTCCGGCTGCGCTTTGGCGATGTCGTCTTGCGTGATGACCGTCTTCGAGCCGGACGCGCGGCGCAAGGTGTCGCCCTTGTCGGCGTGCACCGTCGACGAATAGCTGCGCACTTTGGCGTCGGGCGCGAGCGGAATGGCGGTCGCGTCAGTCGTCGTCGGCGGCGTCGTCGTCGTCGCAGGCGCGTCCGCTGCATTGGGCGCAGCCGCGGCCGGCGCCGGCGCGGCGGTCGCCGGCGCGGTCGAGTCGACCGCCGACGCAGGCGCGGCCGGCTGCGCCGAAGCGGCGACCGGCAGCGAAACCACGAGCGCAATCAAGCAAGCGGTATGAGAAGGCCGAAGGCTAGTCACCGTCGTTGTCGAGCACCTGCAGAGATGCGCCCAGAGCGCTCGTCAGCTCCATGTTCCAAGTGTCTTTCCACGTCTTGCAGGCTTCGTAGGCCGCCATCACCGTCGCAGTCTGGTTGACGACCGCCGACGCGAAGGGCGACGGAATCGCCGCCACGCTCGTATCACAAGCCGTCTGCTGCGTCACGGCCTGGCTGTCGAGCGACGGGCTCGACGACAGCACCTGCGCGTTGAAGCCCTGCCCCGACCACATCGCCAGCGTGCCGGCCAGCGACGCGTTCATGTCGGCGACGGCGCTGTCGCTGGCCGTCGTCGGATCGAGCGACGCGTCGGGCATGCCGTTGGCGGACTTGAGGCCGAGCGGCATCGCCAAGCGAATGCCGACGACGAGCTCGAGCGCGTAGGCGCTGCCGCCCACGAGGTCGTCGAGCGCACCGCGCTGCCGCAAGTAGACCGTCGAGCCGGCGCCCGCCGTCGTGATCTGGTGCGCGTAGCCGGTCGTCGGATCCCACGCGGTCGACAGCTGCTGCGCCGACGCGGCGATCTCGTCGCACATGGCGCGCAAGAGCGTTCGCCGCCGCGACGACGCGACATCGCTGCCGGAGAGCCGCGCCAGCGCCGCGGTCGTGCCGTCGGCCGAGAACAGCAGATACTCGACGCCCAAGAAGCCCTTGGACGTATCGCCGAGCGTGCTGCCGATGAGCGTCGCGTCGATCGTCTGCGTGCCGGCGACGACGGCGTCGATGGCGCTGTCGTCGGCGGGCGAGGCGTCGATGCGATCGCCGATGCCCAGCGTCGAGATGGGCCCGAAGTGCAGCGCGTCCAGCTTACGCAAGGCCGCGCGCGCCACGCGCCACTGCGCCTGCGCCGCCATCAGCGTGGGCATGCCGGGGTTGGCTTCGAGCGCCATCGCCGCCGTGTCGAGCGAGGCCGATTGCGCGGCGAAGTCGGCGTGCTCGGGCACGGCCACCGTCATGAGCTGCGCCAAGAGCGGCCCGTAGTCGGCCGTCTGCGTGCCGGTGTCGTTGCAGGCAGCGAACGAGAGAGAGGCAGCGACCAGGATCGCGAGCGATCGAATCGACATCGGGTGCTCCACTACAACGAATTGAGGAAGGCTAAGAGGGCATTGCGATCGGCGAGCGTGGCCAGGCGAAAACGCTCTTTCGCCGCCAGCGCCTCGCCGCCGTGCCACAAGATGGCCTCGCTGATACCACGCGCACGCGCATCGTGGAGCAGCAGATCGTGGCCGTTGACCTGCTGCAGAAGGCCGATGCCCCACAGCGGCGTCGTGCGCCACTCCGTGCCCGAGGCGAGATAGTCGGGGCGATTGTCGGCGAGATCGGGACCCATGTCGTGCAACAGCAGGTCGGTGTACGGATGGATCGTCTGGCCCGACACTTCCGGCAAACCGGCGAGCGTCCCGGTCACGAACGTCGGCACGTGGCAGGAGGCGCAGCCGAACTCGGCGAACAGCTTCTCGCCGTGCAGCGCCGTCTCGTCGGTCAAGCTGCGCCGCGCCGGCACCGCCAGCGTCTGCATGTAGAGGATGAGGCTGCTCAAGCGCGGGTCGACGATGTCCGGCTGCGGACCGCGCGTCGCCGCGTTGCACGCCGTCATCGTCGGCGTGCAGGTCTCGTCGGGATAGAGCGCCGACGTGATGCCGATGTCGCCGTTGAGCGCGCCCTGCGTCTGCTGGCTCACCGACGGCTGATTGGCCTTCCAGCCGAAGCGTCCGAGCTTCGTCGTGCCGCTGGCCTGATCCCACACGTAGTTGGCTTTGCCGACGACGCCGTCGGGATCGTTGGTCTTGATGTTGGCGAGGATGTCGCTCTCCGAGATCGCCTCGAGCAGTCCCAAGCCGAAGACCGCCGGCCCGGTCCGCGCCGACATCATCAGCGACGCGTCGGGCGGCCCGTAATTCCAAGCGGTGACGCTGTACGCCGGCTTCTGCAGCTCGTAGGTCGTGCGATCGCCGAACTGGCCCGGCACCGGGCTATAGGCGACGACGGGCGTACCGTCGCCGGGTACGCCGAGGATGCCGTAAGGCCGCAGCTGCCCGCCGTAGACGGCGTCGCCGAGCGGCCCGCCGTTGACGTCGGCGCCGGGGATGCTGAGGCGATAGAGCATGCCGAGGAGAGCGCCGGTGGTGTCGAAGGGCTTGGAGCGGCCGTCGTGCGAGTGACAGCGCCGAGCACGACCGCTGATTGTAGAGCGGTCCGAGCCCGTCCATGTCGCTCGTCGTCGCCGGCGCCGTGACCCAGTTGCCGTCGAAGACGGTGTGGCCGAGGTTGAAGGCGTTGAGATCGGTGTCGGTGAGGTTCGGGCGCCGGATTGGCGTATGCGCCGTCGGTGGCGTCGAACACGGTGGTCGCGCCGCCCGACAGCGGGTCGGCGGAATGCACCCCGCCGCAACCCGCGGTCGCGCTCAACATGCAGAGAATCGTGGCCCAGCGACTACGCATGACTAATCGTTCGAAGTGGGGACGACGATGGTCAGCCCGAGCGCCTGCGCGCCGGTCGCGAAGCCGTCGCCCTGCGCGCGCAGCGCGTTGACGGCCGCCAGGACCGCCGTGCGGCCCGGATCGCTGTCGTCACCCAAGATGGCCTGCTCGAACGGCGGCGGAATCGCCTGCACCGCCGCCAGACCCGCCTGCACCTGCGCCAACAACGCCGCCGAAACGGCCTGGTCCTTGAT
The DNA here is from genome assembly GCA_963785725.1 of uncultured delta proteobacterium. GTDB lineage: Bacteria > Myxococcota_A > Polyangia > Palsa-1104 > Palsa-1104 > JAQBQH01. The sequence goes on along the minus strand of CAWAWS010000015.1, from coordinate 233,701 downwards.
GGCGATGAGCGTGTCGAAGCCGGGGCCGGAGTTGCTGCCGTAGACGCCGGTGAAGATGTTCAAGAGGCCCTGCGCGTCGCGCGTGTAGTCGACGAGCGTGTCGCTCGAGAAGCAGTCGTGCTGATCGCGGCGCGACTTCGACGTGTAAGGCGCGTTGATGCGCTCGCCGGCGAGCTCGCCCTTCGACATCTTGCCGAGGCCGGTCAGCGCCAACGCCACCGACGGCAACCCGCCGGCGACGAACTGCGTACGATAGGTCGCGCCCGGCGCCCACGCGTCACGCACGGCCGTCAAGTGCGCGACCAGCCCGGCGGTGACCGCCTGCAAATAGGCCGCGCGACGCGCGACGTTGGGGCGCGGTCCGCCCGTCTGGTAGTCGCTCGCCGGACGCTGGCCCGGACCGACCGGCATGAGCGCCTGGCCCCACAGCAGGAACTCCTGCGCGTGATAGCCGTCGGAGATGTTGTCGTCGCCGCCCTGCGCGTTGAGCGCGTCGATGGCGTCGCTGGTGACGTCCGGCAGCACGTCGGGATGGTTGACGAGGCCCTGCGTGTCGTCGATGACGCCGGTCGTCGGATCGGTCATGTAGTCGACGTAGGCCTCGTCGAGCGGCCACGAGTTCATCATCGCTTCGTAGTTCTGCGGAGGGCCGTCGATGGGGCCGTCGATGAAGCGCGCGCCCTCGCTCAGCATGTAGTGCGCGCGCGACGCCAGCCACGCCGTGCGCAGGCTCGCCAGCGAATCCTCGGTCGGCGCCGCCACGAAGGCGTCCACCTGCGTCGAGAAGCTCTGCTCGTCCGTCACCGCGTCGGAGTAGGCCTGATACAAGTTGGTCGCGTAGTTCTGCAGCACGAGCGGCGTCTGCGCCTTGACCTTGCTCGTCGTATCGTCACCGCCGCAGCCGGCGACCAGCGCCGCCAAAGCCAATAGGCTCGATCTGCCATAAGTCCGAATCGTCATCTGCTTCCTACCCTTTCGTCGCTCAACTCGTCAGCGCGCCCGGCGGTCGTGCGACCCGGCCCGAAACGCGCAAAATTTTCCGTCAACCAGCCCGTTTGCCCACGGTTTGGCCTGAAATGAAATCGATAATGGATTTCAATTTCATGAAGCAGCTGTACCAAGCCGGCCCGGTCGCTGTCAACAGTCTCGTTTCGTCACCGACGGTGAATGAGCGCGCGTCGTCGCGGCCGCGGGCTCGTGCTATGGCTTTCGCCCGCTCCATGACGACCGTAACCGAAGACGAGTGGCTGTGGGGCTGGGATGTGTCGCCCGGCATCGTCTCGGTGTGGGCGGAAGCCGACGGACGCGCGACGATCTGGCGGCGCCTGCCGGGCGCGTTGACGCTGGTGCGCGAGGAGGCGCGCTTTCGCCCTTGGCTCTTGCTCGACCGGCTCGACGATCTGCAGCAGCAGCTGGGCGCGCGCGTCCAGCCCGAGCCGTCGGATGATCGCCCGGCGCCGCCGCACGCGATCACCTGGCGCGAGCTCGACGGCCTCGGCGCGCTGCGCTTCCTCGTGCGCGGCGACGACGGCCGCGCGCTGTCCGCGGCCGTGCTGCAAGGCGCGTCGCGCCGACTCGGCCGCCCGATCCAGTCGCTGCGCGAGCTCGGCCAAGCCTCGGCGTTGGCGCTGCCGCCCGAGGAGCAATATCTGGTGGCGTCGGGCCGTAACTACTTTCGCGGGCTGGCCTTCGATGATCTGCGCCGCCTGCAGCTCGATCTCGAGACCACCGGCCTCGATCCGACGCGCGATCGCCTGTTCCTGATTGCGCTGCGCGCGCCTGACGGCCAAGTCGAGATCTTGGAAGCGACGAACCGCGAGAACAGCGGCGAAGCGGCGCTCATCGAGCAGCTCATGGCGCGCATCTCCGCGCACGATCCCGACGTCATCGAGAACCACAACCTGCACGGCTTCGATCTGCCGTTCCTCGCGCGCCGCGCCGAGACGCTGGGGGTGACGCTGTCGCTCGGGCGCGCGCCCGGTCTGCGGCGACGAGCGGCGGCGCGTGGCGCCAAGGTCGGGCGCGGCCAGAACGACCCGATGCGGCGCGCGCGCTACACCGTGCCTGGCCGCGAGCTCGTCGACTCGATGGACGCCGTCCGCCGCCACGACTTCGCGACGCGCGAGCTGCCCGGCCACGGCTTGAAAGCGGTGGCGCGCCACCTCGGCCTCGCCGGCGACGACCGCGAGCTCATCCCCGGCGCGCGCGTCTACGAGGTCTACGGCCGCGATCCCGAGCGCGTGCGGCGTTACGCCGGCGCCGACGTCGTCGAGGCCGCCGGCGTCGCGCGGCTGCTCGGCGGCGCCGCGTTCGCGCTGGCGCGCATGGCGCCGCGTCGTTACGAGCGGCTCGCCGATGCCGGCGCGGCGACGGGCGTGCTCGATCCGCTGCTGGTGCGCGCTTACCTGCGCGCCGGCGCCGCCCTGCCCGCGCATCAGCCGGGCGACGGCACGCCGCACTCGGGCGCGGCCCTGCACCTCTTCGCCGCCGGCGTCGCCGAGCGCATCGTCAAGGCCGACGTCGCCAGCCTCTACCCGTCGCTGATGCGGCAATATCGCATCGGTCCCATGCGCGATCGCCTGGGTGCGCTCTTGACGATGGTCGATCGCCTGGTCGAGCAGCGGCTGCAGGCCAAGGCCGCGGCCAAAAAAGCGCCGCCCGGCTCGCCCGAACGGCACACGCACGAGGCGATGTCGGCGGCGATGAAGATCGTCGTCAACTCCGCCTACGGCTATCTCGGCGCCGTCGGCCTGACGCGCTTCGCCGACGTGCACGCGGCCAACGAGGTCACGCGCCGCGGCCGCGAGGTGCTCGACCTTCTGTGCCGCGAGCTGGCCGCGCGTGAGGTCACGCTGCTCGAAGCCGACACCGACGGCGTCTACTTCGCCGTGCCGCCGGCGTGGAGCGAGGCCGACGAGCGCCGCGTCGTCGCCGAGGTCGCCGCGCTCTTGCCCGAGCGGGTGCACCTCGAGCTCGACGGTCGCTATGCCGCGATGCTGTCGCACGAGCCGAAGAACTACGCGCTCAAGCCCTATGCGGGACCGCTCCTCTTGCGCGGCGTGGCGTTTCGATCGAGCCGCGCCGAGCCGTTCGGCGAGCAGTTCCTGCGGCGCGCGCTCGGCAAGCTGCTGGCGAACGACATCGCCGGCGTGCAAGCGATCTATATCGAGACCGTGTTGGCGCTGCGCCGGCGCACCATCGCGACGATCGACGTAACGGCGCGCGTGCGGCTGACGAAGACGCCGGCGCAATACGGGTCGACGCGCCAAAGTCGCCGCGAGCATGCCTACGAAGCCGCGCTCGCCGCCGGCCTCGACGACTGGAGCGCCGGCGACAGCGTGCGCGTCTATCGCGGCACCAGCGGCCGTCCGCGCCTCTGGCCCGACGATCGCGACGACGACCTGCCCGACCCGCGCGACTACGACTCCGACTATTACGTGCAGCTCCTGCGTGACACGTTCGCCGCGCGCTTCGCCCGCGCGCTCGACGGCGAGGATTTCGCGACCGTTTTCGCCGATCCGGCGCAGCCGTCGCTGTTCGCGCCGTCGCTGGCCCAGGCGCGCCCGATCCTCACACGCCTCGCCGTTCCCACGGCGACGATCGACGCTCGGATGACGCTGGACGACGAGCTGCCTTCGTGATGACCTACTGGCCGGCGCCGCCCGCGCCTCGTCCAAGGAGGATCCATTCGTGAGCGTCTACAAGGCTGAATACATCTGGATCGACGGCGCCGAGCCCACGCGCAAGCTGCGCTGCAAGACCAAGATCGTGCCCAAGGGCGAAGCGCCGCCGATCTGGGGCTTCGACGGCTCGAGCACCAACCAGGCGATGGGCCACGCGTCGGACTGCGTCTTCAAGCCGGTCTACGTGTGTCCCGATCCCATCCGCGGCGGCGACAACAAGCTCGTCATGTGCGAGGTCGAGCTCACCGACTTCACGCCGCACCCGACCAACACGCGCGCCGCGCTCGTCGACGTCGCCGAGCAGTACGAGTCGCACGAGATGTGGTTCGGCATCGAGCAGGAGTACACCTTCTTCGACGGCATCCGTCCGCTCGGCTGGCCCGACAACGGCTTCCCCGCGCCGCAGTTCGGCTACTACTGCGGCGTCGGCGCCGACGAGGTCTTCGGCCGCGACATCGTCGAGGAGCACATGGACGCCTGCCTCGCCGCCGGCCTGCAGTTCTCCGGCATCAACGCCGAGGTCATGCCCGCGCAGTGGGAGTTCCAGATCGGCCCCGCCGATCCGGTCACCGTCGGCGACGAGATGTGGGTCGCGCGCTGGCTGCTCTATCGCATCGCCGAGGACTTCGGCGTCTCGGCGACGCTCGACCCCAAGCCGGTCAAAGGCGACTGGAACGGCGCCGGCGCGCACACCAACTTCTCGACCAAGGCGATGCGCAGCTCGCTCGACGCGTGCATCAAGGCCGCCGAGGCGCTGGGCACGCGGCACGCGCTGCACATCGCCAACTACGGCCACGGCATCGAGGAGCGCCTCACCGGCAAGCACGAGACCTGCTCCTATAAAGAGTACCGCTACGGCATCTCCGATCGCGGCGCGTCCGTGCGCATCCCGTGGCAAGTGGCGAAGGACAAGAAGGGCTACATCGAAGATCGTCGCCCGTGCGCCAACGTCGATCCCTACACGGTCACGCGTCTCATCACCGAGACCGTCTGCAGCAAGCTGTAGCTCGCCCGTGCGCGCGCTCTCCGCGGCGCTTTCGTGACACGCAAATTGCAGTAACCCTGTAGCGCCACCGAACCCGCTCGCGAGACGTTCTCCCGTCGACGCGCGTGGCTCGCCGCCTGAGGCGCACAGCCTCATCGTTGGGGCGGACTTCTCCCCCCTGCCGCGCATCCACTGAGCTTCTCCAACGCGTTGCAGCCCGCGGCGGGTGTGGGTCTGGAGCGTCTGAACGCCTGGCACGGGCCGTGCTGTCAGCGCTTACATGGGCCAACCATCACGCACGAGAAAACGACGAACCCGAGGCGGAGCCACCGTCGAGTGGTCCATTGGCGCGGTGTTCGTCGCCGTCACGGCGATGATGGGCTACCAGAAGCTGGGCACGACCGCGAAGTCGAAGGGCGCGACGGCCAACACGCTGTACGACAAGGTCAAGGCCGCGGGCAACACCGGCGGCGGCCTCGCGATCTCGTTCGGGCCGCAGATCAACGTCCCCGGCCTCGATTACACGGTGCCCGGCTACGACGGCAAGACCTGGAACTTCTCGCCCGGCTTCTCGCCGCAGTTCGACAAGAGCCTGCCCAACCTCAACTTGCCCGATAAGACGATCAACGTGCCCGGCCTCGAGCTGCCGATGATCGATTTGTCGGGACCGAGCGTCAACGGGCCCAGCATCAACTTGAGCGGCCCGTCCATCTCGCTGGGCACGGTCAACGTCACGCCCAACTTCAACGGACCGACGATCAACTTGAACGGCCCCGACGTCAACGGCGGCGGCCTCACCTTCAACGGCCCACAGATCGGCGGCGGCGGCGTCAACTTGAGCGCCGGCACCATCAGCGGCGGCAGCATCAACTTCAGCGGCGGCGCTTACAGCGGTCCTTCGTTCAACGGCTCGGTCGACGTCGGCGGCGGCGGTGTCAACGTCGGCGGTGGCAACGTCAACGGCCCGTCGGTGAACGGCAACGGCGGCGGCGTCACCGGCCCGACGGTCAACGGCAGCGGTCCCGTCGTCACCGGCCCGACCGTCAACGGCGATGGCCCCGTCGTCACCGGCCCGACGGCCACCGGCTCGGGCTCGGTGACCGGCCCGACGGCCACCGGCAGCGGTCCCACCGTCAACGGCCCGAGCGTCAACGGCAACGGCCCTGTCGTCACCGGCCCGACCGTCAACGGCAGCGGCCCGGTCGTCACCGGCCCGGTCGTCACCGGCACAGGCCCAATCGTGACCGGCCCGACCGCGACCGGAACCGGCCCGACGGTCACCGGCCCCGTCGTCACCGGCACCGGCCCCGTCGTCACCGGCCCGACGGTCACCGGCACCGGCCCCGTCGTCACCGGTCCGACCGTGACCGGCTCCGGCCCGACCGTGACCGGCCCGATCGTCACCGGCACCGGTCCCGTCGTCACCGGCCCGACCGCGACCGGCACGGGCCCGACCGTGACCGGCCCGGTCGTCACCGGCACCGGCCCGACCGTGACCGGCCCGACGGTGACCGGCACCGGCCCCGTCGTCACCGGCCCGATCGTGACCGGCTCCGATCCGACCGTGACCGGCCCCGTCGTCACCGGCACCGGCCCCGTCGTCACCGGACCGACCGCGACCGGCAGCGGCCCGACGGTGACTGGCCCGACGGTGACGAGCACTGGCCCGACGGTGACGCCGCCGAGCGTGACCGGCTCGGGTTCGAATGATCCCGGCGGCAGCGGCGGCGGCGGTGGAGCCAGCGGCGCAGGCGGCGGCGGTGGAGCCAGCGGCGCAGGCGGCGGCGATCCCGCGAGCGGCGGCGCAGGCGGCAACGCGGGCGGCGCCGGCAACGCAGGCGGTTCCGGCAACGCGGGCGGCACCGGCGACCCCGCCAGCGGCAGCGCGGGTGGCACTGGCAGCGCAGGCGGCACCGGCAATGCCGGCGGCGCGGGCAACGCAGGCGGCTCCGGCGATCCGTCGAACGCGGGCGGCACCGGCAGCGCAGGCGGCACTGGCAGCGCAGGCGGCTCCGGCAACGCGGGCGGCACCGGCGATCCCTCGAGCGCAGGCGGCACCGGTTCCGCAGGCGGTTCTGGCAGCGCAGGCGGCGCAGGCAACGCGGGCGGTTCCGGCAACGCGGGCGGCTCCGGCGATCCCGCCAGCGGCAGCGCCGGCGGCACTGGCAGCGCAGGCGGCTCCGGCAGTGCCGGCGGCAGTGGCAACGCCGGCGGCTCCGGCGATCCCGCCAGCGGCAGCGCGGGCGGCACCGCCAGCGGCAGCGCGGGCGGCACTGGCAGCGCCGGTGGTTCCGGCAGCGCCGGCGGCGACGGAACGGGCAGCGAACCGGTCACGCCGCTCAACCCGCTCGGCCCGCTCGGACCCGGCCCCGTCGTCGGCGGCACCGATCCGCTGAACCCGCTCGGTCCGGGCCCGGTCATCGTCGGCACCGATCCGGCCACCGGCGCGCCCGTTGTGACGACGGGCGGCTTCGGTCCCAGCCCCGGCGTCATCGGCACCGATCCGACCACCGGCGCGCCCGTCTACGGCGATCCGATCGCGACGCAACCGGGCTCGCCCGGTCCCGTCGTCGTCGGCACCGATCCGACCACCGGCGCGCCTGTCTATGCCAGCCCCGTCGGCACGCTGCCCAGCGGCTCGTCGTCGGGACCGGTCGTCATCGGCACCGATCCGACCACCGGCAATCCTATCTACGGCAACCCGATCACGACCGTGCCCGGCAGCACGTCGCCTGGACCCGTCGTCATCGGCCTCAATCCCACGACGGGAAATCCGGTCTACGCCAATCCCATCGCGACACTGCCGGGCGGTCCGGGTCCCGTCGTCGTCGGCACCGATCCGGTGACGGGCCAGCCCATCTATAGCAACCCGGTGGCGACGCTGCCGAACGGCGCGACGGCGCCGGTCGTCGTCGGCTTCGATCCGACGACGGGCGCGCCCATCTACGCCAGCCCCGTCGCGCCCGTCGCCGGCGGACCGGGTCCCGTCGTCGTCGGCGTCGATCCGGCGACCGGCGCGCCCATCTATGGTCCGGGCACGCTCGGACCGGGCCCCGTCGTCGCCGGCAGCTATCCGCCGGGCGGCTTCGGCCCGGGCCCCGTCGTCGTCGGCACCGACCCGTCGGGACGTCCGATCTACGGCAACCCCATCGTCGGCACGCAGCTCCAGCCGGTGGCTTCGAGCTCGCCCGGCGCCCGCAGCTACGGCCCGACGATCGGCACGCTGCCCGCCGGCCAGGTGACGCCGCGCGACCCCAACGGCGTCGTCGCGACGCGTCCGGGCGCGCTCGGTCCCGCCACCGCTCTGCAGCCGCGCGACGGCGTCATCGTCGCCTCGCGCCCGACGACCGAAGTGGCGGGCGCCCGCAGCACGAGCGCGGGCGGCGTCTACACCGGCGGCTACGACTCCGCCGGCCACTACAACGGCACCGGCCTCTACGATCGCAACGGCAACTACGTCGGCACGCGCGAACAGGCCGAGCGCGAGGAGCTCAAGAAAAAGGGCAAGAAGATCCGCGCCCGCCAGCTGCAGACGGCCGCGGCCGGCGCGCCCGGATTGGCGGCGCCGACGGCGGAGCTGACGCCGCAGCAGCGCGCGATTCGCCAGGCGTCGGCGGCGCAGCTGCGGCGGGCGCTCAACAACCCGTCGCTGACGCCGGCGGCGCGGCAACAGCTCGAGAAGATGGCGACGCAGATGGACAGCGAAAGCGGCACGGCGACGGCCACGCACTCCGGTCCGCACAAGTTCCCGCATCCGGCGCAGGCGCGGCTCGAGCACCACTCGTCGACGGCACATCACATTCACCACCCGCTCCGTCAGGCCGAATAGCCGCTCGCCCCGCCCTCCCGTCTCAGTCCTTCGCTTCCAGCTTCGCAATCCGTCGACAACCAACCGCCCGCGACGCGCTCGACAGTCCGTTCGCGCCGGGCGAGCCCGCGCGCCGAACGTTCGCGCCGACGGACTTTGTCAGCGACGAAGAACCCATCGCCAAGGCGGCGCATGCGTGCTTGCTCGCGCACAGGTCTGCGCGCCTACGCCTCGCACGAGACATCTCGCCATCACGGCTCCACGATCGAGCCACACCACACGAGCGCGCAGCCGAGCACGAGCAAGCACGCATGCGCCGCCGCCACCGCCGCGACAGCTCATAGCGCCCGCCACCACGCCTCGCCAATCGGTTGACGACCGCGCTCGCGTCGTCCGCCGCGTCGGGCGCGACCGGCCAGCGGCGACGACGCGCCAGCGGCGATGACCGTCGGACGCGGCGCGACCGAGACGGCGACAATGATGTGCGCGGGCGAAAATTGCGGATGAGACGGCGCTTGGCGCGGGCGGAAATTACGGATGAGACGGCGCTTGGCGCGGGCGGAAATTACGTGCGGACGGCGTGACGACGCGGACGGCGACTACAGGCGATGCGGACCGGTGCTCTTCGGCGCTTTCGGATGCACGTACTTGTGCACGACCACGACCGACGACAGCGGCGCGCGCGAACGCGTCGTCGCCGCCGGCTCGAAGCGGCCTTGCACCAGATACGCCTCCGAGCGCGGCGCGAGCACGAAGCTGTTCGCCACCACTTTCGGCGCCAGCTCGGGATGACCGTCGCTGCTCACGCGCACGGCCAGCTCGTCGCCGGGCGTGCCGTTGTAAACGAACGACGCCACACCCTTGGAATTCGTCACCGCCTGCTTCGCGCCGAACGCCTCGACGACCATGTTCGGCTGCCCGACGTCGACGAGCACGGCATAACGCCGCTGCAGCTGCGCGAAGCGCACGACGTGCTCCATCGGCACTTCCTTGGCCGCGCCGTCGACCATCCGCGAAATGCGGTGCAGCACGAGCGGCCGCGCTTCGTCGATCGTCTTGTAGCCTTGCGGCGGCTCGACGTTGAGCGCCACGTGCGCGCCCTCGTTCATGCGCAAATGCAAGAGCAGCCGGCCATTGGCGTCGGTGGTGCCGAGCGCGCGATCGCCGGCGCTGACCGCGGCGCCGGCGACGGGCTCGTTCTCGTCGGTGTGGACCTTGACCTCGATGTCGAACGGCCGCGGCGGCGGCGGCGGCGTGCAGCCCACCCAAGCCGAAACCGCCGCCAACAGCGCCAGCTGCAACGTCGTACGCATCATGATTATTGTCCCTCGGCTTGCAGCGTGATGATGTGCACCATCGCGCGTCCGGTCGGATCGTTCGGTCCCATGCGCCGGAAGATGTTCAACGCTTCGGCGCGATTGCCGTCGCTGTAGGCGCGAATGGCGCCGGCGAGCAGCTCGTCGCGCGCGGCCGAATCGACGGGCGCGACCGCGGCCGGCGCCACCGCCGCCGTCGGATCCGCGGGCTGCGCGTTGCCGTCGCCGCCGGCTCCATTGCCAGCCGCGCCGTTGGCCGCGCCGCCGTTCGCGACCGCCGCGCCGTTCGCCGGATGCGCTTTGGCGTGCTTGGCGCCGGCCGGCTTGGCCTCGCTCGCCGCGTCCGCCGGCGCCTGCATCCACGCCGACGCCGAGGTGACGATCGCCAAGAGGGCCGGTCCCGCGAGCAGCAAGATGCGCTTGCGCTGGCTCGACAACGTCCATGTCTTCGCCGTCGACTCCGCCTGGGACGGCTTCGCTGTCTTGGCGGTCGTCTTGGCGCCTTTGGCGGCGCCCTTGGCCAGCTGCGCCAGCTTGCCGATCGCGCTCTTGCCTTCGGCCGACTTCTTGACCGGCATGCCCGACTTCACGGTGCCGCGACGCGCGCCGAACAGGCCCTCCTTCGGCTTCGCCAGCGCCGTCTCGACGGCCCAGCTGCGCGTCACCTCCGTCGGAGCCAGCACGTCGCTCTCGGGCACGTAGACGAGCGGCTCGTGATCGGGCGCGCGCACCGGAATCGCGATCGGCGAAGCCGGCGCCACCGTCGATTCCGTCGACGCCGTCCGCGAAGCGGCGGCGACGGCGGGAAGCGGAATATGGGCCTCCGTCTTCGGCAAGGGCGCGCGCGCTTTGGCTTCCGGCAGCGGAATCTCGGCCTCGGTCGGCAGCTGATGGGCGGGCAGCGTCTTGGTCGCCGTGCGCGCCTGCTCGGGCGGCAGCCGCACTTCGGCTTCGGTGCGCGGCTGCGTCGCGCGTGCGCCCGGCAAGGGCAGCTCGGCCGCCGTCTTCGTCTGCTCGCTCGACGGCTTGCTCCACGGCGCCGCTTCCGGCAGCGGAATTTCGGCCTCGGTCGTCTGCTGCTCGGCCGCGACCGGCTTCGGCTGCGCGACCGGCCTGACCGGCGCCGGCTTGACCGCCGGGATCGCCTTCGGCGGCGTGGTCGGCCGCGTCTGCTGCACCGGCGGCGCAGGCTTCGGGGCCGGTTTGGCGTGCGCCACCGGCTTGGCCGGCGCGACGCGCTGCGGCCGCGATTCGGCGATCGGCAGCTCGACCTCGGACTCCGTCGCGTCCGACGCCACCACGACGTTCGGCAGCTCGACCTGAAACGCCGTCTTCTCCTCGTCGGCGAGCGCGGCGATCGACGGCAGCTCGGCGTGCGCCCGCTGCCCGCGCGCCGGCGTCGCCACCTTCGAGAACGCCGTACGCTCCTCTTCGTCGTGCGCCGCCTGACGGCCCTCTCGCGCGTGCGGCGCGGCGACGGACGAGAACGCCGTGCGCTCGTCGTCGGCCGAGGTGCCGAGCGGAATCTCCACCGGCTTCTGATGACGCGACGGCGCCGGCGTCACCGCGTACGACATCGGCGACGGGTTCGGCACCATGCGCGTCTGCTCGACATCCTTGGACGCGATGCCGCTCGTGAGCTCGAGGACGAAGATGGCGTCGCCGACCCGGACTGAGTCGCCCGGCCTCACCAGGCAAGGGGTGGTCCCCACCTGGCGGTTGGCGACGAACGTGCCGCCGCTCGAGCCGTGATCCTCGATCGACAAGGCGACGCCGCTCCAGCGGATGGAGGCGTGAATGCGCGAGACGCTCAAGTCCTGCAGGTACCAGCCGCACGACGGATCGCGGCCGATCGTCATCGTCACGGGCGCGGACGTGAGCGGCAAAAACGTCTGCATGCCGTCTTCGAGCGTGGCCTTCAGGCGCGCCACCTGACGCGGCGCCGCGACCACGGTGCGCTCCGGCTCGATCGGCTTATTCTGCCGAAACATCGACGTTTTTTCTTCTTCGTCCTGCATTACATCATCTCCTCGGGCAGCGTCGCGCCGTGGCCCTCCAGCTCTTCGGCGAAGCTGACCGGGTTGCGGGTCGCGACCAACGCGCCGCGAATCTTGCTCGTCTTCGGATCGACCCCGGTCTGGCGGAACTCGAACAGCGGATTGAGATCGTAGAAGCCTTTGGCGTCGAGGCCGCGGCACTCGACGATGTCGGTGATCTTGCGGCTGCCGTCGTTGAGACGGTTCGTCTGCACGATCATGTTGACGGCGGAGGCCACTTGTCCGCGCAAAGCATGCAAGGGCAGTTCCACCTCCGACATCAGGCACAACGTCTCCAAACGCTGAACCGTGTCGTGCGGATGGGTCGCGTGGACGGTCGACATCGAGCCGCCGTGGCCGGAGGTCATCGACTGCACGAGGTCGAGCGCCTCACCACCGCGACACTCGCCGACGATGATGCGGTCGGGGCGCAGTCGCAGCGTCGCCCGCAAGAGGTCGCGGATGGTTACCGCGTGCTGGCCTTTGTGATCGGGCGGGCGCGCTTCCAAGTAGACGGCGTGCGGCTGCTGCAGCTGCACCTCGGACGAGTCCTCGATGACGACGACGCGCTCGTCCGCCGACACGAACGAGGACAGCGCGTTCAACAGCGACGTCTTGCCCGAGCCGGTACCGCCGGCGACGAGGATGTTGCGCTTCATCTCGACGCACAGCTTCAAGAACGCCAGCGCGCCTTCCGAGACGGCGCCGTAGTTGACGAGATCCTGCACCGTCAGGCGCGACTTCGGGAAGCGGCGGATGGAGACGGTGATGCCGCGCCGCGCGGCCGGCGGCAAGACGGCGCAGACGCGGCTGCCGTCGGGCAGGCGCGCGTCCAAGATCGGCCGCTCGGCGTCGACGGTTTTGCCGACGAACTGCGCGATGTTGCGCACCGCCGTCTCGAGCGCGTGGTCGGACGGGAACTCGGCGCCGGAGAGCTCCAGCTTGCCGCCGCGCTCGATGTAGATCTCGCGCGCCCCGTTGATCATGACCTCCGAGACGCGATCGTCGGCCAGAAACTTCTCGATCGGCTTTAGGAACCCGACCAGCGTCTGCTGGAAGATCGCGTCCGGGATGCGCTGCGGACCGTGGCTCATTTATCGTCCTTGTCCTTGTCTTTGTCCTTGGCCAGGTCGCGGCGAATCTTGTCGAGGCCGAGCCGAATCGGATGGCCCGGCTCGGGCACGAGCTGCTGAATGACCGCCAGCGAATGCGCGGTGCGGTCGCCGTCACCGGCCGCGAGCGCGCGCCGCAGCTGGAAGCGCGCGTCCTCGAGGATCTCTTGCGCCTTGCGCGCGTCGCGATCGACGCGCCCGGTGGCGTCGGCGATCTCCGGCATCGGCTGGTTCGACGCCTGCCGCAGCTGCGCCGCGTAGGCGAACGCGATCGACGCGCGATACAGGTTGCCGATGTCGCCTTGCACGAGGTCTTCGTACTGCCGGCCTTTGGCGTACTGCTCGCGAGCGCGCGCCGCGCAGGCGTCCGACGTCGGGCACGACAACGGCGGCAGCGAATGGAACAGGGGCGCGTCGACTTCGGCCGGGTTCACCTGCGGCGGCGGATCCGAGTCGCCGAACATCCACCAGCAGACGAGGCCGATGCCGAGGATGCCGGCGATGAGCACGACCTTCTCGCGGACGCCGCCCGAGGCCTTGGCCGCCGCTTTGCGCTTCTTCGGCGAGTGCACCGAGATGCGCAGCGGTCCGACGGCGATCTCCTCGCCCGGCTGCAAGCTGCCTTCGACGGCCGGCTGCCCGTTCAGATAGGTCGGGTTGGTGCCGCCGACGAGGACGATGCGGAAGCGCGCCGGTCCGCCGTCGAGCAGGATGCGCTCGATGATGAACTGATGGCGCGCCATCGCCGAGTGCGCGACCCGCAGATCGACGTCGCTGGCGCGGCCGATGAGGATGCGCTCGGCGTCGAACTGGTACGAGCGGATCGGTCCGTCGACGGTGCCGACGTGGACCTCGAAAGGCACCGAAGGCACGACGGCCGGCGCCGGGACTGCGCGTTCAGGCGTCACGACGTGAGCTCCCCGCGGATGCCCTTGACGATGAGACCACCGAAGAGCACCAAGATGGTTGCCATGAAGATTAACATGAGCGGCAGAAGCACCATGACGCCGGCGCGACCGGCTATTTTCTCGGCCGTCTGAAAGCGGCGCGTGCGCGCGACGTCGGCCTGAATCGCCAAGATCTCGACGAGCGGCGTGCCGCGCTGCTCGGCCTGCACGACGTTGGCGACGAAGGTGCGCACGAGCTCGGTGGGCGCGCGCACGGCCAAGTCTTCGAGCGCCTCGCGGCGCGTCTTGCCGAGGCTGAGCTCGTGCAAGAAGCGGCTGAGCTCGAGGAACATCGGGTCCTTCTTGTCGGTCCAGCGCTCGACGACGTTGCGCAACGAGCCGGTGAAGTCGAGGCCGGCGCCCATGGCCATGACGACGAGGTCGAGCGCCTGCGGCAGGCCGCGGTTGATCGACTTGAAGCGCTCTTTGCCCTGCTCGCTCAGCCACATGAACGGCAAGCAGACGCCGATGAACGCCGCCAAGATGTAGATGCCGAAGCCGAAGCCGCGCAGCTGCGCCACCACGAACGCGAGGCCGAGCAGCGCCACTGTGCTGGTGAAGATGACGCCGACCAGCTCGTCGACGTCGAGGCCGAGCGGCGCGCCCGAGTCGCGCAGCAGCTTGGCCATGCTCTGCCGCCACTCCGGCATGGCGATTCCCGACGAATATTGCGCGCCCAATTCGACGAGCGGCCACGCCATCTTCAGGAACTGGTTCTGCTCGAGGCCCTCGCGGCGTGCCGTCGCGCGATAGCCCATGAGGTGCGTCAGCGCGCGCGGCTTCGGCACCGCCGCCATGACGATGACGAAGGCGGCCACGCCCATACACACGATGGCGCCGAAGAGCCAATACAGCGACGGATTCGTCGTCAAGCTTTGCAGGAGCTCACCCATGACGTTCACCCACGATTTCGAGACGACGGTTAAACATCGATCGTCGACACTTTGCGGATCAGCATGCCGCCCGCGACCGTCATCGCGAGGACACCTGCCAGGATGCAGTTACCAATGACGTCGTTGTAGAGCGGCGCCATCCACTCGGGATCGACGACCGACATGACGACGGCGAAGAAGATCGGCAGCGCCGCCATGATGACGCCCGACGCCTTGCCCTCGGCCGTCTTCGAGGCGATGAGGCCCTCGATGCGCATCGTCTCGCGCAACACTTTGGCCGTCGACTCGAGCACCTTCGGCAAGTTGCCGCCGGTGCGGCGACCGATGGCGAGCGCCGTGATGACCGAGTCGACGTTGCGGTTGTGGCAGCGCTGCGCCATGTTGGCCATCGCTTCGTCGATGCTGTTGCCGATGCGCAGCTCTTTGACGAACAGCTCCGCCTCTTGGCTGAGCGGCGGCTGACCGTACTTCGCCAGCGACTCGAAGCCGTCGACGAGGTTCTGCGTCGCCAACACCGAGTTCGCCATCAGCTGCAGGCCCGGATCGAGCTGCTCGTTGAAGGCTTGCTGGCGATTGAAGCGCTGCCGCTTGAACCAAAAGATCGGCGAGATCGCGGCGCCGGCCATCAGCATCGCGGTCTTCCACGGCGTCGTCATCATGAGGCCGACCGACATCGTGCCGAGGACGACGAGCACGTGGCGACCGAAGAAGGCGGCCGGCGTCATCGGCATGTGCAGCACCTTCAGCTCGCCGCCGGCCCAACGCGCGTACTTGGCCCACAGGCTCTCGAAGAAGGCGACGACGATGGGACCGCCGAACACGACGAGGCCGAACACCGACAGGCCCAGCGTCGCCAACATGAGTAACAGCCAAATCGACGGATTCATCGGTGCACCTTGTCGGTGCAGCGTGAACAAGCCAGTCGACCCGCTGGCCCTACGGGCCGGACGCTCACGTTCTCTCGCTTACGCTCGCTCACAGGTACACCCCGTCGGCGCAGAGGCCGAGTGTGACCAGCTTGCCGAGATACGACGGCAAGTAGCCGGTGGCGCGGAACTCGCCTTTGACGACGCCTTGCGCCGCGTCTTGGCGAACGAACTTGAAGATCGACTCGGTGCGGATGTGGCCGTCCTCTTCGATGCCGCACACCTCGGCGATGTCGACGATCTTGCGCGAGCCGTCGGTCAAGCGCGCCTGCTGCACGACCAAGTGGATGGCGCCGGCGATCTGCTCGCGGATGGCGCGCGTCGGCAGGTCGAGGCCGCCCATCAGCACCAGCGTCTCCAGGCGCGACATCGCGTCGTCGGGCGAGTTGGCGTGGACCGTCGTGAGCGAGCCGTCGTGGCCGGTGTTCATGGCCTGCAGCATGTCGAGCGCCTCGCCGCCGCGGCACTCGCCGACGACGATGCGGTCGGGACGCATACGCAGCGCGTTCTTGACCAGCTCGCGGATCGTGATGTCGCCTTTGCCTTCCATGTTGGCCGGGCGCGTCTCCAGCGACACGACGTGCGGCTGCTGCAGCTTGAGCTCGGCCGCGTCCTCGATGGTGACGATGCGCTCGTCCTCGGGAATGGCGCCCGACAAGACGTTGAGCAGCGTCGTCTTGCCCGAGCCGGTGCCGCCGGAGACGAGGATGTTGCAGCGCGCGATCACCGAGCGCAACAGGAACTTGGCCATGCGCTCGTCGAGCGAGCCGAACGCGATCATGTCGGGGACGCCGAGGCGCTTGGTGGGAAACTTACGAATCGTGACGCACGGGCCGCGCAGCGCGACCGGCGGGATGATGGCGTTGACGCGCGAGCCGTCCTTCAAGCGCGCGTCGACCATCGGCGTCGACTCGTCGATGCGGCGGCCGAGCGGCGTGACGATGCGCTCGATGGCCAAGCGCAAGGCGTCGTCGGTCGAGAAGCTGGCGCCCGACAGCGTCAGCTTGCCCTTCTTTTCCACGTAGATCGTCGCGCGATCGACGACCATGATTTCGCTGACGGCCGGATCGCGCAGGTAATCCTCGAGCGGCCCGAGCCCGAGCAGCTCGTCGGTGATCTCCTTGCGCAGCTGCGGGCGATCGAGCCCTTGCGGCAGCTTGCGCGCATGGTCGTCCATGAGCGAGTCGATGAGCGTGTTGACGCGCTTCGACAGCTGCTCGCCTTGCAATTCCTCGGGCGACAACGAGCGCAGGTCGATCGCTTCCAACAGCTGCTCGCGCAGCCAACGCTTGATGCGGTCGTACTCTTCGTTGTGCGGCACGAACTCGTGGTTCTCGAGCGAGTCGGCCGGCGCCACGACCACCGACGGCATCTGCGGCGACGGCATCGCCGGCGGCGTCGGCAGCGACGCCACTTTGCGCTCGCCCGCGACCGGCGCCGGCGACGGCCGCTTCGGCTGCGCCGGCGCGTCGCCGAGCCGCGCCGACTCCTCGGGTGAGCAAAAGCGCAGCCGATAGTCGGCGATGACGATCTCGCGACCGAACGGCACGAGCTTGGGCTCGGCGAGGGGTGCGCCATCGACGAGCGTATAGCCCGTCTGCGACAAGTTACAGACCATCATGCCGTTGGGGCACAGCTCGGCGCGCGCGTGCTGCCGCGACACGCTGCGCCCTTCGAGCACCAGCGCGCACTCGGGCGCGCGGCCGATCGTCAGCGACTTGCCCGCCAGCCGCACGACGCTCGACTGTCCCTTGGGCGAGACAACTTCGATACGGATCGGCGCCGCATCATTGGAGCCGATGGCGCCCGCTGCCCTCACTGGCCACCCGCTCGCGGAGCGGCAGGCGCCGCCGACGGAGCCGCGTTGCGCTTGTACTCGGCCTGGCGGCGATGCACGTCGAGCACGTCGCCGAAGCTCTTCTCGGTGATGTCGGCCACCGTCTCGAAGTCGCCTTCCGAGCGCAAGGCGTAGCTGAGCGCGCCACGCTGCTGCGCGAACACGAGCAGCTCGGCTTCGTCGAGGTCGACGGCCAGGGTGACGCTGTTGAAGCCGCGCGTCGGCCCCTCGGCATCACCGCGCATGTCGCCCACGGCCAAGACCGCCAGGTTCTGCAGCAGCGTCACCGTCTGCGACTGGTTGGCCGCCTGGGTGAAGGTGCCGAGCACGTCGATGTGGTCGCCCGAGCGCAACATGCCCGAGAAGCCGCCCTGCAGATCGATGGGCAGCGTGAGCGCGCGCTTGTGGCGCGGAATGCCGGCCGACAGCTTCTGCGGCCCAGCCTTCTGCACATCGAAGCCGCTCCATAAAAGTGGCTGCCCTTGCGCGAGCTTGGCGAAGAGCGGCCGGCCGATGAGCCGCGCCTCTTCCGCCGGCCCGGCCGTGATCGACTCGGGATGGACGTAGGCTTCGGGGATCTCGCGCACCCCGAGCATCTCCTTCGTGATGCGCGAGCCGGCCGGAATCTCCGCCGCCGCCACCAGCACCGGCACCTTGCGGCCGCCGGTGGTCGCGGCCCCGAGGCCGTCGATATACATGTAGCCGCACACCATCGAGACGATCGCAAAGGCGACGGCAATCAATAGACGCTTCTTCATGGTCCCCACACTTCGCGGCCGTTGCCGCGCTCCGTTGGCTCGAGTGCCAATACAAGAGAGGGGCCACTATCTATGTAGCGGTCCGTGATGCGGCTTCGACCGCGAGGTCCACGTCCCGCGCGGAGTTCCGGCACGGGGCTGGCAGTCTCGGGTGGCTGCCAGCCTCATGGTCGAGGGGGAAATCCCCCGGGCCCTTGCCGCGCAAGCGCATCCGCAAACGGCCCCGAGGCTGCCAGCCTCGGGCCCGAGGGGGAAAAACCCCATCGCGAGTCTCTCGAAATTCGGGCGAAATCGGGCCCATTTTCACCCCGCTTTCACGGCAGCCGCGGAGATTCGACTTGGCATCGGACTTGATAAGGCCAGGGAACATGAAACGGCTCGGTCGGATTCGAACGCGAGAGCGGCAGAGGGGGACGGCCATGTTGGAGTGGCTGATCATCCTCACGCTGGTCACGTTCGGAGCCTGCATCGCGCTGGCCCCGCTCGGTCGGTACTTGCTCGGGTATCACGATCGGATCGAGTTCATGACCGAGCTGCCCTTACCGTGAATTTCACACAACCAGGAGAAACGACCATGAAGACCCTCGCGCTCGCCAAGATGGAGAACCGCTCGATGAAGAAGATCGCCCGCAAGCTCAACAAGCAGAAGGGTGCGAGCTCGGTCGAGTACATCATCGTCCTCATCTTCATCGCCATCACCGGCATCGCCGTGTTCAAGGCGTTCGGCTCGAAGTTCAAGGGCGCCGTCTCGTCGGCCGACCAGCACTTCACGTCGGTTCAGGTCCTCGAGTAACAACGAGCCAGCAACCGTACGCTCGCCACGAAGGCGCGACGGGAGACCGTCGCGCCTTCGGAACGGAGCCGCCCATGCGACGCCTGCGTAGTGCTGCACGACCGCGCGGTATGGTGGCGGTCGAATTCGTCATCGCCATCATCCCGTTCATGATGATCTTCACGGGCGTCATTCAGCTCGCGCTGCTATCGGTGGCGAAGCTGACGGTGCACTACGCGGCGCAAGCCGCGGCGCGCGCCGCCATCGTCGTCGTGCCCGACGAAGAGGAGAACGGCCATCAAGCGCACAACGAGTCGATCCGCGACGCCGCCGTCTACGCCATCTTGCCGATCGCGCCGCAAGGCAACTCCATCGCCGACTCGTTCGGCAAGGGCGGCGGCTGGGCCGAGGCGTCGAAGAACACCGGCGTCATCATCTCCGAGAGCCGCTTCGGCACCGACCAGTACGACGCGCAGATCACCGTGCGCGTCGTCTACGCCTATCACTGCACGGTGCCCATCGCGAGCCGCTACTTCTGCGGGCCGATCAGCGACCTGCCGTCGGCGGCGCAGGAAGATTTGCACAAAGCGAACATCACGCCCGGCGACGGTCGCTATCTGATTTTGCGCGCGCAGCACACGCTGACGAAACAGGGCCGACCGAACCCCGAGCTCAACCCGCGGAAGATCATCTGACATGCGCGCCAAACCTTCGACGTCGGGATTCCTCGGTCGGCTGCGCAGCCGCGTCACGAAGCGCCTGTTCGTGCGCTTGCACCGCGACGAGCGCGGCCACGTGGCTATCCTCTACGCCGTCTGCATGCTCTTCGTCTCGGCGCTGGTGTTCTTCGTCATCGCCGTCGGCCGCCGCTACATGCAGAAGGAGACCATCCAGGCCGCGGTCGACGCGGCCGCCTTCGCCGGCGCCGCCGCCGAGGCCAAGACGCTGAACTCGATCGCGTGGTGCAACCTCGCCGTCGCCTGCGGCATGGCCATGGTCTACACGCTCAACGGGCTCGGCGGCGCCATCATCGGCTTCATCGCCGCCATCGGCACGCTCGAGGCCGCGTCGCTCGGCACCTACTGCATCGGCGACGCGCCCGACTGCGCCATCGTCGACTCGGGCATCGCCGAGGAGATCGCCGCGCGCTACGAGGCCGCCGCCAGCGAGCTCGCCGGTCGCATCAAGACCATCGCCAACGCCGCCAAGGAGCTCGAGAAGACCGGCGCCATCCTCGTCGCCGTCGAGGCCGAAGAGGTCAGCATGAATGACGCCTACGCCAAGCGCTTGCCGGGCCTCGTCACCGTGCTCGATCCGATTAAGCCCGTGATTCCGGCGATGGACGGCGCGCCCAATCAAGTGTGCGGCCCGTCGCCGCAGAAAGAGGAGTACGGCTTGGCGTTCGGCCCCATCGGCCTCTTGCAGCTGCCGAAGGAGATTCCGCCGGAGGGCAAGCTCATCATCGCCGGCCTGTCGCCGGCGGCGTTGGCCATCGGCGCGGCCGAGACCTGCGGCGGCGAATACGGCGTCATCCCGCAGATCCTCACGCCCGATTGGCAGACGACGGCGCGCATCAAGGCCGTCAGCTTCCTCGACGACTCCAAGCCCGACGATCGCCGCGCCTATCTCGTCGCCGCCGCTTCGCAGTACGGCGACGCGCCGGAAGCGACGGCCAAGTGGATGCTGGCGACGTCGGAGGCGAGCGTCTACGGCTACGGCGGCAGCAAAGAAGAAGACCTGTGGCACATGGACTGGCGCGCGCGCCTCATCCTGTCGCAGGCCAAAGACTTCGGTCCGCTCAAGTTCCTCACCGCCGGCCCGTTGAACGCCATCCTCGACAAAGTGTGGATCCACTAATGACGACGACACGCGCGCGACGGTCTCGCAATCGCCGGCAACGCGGCACGGCCATGGTCGAGCTGGCCATCATCTGCCCGCTGCTCATCTTCACGTGGGCCGCCATCAACCACTTTCGCATTCAGTATTTGATGGCGCAGCAGGTCCTGCACGAGTCGCGCACCGAAGCCTGGGCGCACGCGACGTCGGGTCAGTGCGACACGACGATGGTGCCGAGCGCGATCTCGGCGGCGACGCTCGCCTCCTTGGGCACGCTCGGCGACGAGACGATGGCCGCGTACCTCATCTTGCCGGAAGCGGCGCGCGGCTCGTTCCTCGAGGCGACGTCGAGCATCGACGCGCGCGTCGGCCGCACCGCCGCCAAAGAGCAAGGCGGCTACGGCTTTACGTCGAAGGAGATCGCCGGCCGCACGTTCTTGCACTGCAATGACAAGCTGCCGACGCCCGACAGCTCGCTGCTCGACGTCATGACGCCGTTCGCGTTCAAAGAGCTGGAGGTGCAGCCGTGAGGTGGAAGCCGATCTTGCGTTTGACGACGTTCATCGCGGCGGTCGCGCCCATCGCCGCGCTCGTCTTGACGCCGCGCCCCGCCGAAGGCTCGGTGTTCGACGGCTTTCTGAACTTCGGCAAGAACATGGCGCCCTATCTCGACGACAAGCGCACCACCGAAGAGCCGCGCACCGTCGCCATCAACGGTCAGCTCTTGCACGTGGCCGTGGGCTCGACGCCGCACCAAGGCGCGCGCGTCAAAGACTTCTACGTCGATCAATATGCGAGCTCGCAGGACGCGCTGCGGAAGATCGCGGCGCAGACGGGCAAGAAGGCGCCGCCGACCGAGCTGGCCTTCGGCACCGACGACGAAGGCGGCCTCGTGGCCTTCGACTTCGGCAAAGACTTGTCACTGGCGAGCTTGAAAGATCGCTACCTCAAGTTCTTGAAGAGCCATCGCATCGGCGACATCGGCCAAGTCCGCTTCGTCCAGTGGCACAAAGAGCCGGGCGGCGGCACGCGCTTTTTGACGCTGTGGACCGACACGCGCTTCTCGCTCGACAAGCTGATGCCGCCGCACGGCGTCGACGTCGACGGCGGCGACATCCCCAACGTGCCGCGCCTCCCCGGTCTGCAGCGTGTGTTGGCGCTCGACGAGAAGGGCAAGCCGTGGAGCACGCGCGTCTACGAAGGACAGGGCTCGGTCTCGGGCGTCGCGACGCAGCTGGCGTTCGCCATGAAGCAGCACGACTGGGTCGAGGATCCGCGCTTCGCCAAGAGCTCCAACGCCAGCGTCACCATGCGCTTCGACCAGGGCGCGCGCACCGTCATCCTCTCGATCGATCAAGTCGACCCCATGAAAGTCGACCTGGCCGTCATCGCCAAGGGAGGTTGAGCATGGCCCGTCATCAGCTCCGTGCCCGCACGCGCGGCGCCGCCGCCGTCGAGTGGATCATCGTCGTCATGTTCATCGCCATCGCCGGCTTGAAGGTCGTCTACGAGTTCGGCCGCATCGCGCGCTGCAAGATGGCGGCGGGCGACCACGCGTCCGAATGCACCGGCTCGAGCAACACGCAGCTCAAGCCTGCCGACGACGGCTGCATCGGCCTCGTCTGCAGCCAGTCGCACTGACCCAGTCGCGTCTTCTCGCTATCCGTACGAACCCCTACTCCCGCTAGCACTTTCAGACGCGTCCCCTTGCCGCAGCCCGAAGCCGAGTAGTACATTCTGTGTCCAGCAATGCTTAGGGTTGGTACTCAAAGTAGTTTGCAGGCGCGAGCGACGTGACGGTGACCACCGGTCAGTCGACGGTGCCGGCCCGTATCGGCAAGTACGAAGTTCTGCGGCCGTTGGCCCAAGGCGGCATGGCCGAGCTGTTCTTGGCGCGCGCCACCGGTCTCGTCGGCATCGAGCGGCTCGTGGTCATCAAGCGCGTGCGGCCGCAGCTGGCGACGTATCAAAAGTACATCGCCATGTTCCTCGACGAGGCGCGGCTGGCGGCGACGCTGCAGCACGCCAACATCGTGCAGACCTACGACTTCGGTGAGGATTACGGCGGCTACTACATCGCCATGGAGTACCTCCACGGCGAAGACGTCGCGCGCCTGATGAAGCACGCGCAGGCCAAGAACGTGCGCATCCCGCTCGAGCACGCGCTGTCGATCGGGCTCGGCATGTGCGCCGGCCTGCATTATGCGCACGAACGGGTCGCGCTCGACGGGCAGCCGCTTTACATCGTCCATCGCGACATCTCGCCGCACAACATCTCGGTCACGTACGACGGCAGCGTCAAAGTCGTCGACTTCGGCATCGCCAAGGCCGCGCGCCGCCTCATCGAGACGCGCAACCGCACCATCAAAGGCAAGATCCCCTATATGTCGCCCGAGCAGTGCTTGGGTGGCGCCATCGATCGCCGCTCCGACGTCTTCTCGGTCTCGATCGTCTTGTGGGAATTGACGTTGGGCCGCCGCCTCTTCGATCCCAAGAGCCCGCTCGGCCTCTTGAAGGCCGTCGCCAACGCCGACGTGCCCAAGCCGAGCAGCATCGAGCCCGATTATCCGCCAGCGTTAGAGGCGATCTTGATGAAGGGCTTGAGCCTGCGCGTCGAAGATCGCTTTCAGACCGCCGAAGAGCTGCAGCTGGCGCTGGAGTCGTTCGCGCGCGAGCAGAAGCTGCCGGTGTCGCCGGTCGGGCTGGCGCGCTACATGCGCGAGCTGTTCGCGCTCACGGTCGACGCCTGGCGCGCGGCGCAGCACTCGGGCGGCGAGGCGTTCACCGGCTTCGTGCTCGACGAGCTCGAGAAGCGCCACGACGCCGACCGCTCGGGCACGTACAACAGCGACACTGAAGAGCCGCAGCTGCTGCAGGACGAAGAGACCGCCGATCACTCGATCATCGCAGCCGGCGCTCCCGATCGATCCGTCGAAGGACAACGACGCGATGCGCTTCGAGCTGAGCATGATTCAAGAGGCGCCGCCGCTCGGCACCGAGTACGAGCCGACGGTCACGGGCGAGCCGTCGCCGCTGCACGAGCCGGGGCCGCCGCTCGGCTTCGGCGCGCCGCCCAAGCTCGACGACATCGGGATGCACGACGAGGCCGAGCCGACGCGCATCGACGCGCCACGCAGCAGCCGGCCGCTCGAGCCGCAGGTGACGGTGTTGTCGCGACGCGCGCCACCGAGCCGCTGGCCGCGCTGGCTGCACTGGCTGTTGCGCCTGTTCGGCCACGAGCCGCTGGCCTAAGTAAACACCCGTTTACTTGCGCCGCAGGGCGCGCGCGACGGCGGACGCGTCAGCCGATTTACTCGTCGACTTCTTTGCCGGTGCGCTGGATTTCGTACTTCTTGAGCAGGCGCCGCAAGTAGGTGCGCTCGATGCCCGACTCACGCGACGCGCGCGACAAGTTGCCGTCGGTGCGCGTCATCAGCATGCGCAGGTAGTGCTGCTCCCAGGTCGACATCATGCGGTTGCGCGCCAGCGCGAACGTGTCGTCGGCGGCCGTGGGCGCGGCGGCTTCGGCGGTGGCGGCGGCGGCGCCGGCGGTCTCGAGGCCGAGCAGCGTCGGCGGCAGCTCGGTCGCGCCCGGCTTGAGCTGCGACACGGCGCGCTCGATCGTGTTGCGCAGCTCGCGCACGTTGCCCGGCCAGGCGTGCTCGGCGAGGCAGGCCAGCGTCTCGATCGGCAGATCGATAGGCACGTGGCGCAGCATGTGACGCACGATGAGCGGGATGTCGTCGACGCGCTCGCGCAACGGCGGCAGCTTCACTTTGACGACCGCCAAGCGATAGTACAAATCGGAGCGGAAGCGCCCCGCTTTCACCTCCTCGGCCAGGTCGCGATTGGTGGCCGCGACGACGCGCATGTCGCAGTTGCGGAAGGTGGCGCCGCCGATGGGCTTGACCTGCTTCGACTCGAGCGCGCGCAGAAGCCGCGTCTGCAAGTCCTTGTCGAGCTCGCCGATCTCGTCGAGGAAGAGCGTGCCGCCGTCGGATTTGGCGATGAGGCCGGGGCGATCGCTGACGGCGCCGGTGAACGCGCCTTTGACGTGGCCGAACAGCTCCGACTCGAGCAGCGAGCGGTTGATGCCGGCCAAGTCGCAGACGACGAGCGGCCCTTTGGCGCGCGGGCTCGACTCGTGGATGGCCTCGGCGCACAGCTCTTTGCCGGTGCCGGTCTCGCCTTCGATGAGCACCGAGCTGTCGGCGGCGGCGACCTGCTCGAGCAGCTCGAACACTTTGCGCATCTGCGCCGACTGGCCGACCATGCGGCCGAGCGACTTGGGCCGCCCGGCGCCTTCGAGATCGGGCGTCAGCTCGTTGATGCGCAGGGTGGTGCTGCCGAGCCGCAACAGCGCGCCCGACGTCAAGACCGCTTCACCGACGCGCGCGCCGGCGACGAAGGTGCCGTTCTTCGAGCCGAGATCTTGTAGGCCGACCAATCCTTCGGCGACGTTCAGCTTGGCGTGATGGCGGGAAATGTACGAGTCGGTCAAGACCAGCGCGCAGTCGGGATCCTTACCGAGAATGTAGGCGCCGGGAGTGAGCCGTAGCCGCTGACCCTTGCTCTCCCCGTCGACGACGACCAGCTCGAAGCGGCGTGCGCCTGGCGCAGCCACGGGAGCGGTCGCAGTCCCCCCTTCCATCGTCCGACTCATGTGACCCAAGTGTGATCGCGAAGGCGTGCGACTGTCAACGCGTGCCTTGCGCGCGTTCCGGCCGGCATGAGATCTAGTTGGGCGGCGTGATGATGATCGTCGGTGGCGGCCGCGGCGTGTTGCCCGGGTCGTTGTTCACCGGCGGCGGCTGGAGATGGTTGGGATCGGGCGGTCCCAGCTGCGCCGGCGGCGGGCTGTCCGGCGGCGTCAGCGAAATCGGCGGCGGCCCGACCGGGTTCGGCGTCGGCGGAGGCGGCGGCGGCGGCTGGTTGCCGCGCCACGCGTTCATGCCGTTGTTGAACCAGGTGGCGAGCACGCCGTCGGGCTCGAGCCCGGCCGCGATGATCGCGAGGACGCCGGACGTGATCTGCAGGTTGGACTGCGTCGTGCCGGCCAGACCGAGCGCTTGCATGGCGTTCTGCGCCGAGCCGAACCCGTCGGCGGTCGCGCCGATCAGATACTTGATGAACTCGCGCCGCTCGCCGTCGTTCCACGAGTTCCACGCCTGCCGGAATCCGTTGAGCGACGACACGCCGTTGCCGACGCTGCTGGCCCAGCTGCCGATGGTCGACGCCTGCGAGTTGCCGGTGAAGCCACCCACGGCGCCGCTGATGCCGCCGACGACGTCGGCGCCGTTGGCGATTCCGTCGCCCGCCAAGCCCCACTTGTCGATGGGCGGCGGCGGATTGCCGGGGTTCAACGGATTGGGCTTGGGCCGGTTGTAGAGACCGAGCCCCTGATTCGCGAGGCCGAGGCCGCCGCCGATGGCCTGGGTGATCGAGCTGGACTGGCCGACCACGTTGCCGCCCTTGTTCGCCGCGTCGAAGCCGCCGTTGAGCACGTCGATGCCGTTCTGACCGAGGCCCGTGTACTTCTCAGCCGTCTGGCTCGGGCTCGACTTGCCGCCACCCGAGCCGCCGCTTCCGGCCGAGCCACTGCCGCCGGGACCGTTGCCGCCCGACCCGCCGCCGGTGGTGGCCGGCGCCGGCGGATACTGATGATTCGACCCGTTCCGTTCGCCGGTCGTTCCGGTCGACGACGAAGGCGGCGGGGGCGGCGTCGTCGTGGTAGACGGCGTCGGCGTCGTCGTCGGCGTCGTCGACGGCGGCGGCGTCGTCGTGGTAGACGGCGTCGGCCCCGGCGTCGGCGGCAAGACGGTCGGTCCGGTGTTCGTGTCCGCCGACGGCGGCTGCAGCTTGGTGCAATCGTTGTGCGCCCAGACCCGCAGCCGGCCGACATAGTAGGTGTGCGCCTCTTCGACCTCGAAGTTGTAGACGCGCTCGTTGCTCGACAGCGTCTCGCCGTCGAGCACCGCGAGCCGCTCGCCGTCGGCATCGAGGAGGTGGTCGCGGCCGGGCACCAGCTCGCCCGCGGCGACCCAGCCGCGCTCGTCGCTCTGCAGCGGATGATTGGCGGTCGCCACCAGCGTGTCCTCGACGCCTTCGGCGGTCGCGACCGTGAGGCGCACCAGAGGCGCATGCACGTCGTGAACGAAGGTGCGCAAGACCGGTCGCCACTCCAGCTCGCCGCCGAGCTGATCGCGCGTCAACACCGTCGTGCCCACGGCGATCGTCTCGATCGGACGCGGCCCAGCCTCGGTCATGACGCTGGTGCCGGCGACGAAGCAGCCTGGCTCGCCGTTGGGCCCTTTGACCTTGCACGGCTCGCACTCGACGCTGACCGACGGTCCGGCCGGGCCGTTGCTGTTGCCGCCGTTGCCGGAGGGACCATTCTGCGCGAGCGCGCCGTCGTCGTCGTCGCAGCTCTCGCCTTTGCTGCCGTCGAGCGCCATCGCCGACGTGGCCAGGCCCATGCGGCAGCGGACGCGCTTGCCGAACGCGCGATAGCCGACGATCACCGTCATGCAGACGAGCACCAGCGCGATGACGTATTCGATCCCCGAGGCACCCCGCGAAGAGCGCCGAATGCGTGTTGATCTGGTCAAGCAAACCCTCCGGCTTGCCCAAGAGCAAAACGCGCGCCGATCGCAAACCTTTGTCGTACGCCGAGTTACGTAAACGCGAAGGGTCGTCGGGGGTGTCTTCTCCCAGTCAACCGTGTGGCTGCCAGCCTCAGCGCGGGTGCCGCTATGGCGTGCTGCGGGCGGCGGCGAGCGCGCGCCATTGGTCGAGCCAGTGGGCGGCGTCGTCGGGGCGGTTTTGCCGGCGCGCGACCGCGGCCAGGTCGAGCAGCAGCCGCGCCATGCGCTCGGCCTGGCCGAGCGTGCGCGCGCGGTCGAGCGCATCGGCCAGCGACACGCGGGCGGCGTCGAGCTGGCCCGACTGAATCTCGACGAGCGCGCGCGTCGCCAAGGCGTCGCTGATGCGCAGCGGATCGGCCAGCTGCTCGGCCAGCGCCAGCGACTCCTCGGCGGCCGAGCGCGCCGGCTCGGGCGCGCCGCCGGCCAAGAGCGCGGCGCTCTCGAGGCGGCGGGCGTCGGCGAGGCGCGCGGTCGCGCCCTCGCGGCGCGCGGCGGTTGCGGCGGCGGCGGCTTCCGCGCGCGCGGTCGTCGCTTCGCCGGTCGCGAGCGCCAGGCGCGCGGCCGCGAGATTGAGCGCCACGTCGTCGCGTTCGGCGGCCGGCGCCGCGCGTAAACGAGCCAGCGTCGCGTGCGCGCCGGCGACGTCACCGAGCGCGCGTTGGGCTTCGAGCAGCACCAAGGCGGCCATCGTGTCGTCGTCGTGCTCGGCCCAGGCGGCGCGCGCGATCGTCGCCAGCTGTGCCCATTGACCGTCGGCGCGCGCCGCATCGGCGGTCAAGCGGCGGCGCAGACGCGGCGGCTCGGCGACGGCCAGCGCTCGCGTGCGCTCTTGGCGCGCGGCGGCGGCAAAGCCGAGCCGGTCGAGCGCCTGGGCGAGCGCGCCGCCCCAGTCGGCGTCGAGCGCGCCCGACGCCAGCGCACGCCGCCAGCGATCGACGGCGCCCGCGTCGTCGCCGCGCCGCTGCCGGCGCGTGGCTTCGGCGGCCAGCTGCAGCCGCTCGGGCTCGAAATGGCGCGGCGCGGTCGTGTCATGCGCGGGCCGCTGCAGCGCCGTGCGCAGCTGGCCGCGCAGCCGCGCCGAAATCTCGTCGAACGTGCCGTCTTCGCCGAGCAGCCGCGGCGACTGCGCCGGATCGGCCGACCACAAGGCCACCTCGCCATGCATGCGCCCGTGCTCGCCCAACGACGCGTCGACGAGCGCCACACGATCGACATGGAGCCGCCGCGCCAACGCCGGCAGGCCGCTCGCGCCGTCGCCACGCCGCTCCGCCGCCGCTGCCACGACCGCGTCGGCGTCGGCGAGGCGCACGTCGCCGTCGGCGGCCAGGGCGGCGGTCAGGCGCATCGGCGACGGCCGTCGTCGTCCACGGCGCGTCGTCGCGCCACAAGGCCGCGTCGACGATCGCCAGCGACGGCCGCGGTCGCGCCGCCGCCGCCCGCTCGCGCTCGTGCCAAAGCGCCGTGCCCGCCCACGCCAACGCCAGCGCGCCGCAGAGGCTCGCCGCCGTGCGCCAGCCCGGTCGCGGCCGCCAGCGTCGTCGCGACAGCGCTTTGCCGACCGCGCGCACGTCGGCGAAGCGCTGCGCCGGGTCGCGCTCGAGGCAGCGCGCGATGACGTCGTCCCAGGCCGCGCTCAGCTGCGGGACCAGCGAACGCGCGCGCGGCGCCTCTTCTTGCAGCCGCCGCATGGCCGCCTCGCGCGGCGTCGCGCCCGAGAACGGCAGGCGCCCGGTCACCAATTCGAAGAGCACGACACCGAGCGCGTGAATGTCGGTGGCGACGCTGGCGGGCGCGCCTTGCAGCTGCTCGGGCGCCAGATAGTGCGGCGTGCCGACGAGCGCGCGCGACATCGAGCCGAGCGAGAACGCGTCGAGCCCGCCTTCGCCGCGGGCCAAGCCGAAGTCGATGATCACCGCGCGCGGCGCCGGCCCGTCGCTGGGCACGAGGATGACGTTGTTGCTCTTGAAGTCGCGGTGAATGACGCCGTTGTCGTGCGCGGCGGCCAAGCCGGCGACGAGCTGCGCGGCCAGCGGCAGCGCCTCCTTGGCCGGCAGCGCGCCGTCGCGACGGAGCTTGGCGGCCAGCGTCTCGCCTTCGAGCAGCTCCATCGTCAAGAACACGATCGAACGCGCGCCGTCGCGGTGAAAGCCGACGTCGAAGATGCGACAGACGTTGGGGTGCGCAATGCGCCGCGCCAGTAAGACTTCGCGCTTCAGGCGCGCCAAGAGATCGGTGTCGGCGACGGCGCCGCGCGCGGGAATCTTCAGCGCCAGCGTCTCGCGTAGCTCGTTGTCCTCGGCGGCGTAGACCTCGCCCATGCCGCCCTGGGCGACGAAATGGACGATGCGGTAGCGCTCGGCCAGGATCGTGCCCGGCGGCAGCGTCGGCTGTGGGCGCTTGCGGCGCGGCGCGTCGTCGTCATCATCATCGTCGTCCGCCAGCGACGGCGGGTGCTCGGGACGCGGCGTCAAGAGCGTGTGATCGGACGGCGGTGGCGACTGCAGGCCCGCCAATTGCGCCACCAGCTCGCGGCAATCGGCACAGCCGGCCAAATGCGTCTCGACCTCTTCGATTTCGTCGGCCGTCGCCTGTCCCGCCGTGAAGGTGGCGACGATGCTGTCGGACAGGTGAGCCATGGCGCGGGCGCTCCATTATCACGTCGACCTCGTCGGCAAGACAAGAGCGACGCGCCGGTGCGTGCTATTGTTTCGCGATGACGCGGGCCACCGCCGCCCATTACGCGCTCCTCTTCGCCGTCGCTGCCACCGTTGCCGCGTGCGATCATACGACCGGCGTCTTCCTGACGATCACCAACAGCCACGACGTCGTCGCCGACCAGGTGCGCATCACGGCCGAGATGACCATCGGCAGCGCCGTGCACGTCTTGCCCGTCGGCAGCGGCGGTCCGGCGTTGAAGTGGCCCGTGACGCTGCTGGCCGAGCTGCCCGATAACGCCGGCGTCACCACGTTCCTCGTCGTCGCGCTCGACAAAGGCAGCACCGTCGGCAACGCCAAGGTCGCCGCCGGCGACATCGCCGCCCATCACATCTTCGACATCTCGACCGACATCGTGCCCGGCACCGTCGCGGTCGACGACGGCGGCCCGCCGCTCGACGACATGGGCGAGAACTTCCCGCACGATCTGTCGATGCCGAGCGTCGACATGACCGCCGTTCCCATCGTCGCCAACGCCTACTCGCGCACGATCACCATCGCCAAAGGCGGCGTCAGCTCATCCGACGGCGCGGCGACGCTGTCCAATTATCCGCTGCTCGTCGCCGTCAGCGATCCCGGCTTGCAAGCGGCGCCGGGCGGTCACGTCGCCAAAGCCGACGGCAGCGACCTGCGCTTCACGGCCACGGGCGCGACCTGCGCCGGCGCGTCGCCCTGCTTGCTCGACTACGAAATCGAGCGCTACGATCCCAACGCCGGCGTGCTCGTCGCGTGGGTGCGCGTGCCGGCGCTGAACACGGCCGCGGCCTCGAACGACACGGTGCTCACGCTCTATTACGGCAACGCAACGCCGCCCGGCTCGCCCGTCGCCGCCAACGTCTGGGACAGCCACTTTCGCGCCGTCTGGCACCTCAACGCCGCGGCCGCGACGGCGACGAGCGACAGCACGACGGGCGGCCACACCGGCACGCTCACCGGCACGACCATCACGCCCGGCGCCATCGGCAACGGCTTTCAATTCAACGGCACCAGCGACTACGTCGAGGTCGCCGACAGCGCCCTCATCGACTTCGGCGCCTCCGCCGACTTCACCCTCTCCTTGTGGGTCAAGTCGTCGCAACAGACCGGCAGCGCGCGCCTCCTGTCCAAGCGCGACACGAACGCCGGCACGCAGGGCTACGATGTCTTCTTGCACGACGCGAACAGCTCGAGCCCGTGGCAGGCGCAGACGCTGTCGAACAGCGGCAACGACTCCGTCAGCGGCCGCACCAGCATCGCCGACGGCAGCTGGCACTTCGTCACGTTCGTCCGCGCCGGCATGCAGCTGCACGCCTACCAAGACGGCCCCGAAGGCACGCCGACGAACCTCACGGCCTCGAACGACCTGACGAGCACCGTGCCCTTGCGCTTGGGCGCCGCCGCCGACGCCACCGCCGACCAGTTCTTCGCCGGCATCGAAGACGAAGTGCGCATCTCGGGGCTGGCGCGCTCGGCCGACTGGATCGTGACCGACTACAACCTCCAAAAGGCCGGCAACACCTTCGTGACGCTGGGCGGCGAGCAGCCGCCGCCGTGAGCGCGACAGCGTCTTCGTCGCACACGAACCCCGAGGTCTCGAGGAGACGAAGTGGAGCCTCGAGCCCCACCTGCAACCGCGACGTAGACAGGAAGTCGCCGGCTTAGCGCTGTCGAGCTTGGCGCGGCGGTTGCTCTGTATGGGTGCACCTTGTCCACGCAGCTCGCGCTCGCCGAAGACGCCCCGACCACTTTCGTCGACTCCTTCTGGAGCGGCCTGACCGCTGACGTGCGCGCGGAGCTGGCCGGCGACGATACGCTGCGCGAGCGCCTCGATGGCGCCTGGGACGCGGCGACGGCGCAATGGCCCGAGCTGCAGGTGGCGCCGGCACGCTTCGGCGCCTGGCTGGCCGAGCGCAGCGTGAGCGCGCGCGAGCTCGACGTCATGCTGTCGCCGACGACCGCGGCCGAGCTCTACTTGGCTTGCGCCTGCGCCGCCGGCAACACGACGGCGATGGCGCAGCTCGAGATCCACTATTTTCCGCTGGTGCGGGCGTCGTTGGCGCGCATGCGGCTGCCGGCGCACTCGGTCGACGAGATCCTGCAGGGTCTGCGCGCGCAGCTGCTGCTGCGGCACCGCGATGGACGGCCCGGCATCGCTGGCTTTCGCGGTCGCGGCGCGCTCGGCGCCTGGCTCAGCGTCAGCGCCGTTCGCGCCGCCTGCAAGCTGCTCAAGCGCGGCAAAGACGAGAAGTCCGACGGCGACGCCGCGCTCGCGCGCCTGTCGGGCTCGGCGCGCGACGTCGAGGGTCAGTACTCCAAAGCGTGGTCCAAAGAGGCGTTCCAGAAGGCGTTCGCGCAGGCGATGGCGCAGCTGTCGGCGCGCGACAAGAGCCTCCTCAGGCTGCACTATCTCGACAGCGTGACCATCGATCAGCTGGGCGGCCTCTATCGCACCCATCGGGCGACGGCGGCGCGCTGGCTGGCCATGGCGCGGCAGCGGCTGCTCGACGGCACGCGCCAGGCGCTCACGGCCGAGCTGCAGATTCCGCTCGCCGACTGCGACAGCATCATCCAAGCCGCGCAGAGCCAGCTCGACATGACCTTCCATCGCCTCTTCGCCACGCGCTCGCACTAAATTTCCCGACCGATTTCGCGCGCCGCGACGATCCCGGCTACGGGTTGAACTTGACGTTGCCGAACGTGGAGGCGCGCCCGTGGTCGACGCCGAGCCCGACGCCGAGCCCGACGGCCAGGCCGACCACGACGACGGCGCCGACGCCGAGCCCCCACGCCAGCGCCTTGCGACGATGATCGGGCGGCGGCGCGGTCGTGCCGACAGCGGCGGCGACCGGCGTGACGACCGACGGCGGCGCGACCGGCGTGACGACGGCGGGCGGCGGCGCGACCGGCTGCGCGACGACCGGCGGCGGCGGCGCGGGCGGCGGCGTGGCGGCGGCGATCTCGGCGCGCAAGACGTCGGCCAATTCGCGCGCGCTCGGCGCCAGCGAGCCGTTCGGCATCGTCGCCAAGTAGGAGTTACACGCCTCCAGCGCCTGCTGCAGCTTGCCCGCCGAGCGATAGATCTGCGCGAACGTCAGCAGGAACTCGGGCCGCGGCGCCAGCCGATAACCCGCACGCAGCTCCTCGAGCGCCTTGTCGTAGTTCTTCTCTTTGTAGGCGCGATTGGCGGCGGCGACGTGCTCCGTCGCTGCGCCACCGATCTTCGGCGCGCGCGCCCACGCTGCCGGCGCCAACAGCTGGATGACCAGCGCGGCCGCCACCGCCGCACGCGAACGCTTCGCCACGATCGTCATCCTCATTGCGCCAGCGGATTCATCAGCTCTTTTTGGCCCATCAGCGTCTCCGTCGCCTTGTGGCGATGGTGCGCCGTCGGCGACTTGTGCGCCTCGATCGGCCGCGCCGTCGCCATCGGCCGCTTGCTCGGCGACGGCTTCGGCTCCGTCGTTTGCGGCGGGATCACCGTCGGCTCAACCGTGGGCGGCGGCGTCGCTTCCGGCGCGACGTTTCCCGCCGTCGGCAGCGGCAACGTCAGCTCGCCGCTCGACACGACGTCGAGCCGCGGCTGCGTCGCCCACGGGTCGAGCCGCAGCTCGGCGCGTGCCGGCGCCGTCGCCGCCACCTCGGTCGGCGCCGAGCCGATGCCGCGCCCGATCACGAGCACCATCAGCGCCGTCGCCGCCACGAACGCCACCGTCGCCGGAATCCAGCGTGGCCGCGCCGCCGTCGGCTTCGAGACGCGCGTCTCGGCATGGGCGACCGCCGCCCGTTCGCTGCGCGCCTGTGCCGGCAGCGCCGCCAGCGTCGGCTCGAGCGCGCCCGCCTGTAGCGGCAGCCGCGCCTCGATGAGCGCCACCGTCTGCGCCGAGGTCCAGCGATAGTCGCGCGCCAAGCCGCGCAGCGCGTCGGCCATCTCGCCCGCGCTGCCGTAACGCTTGGCCGGATCGGCGCTCAGCGCGCGCAGGACGACGCCGTCGAGCACCGCCGGCAGCTCCGCGCGCAGCCGCGACGGCGGCGCCACCTGACAGGCCAGGTTCATCATCAACATCGACGCTTCGGTCGACGCTTTGAACAGCCGCTGCAAGACCAACAGCTCGTAGAGCACGACGCCGACCGAGAAGAGATCGGCGCGATGATCGTAGCGCTCTTCTTTGAGCAGCTCGGGCGCCATGTAGCCGAGCTTGCCCTTGAGCTCGCCGGTGCGCGTACGCGATAAGCCGGTCGTCAACGCCGCCTTGGCGACGCCGAAGTCGAGCAGCTTGGCGATGCCGCCGTCGCGCGTGAGCATGATGTTGGAGTGGCTGATGTCGCGGTGGATGAGCCCGAGCGCGCTGCCGTCGCGGTCGCGCGCCGCGTGCACGTAGGCCAGCGCGTCACAAATTTGGATGGCGACCGCGAGGCAGAAGCCGATGGGCAGCGGATCCGTCGACGCCGCGCTCAGCTTGCGCAGATCGACGCCGGTGACGAGCTCCATCGCGATGAACGGCTGCCGCTGCAGGATGCCGACTTCATAGGTGCGAACGACGTTTTGATGCTTGAGCAGCGTCGCCAACCGCGCTTCGGACAAGAACATCTCGACGATGGCCAGGTCGTCGCACAGGTGCGGCAAGATGCGCTTGATGGCGACGGGACGACCGCCCACTTCCTCGCCGCTCCACACCTCGGCCATGCCGCCGCAGCCGAGCATGCGCAGGAGGCGATAGCCGCCAAAGAGCTTCTCGCTGTCGCTCGCGAGTGCCCGTGGTGCCAACGCGTCGCGGTCGTTCGATGGCATCTGGCCCGGCTGCCTCCGCCCTCGGCGCGCGCGCGCCGGGAACATTCAAGATAACGCGCGTCGGTTCGCTGGGCGAGGAAAAGTACCAATGCATTCATTTACCTACTGGGGAAACAGTCCTCAGCTGTATGCGCGTGGAGACGGCGCCGGAAAATAATGCGACGGTGCGCGCGCAGCCGTCTCTACTTCATGTGCCGGCGCTACTTGGCGACCATGCTCCGCGGCGCTTCGCGGTGACGCGAGCGGGTTGGCGCATCGTTTGCGTAACGCGGCCCGTGAAGGAGATCGGTAATGAATAGGAACTTGGTTTTTGCGTTCGTCTTCGCGCTCTCGGCCGTCGCCAGCGGCTGCTCGTCCAAGGTCGAAGTATCGGGCGGCGGCGGCAGCGGCTCGGCGGGCGGCGGCGCCGCCGGCGGCTCGGCGGGCGGCAGCGCCGGCGGCTCGGCGGGCGGCAATGCGGGCGGCGACGGCGACGCCGGCACCACCAGCAGCAACATTATCACGATTACGATTCGCGACTTCAAGCTCTACAACGCCAGCGATCCCAACACGAACCCGAACTTCGAGAACGTGCCGTCGACGCCGTCGCCGTGGCCGGATACCGATATCGTCACCAACACGCTCGGCGCCGATCGCAAGCCGGTCTACAAGAACACGACCGGCACGACGCTGACGACGCACGGGTTGGCCAGCTTCAACCAGTGGTACAACGACACGCCCAACATCAACATCCACGTCGACTTCCCGATCACGTTGACGCAGGCGGCCGACGGCAGCTGGGGCTACGACAGCAACATCGACGGCGTCGATTACACCGCCGGCGACCCGTCGTCCAAAGGCTTCTTCCCCATCGACGACGGCTCGCCCTACGCGACGGCGTTCGGCAATCAGGGCGATCCGCACAACTTCTCGTTCACCGCCGAATCGCACACGACGTTCACGTACTATGGGCGGCGAGACCTTCCACTATCGCGGCGACGATGACGTGTTCGTCTACATCAACAATCAGCTCGTCATCAACTTGGGCGGCATCCACGATCCCGAGATCGGCGACGTCGTGCTCGACAACCTCGGCCTCACCAAGGGCACGGCTTACCCGCTCGATTTCTTCTTCGCCGAGCGCCACAAAGGCGGCTCCAACATGCTGTTCACGACGACGCTGAAGCTCGCACAAGCGCCCATCACCTAAGTATCCTCCTAGATCCACACGTGTTGGCGACGCTCGCGCTTGGGCGTATGGTTAAAGCCGGCGCATGAATGGCGTGCAGAAATGGCGGGCTTGGCTGTCGAGCGGCGGCGCCGACCCGGCGTGGGCGTTGGCCGAGCTCGAGCGCAAGCTCGACGAGCTGCAGCAGAACATGACGACCATGAAACAGCGCGAAGTCGACGTCAAAGCCGAGAACGAAGTGTTGGTGGCGACGGTGCGGGCGACGGTGGCGCTGCTGACGGAGGCGGGCCTGCTCGATGCGCAGGCGCTGTCGCGGCGGGTGGACGAGGTCATCGCCGACGGCAAGCCGGCGGCCAAGCCGTCGCCGTGGCTGCAGCAGCGCGGGGTCGCGCCCTATCGCGACGGGCTGGCGCCGCTGACGGCGCCGAAGCCGCACGACGTCGTCTGCGCGGCCTGCGGCGGCACGTTCCCCATCGAGCGCACCGACGTCGTCGGCTACGGCACCGGCTATCGCTGCTTGCGCTGCTCGGCGGGCAGCGACGTGGCCGGGCACATCGAGCGCGCGCTCGAGGACGCGGCGGCGCGCGGTCGCGCCAACGCCGACTCGGAAGTCGCCGAGCAGGTCGTCGACCGGCTCGTCGGCGACCTGCTCGACGACGACTAGCCTTAATGCCCGGCAAGCGCCGTCGCGTCTGGTAAAATAGCGGCGGAAATCGTGCTGTCCGCGCTCACTACGTTGGTCCTGCAAGCGAGCCTCACGTGCGCGCTGGCGGCCGATCGGCCGGCGCCACCGCCCGGTCGCTATCAGTTCGAGTCGTTCGGCACCGAGGATGGCCTCAGCAACTTGGCGGAGCTCGACTTCGCCGAGGATCGCGACGGCTACTTGTGGAGCGGCTCGGAAGAGGGGCTCTTTCGCTTCGACGGCACGCGCTTCGTGCGCTTCGGACGCGACGACGGGCTGCCGTCGACGTACGTCAGCGCGCTGGCGGCGCGCCGCGACGGCCGCCTGTGGGTGGGCACGTGGGAAGGCCTGGCGCGCCGCGACGACGCCCGCTTCACCGTCGTGGCCGACGTGCCGCGCGCCATCATCAACGGCCTCGCGCTCGACAGCCACGCGCGCTTGTGGGTGGCCTCGCGGCTCGGCCTCTACGCCGAGGTCGCGCCCGACCAGTTCGCGCTCGCCGGCGGCTGGCCCGGCGGCGAAGCGTCCGCGCTCGCCGTCGACGGCGACGGGCGCGTCTTGGCCGCGGTCGGCAATCGGCTGTTGCGCCGCGCCACCGACGGCAGCTGGCAGACGCTCGCCGACGGCAGCGTCATCGGCGACCACGAGACCATCACCAGCGTCGTCGTCGACGGCAGCCGCCGCGTGTGGATGCGCTCGCACGCGCGCTTGTGGCTGCGCGAGACCGAAGACTCGGGCGGCTTCGTCGAGCGATCGTGCCTGCTCCCGTCGCGCAACTCCGAAGGCCTGATGTCGACCGATCGCGAAGGCCGCCTGCTCGTGCCGACGACGCGCGGCATCTTGCGCGTGGGCGCGAGCAGCAGCGAAATCATCGATCGCGCGCACGGTCTACCCACCGACGAGGCCATGGCCGCCTTCGCCGACTCGTCCGGCTCGCTGTGGATCGCCAGCGTCGGCTTGCATCGTCTGGCCGGCCGCGATCTCATGACCAGCTACGGCAGCGCCGACGGCCTCCCCAACGAGGTCATCTGGCAGATCACGCGCACGCCCGACGGCACACTCTGGGTCGGCACCGACGACGGCTTACTGCGCGCGACGCCCAAGGGCTGGCAGCTCGTGGCCGGCTCCGAAGGCCACTCGTTCCGCGGGCTCGGCTGGCACGACGGCGCGCTCTTCGGCGGCGGCTCGCCGAGTGAGCTGTTGCGCATCGATCCGACGACGCTGCGCGTGACCCGCGCCGGCGCCGATTACGGCGTCGGCGGCCTGCAGATCATGGGGCTCGCCGTCGACGGCGCGGGCGACCTGTGGCTGGCCACGCACGGCGCCGGGCTCTTGCGCGGCGCGCACACCGAAGGCGGCGCCCTGCCCCACTTTTCGTCGTACGTCTTGCCCGGCGGCAGCGCCACCGAGCACTTCGACTGGGTCGCGAGCGACGCGCAAGGCCGCATCTGGGCCGCGGGCGAGCGCGGCCTCGGCCTCGTGACGCCCTCCGGCGCCGGCGCCCGCCGCTTCACGCGCGCCGACGGCTTGCGCGGCGACTACGTCTCCGGCATCTTGGCGCGCCGCTCGGGCGACCTCTGCGTCCAATATTTCGAGCCCATCGGCATAAGCTGCTTCCGCTTGGGCGCGCGCGGCCTCGAAGACATCCGCCACCTCGACGGGCAAGACGGTCTGCCCAGCGACAAAGCCTACTTCCTCGGCGAAGACGGCAACGATTGCCTGTACGTCGGCACCGCGTCCGGCCTCGGCATCGTCGGCAGTGACGGGCGCGTCGACGTCTTCCAGCGCGGCGACGGTCTGCCCGGCGACGACCTCGACGCCATGGCCTTCTTCGCCGACAAAGACGGCACCTTGTGGCTGGGCTCGTCGACCGGCCTCGGCCGCTTCGACAGCGCGCACTATCGCGGCCCGCCGGCGCCGCCCAAGTCGGTCATCTCGTCGGTGCGCGTGGGCGAGCGGCTGTTCGGCGCGCCGCCGGCCGAGCTGCGCGTCGGCCGCTCCGACAGCATCGAGTTCCGCTATTCGACGCTGGGCTTCCTCGACAGCCACCAAGTGTCGCGGCAGATGCGGCTCGTCGGCGCCGACGATCGCTGGATGGCCACCGACGCCAAAGAGGCGCGCTACCAAGCGTTGCCGCCCGGTCACTATCAGCTCGGCGTGCGCTCGCGCTTCGGCTCGGGCGCGTGGGGCGAGCCGGCGTTCGCGGCGTTCATCGTCATGCCGGCGTGGTGGCAAAACTGGTGGCTGCGCGGCCTGTTCGTGCTCGTCATCGCCGCGCTCGTGCTCTTGGCCGTGCGCTGGCGCTTGGCCCGCTTCGAGCAGCGCAACCTCGAGCTCGAGCGCATGGTGGCCGGTCGCACGCGCGAGCTGACGCAAGCGCAGCTGCGCGTGGCCGAGAGCGAGAAGTTCACGGCGCTGGGACGACTCTTGGCGCAGCTGTCGCACGAGCTGAGCAACCCCATCAACGTCATCGCCAACAACTTGCCGCCGATGCGCGACTACTTGACCGATCTCGAGCGCACGCTGGCGGAGGCGCGCGAGCTGGCGACGCCTTTTGCGCGCACCAAGCTCGACGCGATGTGGGCCGAGCGCGATCTCGACTTCGTCTTGAGCGACTTTCAGCAGGCGTTGAACGTGGTCGAGATGGCGGCGGCGCGCGTGCAGGCGGTGCACTCCGATTTGCGCGCGTTCATGCGCGGCGGGACGCTGCAGAAGTCGATGGGCGACCTGCGCGTGCCGCTGCACGAGACGGTGCAGATGCTGCGGCGCACGCTGCCGCCGGGCGTCACCATCGACGAGCGGCTGCCCGAGCTGCCGCCGTTGGCGTTCCACAAAGGGCAGCTGAGCCAGGTGTTCCTCAACATCCTGTCCAACTCGCTCGAGGCGCTCGGCGGTCACGGCAAGATCGTCATCGAAGGCAGCGTCGACGAGACCTTCGTCGAGGTCAGGCTCACCGACAACGGGCCGGGCGTGCCGGCGACGGTGCGCGAGCGCATCTTCGAGCCCTTCTTCACGACCAAGGATGTCGGCAAAGGCACCGGGCTCGGCCTCGCCGTCTGCCGCCAGATCGTCGTCAACAATCACGGCGGCACCTTCGAGCTCGACTCGACGTGGACGACCGGCGCCCGCTTCGTCATGCGTTTGCCACTCGCCGCAGTTGCTGGTATCGCCGAGGTGGTAAACGTATGATGCTCGCTGCGAGCCAATGACGACGACGCCTCCCTCTCCGCCCGCGAACGACCCGCCGCACAAGCCGCGCATCCTCGTCATCGACGACGAGATGCCCAACTTGCAGACGTTTCGCCGCGTCTTTCGCAACGATTATCAGGTGACGCTGGCCGCTTCCGTCGACGAGGGCCTGGCGGTCATCAGGCAGCAGCCGATCGATCTGGCGCTCGTCGACTACTCGATGCCGGGCAAGAACGGCATCCACTTCCTGCGCGCCGCCAAGACGCTGCAGCCGACGATGCTGTGCCTGATGTTGACGGCGCACGGCGATCTCGACGAGGTGGTGCGCGCCGAAGAGGACGGCCTCATGCTCGGCGTCATCACCAAGCCGTGGAACAAAGACACGATCCTGCGCTGGGTGGAAAAGACGCTCAAGCTGCCGGCGACGACGAAGTAGCTTCAGCCGCCGCCGGCAGTCGCGATCGTCGCGCGACGCGCATTTATGAGACGCGCGCGGTCGACTACCAAACGCGCACGCGTTCTTGCGGCCCTAGGTACAGCTTCTCGCCTTCGTGCACGCCGAACGCGTCGTACCACGCGTCGAGGTTGCGCACGGTGTCGGCGCGGAATTCGGCCGGCGCGTGGCCGTCGGTCATGAGCTGCTGCCGCAAGCGCCGGCTCGCGCGACTTGCTGCTGCCACGTCTGCGCGAAGCTGACGAAGAACTGCTGATCGCCGGCGAGCCCACCGACCGCCGGCGCCTCTTTGCCGCCGAGCGAGAGGCGATAGGCGTCGTACGCCGCGGCCAGCCCGGCGACGTCGGCGATGTTCTCGCTCACCGTCAGCTTGCCGTTGACGTGCACGTCGGGGAGCGGGCTGATAGCCGTCGAACTGCTTGACCAGCGCCGTCGACGACGCCGTAAAGTGCGCGAAGTCCGCCGGCGTCCACCAGTTGCGCAGCTTGCCGTCGGCGTCGAAGAGCGCGCCCTGATCGTCGAAGCTGTGGCTGATCTCGTGGCCGATGATCGCGCCCACCGCGCCGTAGTCCATCGACCGCCGGCCGCTTCGGATCGAAGAACGGCGGCTGCAGGATCGCCGCCGGGAAGTTGAGCGCGTTCATCGCCGGCAGGTTCACGGCGTTCACCAGCTGCGGCGTCATCACCCACTCGCCGCGATCGATCGGCTGCCCCAGCTTGGCCAGGTTGCGCCGATATTCGAACAGCTCGGCGCGCTCGCAGTTGCCGATGCGCGTCGCCGCGGACGACGTCGAGCGCCGAGTAGTCGCGCCACTTGTCGGGATAGCCGACGCCGACCTTGAGCGCCGCGAGCTTGGCCTTCGCCTGCGCCTTCGTCTCCGGCGCCATCCAGTCGAGCCGATCGATGCGCTGCGCGAAGGCGGCGATCTACGTTGTGCACCATCTCCTCGGCGCGCGCCTTCTCCGCCGGCGGGAAATAGCGCGCGACGTAGAGCTTGCCGACGGCCTCGCCGAGCGCGTCGTCGGTGGCGTAGACGGCGCGCTTCCAGCGATCGGGCAGCTTGGCGTGCCGGCCAGCTTCTTGCCGTAGAACTCGAAGCCCTCGTCGACGAACGCCTTGGGCAGAGCTGCCGCTGACGTGCGCGATGGCGTGGAACGTCAAATAGTCCTTCCAGGTCTGCGAGCATCTTGCGAGCGCACGAGCGCCGAGATCGCCGTCACCGCCGCCGGCTGCCAGGCGACGAGCTCGTCGGCGTGTCGAGCCCGGCGGCGACGAAGAACGCGTCCCAGTCGATGCCGGCGGCGCGCGTCGCGAACTCGCTGCGCGGCCAGTGGTTGTTGCCCTTTTGCACGTCCTCGGTCTCGATGCGCGGCGCGTGCGCCTCGGCGATGCGCTTCTCGAGCGCGAAGATGCGCGCCGCTTTGCCGTCG
Organism: uncultured delta proteobacterium; assembly: GCA_963785725.1. GTDB lineage: Bacteria > Myxococcota_A > Polyangia > Palsa-1104 > Palsa-1104 > JAQBQH01. The sequence continues at coordinate 191,741 of CAWAWS010000015.1, read as the reverse complement.
GCGTCGGCGATGCCGGCCAGCTTCAAGACGTTGGCGATGTGCGCTGGTACTGCGTGCGCTGCGTCTGCGCGCGCGGCGTCGCGTCGAGGTAGTAGTCGCGATCGGGCAGCCCGAGGCCGCCTTGCAAGAGGAACGCGGCGTAGCGCGTCGGATCGTTCAGATCCTGCGCGACCCACAGGCCGAACAGGTGATCGGTGTCGAAGCGCGTGTTGTTGAGGACGTCGACGTCGGCGCGCAGCGTCGAGCCGAGATAGCGCGACAGGCTCGTGGCGTCGGTGATGGCGGCGACGCGGGCGAGCGCCGGCTGCAGCGGCTTGAGCCCCGCCGCTTCGATGGCCGCCTCGTCGATGAACGTCGCGTAGTAGTCGCCGATCTTGCGCGCGTCCGAACCGGGCGGCGCGTCGGTCTTCGCCGTCTCGGCGATGAGCGCGGCCGTGCGCTTGGCGGTCAGCTCGGCGAGCTCGGCGCCCACGCCGTCGCCGGCTTTGTCGGCGGGGATCGCGTGGCCCTTGAACCAGCGGCCGTTGGCGTAGGCGAAGAAGTCGTCGCCCGGCTTGACCGACTGATCCATCGCCGACAGGTCGAGGCCGGCCGACGACACGCCGCGCCGCTCGCCGCCCGAAGGCGCGCAGCTGGCAGCGAAGCAAATGACGAGGAATTGGTTACGAATGGCGCCGAATCGGTTCATTGCGTCCTCTAGTTGGCGGTGCGCGCAGTGCTGAAGAGGGCAACACCGACCGGTGACAAAGGTTGGCAGCGCCGCTCGATGGCGCTACGAAGAGGCATGACGCAGCCCGACCTCGCAGCCTGCCCGTGCGGCAGCGGCCGCGCCTTCGCCGACTGCTGCGGCCCGCTCATCGCCGGCGCCGCCGCACCCACCGCCGAGGCGCTCATGCGCTCGCGCTACACGGCGCACGTGCGCGGCGCCATCGATTACATCGTCGACACGCACGACCCTGCCACGCGTGCCACGCTCGACCGCCGCGCCATCGGCCGCTGGGCGCGCGACTCCGACTGGCTCGGCTTGACCATCCTCGCCGTCGACGAAGCGGCCGGTGTCGTCGAGTTCGCGGCGCGCTATCGAGCCGACGGCCGCGAGCAGCGCCACCACGAGCGCTCACGCTTCATTCGCGCCGACGGCCGCTGGTGCTATCGCGACGGCGTGCACGTCGCGCCGCCGGTGGCCGCGCGCGCCGTCACCGTCGGCCGCAACGAGCCCTGCCCGTGCGGCAGCGGCAAGAAACACAAGAAATGCTGCGGCTAGACGCGCTACGGCTGGAACGTCTTCGACGACGTTTGGGACTGACTTAGCTGGCGCTGCGGGCGTGCGTGAGCGAGCCGTGGCCGCTCGGCGCCGGCTCGTCTTCGCTGGCCACGGCGTGCATGGCGTCGCTGGCGCCGACGACGCCGAGCTCGTAGCCGGATTCGCCGTGCTGCGTGGCATCGAGCCCTTCGCCCTCCTCTTCGGCCGGCGCGCGCAGGCCGAGCGTCGCGTCGATGATCTTGAGGAGCACGAAGCTGATGACGGCCGCATACGCGCCGGCGGCGGCGATGCCGATGAGCTGCGTGACGAACACCGAGACGCCGCCGAGCAAGAGGCCGTCGGCGCCGGCGGGGTTGAAGGCCTTGGCCGCGAAGACGCCGGTCAAGACCGCGCCCAGCGCGCCGCCGACGCCGTGCACGCCGAACGCGTCGAGCGCGTCGTCGTAACGGAAGCGCGACTTCAGGAGCACGCCGCCGTAGCAGACGACGCCGGCGGCGAGACCGATGACGATGGCGGCCATCGGCGACACGAAGCCGGCCGCGGGCGTGATGCCGACCAAGCCGGCGACGAGCCCCGAGGCGACGCCGAGCATCGTCACCTTCTGCACGCGGATGCGCTCGACGAAGCCCCAGGCGACGGCGCCGGCGGCGGCGGCCAAGTGCGTGTTGGCGAACGCGAGGCCGGCCAAGCCGTTCGACGCCAGCGCCGAGCCGCCGTTGAAGCCGAACCAGCCGAACCACAAGAGGCCGGCGCCGGTGACGGTCATGGTGACGTTGTGCGGCGCGTGGCGCATCTTGGGATAGCCGATGCGTCCACCGACGACGATGGCGGCGACGAGCGCCGAGATGCCCGACGACAAGTGGACGACGGTGCCGCCGGCGAAATCGAGCGCGCCGCGCTTGACCAGCCAGCCGTCCGGTCCCCACACCCAATGCGCCAGCGGGTCGTAGACGAACGTCGACCACAAGACGATGAAGAGGCAGTAGGCCGAGAACTTCATGCGCTCGGCGAAGGCGCCGGCGATGAGCGCGGGCGTGATCACCGCGAACATGCACTGGTACATCATGAAGACCGAGGTGCGGGATGGTCGCGCCCGGCTGCGGCGTCATGCCGACGCCGCGCAAGAAGGCGTAGTCGAAGCCGCCGATGAGCCCGTGATGCGTCGGCGCGAACGCCAGCGAGTAGCCGATGACGGCCCACTGCAAGGTCACGAGGCCGAGCGCGAAGAAGCAGTGCATGAACGTCGACAGCACGTTCTTGCGCTGCACCATGCCGCCGTAGAACAGCGCCAGCCCCGGCGTCATCAACATGACCATCGCCGTCGAGACCAACATCCACGCCGTGTCACCGCTGTTGATCGAAGCGCTCATGTCCCCAAAGGCTTAGCCAGAATCGGTTGCAGGGCGTTATCGGCCATGTTTATTCCGTGTAAATTCTTGGCTGGGCAGGTCGTCCAAGGAGCGTGCCAACCGGATCGCTCCGTTCGCGATTAGGTGACGACTCCCGCGCAGTTGCATGATCGGCGGCCGGCTCGGCCGCCGGCTGGTACGGGCGAAACACGAGGCGCCGCAACGGCGAGCCCGGGCGGCGACGACTGACGCGAGCGCTTTGCTGCGCAGTTTTACTACCGCCTGACATCGAGCCAGCTATCCTTACATAGCGATGCATCTGTCGACTCGGGACCGAAGTCAGTTCACCATTCTGCTCGTCGAGGATGACGCGGACACCTACGAGCTGTACTCCGACGTGCTCGCCGGAGCCGGCTTCTCCGTCGTCGGCGCCGACAGCGGCGACGACGTGCTCCGCAAGGCGCTGCAGCATTCGCCCGACCTCGTCGTCATGGACTATCAGCTCAAAGGCATGAACGGCGCGGAGGCGATGACCCTCCTCAAGCAGGACGAGCGCACCGCCAAAGTGCCGGTCGTCATGCTGACGGCGCAGTTCGCGCGCCGCAACGCCGAGGAGATGCGCGCCCGCGGCTGTGACGCGTTCTTGAGTAAGCCGTGCTCGATGGATTCGCTCCTGTCCGAGGTGCGGCGGCTGCTCGAGCGCGGCAACGAGGAGCATCCGGTGCTGATCGTCGAGGACGACGACGAGATCCGCGAGTCGATCGCGCAGCTGTTGGCGCTCGAAGGCCTGGCCGTGCACGAAGCCTCGAACGGCCGTGACGCGCTGGCGTGGCTGCGGCAGTGCGAATCCCTGCCGCGGCTCGTGCTGCTCGACCTCATGATGCCGGTGATGGACGGCTGGACCTTCCGCACGGCGCAGCTGGCCGATCCGCGGCTGGCGCAGATTCCGGTGATCATCCTATCGGCGACGACCGACGTCCAGCGCGAGGCCGGTTCGTTACACGTGAACGAGTTCTTGTCGAAGCCGCTCGACGTGCGCGAGCTCCTGAGCGCGGTGGAAAAGCACGTCTGACCCCTGTTTGACGCGGAGCGCCGCAACAAAAGACGAGAGCGGTTCGCGCGTTCGCCTCCTGCCGATTCCATTCCGACGAGGTATTGTTTCGCGGTCGTCGTCCAGGATTCGCATGGGAGGCTCGATGCTCACGGGCATGTCGTCGCTCTTGGTTCGCTCGCGCTCATTCGTCGCCTTCGCCGCGGTCGGCTGCTTCATCGTCGCCGGCTGCAGCAACTCCGCCAAGTCGAAGCCGCACGACACCTTCCGCGCGGTCTTCATCACCGACACGCACATCATCGGGCCGCAATATGTCTGCTGCTCCGAGAACAGCGACGTCGACAACGCCAGCATCGTGCACACCGTCGACCGCTTGAACGCCGTGCGCGACACGATCAACGCCATCACGCCGCCGCCGTCGATGGTGTTCGTCATGGGCGACGTCGTCCACAAGGCGCATCTGTCGACCGATCCGCAGTGGTACCGCGACAACGTCAACGCCTACTCCATCGCCCGCGACATCTTCAAGACGTTCACGATGCCGGTCTACATGACGATGGGAAACCACGACTACGAGGTCGACTGCGGCGACACCACCGACAGCTACGATCGGCAGTTCTCGGAAGATCGGTTCATGGAGTTCTTCGGCCAGCCGCCCTATCAGGCGGTCGACTATCACGGCTGGAAGTTCGTGCTCATCGACAGCCAGCGCGGCGACACCTTCGACCTCACCAGCCCGCACTGCAACACCGGCTGGGCCTCGATGGGCGACACGCAAATGGCCTGGGCCACGGCGCAGCTGCAAGAGAACAAGCCGACGATCGTCATGAGCCACATCTTCCGGCTGCTCTACGACAGCTACGAGACCGGGCCTTATCCGGGCTTGCCGCAGCTGCTCGACGCCAGCCCCAACGTCAAAGGCTTCTTGGCCGGCCACAGCCACCACTGGGTCGACGCCAGCGCCTTCAACAACGACGTCTTCCACTGGACGATGGGCGGCACGCGCTACGATCCCAACAACTTCTGGCTCGTCGAGTTCGACGGCACCGACGGCACGTACACCGTGCTCGACCAGGCCAAAGAGATCGACAACAGCACCTGCGCGCAGACCTGGAGCTACAACGGCACGCCGGCCGTCGTCCCCAACGCCGTCGACACCGGCGACTGCACGACCCAGCCTTAGTCCCGCTTCGTTACTCGGTTACGCTTAGTTACTCTAGGGTTTCGGGCTCGCGGCTGGCTTCGACGCGGCCGACGATGACGGTGACGTTGTCGCCGCCGCCGGCCTCGTTGGCGCGCGCGACCAGCTGCGCGCAGGCCGCGCTCGGATCGCGCACGCTCTTGAGCACGTGCGCGATGTCGGCGTCGGCCACCATGCCCGTCAAGCCGTCCGAGCACAGCATCAAGATGTCGTCGGCCTCCAGCGTCAGCTTGTTCACCTCCGCTTTGACGCCGGGATCGTTGCCGCCGACGGCGTTGGTGATGACGTTGCGAAATGGGCTCGTCTTGACGTCGCTCTCGGACAGCGCGCCCGCTTGCACCATCTGCGCGACGAGCGTGTGATCGCGCGTCAGCTGATGGAGCTCGCCGGCGCGCAACAGGTAACAGCGGCTGTCGCCCGCGTGCACGAGATAGAGCGTGCCGTCGATGACGTAGGCCATCGTCAAGGTCGTGCCCATGCCCTTGAGCTCGGGCGCGTTGCGCGCGGCCTCGAAGATACGCGCGTCGGCCGAGCGCAGCGCCTCTTGGAACTCGACGAGCGAGCCTTCGCCTTTGAGCTGCAGGAACCAGCGCAGCGTGTTCAGCATGAACTGCTCGACGGTGACCAAGGCCAGCGCGCTCGCCTGCTCGCCGGCGCGATGGCCGCCCATTCCGTCGGCGACCGCCAACAGGTGACCGCGATGCGAGCCGAACAGCGCCGACGGCTGCGACAAGCTCGTGGCCTCGACGACCATCATGCGGCGCAGCTCGGCGACGAGGAAGTGATCCTCGTTGCGGTCGCGGACACGGCCACGATCGGTCAAGCCGCTGCTGCGAATTTCCAAGGGACGCGCCATGCGCAGGTTCTGCGCCCGCCGGCGCGCGGTGCAAGTCGCGACGAGCGACTACTGGAACTGCGCGAGGCCGGTGGCGACCAGCGCCGACTGCACCGGCGGCAACGAGTCGACCAGCTGTTGCCCGTCGCTCGCGGTCACGCGGACCATGAAGCCGCTCGTCGTGCCGATGCCGGCCGCGTCGACGAAGTAGTTGTAGCTGGCGCGCGAGACCGACTGCCAGGCGCCGCCCGTCTGCACCTCGAGCTTGGCGATGGCGCGGCGCGAGTTGCGCACTTGAATGGCCGTCCAGTACTGCGAGCTGCCCTCTTTGTAGCGGTATTGCAAGTTGCCGGTGACGTCGCACGGGACGACCGACCACGTGATGGGCACGTTGCCGGCGGAGACGTCGGCTATCTTGGCGAACGCCTCCATGCTCAGGTCGAGGTGCCCCTTTTCGCAGCCGGGGCACAAGTCGACGATGCGGACCGTGACGTTGCCCTTCGGTCCGCTGACGGCGACGCACTCGCCGCAAGGCGCGCTGCCGCTCCACTCGGGCATGTCCATCGCCGCGACGTCGAGGTCGTCCGGCGTCGCGTCGAAGCTGCAGGCGCCTGCGCCGGTGGCGTCGTAATACGTCGCACGGCCGGACTCCGGCGTGCCGCCGACCTCGCCGCCGCCGCTGCTGGTGCCGCCGCCGTTACCGCTGGCGCCGCTGCCGTTTCCACCGCACGCGGCGACCACGGCCAGAGCGCACCAGGCGAAGGACGAGACGCGCACGCCTCATCGTAACACGCGCGGAGATCGGCTGCTGCGGACGCCAGTCGTGACAAAAGCGCACAGTGACCAGGCGCAAACCCCGCGTGATCTCACGCACCGCGTCAAGCACGCTTATTGCACGCTGCGTCATTTTAGCAAATGCTCAAATACAAAGACGATTATCGTTCCGTAGCGGTCATGACGGCGGTAACGACGGTGTGCGTCGGCCAGTGGATTTGGGGCGTTCACCCGGTGTTAGTCCTGCTCGCGATCGTGTTGGCGCTGCCGGTCGCGGTCTTGGCGCACAACCATCATCACGCGCCGATGTGGAAAGACGATCGGCTCAACACGCTGACCGGCTATTGGCTCACGTTCTTTTACGGCGGCCCGGCGATCGCCTGGCTCGCCATCCACAATCGCAGCCACCACGCGCACCAGAATCGGCCCACGCTCGACGTCACCTCCACGCACAACGTCGGCGATCGCAACGATCTCGTGGGCGCGATCCTGTACGTCCCGCGCTGCCTCGGCGGCATGACGCGACAAGCGGGCCGCGCGCTGGCCACGATCCATCGTCGCAACCCGAGCCACTTCTGGTTCCACGTCTCGCACATCGTGCTGCTCTACGGGACGATCGCGCTGCTCGTGTGGATCGACTGGCGCAAGGCCTTGTGGACGGTCGTGTTGCCGCAGCAGATCGCCATCAACGCCATCGCCAACTTCAACTTCTTCCAGCACGCCGACACGGTCCCGAGCTCGAAATTCGACAGCTCGCGCAACTTCACGGGCGCCCTCTTCAACGCCTATCTGTTCAACGCCGGCTTGCACACCGTTCATCATTTGCAGCCGAAGCTGCACTGGAGCTTGGCGGCCGCCGAGCACGCGAAGATCGCGGGGCGCATCGATCCGCGGCTCAACGAGCCCAGCTTCTGGCGCTATTTCGCGCGCGTCGTCGCCGGAACCGCGCGGCGAACGGTAACCCGTTCGGCGTTCTAGATTTCGAACGCGCCTTCGCCGACGCGCACGACGCCGCCGGCGACGCGCGGGCGCAACACGCCGTCGCTGTCGCGCTCGAGGCGCGCCCACAAGCGGCTCGGGCGGCCCATCTCCACGCCTTGCGTCGTCGTCAGCGTTTGACCGAGCGCCAAGCGGCCGTGCGCGTGCAAATAGGCGCACAGCGGCGCGTTGGCGCTGCCCGTCGCCGGATCTTCGGGCACGCGCGAGCCGGGGATGAACACGCGCGCATGCACCTCGGCGCCGGCCACGGCGAACACGACGACGCCGAGCGGCTCGCCCGCGGCCGGCGGCTCGGACGAGATGTGCGCGCGCGCCACCGCCGCCGCGTCGACGACCGGCAGATACGCGAACGCGTTGCCGCACGACCAGGCCTCGGCGGGCAAGCTGCGATCGACGGCGGCGGCCGTGAGCCCGAAGCGCGCGGCCAGCGTCGCGGCGTCGGCGGCGAGCGGCACCTTGCCGGCCGGCGGCGCCGTGAGCTCGGCGCGCCAGCCGTATGCCGTCGTCGCGACGGCGACGGCGACGGGCCCGACGTTCAGCTCCAGCGTCACCGCTTGGCCGGGCGAGACGACGGCGGCCGTGCCCAGCGTCGGATGGCCCGCGAACGGCAGCTCGACCTCGGGCGTGAAGATGCGCACGCGCGGACCGCGCTCGCCGCGCCCGACGACGAACGTCGTCTCCGACAGCGACAGCTCGAGCGCCAACGCCTGCAGCTGCGCCGTCGCGATCGTCGCGTCGACCTCGGGAAACACGGCCAATTGGTTGCCTTGCAGCTTGTGCTCGGTGAAGACGTCGACCAACACGTAACGAAGGCGCATGGGCCGATTCTAGCCGCGAAAATGACGGAAAATTGTCAGCTTTCGCGAGCTGATTAACATGGAGGACATGGGCTTCAACAAGCAGCACTTCATCGAGCAGCTGGCGGCGCGGCTCAAGCAGTCGGACGAGGTGGCGCGCCGCGCCGGCGACGAGGCGCGCGAGGCGGCGCGCACGCTGCAGACCGAGTCGGAGAAGAAGGAGGACGGGCGCGCGGCCATCGAGTTCGGCAGCTTGGCGACCGGGCAATCGGCGCGCGCTCGCAAGGTGCAAGAGGAGCTGCAGCAGCTGGCGGCGTTCGTGCGCTCGGGCGTGCCCGATTTTCGCGCCAAGAGCCCGATCGGCCTCGGCGCCGTCATCGACGTCGCGGTCGACGGCGACGACGGCAGCCAGGAGCGCACGTTCATTCTCTTGCCCGTCGGCGCCGGCACCGAGCTGACCGGACCGGGCGGCGACGGCTTTCTGTCGGTGATTACGCCGGCGTCGCCGGTTGGTCGCGCGCTCCTCGGACGGCGCGCCGGCGATCAGATCGACGTCACCATCGGCGGTGAGACGCGCGAGTGGACCGTCGTCGAAGTCGGCTGAGCTACCACATTCCCACGAGCGAGAGCGTCGTCGACGTGTTGGTCTGCACCGGGACGAGGCGCATGCCGGTCAGGATCTTCGACGGCGAGCGCGCCGTGCGACGATGCAGCGCCGGAATCAACAGGCCGACCGCCGAGCCGGCGACGGCGCCGACGATGACGTCGGTCGGAAAGTGGTCGCCCGAGTAGACGCGCAGAAACGGCTCGACCGACGCCACCAACATCAAGCTCGGCCACACCAGCCAGCGCACCCACCAGTGCGGATGGCGCAGCGTGAACGTATAGGCCGCCGTCGTGGCGATGGCGAACGCGAACGCCGTGTGGCCGGAGTAGAACGACATGCCCGCGTCGGGGGCGTCGCGCTCGCTCTGCGAGTACAGGCCGGGCGTGTACATGAACGGCCGCGGCCGGCGCACCGCGCGACGCACGACGTCCTGGATGCCGCCGTTCCAGCCCAGCACCTCGGCGAAGACCCATAAGTCGGTCAAATAGGTCTTCCAATGCTTGAGCCCGACGTCGCCGATGTCGATGGCCAGATACAGCAGCGGAACGAATTCGATGATGTTGGCGGCGGTGCGCGCGCTCTGGCTCGAGTGGCCCAGCGCCAAGCGATCGAAGGCGTTGAGGTTCTTCGCATTGCAAGCAGGCGTCGTCGAGGTGCCGCAGTACGAGGGTGGCACCGTGTTGCCGATGAGCGTCGTGCCGCCCCACAAGACGCCGCCGAGCACGACGGCCGCGATGTCGATGTCGAGCCGCAATTCGTACGGCGATTCGTCGTGCGTGAACGCCTCCGTCTTATCTGCGCGCGCGGCCGCCGGAGCGAGGAGGGTCAGCGTCGCGAGCAGCACTGCCGAGAGTCGCCGCATAGGGCTCCTTGTCTAGGGCTCGCGGAAGTACAAGCACCGCTGTAGCCGTTGCAAGGGGTCGCGCGAAAACGACACACAGGACGACCACCCGCGCGCGCCAGCCTACCGTCGCTGCGCGGGCGAATCTACTTTCGTGGGGAAAAATCGGCGTTCGCTATCGGGCGAAAAACGTAGGCGGGACGCGATCATGAATCATTCATGATGCGCTCATGAACCGTGGGCGGTGTCGTCGCGGCTAATGCCCCATCTCGACTTTGCTGCCGCGGTCGACCTTGCCGAGCAGGAACACGAGCGGCAGCGTGATGACGATGAGCACCGCCGTCGCCAAGAACGTATCGCCGAACGACAACACCGACGCCTGCAGGCTGACGCTGCCGTCGAGCACCGCGAGCGCCTTGGTCTGCGCGTCGGCGAGCGGGAAGCCTTGCGCCAAGAACACGCCGGTCAGCTGATGCACGCGCTCGACGACCGCCGGCGCGATGGCGCCCAACTTCTCGACGAGGATCGAGCGGTGGAAGGCGTTGCGGCGCGCCAACATCGTCGTCAGGAGCGCGACGCCGATGGAGCCGCCGAGCTGGCGGGTCAGGTTGTAGAAGCCCGACGCCGCCGAGACGTCCTTCTTCGGAATCGGCCCCAGCGTCGCCATGCTCAGCGGCAAGTACATCATGACCGTGCCGATGGCGCGCAGAATCAGCGGCCAGAAGAAGTCGCGGCCGCCCGTCTGCGGCGACATATGGCTCAGCTGCAGCACGGCGCCGGCCAGGATCAGGGCGCCGAACACGAGGAGCACGCGCGCGTCGTATTTGCCGAGCAGCTTGGCGACGAGCGGCATCATCACCGCCGAGACGAGCGCGCCCGGCAAGAGCAGCATGCCGACCTGCTGCGACGTATAGTGCATGATCGACTCGGCGAAGATCGGCACCGCGAAGAGCGCGCCGTACAGCGCCATGCCGATGACGACCGACAGGATGCTGCCCGCCCACAGCGAGCGATGCTTCAAGACGCGCAGGTCGACGACCGGATTCTTCGTGCGCAGCTCGCGCCAGATGAAGGCGACGATGCCCACGACCGCGATGACCGAGAAGGCGCGAATGAACGTCGACGCGAACCAGTCGTCGCTCTGCCCTTCTTCGAGCACCGTCTGCAGCGCGCCCAAGCCGGCGACGAGCAGGCCGATCGCCAGCCAGTCGATGCCGCCGGGGCGACGCGTGCCCTCCTCGTCCTTCGGCAAGAACGTCAGGCACATGATGACGGCGACGATGCCGACGGGAATGTTGATGAAGAAGATCCAGCGCCAGTTGACGTTGGTCGTCAGATCAGCCGCCGAGCGTGGGGCCGATCGCCGGACCGGCGATGACGATGACGCCGAAGAAGCCCTGCGCCATCGCCTGCTCCTCTTTCGGGAACGTCTCGAAGAGGATCGACTGCGCCTTCGCGAGCAGACCGCCGCCGCCGAGCCCTTGCAGGACGCGCGCGACGATGAGCATCGGCAGCGTCGTCGCGAAGCCGCACAGAATCGACGACAGCGTGAACGCGATGAGCGAGAAGACGAAGTAGCGCTTCTTGCCGAAGCGATCGCCGAGCCACGCCGTCATCGGCAAGATGATGACGTTGGCGACGGCGTAGCTGGAGACGACCCAGCTCGACCTCGCTCGAGCGTCGCGCCGAGCGACGCCTGCATGTCGGTGAGCGCGACGTTGACGATGCTGGTGTCGACGACCTCGAGCAGCGCGCCGAGCGCGACGGCGGCGGCGATGGCCCACTTGTTGATGGCCGCCGCCGGTCGCGCGTGGGCGACGGGAAGGCTGGCGGCGGCGCTGGCGGCGGACATGGTGCGGCTCCTTCTACGGTCTAATGCGGTAAAAATCGCGACTAGTTACGCGTATCGACGGTCAGATCGACGCTCAGGCCCGGTCGCAACATGAGCCCGGTCGGCAGGTTCTTGATCGCGACGCGCACCGGCACGCGCTGCACGATCTTCGTGTAGTTGCCGGTGGCGTTGTCCGGCGGCAGCAGCGTGAAGCGCGCGCCCGTCGCCGCCGAGAAGCTGTCGACGACGCCGTCGAGCTTGATGTCATAGGCGTCGACTTCGATCGTCGCCTTCTGCCCCGGCTTCATGTGCGTAAGCTGCGTCTCTTTGAAGTTGCCCGTCACCCACAGCTCCGTCGTCGGCACGAGCGCGACGATCGACGTTCCCGGCGTCACCATCTGCCCGACGTTGATGGCGCGCTTGGACACGACGCCGTCGCGCGGCGCGAAGATCTTCGTGTACGACAGCTCGAGCGCCGCCAGATCGCGCGACGCCTTGGCCGTCTGCACGCGCGCCGCCGCCACCTTCGCCTTGGCGTCGGCGTCGGCGATCTGCTGCGGCACCGTCGCCGCCTGCGTGAAGCGCGCGCTCGCTTCCGAGATGCGCGCCGCCACTTCGTCCGTCGACGAGCGCACGCTGGCCGCGCGCGCCTTGGCCTGCGCCACCGCCGCCTGCGTCGCGTCGAACGCCGCCTTCGCCGAGTCCACGTTCGCTTGCGGCACGGCGTTCGCCTGCAAGAGCGTGTTGGCGCGCGTCAGATCGATCTGCGCCTTGTTGAAGTTCGCCGTCGCCACCGCCAGCTGCGCGTCGGCCTCCGCGATCTGCTGCTGCGTCGTCGAGATGTTCACCTTGGCGCCGCGCAGCGACGCTTGCGCCGCCGAGCGCTGGCCGCGCGCGTTCGTGCCCGTGAGCTGCGCCTGCACCGCCGCCGACTCGAAGGACGCCTGCGCCGAGGCCAGCTCGGCCTCTGCCTGCGCCAGCTTCGCCGTCGCCGGCGCGCTGTCGATCTCGGCCAAGAGCGCGCCCGACTTCACCGTCTGATTGTCGGCGAAGTGCACGGCCGTGATGACGCCGCTCGTGCGCGCCGGCACGTTGACGACGTCGCCGTCGAGCTGCGCGTCATCGGTGTCCTCGAGGCCGCGCGTCATCGCCCACCACGCCCCGGCGCCACCGACGAGCAGCACGGCCAAACCGATGGCCACCATGCGCTTCGACCCGCTCTTTTCGACAGGCGCCGCGTCGGCGTCGACCGGACGGCGCTCGACCGTCGGGGGCGGCGGCAGCGGCAAAGCCTCGGCGGCGGTCAAGGAATTGGACGATGCGGTGGACATATCAACGTTCTCCTTTGTGCGGATCCGTGCTGGCGGCCGCGGGACAGCTGGCGGCCTTCAAAAACAGGTCGAGAGCGAAATCGCCCTCGGGCTTGAAGCGGACGGCACCTTCGGACATGGCGCCCAATAAGAGGCTCTTCGTGCCGCCCATGAGGAAGCGCGTCAGGCGCACGGGATCGCCGGCGATGAATCCGGCGTCGATGCCCTCGCGAATCATGCTTTCGACGGTGCCGATGAGCCGAGCGACGCGCGGATCGGAGTACGAGCTCGGGATCTCGTCGGAGCCGGCGTTGGCGCTGCGGCCGAAGAGGCCGATCTGGCAGCCGACCAGATAGAAATGCCGATTCGCCTCGATGTACGCGTGCATGCGGTCCATGCGCGCGCGAAATGAGCCGACCCAGTCGCTCGGGTCGCCGGCGCGCGGGGCCAGCTCGTCGATGACGTCGGGCAGCCGCTCCAACAACAGCGCGCGCACGATGTCTTCCTTCTGCGCGAAGTGGTTGTAGACGGTGCCGACGCCGACGCGGGCGCGCTTGGCGATGTCGGAGATGCGGGCGGCATGAAAGCCATGCTCGGCCAGCTCTTCCTCGGCGGCGCGTAAGATGGCGTCACGAAAGATCTCTTTGGCTTCGGCGCGGAGGCCGGGCTTGCGGCGCGCAGGGGATTCGACGTCTCGCATCTGTGAACCTCCGTTCCGAAGACGAATATGAATTCACTATGACGTACTGTCAATTCGAAATGTGAATATAAATTCACCCAACGAATTCCACTTCTGATTGGTTACGACAGCCACAGCGGAATTCCCCAGCGCGTCAGGAATGCGTCGCCGCGCCCGAAGATGTCGTTGCGGCGGTCGGCTCGCCTCCGCACATTGACGAGCGAGGAGGCACGGATGCGCTTGGGTCGAGCAGGAAGCGGGCAGCGAACGTCGGTGGAGGTGGCGCGATGAGTGGCCCCGACGCGCGCCCTCGCCTGCCGCTGTCGGTGCTCGACTTGGTGCCGCTCGGCCGCGGCTACTCCAGCGCCGACGCGCTGCGCTCGTCGGTGGAGCTGGCGCGCGGCGTCGAGGCGTTCGGCTACGAGCGGCTGTGGTACGCCGAGCATCACAACATGCCCGGCATCGCCACGACGGCGCCGGAGATCATGATCGCGCACGTGGCGCATCAGACGTCGCGGATTCGGCTCGGCGCCGGCGGCGTCATGCTCCCCAATCATTCGCCGCTGAAGATTGCGGAGTCCTATCGTTTATTGGAGGCGCTGGCGCCCGGTCGCATCGACCTCGGCATCGGCCGCGCGCCCGGCACCGACGGGCTGACTGCGCTGGCGCTGCGCCGCTCGCGGGCCGCGCTCGGCGCCGACGACTTCGTCGAGCAGCTCGAGGAACTGCGCGGATACGGCGCCGGGACGCTGCCGCCGAGCCATCCGTTCGCGCGCATCCACGTCATGCCCGACGACGTGCCGCTGCCGCCGGTGTGGCTGCTCGGCTCGAGCGACTACTCGGCACGGCTGGCGGCCGAGCTCGGCCTCGGCTTCGCGTTCGCCGGTCACTTCAGCCCCGATCCGCCGGAAGCGGCGATGCGGCTCTATCGGCAGCGCTTCGTGCCGGGCGCGCTGCAGCGGCCGCACGCGATCCTGGCGCTCTCGGTCTTTTGCGCCGACAGCGACGGCGAGGCCGAGCGCATGTCGGCGTCGATGCGCGTCGCCTTCGCCGAGCTGCGCGCCGGTCGCCCCGGTCGCCTGCCGAGCCCCGACGACGCGCTGGCGCATGTGTTCTCGCCCGACGAGCAGGCGGCGCTGGCGTTCTATCGGCGCGTGCAGATCGTCGGCACGCCGGCGCGCGTGCGTGCGCAAATCGAAGCGCTGGCGCAGAAGAGCGGCGCCGACGAGGTCATGGTGGCGACGCACGCCTACGAAGCCGCGGCCCGACTGCGCTCCTACGAGCTGGTCGCGCACGCGTTCGCCGAGCGCACGCCGAGCCGCGCGGTCAGCTAAAACAGTGTCGCGTGGCTTGTGATCCATCGCGAGATCCAGCGTCCGGCGCTGCGGTGCCTGCTCACATACCAAAACGTATGCTGCGCCGGCTCCTCGCTCCCTCCTTTGTCTCTCGCTTGTCTCTCAAGCCACGCGACACTGTTTAGCCGCGTCGAGCCGGCCGCGCGTAAACAGCCGCGCGAGCGGCGTGGGCGAACAGTCGTTTGCACTGAATGACGCTATGGCTGCGGACGGCGAGTTGCAGCCAAACGGGCGCGCTAGTGACATTTTCGTGAAGGAAAGGGCGCGCTCGGGCCATTAGCCAACAGCATGAGAGATCGAAGCTTGGGCTCCAAAGGCATCGCTGGGCTGCTCTTTGCCGTCGCCTGTCTGCTCGCCGGTGGCCTCATCTTCGCGTTCGCGTGCATGGCGGCCGGCTGCACGACGACGCACGACGCGATCAGCAGCGGCGGCGGCGAGGCCGGCGGTGGCGGCGGCGGTTCCAATGGCGGTGGCGGCGGTTCCAACGGCGGCGGCGGCGGTTCGCCGGAGACGCCGGGCGACATGGCGATGACGCCGGTGACCTCCGACGGCGGCGGCGTGGGCACGACCTCGTCGGTCACGATCATCGTCGAGCCGAGCGACAACACGCAGGGGCTCATCAACGCGATCAACGCGGCGACGAAGTCGATCCACATGACGATGTATCTGCTGACGAACACGAAGATCATGAACGCGCTCATCGCCAAGCAGAAGGCGGGGCTCGACGTCAAAGTCATACTCAATACGACGTTTCCGTCGGGCACGGCGGCGAGCGCCACGAACGCGGCCAGCTACACGACCTTGACGACGGCGTCGCCGGCGGTGCCCACGGTGTGGTCGTCGTCGGCGTTCGTCTACACGCACGAAAAGTGCGTCATCCTCGACGGGACGACGGCGTGGATCATGACGATGAACGCCACGCAGTCGTCGGCGCAGACGAACCGCGAGTATCTGGCGATCGACACCGATCCGACCGATGTCGCCGAAGCCGAGTCGATCTTTCAGTCCGATTACGCCATGACCACGGCGACGACGACGGGGCCGCTGTTGGTGTCGCCGACGAACTCGCAGAGCAAGCTGGTGACGCTGATTCAAGGCGCGACCTCGACGATCGATCTGGAAGTGGAAGAGCTGAGCGATACGCAGATGGTCAATGCGCTGACGGCGCGGGCAGACGCCAAAGTGGTCGTCAAGATCGCGCTGCCGAACAACACGCTGACGTCGGCGCAGCAGTCGGCGGTGACGACGCTCAAGGCGCACAACATCCCGGTCGTGGAGCTGGCCAATCCCTATCTGCACGCCAAGGCGATCGTCATCGACAGCGTGCGCGCCTTTGTCGGCTCGGAGAACTTCACCGACAACTCGCTGAACATGAACCGCGAGCTCGGGCTCGTCATCGGCGCGCCTTCGGAAGTGGCGAAGGTGCAGACCACCGTTCGCGCCGACTTTGCCGCCGGCACCGCGCTTTAACCGCTACTCTCTCTCTATGTTCGAGGCACTGATCGCGCGGCTTTTGGCGCAGGCGCGCAGCGATCGCGACGGCTGGGCGCGCGACGGCTGGCGGCTGGCAGCGGCGGCGGTCGGCGGGCAGGCGGCGCCGTTCGTCGAGTGGGCGCGCGGGCATCGGCGCTGGTCATTCGTCGTCGCCGAGGCGGCCGCGGACGTGTGCGCCAAGCCGCCGGAAGCCGCCGCGTTCATCGCGCACGCCATCGTCGACGAGCTGCTCGAAGCCGACGACGACTGAATTTCCCGCGCGGCGGCTTGAAACGACGCGCTCGGCGCTCATGTCTTGGGGTGCGAGCGCGCGCCGTTCGGATCGGGTGGCGGCGCTCGCTGGCTCGACGCGAAAGGACACTTCGTGAGCGCACGAATCGTCATCCTCTCGACCTTGCTCGTGCTCCTCGTTTTGCCCGGCCGCGCGCGCGCCGACGACGAATACTACTGCCGCGACAACTGGATGGGCGTCGGTCAGTGCTGGCGCCGGCCGCATCGCCGCCCGATGTTGACCTGGGGCTTCGAGTTCGGCGGCGGCCACTTGGAGGAGGGCCATCCGTTCGCGTTCGACGACGGCGTCGGCAGCGTCACCAGCGCCGGTCCGGCGTGGGGCGTGCGCCTCGGCGTCGACGTCCTGTCGTGGCTGGGCTTCGAGGCGCGCTACTTCGGCGCCTGGCTCGACGGCAAGGGCAGCGTCACCGTCGGCGGCGACGTCAACTACGTGCTGTCGTCGGGCGACTTCATCGTGCGCTTGACGCTGCCGGTGCCGTGGGTGCGGCCGTACGTGTTCTCGGGCGTGGGCGTCTACAATTTCCAGCTGATGGGCGCACGCGACGCGCGCGCCTTGTCGGGGCTGAATTCGACGACGGAGCCGGCGATTCCGGTCGGGTTCGGGCTCGAGGTGCCGATCACGTGGCACGTCAGCTTTGCCATCGAGGCGACCTATCACTTCCAGTTCGGCGAGAGCTTCTCGAAGATCGACAGCATCTCGGGCGGCGATTTGTCGACGCTGACCGGCGTCATGCGCTTCCGCCTCTGAACGACGTCTCCGGCGCTCAGCCCAGCTTGGCGATGGCGGCGATGAGGCGGCCGCAGGCGTCGCCGCACTCTTTACACGGCGGATGCTGCGCGTGCTTGGCGCACTCGGCCTGGCAGTCGCGCGCCGCGTCGGCGGCGACTTTGGCCATCGCCAGCGCGTGCGGGCCGTTGGTGGCGGCCAGCGTCTCGAGCGCGCGGCTCGTCGCCAACACGTCGCGCACGGTTTTGGAGCAGGCGGCCATCGACTGATCGCCCGTCGCCAACATGGCCAGACAATGCTGCAGACAGACTTCGCCTTTGCGCACGCAGTCGCTGGCGGCGTCGGCGACGCCGGACATGCTGCCGGCGGCTGCCGGCTTGGCGGGCGCCGCCTGCGCCTTCAGTGACGTCGCGGCGGCGACAATGCCTGCACCTGCAGCGAGGAACGCTCGTCGTCTCATGATCCCTCCCGGCGCCATCATCGCATCTGCGCGGCGGCGAAGCTACTGACGGGTCAACGTTCGATGCCGATGATGCGGCTCTTGCCGGCTTCCTGCACGACGTGTACGCGGACGGCGGCGCCGAAGTGCCGCTCGCCCGGTCGCCGCGCGGCCAGCGACACGATGCGATAGCCGACCCCGGCCGGCAGCTGCAGGCAACGATCGCGCACGACGACGTCGGGATCGCTCCGATAGGCCGTCGCGTTCTCGCCGCCGAGGCCGGCTTCGATCCACAAGTCGTCGAAGCACAGGCTGCGCCCGGCTTTGTCGAGCGCGAAGTGGTCGAGCGCGGCGATGCGCGAGAAGAAGTCGTGCGCGATGAGCTGGCGCCGCTTCCACAAGATGTCGAACAGGTGCTCGCTCGCGTCCGGTCGGTATTTGCCGGCGCCGACGGCCGCGCGCAGCTCGTTGCCGTCGATGGCGACGATGCGCTTGGCGCCCCAATAGCGATCGCGCTCGGTCATGCGCACGAACGCCGCGTTCTCGATCGCCGGCTCCCACTTGCGCGGCACGAAGCGCTCGGCGTCGAAGTTACCCATCTCCGGCCACTGGTTACGCAGGGCGTCTTTGCGCGCGCGATATTCGGCGTCATCCCACGGGCGCGGCCAAAAGCCGAGCGTCAAGAACGACCGCACGACCAGGCTGGCGTCGAAGAACGTCTCGGTGCCGCTCCAATACGCCTCGGGCACGCCGGCGAAGTTGCCGAACGAGCCGCCGATGTCCTGCTCGTAGTGGACGACGTGGCCT
Source organism: uncultured delta proteobacterium (assembly GCA_963785725.1). Classification (GTDB taxonomy): domain Bacteria; phylum Myxococcota_A; class Polyangia; order Palsa-1104; family Palsa-1104; genus JAQBQH01. Next base: position 173,090 of record CAWAWS010000015.1, on the reverse strand, counting down.
TGCCCCGGCTTGCCTTGGTACATGTCGAGCGTGTTGTTCTGCAGCGTATCGACGTTGTTGACCCACGAGCAGAAGACGCCGAACGCGCGCAATACGCGCCGCTGCTGATGCTCGATGACGTCGTTGGGATCGTCACGGCGCCGGCCTTTGTAGGCGAATTCGCCGATGTTGACGCCTTCGAGCCAGCGGCTGACGAGCATGCGCACGCTGCCGTCCTGCTTGTTGCGCGGCATCTTTTGCACCATCTTCGCCAGGTGCTCGTGCGTAAACGGCTGCTTCTCGCCGTAGTTGTCTTTCGCGTAGGCTTTGGGCGACAAGAGCAGCGTGTCCGGCTGAATGTCGATGATAGCGAGGCCGGGCACGAGCCAGCCGGCCGCCCACGCCAGACGCGTCACCACCAGCTCCGTCTGCGTCGTCAGCCCCAAATATTCCAAGGGATCGAGCTTCACCAGGTACTTCACGCCGCGCGCGTCCGTGGCGACGAAGCCGGGCGTCGCGCCGATGCCTTTGCCTTCGGTCACCGTCAGCGGCAAGACCGGCGCGTCATCGGGACCGAGCGCGCCCATCGCCATCTCGTCGGCGCTGAAGCGGCGCGGCCGCGCTTGCCCCTCGACGCGGCGCCGATCGTGGAACCAGGTCGAATCGGGCGCCTCGTCGAGCGCGTTGACGTCGCCCGCTTCGCTCGCCGTTTCGATCGACAGCACGCGATCGGCGGGCGCGATCACCGCGTCGCGCACGCCTTCCCAGTAGATGCCGAGCCGCTCGGTCTTCGGCAGCGGAATCGGGCGATCGTCGGGCCAGTGCCACAAGATGGCGCGGTCTTCGAAGCGCACGTGGTTGAAGTGGTGACAGGCCGACGCGAGCAGCAAGAGCGCGATGAAACGGCGGCTCATTTGGCGTCTCCGCGAACGTAAAACTGCCAGCCACCGCCGCCGAAGCCGTAGGCGACGCCGAGGTGGACGAAGAACTGCGACTGCGAATAGGCGCGAATGCCGAAGCCGAGATCCCAGTAGGTGCGCCGATCGTTGAAGTCGGCGAAGTTGTGTTTGTAGACGGCGCCGTAATCGGCGAAGACGAAGGCGTCGCTGTACATCCAAATCGGGAAGCGATATTCGGCGCGATACACGAGCAGCGACCGGTCGCGGACGCTGCCCAGGATGAAGCCGCGCAGCGCGTCGGGATCGCCGAGCACCGGCAGCTCGGAGAAGGGCACGGTCGAGTGGCCGACCGGCTCGACCATGATGGCCGAGGCGCGCAAGATGAGGATGTGGCTGCGGTGCCAGAGATCGATGACGCCGCCCAAGATGGGATGAAGGCGGAAGTAGCTCGTCTCGTCGCCGAAGATGCCGTGCGTGTAGTCGGCGGTGAAGCTGGCGAAGAAGCCGCCTTGCGGCTCGAGCGGCCGCGTGTTGGTGTCGACGCGAACGGTGGCCGAGCCGCGCATGAACTGCGTGCCCGAGTCGAAGCCGGGGACGAGGCGATTGTCGACGTTGCCGAACTCACAGCGGCCGAGGACGCGCACGCAAAAGTGGTCGCCGATGGGGCCGGCTTCGTAGAACTGCCGCCCGTCGCCGAAGCGTTTCCAGCCGCTCTCGCCGGTCAAGTCGACGTAGAGCGGCCAGGCGATCCGGCGATGCAAGCCGGCGATGGCGTAGAGCGAGTCGAGGCGATAACGCGAGGCCGTGGCGCTGCTGGGCGGGCCGCTGCCGTCGAAGTATTGGTCGTCGCGATGGATGAAGTCGAAGTGGCCGTCGATCTGCGTCCAGCTGGCCTTGCGCAGCGGCCGCACGTAGATGCCGCCTTGGGCGATCTCTTTGTCGCCGACCGAGGCGCGCACTTCCAACGTCGAGTCGGGGCCGAGCGACTTGTGATCGTAGTAGGTCAAGCCCGCCGACGGGACGAAGTGCGCCTGCAAGTCGAAGTTGATGAGCACGCCGCGCTTGCCGTCGGAGGTCGTCGTCGCGTCGGTGAACCACTGCATCGTGTGGTGAAACTCCGAGAAGTCGGCGAACTTTTTCAGCGGCCACGCCAAGCCGAGCACGAGCCCGCGCAGCGGCAACAGGAGGAGACGCGGCAGCGCCAAGGCCACCGCGTTCGGATCCTCTTCCGGCTCGATCCGGGCGTCGGCGCGCTGGCCGGCGTTGGGATCGGGCGGCGGCAGCTGCGCTTGCGCGACGTCGCAAGCCAACAGCGAGACCAGGATCGAGACGACCAGGGCACGTCTCGATCTCAGTCGCGAATACACGTTCGTCTTTATGGGTCGCGGAATGGAGACGACCATCCCCTCGACGGCGATTTCGGACGCGCGCGCGCTGAATCCCGATCGTTTGGCGCGTCGTTTCGGGTCCGTAGCCGACTCGCGCCAACGCCGCTCTGCCTACCGACTCCGCTCGAGCCGCGCGCCCGATCGTCGCGACGTCAGGACGTGAAACGATCGGCGCCGCGCCGGCATCGCGCCGCGCGCACCCCATTGCGCCGCGCGGCTTCGTCACCGCCGGTCAACGCCGCGGGTCATACGCGCGCGTCCACGGCGTGTGCTGACAGCGCGCGTTGTCACGTGCGTGCGGTCGCGTGTTTTGCGGGGGTCACCTCCTCACTTTGTATCGATGCCGAGACAGAAACAGTCGCAAACGACGCTGGATCTGACTGTGGTTACGGCTACTTCGATATCGGCCCGCATCCTGCTCTAAGCGACCGACAGGAGGCCACGATGACTCGTCTTTCAACCTTCGCGCTGTCGGCACTGTCCGCGACCGCGCTCCTGCTCTCCGGCTGCGGCGCCGAGACCTCGACCGGCTCGCCTGGAGTTTCGTCGGCCAATTCGACGCTGCCTTCGTACTCGGTGAACTTGAAGACTGCGATCGTCGGCGACTTCGTCACGGCCGAGAACGGCGGCGGCGGCGCCATCAACGCCAACCGCCCCGTCGCCAGCACGTGGGAGACCTTTACGCTCTACGATCTCAACGGCGGCACGCTGCAGAACGGCGACCTCGTCTACATCGGCACGCTCAACAACAGCTATTGGTCGGCCAACAACGGCGGCGGCAGCTCGCTCGCCGCCAATCGCACCGTCGCCAGCACGTGGGAGACGTTCCGCGTCCTCATCATCGGCGGCACCGGCGGCCAGGTGCTCGCCTCGGGCAATCAGATCGCGCTGCAGACCGAGATCAGCGGCGATTACGTCTCGGCCGCCAACGGCGGCGGCGCCGGCGTCACCGCCGATCGCACCGCCATCAGCGGCTGGGAGTCGTTCTTCGTGACCATCAAGAGCTCGTCGGGCGGCACGACGTCGTCGGGCGGCTCCGGCCTCGGCGGCGCGCAGTGCACGGGCGGGGAGCTGTCCAAGTGCAACTGCCCCACCGGCTACTACTGCTGCCCCACCGACGGCTCCTGCTTCAACCAGGCGAGCCAGGTCATCTACACGCAGTGCAACGCCAACGAGAGCGCGACCTGCATGATGGGCGGCTCGGCCGGCAGCTCGGGCTCGGGCGGCGGCACGACGTCGTCGGGCGGCGGCGGCGGCACCACCAGCGGCGGCGGCTCGACCGGCACCTTGCCGACGCGTCTGCGCATCGTCAACAACTGCAGCCAGAACATCTGGATCGCCCACGACAGCGCCGACCCGAATCCGCAGAACATCGAGCTCGGCAAGGGCCAGTCGCACGACTACGCCATTCCCACGGGCGGCGTCGCGGCCGTGCGCTATTGGCCCAAGATCGGCTGCGACTCGACGGGCCACAACTGCTCCATCGGTGACAACGGCCAAGGTGGCGGCGTGCCCTGCCCGGCCAACGGCTGCCAGCCGCCCATCGACTCGAAGTTCGAGGTCACCTTCGCCGCCGTCGGTGGCAGCGCGCAGACTTGGTACAACATCAGCCAGGTCGACGGCTTTACCCTGCCGTTCAAGGTCCAGCCGATGGGCGACGGCGCCAACTCGGGCGCCTGCGTCGCGTCCGACTGCGGCAACCTGAACGTCAACGGCTGCCCCGGCAGCGACAACTTGAGCGAAGGCGGCGCCTTCCCGCAGTACGCCGCCGAGGATGAGCGCGTGCGCGACTCGGCCGGCAACGTCATCGGCTGCATCTCGCCGTGCAAGAAGCTCAACTACCCGGCGCCGTGGGGCGTCGGCTTGCCCGAGAGCACCGACCCGGCTTTGCATATGTGCTGCCCGACGCCGATCGATCCCTCGACCGGCAACTGCACCGTGGCCAACGGCTGCATGACGTCGCAGGCGTGCAGCAACGCCGCCGATGCGCGCTCGGTCGTGCACACGAGCTACGTCGCCGCGGTGCACTCGATGTGCCCGAGCGCCTACTCGTACGCTTACGACGACGCCAACGGCTTGCACACCTGCCCGTCGGATACGCAGTTCGAAGTCACGTTCTGCCCGTAATTCTCAGCGCCACGCCCGCTCGGCGCTCGTAAGCCCGCCCCGCTTTCGCCACCCTCCTTCCATCTGCAATACTCGCCCGCGATGACTCGCGACGGCTTCATTCGCTCGCTGACGCTGCTGCGCGATCGCGTGCCGTCGTTCGACGACTACCCGTTCGCGATTCCGGCGATTCGCGCGTTGACGACGCTCGCGCTGCACCCGCGCGTCACGTTCCTCGTCGGCGAGAACGGCGCCGGCAAGTCGACGCTCGTCGAAGCCGTCGCCGTCGCTGCCGGGTTCAACGCCGAAGGCGGCAGCAAGAACTTCCGCTTCGCCACGCGCCGCTCGGAGTCGAGCCTGCACACGGTCTTGCGGCTCTCGCGCAACGCCAAGCGCGAGCGCGACGGCTACTTCTTGCGCGCCGAGAGCTACTTCAACGTCGCCACGCACATCGAGGATCTCGACCGCGAGCCGGGCGGAGCGCCGATCGGACCGGCTTACGGCGCGGCGTCGCTGCACGAGCAGAGCCATGGCGAGTCGTTCTTGGCGCTGGCGGCGACGCGGCTGCATGGCAACGGGCTCTACATCTTCGACGAGCCGGAAGCGGCGCTGTCACCGAGCCGGCAGCTGGCGCTGCTCCAGATCATCGATCGGCTCGTCCGTTTGCGCGGCTCGCAGCTCATCATTGCCACGCATTCGCCGATCTTGATGGCCTATCCCGACGCGACGATCTATCGGCTCGACGGCGACGGCATCGCGCCCATCGTCTACGAAGCGACCGAGCACTATCAGATCACGCGCGACTTCCTGGCCAATCGCGAGCGCTTCTTCAAGCACCTGTTCCAGGATGGCTAGGGCGCCGTATACGTCGTTTGCACGGGGTAGCGGCTGTGGTTGTCCATGACCGTCAGCGTGTGCACGCCGGTCGTCAGCATGCTGAGCGAAATCGCCGAGCCCAACAGGCCGTTCATGTCGGTCGTGCCAGTGCCGACCGCGGTGCCGCTGGCGGTCGGCGCGTCGTAGACGCTGACGACGGCGTTCGCGGCGAAGTTGCTGCCTTGCAGGTTGGTGCCGACGACGGTGACTTTGGGGCCGTAGTAGGCGGCGGTGTTGAGCGGCGTGCCGGAAGCGTCGGCGCCGCCGATGACGTAGATGAGCCCGTCGGCGCCGGTGACCGCGCCCAGCCCACTGCGCGGCGATGGCATCGACATGCCGGTCGTCCAACGGCCGCCGCCCGACGGCAACGGCGTGTACACCATGACCGTGTTCTGCGCCTTGCCGCCCGCGAGGCCGCCGATGACGTAGATGCGACCGTCGGGACCGGTCGCGGCCGCCAGATCTTCGCGTGCCTGCGGCATCGGCATCGACGCGCGGACCCAAGAGAAGCTCGCCGGCACGTAGGTCTCGATGCTGGCGAGCGTGACGTCGTTGCTGCCGTCGCCGTGACCGCCCATCGCGTAGATGGTTCCGTCGGGGCCGAGCACGCCGGCGAGCGCGCGTCGCGCCGTGTTGAGGATGCCCAAGCTCGTCCACGTTCCCGTCGGCGGATTGACCGTCGGATCGTAGTACTCGGCTTTGGCGCCGACGACGTTCGCCGCTTGATAGCCGCCGAAGACGTAGAGCTTGCCGCCCATGACGGCGCTGCCGGCCTGATCGATGAAGACGCCGGTGTTGTTGGTGACGGAGACGAACGCGGCCGCGGTCATTCCCTGCGCAGGCACGTACTTCTGCAGCGTGATCTCTTGGCCGCCGCCGCCGGCGATGTAGAGCGTTCCGCCGAGCTCCGCGGCAGCGGCGCTCTGATTCGCGTAGAACAGGTTGGCGTAGGGCGGGGCCGTGTTGCCGCTGATGTCTTGCCACTTGCTGCTCGCGGGCAGGTAGACCTCGACGCTGGCGTCGACGGTGTTCGTCGCGGTGATGCCGCCGCCGGCGGCCATGATCGAATGGTCGGCGCGCAGCAGCACCGTCGGCCGCAAGCGGGCGAAGGCCATGGGACCGATCGACACCCACCCCGGCGACAGAGGCGCCAGCTCGCAGGTTCCGTTCGTGGTGTCGCAGTTGGCGGTCTGGCAGTCGCTCGACTGCGTGCACTTGTCGCCGACATCCGCGGTGCCGGTGCCGCCGCCGCCGCCGCCGCCGGCGATTCCGCCACCGCCGCCGCCGGCGACCCCGCCGAGGTCGGCGTTGGGCGGTTGGCACAATCCAGCGATGCAGACGTAGTTGACCGGGCACGGGCTCGTCGCGTTCGTGCAGCTGTAGGCGCCGGGAAGCGGGCGGCCGCTGAAGCAGCCCGCGACCGCGACCGCGACGAAGACGACGGCGACGCGCGCGCTCAAAAGGTCACGTCCAGCCGCGGCGCCAGGCCGACGCGCACGACCTGCGAGGCGCGCGTGACGTGCGACGCCGGCAGATAGCGCGCCGCCAGCGCCACGCCGACGACGACGAGCGCGCCGCCGCCGGCCAAGAAGCCGACGCCCACGTTACGAAAGAGGTCGCGCTGCTCGATGAGATTCGGATCGTAGACGGTGCCCATCGTCGGATGCAGATAGCGATTCTTGCAGCTGCAGCGACTGCAACGTGAGGCCCAAGCCGACGCCGAGCACGGCCACGCCGCCGGCGATGAGGCCGACGCCGGCCCAGCCGGGCGTGCGTGAATTCGGCGCGCGCGCCTCGGCGGCCGGCGGCGCTTCGAACGGCGACGCGACGGTGCCGGTCGCCGGCGGCGCCGTCGTCGCAATCGACGGCGCGGTCGCCGTCGCCGGCGGCGCGGCTTCGGGCTCGCGCGCCGGCGGCTGCGGCGAGTGCGCGGCTTCGGCGGCTTGCGCGCGCAGCTGCGCGTCGATCTTGTCGGCGATGGCCAGCGCCTGGGCCCGCGCCGGATCGCTGCGCGTCGTCTTGAGCGCGAACTGCTGGTAGTAATTTCGCGCGCGCTCGAGCTGGTTCAGCTTGCGATACGCCTGCGCGATGTTGAGCAGGAACGCCGGCCGCGGCAGCGCCGCGTAGCCGCTCTCGAACTCGGCGATCGCCTGCTGATACATGCCGTCGCGATAGAGCTGCAGGCCGCGCTCGAGGTGCGCCTTGCCGCGCGCGGGCGTCTCCGGGCGAGCGTTGGCGCTCGCGGCGAACGAGCAGACGAGCGCCAGCAGCAACATGCGCAGGCTACAGCTTGTCGAGCACATCGCCGCGCTCGAGGTCCAAAGCGTGATGCTTGCTCGCCGCCCTCTTCTTCTTGCTCGCGTGCGCCTTGGGCTCGCTGTCGCTGCTCGGCGCTTCCGGCTCGCGCGCCGCCGGCTCGGCGACGGCATGCGCGGTCGGCGGCGCGACGACCGGCGGCGGCGTCGTCGGCTGCACGATGACGGGCGGCGTCGCCGGCTGCGGCGGCGCGACCAGCGGCGCCGTCACGAGCGGAATCGCGCGCGGCTGCGGGCGCGTCCGCGAGCGCGTGAACGCCAGCGTCACCGACGCCGCCAGCGCCACCGTCAACACGGCGATGGCGACGAGCGGCCACACCGGTCGCCGCCCGCCCGCCGGCGTCAGCGACGTGGGCGCGCTGTTGGAGCTGCCGCGCGCAACCCACGCCGACGCCGACTTCGTGCCCGTCGGCTCGGACAAGCTCGTCGCCGGCACCAGTCGCTGCAAGACCCCCATCGTCTCGCGCGCGCCCCAACGCAGGTCATGCAAGAGCGGCGCGATGTCGGCCATCATGTCGTCGGCGTGCGCGTAGCGCTCGCGCGGATTGCGCGCCAGCGCCCGCATCGTGACCGCTTCCAGCTCCGGCGTGATGTCGGGGTTCACGTGCGACGGCGGCGTCACCTGGCAAGCGCGCACGAGCGCCATCGTCTGCAGCTCGTCCTCGGCGCGAAAGAGGCGCCGCCCGGTCAGCATCTCGTACAAGAGCACGCCGACGGCAAACAGGTCGCTGCGATGGTCGAAGGGCGCGCCGTCGAAGACTTCGGGCGCCATGTAGCTGAGCTTGCCCTTGATGCTGCCGGTGCGCGAGCGATGGTCGGTGGCGGCGCCGAGCGCCTTGGCGATGCCGAAGTCGAGCAGGCGCACCTGGCCGTCGTAGCCGATCATGACGTTCGACGGGCTGACGTCGCGATGGACGATGGCCAGCGGCTTGCCGAACTCGTCGGGCACGCTCTGCGCGTACGAGAGCGCGCGACAGAATCTCGTGGGCCACGAGCGCGCACAATCCGAGCGGCAGCGCCTGCTGCGCCGAGTTGAGCAGCGTCGCCAAGTCGGCGCCGTTGATGAGCTCGAGCGCCATGAACAGCTCGCCGTCGACGTCGCCGAGCTCGAACACCTGCACGATATTGGGATGGTTCAGCCGCGCCGAGAGCCGCGCCTCGGTGATGAACATGCGCACGAACGCCGGGTCGTCGCACAGATGCGGCAGGATGCGCTTGATGACCATCGGCCGCTCGAAGCTCTCGGCACCGACGAGCTTCGCGCGCCATACCTCGGCCATACCGCCTTTGGTCAACGGTTCCAGCAGCTGATAACGGCCGAACGTCCGCTCGACGGCGCCGCGCGTAACCTCGGGCTTAATCAACGGATATGACCCTGCGCTCAGTGGCAGCGCTCACTCCATTTTGTACTTTTTCAGGAGCCGGTACAAGTGCGCGCGCCCGAGGCCGCTGGCGCGCGCGGCGTGCGACAGGTTATCGCCGCTCGTGGCCAAGAGGCGGCGCAGGAATTCGCGCTCCCATTCGCCGATGAGCCGCTCCTTCGACAGGTGGAAATCGTCGATGCCGCCGCCGGTGTCGCGCGCCTCGGGCTTCAAGCCCAAGTCGGCGGGCGCCAGCGGGCGACCGTCGCTGCACATGGCGAAGCCGCGCGACAGCGTGTTGGCGAGCTCGCGGACGTTTCCCGGCCAGTCGTATTCGCCGAGCAAGGAGAGCGTCTCGGGCAACACCGGACGACCTTCGGCCAGCGCGTCGACGAGCAGCGGCAGGTCCTCTTTGCGATCGCGCAACGGCGGCAAACGCACGCGCACGACGGTCAAACGATGGAACAGATCCTCGCGGAAACGGCCGGCCTTGACCTCTTCGCCGAGATCGCGATTCGTGGCCGCGATGATGCGGGCGTCGAACGAGCGCGGCTTGGTCTCGCCGACGCGCGCCACTTGTCGCCGCTCGAGCGCGCGCAACAGGCGCGGCTGCAGCTCGAGCTCGAGCTCGCCCACCTCGTCGAGAAACAGCGTGCCGCCGTCGGCCGACTCGAACGCGCCCGGTCGATCGCGCAGCGCGCCGGTGAAGGCGCCCTTGGCGTGACCGAACAGCTCCGACTCGAGGAGGCCACGCGCCACCGCGCTCAGATCGCAGACGACGAGCGGCCCGTTGGCGCGTCCGCTGGCGGCGTGAATCGCCTCCGAGCACAGCTCCTTGCCGGTGCCGGTCTCGCCTTCGATGAGCACGAGCGCCTCGGTGGGCGCCACCTTTTCCAGCAGCGTGAACATCTGCCGCATCGGCAACGAGCGGCCGCGCAAGCCGCCGAACGCCTCGTTCTCGCTCGGCATCAGAGGCTGCGGCGCATCGTGCGACAGCAGCATCAGCTCCGTTTTACCGACGGTGATGACGGCGCCGGTGCCGACGACGATCTCGGTGAACTTGCCGCCGCGGAAGAACGATCCGTTGCGCGATCCGAGGTCGCGCGCGTGGACGCCGGCGGTCTCGATGCGCAGCTCGAGATGACGCCGCGACACTTGCTCGTCACGCAGCACGAGCGCACAGCGTGGATGCTTGCCTATGTAATAGGTCCCCCGCGTGAGCTCCAGCTCTCGTCCGCGATCGACGCCGGAGAGAACCATCAGCCGCAAACGCTCGGGAATGGCCGTACGTGCGCCCTCGGCACCACTGGTGGCGCCGATGTCGACCTCGCTCCAATCAGGTACGTCGCTCACTCTGCGAGCGTAACATCGTCGGGGCCTTACGGCCGCTGGGGAAATACTCCTCCCACGTCTCGCACACGAGACACCAACGTATGACTATTTCTTACATGCGTGACGCGAAGCGGCAACCCAGCGCATTCGTGCAGACTTTGTTCGGGGTGTGTCTTCTGCCGACGATGAGTTGCAGTGGGGGTCGAGTCCGTTACGCGCGCGGACGACCTCTGACGGGGCGCGGATGGGCGCGACGAACGACCGCGCCGCCGAAGCCGGACTGCCCGGCGGGCGCGGCGACGGTGGCTGCGCGCGTGCGATCGAGGCCGTTTTTGCCGCCCGGGATCTGCTCCACGCCCGCGCTGTCGGCGACGATGATGTCGGCGTAGCCATCGCCGTCGAGATCGCCGGCGACGCTGACGTGGCGCGGGTTGACGCCTTGACCGCTGGCGGCGACGGAGACGCCGCTGCCTTTGCCGGCCGAGAACAGCGTCACACTGCTCGACGACGCGACGATGACGTCGGCGAGGCCATCGCCGTCGACGTCGCCGCCGCCTTCGACTTCGGTGGCAAATCCGGGCGAGCCGTCGGCGTCGAGCTCGATGGGCGTTTGGCCCGCCGGCACGCCGCCGGCGCCGCCGCGATAGACGTGCGCCTTGGCGTCGAGCTTGGCGGTCGAGACGACGGGCGCGCCGACGACGAAGTCGGGATGGCCGTCGCCGTCGACGTCGCCGGCCGTGGCGACGGTGCCGCCGAACTGCAAGCCGTCGGGATCGACGCTCGGCAAGGTCAAGACGTGGGCGTTGGAGATGCCGCCCGCGCCGCCGAGGTAGACGTGGACGTGGCCGGTCAAGTCGCTGACCGCGATCTCGCTGGCGACGAGATCGGCGTAGCCGTCGCCGTCGAGGTCGCCGGCGCCGGCGAGCGAGTAGCCGAGGCGCGACGGATTCTGATCGGGCGAGTCGATGCGCGTCGTCGTCGTCTGCATGCCACCGGCGCTGCCGCGAAAGACGTAGAGGCTGCCGGAAAAATCGTCGCCGACGCGCGCGACGGCGACGTCGCCGAAGCCGTCGCCGTCGGTGTCGCCGGCGGCGCTGAGACGACAGCCGAAGCCTTTGAGCCCGTCGCTGGCGGCGAGCGTGACCGGCGCCGCGAGGTTGGGTCCGCCGGCGCCGCCGAGATAGACGCGCACGGCGCCGCCGCTCTGATAACGCTCGCATTCACCGACGGCGAGATCGCCGTAGCCGTCGCCGTTGACGTCGCCCGCGGGCGCCAGCACGTAGCCGAAAGCGGCGCCGGCGGCTTCGGGATCGGCGAGCACCAGCGGCGCCCGCTGAAGACCCGCCGCGCCGCCGAGGTAGACGGCGACGGCGCCCGACGCCAGCGTCAACGCCACGTCGGGCACGCCATCACCGTCGAGATCGAGGGTCGCGCCGTAGCTCGAGTCGGCGGCGCCGCCGCTGCCGTGACCGACGAACAATTCCCAGGTCGCGCTGGTGGTGGCCCCGGCACGGACGCGCCAGAAGACGACGCCGGCGGGCAACGGCGCGTCGGGCTGCGCGGCGGCGCCGCTGCCGTCGACGGTGGCGCTGCCGATGACCTGGGTGCAGCCGCGATCGGCGCACACGTCGACGCTGGCGCTGCCGACGACGCCCTGCATGCTCCAGCGCAGATGCGGACGCGGCGAGGTGACCGTCGACGTCGACATGGGCGCGAGCAGGCGCGGCGCCGGCGTCGATGCGCCGCTGCCGCCGCCGCCGCCGTTCGCCCCGCTGCCACCGCCGCCGCCTTTGCCGCTGCCGCCGCCTTTGCCGTTGCCACCGGCGTTGCCGCCGCCGCTGCTGCTGGCTGCCGCCGCCATTGCCGTTGTCGCCGCTGCCCGGCAGCGCGAGGGGCCGATCGGCACAACCCACGCTGCCGCCGAGCGCGACGACGACGACGAACGCGAAACGCCGTTGCCGCTCTTGCTTGGCCTTGCTCACGGCGTGCACGCTAGCCTATGCGGGAAAAGCGCACCAGCCGCCTGCACACTCGTGGCGATTTCGTCACCCATGGCCACCTATTGCGACCGCGTCGCCGTCGGCGCTTGCGTCGTCGACGACCCGTCCTACCGTAGGCGCATGGACCCGTGGCCCGCGCACGGACGAGCCGAAGCTCGTCCGTACGGCCGCGCGTCTTGAGGGAAAGTCGGGGCGGCGCGGCGCTCCGGCTCTCCATTTGACCGGTCGAGTCGTCGGCCGCGAAAATACGCTGGGCCGGGTAGCAGACGGGAGCGCCGTCCCTATCAACACCAGGTGGAGCACAGCGAAGGCGCCGAGCCGCATCGTGAGCCGTGGGCAAAAGCGGAACAGCCCGCGTCCGAGGCGCACGACGGCGACGGCCACGACGAGCACGGTCCTGACGCCGACCCCGCGCCGCCCCGAGCGCCGCGCGGCGTGCGCATGCGACGGTGGCGGCAGGGACATCCGCGGGCGGCGGTCGCGCTCGGCGTGCTCGCCGTCGCGGCCATCGTCGGCGGCGTGCTGCTGTGGCTGTGGCTGCGCTCGTTCGAGGACACCGATGACGCGCAGATCGACGGGCACATCGCGTCGGTGAGCGCGCGGGTCGCCGCCAACGTGGCCGCGGTGCACGTCGACGACAACATGCGCGTCAAGGAGGGTCAGCTCTTGATCGAGCTCGATCCGCGCGACTATCAAGTGGCCGTCGATCGCGCCGAGGCCGATTTGGCGCAGGCGGAAGCACAACTGGCGGGCGCGAACCCGGAGGTGCCGATCACGAAGCAGTCGAACGAGACGCGCGTCTCGTCGTCGGCAGAGGACGTCACGAACGCGGAGGCGGCGCTGTCGGCGGCGGCGCGCGATCACGACGCGGCGCTGGCGGCGGTGCGCGAGTCGTTGGCGGCGCAGCAGAAGGCCGACGCCGATCTGGCGCGCTACAAGTACCTGCTCGGACAACAGGCGGTGCCGCGCGAGCGCTACGACGCCATCGTCGAGACGGCGAAGTCGGCGACGGCGGGCGTCGATAGCGCGCGGGCGCGCGCCAAGTCGGCGGCCAAGGCGGTCGAGCAGGCGCAGGCGCGCGTGGCGCAGGCCGAGAGCCGTTCGCAGGAGGCGTCGCAGAACGCGCCGCGCCAGCTGTCCGAGCAGCGCGCCAACATCGCGGCGCGCCAGGCGGCGGTGCGCGCGGCCAAGTCGGCGCTGGAGCAGGCCAGGCTCAACCTCGGCTACACGCGCATCGTCGCGCCCTATGACGGGCTCGTCGGGCGACGCAACGTCGAGCCCGGCAATCACGTCACGCCCGGGCAGGAGCTGCTGGCGCTGGTCGATACCCGCGAGCTGTACGTGACGGCGAGCTTCAAGGAGACGCAGCTGCACGAGATCGCGGTCGGGCAGCACGTGCGCGTGCACGTCGACGCGCTCGGGCGCAACTTCGACGGCTGGGTCGACAGCTTCGGCGCCGCGTCGGGCTCGCGCTTCAGCATCCTGCCGCCGGAGAACGCGACCGGCAACTACGTCAAGGTCGTGCAGCGCATTCCGATGCGGCTGCGCCTCAATCCCAATCAGGTGGGCATCGATCAGCTGCGTCCGGGCATGTCCGTCGAGCCCAAGGTCTACGTCCGTTGAGTCGGGTGCGGCCGTGAGCGAGCGAACGTGAGCGCGTCCCATCGAGACCGGGTGCGGCCGTGAGCGAGTGGAAGCCGAAGCACAACCACTGGGCCATCGCCTTCACCGTCACCCTCGCCACGTTCATGGAGGTGCTCGACACCAGCATCGCCAACGTCTCGTTGCCGCACATCGCCGGCAACCTGTCCGAGGGCATGGACGCGGCGACGTGGGTGCTGACGTCGTATCTCGTCTCCAACGCCGTCGTGTTGCCGCTGTCGGGCTGGCTGTCGACGATCTTCGGCCGCAAGCGCTTCTACATGACCTGCGTCGCGCTGTTCACGCTCTCGTCGTTCGCCTGCGGCCTCGCGCCCAACTTGCCCATCCTGATCGTCTGCCGCATCTTGCAGGGCGCCGGCGGCGGCGGTCTGGCGCCGAGCGAGCAAGCCATCCTGGCCGACACCTTCCCGCCGCAAGTCGCGCGGCATGGCCTTCGCCATCTACGGCATGGCCGTCGTGCTGGCGCCGGCATCGGCCCGACCTTGGGCGGCTTCATCACCGACAACTTCAGCTGGCGCTGGATCTTCTTCATCAACGTCCCCGTCGGCATCATCTCGCTCGTCTTGACCGAGCGGCTCGTCGAAGATCCGCCGTGGCTCAGGCGCGACGACAAGCAGTCGCGCCCGCGGGGCGATTGGATCGGCGTCGGCCTCATCGTCATCGGCTTGGGCGCGCTGCAATACGTGCTCGACAAGGGCGAGCGCGACGACTGGTTCGGCTCGCCGACGATCGTGTTCTTCTCGGTGACCTCGGCGACGGCGCTGGTGGCGATGGTGATCTGGGAGTGGCGCCATCCCGATCCCATCATCGACTTGCGCATGTTGAAGCGCCGCAGCTTCGCCGTGTCCTTCTGCATGATGCTGGTGCTCGGCCTCGTGCTCTTCGGAACGACGGTGCTGTTGCCGCAATACGTACAAACGCTGCTGGGTTACACCGCGCAAGAGGCCGGCATGGTGCTGTCGCCGGGCGGGCTCGTCGTCATCACGCTGTTGCCGTTGGTCGGCCGGCTGCTCGGCAAGGTCGATCCGCGCTGGCTCATCGGCTTCGGCTTCTTGGTGACGGCGCTGGCGCTGCATCACATGACCGCGCTCTATCTCGGCATCGCGTTCTCGACGGCGGTGGCGATGCGCTGCTACCAGTCGGTCGGCTTCGCGTTCCTCTTCGTGCCCATCAACACGGTGTCGTACGTCGGTGTGCCGCGCGAGAAGAACAATCAAGTGTCGGCGATGATCAACCTGGCGCGCAATCTCGGTGGCAGCATCGGCATCTCGTTGGCGACGACGATGCTGGCGCGGCGGGCGCAACATCATCAAGCGCAGCTGGTCGCGCATACGACGAATTACGACGCCGCTTTTCGCGCCGGCTTGGCGCAGCTGACGGCGCGGCTGCACGAGCGCGGCCTCCCGGCGACGACGGCGGCACGGCAGGCGCTGGCGCGCATTTACGGCGCCGTGCAGGCGCAGGCGACGGCGCTCGCCTACATCGACACGCTGCAGCTCTTGGCGATCGTGGCGATGGTGATGATTCCGCTGACGCTGCTCTTGCAGAAGCCGAAGCCGGGCGCGCCGATCGCCGCGCACTGACGATGGCCGGACGGCCGCGCGCAGACGGTCGACCACGCGACCGCGACGTGTGCTTAGGTAGTGCGCAATGACTTCGGCCGCGTCGAGCTTCGCCGCCATGGGGCGAGCGCTCAAGCATCGCAACTATCGCCTCTTCTTCGCCGGTCAAGGCACGTCGCTCGTCGGCACGTGGCTCACGCGCGTGGCCACGAGCTGGCTCGTCTATCGCTTGACCGGCTCGGCCATGCTGCTCGGGCTGGTCGGCTTCGCCGGATCGCTGCCGACGTTCGTGCTGGCGCCGCTGGCGGGCGTGCTCGTCGATCGCTGGAGCCGCCATCGCGTGCTCGTCGTGACGCAGGCGCTGGCGATGCTGCAGTCGACGCTCCTGGCGGTGCTGGCGATCACGCACGTCATCGAGGTCTGGCACATCTTGGCCTTGTCGGTGTTCCAGGGCTTCATCAACGCCTTCGATACGCCGGCGAGACAATCGTTCGTGGTCGAGATGGTCGAAGACCGCGCCGACCTGCCCAACGCCATCGCGCTCAATTCGTCGATGGTCAACGCGGCGCGCCTGCTCGGCCCGTCGGTGGCCGGCGTGCTCATCGCGGCCTTCGGCGAGGGCTGGTGCTTCGCCATCGACGCGCTCAGCTACCTGGCGGTGCTGGCGTCGCTCTTGATGATGCGGCTGCGCCCGCGCGCCGTCACCGCCGTGCACAAACGCGTGCTCATCGAGCTGCGCGAGGGCTTCCGCTACGTCGCCGGCTTCGCGCCCATTCGCGCCATCCTCATCTTGTTGGCGGTCGTCAGCTTCACCGGCATTCCCTACACGGTGCTCATGCCCATCTTCGCCAGCAAGGTCTTGCACGGCGGCCCGCACACGCTCGGCATCTTGATGGCAGCGTCGGGCGGCGGCGCGGTCGCGGGCGCCTTGTGGCTGGCCTCGCGGCGCACGGTGCTCGGGCTCGGCCGCACGCTCGTCATCGCCGGCTTCGCCTTCGGCGCCGGGCTCATCGGCTTCTCGCTGTCGCGCAGCTGGGTCGTGTCCATGCCGCTCCTGTTCGTGGCCGGCGGCGGCATGATGGTGCAGATGGCGGCCTCGAACACGCTCCTGCAGACACTCGTCGACGAGGACAAGCGCGGCCGCGTCATGAGCTTCTACACGATGGCCTTCTTCGGGATGATGCCGTTCGGCAGCTTGGCCGCCGGCTGGGCCGGCTCGCGCATCGGCGCGCCGTGGACGGTGCTCATCGGTGGCGTCATGACGATCGTGGCCTGCGCCGTGTTCGTCGTGAAGCTGCCGGCGCTGCGCCGCCAAGCGCGACCCATATACGTGAGGCTGGGAATCCTGCCCGAGATCGCCGATGGGCTGCAGCACTCGGCGGTCCTTGCCGACGAGAAGTAGCTGCGTACGTAGATCTGTTTGCGCGATTCGTAGTGACCAGATCGCCACACGAACCGCGAACGACGGTTCACGCTCGCCCCGGCGACGATCGCCACAGCCATGCAGCGCAAGGGTTTCGACTGGCGAGCCAGTTGCACTACGTCGTTCCAACCATGCGCGACCGCCAGGCCCAAACGATGACGACGACTGCCCTGCCCGCCTCCGCCGCCGACCAGCGGCGCGCCGCCGACGACGCCACCATCGCCGCCTTTCGCCGCGGCGACAAGGACGCCTTCGGGCAGCTCGTGCGCCGCCATCAACAGCGCGCGATCGCCGTCGCCATCGGCATCCTGCACGACCCCGAAGACGCGCGCGACGCCTGCCAAGACGCGTTCATGCGCGCCTATCGCGCGCTCGATCGCTTCGACGGATCGGCGCAGTTCTCGACGTGGCTGCACCGCATCGTCGTCAATGTCTGCATCGATCGACTGCGCCGCGTGACGCCGCTCACGCAGCCCATCGACGACGTCGAAGGCGTGCTCACCAGCGACGACGATCCGGCGCTGAGCTTGGGCCGCACGCGGCTCGGCGCGCAGCTGAGCGCGGCCTTGGGTCAGCTCGGCGACAAGCACCGCACCGCGCTCGTGCTGCGCGAGCTGCAAGGCCTGTCGTACCAAGAGATCGCGCGGACGATGACCTGCTCGGTGGGCACGGTGATGTCGCGGCTGTTCTACGCCCGCCGCCGCATGCAAGCGCTGCTCGTCGCCACCGACGATCCGGCCGTCGCCCTCGCCGCCTAGCCAACTTTCGATTTACAGTGGCCGCGCGCTCATGCGGCCCGACTCGGAAACGTTGCTGCTCGTCTGCGACCTCTTGGGCACGTTCGTCTTCGCCATCGAAGGCGGCAGCACGGCCGCCGCCGGCCACCTCGACGCGCTCGGCGTCCTCGTCTTGAGCTTCGCGACGGCGCTCGGCGGCGGTGTCATCCGCGATCTCCTCATCGGCGCGTCACCGCCCAACGCCATCCGCGACTGGCGCTACGCCGCGACCGCGCTCTTCGGCGGCACCGTCGTGCTCTTCTGGAGCGCGTTCGTCGCGCGCACGCCGCGGACGGCGCTCATGCTCGTCGATGCCGCCGGCCTGTCGCTGTTCGCCGTCGCGGGCGCGAAGAAGGCGCTCGCCTATCGCGTGCCGCCCTTGAGCGCGATCCTGCTCGGCGCGGTCACCGGCGCCGGCGGCGGCGTCATTCGCGACATCCTGCTCGCGCGCGTGCCCAACGTCTTGCAGACCGACATTTACGCGGTGGCGGCGCTGTTCGGCGCGGCCGTGATGGTCGGCGCGCAGCGGCTCAAGGCGCCGGCGACGCCGGCGACGATTCTGGGCGGCGTCGGCTGCTTCGTCCTGCGGGTCGTGAGCGTCTATCGGCACTGGAGCTTGCCGCGCGCGCTGTGATCCGCGTCCTAACCCTCGACGTCGCAGCCGATTCATCTTGCGCTGGCCATGACGAAACCTTGGAACGAGGAGCTGCTCGAGGCCTATCTCGCCTACGGCGCGCGCAATCGCCAAGCGGCGACCGAATCCGACCTCGAGTGGGCGTTCGGCCGCGTCGACGACCTCATCCGCGAGGCGGCGCCCGCCGACGCGTTGGCGCTGGCGCTGGCGCTCGTGCAGCGGACGTCGGACGACGCGCTCTTGGCTTACGTCGCCGCCGGGCCGGTCGAGGATCTCTTGTGCCGGCACGGCGAGTCGGTGCTGGAGCCGCTCTTGGCCGCCGCCGATCGCGATCCGCGCGTGCGCGTCGCGCTCGAGTGCACGTGGGGCTCGAACCGCATGGACCCGGCCGTCTGGCATCGCCTGCAAGCCGCCATCGCCAGCTGGCAGATTCGACACTGACCGTTACGTCTCGCCGTCGGGCAGCGTCTCCTTCAGCGCGGCCACGACGGCGGCGGGATCGGCCGGCTCGGTCATGGCGGCGGCTTCGTCGTCGCGGCGGTCGTGGACGTTCGGCAGATCGACGCGCAACTCCTCGACCAGCGCGATGAGCGCCACCAGCCCGACGACGCACTGCAGGCCTTCGAACGGCGGCGCATCGATCGCGTGTCGGCCGAGCGCGGGCAGCGTCGAGTTGAGCACGATCCAAGAGGCGCAGCTCACGACGAGCACGTAGAAGAACGCCGGGCGGCCGACGAAGCGCGCCAGCCGCTCGACGAAGCGCTGATGGCCGCCGACGTTCTCCTCGGCGCGCGCGTGCAGCCCGGCGATGCGGTCGATGTTCTGCGCGACGTGGCGGGAGACGCCGTCACGCGCCGGTTCCGACGGCGGCAGCATCAAGGCCGCGCCGGCGGCGCCGAGTCGGCGCCAGCGTGCCCCGCGTGGTCGGTCGGGCCGGCCAGCACGTGACGCAAGACCGGATCGGCGACGCTGTGCTGACCGCGCAAGTGGCGCGCGAACGCCCACATGACCCAGCGATGCACGAGCGCTTGCGACCCGACGTACAAGGCCCAGGGCAAGCGCGGCTGGTAGTCGTGGATCGCCGTCATCAGCGTGCGACCGTCGAGGAGCTGGCGCAGCTCGAAGCGACCGCGTTGCGGCAGGCGCGCCAAGCGCCCGCCGTCGATGAAGTAGAGCTGCCGATCGGGCGAGCTGCGATCGGGCGCGTACCGAAGAACGAGCAGCTCGAGGCCGACGCCGGCCAAGAAAAAGCGACAGGTTCCGCCGGCGTCGACGTCGACGCGGATGAGGCCGCGCAGGCCACGCGGCAGCCAGCGCGCGTACTCGCCGGCGGCCCACGCGGCGTCGCGGCCGGCCGGCAGCTGCATGCGCTGCACCGAGCGCACGAGCGGCGCGTCGACGACCGGCGCCCGCGCAAACGCGCGCGGCGGGTCGCGACCGGCGTCGCCGAGCGCTTGCCCGAGCGCGGCGTCGAGCGGCGTCGGCACGCGGCCGGCCAGCGTCGCCAGCGCGTGGTCGCGCGCCACCATCTCGTGTCGCAAGCTGTCGATGAGCGGCTCGACCAGCGCGCGCGGCGCCCCGGTCACCAGCGAAATCCACAGGCGCGACAGCTTGGGCGAGATGAGCGGCACCGGCAGCGCCGTCAAGGGTCGGCCGAGCTGCGCCGCCAAGTGCGTCATGAGCTCGGCGTAGCTGACCGTCTCCGGCGTGCCGACGTCGAAGCTGCGGCCGAAGCAGGCGCGCTGACCGACGGCGAACGCCAACAGCGCCACGACGTCGGCGAGCGCCACCGGCTGCGTGCGCGTCTGCGTCCACGCCGGCAGCACCATGAGCGGCAAGCGGCGCACGAGCCGCAGCAGAATTTGGAACGACGAGCCGCGCGCGCCGAGGATGATGCCGGCGCGTAAGGCCGTGACCGGCGTGCCGTAGCGGCCGAGCGTGCGCTCGACTTCGAGGCGGCTGCGCAGATGCGCCGACAGCGGCCCTCTTTGTGTTTGGGCAGCCGGGATGAGGCCGCCCAAGTAGACGATCTGGCGCACGCCGGCCCGCTTCGCGGCGCGGGCGAAGTTGTCGGCGCAGATGAGGTCCATGTCGGCGAACGAGCCCTGCGTCAGCCGCGCCGACGGCATCATGCTGTGCACGAGATAGACGGCGTAGTCGGCGCCGGCCAGGCCCGCGTCGGCTTCGCGTAGGTTGAAGAGGTCGCAGCGGCGGTATTCGTCGACGTGCGCGTCGGCGGGGCGCGCTTTGCGCGACAGGCCGACGACGCGGAAGCGCGCGTGCAGCGTCGCCGCCAGCGCCTGCCCGATGAAGCCGGCGGCGCCGGCCAAGACCAAGGTCGGACGGGGATCGCTCACCGGGTTGAATATAGGCCGCACGAACGCGATGGCGCAGCTCGGGTGGGCGAGGCTAAGCTGCGATCAGCATGACTAGACTAAAGCCTGCGCTGCTCTTCGCCCTCGCCCTGCAAACCGGGTGCGCGACTGCGGAAATCCGCTCGACTGGCTGCATTCGCATCGGCGCCGAGAGCGATCACCCGTCGGACATCCACTTGTACAAGGCCGGTCAGCCGGTGCCGGGCGACAACTTGATCACCGCCACGTCCGACGATCCCGAGGCGCAGGCGCTGGCCAAGCGGTCGCGGCAGCACGCGCTGGCGTCGATCGTGCTCGGCGCCGTCGGCATCGCGTTCACGGTCGTCGGCGTGTCGATTACGGCCGACGGCGGGCGCGGCGACGGCGCGACCGAGCTCGGCATCGGCATCCCCTTCGCGGCCGTCGGTGTCGGCTCGCTCATCGCCGCCGGCGTCGAGATGAAGAAGAGCAGCAATCGCGGGCAGCGTGCCGTCTCGCTGTATGACGAGCATCACCCCGCGTGCCGCTGACCGCGCAGCCGTAAAAACGCGGGCAACTTTCGTTGACGGCCAACGGTCACAACCGTACGGTCAGTGGATCATGACGGCTCCCCTCTTCGGCGCTGGATGACGGCGCGCCGTCCGAAGCTGCGGCTGCTCGTGCGGCTCGTCACGGGCGTGGTCGTCCTGTTGGCGGCGGCGACCTGGCTGTCGACCGATCATCTGCGCGCGTTCGGCGGCAGCCCCGACGCCGCCAAGCTGCGCCGGTCGCCGCACTTCGACGGCCATCGCTTCGTCAACACCGAGTACACGCCGATGATGGCCGACTCGTCGTCTTCGTCGCTGGGGGTGCTGCGCCATTGGCTCTTCGGTCACGAGCTGCGCGCGCCCAATTGTCCCTTGCCGCTGTACGGAAACGGCGCGGCCGAGCTGCAAAAGCCGCCGGCGTCGGAGGTGCGCGTCACCTGGCTCGGCCACTCGACGACGATCCTCGAAGTCGACGGCGTCACGGTGCTGACCGATCCGATCTGGAGTGAGCGCGCGTCGCCGTCGCGCTGGGTGGGGCCGCGCCGCTTTCATCCGCCGCCGATGGCGCTCGACGCGCTGCCGCACCTCGACGCCGTCGTGATCTCGCACGAGCACTACGATCACCTCGACCAAGCGACGGTGCAGGCGCTGGCTGAGCGAGGCGTGGCGTTCCACGTGCCGCTCGGCATCGGCGCGCATTTGACGGCGTGGGGCGTGCCGGCGGCGCAGATCGTCGAGCACGACTGGTGGCAGCCGGCGACGCTGCCGCACGGCGTGCAGCTGACGTCGGTGCCGGCGCGGCACTTCAACGGCCGCGGCGTGCCCGGTCGCGTCGGCGCGTCGTGGACGTCGTGGGCGCTCGTCGGGCCGCGCCACCGCCTGTTCTACAGCGGCGACACCGGCTTGCACGCGGCGATGCGCGAGATCGGCGCGCGCCTCGGCCCCTTCGACGTGGCGCTGCTCGAGATCGGCCAATACGACCCGAGCTGGGGCAACATTCATTTGGGCCCGCTCGGCGCGCTGGAGGCCAACGAGCGCCTCGGCGGTCGCGTCCTCTTTCCGATTCACTGGGCGACGTTCGAGCTCGGCATGCACGACTGGTCGGAGCCGGCGGAGACGTTGACGGTCGAGGCCGCCAAGCGCCACGTCGCCATCACCACGCCGCGCCTGGGCGAGCCGGTCGAGCCGCTCTTGCACCCGACGACGCCGGCCTGGTGGCGCGCCCTGCCGCCGATTGCCGCGAGCTGCCCCTAATGCCGGTCCAAGCGAGGAGCGCAGCAGGCTTTGCAGCCACGTCTAGCTGTTCGTCGACGATCGTGAAATACCTAGCGCCACCCAACCGAGCCTGAAGATGCGTCTTACTACTTACTCGCTGCTGTTTTCCCTGTTTCTGTCGACGCCGGCCGCCGCTGCCGGCTATTCGCTCGATGATTTGGTGGCGCGCGCAGCCAAGTCGCCCAACGTCGCCGCCGCGCGCGAAGCCCGCGCCGCCGCGCACGCGCAGCTCCGCCAGGCGCAGCTGCTGTGGGCGCCGATGGGCGACGCCGTCATCAACATGAACGGCGCGCCCAACGTCAAGTGCATCACGACGAACCCCGACGGCAACTGCTTGGCCACGAGCGTGACCGATCTCGGACACTCGGCCTTCGGCGAGTCGCTGGCGGAGCGCGCGCCGGTCCACAATTTCCTGCTCAACTTCAACATCAGCGTCATCCAGCCGCTCTATAGCTTCGGCAAGATCGAGTCGCTGCAGGCGCTCGGCGAAGACGGGCTGGCCGCGGCCGACGCGCAGCTCGCGCGCGATCGCGCCGACCTCGTCGTGACGTCGGTGCGCGCCTATTGGATTCGCAAGACGGCGCGCGCCCAGGTGGCCATCTTGGTGGCGGCCGTGGCGCAGCTGCAGTCGTGGCTCGGGCGCATCGAGGCGCAGCTCGAGGGCGACAATGGCGTCGGCTACACCGAGGCCGACGTGGCGCGCCTCAAGATCGCGCTCGTCAACTTGCGCGGGCAGCTCGCCGATCAGCGCCGCGCGGCGACGGCGGCGCGCGACGCCGTGCGCCTGCTCGTCGACGACGAAGCGGGCGACGTCGACGACGACGAATTGGCGCTCGTGCACCGCGCGCCGGCGCTGACGATGGCCGACTGGGAAGCGCGGGCGGTCGCGCGCCCGGAGCTGCGCCAGCTGCGCGCGGGCCTCAGAGCGTCGCACGATCACGAGACGCTCTTGTTGACGCAGCTGTTGCCCGAGCTCGGCCTCTTCAGCGGGCTCACCGACGGCTACAACTCGTTCGCGGCGGGCAATCGGCCGCCCAACGGCTACATGCCGCAGCCGCCGGGCGCGCTCGGCGGCGGCTTCGCGCTCATCCTGCACGAGCATCTCGACTTCGGCGGCGGCTTGGGCCGGCTCGATCAGACGCGGCACGAGGACCTGGCCAATCACGCTCGCGCCCAACAGGCGCTCGGCGGCATCGACATCGACGTCGCCAAAGCGTGGGCCGACTGCGACGAAGCCGAGCAGCGCGCGCTGACGACGGCCGCGGCCGAGGGCACGGCGCGCGGCTGGCTGACCTCGGTCGACGAAGACTTGGCCATCGGCACCTATCGCGATCTGCGTGAGCTGATGGAGTCGTTTCGCGTGTGGATCGACTTCCGGCTGCGCAACGTGCAAGCGATCGGCGACGCCAACGTGGCTTGGGCCGTGCTGCGCCGCGCCACCGATCTCGACGACAAAGATCCGGCCAAGGTCGCGGCCGCAGTCATGGGTCGGCGATGAAGCGGCTCCTGTTCGTCATGATCGTGCTGGCGCTGGCGTCGTCGCCGGCGGCGGCGAAGCCCTACTCGCTCGGCGATCTGGTGGCGCGCGTGCGCAGCGATTATCCCGGGCTCGTGGCCGCGCGCGAAGGCGTGGAGGTGGCGCGCGCGCAGCTCGGTCAGGCGCGGCGGATGTGGCTGCCGACCGGCGATCTGACGCTGTCGCTGGCGGGCACGCCCAAGATTCGCTGCCTCGGCCCGCCGCCGACCGATCCCAGCGTGCCCGACGTTCCGAATGCGTCCAAGGCCGTGCGCGAGCAAGACTGCGTGCGCACCAACATCGTCGACTTGAAGACGTCGGGCACCAGCGCGCCGCCGAGCCTGGCCGACGTGGCGCCGATCCACGGCATCCAGCTGAACCTGCAGATTCAGCTGAACCAGCCGCTGTTTTCGTTCGGCCGCATCGAGTTCAACATCGGCAACGCGCAGGCGCAGGTCGAGGTCGCGCAGGCGCAGCTGGCCAAGGAAGAGGCCGACGTCATCTTGAACGCGGCGCGGGCCTACTGGGGCGTCAAGAGCGCGGTGGCGGCGGTGTCGACCTTGACCGAGGCGCGCGACAAGCTCAAGGAGTGGCTCGATCGCATCGACGAGCAGATGAACGGCGCCAATCCGTCGCACTACACCGAAGGCGACTTGGCGCGGCTCAAGATCGCGCTGGCGAACATCGAGGTGCTGCTGCTCGACCAGAAGCGCAACCGCGCCTTCGCCGAGCACGCGCTGCAGATTCTGACCGCCGACGAGCACGCCGGCGTCGACGACAGCGAGCTCGACGTGCAGGACGCGCCAGTCGAGGATTTGGCGGCGTGGCAAGAGCGCGCGCTGCGTTTGCGGCCGGAGATTCGCATCTCGCGCGCCACCGCCAAAGGCGCGACCGAGATACGGCGGCTGCGCATCTCCGAGATGCTCCCCGAGATCATCATGACCAGCAACTTCGGCTACGGCTACGCGTCGAACATGGACACGCCGCAGAACTGGTATCTGACGCGACCGTCGTATCTCAACGCCAACTTCGGGCTGCAGCTGCATCAGCCGCTCGACTTCGGTATTCGCAGCGGCCGCTACTTGCAGGCGCGACACGAGGAGCTGCAGCGGCGCGCGCAGCTGACGGCGGCCATCGCCGGCTACTCGACGGAGCTGGCGCAGGCGCACGCCAACTGGGACGAGGCGCGCGGCCGCGCCGAGGAGACCGGGCGCGGCGAGCGCGTCGCGCGCGGCTGGTTCAACGCCATCGACCAGAGCAGCAACACGGGATTGACCGCCGACAGCCGCGAAATGATCGAGGCGGCGCGCAATTACTTCGAGTTCCGCTTGCGCCATTTGTCGGCGATCTTCGACGCGAACTTGGCGTTGGCGAACTTGAGGCGCGCGGCCGGCGAGGGCTTGTCGAGCGTCACGCCGTAGACGCGCTGGCCGGCGACGGGCCGCGCCGGCGACGACAACGACGAGACCGTCGCCACGCGAGCGCGTCGCGACCGCTCAGCGCGCCAGCTGGAACGGATAGATCGACGGCAAACCCAAGAGCTGCGTCAGCTCGTCGAGCGCCCGCTGGGCTTCGTGCATGAGCTGCGGGTCGGCCAGGTCGCCCGGCTGCAGACGATCGCGATAGTGCCGCTCGATCCACGCCACCAGCTTGCCGTCGAGCTCGGGCGTAAACCGCACACCCGGCGCCAGCGCGCGCTCTTCATCCGCCGTCAACACGACGCGCAGGCGCAGGCAGGCCGGACCGCCGCCGCCGTTCATGCTCTGCCGCAGGTCGAAGTAGCGCACGTCGTCGATGGGCGCCTCGCCGTCGACGAGCCGCTGCACGTAGGCGCGCACGCGCGGGCTGTCCTCGCAGTCCTTGGGCGCGACGAGCAGCGTCCGACCGTCGGGCAGCGTCACCAGCTGGCTGTTGAAGAGATAGGTCGACACCGCCTCGGCGACGGTCACGTCGTCGGCGCGCACGCGCACCAGCGCCAACGGCCGGCCGGTCGTGGCCGCGTATTTGCGCGCCAGCTCGTCGAGCACCCGGTCGCTGTCGAGAAACGCCGCTTCGTGGAAGAAGAAGACGCCGCCATTGCCGACGGAGATGACGTCGTTGTGAAAGACGCCTTGATCGATCGTGTCGGGATGCTGCTGCGCGAAGACGACGCGCTCGGCCGGCAGACGATGCAGCCGCGCCAGCGCGAGACAGCTCTCGAGCGTCTGCCGCGCCGGGTAGAGCTTGGGCCGCGGCGTGCCGCGCTGGGTCGCGCTCTCGCCGTAGACGAAGAGCTGCACGCCGCGCGCGCCATAGTCGGGCGCGAGGCGCGTGTGGTTGGCCGCGCCCTCGTCGCCGAGCGCCGCCGTCGACGGCAAGGGCGCGTGGTGCACGAAGTGGCGTTCGTCCGCGAAGATCGCCTGCAAGATGCGCGCGGTCGTCGGCGCTTCGATGCTGCGGTGCAATTTGTTCTGCAGATTGGCCGGCGTGAAGTGCACTTTGCCGTCGTCGCTGTCGGCGCTGGGCGAGACCGTGGCCGCGTTGGCCGTCCACATGCTCGACGCCGAGTAGGACGCGGCCAAGAGCGTCGGCTGCTCGCGCGCCAGCGTCGCCAGCACGGTCGCGTCGTCGCCGGAGAAGCCGAGCCGCCGCGCCAGCGACAAGTCGGGCCGCATGTGCGGCGGCATGAGCGCCTGCCCGAGCCCGAGCGCGTGCAGCGCGCGCATCTTGGCCAGGCCTTGCAGCGCCGCTTGCCGCGGGTTGGACCAGTCGCCCTGATGCTGCGCCGAGGCGACGTTGCCGAACGACAAGCCGCCGTAATGATGCGAAGGACCAACCAGGCCGTCGAAGTTGAGCTCGCGCGCCGTCATGTGGCCGACGAGCATAGGCAATCGGCCGCGCGCTGGCTACTGCGTGGCGTCGGCGAGCGCGGCCGCTTGCAAGGTGACGTTGCCCGAGCTGTCGCCGCTCTCTTGCACCCACGTGAGGTCGAGCGTCTGTCCGCTCGTCGCCGTGGCGAAGTCGAGCCGGAATTGGATGGCGTATTTGCCGCTCATGTTGCCGATCGCGTCGAAGCTGACGGCCGCCGCCGAGGCGTCGGACAAGAGCGCGCTCAGCCGTCCCGTCGAGTGATAGCCGCCGACATACAAGTACAGCGTGCGCTGGGTCATGACGGCGGGGATGCTCAGGCGAAAGCCGTTGTTGAGCGCCGTGACGTAGAGGCCGGACGTCTGCGCGCCGCCCGACGTCATGTGCGGCATGCCGTCCGTCCAGTTGAAGCCGACGATGTTGTCGGTGTACAGCGTCGGCGAGCTGGGGCCGACGACGGTGAAGCCGCCGATCTGCGCGCCGCCGGTCAGCTTGCGATCGACGTCGGCTGCCGTCGTGTAGCCCCAATGCACCCAATCGCGCGTGCCCAGTTGCGTCAGCATCGCCTCTTGCGCCGTCACCAAGTTGGTCGCGGTCAAGACGAGCGTGCCGGCGTAGACCATCTGCAGATCGGGCGGCGGCGGCGGCGAAGCGTCGGGCGGCGGCGGCGGCGCCAGATCGCGCGCGTCGATGGGCACGGCGAGATCGGCCGACGGCGGCCAGGCGTCGATGGCGAACGAACAGCCGGCACAGCCGGCGACGACGGCGATGAGGAGCGGACGCGCGGTCACGTGGAGACGACGGACCTGCGATGGTTCGGCACGCGGCGAAACATCAACGCATGATACCGCGCGCGCCGAGCAAGCCAACCAGGAAGCGACTCGCGTTCACGAGCTAGCGCCTAAGGCAGCGACGCGAAGTGGCCGTGTACGGCGGTGGCGAAGCTGTAGTTGTTGGACGCATCCCAGTTGATCGACCAGGTCATGGCGCCGCGGATGCTGCCACTTCGTCGAAGGCACGAACTTGCCGCAGTTGGTGCCGTTGGCCAAGCAGTCGAGGCCGTTGTTGACGACCGACGGCGCGACGTAGCCGCTGCCGGCGCCGCTCGTCGACGCCGGCAAGCCGAGCCCGACCTGGTCGGGGCGCAGGCCGCCTTGCAGCTGGATGCAGGCGAGCGCGGTCAAGAAGTCGACGCTGCCCTCGGAGTAGACGCCTTGCCGTCGCAGCCGTTCATCGAGCCGGAGTTGTAGTACTGCATGTTGGCGATCGTCAGGATCTCCTTGTGGCCAGCGCCAGCGCGAAGTAGTCGCTGCCGGTCGTCTGCATGTCGATCGTCTGCGGCGCGAGCGTGATGATGAAGCCGGCGCCGGCCTTGGACGCGAGGCTGTGCAACGCATGCGACATGTCGGTGATGTCGGTGATGCCGTTCTCGAGGTCGATGTCGACGCCGTCGAAGCCGTACTTCTGCATGATGCGCGTAGACGCTGTTGGCGAAGTTGGTGGCGGCGGTCGGGCTGGTGACGCTGATGGTGCCGTTCTGCCCGCCGACGGAGACGATGACCTTGCGGCCTTGCGAGTGCAGCGTGGCGACGTCGGCCGTCAGCTGCGCGTCGGTATAGCCGCCGAGCGCCGTGGCCAGCTGCGGGTCGATCGAGAACGTGATGCCGCCGGGCGCGGACGGGTCTTCGTTGGCGAAGGCGATGGCCACGAGATTGTAGGTCGTGGGCACGTCTTTGAGCGCCAGCGTCTTGGCGCCGTTGACGAAGTCCTGCCAGTAGCCGGTCAAGACGTGCTTCGGTAGCGCGCCGCTGGAGGGGCCGCTGCCGCCGCCGCCCGCCGAGCCGCCGCCGCCGGCGGTGCCGCCACCGCCCGCCGTGCCGCCACCGCCGGCCGTTCCGCCGCCGCCCGCCGTTCCGCCACCGCCGCCGGCCGTTCCGCCGCCGCCCGCCGTTCCGCCGCCGCCCGCCGTTCCGCCGCCACCGGCCGTTCCGCCGCCGCCCGCCGTTCCGCCGCCGCTCGAGCAGGTGACGAGCGCCCACAGCGCCGGGACGACATCGGGCGTCCAATTCGACAGCGCCGTGTGGCCCTGAATGCACTGATAGAAGAGCCCGTTGTAGCGGACGATCGTGCCCGCGACGTAGGACGTGCCGGACGCCCAGTCGGGCACGACGTCGGGGCAGACCACCGAGGCCGGCGAGCGGCTACCGGCCGTGCCGCCGCAACCAGCGGCCAGCGCGACGAAGAGACAAGACCAACGGGCGAGGGAGCGAATCGACATGCCTGCCTATTGTGCAGCCGCGAGGCCAACGTCGTCGAGCCGGTCGCCCACGCGGCGACGCGGGGTTGCGCGCGAGCGCCGTGGGAACCGGGACCGCACTTGGAAAATCGACGTTTACGCCCGCGGTCGCCGTCGTCTCGCCGGCGAGACAGTCGACAGCGACGGCAAGCGCGCGCCATCGGCGGCCCAGTGGGAGTCGAACGGAGGTGTGCGAGAGCGGCCGTTTCGCGAGGTCAACCGCCGCCGCCCAGCTCGATCTTGAACAAGGTCGGGTGGTCGGCGGTTTCGTCGGCGCTGATGCTGCCGCCGTGCGCCTCGGCGACGAGGCGGCAGAAGTAGAAGCCGAGCCCGAGGCTGGTGCGCGCCACTTTGACGCCCGACTGCGCGTACTTCTCGAACAGCAGCGGGCGCGCCGCCGGCGGAATCGGCGCACCGCTGTGGCCGAGCGTCAGCCGCACCGTGCCGCTCGGCTCGAGCGTGGCGCCGATGTCGATGCGCCCGTGCGCCGGCGTGACGCGGACGGCGCTGTCGAACAGGCTGGCCACGAGCCGCGTGACCAAGTCGACGTCGAGCGACGCGCGCAGCCCGGGCTCGATCGCCACCCGCACCGTGATGTCCTTCGAGCGCAACAGCAGCCCATATTCGGCCATCACTTTGTTCGCCAGCTGCGACAGCTGTGTCGGCGAACGGCGAATCTGAATGCGCTCGGACTCGAGCTGCCCGATGTCCTGCAGGTTCTGAATGAGCCTGAGCACCCGCTGGCTGGCGATGCTGGCGTCTTCGAGCGCCTCCGAGACGTGCTCGGGCAGCCCCTCTTCTTTCTTGAGGAAGCTCAAGTTGGCGATCACCGCCGCCACCGGGTTCTTCAGATCGTGCGCGATGAGCGCCGCCATCTCGTCCTTGAAGCGGTGCAGCTCGACCTGCTCGACGTGCAGCTTCGTCAGCTCGCGCTCGCGCGCCCGCAGCCTGAGCAGGTTGCTGACGCGCAGGGTCAGCTCGCGCGCGTCGACGGGCTTGGTCAGGAACTCGTCGGCGCCGACGTCGAGCCCTTCGACGCGCGAGGCTTGGTCGGCGCGCGCGGTCACGAGGACGATCGGCAGATACTCGGTCACCTGCGCGCGCAGCCGGCGAATGACCGCGAAGCCGTCGAGCTCCGGCATCATGAGGTCGAGCAGCAGCAGATCGGGCGAGTGCTGCTCGACCTGATCGAGCGCCTCTTGGCCGTTGCCGGCTTCGATGAGCTCGTGGCCCGATTCATCGAGGAACGCGATCAGAATATCGCGATTGACCGGCTCGTCGTCGACGATGAGGATCTTGGCCATTAGGTCTCCTGCGTTCGTCGCGCCCGCGCGACCGCGCGCTCGATGTGCCGAATGAGCTCGTCGGGCCTGAGCCCGCCTTTGCCGAGCTCGGCCACGACCTCGCCGTTGAGGCGCGCCTGCTCCTCGGCCGACAGCTCCGAGCCGGTGAGCAGCAAGATCGGCAGCTGGCGCAAGGCCGCGTGGCGACGCAGATC
The DNA here is from genome assembly GCA_963785725.1 of uncultured delta proteobacterium. GTDB lineage: Bacteria > Myxococcota_A > Polyangia > Palsa-1104 > Palsa-1104 > JAQBQH01. The sequence goes on along the minus strand of CAWAWS010000015.1, from coordinate 142,464 downwards.
GGCGACGACGTCGATGCCCGAGCGATCGGGCAGCTGCACGTCGAGGAGCAGCACGTCGGCGGGCGCGCTCAGCGCCGCGCTCAGCCCCGCGGCCGCCGTCTCGGCGGTGCGCAGCGCATAGCCGAGCGGCTCGAGCACGAGGCGCAGCATGTCGAGGTGCTCGACATCGTCGTCGACGGCGAGCACGCGAATCTTCGGCTGCACCAGCCGGTGGCGCACGAGCACTTCGTTGAGCCCGCCCTTCTTCAGCGGCTTGACCAGCAGATCGAGCGCGCCCGACGCCAACGCCCGCGCGCTCTCGTCGGTGACGCTGATGACGAGCACCGGCGTCGTCGCCAACTTCGCGTCGGCGCGCAGCCGGCGCAGCACCTCCCAGCCGTCGATATCGGGCATGAGAATGTCGAGCGTGACGAGGTCGGGCCGATTTTCGCGCGCCAGCCGCAGCCCCTCATCGCCGCCTTCGGCCAACAGCGTGCGATAGCCGAGCGCCTCCAGCTCCTCTTGCAACAGCTCGCGCGCCGACAGCTGATCGTCGACGATGAGCGCCAAAGGCGCCGTGGTCGCGCCGGCCGTCGGCGGCGCGCTCGGCTCGGGCAGCGCGCGCGGCGGCAGCGGCTGCGCCAGCGGCAGATCGAAGTAGAACGTCGCGCCTTGACCGATGGTGCTGCGCACGCCGAGCTGCCCGCCCATGAGCTCGATGAGCTGACGCGACAACAAGAGGCCGAGCCCGCTGCCCAGCCCTTGCATCGCCGCCGTCCCCACCTGCACGAAGGGCAAGAACAGGCGCTCTTGATCTTCGTCGGAGATTCCCGGGCCGGTGTCGCTGACGGCGAAGCGCACCGTGCGGTCGTCATCGACGAGCTCGTGGCCGAGCGTGATCGCGCCGCCGGCGGGCGTGAACTTGATGGCGTTCGACAGCACGTTGTACAGCACCTGCTTCAGCCGCAAGGCGTCGGCGCGCACCGGCGGCGGCGGCGTCACATTGCGCACGACGAGCTGCTTGGCGTCGGCCAGCGGCTTGAGCGTCGTCATCGCGTCGAGCACCAGCTCGCCCAAGGAGCAGCGGTTGATCTCGACGGTGAAGCGGCCGGCCTCGATCTTCGACAGATCGAGCAGGTCGTTGATGAGCTGCAGCAGATGGCGCCCGCTCGAGTAGATGTTCTGCTGATAGCGCGCTTGCCGCTCCGTCAACGGCCCGTACTTTTGGTCGATCAGCACCTGCGAGAAGCCGATAATCGAGTTCAGCGGCGTGCGCAGCTCGTGCGACATGAGCGCCAAGAAGTCGCTCTTGGCCCGCCCCGCTCGCTCGAGCTCGAGGTTGCGCTCGGCCAGCTCGCCATACAGCCGCGCCGACGTGAGCGCGCCCGCGATCTGCTGCCCCAGCAGGTCGAAGAAGGCCTGGTCGCCGTGATAGTGGTTGCCGTCGCCGTCGTTGGCGCTGGCGCCGAGCACCGCTTCGACGCGCCCGTTGGCGACGAGTGGTACGAAGACGTACCAGCTGGCGCCGAGCCGACGCACCGCCGCGTTCTCGGGCCAGCGGTCGTCTTGGATGTCGCGCACGATGAGGCTGCGCCGCGTGGCGATGGCGTAGGCGAGCGCGCCGTTATCGCGGATCGGGCCCGGCTCGTCCATCGGCGGCACCTTCGACTCCGGCGGCAGCGGCGGATGAACGTCGACGATGCTGCGCCGGCCATCGTCGATGCGCAGCAGCATCATCTGCTGCAAGTCGACGATCTCGCGAATGGCGTCGTGCAGCGCCGGCAGCATGTGCCCTTGCGCCTCCGGCGCCGACAGCGCGCGCCCGGCGGCCAGGAGCGCCGAGCTTTGGCGGGTGCGCCGCTCGAGGTGACGCGCGGTCAGTCGCAACGAATGTGCCAGCCGGCCCAGATCGTCGCGCTCGTCGCGAATCTCGACATCGAAGCGCGCGTTGGCGATCGACTCCGACACCTCGACGAGGCGCGTGATGCCGCGCCCCATGCGCCGGCTCAACAGCAGCGTGGCGACGACGATGAAGGCGCCGGCGACGAAGAAGACGCTGCTGATGAGCATGCGCGCCCGGCCGCGCTGCCGCTCGAGCTGCTCCTGCACGCGGCGCTTGGTGTTGGCCTGATGCTCGCGAAAGCGGTCGACCTCGATGCGCTCCTGCGCCAACAGCTGCTGCGCGGTGCTGTTGACGCGCTCGCCGGCGGCGGGATCGTGGGGAAAGTCACTACGCGCGCGGTTGACGACGATGGGATCGCTGACGCCGCGCTGCCAGTCCGCGAGCAGCTTCTCCATGCGGCTGACCATGCGATCGCCGACCACGTCGGAGGCCTGCGCGCGGTGAAGATCGGAAAACAGCAGCGGTAACGCGGCGTCGGACACGTCGTAAGGATCGAGATAGCGCGCATCGCCGCTCAGCGCATAACCGCGCACACTGGTCGTCAGGTCGACGATATTGCGTAAGAGCCGCTCCGAATCGCGGGTGACGATCTCGTTCAGCTCGAGCTCCTGCCGTGACGCGGCGAGCATGGACGACGTCATTTCGTCGGACAGCAGCGCCCCCACCGCGATGATGAAGGCGCCCACCAAGAGGATTCGCAAGAGGTCTCTCAGCATCGCCATCGATCAGTGTAGTGCGAGCGCTACTCCACCCCCCTGCGGCAAAGTGTCGCAGGTCATTTTAGTCGGATTGTTTTGCCGACTTGCCGCGCTGCAGTTAGGGTGTTGCCGATGGAGCGCACATGACGGCGTCACTGGGACGGCGCCACCTGTTGGACGCGGCCGCGCAGGAGTTCGCCGAGCTCGGATATGCCGGCGCCACGACGGCGGGGATCGCCCGCCGCGCGCAGGTCACGCAGCCTTTGGTTCACCACCACTTCAAGTCGAAGGAGGGGCTGTGGCTGGCGGTCGTGGCCGAGCTCTTCACCGAGCTGCAGGGCGAGCTGACGACGACCGCCGCCGCCCAGCTCGATGTGCCGCGGCCCGCGCGGCTGCGCGAGCTGTTGCGCGCGCTGGTGCATTTCAGCGGCACGCGCCCGCTCTTGTCGCGGTTGATTCGTACCGAAGGTCGCCGCGATTCCGAGGCCTTCGATCTGATTTACCAGCAGTGGCTGTCGCCGCTCGTGCAGTTCTTTCGCGACGAGATCGAAGCGGCGACCCGCGACGGCACCGTGCGCGCGTTCGATCCCGGGCTGCTCTACTTCATCATCGTCGGCGCCAGCGTCGAAGGGTTCGCGCAGCCGGAGACGGCGCGACGCGCGTTCGGCCTCGACCTGAGCACGCCCGATAACATCGAGCGCTACGCCGAGGCCGTCATCGAAGTCTTACTGCGCGGCATCTTGACGTAAGCTCCCGCGCACCTTCATCCCGCCGAAGAAAATCGAGTGGCGAGCCGTTGCCGCGCCCGCCGCGGTGCATACATATTTTTCACGCCGGACCCGATTGAAGCGTCAGACATTTCGCGGCAATCTCGGCTTCTATCGATTAGATGCAGTCCTACGTCTTATTTCTTCTCGCCGGGCAGCGTTACGGCGTCACGGCCGACCGGGTCGAAGAGATCGCGCGCGCCGTGCAGATCGCGCCGCTGCCGGCGGCGCCGCCGCTCGTCGAAGGCGCCGTCGATTGGCGCGGCCGCATCGTCGCCGTGCTCGATCTGCGCGGCCGCTTCCGCCTGCCGCCGAAGCCGCTGCAGCTGAGCGACCATCTGATCCTGGCCCGCAGCCGCGGTCGCTCGGTGGCGCTGCGCGTCGACGACGTCAGTGACGTGGTGACGCTGGCGCCGGACGCGATCATCCCGGCGCGAGAGGCGCTGCCGGGCGTGGGGATGGTCGCCGGCATCGTCAGAGCCGCCGATGCGCTGGGCGACGGGCTCATCCTCATCCAAGATCTCGACAGCTTTCTCTCCGACGCCGAGCTGGACGCCCTCGATCGCGCCGTCGCCGCCGCGGCCAACGGATGAGCGACGGCAGCGCGCCGCAGGCGTGGTCGAGCCCCGCCGTCGCCCAACTGGCCGCGCTCATCGCCGAAGAGGCCGGCCTCGTCTTGCCGCCGCAGCGACGCCAGGAGCTGGAGACGGCGCTGGTGCGGCTGGCCAAAGAGGCAAAGCTCGGCGACGGCGAGAGCTACGCCGCGCGCGCGCTCGTCGACGCGACGTTGCGGGAAGCGGCCATCACCGAAGTCACCGTCGGCGAGACCTACTTCTTTCGCGATCGCCAGCAGCTCGAATATCTGCGCGACGTCGTCTTGCCGGCGATCGATCGCGAGCGCGGCCACGCGGCCGAGCTGCGCTTGTGGTCGGCCGGCTGCGCGTCGGGCGAAGAGGCGTGGACGCTGGCGATGCTGCTCGACCACGCGCAATGCGGCGAGCGCGCGCACGTCTTCGCCAGCGACATCTCGCCCAAGGCCATCGCGCGCGGCCGCGCCGGCGTCTATCGCGCCTGGTCGCTGCGCGGCGCCGAGTCGGCCCCGGCGCGCGCCTATCTGCGGCAAGGCGGCACCGACTTCACCGTCGCCGAGTCGCTGCGCAAGCGGGTCAGCTTCTCCGTCCTCAACCTGGCCGGCGATGGGTATCCGTCGCTGGTCAACGGCTTGTGGGGCATGGACGTCATCTTTTGCCGCAACGTGCTCATCTACTTCGACAGCGACACCATCGCGGCCGTGGCGCGGCGGCTGTATGCGTCGCTGCGCGATGACGGCTGGCTGTTCACGGCGCCGTCCGATCCGCCGCTGCACGAATTTGCGCCGCTCCATCCGCTGGCGACCGACCACGGCATCGTCTATCGGCGCCAGCCGCCGCCGCTGCCGACGCGACGGGCGCCGGCGCCGCGCACGACGCCGCCGACGCCGGCGCGCGGCTTGGCCTTGGCGCGACCGAAGAGCCCGCCGCGCAAGCTGACCGCGATTCGGCCGACGCCGCTGCCGCCACCGCAGCCGCTCCCAGCGACGGCAGCGGACAGCGACGCGGCGCACGTTCGCCAGCTGGTGCAAGAGGGCGATCTGCGCGCGGCGTTGACGCAGGTGACGCGCGCGCTCGCCGCTCGGCCGCTCGTCGTCGAGCTGCAGCTGCAGCGCGCGCTCATCGCCGGCGAGCTCGGGCTCGGCGACGAGGCGCTGGCCGCCTTGCGCAGCGCGCTCTACCTCGATCCGACGCTGGCCATCGCCCACTTCATGCTGGCGGCGCTGCTCGAGCGGCGCGGCGACGAGCCGGGCGCGCGCCGCTCCTATCGCAACGCGCTGGCGCTGGTGACGCCGCGGCCGCCCGCCGAAGCCATCGCGCTCGGCGACGGCGAGACCGCCGGCAGCTTGGCCGAACGCGCCCGCCATCAGCTCGCCCGCCTCACCCGCGACGGAGCCCCGGCATGAAGACGCCGCAGCAGCTGCCCATCGAACGACAGACTACCGCCGACGCGATCGACTGGCCGGCGGCGCGGGCGCGGCTCGACCAGCTGGCGCGCGCCAACGACGACGACGTGCTCTCCGCCGAGCAGCTCACCGCGCGCCTCGTCGACCGGGCGCGGCGGCTCGCGCAAGTCGCGGCCACGCCGGCGGCCCTGGCGACGTTGCCGCTCGTGCGCTTCGCCACCGACGGCGTCGCGTGGGCGCTGTCGGACCGTTGGGTGCGCGGCCTCGTGCGCGCCGAGCGGCTGGCGGCGTTGCCGGGCACGCCGCCGTTCGTCGCGGGCGTCACGCATCAGCGCGGCGATCTCATCCTGGTCGTCGACTTGCCGGCGCTGCTCGGCGCCGCCGTCGCCGCGCCCGCCGACGACCGGCTCTTGCTCATCCTCGGCGACACGCGCGACGAGCTGGCGCTCATCGTCGCCAGCGCCGTCGACACCGACGCCATCGCCCAGGCCGAGCTGTTGACGGCGCCGCATCCGCTCGGCGAGGCCGACGCGCGCCTCGTCCTCGGCGTCACCCGCGACGGCTGCACCGTCCTCGACGGCGCCGCGCTCATCGCCGATCCACGCCTCGACTTCGGCAGCACCCGCCCGCGATAAGGAGACGTACGAGCATGCGCATCGGCTCTCGCATCACCGTCGGCTTTTCCATCTCGCTCCTGGCCGTCATCGCCATCGGGTTGGCCTCGTACAAGAGCGCCAAGCGGCTCGACGACACCACCAAATGGCTCACCCATACGTACGAGGTCGAGCGCAATTTGGAGCAGGTGCTGTCCTATCTCATCGATGCCGAGACCGGCGCGCGCGGCTATGCGCTGACCGGCGTCGACGACTACCTCGAGCCGCTGACGCTGGCGCACGACAAGATCCGCGAGCCGCTCGCCGCCGTGCGCACGCTCACCAATGACAACCCGAGCGAGCAGGTGCGCGTATTTCAGCTCGAGGAGCTGGCGCGCAAACGCCTCGCCATCGCCGACGATCTGGTGGAGACGCGGCGCAAAGGCGGCATGACCGGCGCCGAAGCGCACGTCAAAGAGGGCGTCGGCAAGAAGACGATGGACGCCGCGCGCACGGTCGTCGACGAGATGAAAGCCGAAGAGGAGCGGCTGCTCAACATCCGCAAAGAGGAGTCGGCCGCCGCCGTCGGCGCCGCCAACGCCATCAGCTTGGGCGGCATGATCTTGAGCCTGCTCGTCGTCGGCGTGGGCGCCTTTCTCGTCGCGCGCTCGATCACGAAGCCGCTGGCGACGCTGCTCGACGGCGTGGAGCAGGTCGGTCGCGGCGCGCTCGACGTGCGCGTCGACGTGCCGGGCAACGACGAGCTGACCGACCTGTCGCGCGCCTTCAACCGCATGAGCGAGTCGCGGCAAAGGGCCGAGGCGCAGCTGGCGAAGGAGGCGCAAGAGCGCAAAAAGACGCTCGACGCGCTGTCCGAAGGCATTCAGACGCTGGGCGGCGCCTCGTCGGAGCTGTTGGCGTCGACGGCGCAGCAAGCGGCCGGCGTGCAAGAGCAGTCGGCGGCGGTGGCGCAGGTCGTGTCGACGGTGAATCAGGTGTCGCAGACGTCGGAGCAGTCGGCGGAGCGGACGCGCAAAGTGGCCGACTCGGCGCGCCGCTCGGACGAGATCGCCGTCGGCGGTCGCCGCGCCGTCGACGAGTCGGTGACGCTGCTCGATCGCGCCAAGACGCAGGCCGACCAGGTGGCGCGCAGCATCTTGGCGCTGGCCGAGCAGACGCAGACCATCGGCGAAGTGCTGACGACGATCAACGAGTTCGCCGATCAGACGAACCTCTTGTCGCTGAACGCGGCCGTCGAAGCGGCGCGCGCCGGCGAGCAAGGGCGCGGCTTTCAGGTCGTCGCCGGGCAGATCAAGGAGCTGGCGACGCAATCGAAGGCGGCGACGGTGCAGGTGCGGCGCATCTTGTCCGAGATTCAAAAGATGTCGAACACGGCGGTGTTGTCGACGGAAGAGGGCACGCGCGGGATGAACGCGGCCGTCAAAGCGGCGCAGGACGCGGGCGAGACGATTCGCAGCCTGGCGGAGATTACGGCCGAGGTGGCGCAGTCGGTGGCGCAGATTTCGGCGTCGGCCGGGCAGCAGGCGACGGGCATGTCGCAGATCTCGGGCGCCATGCGCAACATCAATACGGTCACGCAGCAGAACCTGCAGGCGACGCGGCAAACGGAGCAGACGGCGCAGAGCTTGAGCGCCTTGGGGACGCGGCTGCAGAGCTTGGTCGCCGGTTAAGCCGCAACGATCGTGGAGAAGAACGAGCTCATTCGTCAGCTGCGCGCCGCCTTCTCCGAGGAGCTGGGTGAGCACGCGCGGACGATCGGCGAGACCTTGCTGGCGCTCGAGCGCGCGCCGGCGGGGCCGCAGCGTGACGAGCTCTTGCAGGTGCTGTTGCGCGCGGTGCATACGATCAAAGGCGGCGCGCGCGCCGTCGACGTGACGCCGCTGGCGGAGCTGGCGCACGCGTTCGAGGACACGCTCGGTCGGCTGCGCGCGGGGCCGCTCTCGCCGCCGGCTGAGACCTTCGCGACGCTGTTCGCGGTCGCCGACGCCATGGCGGCGACGGGCGCGGCGTTGGCGCGCGGCGACGTCGACGCCGCGGCGCTGGTCGCGCTCAAGCAGCGGCTCGCCGGCGACACGGCGACGCCGGCGACAAGCGACGCCAACGCGCCGCTGGCCGCCGCGGCGACGAGCGACAGCGGCGCCAGCGCGCGTGACGACGCCGCCGCGCCCATGGAGACGACGGCGCGCATCGCCAACGACAAGCTGGACGCGCTCGTCGCGCACGCGGGCGAGCTGCGCGTGGCCGTGCGGCGGCTCGAGCGCGTCGAAGCGGCGCTGCAAGAGCTGGCGCAAACGTCGCGACCGCCGACGACGCGGCAGCTGCATCAGCTGGCGCAGCTGGCGGCGGCGTCGCATCGCGCGGTGGCGCAAGAGGCCGATCGGCTGCACGACAGCGTGCACGAGGTGCGCCTCCTGCCGTTCACGGAGGCGACGCGCGGCCTCGAGCGGGCGGCGCGCGACATCGCCCGCGAGCGCCACAAGACCGTCGAGCTCGAAGTGCGCGACGGCGGCGCCGAGCTCGATCGCTCGGTCTTGTCGGGGCTACGCGAGCCGCTCTTGCACCTCGTGCGCAACGCGGTCGATCACGGCCTCGAGTCGCCCGACGCGCGCCGCCAGGCCGGCAAACCGGCGACCGGCCGCATCGTCATCGAGGCCGAGGCGCGCGGCGGCGCCGTCGAGGTGCGCGTGCGCGACGACGGCCGCGGGCTCGACCTGCACGCCGTGCGCGCCGCCGTCGCCCGTCGCGGCGAGGTCGCGCCCGAGGACGCCGCCACGCTCATGCGCGCCATCTTCGAGCCCGGCCTGTCGACGTCCGGCGCCGTCACCGACGTCTCCGGCCGCGGCCTCGGGCTCGACATCGTACGCACGCGCATCGAGGCCATGCGCGGCACCGTCGACGTCGAGTCGCAGCCCGGCTACGGCACGCAGTTCACCTTGCGCGTGCCGGTGTCGCTGGCGACCTTGCGCGCCGTCATCGTGCGCGCCGGCGGTCAGCCGCTGGCCTTGCCGACGCAGCACGTGCGCTCGCTCCTGCGCGTGCGCGTCGACGCGTTGCGCTCGGTCGAAGGCCGGCAGAGCGTGCTCACCGACGGCGCGCCTTTGCCGGTGGCGTCGCTCGGCGCGACGCTCGAGCTGCCGGGCGCGGCGCTGCCGGGCCGCGACTTCGTGCCGCTCGCCGTCTGCCAAGCCGGCGGCCGCGCCGTCGCCTTCGGCGTCGACGAGCTGAGCGACGAGAGCGAATTGACCGTCCGCGCCTTGCCGCCGCGCTTGAGCGGCTTGCGTCGCGTCGTCGGCTCCGGCCGCCTGCCCGACGGCGAGGTCGTGCTCATCGTCAACGTGCCGGAGCTGGTGTCGCTGGCGCTGAGCCGGCCGGGCGTGGCCTTGACCGGCCGCCGCAGCTCGGGCGCGCGCAAACGACGCGTCCTGCTCGCCGACGACTCCATCACCACGCGCAGCCTCGAGCGCAGCATCTTGGAATCGGCCGGCTACGAGGTCACGCCCGCCGCCGACGGCGCCGAGGCCTGGCGCATCCTGCAGGAGCGCGGCGCCGACATCGACGTCATCGTCAGCGACTTGGAGATGCCGTACCTCGACGGCCTCGGCTTCCTCGAGGCCGTGCGCGGGTCGCCGCGCTATCGCGAGCTGCCCTTCGTCCTCGTCACCGGCCGTGAAAGCGCGGAGGATCGCACGCGCGGCCTCCGTCTCGGCGCCAGCGCCTATCTGGTCAAGAGCGGCTTCGACCAGACCATGCTCCTCGACACCATCGCCCAGCTCGTGAGGGACTGACCCATGGTTCGTGTACTGCTCGTAGATGATTCAGCGACGGCGCGCGCGCTCTTGGGCGCGATCTTGCGCTCGGACGCCGAGATCGAAGTCGTGGGCGAGGCCAAAGACGGCGAGCAGGGCTTGGAGCTGACCAAGCGGCTACGTCCCAACCTGGTGCTGATGGACTTCCAGATGCCGCGCGTCGACGGCTTCGAAGCGACGCGGCAGATCATGTCGGAGGCGCCGACGCCGATCGTCGTCATGTCGGGCACGCTCGACACGCGCGACGTCATGGTCTCGATGGACGCCATGCGCGCCGGCGCGCTCGCCGTCGTCGCCAAGCCGCCGGCGCCGCAGTCGCCCGAGTTCGAGCGCGAGTGCCGCTATCTGTTGTCGACGGTAAAATCGATGGCGCAGGTGCGCACGGTGCGGCGCATCGCCTCGGCCTCGCCGGTGGGCGAGCCCATCGTCGCGCGCCCGCGCCCGGCCGCGCTCGGCGACAAGAAGCGGCTGGTGGCGCTGACCGCGTCGACGGGCGGGCCGGCGGCGCTGCATCGCATCTTGACCGAGCTGCCGGCCACTTTTCCGGCGCCGATGCTGGTCGTGCAGCACATCGCGCTCGGCTTCGCCGACGGCCTCGCCAGCTGGCTCGACAAGGCGTGCAAGCTCCACGTCAAAGTCGCGCAGCACGGCGAAACCCTACAGCCGCGCACGGTCTACTTGAGCCCCGACAACCGTCACCTCGGCGTCGGCAGCAACGACGTCGTCATCATCAGCGACGCGCCGCCCGTCGGTGGCTTTCGTCCCTCGGGCAGCTTTCTGTTCGAGAGCGTCGCCAAGCACGTCGGCGCGGCCGCGGTCGGGCTCATCTTGACCGGCATGGGCGACGACGGCGTCTCCGGCCTGCGCCACCTGCGCGACGCGGGCGGCCTCGTCATCGCGCAGGACGAGGAGAGCTCGATCGTCTTCGGCATGCCGCGGGCCGCGATCCAGGCCGGCCTGCCCGATCAAGTCCTGCCGCTCAGCCTGATCTCCGCGCGCCTCAACGAGCTCGTGTAAATACCTTGCAGTTGCCACCTGAATGCTTAAACCAACGGTTGCCGTGAGATGTCATCGATGAGCGAGCTGTTGGCCTTGGTTCGCGAGCGCTTGGGGACGCTCGATGACCAGGCGCGCGCGCAGGCCGTCGACGCGCTGGCGGGCCTCGAGGCCGTGCCCGCCGACGACGCCGGCAGCGAGCGGCGGGCGCGCGCCGACGCCGAAGCGGCGCAGCGGCGCATCGCCTTCTTGTATCAAGCGACGAGCACGCTGTTCGCGGGGCCGCTCGACACCGCGGCGCGACTGACGACGCTCACGCGCCTCGTCGTGCCCGACGTCGCCGACTGGTGCGTCGTCGATCGCCTCGTCGACGACTGCAGCTACGAGCGCGCCGCGCGCGCGCACTGGCAGCCGGACACGCACGATCGCGAGATCCCCAGCGCCCGCTTCACCGTCGACCCGAACGCGCCGCTCGGCGTCTCCAAGGTGCTCGCGACCGGCGCGTCGGAGCTGGTGACGCTGTGCTCGCCGCCGCTGGCGGCCGCGCTGGCCGCGTCGGGCGATCCGCTGTTGGCGCGCTTGGGCGCGCAGTCCTACATCATCGTGCCGCTCAAGTCCGAGGACAAGACGATCGGCGCCGTGACCTTCGCCTTCGCCGAGTCCGATCGCCGCTACGACGCCGACGACCTGGCGATGCTCGAGGACTTGGCGCAGCGCGCGTCGCTGGCGCTCGACAATGCGCGATTGTATCAAGCGGCGCAGCAGGCCGTGCGCGTGCGCGAGGATCTCTTGGCCATCGTCTCGCACGATCTGCGCAGCCCGCTGAGCGCCGTGTCGATGGCGGCCGCGCTCCTGACGCGCAGCGCCGGCGCGCCCGATCCGGCGCGGCTGCAGAAGTACGCCGACACGATCAAGCGCTCGACCGAGCGCATGGAGTCGCTGATCCGCGATCTGCTCTCCTTCGCCAGCATCGAGGCCGGTCACCTCGTCATCGAGCCCAAGCCGACGCTCGTCGACGACCTGTTGCGCGACGTGCTCGAGCTGATGCAGCCGATCGCCTCGGCCAAGCAGGTGGCGCTCGACATCGACCACGACGCCACCGGCCGCATCCTGCTCGGCGACCGCGGCCGCTTGTTGCAGGTCTTCTCCAACCTCATCGGCAACGCCATCAAGTTCTCGCCCGCCGGCAGCATCGTCCGCATCGGCGCGCGCACGACCGGCCACGTCGCCCACTTCATCGTCGCCGACGCCGGCCCCGGCATCCCCAAAGAGGCGCAGCCGCGCATCTTCGAGCGCTTCTGGCAGGTCGAGACGACGGCGCGCCAAGGCACCGGCCTCGGCCTCTTCATCGCCAAGGGCATCGTCGAAGCGCACCACGGCCGCATCTGGGTCGAGAGCGAAGTCGGCCGCGGCAGCACGTTCCAGTTCACCGTCCCGCTCGCGTAGTCGTCACCCAGCCGCACCCATCTTTTCCTTTTTCATCTCGTAGACCTGGCGTCAAATATCGCGTCATCACGCGACTGTTTTGCGTTTCTGGCGTCACACAACGCAGTTTCACGCACGTTTCAGTCATGAAACGTTATCTGCATTGCGTGTTTGTCACTTGACGATCGGGATAGCGTGAACTTATAGTTCGATAAGTCAACAGGAGGACTGTCCCATGATCAGCCGCGCCTCCCGCGTCTACACGCCGATTCCGCAGCCGAAGCTGCGCCCGCTCGTGGGCCATCTGCCCGAGCTCGATGGCGACCATCTGATTCAGTCGCTGATGCGGCTCGGCCACGAGCTCGGCCCGATCTATCGGCTGACCTTGCCGACCCGCGGCACGCTCGTCATCGGCTCGCACGCGCTCGTCGACGAAGTCTCGGACGAGACGCGCTTCGACAAGCTCCTGTCGGGACCGCTCGTGCAGATTCGCGACTTCGCCGGCGACGGCCTGTTCACCTCGCGCACCGACGAGCCCAACTGGGGCCGCGCGCACCGCATCCTCATGCCCGCGTTCGGCCCGGGCGCGATGCGCGGCTACTTCGACGCCATGGTCGACATCGCCGACCAGATGCTGACGAAGTGGGAGCGCCTCGGCGCCGACGTCGACCTCGACGTCACCGACAACATGACGCGGCTGACGCTGGACACGATCGCGCTGTGCGGCTTCGGCTATCGCTTCAACAGCTTCTATCAGCGCGAGATGCATCCGTTCGTCGAGGCCATGGTGCGGTCGTTGGCGGAAGCGGGCGGTCGCTCGCGGCGCCTGCCGCTGCAGACCCGCCTCATGCTGATGACGCAGCGGCAATATTCGGAAGACATCGCCTATATGAACGGCATCGTCGACGAGCTGATCGCCGAGCGCCGTCGCAATCCCGACGACCAGGCGCGCGACCTCCTCGGCCTCATGCTCGCCGGCCGCGACCCGCAGACGGGCGAAGGGCTCGACGACGTCAACGTCCGCTATCAGATGGTGACGTTCCTCATCGCCGGCCACGAGACGACGAGCGGCCTCCTGTCGTTCACGACCTATCAGCTGCTCGAGCATCCCGAGGTTCTGGCGCGCGTGCAGCGTGAGCTCGATGAGGTGCTGGACGGTCAGCCGCCGCGCTTCGAGCAGATGCCGGAGCTCGTCTATCTCGACCAGGTGCTGCGCGAGTCGCTGCGGCTGTGGCCGACGGCGCCGGCCTACGCCTTGTATCCCAAGCAAGACGTCGTGCTCGATGGCCGCTACGAGGTGGCCGCGGGCGAGCAGATCACGGTGTTGACGCCGATGCTGCACCGCGATCCGGCCGTCTGGGGCGACGATGTCGAGACGTTCGATCCCGAGCGTTTCGCGCCCGGCCGTCGCGAGCAGCTGCCGGTGAACGCGTGGAAGCCGTTCGGTCACGGTCAGCGCGCCTGCATCGGCCGGCCGTTCGCCATGCAGGAAGCGGCGCTGGCGTTGGCGATGATGCTGCAGCGCTTCGATCTGACGCTGAAGCCGGGCTATCAGCTGCAAGTCAAAGAGACGCTGACGCTCAAGCCCGAGGGTTTGACCGTGCGCGCAAAAGCGAAGGCACCCGGCGCGCGTCATGTCCCGACGGCGAAAGTCGCGACTCCCCCGCCGCTGCCGCCGGCGCCGCTCGGCGAAGGCGCGCACGCGACGCCGCTACTCGTGCTCTTCGGCTCCAACTCCGGCTCGTCGGAGGCGTTTGCGCGCCGCGTGGCCGGCGACGCGCTCGGCCGCGGCTACGCGGCGACGGTCGCGCCGCTCGACGACTATGCCGGCAAGCTGCCGACCACCGGCGCGCTGTTCGTCGTCACGGCGTCGTACAACGGCGCGCCGCCCGACAACGCGCGCCGCTTCTGCGAGTGGCTCGACAGCGTGCCCGCCGGCGCGTTGCGCGGCCTGCGCTACACCGTCTTCGGCTGCGGCAACCGCGATTGGGCCGCGACGTATCAGGCGATCCCGGCGCGCATCGACGAGCGGCTCGCCGCCGCCGGCGCCGAGCGGCTGACCGCGCGCGGCGAAGCCGACGCCCGCGCCGACTTCTTCGGCGACTTCGAGGCGTGGTACGCGCCGGCCACCGTCGCGATCGATCGCGCCTTCGACGTCACCACCCAGGCGGCCACGGGCGCGCTCTACGAGATCGAGCGCGTCGACAGCGGCAGCGACGCCTTGTGCGCGCAGCACGGCGTGACGCGCGCGACGGTCCTCGAGAACCGCGAGCTCGTCGACATGACGTCGCCGCTCGGTCGATCGAAGCGTCACCTGCAGCTGCAGCTCCCCGACGGCATGCGCTATCGGACGGGCGACTACCTGGTCGTGCTGCCGGAGAATGACGCGGCGCAGGTCGAGCGCGCGGCGCGGCGTTTTCGGCTGGCGACCGATCGCATCGTGCAGCTGCACGCGACGCGCGCCGGCGCCGCTTCGTTGCCCACCGATCGCGCCATCACCGTCGGTGAGCTGCTGACGCGACACGTCGAGCTGGCGACGCCGGCGACGCGGCAGCAGGTCGGCGCGCTGGCCAAGGCCACGCAGTGCCCGCCGGAAAAGCTGCGGCTGCAGGCGCTCGCCGACGACACCGACAAATATCGTACGCACATCCTCGAGAAGCGCGTGAGCGTGCTCGATCTGCTGGACGAGTTCATGGCCTGCGAGCTGTCGTTCGCGGCGTTCTTGGAGATGGTGCCGGCGATGCGGCCGCGGCAGTATTCGATCTCGTCGTCACCGCTGGCGGGCGCGACCAAGTGCACGCTCACCGTCGCCGTCGTCGACGCGCCGGCGTGGTCGGGGCGCGGCCGTTATCGCGGCACGGCGTCGGGCCACTTGGCGCGCCTGCAGCCGGGCGACACCGTGGCCGTCAGCGTGCGCGCGCCCAACACGCCGTTTCATCCGCCGGCCGATCGGATGACGCCGATGATCCTCGTCGCCGCCGGCAGCGGCATGGCGCCGTTCCGCGGCTTCGTCGAGGAGCGCGCGCTCGGCACCGGCCCGGCCGCCGAGACGCTGCTCTTCTTCGGCTGCGACCACCCCGACGTCGATCTCCTCTATCGCGACGAGCTCGCCGGCTGGCAGGCGCAGGGCGTCGTCGAGCTGTTGCCAGCGTTCTTCCGTCAGCCGGCCGGCGACGTCATGTTCGTGCAGCATCGCTTGTGGAAAGAGCGGGCGCGCGTGCAGGCGCTCATCGAGCGCGGCGCGGTCGTCTTCGTCTGCGGCGACGGCGCGCGCATGGCGCCGGCGGTGCGTGAGACGTTGGCGCGCATTCGCCAAGACGCCACCGGCTGCAGCGACGACGAAGCCGGCCGCTGGCTCGACGAGCGCGAACGCCAAGGCCAGTACGTCGCCGACGTCTTCACGTAGTACCTCGCCACGGTGATTTTGCTGGGTCCCCGGCGCGGATTCGGCGTTCAGGGCGAGGCGCGACGACGAAGGAATACGCAACGAAGCCATGGACGTCGAAGACCGGCGCGGATCGGTCGAAATCACTGTGGCGAGGTACTAGCCTATTCCAGCGTCAGCTCGATGCGCGGCTGCTGCTGCAGCTCCCGCCGCGGCTCGCGCGCCGGCTTGACCGCGCGCAACCCCACCGTCATCTCCAGCACGACGTTGCGCAGGCTCATGACGTCCGCCATCACCTGCTGCACGCTTTTACCTTCGTAGCGCGCCTTCGACACCTTCAAGATCAGCTGCTCCGGCTGCCAATCGCCGCGATAGCCGTAGTCGGCGCGCCAATAGAACGGCTGCGAAAAATAGCCGAACGACTGCGGAAAATATTGGCGCACGTGCGTCGGATCTTCGTAGGCGTCGTCGCTGGCGCCGTGCGGCACCATGAAGATGGCGTGCGCGTCGGGCTTGGCGACGCGATAGAGCTCGGCCATGAGCGGCAGCGCGTCGCGCACGTGCTCGAGCACGTGACGGCCCATCATCTCGTCGATGCTGTCGTCGGCGAACGGCAGCGGCTTGTGCGCGCACTGGTCGAGATCGGCCACGACGTCGACGCCCGGCAGCGCGAACGAATCGAGGTTGATCCAGCCCGGCAAGATGGAGCGACCGCAACCGAGGTGCAAGCGACGCGACGTCGAGGCGGAGCTCATCCGCCGATTTTACCACTCATTTCAGGCGTTCTTGCAGCTCAGCCGCGTAGCTCTGGGCGCGCGGGTCGTTGGCTTTGGCGTAGGCGGCGATGGCTTTGGCGTAGGCCGCGCGCTGGCGATTCGGGTCGCGCTCGTTGTCGCCCTGCTTGCGATAGGCCTCGCCGAGCGGGAAATAGACGCGCAGATGTGCATCGAGCTTGTGCGCCTTTTGGAGGCCGGCGATGGCCGCGTCGTAATGGCCGGATTCGAGGGCGATCGCGGCCGACGTCATCGCCAGCTGCGCCTCTTCACGCGCGTCCTCGGCGCGCAGCGCGGGCGCCGGATCGACGCGCGGCGCCAAGTCGGCGCCCGTCGCCAGAATCGGCGCGCGGCGCCAGGTCGGCCGCGGGCGCCAGATCGGCGACGACGCCCAGAATCGGGCGCGGCCACGGCCGGCGCCGCTTCGACGTCGTCGGCGTCGCGCGGCGCGGCGTGCGCGTACAGGAGGCCGGCCTTGGCGCGCACGCCGCCGTCGGCGTCGACGAGCGCGCGCTTGAACAGCTGCAGGCGCAGGGCGCCGACGGAGCCGCCGAGCGCGTCGATGCCGTCGAGCGCGCGCAGCCGCACGCGCCAGTCGCGGTCGTCGAGCGCGTGCCGCAACAGCGACGCCGCCTGCGCCGGCTCGAGGCGTGCGCCGTCGCTGACGATGGCCAAGCGCACCTCCAAGCTGCCCGAATCGAGCAGCGCCTTGGGCGACAGCTGCACCGCCGGCGCGACGCCGAGATGGCCGAGCGCCATCCACGCGTCGACCGACTCGACGGCGGCGCCGCTGCCCCGCTGCTTCAGCGCCTCTTGCAAGACGGCGACGCCTTCGTTCGATCCCTGTTGCGCCAGCTGCAGCGCCGCGGTCAGGCGCACGCCGAAGTTGCGATCGCCGAGCGCCGTGTGCGCCGCGTCGCGGCCGAGCGCCGGATCGGCCGCCGCCTCCTCGACGGCCACGCGCCGCAGCTCGGGATCGGCGGCCGTCAACGCCGACGTCAGCTCGCCGACGCGGCTGCGATCGCCGAGCTTGACCAGCTGCCCGGCGGCGATGACGCGCTCGGCCTGGTTGGTGCCGGCGCGATCGAGATGCCGCGCCAACAGCGGCTTGGCCGACGGCTGCTGCATCTTGCCGAGCGCGCGCAGCGCCGTCACGCGCACGTCGCCTTGGCTGTCGTCGAGCGCTTGGCCCAACAACGCCACGGCTTCGGGCGACCGCGCGCGACCGAGCGACGACGCGGCGGCGCGGCGCACCTCGGGCTGACGATCGTGCAGCGCGCGGCCGAGCAGCGGCAGCGCCGTCGTCGGCTCGGCGTCGGCCAGCACGGTCGCCGCTTGCTCGCGCACGTTCCAGGCGTCGTCGGCGAGCGCGCTGGTGGCCCAATCGGTCGACTGCGCGGCCAGCGCGTGCGGATCGGCGCCCCAAATCGCCAGCACGCCGCCGGCCGCGGCCACGCGCAGCTCGGGCTCGCCGGCGTCGAACAGCCGTGCCAGATCGTCGAGCGCCGACTTCTCGCCCGACGCGCCCAAGCCGGCGGCGGCCACGGCGCGCTCGCCCGGCGGCCGCTGATCATCGCGAACGACGCGCGTAAAGCGGCCGAAGCAGGTCTGATCGTCGAGCTGAGCCAGCGCGCGGCAGGCGACGAGGCCGAGCGGCGTCTCGGCAGCGGCGAGCTCGCCCAGCCGCGCGTGGCCGCGCTCGTCGCCGAGGCGCATCAGCGTCGTCGCGGCGGTCAGCTGCCGCGCCGGGCTCGCGGCCTGTAACTCGGCGGCGATGGCGTCGCGCGCCGCCGCGTCTCGCGTCGCCAAACGCGCGGCGATCGCCGCCGACGCCGGGTCGTTCGCCGGCGCGCCGGCCAGGTGCCGCGTCAAGAGCGCGCGGGCCGCCGGATCGCGATCGGCCAGCGCCAAGGCCGCGCTCAGCCGCGTCGCGTCGTCGCCCTTGGTCATCGTCAGGCGCAGCGGCGCCAGCACCGAGTCGTCGCCGAGCTGCACCAGCGCCGCGGCCACGGCGACGTCGAGCCGCGGCGGCGCGCCCACGACGCGCCGGAGCGCCGGCTGCGACGCGTGCGCGCCCAGGCCCGCCAACGCCGCCGCCGCCGCCGCGCGCACCGACAAATCGGCGTCGTCGACGAGTGGCTCGATAAGCGTGCGATGGCGCGCGTCACGGCCGCTCATGAGCGCGGCGATGGCCTGCGCGCGCACCGCCGGGTCGCCGTCCTTGAGCGCCGTCGTCAAGATGCCGAGCGCCTGCGAATGCAGCTCGGGCAGGCGCGAGCGCGGCTTCTTCGGCTTCGCGGTCGCTGCAATCGGCGCCGGCGGCGGCGGCGAATGCCGGCCGCGCGCCCACCACAGCCCGCCGGCGGCGACGGCGACCGCGATCGCGCCCGCCGCCACGCCCACGCGGGCTCGGCCACGGCGCGCCGGCGCCGGCCGCTCGGCCGTCGCCGCCACCGTCGACGGCAGCCGATCGCGCGCCACTTTGCCGTCGCTGAGCTGCTGCCGCCACCAGGCCTCGGCCGCCGTCGGCTCGCCGCGCGCCGCGCGCCCCAAGTCGTCGGCCAGCGCGCGCGCCGAGTCGTAGCGCTCGTCGGGCAGCTTGCGCAGCGCCTTCCAGGCCACGGCTTCCAGCGCCGCCGGCACGCCCGGCGCCAAGCGCGCGGCATCGAACCGCGGCGGCGCCTCGACCAGGTGCGCCTTCAACAGCCCGCCCACGGTCTGCGCCGCGAACGGCAGCGTCCCCGTCGCCAGCTCGTACACGATGACGCCGAGCGCATAGACATCGGCGCGAATGTCGACCGTACCGCCGTCGATCTGCTCGGGCGCCATGTACTGCGGCGTGCCCAACAGATGCCCGGTGCGCGTCAGCTGCTCGGGCGCGGAGTCGTTGCCGCCGATCACTTTGGCGATGCCGAAGTCGAGCACCTTGACGAACGGCGCCTCGCCGGCGCGCTCGACGAGGAACAGGTTCGCCGGCTTGAGGTCGCGGTGGACGAGCCCGATGGCGTGCGCGACGCCGAGCGCCTCGCACACGTCGCGCACGATCGGCACGAGGTCGGCGAACGGCAGCGGCGACTCGGCCATGCGCGCCGCCAACGTCCGCCCTTGCAAGAGCTCCATGACGTAATAGACGCGACCATCCGGCGCCGTCCCCAAGTCGAAGATGTCGATGAGATGGGGATGCTGCAGCTTGGCGACGACCTGCGCCTCGGTGAAGAAGCGTCGTCGCGCCGCCTCGTCGGACATGAGCGCCGGCTTGAGCAGCTTCACCGCCACCGGCCGATGGATGCCGGTGTGCTCGCCGTAGTAGACGATGCCGAGCCCGCCTTCGGCCAGCCAGCCGGCGACGGCGAACGGGCCCAGCGACGTGCCGATGAGCGGATCGTGGGCCAAGGTCTCACCGTCGTCGGGACAGCGCGGGTCGTCGTCGGCGAAGACGCGGTGGCAGACGCTGCACAGCTTCACGAGACGCTCCAGAATGCGGCGGCGGCGGTCAGACGCACGACGCGATCGTCGTCGCCGAGCGCGCGCGCCAACGCCGCCAGCGCGCCGCCGTCGCCGCTCTTCTGCGCCAGCCGAGCCAGCGCCAACGCCGCGCGCTGCCGCGCCGCCACGTCGCGACCGCCGAGCCGCAAGGTGACGACGTCGCGCGCGGCCGCGTCGCCGGCTTCGGCCAGCTGCGCCTCGGCCTCGGCGTGCACGGTGGCGTCGTCGCTCTTGGCCAGCGTCGCCAGCGCTTGCCGGCCGCGCGCGTCGCCCGCCGCGGCCAGCGTCACGGCGGCGTCGAGCGCCGCGCGATCGTCCTCACCGGCGAGCGCCGCCAACAGCTCGGCGCGAAAGCCGGCGTCCCCGAGGCGATAGAGCGTGGCGTACGCGTCCCAGCGCAGCGCGCGTCGGGTCGCGGGCGCGACGGCGAGCGCGGCGTGCAGCTCGGACGGGGGCAGCTTCTTGCGATCGGCCAGCGCCAGCGTCGCCTTCAGGTGCGTGCTCGCGTCGGTCGAGGCCCGCGCGCGGTTGAGCTCGTCGAGCACGCCGTCGTCGCCGAGCGCGGCGCGGGCGACGGCGATGTC
This sequence comes from uncultured delta proteobacterium, assembly GCA_963785725.1. Classification (GTDB taxonomy): domain Bacteria; phylum Myxococcota_A; class Polyangia; order Palsa-1104; family Palsa-1104; genus JAQBQH01. The sequence continues at coordinate 122,052 of CAWAWS010000015.1, read as the reverse complement.
GAGCGCCAGCGAGCCGCCCGACGCCTCCGCCGCCTGCGCCAACGCCGCTCGCAGCGCGCCGTCGCTCGGCTGACCGATGGCGCGCGCGCCCTCCGCGGCCGCGCGGCGCACTTCCGGCTCGCCGTCGCCGAGCGCGCGCGTGACGGCGTCGAGGCCGCGCCGCGCGTGCAATTGAGCGATCGCCAACAAGGCCGCGCGCCGATCGACCGGCTCGCCCGCCAACGCCGCTTCCATCAGCTGCCGTCCGCGCTCGGGGCTGGTCCGCTTCGCCGGCGCCGCGATCGTCGGAATCGCCGGCGCCGTAGGCGTTCGCCGCGCGCGCCAGCCGAGGCCGATCGCGGCGATGACGGCGGCGCCGCCGACGACGAACGCGCCCAGCCGTCGCGACGACTTCGCCGGCGCCGGCGTCAGCGGCGGCGCCGGCGCGGCGGTCGCGCTGACGACGACGGCGTGCAGCTCGGCCGCGAACGCGCCCGCGTCGGGAGGCCGCTTCTCCGGCTCCTTGGCCAGCGCGCGCAGCACCAGCGCGTCCATCGCCGGCGCGATGCCCGGCCGCTTCGTCGACGGCGCGGCCACGTCGTCGCGCACGTGCGCCATCAGCACCGCCAGCTCCTCGCCCACGAACGGCGGCGCGCCGGTCAGCGCTTGATAGAGCATCGCGCCCAAGGAATAGACGTCGGCGCGGCCATCGACGTGCTGCGCCGCCATGATCTGCTCGGGCGCCATATAGGCCGGCGTGCCCAACAACGTGCCCGCAGCCGTCAAATTTCCCGGCGCCTGCCCGAGCGTCGTGCCGCGCACCTTGGCCACGCCGAAGTCGACCACTTTGACGTGCGGCCAGCCGCTCGGCTGCGTCTGCAGGAGCACGTTGTCGGGCTTCAAGTCGCGGTGGATGATGCCGCGCGCGTGCACGGCCGCGAGCGCGCGGCAGATCTGCCCGAAGATGGCGTCGATCTCGGCCGGCGACGGCGACGGCTCCCGGCGCAGGCGCGCGGCCAAGCTCTCGCCGGCGATGCGCTCCATGACGTAATAGGATTCGCCGGCCTCGGTGCGCCCGAAGTCGTAGACGGAGACGATGTTGGCGTGGCCGATGCGCGAGACGGCCTCGGCCTCCTGCCAAAAGCGGGCGAGGAGCTGCTCGTCGTCGGCGAAGCGGGCGCGCAGGACCTTCACGGCGACGTCGCGACCGAGCCCGTCGTGCACGGCGCCGAAGACCTCGCCCATGCCGCCTTGGCCGATCTTGTCGGTGATGCGGTACTTGCCGACGCTGTCGCCGATTGCCAAGCCGCGCGACTGCGTCACTGGCGCAGCATAGAAGATGGCGCCCGACAGTAAAGAAAAAACCGTGACGCCCGTTGCATTCCCCGTCACGCAACCGCTACTGACACAAGGACTTACAGATAGGCGCTCAAGTCACACGCGGTCGGCTCGATTGGATCTGTATCGTGAAAATTTTTCAGCGGAGACGTCCGCCTCAGGTGGCGCTAGGTCCCGAGATCAAGCGGCTGCGCGGACGCGAAGCGCTGTTGGTCGAGGCGGCGCGCGGCTTCTTGTCGTGCATGAAGGAGCTGGCGCTCGACGTCGACGAGATCGGCGCCGAGACGCTCAAGCGCAACCTCGACCTCGTCGGTGACGCGCTGCAGGCCGAGCCGATGCCGCCCGAGATCAAGGATCAGCTGGCCGAGAGCCGCGACGAGGTGTTCGACTTCGCCGCCCGCATCAAGCGCAACTTGGGCGATCGCGACGCCGAATTCCGCCAGATCATCAGCCTGCTCACCGATGGGTTGTCGACGGTGGACAAGGAGAACGCCTCGTTTCACCAGCGGCTGCAGCAGCGCAGCATGAACTTGGAGCGGCTGTCGCAGCTCGACGACTTGCGCCGCGTGCGCCAAGAGCTGCACTCCGAGGTCGGTCAGCTGCGGGCGACCGTGCGCGAAAAGCAGGAGCAGGAAGCGGCGCGCATGGAGAGCTTGAAGCGCGAGGTGGCCGTCTTGCAGTCGGACGTCGAGGCGGCCAAGAAAGAGGCGCTGCGCGACGGCTTGACGACGGCGGCCAATCGCCTCGCCTTCGACCGCTGCATGCGCGACCTGTCGGAGCGCGCGGCGCTGGGCGGGCCCGGCTTCGCGCTCATGCTCGTCGACGTCGACCACTTCAAGCAGTTCAACGACACGCACGGCCATCCCATCGGCGATCGCGCGCTCATCGGCCTCGTGCAGACGCTGCGCGAGATGACGCGCGCCAACGACCTCGTGGCGCGCTACGGCGGCGAGGAGTTCGCGCTCATCCTGCCGGGCGCGCCGCTCAAGCCGGCGATGGCCAAGGCGACGAACATCTGTAAGACGCAAGCCGAGCGGCTCTACGCGCTCGAGTCGGGCGACAAGGTCAAGTTCACCGTCAGCATCGGCGTCGCCGCCTGGCGCGCCGACGACACGGCCGCGACGCTCTTGGCGCGCGCCGACGCCGCGCTCTACGGCGCCAAGAAGCGCGGCCGCAACCGCGCCGTCAAAGAAGCCCGTTAGCGCCCGCCGCTTCGCGCCCACTCAACATCGGTATATAAGCTTGCTGATCTAAGCTTACTTAGATCGAACGCGGCTACTTGCGCGGCGTTTCCAGGAGCGAGCGGCCGGCGACCGACGGCACCAGCTGCTCGCGCAGACGCTGGTAGACGGCGCGGCCCTCTTTGAACCACTCGTCGCGGAAGGCGGCGCTCATCGGCACCGCTTCCAGGCCCTGCTTGATGAACAGGGTGTGCATGAGCTGCTCGTCCATGCGCAGCCCGGTGTCCTCGAAGCGCGCCTTGAGCTTGCCGGCGGCGGCCATGAGCGACAGCTGGTGCGCGTAGGGAATCTGATCGATCGACGACGTCTTCATGACGACGCAGCCCGGCAAATAGCCGGTCTCGAGATCGGTGTAATAGTGCGCGATGCTCGAATACTGGAACGCGAGCGCGCCCTGCGGGATGACGAAGAAGCCGTCGATCTCGTGCTGCTCGTAGGCGTGGCGCGCTTCGCCGAGCGACAACGGCACGACGTGCACGCCCATCTCCTGCAGCTGCTTGCGCAGGACGTCGTCGAGATCCCAGACCCAGTAGTGACCTTGGCGCAGGTCGGCCATGCTGCGCACGGGATTGCGCGAGAAGAGCACGCGGTGGCCGAAGCCGAGGCTGACGAAGAGCGCGCGAAACTGCGTCGCCGCCAGCTCTTTGTCGACGATGGGCAAGAGCTCGTGCAGGAGCGACGCCGCCTCTTGCTGCGTGTGCACCATGCCCAGCATCTCCATCGCGTACAAGGACGGCGCCAGGTGCTCGCAGTAGAGCGCGCCGGCCATGCCGTCGAGCTGACCGCGGCGCATGCGCTCGAGCTCGTCGAACTCGGTGCCGGCGATGCCGCTGAAGTACCACTTGATGCGCAGCGAGCCTTGCGTGGCGTCCTCGACGTCCTGCGCGAAGGCGCGCGACTCGCGCGCCCACTCGGTGCCGTCGGGCGCCTGCGTCGCCATGCGCAAGACGATGTTGGGCTCCTCGGCGACGGCGCCGAAGCCCAGCATCGTGATGATGCCGATGATGCCGAGGCCCACCCAGCGCATACCGCTCATCCCCCTCCTCACGTGAATCGCGCGCGCCCCATTTTACCGCTTAGTCAGCACGATCGTCCCCAACAATCGTCGTCGCCAACGTCGGTCAAGGCGGCACACCGGCACACGTCGCGCGCCGACGGACGCTCAGCGGTTCTCCGCGCGGTAGTCGGCCAGCCAGCGCAAGACCAGCTCCATCAGGCTCGGCGGCACCAGGTTGTGGTCGAGATCGGCGCGAACCTTCTGCGCCATGGCGAAGAACTCGCTGCGAAAGAGCTCGCTCGGCGGCAGCTTGTGCAGCCCTTGATGCTCGAACAGGCCGCCCATCAGCCGCCCGTCCTGCTCGCGGCCGAGATCGTTGATGCGCGCCTGAAACTTGGCGCCGGCCGCGCGCAGCACGCGCTGATCGTCGATCGACAGCGCGTCGAAGGCGCTGCGCGCGATGAGCAGGCACGCCGGCATGAACGCCAGCGGCAGCTCCGAGTAATAGCGCGCCACCGACGAGAACTGAAACGCCAGCGCCGGCGAAGGCATGGTGATGATGCCGTCGATGTCGCCGCGCTCGAAGGCGGCGCGCGCCTCGGCGATGCGCACCGGCACGGCGTGCATGCCGGCCAGAGGCAGCGCCTCGCGCATGACGTCGTCGATGTTCCAAAAGCCGAAGCGGCCCTTCTGCAGCTGCGCCAAGGTCGTCACCGGCGTATTCGAGAAGACGAGGTCGTTGCCGAAGCCGCCTTCGCCGAGGCTGACGTAACCGTGCGCCTCGAACTCGGCGGCGACGCGCGGGCGCAGGCGGCTCATGACGTAGAGCGATTCGGCCCAATTGCCGAACATGCCGGGCACGCGCAGGATGCGCAACGACGGCGCGAGGCGCGTGCACACGATGCCGGCGCCGACGCCTTCGAGCTGCCCTTTGGCGATGCGCTCGACCACTTGCTCCTCGTCGCCGGCGATGCCGTCGAAGTACCAGCGCAGCTCGACGTTGCCGTTGGTCTGCGCGAGCACGTCGCGGCTCATGGCGCGCATCTCGCGCGACCAGGCGGAGCCGTCGGGCGCGATGGTGGCGACGCGCAGCCGCACCGGATCGGCCGAGGCGGCAGCCGAAACCAGGAGCAGCAGACAAAGGCCTCGCACGAGGTCATTGTAAACTGAATTACCTAATAACTAACAACCAAAAAGCGGCGCTGCGGCAATATGTCGTCGCGCCGGCGGCGGCTTTTACGGGTGCCGCGCGAGGACGCTCGGCGCCGGCGGCCGGCTACGCGATCGTCGCGGCCGGCGCGAACAGCCCGTCGAGGACGTGCTGCAGCTCTTCGACGCGCACCGGCTTGACGAGGTGGCGATCGAAGCCGACCTGCAGCGCGCGGCGGCGATCGGCGTCTTGGCCGTAGCCGGTGACGGCGATGAGCTTGCAGTCGCCGCGGCCCGGCAGTCGGCGGAGCTGCTGCGCCAGCTCGTAGCCGTCCATGACCGGCAGGCCGATGTCGAGCAGCGCCAGGTCGAAGGCGGTCGCCGCCGCCAGCGGCAGCGCCGTCGGGCCGTCGTGGGCCACGGTCACGTCGTGGCCGAACGAGGCGAGCACGTCGCGCAGGAGGTCGGCGGCATCGACGTTGTCGTCGACGATGAGGATGCGCCGTCGCGCCGCCGTCGCCGCCCCAGTCGGCAAGAGCGGCAGGCCGCGCGGCGGCGTCGGCGCCGGCTGGCGCAGGTCGGCGGCGGGCAGGCGCACGATGAACTCGGAGCCGCGGCCGGCGCCTTCGCTGCGCGCGAACACCTGGCCGCCGTGCATCACCACCAAGCTGCGCACGATGCTGAGGCCGAGGCCGAGCCCGCCTTGCGCGCGGTCGAGCGCCTGCCGCTCTTGCACGAAGGACTCGAAGAGCCGCGGCTTGACCTCGTCCGACAGCCCGATGCCGTTGTCGCGCACGCACAGCACGATATGCGCGTCGCGGCGCGAGACCACGACCTCGATGCGCCCGCCCGGCTCGGTATATTTCGCGGCGTTGGCGACGAGGTTGTAGACGATCTGCGCCAGCCGCGTCGAGATCGCCGTCGACGAGTAGGCCGGTGTGCGCGACGTCGAGCGCCAGCGTGTGCCGCTTGGGCTCGACGAGCGGGCTGGCCATCTCGATCGCCTTGGCCACCGCGGCGTAGACCTCGATGCGCTCGCGCTGCAGCGTGATGCGACCTTGACGGATGCGCGCGACGTCGAGCAGGTCGTCGACGAGCCGGCACACGTGATCGACCTGCCGCTCGATGATGCCGCGCTCGCGCTCGCCCGCATCGGGATGGCGCATGCGCAAGAGCTGCAACGCCGTCAGGATCGGCGCCAGCGGGTTGCGCAGCTCGTGCCCGAGCATGGCCAAGAACTCGTCCTTGGCGCGGCTGGCCACCTCCGCTTCCGCGCGCGCCTCCCGTTCGCGCGTCAGCAGCTGCCGGCGCTGCTCCTCCTCGCGCTTGCGGTCGCTGACGTCGGCGAAGGTGGCAGCGGCGGCGATGATGCGCCCTTCGCCGTCGCGGACGGGCGCGGCGCTGGCCGAGACGACCCGGCGCGAGCCGTCGGCGGCGGGGATGGTCAGCTCCTCGTCGAACAGCCGCTCACCGGCCAGCGCGCGCAGGAGCGGATGCTCGTCCGGCTGCAAGGGCCGCCCGTCGGCGTGCGCGGCGACGAGCTGCGCCGCCTCGCTCGCGCCCGCGCCTTGCGCCACCGCGCCGTCGCCGAAGAGGCGGCGCAGCTGCTCGTTGACGATGATGACGCGCTCGCTCGCCGCGTCGGCGATGAGCACGCCCGACGGCATCTGCGCCACCACCGCCTCCAAGAGCCCGCGCGCCGCCGCGAGCTCCAGCCGCGCCCGCACTTGCGCCGTCACGTCGAGCGCCACCGTCATGATGCCGAACAGGGCGCCGGCCGCGTCGCGCAGCGGCTGGCAGGTGAACTTGAAGACGCGCTCTTCGATGCGACCGCCGCCGACGTCGAGCGGCACCGCATATTCCTCGGCGGCGAACGGCTGGCCGCTGCGATAGATCTCGCGCAGCATGGCGAACACCGGCGCATCGGGCGGCAGCTCGGGAAAGACCTGCGCCATCGTGCGACCGGTGAGGTTGCGTCGTCCGACCATGCCTTCGTAGAGCGGGTTCGCTAAGTCGTAGACGAAGTCCTCGCCGCTCACGACCGACACCGCGACCGGCGCCTGCATGAACTGCGAATAGAGCCGCACGCGGGCCAGCTCGGTCTCGCGGCGCGCTTGGCCGTTGGTCAGCGCCGCCACGACGTGCTCGCTCATGAGGGCGAAGAAGGTGCGATAGGCGTCGTCGAGGGCGCGGCGCGGATTGACGCCGACGACGAGGAAGCCGAGCGCCCCGAAGCCGGCGCGATCGAGCCGGAGGACGACGGCTTCGCGCATCGGCTCGCCGGCGCAGGCGCTGGCCGGGCCGGCGACGAGGCCGTCCCAGCGCGTCGCCAGGTCGGCGACGACCGACGGGCCCGACGCGGCCAGCGGCCAGCGACCGAGCCGGTCCGCGGTCACGTCGACGACGGGCGCGGCGACGTCGGCACGCTCATCGAGCCCGACTTGCCAGCTCAGCCGCGCGCGCCCCGGCGCCTCGAGCAGATAAAAGAGCGCGAAAGGCGCGTCGGCGCCGTTGGCCGCCAGCGCTTGTCCGGCGAGGCGACAGGCGTCGTCGGCCGAAGCCGCCTGCGCCGTCGCGCCGGCCAGGTCGCGCAAGGTGCGCAGGCGCCGCTCGGCCAAGACGCGCTCGGTCGTCTCGTGCACGACGCCGAGCACGCCGCCGACCGCGCCCCCGTCGTCGCAGACGGGGCTGTACGACAGCGTGAAGTAGCACTCTTCGCGGTAGCCGTTGCGATCGAGCGGCAGCAGCAGATCGTCGAGGCCGACCGCCTCGCCGCTGTAGACGCGGCCGAAGAGCGGACCGACGACGTCCCACACTTCGGCGAAGCTCTCCGACGTGCGCCGGCCCATCGCCGCCGGATGTTTGCGCGCGCCCAAGATCGGCCGGTAGGCGTCGTTGTAGAGCATTGTGTGGTCGGGTCCCCACACGAGCCGCATGGCGAAGCGCGAGGCCAACATCACCGGCACGAGCGCGCGCACGCTGGCCGGCCACGACTCGACGGCGCCGAGCGACGTGCGCGACCAATCGACGGCGCGCATGAGCGCTGCGCACTCGCCGCCATCGGCGAAGAGGCCGCTCGACTGCGTCTGCGTCACCGGTCGCACCTGAGGCTGAAGCTGCCCGGAAGTCACCACTGTAAAACCTATGCGCGGCGCGCTCGCATTCAATGAGGCTTTGGTCGATTGCGCGTTCCCGATGAAGAGTTGCAGGCGGCGCTTGATAGACGGCCGCCGAAGATGCGACAATAAAACAGCCCAGTAATGCGCGTTACCCTGGTCTTGCTGTCGTCGTTCGTCGGTGTCGCGGTGGCGCGCGCCGACGTCTATCAGCCCGGCACGCAGCCGCGCACCTACCCGGCCGCGCTCCTCGGCAGCGCCGACAATCAGCTGCCGGTCGCGCCGCTGGTGGCCGGCACGACCGTCGGCGGCCTGCAGCTCGAGCGCGCCGCCTATTGCGTCGAGTGCCACACGTCCGAGAATTCGACGGCCTGGCCCGGCAACGGCTGGAAGGGCACGATGATGGCCAACGCCACGCGCGACCCGATCTTCTACGCCGCGCTCGCCATCGCCAACCAGGACTCGTCGCCGAGCGATCCGCTGCCGGGCGATCCCGACTACATCGGCGGCGATTATTGTCTGCGCTGCCATTCGCCGGCCGGCTTCCTCGACGGGCATACGCAGGCGAATCCGCCGCCGACCATCGGCGGGCAGGCGACCACCGCCGACGCCAGCAATCCCAATCGCTACCCGTGCAACAGCTACGACCCGGCGTCGCCCAATCTCTGCCGCTGCCTCGCCGCCAATGGCGACTGCTCGACGACGCCGACCAACCGCGACTTCTGCGCGGAGACGCCCGAGCGCATCGCCAACGGCTACTGCCTCGTCGACTTCGAGAATCCGGCGGCTCGCATGCATCCGTCGTCGAGCGACACGCACGCGGAGCCGTACGAGCAGCTCGTCACCAACGGCGCCGGCGAGACGGCGGACGTCTACGACGACACCGAAGGGGTGCAGTGCGCGCTCTGCCATCGCCTCGATCCGACCGGCAACGCGACGCGCCTTTACGGCGGCAACTATCTCTTGTCGACGTTGTCGGGCACCAATGCCGATTGGCTGAGCCCGCGCGCCACCCGCTTCGGCCCGTACGCGACGATCGGCCTGCAATCGGGCGACACGCATCCGCATCCCGGTCAATATTCGGGGCTGCAGAGCGAAGGCACCTTGTGCGGGCTGTGCCACGACGTCACCAACCCCGTCCTCGATCGCTTGAACAGCGACGGCAGCGATCGCGGCTACAAGATGCCCATCGAGCGCACGTTCAGCGAGTGGGCCGCGTCCGACTATCGACCGGGCGGCGCGCTCGACCAAGCCTGCCAAGGCTGCCACATGGCCGCGGCCAACACGGCGACGCCGGTCTGCTTCGACGCCGCCTCGGGCAGCCAAGGCCTTACGCACAGCGGCGTGCCGCAGCACATCTTGGCCGGCGGCAACGTCTGGATTCCGACGGTCTTGCGCGACATCGGCGCCGCCGACCCGGCGTGGCTGTACGCGCTCGTCAACAACGGCACCGCCAGCTACACCGAATACGACAACACGCAGGCGAGCGCGCAGGCGATGTTGGCGGCGGCGGCGACGCTGACCCGTCGCGACGGCAACGCGAGCGCGGCCGCCGGTCAGCCCTTCAGCTTCACGCTGCGCACGACGAACCAGACCGGCCACAAGCTGCCGACCGGCTATCCCGAAGGGCGACGCATGTGGCTCATGGTCACGGCGACGACGACCGACGGGCAGACGCTGCTCGACTCGGGCGACTACGACGCGACCACCGGCATCTTGACGCGCGACGCGCAGCTGAAGATTTACGAGATCGAGCTGGGCGCCGCTGGCGCGGCTGCGACGGCGTATCCGCAGCAGTTTCACTTCGTGCGCAATCAGATCGTGTACGCCGACAATCGCATTCCGCCGAGCGGCTTCGACTCGAGCGCGGCCAACTTCGACGAGATGGCGCCGGTGCCGGCGACGTTGTATCCGGCGACCAACGGCAAGCTGCCCAACTGGGACGATACGACCTACACGCTGACGCTGCCGCCGGACGCGAGCGGCACGCTGACGGTCTCGGCGCAGCTCGTGTACCAGACGATGTCGAAGGACTACGTCGACTTTCTCGCCGCCAACGACAGCTCGAACGCACGCGGCAGCGATCTCATGCAGGTGTGGACGAGCCACGATCGCGCGCCCTTCGTCGTCATGGCGACGGCGACGTTCGCGGTGCCCATCGCCGCGGCGCCGCCGGGCTCGGATCTGTCGCTGCCGGTCGACTTGGCCGGCGCCGACTTGGCGCTCGATCTCGGCGCGACGCCCGATCTAGGCAGCGAAGCGGCGACGGGAAATGCCGCCCGAGCGGGCGGCTGCGCGATGGCGGGTGCGGATGGGAAAGGCGAAGCGGCGGGGCCGCTCGGGCTGTTACTGCTGGCGGCGCTGTGGCTGCGTCGGCGCTATTGCCACTCGATGTCGTCGACGTAGAACTTGGCGGTCGTGCCGCCCGCCGGCGCGCCCATCGTCCAGGCGAAGCCGCCCAAGACCTGCGTGTACGTAAAGCCCGTCAGATCCATCGAGTACTGCGTCCACGTCGTCGTCAACGTCTCGGTCGGCGTGCTCGCCTTCAGGCTGTCCGAGTAGCTCGCGCCCGCCGTGACGATGCCGCCGGCGATGAAGCCGACGAGCTCGCCGCCCGCGTCGCCGCGCGCCCAGAAGCTGACCTTGGTGGCGCCGGGCGGAATGGCGAAGCCGGGCTTCGTGCCCCAGTTGTTCGCCGGATACTGCCAGTAGACGCCGGCCCAACCGGCCGGCGCCGGGGTCGCCGTCGCCGCCAGCGGCACGTACGTGATCGTGTGGCAGACGCCGAGCGCGGTCGCGCTCGAGCGGTTGCCGTTACAGTCTTGGGAGTCGGTGGTCTTGGCCGGCAACATCGTCACGACACCGACGGTCGCGCCGTCGCCCATGTAGCCGCTGGCCGCGTATTCGTCGTCGACGGCGAACGGCAACGTCGCCGGCGCCGTCATGTCGGGCGGGTTCTGCACGACCGTGCCGCCGCCGCCGGCCGTGCCGCCACCGCCGCCGCCGGCCGTTCCACCGGCGCTGCCGCCGCCGGTGCCGCCGGCGCTACCGCCGCCGCCGCCATTGTTGTTCGAAGAGCCGCCGCCACAGCCGACGAACGCGACCGCGACCAGCCCACACACAATCGAGGAAACCCGTTTCATGTTCGCCTCCCAAGTAAACGTTACGGATTGAAATAAGGATCGAGCGCCAGCGCCTTGTAGGCCGCCAGCGTCGGTGCCGAAGAGTCGATGCGCCAATCGGTCTCTTTGTTGATATCGAACCAAACGACCGCTTTGATTCCGGTGAAATTGGTTTTCATCTGCGTGTGGAAGTCGTCGATCCACGCCGCCTTGTTGCCGCCGAGCTCGGCCGACGACATCTCGGAGATGATGATCGGCTTCTTGCCGGCGTAGTCGCTGTAGAGCGCCTGCGTCAGATCGGTGAAGGATTCCCACACGCAGCAGGACGACGACGTGCCCCAGTTGTAGGTGTCGATGCCGACCCAATCGACGTAGGCGTCGCCGGGGTAATAGTTGGTCCAGTGGTTCCACGCGTCCGATGGAACGTCGGTGACGATGGGACACCACACCCACTGCACGTTGGTGACGCCGTCGGCGACGAAGAGATCGTGCACGTGCTGCCAGGCCTGGATGTACTTCTGCGGTCCGACGCCCGAGCCGCCGTTGTTGACGCCCGCCCACGGGTACCAGTTGCCGTTCATTTCGTGGCCCCAGCGCAGGAAGAAGTCGGCGCCGAACGCCTTCGCCTCGGCGGCGCGCGTGTGATAGAGCGGGTCGGCCGTGCCGGCGATGATGTCGTCGAGCGAGTCGGCCGGCTGCCAGGTGATGTGCGGGACCTTATGGTTCGCGATGTCCCACGGGGCGCGCAGCGTGCCCCAGTCTTCCGTCGAGTAGAACGTGTTGTCGATGACCCACGGCCGGGCGATCAGCTGCTCTTCGGACTGAAAGTCGGCCGTCGAAGCGGTGCCCACGCCGACGAACGCGCCCAAGTACGCGCCCGTCGTCGGCGCCGTGCGGATGTTGGGCGGCGCGAGCAACGACAGATCGAAAGGCACTGTCGTCATGTCCTGCATCAGCGTCGTCGTACTCGACAAGTCTAAGGGCGAAGAAGCGAGATCCGGTTGTCCCATCTTCGAGACAGCTTTTGTCGCGCTGGAGGAGCAGCTGACCATCAACGGCATCAGCAACAGCGACGGCAAAAGGGTGCGCGTAGCCATTTCATGTCCTCCGCGTTAAGTTAGTTCGATCAAAAAACAAAGTAGTAAATAGCGACTACATTTCAATCGGAATCGACAGACGCGGCGCGGCGACGAAAGTGTGAACCGAGGCAACTCGTTGAAGTTCACGCGATTGACGCGCAGCTCCATTTGACGCTTATTTTAAGTCCTTTAGCGCTGAGCGACCTTGACGCTGGGCGTCTCGAAAATGGAACAACTAGCGTGTTCGACTGACTGACACGATTTGGCTTGCGTCGGTTTTCACGGAGTGTACTTTGTTTTTCGTCGCAACTAAGTCGAGGTTGTCATGTCCAAGCGCTCGCTGTCCAGCTGGCTCGTAATGCCGCTCCTCGTCGCTGTTGGCTGTGGCGGCGGCGGTCACTCAGGCGCCGCTGCCGACATGACCGAAGGCGGCGATCTGGCAGTCGTCAGCAACACGCACGACATGTCCGTGTCGGTCGAAGCCGACATGTCGACCCCACCCGACTTGTCGGCGCCGAACCAAGGGCCGGCGCCCTTCATCGTCGACAGCACCTACGCGGCCAGCGGCTACTACAGCGACAACGGCGCGTCGCTCTCCGATACGCCGAGCTGTCCCACGCGCGGCGGCGCCGGACGCGGCACTTGTCATCACATCGCCTACGTTCCGGCGTCGAGCGCCGGCGGCTATGCCGGCATCTTGTGGCAGTACCCGGCCAACAACTGGCCCGGACCGTCGGAGATGCCCGGCTACGCCCTTCCCGCCGGCTACACGCAGGTGCAGTTTTACGCGTGGGGCGCGGCCGGCGGCGAGAAGCTGAGCTTCTTCGCCGGCGACGGCGTCGACTCGAAAGTGACCGGCACGCCGGCCACGAGCGAGCTCGACGTCACGCTGACGACGACGCCGACGCTGTACACGCTCGGCGTCAGCAACATCTACGGCGCGACGACGATCAGCGCCTTCCGCTGGGAGACGCAGGCCGGCGCCGCTCCGGCCGCGACCTTCAACATCGACGACATCGTCTGGGCCGCGCCGTCGACGGGCGTGTCGCCCAAGGCGTTCGCCATCGACACCAACTTCGTCGCCGCCGGCTACATGGGCGACGGCGCCAATCCCGGCGAGCTGGTCGACGAGCCCACCTGCACGCCGACCGTCATGGGCGCCAGCGGCTGCCACCACTTTGTTTGGAATCCGACCATTGACGGCGGCGCGCCCACCAACGGCTGGGCCGGCGTCTATTGGCAGAGCCCGTCGGGCAACTGGGGCGGCGCCACCGATCCCGTCGGTGCGGCCATCCCGGCCGGCTACACCGAGGTCAGCTTCTACGCCTGGACGGCCGCCGGCGGCGAGATCGTCTCCTTCTTCGCCGGCCTCGGCAAGGACAACTTCGCCACCAAGATCAACGCCGTCATGACCACGACGCCGACGTTGTATACCTTGGGCGTGGGCGGCGCTTATGGCGCCCACGTGGTCGGCGGCTTCGGTTGGAGCGTCGGTGGGGCCGGGACGAGCCTGGACATCATCGGCGTGCAGTGGCGCTGACCTTCTTTCGATAACCGAACGAAGAGGAGATCGTGCCGCATGGCCGCTGATATCGAACAGACGACCGTCGACGCCCAAGGCATGCGCGCTCGCAACAGCGCGCTGCTATTGAACCTGATCTGGCGGGCGCGCGAGATTTCGCGCGCCGACTTGGCGCGGCGCACGGGCTTGAGCCCGTCGACGGTGTCGGCCATCGTGGGCGACCTCGAGCGCTCGGGCCTCGTGCAATCGAACGGCGCCGGCCTGTCGCGCGGCGGCCGTCGCCCCACCCTCCTCGGCTTCTGCGACGACGCCTTCGCCATCATCGGCGTCGAGCTCGGCGCCAGCCACGTCTTGGTGACGCTGACCAACCTGCGCGGCCAAGTGCAGACGGCGCGGCACGGCGCGTTCGCCGTGCAGACCGATCCCGAAGGCGCGCTCGGCCTCGTGCGCGAGTTCATCGACGACTGCCTGCGCGTCGAGCGCGTGTCGCGGCGGCGGCTGCTCGGCATCGGCATGGCCGTGCCGAGCCCGGTCCATCCGAGCGCGCCCGGCCGCTTGTCGTCGATGATCTTGCCCGCCTGGAGCGGCTACGACGTGCAGGCGCACCTGGCCGGCGCCTACGACGTGCCCGTCTTCGTCGACAACGACGCCAACTTGGGCGCGCTCTCGGAGAACTGGTGGGGCGCCGGCCGCTCCGGCGACGACCTCACCTACATCAAGATCGCCACCGGCATCGGCGCCGGCTACGTCATCCGCGGCGAGGTCTATCGCGGCTCGGGCGGCACCGCCGGCGAGATCGGCCACCTCGCCGTCGATCCGTCGGGACCGCGCTGCATCTGCGGCTTGAACGGCTGCCTCACCATGCTCATCGGCTCCGAAGCCTTACGCAACCGCGCCAAAGAGCGCGTCGGCCGCGATCTCAACCGCACGCCAACGATTGCCGACATCATCAAAGGCGCGCTCGAAGGCGACGCGGTCTCGCGCTCGATCGTCGAGGACGTCGGCCACTATCTCGGCATCGCCGTCGCCGGCCTTCTGAACCTCATGAACCCGGCGGTCGTCGTGTTCGGCGGCGAGATCACGAGCGTCGGCGAGCTCCTGCTCGATCGATTGCGTGACACCGTCCGCGCGCGGGCATTGTCGACGTCGGTGGCGGAGACGCGGCTCGTCACCAGCCAGCTCGGCGATCAGGCGATCGCGGTCGGCGCCGCGACGCTGGTGCTGCAAGCGGCGCTGCGCGATCGCTCCATCTTCCCCAACCAGGCGCTGGCGCTCGCGTGAAGCCCGCCGCCGTCATGACGTGGTCGGCCGGTCTCGTCGCACTTTTGACGGCGGGCTGTAAGCCGGATCCGCTCTATCCCGACATGGCGATCCCGGCCGACCTGTCGCAATCGACGTATTACTCGAGCAACGACGACGCCGGCGTCTTGGCCGGCCGCACGCTCTTGTGGCACGACGAGTTCGACGGCGCCGCCGGCAGCTCGCCCGACCCGACGAAGTGGACCTTCGACGTCGGCGGCACGGGCTGGGGCAACCAAGAGCTCGAGTACTACACGTCGCGGACGTCCAACGTCGCGCTCGACGGCAACGGCCACCTCGCCATCGTCGCCCGGCAAGAGGCGTACATGGGCAAGAGCTACACCTCGGGCCGCATCAACACGCTGTCGAAGTACACCAACGCCTTCGGCCGCTTCGAGGCGCGCATGCAGGTGCCGACGGGCCAAGGCATGTGGCCGGCGTTCTGGATGCTCGGCAACAACTACGCGAGCGCCGGCTGGCCGATGTGCGGCGAGATTGACGTCGTCGAGACCAAGGGCCAAGATCCGAGCACCGTGCACGGCACCGTGCACGGCCCCGGCTACTCAGGCGGCAACGCCATCACGTCGACGACCGATGTTCCCGGCGCGCCGCTCAGCGACGGTTTCCATGTCTACGCCGTCGAGTGGATCTCGGATCGCATCATCTTCCAGGTCGACGGCAATCCCTACTTCTCGATCACGCCGGCGCAGATTCCGGCCGGCGATCAGTGGGTCTACGACCATCCGTTCGGCGTGCTCTTGAACTTGGCGGTCGGCGGCAACTTCGTCGGCTCGCCCGACGCCACGACGGTCTTTCCGCAGACGCTGCTCGTCGACTACGTCCGCGTCTACGCGCCGGCGGCGCAATGAAACGCGCGCTCGCGCTCGTCTTGGTCGCCGCCGGCTGTGCCGCGCCGCCGCCGACGGCACGCGACGTCATGACCGTCTCGGTCGAGCAAGCGAGCGCCTGGGTCCGCAACTTCAATCCACTCTTGGTCGGCTCGGCGCGCTGGCCGACGCGCGGCGGGATTTACGAGCCGCTCGTCATCTGGAACGCCGTCGCCGGTACGTGGGTGCCGTGGCTCGCCACCGATTACGCCTGGTCGGCCGATCACCTGACGCTGACGCTGCATCTGCGCGACGGCGTGCATTGGTCCGACGGCCAGCCTTTTGGCGCCGGCGACGTCGTCTTCAGCTACGAGCTCATCCATCAGCACCGCGCGCTCGACTCCAACGGCCTGTGGGAATTCCTGTCGGGCGTGCGCGCGATCGACGCGCACACCGTCGAGCTGACGCTGCAGCGGCCGTTCGTGCCCGGGCTGGTCGAGCTGGTGCAGCAGCCGATGCTGCCCGAGCACATCTGGAGCCGCATCGCCGACCCGATGACGTTCACCAATCCGAACCCGGTCGGCACCGGGCCGTTCACGGAGGTGCGCGTCTTTCGCAACCAAGTGTGGGAATTGGGGCGCAATCCGCGTTAC
This sequence comes from uncultured delta proteobacterium, assembly GCA_963785725.1. Taxonomy (GTDB): domain Bacteria; phylum Myxococcota_A; class Polyangia; order Palsa-1104; family Palsa-1104; genus JAQBQH01. The sequence continues at coordinate 105,730 of CAWAWS010000015.1, read as the reverse complement.
TGGCAGGCGGGTAAGCCGGAGCTGGCGGCGCTGCGCATGATCGCCTATCCGTCGAACGACCAGGCGAACCTGGCGCTCGTCGACGGCGAGGTCGACTGGGCGGGCAACTTCGTGCCGGCGGTGCAGCGCACGTTCGTGGCCCGCGATCCCCAGCACAACGGCTTTTGGTTCCCGCCGATGGGCTCGATGGTCTTCCTCTATCCCAACGCGTTGAAGGCGCCGTTCGACGACGTCCGCGTGCGCAAGGCGTTGAGCTTGGCGATCGACCGCGAGCGCGTCGTCGCCATCGGCATGTACGGCTACAGCCATCCCGCCGACGCCACCGGCCTGTCCGACGTCTACGCGACGTGGCGCGATCCGGCGGTCGTCGCCGACGGCTGGGTCGGCCACGATCCCGCCGCCGCCGGCAAGCTGCTCGACGAAGCCGGCTTTCCGCTCGGCAAAGACGGCCTTCGGCACGGCAAAGACGGCGCGCCGATGCACTTTACGATCGAAGTCGTCAGCGGCTGGAGCGACTGGGTGCGCGCCGCGCAGGTCGTCGCCCGCGATCTGGCCAAGGTCGGCGTCACTGCCGAGCTGCGCGCGTACGAATGGAGCGCCTGGTTTCGGCGGCTGCAGGCGGGCGACTTCCAGCTCTCGGTCGCCTGCCCCGGCCTCGCCTTCTCGTTCGACGCGCCGACGCCCTACTACGTCTACCGCTGGCTCATGGGCTCGCGCGACGTCAAGCCGCTGGGCGAATTGGCGACGACCAACTGGAACCGCGTCGGCGACAAAGCGGCCGACGCGCTCTTCGCCGAGCTCGAGCGCACCGACGACGTCGCGCGGCAGCACGCCATCGTCAACCAGCTGGAGCAGCGTTTCGCGGCCGTGGCGCCGGCGATCCCGCTGTTCGCGAATCCATTGTGGGGCGCCTACAACACGCGGCGCATCACCGGCTTTCCGACGGCGGACCATCCCTTCGCCAAGCTGTCGCCGTTCTCCGATCCCGAGGATCTGCTGGTGCTGACGACGCTCAAGCCGAGGGCGCAGTAGGCGATGCGCTACTTACTGCGTCGGCTCGGCTTGTACACGGTCGCGGCCTGGGCGGCGGTGACGCTCGGCTTCGTCTTGCCGCGCCTCATGCCCGGCGATCCGGCGACGACGCTGCTGGCGCGACTGCGCGGCAAGCTGTCGCCCGAGGCGCTCTTGGCGATGCGCGAGGCGCTCGGCTTCGCGCAAGGCTCGCTGGCGACGCAGTACGCGGCCTATTGGCACCATCTCTTGCGCGGCGAATTCGGGCTGTCGATCGCCTATTATCCGGTGCCGGTCGCCGACGTCATCGCCACCGGGCTCGGCTGGACGCTGGCCTTGACCGGCGCCGCCGTCATCGTCGCCTTCGTCATCGGCACCTTGCTCGGCGCGCTCGCGGCTTGGCGTCGCGGCGGCATCCTCGACACGGCCTTGCCGCCGGCGCTCGCGCTCCTCGGCGCCGTCCCCTACTTCTGGCTCGCCATGCTGATGCTGCTCATTTTCGGCTACGGGCTGCGCTGGTTTCCGCTCGGCCACGCCTACAGCCTCGCGCGCGAGCCGGACTGGACCAGCATCAACTTCATTGGCGACGTGCTTCGGCACGCCATGCTGCCGGCGGCGACGCTGGTGCTGGCGACGCTCGGCGGCTGGATGCTCGGCATGCGCAACACGATGGTGGCGCTGCTCGACGCCGACTTCATTCGCCTGGCGTGGGCCAAAGGGCTGCCGCCGACGCGCATTTTGCTGCGCTATGCCGCGCGCAACGCGCTCTTGCCGAGCGTCACCGGCTTCGGCATGGCGCTCGGCTTCGTGCTCTCGGGCTCGCTGCTCACCGAGATCGTCTTCTCGTATCCGGGGCTCGGCTATCTGCTCGTGCAGGCGGTGCGCAATCAGGACTACGCGCTCATGCAAGGGCTGTTTCTGCTGATCACGCTGGCGGTGCTGGCGGCCAACTTCGCCGTCGACGTCATGTACGTCTGGCTCGACCCGAGGACGCGCGCGGATGGCTAGCGTCGCCAAAATGCGCTCGGGGCTGCTCGCGGATCGCCGCGCGCTCGTCGGCGCCGTGCTGCTCGGCGGCTTCCTCTTGCTGGCGCTGTTCGGGCCCATCATCGCCGGCGACGCCGGCGCCATCGTCGACGTGCCGCTGCAGCCGCCGTCGTGGCACCACTGGCTGGGCACGAGCGGCCAAGGGCAGGACGTGCTGGCGCAGACGCTGGCCGGCGCACGCGCGACGCTGGCGCTCGGCCTCACCGTCGGCGTCCTGGTAACGATGTTGGGCGTCATCATTGGCGTCGGCGGCGGCTACTTGGGCGGCCTCGTCGACGACGGCGCGTCGGTCTTGACCAACGTCTTCTTGGTCATTCCCGGCCTGCCGCTGGCCATCGTGCTCGCCGCTTACTTGCCGCCGGGCGCCACTCGGCTGGCGGTCGTCCTGACCTTGGCCGGCTGGGCTTGGGGCGCGCGCGTCTTCCGCGCCGAGACGCTGGCCTTGCGGCAAAAGGACTTCGTGGCGGCGGCGGCGCTGGCGGGCGAGCCGCGCTGGCGCATCATCGCCGTCGAGATCCTGCCCAATCTGGCGTCGCTCGTGGCGTCGTCGTTCGTGGGCACGACGCTGTACGCCATCGGCGCGTCGGTCGGCCTCGAGTTCCTCGGCCTCGGCGACTTGGGCGCCGTCACCTGGGGCACGAATCTGTATTGGGCCAGCAACGACTCGGCGCTGCTCACCGGCGCCTGGTGGACGTTCGTGCCGGCCGGGTTGTGCGTGGCCCTGCTCGGCTTCGCGCTGACGCTGGTCAGCTTCGCGCTCGACGCCGTCACCAACCCGCGCCTGGCGCAGCGCGCGCGCCGCCGCCAACCCGAGCCGCTGTCGGCCGCGACGAAGCCGGCGCCGATGGCGGCCGACGGCCCGCTCGTGCGCATCCGCGACCTGACCGTCGCTTATGCCAACGGCGCCAAGGTCGTCGACGACGTCAGCTTCGACATCGCCGCCGGCGAGATCTTCGGGCTCGTCGGCGAGTCGGGCAGCGGCAAGTCGACGATCGGCCACGCGCTGCTCGGCCTACTGCCCGAAGACGCCGCCATCGGCGGGCAGCTCGTCGTCGCCGGCGCGGACGTGCGCGCCTTGTCGGGCGAGGCCTTGCGGCGCTGGCGCTGGCTCGAGGCGTCGATGGTCTTTCAGAGCGCCATGAGCGCGCTCAACCCCGTCCTCACCGTCGGCGCGCAGATCATCGACACCATCGCCGCCCATGAGCGCGTCGACCGCGCCGCCGCCCGCAAGCGCGCCCAGGCGCTGCTGTCGATGGTCGGGCTCGAGCCGCGCCTCGTCGACGCCTGGCCGCATCAGCTGTCGGGCGGCATGCGCCAGCGCGTCGGCCTGGCGCTGGCGCTGGCGCTCGAGCCGAAGCTCATCATCCTCGACGAGCCGACGACGGCGCTCGACGTCGTCGTGCAGCGGCAGATTCTCGAGCGGCTGGTGACGCTGCAAAAGCGGCTCGGCTTCGCGGTGCTGTTCATTACCCACGATCTACCGCTGGTGATGCAGCTGGCGTCGCGCGTGGGTGTCCTGCATGGCGGCAAGCTGCTCGATCTGGCGCCGACGTCCGAGCTGCACGCGCCCGAACGGCACGCCTACACGCGCATGCTGTTGTCGTCATTCCCGTCGCTGCCGGCCCAGCCGTCAACGGCCGGAGGGAGCCGCCGATGACGCGATTCGACGGGAAGCCGAAGCACGGCAAAGGCAAGTCGCTGGTGACGACGGCGAAGCTGGCCGTGCGCGACGTCGTCACCTCCGTGCCCGACGGCTCGGGCTTTTGGCCGTCGCGCCGCCGCATCTTGGACGGCGTCTCCCTCGAGGTCGCCGCCGGCGAGGTGGTCGCGCTCGTCGGCGAGTCGGGCAGCGGCAAGTCGACGCTCGGCCGCGTCGTCGCCGGCTTGCTGCAGGCCGAGTCGGGCCACGTGCTCATCGATGGTCAGCCGCGCCGCGCCGGCTGTGACCGGCGCGTGCAGCTCGTCTTCCAGGATCCGTTCGCGTCGCTGAACCCGGTGCACACCGTGGCGCACCACATCGAGCGGCCGCTGGCGCTGCATACCAAGCTGTCGGCGGCCGAGCGGACGACGCGCTCGGGCGAGCTGCTCACGAGCGTCGGGCTCGACGCGGCGCTGTTGACGCGGCGGCCGCACGCCTTGTCGGGCGGGCAGCGTCAGCGCGTCGCCATCGCCCGCGCGCTCGCCGCCGATCCCGAGATCATCGTCGCCGACGAGCCGACCTCGATGCTCGACGTCTCGACGCGCGCCGGCGTGCTCGCGCTGTTGCGCAAGCTGGCCGACGATCGCCGCCTCGCCATCCTCTTCATCACGCACGACCTCGCGTCGGCGGCCGCCGTCGCCAACCGCGTGCTCGTCTTGTATGCCGGCCGCCTCGTCGAGGCCGGGCCGACGGCGACGGTCCTGTCGGCGCCGGCGCATCCGTACACGCGCCTCTTGTTGGCGGCCGCGCCGCGCTCAGGCGACGGGCCCATCCGCGAAGCCGACGCGCCCGAGTTGGCCGAGGCTGCGCCCGCCGAAGCCGCGCCGGCGCCGGAAGGCTGTCCGTTCGCGCCTCGCTGTCCTCATGTCTTGGCGCGCTGCCGGCGATTGTTGCCCGAGCCGCGCGTTCTTGGCGCCGACCACGTCGTGCGCTGCCACCTGTATTCAGCCGAAGGAGTCGCCGATCATGCTGCGCTTCCCTGACGGCTTCCTTTGGGGAGCCGCTACGTCGTCCTACCAAATCGAAGGCGCCAGTCATGCCGACGGCCGCGGCGAGTCGATCTGGGATCGCTTCGCCAGGCAGCCGGGCGCCATCGCCGACGGCAGCGACGGCTCGGTGGCCTGCGACCACTATCACTTGTGGCCGCGCGACATCGAGCTCATGAAGTGGCTCGGCATCGGCTCCTACCGCTTCTCGGTGGCCTGGCCGCGCATCATCCCCACCGGCCGCTATCAGGTCAACGCCGCCGGGCTCGACTACTACGACAAGCTCGTCGACGGCCTGTTGAGCGCGGGCATCGAGCCGATGGTGACGCTGTATCACTGGGATCTGCCGCAGCCGCTCGAGGATCAAGGCGGCTGGGCCAACCGCGCGACGGTCGACGCCTTCGTCGAATACGCCGACGTCGTCACCGACCTGCTCGGCGATCGCGTGCGCCGCTTCATCACGCACAATGAGCCGTGGTGCATCAGCGTGCTCGGCTACGGCCAGGGTTTGCACGCACCCGGCCGCAAAGATTGGCCGGCGGCGCTGGCGGCGTCGCACCATCTGCTGCTGTCACACGGCTTGGCGGTGCCGGTCATTCGCGCCAACGCGCCCGGCGCCGAGGTCGGCATCACGCTCAACCTCGTGCCGGCCGAGCCGGCGTCGCCGAGCCTGCTCGACGCCGATGCCACGCGCGCCTTCGACGGCAGCTTCAACCGCTGGTTCCTCGATCCGCTCTACGGCAAAGGCTATCCGCGCGACGTCATCGCCGACTTCGTCACCGCCGGCCACTTGCAGTCGCACGAGTTGCCGTTCGTACTGCCCGGCGACCTCGAGGCCTGCGCCGTCAAGACCGACTTCCTCGGCATCAACTATTACTCGCGCGCGGTTTTACGCGCGGACGCGCCCGAGAATTCGCCGCGCACCGTGCACGTCTCCGACGATCGCACCGACATCGGCTGGGAGGTCTATCCCGACGGGCTGCGCCAGCTGCTCATTCGCGTGCATGAGGATTACGCGCCCGGTCCCATCTACATTACCGAGAACGGCGCCGCTTACGACACCGCGCCCGACGAGCACGGCCGCGTGCACGACATCGAGCGCCAGCGCTTCATTCATTCGCATTTGGGCGCGTGTTTGGACGCGATCGCCGCCGGCGTCCCCTTAGCCGGCTATTTCATTTGGTCACTGCTCGATAATTACGAGTGGCAAGAGGGATATCGGAAGCGTTTCGGCGTCATTTGGGTCGATTACACGAATCAGCAGCGTACGCCCAAAGAATCGGCCGCGCTCTTCCGCGATATCATCACCAGCAATCAACTGCCCGCGCTCGCGCCCCACGCCGAGCACGCCCGCCGCCGAGTGCTACAACGATGAAACGCTATATCCTAGCTCTAAGCCTGCTCGTCGGTGCTGCTAGTCGGGTCGACGCGGCGCCGCAACAGATCCAAGTCATCAACGACGACCGCGGCTCTAAGCTGGTCGTCAACGGCAAGGACTTTCTCGTCAAGGGAATGAACTGGTCGTATACGCCGATCGGCCAGAACTACAGCTACAGCTTATGGGCGCAACCGGACGACGTCATCGAAGAGGCGTTGAACCGCGATATGCCGCTCTTGCGCGACATGGGCGTCAATGCCATTCGCCAATATGTCGATATCCCGCCGCGCTGGGTCTCGTGGATTTTCATGCATTACGGAATCTATACCGTGCTCAACCCGCTCATGGGTCGTTACGGTATCGACGTAAACGGCGGTTTCGTCGCCAATACCGACTATTCGTCGCCGGCGCAGCGCAAGGCGATCTTGGCGCAGCTCGACGCCGCCGTCGACCGCTTCCACGACACGCCCGGTGTGCTCATGTGGATGCTCGGCAACGAAAACAACTACGGCTTGGCCTGGACCGGCTTCGAAATCGGCAATCTCCCGGTCAGTCGTGAAGACGCGCGCGCCGCGCACCTGTATTCGCTCATGGGCGAGGGCATCAAGACGATCAAGGCCAAGGATACTTCGCACCCGGTTTCGCTCGTCAACGGCGACGCCGGCTATCTCGACTTGATCGCGAAGTTCTGTAAGGGGCTCGACATCTTCGGCACCAACGTCTATCGCGGACCGACGTCGCGCGACCTCTTCGATCAGGTCAAGCAGCACCTCGGCAATATCCCGGTCATGTATTCCGAGTTCGGCTCCGACGCATTCAACGCCAAGACCGGACAAGAGGACGCGCAGGCGCAGGCCGATATCGAATTGGCGCAGTGGGAAGAGATTTACGAGCAGAGCTACGGCAAAGGGCGCACGCAGAACGCCATCGGCGGCTTCATCTTCCAATGGGTCGACGGCTGGTGGAAAGTCGGACAAGAGAAGAACCTCGAGGTCCACGACACCATCGCCACCTGGTCGAACGCCGGATATCCGTTCGATTATCAGCCCGGCGAAAACAATATGAACGAGGAGTGGTTCGGCATTACCGCGCTCGGCCACTCCGATGCACGCGGGCTCTATCGTGTCCGTCCGCGCACGGCCTATTACGTCCTGCAAGCGGCCTTCAAGCTCGATCCTTATGCGCCGGAGACGACGCTCGACAAGATTCGCTCGTTCTTCTCGCAAATACACATCAGCGAGTTCGAGCCGCGTTATCAGTCGAACGAAGCGCTGGCGCGCATCAATGTCCTCGAGTGGCTCAAGCTGTCGAATGTGCGTTTGAACTTCGACGCGTCGGCCAGCCGCGGCAACCAATATACGGTGCGCGGGCCGACGACGGTGTTCGATCATACCGAGTCGCTCTATACCGACTTCGTGCTGCAGCCGTCGGCGAAGGTCTACGCGCGTGTCTCGGTCAATATTCTCGGCAACGTCGCCGAGAACCGCCTCGATCCTATTTTCTACGAGAACCGCGGCCGCGTCGTCGCGGCGCCGACGAACTTGACGACGACGCCGCCCGCCGGCACGACGACGACGACGACGACGACCGCGGGCACGACGGCGACGACGACGACGGGCGGGCTCACGGCGCAGCAGCAGGCGACCGCTCTGTCGCGCGTCGCCATCTATCAAGCGGAGTTCAAGATCGATCAAAGGTGGTTCACGATCGACGGTTATTACCGCACCGGCCACTATCACTGGGGCGAAGAGGGCGACTTATTCTACCTCTATCGAAACGCCTATTACGGACCGAACCTCGATATTTATAACGGCACTGCGCCGTTTGGCGGCGTCATCACCGGTCATCAATTCTTCGAGGGTTTGAAGATAGCGATTGGCCCGGAGATTTACTGGGGCGCCAACCCGGAGGTCATCGGCAAATATTCGCGCACGTTCGGCGCCATCACCGCGACGATCATGCACGAAGAGGATATCGCGCACGGCTCGGGCACGCAGACCTCCGCCGTCATCCGCGAGCCGCCGACGCGGCGCACGACGGCCGGCATCGAAGTGCATCTGCCGCGCGTCCTCTTGCAGCTCGGCGGCATCTTGGCCGGCGAGACCAAGGTCGGCACGCCGTTCGTGTGGGTCAAGCACGACAATGGCCGCGGCTATCAGGACAGCGGCGAAGACGTCATGCGCGACAAGATTCAATGGCTCGACGCGCTCGGCGCCAAAGCCAAGCTGACCGTCGACTTCGACCGCGTGCGCTGGTTCCTGCAGGCGCAATATCGCGGCCTCGTCGCCGACGGCGGTCCCGATCCGACGATTACGCTCACCGATTGGCAGATGAAAGAGAGCGGCCGCGGTAACCATTTCGGCGGCGAGACCGGTTTGACGGCGGGCTTTGGGCCGTTCCAAGTCGCGCCCAAAGTCCTCTATCAAAAGCCGCTCATCGGCCCCAATCCGTCGATTCCCGACTATTTCAGCCAGAGCAGCGGGCTCTATTATCCGGGCGTCGCGCCGCGCAACGTGTTGAGCGATCCGTTCGCCGTGCGCGACAATCGCGAGACGGTCGGCGCCGAGCTCCTGCTCGTATACGACCCGACGCCGGCGACGTGGTTTTGGAACTGGGATCGCGAGCTGCGCGAAGACGCGCATTTCGCCTGCTCGCTCGACGGCATCTATCGCCATCAGCCGACGTCGCAGGACTCGGGCATCGGCATCTTGGCCAACGGCTCGCTGGTGCCGTTCGGCGGCGCGCCCAAAGCGCACGACGTTTGGGACGTCACGTTCCGCTTCGTAGCCAACCCGCGCTATCGCGTGCGCATCGCCGGCATGCTCTTCGGCGGGCAGCAGCAGTCGAGCGGCATTAGCGACCGCCTCGTCAATCGCGTCGGCGGCGAGGTAAAGATCTGGGTCAACAGCTGGCTCTGGTGGAATCAATTGCGCTTCAATGACTGGGGTCCTTACGATTACCAGCGCGACTTCAACCTGACGTTCCCCGTGCAGTGGTACACCGACCTGTCTTACGGGGTCACGTCGCTCATCCCGGGATGGCTGGGCACGCGAATCGGTCTGCGCGCGCAAGTGCGTACGCTCGACCAATTTTCGGAGAACTACATCACTCCGATGGTGGCCGGCCCGGCCGGTCTCGAATACGAAATCGGCGCTTATGTGCGTCTTAGCCTGTGAGGAGCCACATGCGTAAATGGTCGCTCACCGTCGCTCTTTTGGGTTCGTTAGCCATAACGGGCTGCACGAATACGCCGGCCTATTTGTACGGCCAGGATTTATCGGGACTGCAATTCAAGTTCTATAACGCCAATGAAGGCATTTATCCCGACACATCGATCCTGAAAGATCCCAATAATCCATTCAGAGACGATCCGTGCAGCGACTCGCGCCCCGACGGCGGCCCGCCTGCGGGCAAATGGCAGATTCAAGGCTCGACCAAAGCCGGACCGATTGTCGCCTTTTATTGCTGGGCGACGTTGGTGGCCACGGCGCCGAACGGTGAATCGCAGTATTACGTGGGCTTCAATCTCGAGAACATCTACCAGACCGGCAAAGTGACCGATCCGAAGACGCAAGGCGAAGTACAAGCGCTCGGGGTTGCCGCGTATCAGTCGGTGCTCATCAACTTCCCGACCGCGGTCACCTACGATTCGTCGGGGGTGAACGCGAGTGAGCTCGAGACGCCGTCGTGCCAGGGCATCCTCGCCCTCGGCGGCAAGCTGCCGCTGGGCTGGACGCTCATCACCGACTCTACCGACCCCAACTTCGTCCCCCGCTGCGTGCAACAGTGAGGCGCGCACTCTTCGTCGCGGCGCTCGTCGTGGTCGCCGGCGCCGCCGGCTGCCGTCCCGACGCCGGCCCGAACAACTACGCCAACCAAGAGCCATTCCCCGACGGCGGCGATGTGCCGCTGCCGGGACCGGATCCCTATGTGCCGGGCACGCCGCGCTTGAACCTGGGCGCGTTCTACGAGGGTCAGGCGTCGCAGACCATCGTCATCGACAACGTCACGACGCACCTCTACGTCTATCAAGTCGGCACCGGCGCCAGCGCCATGAACACGGCCAACCTCTTGCCCGATCCAGATCGCGTCGAGGGCCTCACGTCGACGCAAATCATCGACGCCGGGCTCGGCTTCGTCGGCCTCGGCATCAACTGGGACTCGCCGAAGAACTTGGGCACCTGGACCAAGATGCACGTCAGCTTGAAGTCCAAAGACTCGGCCTACGCGACGCTCATGCTCGGCATCGACGCCAAGACGATCTACCTCGACCCGACGAAGTACGGCTACGTCAACGACGGCCAGTGGCACAACATCATCATTCCGCTCGCCGATTACGTGGCCGGCGGCGTCGACTTGACGATGGTCGACGCGCCGTTCGTCATCAACGCCGGCGCCGGCGTCACCGGCGATTCGCTGCTCGTCGACGACCTCTTCTGGAGCGCCGACTAACCTCGCCTTCGTCCTCGCCCGCCGCTCGTCCGTTCGCCACTCTCATTCGGGCAACAGCAAGATGACCTTGGTGCCCTCGTGCGTCGGCAACGTCGACAGCGCGCAGCCGCGGTCGCCGTAGCAGCAGGTCGAATCGCCGGCCGCGCATTGACCGACCTCGAAATAATACTGCTCGCAGAATTGGTCGGTCTGGCCGGTGATGCCGTCGTTGCAGCTGCCGTCGTAATGATGTTGGAAGATGCCGGAGACGTAGTTCTTGCCGTTGCTGCCGTTGCCGCCGCCCGAGCCACTGGTCGCGCCCGTCTCGATGTCGAGGTGGACGTAATAGCTACCGACGGGGATCGGCTGCTTCGAGTTGCGCAGCCCCGAGGCGTTGGCCATCGTGTCGGGCGCGAGGTCGTCGAAGATGACCTCGGCGCCGTTGACGCTCTTGTCGCCGATGAAGGTGTAGACGAGCTCGTTATTGTTGGGCACGCCGTTGGCGTCGACGCCGACGAAGGTGAGCGCGCCTTTGCCGACGGGCAGCGGCTGGAAGCTCGAGTCGACGACCACGCCGGCGGTGCAGCCGCCGAGCAGCGTCGCGCTCAACGGCGCACGCGCCGGGCGCTGCCGTCGCTGGCGTAGCTGGCGCGACCACAACCGGGCCGACGCCTGTCGCGCGTGGCGCCACAGGCCGTGCCGACTCGCGGCTGCGCGGTCGACCGGCCCTGCAAACGTCGGCGGCGAGCTGGGCTAATGAAGCGTGCGCAGGACGGCGCGGACGTCGGCGGCGTAGGCGGCGTTCGGCGCCAGCGTCAGATACTTCTGGTACGCCGTGCGCGCTTGCAGCGAATGCGACCGCTGCTGCTCGACCGCGCCGACGATGAGCCACGCATCGGCGTCGTCGCCGCGCACGGCGATGGCGCGACGGGCGTTGCCGAAGGCGTCGTCGAGCGCGCCCGAGTCGAGCTGGCAGCGCGCCAACGGCACGAGCGCGTCGGTGCGGCTGGGATCGAGCTGCATCGCCGCCAAATAGGCCGTGCGCGCCGCTTTCCATTGTCCCTTGGCGTAGCGCGATTTGCCTTCGGCGAGGAGCGCCGCGTAGCGCGCCGGATCGGCAGCGCCCGTCGCTGACGCCGCGGCCGCAGCCGGCGCGCTCGTCTTGGGCGCGACCGTCGCGCCCCCCTTCTCGACCGCGCCGTTGCCGCCGACGCCCGGCGCCGTCGCCGGCACGACGCTCGGCTTGACCGGCGCGCTCGCGCTCGCCAACACCGTCACCGGCGCGTCAATCTTCGCCGCCGGCGCATCGATCTTGGCAGCCACTTTGGGCGTGACCTCTTTTGCGGGCGCATCGACCTTGGGGGCGTCGATCTTGGCGGCCGGCGCCACGTCCGCCTTCGCCGTGACCGCCGGCGCGACCGGCGCCGGCGCGGCGACCGGCGCGACCGGCGCCGGCTGGTCACCGACGACCGGCGACACCGCCGTTGCCGTTGCCGTGACGACGGCCGCAGGCTTTTCCGGCGCCGCCGCCGGCGCTGCCGCGTGGGCGACCGGCGCCGCGGCCGCTTTCGTGTCTTTCGCTTCGCTCGTCGGCGAGGCCGAATTCGCGTTGCTCGCCGCGGCGATGGCCGCGGACGCGCCGGCCGCGTCGGCGACCGCCGGCCGCGCCGCCGGCCGCAACAGCGCCACCACCGCGACCGCCAGCACGAGCGCCGCCGGCGCGATCGACCAGCGCAGCCACGGACGCGACGCCGCCGGCGCATCCTCGGCCAGCCACGCGTCGAGCGCCTCGTCGTCCTCGTCGGCGACGGCCGACGGCGCCTTCACCGCCGTCGCCAAGAGCTTCTCGCGCTCGAGCGCGCCAAAGCGCTTCAGCCCATCGTCACCGTCGCTGGCGTCGACGACGGCGCGCAGCGTCCGCGTGCCGTCGAACAGCCGCAACAGCTCGCTCAGCTCCGACGGCAGCGGCCCGCTTCGTCGCGCCAGCGCGTCGAAATCGACCTCGAAGATGCGTTCCCAAGGCGGTGACGCCGCTTTCTGCCGCTTCTGCGCGTCGCGCATCCCGTTACTCTTGCACCAACATCAGGTGAAGCTCCACGTCAAATTCGTTGGACGCACGCGCTGCCAATCAAGCTAGTGCCGCCACTCTCTTAATTGGTGAAGCGAAACGAATCCTTCACGAAATTCGTACAGATGACGCGGATTGGGCGGCCGCACGACCGGCGCGTGACGCGGGTCGCGCGCGCCCCAAGCGGCTACCCGAACGGGTTGGACTCGTAGAAGTAGAGCGGAATCACCGGAATCCCGCTCTCGGTCGCGAGCGGCGGGCCGAAGCAGCCGGCGCCATGCAGTCCGGCGGCACCGCATCCGCCGCCCCGAGCAGGAAGTAGTACTGCGCGCAGCGATCGGTGTTCCCGTTGAAGTAGTCGCTGCAGCTCTCGGTGTACTGGTGCTTGAAGACCTTCGAGATGTAGCCGAGGAAGACCGGGGCGATGAGTCCGGTGTCCAGCACGATGTAATAGCTGCCGGGCGGGATGAACTGCGCCGAGTTGGCGACGCCGTTGACGGGCGTCGGCCGATTTCCCTTGCTGTCGAAGGTGTCGGTCTCGGCCGCGTAGGGGTCGAACGAGATCGCGTAGCTCTTGGCGCCGGTGGTCGTCCAATACTCGTACTGGTCTCCGGTCGGCTGGCCGCGGTCGGAGTCGACGGCGATCCAGGTCATGACCCCGGCCAAGTTGGAGACCGGGTTGAAGTTTTCGTCGACGACGATGCCGGCGGTGCAGCCGCCGGCGACGAGCGCGGCGACGGCGACGGTGGCCAGACGAATGACGGCGCGATGCGTGGGCATGACGGCTCCTCGAGTTTCCGTCCGCGCACGACTTGCACGCAGACGCTCCGAATGACCTGACGCCCGACCGACGCCGTCGTTGCGTGAAACTCCGCGAAAAACAGCCGCACGAAAAAGAAACGCCGCGCTCCAAGCCGAGGAGCGCGGCGCCGTTAGCACGATGACGCGAAGCTAGAAGCGGGCGAAGTCGAACAGCTCGAAGAGGTCGCCGAGGGCCGGGCCGTTGATCGGCGCGTACGGATTGGCCGGGCTCGTGACCGGGTTCGGCAGGTTGTCGCGGCTGCGGCCGGTGATCGGGTCGAGGCCCCAGTTGCGCTCGATGAACTTCAGGATCGAGACGTGGTCGCCGTACTCGTGCGAGATGTGGCCGCCCGTCGCCCAGGGCGAGACGACGATCATCGGGATGCGCGTGCCGTCGCCGAAGAAGTCGACCGGCTGGATGTAGCCCGAGTCGTAGTAGCCGCCGCCCTCGTCGAACGTGATGAAGATCGCCGTGTCCTTCCACAGCTTCGGATGGCGCTTGATCGACTCGACGATCTTCTTCGAGAAGCCTTCGAACAGGTCGAGCTTCGACGACGCCGGGTGACCGTCGAGCAGACCGCTCGGCTTGATGATCGAGACGGCCGGCAGCCAATCGCCCTCGATGTCGTCGTAGAGGTCGACCGTGTCCTTCAAGTGCGTCGTACGGACCTTGGCGTTCGTCATGATCGAGGTCGAATACGGGAAGGGATTGCAGATGTCGCAGTACTCGTTGTCGGGCGAGTTGAAGTCGGGATCGGCGAGGTAGCGATTCCAATCGTCGCCGTAGTAGCGCCACGAGATGTCGCGCTCGACGAGCTCGTCGCCGATCGTGCGTACCGACGACGGCGGGATCGCGAACTGGTCGGTGTTGACGCTGCCGTCGCCGTAGTAGCCGGGCGAGTAGTTGTTGAGCAGGTAATAGTGGCCCTTGTCGCAGTTGGGCTTGACGTGCATCGCCTTCAGGTAGCTCGTGACCGCGCCGACGCCGGGCTGCTCGTCGTCGCAGCAGTCGCTGTAGGTGCCGCCCGAGTAGCCGTCCTGCGCGTACCAGTTGTTGGTGCCGGCGGCCGGGTTGGGGTTCTCGGTGTTGAGCGTGGGCGGCACGAGAGCCTTGCCCTTGCCGTCGCTGAACCAGACGGCGTCGCCGGTGCCGAGCGCGACGTGGTTGGCGCCGGTGCCGCCTTGGATCGACTGGTGGAAGTTGTCGCTCATCGCGTACTCGTCGGCGAGCGACTTGAAGTACGGCGCGTCGCCTTGCAGCACGTTGTAGAAGCCCATCGACGTCGAGCCTTCGCCCGTCGTGCGATCGTTGAAGCCGGCCGCCTGCGCCTTGCCGTTCGAGCCGGCGCCGATCGTCGTCTCGACCCACGGGAACAGGTCGTTCTTGCAGCCCGACGGATTGCTGCGCGTGATCTGCTGCACCGAGCAGTCGAGCTGCTGCCACATCTGGTAGAAGCGATGCACCGGGCTCGCCGAGTAGTCGTCGTAGGCGATGTGCGGCGTCAGCTGGAACGGCCCCGGCGGCAGCGCGGTCGCGTTCGGCAGGCGCGTGTCGACGGTGCCGCTCTTCAGGCCCGTGCCGCCCGTCGTCAGGTACGGGTAGTAATCGTCGGGCAGGCCGTTCTCGGCCGCTTTGGCGTCGGCGACGGTGGCGAGATAGGGCGTCGTCGGGCCGCCGGCGAGCGCCGCCGGCAACAGGCTGTACGGCTTCTTGCCGCCGGGCGCGATCTCGTACTTCGACGTGTCGATCGGCCGTGTGCTGCAGCGCCAGCGCGTAGTTCGGACCGGGCGAGCCGTCCTCTTTGATGATGCCCTTGGCGAGCAGGTTGTCGACATGCTGGCCGTGCTTGGCCTTGTAGGTCGCGAAGACGTGGTCGAACGTGCGGTTCTCACCGACGATGACGACGACGTGCTTGATGGGCGAGCGCGTGCGGCCGTCGCGGCTGCCCGAGAAGAGCGCGTCGCGATCGATCGCATCCGCGGCCACCGTCGCCGACTCGGTCGAGTCGGTCGACTTCTGCGCGGCCGACGCGGACGGCGTCGGGTCGCAACCGGCCATCGTGATCATCGAAGATCCGATGGCCAACCACTCCAAGATCCTTCTTTTCATGCTGCCTCTCCTCACGAGCTACTGGGTTTGGAACTGCGGCTCATTCGCCAGGGAGCGAAGGTCGTGACGTACGTTGGGCGGCTGACTCGGATCGCGACGCGGCGTGGGCACGAACGCCGGCGGCTCGTCGACCGTCGGCGCCGGCGGCGGCTCGCTGCCACTCGGCGCGACCAGCGCGCCATGTGGCAGAGCCGCTGCCGGCGCATAGGCGGCGTCGGTCAGCGCGCCCAAGAAGGCGACGATGGCGTCGATCTCGCCGTCATCGAGGCGCGGTTTCTCGCCCGGCCCGCGGTCGTACGGCGGCGAGATCTCGTTGACGTACTCGTGATACTGCGTCGGTAAGTCGTCCCACTTCTGGCCCGGATACCAGCGCGCCGGCGCGATCGAGCGCGTGGCGTAAAAGGCGACGACGTCGCGCAGCTTCGTGAAATAGCCGTTGTGCATATAGGCGTCGCGCACGGCCACGTTGCGCAAGGACGGCGTGCGGAAGCTGCCGCAGAAGCGCTCCTCGTCGGTGTGCGTGCGCGGGTCGTGGCGCTCGCACAGCCCTAAATCGAAATAATCCTTATTGTTGTTCTTCGAAATATGCGGGTTTCGCGGGATAGCCACGGTCTCGTAGCCGAAGTCGGTGAACAGAGAGCGAGTCGGATCGGGCGCCGTCGGGTTGAAGCGATGGCACGACCCGCAGTTGCCCTTGGCCGGATCGCGGAACAGCTGCAGGCCGCGCTGCTCGACGGCCGTCAGCGTGCCTTTGCCGCGGATGAAGTCGTCGTAGCGCGAGGTGAAGGGCGCGAATTCGTCGCTCTTCAAGAACGCTTCGATGGCGCGGCCGAACGTGGCCATGGCGCGGTCGGGCGTCGCCAAGGCCTCCGAGCCGTAGACGCGGCGCAGCTCGCCGGCATAGGCCGCGGCGTTGAGCTTGACGGCGACGTCGGCGCGCGAGCCGGCGTTCATCTCGTCGGGGTTCGTCAGCGGCTGCTCGGCCAAGGCGGCGATCGAGTCGCTGCGGCCGTCCCAGAAGAAGCCACCGAACGCGTCGGGCAAAGCCGCGTCCTCTTCCCAGTGGAAGTGAAAGCGGTGCACGAACTTCAGGTAGAGCAGCGACGGTGTGTTGCGGCGCGCGAAGTGATCGGGACGGCTGCCGCGCGGCACGCCGAGCGCGGAGCCGTGATTGCCGGCGAACGCGCGCGCCGGATCGTGGCAGCTGGCGCAGCTCGTGCCCGCGGGCTCGGACAAGGACGCGTCGAAGAACAGCTGGCGCCCGACGGCGCTGGCGGCGCGCGCCGTGGCTTCGTCGTAGAGCGGCAGGCGCGCGTGCGGCGGCGCCGCCTGCGAGGCCGCGTGCGCCACCGGCGGCGGACGCAGGAGCGACAGCGCCTCCTTGACCGCGAACAGCGCCGCCAGCGCCGACACGACGGCCACCACGCGCCACGGCTCGCGGCGCCCGCCGCCACCACCGTCTCCGCCACTTCGGCCAGCGCCACCGCCCACTCGTGCGACGGCGCCGCCGCGCTCTTTCGACTCGCCAGCCATCGGGCAGATGGATATTCCCTGCAGCGTGTCGTCTGCGTGCCGCGGTCGGAAACCCTACGACTCCGATTGGCGTCCGTCGCCCAAAGTGCGCCCGCGCGCGCCCACTGCCGATCGCGACCCAGCGACGGTAAATGACGCCGCTGCGCAGCGCTTGCGCACGTCCGACCGATGGCGATTGATGACGAGAGTCGGCTGCGCCGGCGTTTGGCGGCGCCGATCTGCGCACTACGGGCCGCAGCCGACGAAGCGCCAATCGGATCGCGCGCCGCACATGGCGCAACCGCGCGCGGCCAAGAGCGGCTAAGCTTACGGTGGGCGAGCCGTCGCGCATCTGCGCGTGCCGGCTCATGACATCGGAGCGCCCGTGACCGAGCCCTTCACGACCGCGATCGCTCTGGCGCTGTTCGGCGTGTTGATGGCGGTCAGCGTCGTCGCCAGCCGCGTCGCCGGCCGCGCCAGCATCCCCGTCGCCCTCCTGTTTCTCGGCATCGGCATGCTCGCCGGCTCCGAAGGGCTCGGCGGCGTCCACTTCGACAACTTCCGCCTCTCGTTCCGACTCGGCACGGTGACCCTCGTGCTCATCCTCTTCGACGGCGGCTTGGCGGCCTCGCTCGGCACCGTCCGCCGCGTCCTCGGCCCGGCGACGGCGCTGGCGACGCTCGGCGTCCTCGGCACGACCGGCCTCGTCGGCTTGGCCGCGCACCTCTTCGGCGTCGGCTGGCTGGAGGCGTTCCTGCTCGGCGCCATCGTCTCGTCCACCGACGCCGCCGCCGTCTTCTCGGTGTTGCGCACGAGCCGCATCGCGCTCTCCAAGCGCGTCGAGTCGACGCTGGAGCTGGAGTCGGGCCTCAACGATCCCGTCGCCGTCATCCTCACCGTCGCGCTCACGGCGGCGCTGGCCGGACATCGCGAGTCGGGGTTGACGCTGGCGACCGAGATCGTCCTCGAGCTCGGCCTCGGCGCCTTCGGCGGCGTCGCCGTCGGGCTCGGCGGCCGCTGGCTGCTCGGCCGCGCGCGCCCCGCCGCCGCCGGGCTCTTTCCCGTGCTCACCATCGCGCTCGCGTTCGTCGCGTTCGGCGCCACCACCGTCGTCCACGGCAGCGGCTTTCTGGCCACCTACGTCGCCGGCCTCATCATCGGCGACGGCCACTTGCCCTATCGCAGCGGCCTGCTTCGCGTGCACGACGCCATCGCCTGGCTCGGCCAAGTCGTCATGTTCCTCGTGCTCGGGCTCTTGTGCGATCCCTCGCATCTGTGGCACGTGGCGCCGCTCGGTCTCGGGCTCGGCCTCGTGCTCGCCCTCGTCGCGCGCCCGCTGCCGACGCTGTTGTGCCTCCTGCCGTTTCGCTTTACGGCGCGCGAGATTGCCTTCGTCGGCTGGGTCGGCCTGCGCGGCGCCGTGCCCATCATCCTCGCCATTTTCCCGGTGCTCGCGCACATCCCGGTCGCACAACGCCTCTTCGACGTCGTCTTCTTCATCGTCGTCATCAACACGCTCGTGCCGGGCGCGACGGTGCGGCTGGCGGCGCGCCTGCTCGGCGTGCAGGTGCGCGGCACGCCGCCGCCGTCGGCGCACCTCGAGCTGGCGTCGACGATGCCGCTGCGCGCCGAGGTGCTGAGCTTTTACCTGGAGCCGCCGGCGCTGGCCGTGGGCGCGTACATCGCCGACATCGAATTTCCCGTCGGTGCCGCCATCATGCTCATCGTGCGCGGCGACGAGCTCATCGCGCCGCGCGGCTCGAGCGAGCTGCGCGCCGGCGATCACCTCTTCGTCTTCTGCCGCCCCGAAGATCGGCGCAGCATCGACCTCTTGTTCGGCCGCGAAGAAGCTTAACGCAACGGTTAAATATCGTTCAAAATCTCGGCCTTGCGCTTGGCATATTCTTCGTCGGTGATGAGCTTCTGCTCGTTGAGCTGCTTGAGCTGCTCGAGCCGCTGTCCCACGGTCGGCACCGGCTTCTTGGCCGGCGTCTCGACCCGTGGCGCCGCGGGCGGCTTGGCTTCGCCGGTGAAGCGCACGGCGATGGCGGTCATGCTGACGATGTTGCCGTTGCCGCCGGCCGACGTCTGCAGCGCGTAGATGGCGTCGGCGCCGGCGGCGGCGGCCTTCTCGCTCGCCATGCCGACCGCGGCGTCGTAGGTGCAGCCGCCTTCGAGGCGACCGCCGCCGTACGGGCCGCTCTGCAGCGCCGTCGGGCAGCTGACCTCGACCGTGCCGAGCTCCGCGAACGGCCGGTCGGGCTCGCGGCCGCGGAACACGCGCAGCTTACTGACCTCTTTGGCGGCCATCGTCGTGCCGCTGTAACGCGCTTCGGGATCTTCGGGCCCGCAACCGGCGGCGCCGAGCAGCAGCGCGCCACCGAGGATCATCCACGTTTTCATGCGCGCCAGCCTACGCGAACGCAACGTGCGAACGATATGGCGATGATCACTGCCAGGCGGTCGCCGATGTGCTTCGCGCCGACGCCCCCGGCGAGCGACGGCGGCGCGCGGTATGATGACGCGTGCTGCCCGACTCCTCGCCGCGCCGGCGCCGGCTCGGCCTCGTGCTCGTCATGGCCTTGGCCGCCGTCGCCTACGGCAACACGCTCGGCAACGGCTTCGTCATGGACGACGTGGGCGCCATCGCCAACCATCCCGTCGTCGCCGGCCCGTTCGCGCCGCTCGCCGTCTGGACGCGCGACTTTCGCGGCGGCGCCCGTGGGCTGCCCGGCGGCAGCGCGACGTCGGCCTATCGCCCCGTCGTCAGCCTCGGCTTCGCGATCGATCGACAGCTCGGCCACGGCGCGGCCTGGCCGTTCCATCTGGCGAACCTCGCCTGGCACCTGCTCGTGTGCGCGCTCTTCTATTGGGCGCTGACCGCGTCGGCGGGCGTCACGTTTGCCGTCGCGCTCGCGGCCGCCGCGCTGTTCGCCGTTCACCCGCTGCACACCGACGCCGTCAGCTCCATCGTCGGCCGCGCCGATGTGCTGGCGGCGCTGGCGGCGCTGCTCGTCTTCGCGCTCCATCGGCGCAGGTCGCGCGCTGCGGCCGTCGCGGCGGCGCTGGCGCTCTTTTTGGGCCTCATGTGCAAGGAGTCGGCGATCGTCGTCCTGCCCGTCGTGCTCATCGCCGATCTGCGTCGCGGCGAGCTGCGCGCCAAAGTGCCGCGCTGGCTCGGCTACGTCGCCGCGTTCGTCGCGGCCGAGCTGTTGCGCTGGCACGTGGTCGGCGATCTGGGCGCGCCGCCGGTGACGACGGCCAACGCGCTCGCCGCCACGTCCTGGCCGCTGCGCGCCTGGGCCGGCCTCGGCCTCTTCGCGCACGCGCTCGGCCTGCACGCGCTGCCGCTCGAGCTGTTGCCCGACTACGGCCCCAACGTCGTCACGCCCGCCGCCGGCATCACGTCGCCGCTCGTCGGCTTGGGCGCCGTCGGCCTCCTCGGCTTCGTCATCGCGCGCACGTGGCGCGACCCGGCGCCGTGGGCCGACGCCGCCGCCTTCGTCCTCATTCCCGGCCTGCTCGCGTGCAATGTCATCGTCGCCCTGCCGGGCGCGTTCGGCGAGCGCTGGTGGTACTTGCCCTCGGCCGGCGTCTGCCTGCTCGCCGCCGCCGCCGCCGAGCAGCTCGCCCGCCGCGCCCAGCACGCGTGGCTCGTCTGGCTCGGCTGGACGCTCGTCTGCGCCGGCTGCCTCGTGCTCACCGTGCGCCGCAACCGCGACTGGCGCAGCGACGAGGCGCTCTTCGTCTCCGCCGTCGTCACCGCGCCCGCCAGCGCGTTCGCGCAGTTCCAGCTCGGCTTCATCTTGGATCGACAAGAGCGGCTCGACGAAGCGCTGCTCCACTATCGCGCCGCCGAGCAGATCGAGCCCGAGTGGTCGGAGCCGCACGCCGCCGCCGCCGTCGTCCTCGCCCGCCTCGGTCACGACGCCGACGCCGAGGCCGCCTTTGCCCGCATGCTCGCCGCCGGCCACGTCTCACAGCGCGCCCGCGGCAACTACGTCCGCTTCCTGCGCAGCCGCGGTCGCGCCGCCGAGGCCGCCGTCCTCGAGCGCGACGGGCCAAGCGCGCCGTAGAACTGCGTCGGCAGCCGTGCCATGCTGCGCGCGTGCAATTGCGAACGGTGGCGGCCACCCGCTACGTCACTCCGCTGCGCGAAGGCGGCTCGGTGCCGGCCATCATCGAGGCCGACGACTCGGGCACCTACGTCCTCAAGTTTCGCGGCGCCGCGCAAGGCCCGAAGGCGCTCGTGGCCGAGCTCATCGCCGGCGAGCTCGCGCGCACGCTCGGCCTGCCCATCCCCGAGCTGGTGCTGATCGAGGTCGATCCCATCTTGGGCCGCTCCGAGCCCGATCCCGAGCTGCAAGCGCCGCTGAAGAAGTCGGGCGGCCTCAACCTCGGACTCGACTATCTGCCGGGCTCGATCGCCTACGATCCGGCGCTGTGGCAGCCGTCGGCGGAGCTGGCGTCGCGCATCGTGTGGTTCGACGCGCTCGTCGCCAACGTCGACCGAACGGTTCGTAATACGAACTTATTGTTGTGGCACAAGCAGCTCTATCTCATCGACCACGGCGCGGCGCTCTATTATCAGCACGACTGGGCGGACTTCTTGCCGCGCGCGCGCAGCCGCTTTGCGCCGATTCGCCAGCATGTGCTGCTGCCGTTCGCGAGCGCGCTGCCGGCGGCCGATGACGCGCTGGCGCCGCGGTTGACGCCGGCGATCGTCGCCGACATCGTCGCCGCCGTGCCCGATTCGTGGCTCGAGGTCGACGGCGCGGCCGACGCGGCGCGCGCCGCCTACGTCGAGTTCTTCGTCCGTCGGCTGCAAGCGCCGCGCGACTTCGTCGAGGAGGCAGCCCATGCCCGCGCGCAGCACGTTTGATTGGGCCGTCGTGCGCGTCGTCCCGCGCGTCGAGCGCGGCGAGCAGATCAACGCCGGCGTCATCCTCTACTGCAAGACCATCGGCTTTCTGGGCGCGCGCATCGCGCTCGATCGCGCCCGCTTGCAGGCGCTCGATCCGACCATCGACACCGACGCCGTCGCGCGCGCGCTCGAGCTGATTCCGCTCGTCTGCGCCGGCGACGCGGCGGCGGGGCCGATCGCACAGCTGCCGCAGTCGGAGCGCTTCCACTGGCTGACGGCGCCGCGCTCGACGATCACGCAGCCCTCGCCCGTGCACACCGGATTATGCGACGATCCCGAGCGCGCGCTCGAGCGCCTGTTGCAGACGATGGTCCTGCCGCTGAAACCTTAGCGACGCTAAGTTTTACGAGGCCTTCTTGACCGCGTCGGTGGCGCCGTAGCGGAACAGGCCCTGCTCTTTGATGATGCGCGCCACCGCTTCGGGCACCATCTCTTCCCACGACGGATCCAGGCGCTGCAGCCGCTCGAACACGTCGGGCGTGCGAATCGACAGGTAGCGCGGATCGTAGCCTTGCAGGCCCTCCAAGCGGCCGAGGCCAATCAAGAGCGCGCGAATGTGCTCGTCATTGGGGGCCATCTTGCCGTCCATGATGCCGATGACTTCCGAGGTCGCCGTCTGCCGCGTCGGATAGACGTACATCTTGACTTTGCGCTTGAAGAGCCGGCCGATCGACTCGAGCGCGCCGCCCTGCAAGCCTTCGTAATAGCGCTCCTCGACCAGATCGCGCACCGTCGGCATGCCGACCGCGATGCCGATGAGCTCGTCCGAGTAGTTCGCCAGATAGTCCGACAGCTGATAATAGGGGCGAAAGCGCGACAAGAGAACGTCGATGCCGAGCGCGCGCAGGACCTCGCAGCGATCGAGGAAGTCCTGATGATCGACCGCCTCCGACGAGCTCAGCGTGTGCAGCGTGATCTCCGCCAGCACCACCGGCGTCTTGCCTTGCACTTCGGGCTCCTGCAGGAACCGTTGGCGCGCGCGATCGAGCAGATCGAGCGTCAGCTTCGTCGGCGGCCGGAAGCTGCCGCGCTCGACGAGGATGGGCCGCTTGTGCAGCATCTCCGAGGGCTGCACCGCGTCGCCGTTGGCCGTGAACATGGCCGCATCCGTCAGCCGATTCTCGACGAGCAAGAGGCTGACGAGCCGATTGTCGAGCCCGTGGAACGCCGGACCCGAGCAGCGCACCATGTCGACGTCGACGCGCTCGCGCGACAGGCCGTCGATGAGCGAGCGCAGCATCGTCCCCGTGTCGGCGCGCGCCAAGAGCGCCGCGTGCACGAGGTTGACGCCGAAGATGCCGACCGCCTCCTGCTGCGCCGTCGCCGAGATGTCGAGCAGGTTGACGTGCGCCAAGATCTGCGACGGCGCCGCGCCCGGCGACGACTGGAATTGAATGCCGACCCAGCCGCGGCCGTTCTCGCACACGCCGTGACGCCGCGTCGCGACCGTGTTGGCGAAGGCGAAGAACGCCGTCGTCGTGCCGCGCGCCGGACCGAGCCGCTCGACGAGCTGGTTGTACTCGCGCGCCAGCATCGCCTCGAGGCGCTGGCGGCTGACGTAGCGCTTGGCGGGCCCGTAAATGGCATCGGACATGGCCATGTCGTACGCCGACAAGCTCTGCGCGACGGTGCGCGCGGCGCCGCCGACGCGGAAGAACCAGCGGGCCACCTCTTGGCCGGCGCCGATCTCGGCGAACGAGCCGTAGCTCGTCGCGTCCATGTTCACACGCAGCGCCTTTTGGTGCGTGTTGGTCTGCTCGTCCACGCGTGTCCCCGCGGCCGGTCAAGTGGCCTATTGGGACATCGACCGCGCCCCGTGAAACATGAGCAGGCGACGCGGAACGATCGGAGACGCCTAATCTTCGGGTAGGGGAATGTGCTCGCGCTCGTCGTGGATGACGGTGCCGAAGTGCGCTTGCCGCGCGTCGCGCCAGTCGCGCTTGGCCTGCTCGATGCGCGCCTCCGAGCTGGACACGAAGTTCCACCAGATGTGCCGCGGTCCGTCGAGCGGCGCGCCGCCGAGCACGACCAAGCGCGCCGGCAGCGGCTCGATCGCGCGCAGCTCGACCGCGCCGGGCCCGAAGACGAGCATGCGGCCGGCCTCGTAGCGCTCGCCGTCGTGCTCGATGACGCCTTCGACGAGATAGGCCGCGCGCTCGGCATATTCGCTGTCGCTCGGCAGCGTCAACGTCGCGTCCGCGTCCAAGCTGGCGTCGACGTAGAACAGCGGCGACCACGTGTGCACCGGCGACGTCGCGCCGTACGCCGTGCCCGCCAACACGCGCAGCGTCAGGTCCGTCGCGCGAATCTCGGGCAGCGCCGCCGCGTCGTGGTGATGGAAGTCGGGCGCGACCTCTTCGTGCGCCGTCGGCAGCGCCACCCACAGCTGCAGGCCGTGCAAGAGGACGTTCGCGTCCTCCATGATGTGGCGCGTGCGCTCCGAATGCGAGATGCCGCGCCCGGCCGTCATCCAGTTGATCGCGCCCGGCAGGATCGACACCTCGGAGCCGAGGCTGTCGCGATGAACGATCTCGCCGTCGAAGAGGTAGGTCACCGTCGCCAAGCTGATGTGCGGATGCGGCCGCACCTGCATGCCGTGGCCAGGCGACAGCTTCGTCGGGCCGAAGTGATCGAAGAAGATGAACGGCCCGACCATGCGATGCGCCGGCGAAGGCAACACGCGCCGCACGGGCAGCCCGTCGATGTCACGCATGCGTGGCTCGATGACGCGCTCAACGCTCATGCGCGCTAGCATCGGCAATCGCCGCCGCGCTGTCGAGGCGTTTGTCGTCTTCGGGTATGGGCTTCGGAACCGCCGGCTCGCTGCTATGCTAGCGCCGTGATCTGGCTCGTGGCCGCTCTGTGCGCCGTCGCCCTCATTGCGGCCGTCGCCTCCTTCTTCTGGCTTCGCCGCCGCCGGCTCGACCGGAAGCGCGCGCTGCCCATCTTACCGTCGCGGGTGCGGCGCAAGCCGCGTCCGGCCAAGCTGCACCATCCGGTCGTGCTCGCACACGGCATCTTCGGCTTCGATTGCATCGTCATCGGCGGCCGCGACCACTCGTACTTTCGCGGTGTGCGCGACCACCTCATCCGCGTCGGCGCCGAGGTGCATCGGCCGCGCGTCTCGGCCGCCGCCAACATCGCCGTGCGCGCCGAGGAGCTGGCCCGGGTCGTGCGCCTGATTCCCGGCGACACCAAGATCAACATCATCGCGCACTCGATGGGCGGCCTCGACGCGCGCTATGCCATCGCCAAGCTCGGCCTCGCCGATCGCGTCGCCGCGCTCGTCACCGTCGGCACGCCGCACCTCGGCACGCCGGTCGCCGATCTCGGCGGCAAGCTGAGCAACATGTTGAAGCTCAAGCCGCTCTTCGGTCGCCTCAGCCTCGATGGCTTCCACGACTTGGGCACGCTGCAGATGTCGCGGTTCAACAGCGAGATCGCCAACGTCGCCGGCGTCACCTACGCCAGCGTCATCGCGCGCATCGATCGACCGCGCGCGCATCCGCTCTTGTGGCCGACGCACGCCTATCTGTCGCAGCGCATCGGTCCCAACGACGGCATGGTGCCGACCGTCTCGCAGGCGTGGGGCGAAGTGTGGCGCGAGATCGAGGCCGATCATTGGGCGCAAATCGGCTGGACTCGCGGCAGCTTCGACGCGCTGTCCTTATATGAGGAGTTATTGCGGCTGCTCCGCGATCGCGGCTTCTGAGGCGCAACTTCGCAATATCTGCCACAAAACCCTACCTGCGACAATTCGCCGCACCCAGAAGTCCCGTCGCCAACGTAGTTCCAACCTAGACTCGATGGTGTAAACTGATCCTGGGAGCGGTGTGAGGAAGATGGCACAGGGCGCGGTGGCGAGAGATACTGGGCTCCGGATTCTGCTCGTCGAGGACAATCGCTTGAACCAGGAGCTCATCGGCGATCTGCTGGCCTTGGCCGGCCATCGCGTCGACATCGTCGAGGACGGCGAGCAGCTGCGCCGACGCATGGCCAACGGCGAAGATCCCGACGTCGTGCTGCTCGACGTGCTCCTGCCCGGCTGCGACGGCGTGTCGCTGCTGGCCGAGCTGCGTTGCATGAAGCACATGCGCCTAAAGCCGGTGCTGGCCGTCACCGCGCAGGCGCTGGCGCCGGACATCGCGCGCTTCAACGCCGCCGGCTTCGACGCCATCATCACCAAACCGATCGACACCCGCACGTTCGTCGCCGAAGTCGAGAAGCACGCCTGCGGAGGGACGAAACACTAATATGGCGACCATCCTCATCGTCGACGATGAGCCCATCAACATCGAGCTGCTGCATGCCTACCTCGAGGGTTGCGGCCATCAGCTGTTCAACGCGGCCTCGGGCGAAGCGGCGCTGGAGATGGCGCCCGAGGTCAAGCCCGACCTCGTTCTGCTCGACGTCATGCTGCCGGGCATCAGCGGCTTCGAGACCGCCGAGAAGCTGAAGGCCGAGCGCCGCGATCAGTATTTGCCGGTGATTTTGGTGACGGCGCTCAACGATCACGGCTCGCGCATCGCCGGCCTGCGCGCCGGCGCCGACGAGTTCCTGACCAAGCCGGTCGATCGCCACGAGCTGCTCATTCGCATCGGCAACCTGCTCCGGCTGCGCGGCAAAGAGGCGGCGCTGGTGCAGCGCAACGTCGAGCTGGTCGAGCTCGAGCGCTTTCGCGACGAGATGGCGGCGCTCATCGTCCACGATCTGAAGAACCCGCTGACGGTCATGCTCGCCAACGTCACGTTCGCGACCGAAGATCCGGGCCTCTCGAGCGACACGATGGACGCCCTGCGCGACACGAAATCGGCGGGCCAGCGCGCGCTGCGGCTGCTCGCCAACTTGCTCGACGTGACGAAGATGGAGTCGGGGCGGCTGCAGCCGCGCCGCTCGCGCACGCCGGTGTCGGCGCTCGTCGATCCCATCCTGCGCCAGCGCGCCCACGTCGCCGAGGCGCGCAACATCGCCGTCACCCGCTTCATCGCCGCCGACGCCGAGGTCAACGCCGACTTCGAGCTCATGAGCCGCGTCGTCGAGAACGTCGTCGACAACGCGCTCCGCTACGTGCCGTCGGGTGGCCAAATCGCCGTGCGCGCGACCGTCGTCCCCAACGCCATGCAGCTGCGCGTCGGCAACTCGGGGCCGGCCATTCCGCTCGCCGCGCGCGCGCGCATCTTCGAGAAATTCGGCCAGGCCGGCGAAGCCGTCGGTCGCATGAACCTCGGTCTCGGTCTATATTTCTGCCGCTTGGCTGCCGAAGCGCATGGTGGCAGGATGTGGGTGGAAGAAACTGGGGACTTGCCGACGGTCTTCGCATTGGAAGTCCCGGCATAGGGAAAGGCGGACGCCGCCATGGCCAAGGATGGCGGCAGCAGCTGGATCGGCGCCGAGAGCGGCAGCCTCGACGACCTGTGGCGCGTCTACGAAGTCGACTGCAACGCCATCATGCGGGCGACGATGGAAGTGGTCGCCGCCCATCCGATCTTCGCGCCGCTCATCATCGGCCGCAGCCTCGACGAGCTGGCCCGCGACAGCGTCGCCGACTTGGCCGCGGCGCTCGACGGCAACTGGTACGGCTACGAAGCGCGCTTGCGCGAACAGGGCCGCGGCTACGCCGAGCGCGGCGCCGCCTTCGGCGTCTGGCTCGAGCTCATGCGCGCCTTTCAGCGCCAGCTCGTGCCGCGCCTGTTGCACGAATACGGCGCCGAGCCCGACCGCGCCACGCGCGCGCTCGACGCCTTGCAGAAGCTCGTCGACCGCTCGATGCAGATCGTGGGCGAGGAGTTCTTGGCCGCGCAGCAGCGCTCCGTCGACGAGCAGCGGACGCTGGCGCGCAACTCCGAGGCGCGCTATCGCATGCTGTTCGACAACAGCCCGGCGCCGATGTGGGTCTACGATCGCGCGACGCACCGGTTCTTGGCGGTCAATCGCGCCGTCATCGAGACCTACGGCTACTCCGAGGACGAGCTGCTCGGCATGACCATCGAGCAGATCCGCTTCGCCGAGGATCTGCCCAAGCTCGCCGCCGAAGACCACCGCCTCAAAGACGAGAACGTCCCCAACAACATCGGTCGCTGGCGCCATCGCAAGAAGGACGGCAGCCCCATTTGGGTCGAGCTGCAGCTGCAGCACACCCTCTTCGCCGGCCGCTCGGCGCACCTCATCGTCGCCAACGACGTCACCGAACGGCAAGAGGCGCTGGCCGCGCTGGCGATGAGCGAGGAGCGCTATCGCTCGCTCGTGGCCGCGACGTCCTCGGTGGTGTGGACGCTCTCGCCCGACGGTCGCTTCGTGACGCCGCAGCCGTCGTGGCAAGCCTACACCGGCCAGTCCTACGACGAATATTTCGGCTTCGGCTGGCTTCTGGCGATGCCGGTCGAGGACCGAGCGCGCATCGTCTCGGAGGTGCGTGACGGCCACGCCGCGCGCACCTTCTACGAGCTCGAAGGCCGCTTGTGGCACGCCGCCTCGGGCGGCTATCGCTACTTCATCGCCCGCGCCGTGCCGCTCTTCGGCGACGACGGCCAGGTGCGCGAATGGATCGGCACGACCACCGACGTCGACGAGCAGAAGCGCGCCGAGCAGCCGGGCCGCTTCTTCTCGCTGTCGCTCGATCTGTTGTGCATCGCCGGCTTCGACGGGTACTTCAAGCGGCTCAATCCCGCCTTCAGCATCCTCGGCCACTCCGAAGCGGAGCTGCTGGCCAAGCCGATGCTCGAGTTCGTCCATCCCGACGATCGCCAGGCGACGCTCGATCAGCTGGCGCGACAGGCCAAAGGCGAGTCCGTCAGCCACTTCGAGAACCGCTATCGCTGCAAAGACGGCAGCTATCGCGACCTCTTGTGGTCGTCGGCGCCCGATCCGGCGGCGGGCGTCATCTACGCCGTCGCCCGCGACATGACCGACCGCAAGCGCACCGAGGCCGAGCGCGTCGAGCTCAACCGCTTGTTGACGCTGCGCAACGAAGAGCTGGTGCGCGCCGGCCGCACGAAGTCGGACTTCTTGGCCATGATGTCGCACGAGCTGCGCACGCCGCTCAACTCGATCATCGGCTTCTCCGAGGTGCTCATCGACGGCAAGTTCGGCGAGCTGAACGAGAAGCAGTCGCGTTATACGCACAACGTCCATCAAAGCGGGCGCCATCTGCTCGGGCTCATCAACGATCTGCTCGACCTGTCGAAGGTGGAGGCCGGTCGCTTCGAGGTCGTGCGGCAGCCGTGCGCGCCGCGAACCGTCGCCGCCGAGGCGATCGTGACCTTGTTGCCGCTGGCGCAGGCGCGCAACGTCGAGGTCGCGCTCGAGCCGCAGCCGCAGGGCACGTCGCTGCCGCCGGTGAGCGCCGACGCCGCGCGCTTCAAGCAGGTGCTCTATAACCTGTTGTCGAACGCCATCAAGTTCTCGCCGCCGGGCGGACGCGTGCGCGTCAGCTGCGCCTTGTCGCCGCGCGCGGGCTATCTGCGCATCACCGTGCGCGACAGCGGCAGCGGCCTCGACCAGGCCGACATCGCCCGCCTGTTCACCCCTTTTACGCAGCTCGCCAACGGCAAAGAGCGCGGCGGCACCGGTCTCGGCTTGGCGCTGTCGAAGCAGTTCGTCGAGCTCATGGATGGTCACATCGGCGTCGACAGCAAGCCCGGCCACGGCTCGGACTTCTTCGTCGACCTGCCGCTGCACGCCCTGCCCGAGCTCGGCCCGGCGGCGCCGTCGCCGTCGCCGCGCGCGCCGGTCGTGCTCGTGGTCGAGGACGACCTGCCGGCGCAGGAGCTGATCGTGCTGGCGCTGCAGTCGAGCGGCTACCAGACGATCGCCGTACGCACCGGCGACCAGGCGCTGGCCGAAGCGCGCCACCGCCGCCCCGACGTCATCACGCTCGACGTCTTTCTGCCGACCGTCGACGGCTGGGATGTCCTAAAGCTGCTCAAGAGCGAGCCGGCGACGGCGACGATCCCCGTCGTCATGGTGACGATCTCGAGCGATCGCGCCAAAGCCTTCAGCCTCGGCGCCATCGAGCACCTCGTCAAGCCGGTGAGCCGCGACGATCTCTTGGACGCGCTCACCCGCCGCCGCTTCACGCAGCGAGCGCGCACGAGCCGCGTCTCGGTGCTCGCCATCGACGACGATCCGGCCCAGCTCGACCTCGTGCGCGCGACGCTGGAGCCGCATGGCTTCATCGTGCGCACCGAGCCGAGCGGTCAGCGTGGCCTGGCCGCGGCCTTGTCCGAGCCCTTCGATCTCGTGCTCCTCGACTTGGTCATGCCCGATCTGTCGGGCGTCGAAGTGGTGACGCGGCTGCGCGCCGACGATCGCACGCGCGCCTTGCCCATCCTGCTCGTGACCGGCCAAGCCCTCGAGGCCGACGAGCGCGCGCGCCTCAACCGCGACGTCGCCGCCGTCATCGCCAAAGGATCGAGCAGCACGAGCGATCTCTTGAACGAGGTGTCGCGCGTCTTGAAGCGGACGGCGCAGTAGGCGATCGTAAAGGACACGACATGACGCAGCTGAGCGACATCTTGGAGGCCATGTATCGCGGCGATCCGGCAGCGGCCGAGAAGCTGGCGGCGGGACGCGCGACGCTCGACCTGTTCGAAGCGGCGGCGCTCGGGCGCACCGAGCGGCTGACGCAGCTGACGACGGAAGAGCCGGCGTGCGTCGGCTGGTTCGCGGCCGACGGCTTCACCGCGCTGCAGTTGGCGGCCTTCTTCGGCCACACGGCGGCGGCGAAGGTGCTCATCGACCGCGGCGCCGACGTCAACGCGCCCAGCCGCAATCCGCTGCAGGTGCAGCCGCTGCATTCGGCGGCGGCGCGCGGCGGGCCCGAGCTCATCGCGCTCCTGCTCGACGCCGGCGCCGACGCCAACGCGCGCCAAGCCGGCGGCTACACGCCGCTGCAAGCGCGCGCGGCGCACGGCGACATGGAGATGACGAAGCTGCTCTTGCGTCACGGCGCCGACCCGGCGCAGCGCTCGGACGACGGCCGCACCGCGCTCGACATGGCGCGCGAGAACGGCCACGCCGACGTCGTCGCGCTCCTGTCCGCCCGATGACGACGAGCGCTACTCGTCCTTCAGCTTCGGGATGATGTGGATTTTACGCGTCTTGCGGTCTTCCAGCGCTTCGGTGGGCGGCTCGGGCTCGCCCGCGGCCAAGACGGCGCCGCATTGCGGACACTCGCGGCGCGCGTCGTCGTCGACGCGCTCGAAGGAATAGCGGCAGCTGCTGCAGCGAATGAGCTTCACGCGAAATACCTAGCCTCAATATAGTATCGCGCAGCCGTTGCTCAAGAGCGGGTCAGCCGAAACTGGGCCGCGCCACGGCCAGCAGCTGTCCGATCGTCTCCAGCAAACGCTCGGGCGGCACCGGTTTGCGCAGCGACGGGTAGACGGCCCGCGCCTCGGCGCTCACGTCGAGGCCGGACACGATCATCACCGGCAGCTCGACCAAGCGCCGATCGGCCGCGCCGCGCAGGATCGCCAGCAGCTCCCAGCCGCCCATGCGCGGCATCTCCAGGTCGACGACGAGCAGCTCCGGCCGCGTGCCCGCGTCGACGAGCTGGCTCAGCGCCTCGGCGCCGTCGCTCGCCTGGATGACGGTGTGGCCGCGCGCTTCGAGCAGCGTCGCGCACGAGGTGCGCAACAGAACATCGTCATCGACCAGCATGATCGTCGCTTGGCTCATACGCTCCTGACCCAGCTCCCTCGTGATAGGTCTGCGCACGGGTGTCCACATGTCAAGATTCGCACCTTTTGTCTGACACTTGCAGCGACGGTGACGGGTGATTACCCGACCGACGCGGTCGTCCTTCACCGCGTCGGCGACCAGCCGATCGCCGGTTCGTTCACTTTTTGCACGGGGCTGCCCGCGACGTCGCACGGCCGCCGCTGACGACGCCTGGCACGCCGTCGACCTCGGCCGGTCGTCTCAACATCTTTATTTCAGCTTGTTTAGTCGCGCGGCGGGTTGCGGGCGATGCTGTCGCACAGGCGGTGTAAGGCGCGAATGTCGTCGCTGCGCAGAGCGGCGTCGGCGAGCGTGCGGCGCCAATGGACGCGACCGCGGGCGCGCTCGTCGTCGCTGCGGAAGTGGCCGAAGCGGTCGAGCGCACGGAGCGCGTGGTCGACGAGCGCCTCCAGCTCGGCGTGCGTCGCGCCGCCACGCGCCGGCGCGACTTCGTCACCGACGCGGCCGAGCTCCCACAGCGCGACGGCCACCGCTTGCGCCAAATTCAGCGACGGCAGCGGCCCCGGCGTGTCGATGACGGCGACCGCGTCACACCGATCGATGTGCGCGCTCGCGAGGCCGCTGTCTTCCGGGCCGAACACCAGCGCCACGCGCCCCGCCGGCGCGCGCTCGGCCAACAGCGCCGGCAGCTGCCGCAGCCCGACGAGCGGACGATCGCCGCCGCGCCGCGCCGAGAAGCCGACGACATAGGCGCAGTCGGCGACGGCTTCGGCCAGCTCGTCGGTGCGGCGCGCCGCGGCCAGCCGCTCCCGCGCCGCGCGGGCCACGACCTGGGCGCGCACGTCGTCGGCGGCGACGCGCGACCCGACCAGCGTCCACGACGGCGCCGCGAAGTTGTCGAGCAGCCGCGCGACGGCGCCCAAATTTTCCGCTTGGGACGTGCCGACGAGACAGACATCGCAGCGCGAGATCATGCTGCACCATCGCACGCCGAGCGCCGTGCCGACGAGCGCGAATCGCGCGCAGCACCCTCATCTTTGTCGACCGTTTTCGCGCGCTTGAAAAATTCGCGCGCCACCCAGCAACTTTCCGGCCCGCGCTCCGATAACGACTCGAACCAGCAAGGTTGGGGGTGGTCATGGCGCAGGTCGAGCGGTTGCCGATGCAGCACGACGAGCGGGACGAGGTCGCGCTCTTACGGGCCTTGTTGCGGGCGCGGACGGAGCGCGAGCGGCGCCGGCGCTGTCACGAGCTGTCGCGCCGCTTCGCGCCGCTGATTACGGCCTGTGTCACGCGCACGCTGCGACGCTATGGCGCGGCGGCGACGGTGGAGACGCACGATCTCGTCAACGATGTGTGGGTGGCGCTGTTGCGCGACGACCTGCGCAAGCTGCGGCAGTACGACGCGCGGCGCGGCTCGCGGCTGACGTCGTTCATCGGCCTCGTCGCCACGCACGTGACGATCGACCACCTGCGCGCGCCGCGCGCCGAGGCGCTGGCGCTCGACGGCGTGCTGGAGGAGGAGCTGGCGACGCACGCCGCCGCGCCGGCCGATCGACTCGAGCAGCATCAAGAAGTGGCGCGCGCGCGGGCGGCCGTGCGGCGCCTGTCGCGCAGCGATCGCGCGCTGTTCACGAGCTGCGTCGACGAGGAGCAGCCGCCCGAGGCGATCGCGCGCGACTGGGGCGTCAGCGTCAACACCATCTACAGTCGCAAGTCGCGCATTCGCCAGCAGCTGCAGGCGATCTTGCGCACGAGCGAGCCGCCCTGAAGCTCGGCCGAGCGTCGCGCGAATATCGATCGGGAATTGCGCTAGGGGACGGAGGCGCGACGGCTGATGGCCCAGCGCTGCGCGATACCCGCGCCCATGCCGAACGCGCAGGCGGCGACGCGGAAGAGCTCGGACAAGACGTGCACGTGCGCGGCGCTCGACAGGAAGAGCGGCGCGAACGAGAGCGTCGCGTCGAAGAGCAGCCAGCCGAGCAGCGACGCCGTCAAGAGCGTCCACGTCCAGGCGAGCGAGCCGCCGCGCAAGGCGATCGCCGTGATGAGGAAGGGAGCGATGAGCGCGAACGAGACGATGTCGGCGACCGAGGAGACGAAGTGCACGATGTCGGTCAAGTTGCCGGAGAGGACGGAGCGCAAGCTGGTGAGGCTCATGTAGCCCCCGGCGAAGATGCCGATGGCGACGGCGAGGCCGACGACGATGCGTTTGGCGGTGGAGCTGGCCAGGTCGAAGCCGGCGACGCGCCAGACGCGCGCGATCATGACGGTGCCGACGAGCTGACCGGCGTTGCCGACGAGAATGAGGAGCCCGCTGGCGATGGCGATGCGCGGCGAAGGAGCGAACGTATGTTGCAGGAAATCTTTGGCGAGGATGAGCAGGTAGCACTGCGCCTGCAGCAGCCACGCGCGCCGCAAGTAGTCGCCGCGACCGAAGCGCCAAGCGGCGAGCAGGCAGCCGACGAGCGAGCTCGCCTTGGCCACCTCGACCTCGATCAAGTAGACGCGCGCGTGGTCGGCGGTCGGGGTGAGCGCGAGCGCGCCGACGAGAGCCAGCGCGGCAAAAACCGGGAGCAGCAACAACATGCGGTACTTCACGATTCGATTTCCTTCGTCAGCTGTTGTACGACGAGCTCGGCTTGGGTGGCGCCGAGCAGCGTGCGCAACATCGGTCGCATCGCCTGCAAGAGGTCGGCAACGTCGGAGGCCACGATCGTCTCCGGCCCGCGGCCGAGCGCCTTGGCGGCGAAGGTCTTCACCGCGTTGCGCGCCATGTGGGGACCGAGATAGCGACCGATTCCTTCGGCGATGATGTCTGCGGGACGCCTGCGCGGCGGTGGCATCGAGAATTCTCCCAGCCGCATCGTAAGTCGGTGCGGCCTGAAATCGCTGTGCGCGTAAGTACAAGGCTGCGCACGGCCTAGCTCTATCGACCACCGGAGGTGCGACTTGAGAACCGAATAAGGCGTGTCGAACGACACCGGACATGGTCTGTTCGCCGAGCAAAACGGGCGCAGGTGTCGACCGACCCCGCGTCGGTCCGTTGGCCGGCGGAAGCGGCTGTCGGATGACGTGCGTCGAGCCGCCTCCGCGTTGCGGCGCACAGTTCTGCACGCGCGGACCACATGGCGAGCACCTCGGACGCGCATGGTCGGCGGGTGGCGGCGCGGCTCAAGATCGGTTGGCGATGGATGCCGGCGGCGTTGGTCGTCGTGATCGGCGGCGTCATGTGGCCGACGGAAGCGGCGCCGCCCGAGGCGTCGTGGACGACGGCGACGGCACAGCGCGGGCCGCTCGTCGCGCGCGTGAACGCGACCGGCACCCTCTCGGCGACGCAGACGGTAGCCGTGGGCGCGCAAGTGTCGGGGCGGATCGCGGCGCTGCTCGTCGACTACAACGCGCCCGTGCGCAGAGGGCAGGTCTTGGCGCGGCTCGATCCGCAGTTCTACGCGGCGGCGGTCGAGCAGGCGCGGGCGAGCGCGGCGGCAGCGCAGGCGACGCGCGTGCAGGCGCGGGTGCAGGCCGAGAACAGCGCGCGGCAGTATGCGCGGCTGGCGCAGCTGCGCGCGCACGACCTCGTGGCCGTGGCCGATCTCGACGCGGCCGAGGCGACGATGAATTCGGCGGCCCAGCAGCTCCTGGTCGCGCAGGCGCAGGTCGCGGCGACGGCGGCGCAGCTGACGCAGGCGACGGTGAACCTGGCGTATACGACGATCGTGTCGCCCATCGACGGCACCGTGCTGTCGCGCTCGGTCGACGTCGGGCAGACGGTGGCGGCGGCGCTGACGGCACCGACGCTGTACACGATCGTCGGCGATCTGCGGCGCATGCAGGTGGACACGTCGGTGGCGGAAGCGGAGGTGGCCAAGCTGGCGACGGGGATGGCGGCGACGATTCGCGTCGACGCCTATCCGGGCCGGGAATTCGCGGGCGTCGTGCGGCAGGTGCGCAACGCGGCGACGACGACGTCGAGCGTCATTACGTACGATACGGTCGTCGACGTCGCCAATCCCGAGCTGGCGCTGCGGCCGGGGATGACGGCGGTGGTGACGTTCGTGTACGCCGAGCGCGACGACGTGATCGCGGTGCCGAACGGCGCGCTGCGCTTCAAGGCGCCGCCGGCGTGGCCGCGGCCGTCGCTGGCCGCGGCGGGCGCGACGCGGATCGTGTGGGCCGTCCGCGACACCAAGCCGACGGCGCTGCCGGTGCGACTCGGCGTCAGCGACGGACGAATGACGGAGCTGCTCGAGGGCGACGTGCGCGCGGGCGAGGCGCTGCTGCTGCCTCCGCCCGAAAAGGCGAGGCCGATGATGGGACCGCCACCGGGCGGACCGCCGCCGGGCGGACCGCCGCCGGGCGGACCGCCGCCGGGCAGTGGCGGCGGACCGCCGCCGCCGGGATGAACGCGATGCGACGCAAGGTCACGCACGGCGCGAGGGTCTCGCCGCGCAATGAAGCAGTCGACCCAGCAGGTATCGCGATGGTCGACTCGGCTCGACGCGCGCTGGTCGGTCCGGCTCAACGCGCGATGCTCGACTTGGCTCGACGCGCGCTGGTCGGCTCGGCCCGGCACGCGATGGTCCGTCACGCTCGACGCGCGACGGTCGACCCGGCACGGCACGCGATGGTCGGCTCGGCACGCGCGGGAGCCGTCGGATCGGCTCGTCGTCGTGCTTCGACGCGCCTCATGATCGCGGGCGCGCTGTGCTGCGGAATCCTCGTCGCGTCTGCGAGCGGGTGCGGCAGTCGCGCACGTGCGCCGGGCGCGACCGAAGCCGCGTCCGTCGCCGTCACCGGCGGCGCCGCGCTCGGCTGCACGCAGCTCGTCGACTGCCTGAACGGCGTCAGCAGCGACGGCGACGCGCAGCGCTGCTGGGCCGCCGGCAGCGTCGACGGCCGCGCCAAGCTGCAAACGCTCGTCGACTGCATCCGCGACGCCTGCGCCGAAGCCGGCGGCGGCGGCGGCGCGTGCGCGTCGACCTCGCAGTGCAACTACTGCGTGCAATCGGGCGTCAGCCCGACGGGTCGCGACGGCGGCGCCTGCATCGACGACGCCGCAGGCGTCACCCTTGCCGCCGACGCCAAGTGCGGCCGCTGCGTCGACGCCCTCCTCGCCTGCCGCTGAACGCACCCGCGGCGAAGACTCGTCGCTCGCAGCGCCAATCGCCGTCGCTGAAACACCGTGACGGTGGACGTTGGGCGCGCCCATGGCGAACCTGCCGCGTCGCGCGTCGCGGCCGAGCCTGCACATTCGAAGGCGCGGTTACTTCGTGAAGTGCTCGAAGATCTTCTGTAGCTGCTTGGCCATCACTTTGCGCCCGATGTTGTGCTTCATCGCCGTCGCTGCGCCGCCCACTTGGTCGGTGTTGGTGTGCGCGCGATAGAAGACGACCGTGCCGCCCTCGATGGGCAGTAAGCCGCCGAACGCCTGCATCACGTTGTAGCCGTGCGCGACGTAGAACTCGCGGTCGAAGGCGACCAGGCCGTCGCCGATGGGCATCGTCAAGCGATGGCGCAGCGTCACCGTCGGGCGGTTGTCGAGGTTGTAGACGATCCAGTGGAAGGTCTCCTCGACGCTGCTCGGCCGTCCGCGCGGATAATCGACGAGCGCGGACAGGAACTGCGGCGCGTACTTGCGCGCGATCGGCGTCGCCTGCTGCAAGACGGCGCGCAGCTCGTCGGCTGGCTGACGCTGCTGCCCTTTGCCGCGCGAATAGGGCGCCAGATTGGCGAGCCCGCTCGTGTGATACGCCTGATAGCGCGCGAGCAGCTGCCGGCGCAGCGCCGCTTCGACGTCCGCTCGCGACGCGTTGGCACCGAGCGCGGCGAACGTGGCAATTTCGGCGTCGGAGAGGTTGAGCTCGTCGCCGGGATGCGCCGAGCCGTAGCGTTTGGCCTCGTCGGCGCCATGCGCGCCGAGCGACAGCGCCGCGAAGTCGGCGGCCGCGCCGGCGCCGCCGAAGCGGTGGACGGCGAGCACGTTGCCGTCGACGCCGAAGTCGCTGCCTTGCCGAAACAGGCGCGCCACTTCCGCCGGCGGCCGCTTGACCATGAACAGAAAGCCCACCGACAGATCGCGCTCGGACGCGTCGCCCGACTTCAAGTCGACCATCTTGCCCGCTTGGGCGCGCGCGATGCCGTCGCTGTCACAGCCGAAGTCGGCGCAGACCTCGGCCAGCGTCGGCGTCGCCGCCTGCGCGACGGCGGCGTGCGAGACGAGGAGCAGCAGCAAAGGCGCGCACAGGAGCCGCTCGAGCGGCGCGGAGGTCATCATCGTCACAGCTAAGCCGATCGGCGCCTCGAGGACAATCTCGGCGACGATCGAAACGGACGCGGCGGCTATTGAAAGCGGACGCGGCCGAAGCGGGAGGCGCGATGGAAGTTGCCCTGCCCGCGAATCGACGACCAGCCGAGCGACAGGCGCTGACCGTCGCGGAACGAGTACAGCTCGACGCGCCAGACGTCGCCCGCGTGCGGCGGCACGGCCACGCGCGCCGGCGCCAACGACGCCCACGGCAGCGCCACTTCGACGGCATAAAAGCGGCCGCGCTCGACGAACGTGGCGCGCTCGACCGCGCTCGCCCACTCCTGATGGCCGTAGACGCGTAAGGGGCCGTTGCCGGTGATGGGCTGGTTGTAGTCGTCGAAGTGGCTGTCGAAGACGGCGCCGGCGACGTCGACTTGCAGCTCGTAGTAGTCGTGATTGTCGTTGGGATCGCCCGGCTGCAGCATGAGCTCGATGCCCGACGACTTGCCCCACACGTGCGGATCTTCGTCGTCGCGCGTGAACGGCGACGTCGGATCGGCGTCGCGCACGATGACGCCGAGATAGAGCGCGCGGTCGTCGTAGGTCAGGCGCGCGAAGGTGGCGATGGGATGGCGGTCGCTGACGCGGCCGTTGCCGACGTCGACGAAGGGGCCGAGCTCGGCGGCGGCGGTCCAGGCGGCGTCGTCGAGCTTGCCGTCGATGACGGGCGCGGCGGCGGCGCGCGGAATGTCGAGCGGCGCGCCGGCGATCGTATCGTCGCCGAGGTGGCGCGACGACGGGCGCGCCCAGGCGGGGTCGGGCTTGTGGCAACCGGCGAGCGCGGCGGCGAGGGTGACGACGAGGACGGCGGCGAGCGAGCGCATGCGCGGAATGTACGGCAAAACGCGCGCGGCTGCCGGCAAAAGCCGTGCGCGTTTGCCGCTGGCGGGGTCGGCGACCGAGGCGACGACGCCGCCGCCGCTACGACGCGTCGCAGCAGCTTCAAGAGCTCACCGCGCATTTACTGCAGCCCCGACACGCAAGCTCGGGCGGACAGCAGGCTCGACGAATCCGCCGCTTCAGTCGTCACAGTGGATTTGCGATCGGCGTGCAGCGGATCGGTCTACGGGGCGAATGTCTCTTCGCAAGCGACTGACTCGACCCGTGCGGGATCGCTCGCTTGCAGTTGCGGCGACCGGTTCTGCAACCGTCGAGCGCGCACCGAGGATCTCGATCGCAAGCGCGCAGACCTCGGCCGCTGACAGAGGCGCCGCAGCCGCCGCGTTTGCGCGTCGAAGTCATTCGCTGCACGACGAATCGTCCCGAGGCCCGTCGCGGCGACTCGTCCCCACTCGCCGTCGTCGTCCTCCGTCAGCCCGCCGTTCATCCGCATCCCTGTTCCGCATCGCTCCAACGGATGCGGAAGCGCAGAATTCGGCGGAGGAAGATCAGTCGTCGCCAGCGGTCGGGCGCGGCGCGATGAGGCGCTGGAGCGCCATGCCGGCCAGCATCGCCGGAACGAACCACAGCGCCGCATTCACCTCGGCGCCCACCGAAACCAGCGCCGGGCCGGGGCAGAAGCCGCTCAAGCCCCAGCCCACCCCGAAGAGCGCGGCGCCCGCGACCAACGGCCCGTCGACGCGCGACGACGGGCGCGCCGGAAATGTCGCGGCGAAGAGCGGCCGCGCCCGTCGGCGCGCCAGGCGATCGGCGACGAAATAGACGCTGACGGCGCCGCCCATGACCCAGGCGAGGCTGGGATCCCACGCGCCGGCGACGTCGAGGAATCCGCTCACCTTCGCGGGCTGCGTCATGCCCGAGAGCGTCAGCCCGCCGGCGAAGAGGAGGCCGGCGACGACATAGAGCCAACGCGCCTTCATCGGCCACCGACGACGTGACGCAGGACGAAGACCGCCGCCGCACCCGTCGTCATGAACGTGGCGACCGCGACGAGCGAGCGCACCGACGAGCGCCCGATCCCGCACACGCCGTGACCGCTCGTGCAGCCGTTGCCGAGCCGCGTGCCGAAGCCGACCAAGACGCCGGCGATGACGTAGCGCAGCGCGGAGCCGTCGACGTGCGCCGGAAACGCGGCCGGCGCCAAGCGCGCGAACAGGACGCCTCCGCCCACGAGGCCGGCCAGAAACAAGAGCCGCCAGCCGAGGTCGCCGGCGCGAGGCGTCAGCGCCCCACCGACGACACCGCTGATCCCGGCGATGCGGCCGTGGCCCATGAGCAACAACGCGGCCGCCAGACCGATGAGAAGGCCGCCGCACAACGAGCTCAACACGTCATTTCTCCTTCTCGTTCTCCAATGCCGCCGGCGCCGGTCCCAGTGCAAGTGCCAATGCGCCGCGCGTTACGAGCCCCGACAGCGCCGCCGCTTTCCGGGCCTCCGCGTCCAGCAACAGCGCGAAGCGTGGCTCTCCACTCCGGCAAGCAAAGCCACCTCGAAGAATTCATTATCCGCTATAACGGATGCCAGTCAACCACCGATCGTTCGACCGCTATAACGGACGCAGCCGAATCAGCGCTACTCCATCGATACACGAGCTTTTCCCGCTATTGCGCGACCCATCAAACTAGCGCTCCTGCGGCGATCGCCAACTGGCGCTCCTGCGGCGATCGCCAACTGGCGCTCCTGCGGCGATCGCCAACTGGCGCTCCTGCGGCGATCGCCAACTGGCACTCCTGCGGCGATCGTGCTCCGCGGCGGTTCACGAGTGCCGCTCTGCGGTGATGCCTGCGCTCGTGCCAACGGAGGATTCGTGTGGATTCCATCACAATTTACAGACCAGGACGATATGCCGTTATAGCGGACGCCATCCGTCGACTGGAGATACCGACGTTATCGTGGACGCCATCCGTCGACCGGAGATACCGAC
Organism: uncultured delta proteobacterium; assembly: GCA_963785725.1. Taxonomy (GTDB): domain Bacteria; phylum Myxococcota_A; class Polyangia; order Palsa-1104; family Palsa-1104; genus JAQBQH01. The sequence continues at coordinate 64,947 of CAWAWS010000015.1, read as the reverse complement.
GTTATAGCGGACGCAATCCGTCGACCGGAGATACCGACGTTATAGCGGACGCAATCCGTCGACTGGAGATACCGACGTTATAGCGGACGCTCTCCGTCGACTGGAGATACCGACGTTATAGCGGACGCCATCCGTCGAAACGGCTTCACCTGCCGCGATTACGGATCGAGTCATGTCGCGTGGCCGAAGGGAACGTTGGCTCGCAAAATCCGTCGCATCGGCGAGCGGCTACCGTCGGGATTCGCGAAGAGGCCGGACGTTCAGCTGCCGCTGGCCACGTCCTCGCAGCCGGGACGGCCACGCCGCAGCAGGTCGCGCCACTCATCGGCCCCGATCGCTGCCGCCGGCTCGGCGCGCAAGAACTGCCGCAGCACGGCAACGAAGCCGTCACGGTCGTGATGATGCGGGAAGTGCCCGGCGCCATGAAAGATCGCCAATTGACTGCCCGGCATCGCCGCGTGCGCCTGATGCGCATGCGCGAACGGCACCACCGCGTCGTGCGTCCCCCACAAGAGCAGCGTCGGCAGCCCGCGCGTCAAATACGACCGATCGAGCATCGTAATCGCCTGCCCGCGCCAATCGACCACCGAGCGCAGCGTGCGCACGAAGGCGCGCCGCGACGTCGCGTCCGGCAGCGCGTCGAACACGCGCAGCATGTCGCCCGCGTCGCGCCCCAAGTCGGTGCCGAGCCAGCCGAGCGCGCGCATGAACAGCCCGCCGAGCGCACGCGTCGGCCGCCACCCGAGCAGCGGCAGCGCCAGGTCCGCCAATGGAGCGGATGCTATCCGCAATAACGGATTGACCTCGTGCGCGATGCCGCCGGGCGCCACCAGCACCAGCCGCTCGCAGTGCTCGGGATACTGATAGGCGAACTGCATGGCGACGCCGCCGCCGAACGAATGCCCCATCACCGTCGCCCGCTCGACGCCGAGGACGGTCAACAGATCGCGCATGCCGTTGGCGTAGGCGGCGACCGAATAGTCGGCGCGCGGTTTGTCGGAGCGGCCGTGGCCGAGCAGATCGGGCGCGATGACCGTGTGATCGCGCGCCAACAGCGGAATGATCGGTCGCCACGTGTCCGACGAATCGCCGATGCCGTGAATGAGCAGCAGCACCGGGCCCTGCCCCACCTTCACGAACGCGCGTCGATAGCCGTGAATGCGGCGAAATTGAATCGCGTCGCTGTCGACGTCCTCGGCGGGCGCGACGGCGGACAACACGGGCGGCACCTTCGAGGGCATCACGCGACTGAGGGTTTCAGAGTCGCGCCTCGCTTTCGAGCCTCTTGTCGCCCTCATCGGTCGGTTTTAACCGCTAGGAAACGCATGAGAAACAACCTGGACATGCGCCACTGGTTTTGTCACGGCATCGCGTCGAGCATGCGCGCTTCGGCGGCTTCGGTGTCGCTCCAGAACCAATCGTCGGCCGCCTCGAGGCCGAGCTCGTCGTCGGCGGCGACGCTGCGGGTGAACGGCTGGGTATCCTCGTCGTCGAAGTCGTTCATGACGGTATCGATAAAGCAGCGCGCGTGCCAAGCGATCGGCATGCGCAAATGGCCGCCGACCGACGGGTTGGCGCGTGTTTTCGGCGGCCGATGCACGCATGAGTGGAACGCCCGTTCTCATTTCGCGACCCGCCATTCGCACTGCATGCGCGGCGATCGTGCTCGCCGAGAGCGTCCGATTCGTCTCGGGCTGCACGCGGTGCTGTTTGCCCGCCGAGACCGCCCGCTTATCTCGCGCTGTACACGCCGCAATGCTGCCAGCCGAGGCCGTCCGCTTCATCTCGCGCTGCACACTCGGAGAACGCCGCTTCCCGTAGCGCGAGGTCGTTCGCAACGGAGGGGTCGATTGATTCTTCGCGACGCGCTTCGCGAGCGCACCGCGCAGTCTGTCGCGGGCGATTTGTGCTGAACGCGTACGTTCGCTGCCGAGCCCGCGCGGGCGGCGCAGCCGTCGCGTTCGCGCGCCGCGACGAGCGGCCTCGGCGATGGGCGACCGCGTCTCGGCCGAATACTTAAGCGATCGCTTCAGTGTTCGCAGCCGCGGCCGCGCCTGCGCAGCGACGACGTTCGCGCGCCGAGGCGCAGATCCTGTACATTTGCGCAGCCCACAGCTAAGCTGCACAGATGTCCAGCGCCGCCGCCATCGTCTCTCGGGACGCGCTCGCCACCCTCAACGACGCGCAGCGCGCCGCCGTCGTTCACGAGTCGGGCCCACTGCTCATCATCGCCGGCGCCGGATCGGGCAAGACGAACACGCTCGCCCATCGCGTCGCCCACCTGATCGATCGCGGCGCCGATCCACGCCGCATCTTGCTGCTCACCTTCTCGCGCCGCGCCGCCGCCGAGATGACGACACGCGCGCAACGCCTACTCGCGCACGCCTCGACCGCGACGACGGCCGCGCCGTCGCTGACCTGGTCGGGCACGTTCCACGCGGTCGCCAATCGGCTCTTGCGCCTGCACGCCGCCGACGTCGGCTTCGACCCGGCGTTCACCGTGCTCGACCGCTCCGACGCCGCCGACGCCCTCGACGTCCTGCGCCACGATCTCGACCTCGCCACGGCCGCCCGCCGCTTCCCGAAGAAGGGCACCTGCCTCGCCATTTATTCGCGCGCCGTCAACGCGCAAGAGCCGCTGGCGACGACGCTCAAGGATCATTTTCCGTGGTGCGCCGAGCACGCCGACGCCTTGCGCCAGCTGTTCTCCGCCTACGTCGAGCAAAAGCAGCGGCAACACGTCCTCGACTACGATGATCTGCTGCTCTATTGGCTGCATTTCCTCGAAGACGAAGGCGTGGCCGCGCGCATGCGCCGCCGCTTCGACCACTTCCTCGTCGACGAATATCAGGACACGAACGCGCTGCAGGCGCAGATTCTGGCGCGCCTGGCGCCCGACGGCCGCGGCGTCACCGTGGTCGGCGACGACGCGCAGTCGATCTACGCGTTTCGCGCGGCGACGGTGCGCAACATCCTCGACTTCCCGGCGCGCTTTTCGCCGCCGGCGCGCGTCGTCACGCTGGAGCAAAATTACCGCTCGACGCAGCCCATCCTCGACGCCGCCAACGCCGTCATCGCTTACGCCGCCGAGCGCTTCACCAAGAACCTGTTCTCGCGCCGCGGCGGCGTCGACAAGCCGCGACTCGTGTGCGCGCTCGACGAAGACGCGCAGGTCGACTACGTCGTCACCGAGATCTTGGCCGCGCGCGAAGCAGGCGTGCCGTTGAAGCGGCAGGCCGTGCTCTTCCGCGCGTCGCACCATTCCGACGCGCTGGAGGTCGAGCTCGCCCGTCGCAACGTGCCGTTCGTGAAGTTCGGCGGCCTCAAGTTCCTGGAGGCCGCGCACGTCAAAGACACGCTGTGCCTCTTGCGCTGGAGCGAGAATCTACGCGATCGGGCGGCGGCGTTTCGCGTGCTGCAGCTCCTGCCCGGCGTCGGCCCGTCGACGGCGCAGCGCGCCACGACCGAGCTGGCCACGGCCAACTTCGCGCTCGCCGCGTTGGCCGCGCACGCGCCGCCGGCGAGCGCGCGCGCCGATTGGCCGGCGCTGTGCGAGCTCTTGCGGCAGCTGCGCGGCGACGTGCCGTGGGCGGCGCAGCTCGGCCTCGTCCGTCGCTGGTACGAGCCGCACCTCGGCCGCATCTACGATCACGCGCACATTCGCACGCAAGATCTCGATCAGCTGGAGCAGATCGCGATTCACTATCCATCGCGCGAGCGCTTCTTGTCGGAGCTGACGCTCGATCCGCCGTCGGCGACCGGCGATCAAGCGGGCCCTCCCCTACGCGACGAAGATTATTTGATCCTCTCGACCATTCATTCCGCCAAAGGCCAAGAATGGGACAACGTCTTCGTCATCAATTGCGCCGACGGCTCGATGCCGTCCGATTTGGCGACGGAGACGCCGCAGCAGATCGAAGAAGAGCGGCGTCTCTTTTATGTCGCGTTGACGCGAGCGCGCGAGCAGTTGCACGTCATTCATCCGCAGCGCTTCTTCGTGCGCCAACAGCGTAAATATGGCGATACCCACGTCTATGCGCCGCGCACCCGCTTCATCCCCGACGCCATCATCGACCGCTTTACGCGCACGAGCCACGGCTTGGCCGCGTCCCCCGACACGAATGACGACGCGCCGGCGCCGGCGCGCCTCGACCTCGGCGCCCGCCTACGCCAACGCTGGAGCAACTAGCGCGACTAAGCCTTAAGCGGTCGCTGCGGCGTTTTGTCCCACTCTGCCCTCTATTGCGAAACGCGCCGGCGATTATTTGGCGCCGTCGTTTTCATGACCGGGCGAATATTCGCGCTCCAGATGCGCGCGAATATCGGCTTCGCTGCGCCACGCCGGCTTGAATTCGTGGCGTAGGAATAACGGCGCCTGATCGGAATAATGCGGCGAATCCTTACGATTGCTGGCGCCATATTGCACGATCGACTGCGACGACGTCGGCCCATCGGGACCAAAGGCGACCTCGAGAATATAGGAGTCGCCGGCCACGCCCACGAGATGCCCGTCGACGAGCTTGGAGTGCGCGGCGTTCAAGACGTCGGGCCCGCCGCCGAGCGGCAGATCGACCGCGCCGTGGCGCAGACGCTGCACCGTCCCTAAAGGCACATCGACGCGCCCATAATGCTTCTTCAAGAGCGCAATGGCGCGATGAAAGGCCGGGACCGGCGTCAACGCCGCCTCACCGCGCGGCGGGCTCAACACCGGCGTGCCGGTCAATATCGCCAGCGTCGCCGCCGCCGAATCCTCGTTGGCGACGCGATTCCAGCCGCGCAATAACGCCAATGCCTGCGCTTCGTCCTCATTGGCCGCCGTATATCCGTGTAAAAGTGGCGTCAATACGTCGAGCGCCAACTGTGAATCGGCGGCATATTCGCGATCCCATTTGAAGCGCAGAAAATCGTCGCCCGATATCTTGCCGCCGGCGCCGAACAGCGCCAACGAGCGCAGCGTGCGATTGTTGACCGTGTCTTCGATGCCGTCGGCGGCCGGAAAATCGGCGCGCTTGGGATTGTCGTCGCCGGTCGTCGCGCGAAACGGCGTGCCGTTGCAGTTGGTGACGAAGCCCGCCGCCGGATTATGCACCTGCGGCAAATGATCGAACGACACGTAGTCATTCCAGATCAGATCGGCGCGATCGCCGGGCAGCACCGTCTTGTAATCGAAGCCCTCGAGACGCACCGGCAATAGCGCGTTATAAACGTAAAATACATTGTCGTAATCGGCGTAAGTCGTATTGAACATGGGGATGGCCTGCAGCTTCATGGCCGCTTTCCACTCGTTGAAGTCGCGCGCTTTGTTCATGCGATACCACTGCTCGGCGGCGTGCACGCGCCGCTCGGCGCCGGCATAACGAATGGCAAAGAACCCCTGTTTCGTCTCGAATACCGGCCCGTGCACGCTATGCAAGACGTCTTTATGGAACGTCAGCTCGACTATGCCGGTATCGACTTCGATGGGCGCCGACTCACGCTCCAAATCACGCCATTGCCCTTCGAAACGATATTGATTGGGATTATTGGGATTCATTTGCAAGCGATAGACGTCGACCAGATCGGGCAGGTTGACGGTATGCGCCCAGCCGAGATGGTCGTTATGGCCGTGCAAAATAACGGGCGCGCCGGGAAACGTTCCGCCCGTCATGTTCCAGCCCTCTTGCGACACCACTTGCGCCTCGAACCAGGTGACCGGGCCTTCCCACGGCTGATGCGAGTTGATGTTGAGCCGCGTGCGATCGTCGGGCGAGCGCGTGCGAATGACGGCGTGGCTGTTCGACGCAGGAAACGCGCGCTCGTCCGCCGGCCGCGCGAGCGCCAGCTTGTCGCCGACGTTCTTGGCCGTCGGCGCATCGAGCGCGCGCAAAACCCCCGGCAGATCGAGCATCAACGGCAGCTTGTGCGCGAAGCCGGCGGCGACGTCGCGACCGCTGTACGGCAGGAGCCGCGAGTCGACCTCGCGCGGATGGCGCGCGGCGTACAGGTTGAGCCCGCGCGCGTAGCCCTCGAGCAGCGCCCGCGTCTCCGGCGTCAGCTGCTCGTACTCGGCGTCGACCGCCTCTTTGACGCGCACGAGCCGCACGTAATAGTCGTTGCTCAGCGCTTCCTTGGTCAGGAGCTGCGTCGCCAGCTTGCCGCGCGCCGCCGCCAAGGTCAGCTGCACCGTTGGAAAATCGTCCTCGGCGTTGGCGTAAGCGAGCCCGAAGGCGGCGTCGGCATCGGACTCGCCGAAGATGTGCGGCACGCCGTATTGGTCGCGCAAGATGCGCACGCGCGCCGCCTGCGCCAGCGTCGCCGCGTCGGGCGCTGCGATGGCCGGCCGCAGCCGCTTGCGTAGGACGTGCCACGCGCCCGCGGCCAACACCAACGTGACGAGCAGCCCGACTGCGATGCGAACCTTGCGCTTCATGTCTCCTCGACCAGTCTGCCCTGCGACAGTTGTGGACAGCGGATGGAACCACGCCGCCGCCGCCTGCGCCACCGTCACAAAGCCGAGCGCCAGCGCCGCCTTTTCGCGCGGCGCGTTACAAGAATTCGGCTTCGCCGCGGTGCGCGACGCGGCTTTTGCGGGCGCGACTCTGTCACGGCCACGTCATGGCCGGGTCATATTCCCGTCGGCGCACTCCACGACCGCTCGCGAGGCGCTATCGTGCGCGCATGTCCCTTCCGCTGAATGAGCGGCCGTCTCCGCAAGGCGAACGTTGGACCAGCACCTGGAGCCGGCGCGCCAAGAGCATTCCGCTGATGTTCGTGGCGGCGACGCTGGCGCTGGCGCTCTTGCCGCTGACGGCGCTGCTGGCGATTTTGGTGGCGCCGTTCGAGCCACGCCGGCTGGCTACGCTGCGCTGCGTCGGATTCTTCACCACCTACCTCGTCGGCGAGGCGGTCTTTCTGACGGTCGCCTTTTTGCAGTGGCTGTTCGCGTTCGGCAATCGCGCGCGCCTCGTGCGCTGGACGCACACGCTCTCGAACGCCTGGGGCGCGGTGCTGCACGGCTCGGGCGGCCTCTTCTTCGGCCTCGCCGTCGACGTCAGCGGCATGGACGCCATCGACGAAGGCGGCCCCATCCTCGTCTTTTTCCGCCACGCCAGCATCGGCGACACGCCGCTGGCGCCGGTCTACATCGGCGGTCGCGCCGGCTTACGCCTGCGCTACATCGCCAAACGCGAGCTGCGCGCCGACCCCATCTTCGACGTCATCGGCGGCCGCCTCGACACCTGCTTCGTCGCCCGCGCGTCCAAGAATCCGGCGCGCGAAATCGACGCCGTCTGCGCGCTGCTCGAGAACCTGGGCCCGCAAGACGCCATCGTCCTCTATCCCGAAGGCACGCGCTTTTCGCCCAAGAAGCGCGAGCGCATCATGGAGCGCTTGGGCGACCAGCTCGACCCGGTGCGGCTGCAGCGGGCGCGCCGGCTGCGACACCTCTTGCCGCCGCGCCTGGGCGGGCCGATTGGCCTGCTCGAGCGCAACCCCGGCGCCGACGTCGTCTTCTGCACGCACGTTGGCTACGAAGGCGCGGCCACGTTCGCCGACCTCATCCACGGTCGCGCCATCGGCCGCCGCATCCAGGTCGAGTTCCGCCGCGTTCCCTTCGCCGACATTCCGACCGAGCGCGAGGCGATCGTCGACTGGCTGTTCGCGCAGTGGGCCGAGCTCGACGCCTGGATCGACGAGCGCCTGCCGCGCACAACGTCCGACCGCAAAGTCGCGCGCGCCTAAGCGCTCGCGCTCAATTCCCCAGCAGCGGCTGCAGCGCGCCGTGCACGAACGCCGCCGCCCGTCGCGCCGGCGGCAGCGCCAGCACCAGACGGCGCGCCGACTGCTCGACGACGCGAAACGGCGCGTCCGGCGCCGTCGCCGACCAATAGCCGAGCCGACGCGCATCCTCCGGCAAGGTCAGCGTGACGCGATCGCCCTGCCGCTCGACGCGGACTGGCTCGTCCGGCGTGTCCAGCGCCTGGTAAGCGCCGATGTACAGCGGCGGTCCTTTGGGCGCGAACAGGAGCTGCGCGTCCCAAATCCCCGTGTGCATGACATAGGCCTCGCGCAGTGAGTCGGGCACGTTGACGATCGTCAGCGGGTCGTAGCCGAGCGGCTGCGCGGCGATCGTCGCGACCACCTCCCGGCTGAGCGCGCCCGCGTCATGCCAGCGCGTGTTGCGCACGACCAGCAACAGCGCGCCGCTGGCGACGAGCGCGCCGGCGAGCGCCAAGCGCCGCGGCTGCTCCAGCGCCGGCGCGACCACGATGGCGATGAGCAGCGCGAGCCACGCCGTCGCGAGATACACGTAGCGCTCGCCTTCGGTGCCGGACGCCGAGATCGCCAGGTTCCACGTCGGCAGCATCGACAGCCCGACGGCGGCGACCAGGAACGGCGAGAGCGCGCGGCGAAGGCGCGCGCGCCGCCCACACATCGGCAACGAGCGCGCCGACGACCGCGACGAGCGCGCAGGCGAGGACGACGTAGGCCGCCAGCGTCAGCGCGCTGCCGTGCGTAGGCACGCCGAAGCCGAGCGCATGCTCGAGCTGGCGCCGGCCATTGACCCACAGATATCCCGGCGCATGCAGCAGGTGCACGGCCGCGCCGTAGCCGCCGATCCAGCCGCCGACCGCCATCCGCCGCAAGACGACGAACGGGAAGAAGCCGATGATGAGCGCGCCCGCGAGCCAGGCGCCGCGTCCCCGCCACTGCCCGACGACGAGCAGCTGATAGGCGAGGACGATTTGCGGCAGCACGACCATCGACTCCTTGGCGCACAGCCCGAGCAGATAGAGCGCGAACGCCAGCGCCGGCCAGCGTCGCCGCGGCGACTCGAGCGTGTGCAGGTAGCAGACGAACGCGCCCAAGCCGAACGCCGTCGCCAGCGCGTCGGTGCGGCCGGCGACCCACGCCACCGACTCGCCGTGCGCCGGGCCGGCCAGGAACAAGAGCGCCGCCGTCGCCGCCACCAGCGGGCGCTGCTTGCACGCGAGCGCGGCGATGCGACCGACGAGCCAGGCGTTCGTCGCGTGCAAGAGCACGTTGGTCAGATGAAAGCCCCACGCGCGGAAGCCATAGAGCCGGTAGTCGATGAAGAAGCTGAGCGACGTGAGCGGGCGGAAGAACACCGGCGCCGCCGAGCGCGGACCCGACCAGACGGCGAACGGCCCGTGCTCCGCCACCGCGCGCAAGAGCGTGAAGTCGTCGGAGACGAAGAAGGCGCCGATGGTGGCGGCGTAAAGCGCACAACCGAGCGCGACGAGCGCGAGCCAAGGCCACAGGAACGCGCCGCGCCAGCCGGAATTCACGGCGCGTCTATAGCACGATTTGCCGGTCCCGATGCGGCCTGGGACGACGGTGAAGCGGCCAATGTAACGGGAGAAAAGACGGAAGGATCAGTGCGGCGAGCGGATCAGCTGCCGGCGTGCCAGAGCGCGGTCGCGCGCGAGCCGGTCATGCGCACCTTCTTCTCGCCGCGCAAGATGTTGAGCCCGTAGCGCACGGCCTCGGCGTCGGCCTCGAGGGCGCCGGCGAGATCGCGCAACGCCGCGCCCTTCTTCGCCGTGCCGAGATAGGTGACGATGCGGCTGCGCAGCGTCGACGCGCTGGCCGGGTCGTTCTTGCGCCCGCGCTTGCCGGCGCCCGACTTGGCCGCCTTCGGCGTCGCCGCGGCGTCCTTGGGCGGCCGTCCCATTCGCACCGCCGGCCGCGCAATCTCCTCGACGGCGCGCTGCACCTCGGCCAGGCGGGCCGCCGCTTCCACCGTCGCTCGCAAGCGCGGCAGAATCTGATTCAATTCCTGGATCGTGAAAGGCTTTTCCATAGTTTATTGTCCCCGCGTGAAAGGCCACTTTATCGCTGCTTTCGCCGGCGCACCACTTAAGTGCTCATGAAGTGTTCGAAAAAATGCGCCAAACTACGGCGTTCGCCGGACGCCTTACCGCTGCGTGCCTATAAACAAGAGGCATGACGACGAAGCTCGGGCTTCCCGCGGCCGTAAAGGCTTGTCTATTCGACCTCGACGGCGTCATTACCGAGACCGCCAAAGTCCACGCCGCCGCCTGGAAACAGATGTTCGACGGCTTTTTGCGGCTGCGCGCCGAAGCGACGGGGACGCCGTTTCGGCCCTTCGACGCCGTCGCCGACTATGACCAATACGTCGACGGCAAGCCGCGCGCCGACGGCACGCGCTCGTTCCTGCAGTCGCGCGGCATCGACCTGCCCGCCGGCAAGGCCGACGATCCACCGACGGCGAACACCATCGCCGGCCTGAGCGCGCGCAAGAACGACCTGGTCTTGGCGCTCATCGAAAAGAACGGCGTCGAAGCCTATCCCGGTTCGCTGCGTTACTTGAAGGCGGTGCGCGCGGCGGGATTGAAGACGGCGGTCGTGTCGTCGAGCGCCAATTGCAAGGACGTGCTCGCGGCCGCCGGCGTGACCGACTATTTCGACACGCGCGTCGATGGCCTCGTCGCCGCCGAGCAGCATTTGGCCGGCAAACCGGCGCCCGATACTTATCTCGCGGCGGCCAAAGCGCTCGGCGTCGGCGCCGACGAAGCAGCGGTCTTCGAGGACGCGCTGGCCGGCGTGGAATCGGGCCGCGCCGGCCACTTCGCGTGGGTCGTCGGCGTCGATCGGGTCGGCCAGGCGGCGGCGCTGAAGCAGCATGGCGGCAGCATCGTCGTGCAGGACTTGGCCGAGCTGTTGGAGACGACATGATCAAGAGCTCGAGCTATCGCGTCGAGCCGTGGGCGCTGCACGAGACCGAGCTGCGCCTCGACGTGCTGGCGCAGACGGAGTCGCTGTTCGCGCTGTCCAACGGCCACATCGGCCTGCGCGGCAACCTCGACGAGGGCGAGCCGCACGGCCTGCCGGGCACCTATCTGAACGGCGTCTACGAGCTGCGTCCGCTGCCTTATGCCGAGGCGGGCTACGGCTATCCCGAGTCGAGCCAGTCGCTCATCAACGTCACCAACGGCAAGTCTGTGCGGCTGCTCGTCGACGATGAGCCGTTCGACGTGCGCTACGGCAAGCTCACGCAAGCACGAGCGCGTCCTCGACTTGCGCGCCGGCACGCTGACGCGCACCGCGAGTGGACCTCGCCGGCGCGGCGCACCGTCCGCGTCACCTCGACGCGGCTGGTGTCCTTCACCCATCGCTCGATCGCGGCCATCATCTACGAGGTCGAGGCGGTCGACAGCGCCATGAACGTCGTCGTGCAGTCGGAGCTGGTCGCCAACGAGCAGCTGCCGGCGACGGCGCGCGATCCGCGCGTCGGCGGCCGTGCTCGACGTCACCGCTCGAGCCGCTGCTCTCACGGCGCCCTCGACGACCTCGGCATTCTCGTCCATCGCACCAAGGCGAGCGGCCTCACGTCGGCGCGGCCATGTGGCACCACATCGACGGCACGCCCCAGCTGCAGATCGATCGCGAATCGACGCCGAGCGTGTCACGCGTGGTCGCCAGCGACGTGCTCGAGCCGGGACAGCAGCTGCGCATCGTCAAGCTCGTGTCGCACGGCTGGTCCAAGCGGCGCACGCAGCCGGCGCTGCGCGATCAGGTCGCGGCCGGCGCTGGCGGCGGCGCGGCAGACCGGCATCGACGGCCTGCTCGCCGAGCAGCGCCGCTACCTCGACGACTTCTGGGCCGCGCCGACGTCGAGCTCGAGGGCGACCCCGAGCTGCAGCAAGCGGTGCGTTTCGCGCTCTTTCACGTGCTGCAGGCGGGCGCGCGCACCGAGCGCCGCGCCATCCCGCCAAGGGCTTGACCGGCACCGGCTACGACGGCCACGCCTTCTGGGACACCGAGACCTTCGTCCTGCCCGTCCTGACGTACTCGACCCCGACGCCGCCGGCGACGCGCTGCGCTGGCGCCACTCGACGCTGACCTGGCGCGCGCGCACGCCAAGGAGCTCGGGCTCGCCGGCGCCGCGTTTCCGTGGCGCACGATTCACGGCGAGGAGTGCTCGGGCTACTGGCCGGCCGGAACCGCCGCGTTCCACGTCAACGCCGACATCGCCGACGCCGTCATCCGCTACGTCGCCGCCACCGGCGACGTGGCGTTCGAGCAGGAGATCGGCGTCGAGCTCCTCGTCGAGACCGCGCGTCTGTGGCGCTCGCTCGGCCACCACGAGCTTGCACGGCGACTTCCGCATCGACGGCGTCACCGGGCCCGACGAATACAGCGCCCTCGCCGACAACAACGTCTACACGAACCTGATGGCGCAGCGGAACCTCGCCGGCGCCGCCGACGCCTGCGAGCGCCATCAGGACGTCGCGCGCGAGCTCGGCGTCACGCAACGAGGAGATGGCCGATTGGCGCGCCGCCGCGTCGACGGTGTTCATCCCGTACGACAAAGACTTGAAGGTGCATCCGCAGTCCGAGGGCTTCACGCAGCACGAGCTGTGGAACTTCGATCGGACGAAACCCGACCAATATCCGCTGATGCTGCATTTCCCCTACTTCGATCTCTATCGCAAGCAGGTCGTCAAGCAGCCCGATCTCGTGCTGGCGCATGCAGCTGTGCGGCGACGCCTTCACGGCCGAGCAGAAGCCGCGCAACTTCGACTACTACGAGCGCATCACCGTGCGCGACTCGTCGCTGTCGGCGTGCACGCAGGCGGTGATCGCGGCCGAGGTCGGCCATCTCCGCCTGGCGCTCGACTATCTGGCGGAAGCGGCGCTCATGGATCTGCACGATCTCGAGCACAACGCGCGCGACGGCTTGCATATCGCCTCGCTGGCGGGCACGTGGATCGCGCTCGTGGCCGGCTTCGGCGGGCTGCGCGATCACGGCGGCATCCTGTCGTTCACGCCGCGGCTGCCCGATGGTCTGACGCAGCTGTCGTTCAACATCATGCACCGCGGCGTGAAGCTGTGCGTGCAGATCGGCCCGCGGCGCGCGACCTATTCGCTGACGACGGGCGGCAAGCTGCAGCTGGCGCATCACGGCGAGATGCTGGAGCTCGACGGCGAAGCGCCGGTCACGCGGCCGATTCCGCCGTTGGCGCCGTGCCTTCGGCCCGAGCAGCCGGCCGGCCGCGCGCCCACGCGCCGCACGTCGAGCGAGTCGTAAGCCGCGCGGCCGCGCCGCTTGGCGCACGAGCTTCAATGTTCCCTGCCGGATCGGGCGGCTCGACCGGCGTCGGCCGCGACCGGCCGAAAAAGCGGGCGCCCGATTCAAGTCGCCGCGATTGCCGCCGATGCAGTGAGTGGATGTCCACCGCCGTCATCATCGAAGACTCGCCCATCATGCGACGGCGACTGCAGGCGATTCTCCTCGAAATCGGCTACGAGACCGTCGGCGAAGGCGGCAGCGGCGAGGAGCTGTTCGGCCTCTACGCCACGCATCGCCCGACCGTCGTCCTCATCGACATCGTGCTGCCGGGCCGCGACGGCATCGCCATCGCCAGCGATCTGCTGCGCCGCCATCCCGAAGCGCTCGTCATCATGTGCAGCTCGATCACCAGCCGCGAGAAGATCCTCGCCTGCCAAAGGGCCGGCGTCGCCTACTACTTGCTGAAGCCGTTCGAGGCCGAGAAGCTCAAGGCCGTCGTCAAATTCATCGTCGCCACCAAGGGCGGCGCCGTCCGCGCCTCGTAATCTTCGCGCAAAAAAGAAGCGGCCCGCCTCGGTTTCCATGCCGAGTGCGGGCCGCCATTTTGAAGCGGTAGTGCGGTGCGGGCTTAGAACAGCGCGAGCGGGAAGTTCTTCAACACCAGCGCCTGCGCGTAGCGCGCCGAGTGCTCGACCGTCTCGAAGCTGAGGTCGCCACCGACGTAGTAGGTGTTGTTCGCGCCCTGCAGCGCTTCGACCGAGTTGTAGAAGCCGCGCTGCATCGACGCCGACGACACGTGCGGGAAGTACTCCGGCCACTCCTGGCGCAGCAACAGGCCCTCGAACACGCCGTGGCCGTAGGTGCTCACGTCGCTCGCCAGCGTCGACGTGATCAGGTCTTCCGAAGCCGCCGGATCGACGATCTGGTAGTCGATGTAGACCGGCTGCGCGGGGTTCGAGTTCGCCCACACCGACGCGTGGTTGATCGCCGTCGCCGGCGTGTTGTCGTAGATATAGTCGGCCTCGCCCGTCGCCAGACCCGCGGCCGCGAACAGGTTCACGACGTAACGCTCGCCGCCGACCTGCGAGAAGAGCGCGCTCTCCGTGCTCGTCAGCGACATGAAGCCGCCGACCTTGTCGAGCGGCGCCGAGATGATGATGGCGTCGAAGTTCTGCGTCGTCGTGCCGTTGATCGTGACCGTGACCGGGTTCGCCGACGACGGGTTACGCACGATCTTCGTGACGGCCGAGTTCAGCTGGACGTTCGGCAGCGAGCCCGCGACCGCGATCCACAGCGACTGATAGCCGGTGGGGAACGTGTAGTAGGTCGCCGCTTCCAGGCCGCTCGTGCCGCCGATCTTGATGAGCCAGCCGAGGAGCTTCATGTAATAAATCGCCGGCGTATTCTCGTAATAACCGTAGCCGAAGCCGATCATGAGGCACTTGGCCAGGTCGGCGATGGGCGCGATGCCATACTTGGCCGCGAACTGATTGAACGGCAGCGTCAAGTCCGGCGGCAGGTTGGCGAAGCCGTTCTGGTTGATCGGGATGGCGAACAGCGTCTGCACGGCGGCGTACGCGACGGTGGCCGCCAAGAGCTGCGCCGTCGTGTACTTCGCCTGGATGTACGCCGGGAAGGTCTCTTTATTGCCCGAGGGATCGATCACGTATTGCGGCAACGTGCTCGGTACGGTCGGGATATTGAACTTCTTGGCCAGCGAGTTGACCAAGACATAATCGGCCGAGGCAAATACGGCGCCGAGCTCCGTGATACTCGTCCCGTTATTATAGGAGAGCACCTTGCCGCCGACCTGCGGCGACTTCTCGAACACCGTGACGTTGGTGTAGCCGAGCTGCTGCAACGTGTAGGCGGCGGTCAGACCTGAAGGTCCAGCACCGACGACGGCGATGCGCGCGGCTTTGCGTGCTTTATACGCCTGTTCGGAGGATGTCGAACCCTCGGTTTCGGGCGTCCCGCAGCCGACGATCAAGCTCATCGTCAGGGTGAGACTGGCCCAAGTGCGCAGCTTCATCATGGCATATCCTCCCATTTCGCAACGCGAATGAAAGTCACAATGCCATAGCGGGAGAACGCACCTCTAGCGAAGAAATTCTTATTACGTAAAAAAATCCGAATGGGCGTAACGACTGTAGTCGAGCCTCCCGAACGGTGAATGCAAACCGGCGGCGAGGCGTCACCTTGTCGCACATCGACGTACGAATTTCGCGCGAGTGCCGTTGAATTTTACTGCACTTAGCTGCGATCGCACTTTCGTGAACAGCGGGCGAAGCCGGGCCTCAACCCGAGCGACTTGCTGCCGATGGACTCTGCGAGAGGTGATTCGAAGGGGGACATAACTCGATATCGGAAAGCTGATTTGAGGGGAATTTCGGATATCGAACGGAACCGAGGCGTGAAATGGTTATCGCGTTATTTCACGCTCTCCTACAAGGAGTAACGAAGCGCTGAACAGGACGCTGCGGGCCTGCGTTCTTTCGTCAGACGCTGGCTCGCAAGCGGTAAACGCGCCTGGCTGGCGCGCCTGGTCCACACAGGGCGCGCGCCGCCGTAATGGTGCGGCGGCGCGCGCCATGCTTCGTCCCGCTATAAATTGGCGGCCGGCTGCTCGGACTCGACCTTCACGTTCTTGCGCGGCTCGCCCGCGGCCATGAGCTGCTCGCTCTCGGCTTCCATCGTCTGACCGAGCGCCTCCATCGCCTCGGTCGTGAACAGCTGCTGCACGTGCGGGAAGAATTCGCTCTCCTCTTCCTCGACGTGATGCTGGGCGCAACCCTTCAGCGCCGCGACCATGCCGTCGAAACCGGGCGCCTCGGTCTGGTGCAAGCAATCGAGAATGAGCCGCTTGATCTCGAGGTGCTCGTCGTACGCCTCGAGCACTTCGCTCTTCGGTCTGCCGCTCGCGCACGGCCGGATAGAAGTGGCGCTCTTCGATCGTCGCGTGCACGGCCAAGTTGTCGGCGATGGCGAACAAGAGCTGCTTCTTCTCGGCCTTGCTGTCGCTCTCCTCGAAGCGCGCGAACAGCTTCTCGACGAGCCGATGCTGCCGCTTCAAGAGCTTGATGGCGTCCATGTCACCTCCTCGGGAATCGATGATTGTGACGATCGACCGCGGCGGCCGATCGCATCCCGAGCTTGGTCAATGCCGAATACGTGCCAGGTCGGGCAAATGCGAGCCAAAAAGCGCCGCCGGGGCATCGCGATCGTGCTCTCATTCGCGCCCATGGCCGCCAATCGCTTGAGTCGCTCGCTCGCCCCGCTCGACCGCCTCCCTGCGCCGCTGCGCACGGCCGCGCGCTCGCTCGTGCTCGGTCGCATCGTCAAGTTCGTCGGCACGGCAGGATTGCGCGTCGAGGAGCTGACGGCGTCGCGCGCGGTCGTCAGCATTCGCAACCGCACGCGCGTGCAGAATCACATCGGCAGCGTGCACGCGGCGGCGATGGCGCTCTTGGCCGAGACCGCCAGCGGCTTCGTCGTCGGCATGAACGTGCCCGACGATCGCGTGCCGGTCATCAAGTCGCTGGCGCTCGACTATCGCAAGCGCGCGACCGGCAGCTTGCGCGCCGTCGCCACGCTCAGCGACGAACAGCGCGCCCACATTCGCGACAGCGACAAAGGCGAGGTCACGGTGGCGGTCAACGTCACCGACGAGGCCGGTATCGAGCCGGTGGAATGCCGCATGATCTGGGCGTGGACGCCCAAGCGGCCCAACAAGAGTTAAACAGTGTTTAGCCGCCGAGCTGCTGCAGCTGCCGATCGGCGGCGGCGCACACGGTGCGCAGTTGCGTCACCAGCACGACGATCTGACGCGCCTCGGCCAGCGTCATCTGGAGCCGCTCGACGCGGCCGAGTACGTCCATGTAATCGCGAACCCGTCGCAAGCGTTCGACGGTCGGCGCCTCCAGCGCCTCGTGCGCGAAGGCCAGCGTGCGTTCTAAGAAGCGCTGCAGCTGCGACTGCGCCATGGTGCACTACCCTCCTTTCTATTGAACGCCGCAGCCGCCTTTTGCGTTCGCCGAATCGTGCTTCCCTGCGCGCTTCATCATCGCGCGCGCACGTTTCGTCACGTGCCGGGAATGCACAGCCGCGCCCGGCTGTTCTGGCGCGCGCTACG
Organism: uncultured delta proteobacterium; assembly: GCA_963785725.1. Lineage (GTDB taxonomy): Bacteria > Myxococcota_A > Polyangia > Palsa-1104 > Palsa-1104 > JAQBQH01. The sequence goes on along the minus strand of CAWAWS010000015.1, from coordinate 47,779 downwards.
GATGCGGCGGATGCGGCGGATGCGGCAAGCCGCAGAACAGCTTGCCGGCGTCGTCCTTGAACTGCTCGGGGACTTTGACGCACTTGCCAGTCTCGGTGTTCCCATGCACTTCGGCGGTGCAGGCGGCGCCTTCGGTGAGGCTGGCGCAGGCGGTGAACGCCGCTTCCGGCGGGCGATGGTGACCGTGGTGGCCGGGCGGCGGACCGTCATTCGTATTGGCGTCATCGGCGAGCGCGACGCCACCGAGCGCCAGCGCCGTCGAGAGTCCAAACATCCAGCTCAGCTTCTTCATGGGCGTTCTCCTGTGCGCGATTCGGCGCGAGAACGAGCATGCCGCGCCAGCGTTACCGCCGCGTAAAGCCTGCGTCGACAAGTGTGCGCAACGGCCGCGCGCTGATTTAGACGCGAACACTTGTTCACAATCGCCGCACGTGCGCGCACTTGTCCTCGCCTATACTAAAAATCGTGGAAAGCGCATCCGACGTCGGCGGCATCTCGGTGCTGCTCGTGGAAGACGACGAGAGGCTGGCGCGCATCACGGCGCAGTATCTGTCGAACCATCATGTGCACGTGACGCTGGCGGCCGATGGCGACGAGGCGCTGACGCAAGCCAAGCGGCAGGCATTCGACCTCGTGCTGCTCGACATCATGCTGCCCGGCCGCGACGGCATCGAAGTCTGCCGCGCGCTGCGCCAGCGCCAAGACGTGCCCATCGTGATGTTGACGGCGCGCGGCGAAGAGGCCGATCGCGTGCTCGGCCTCGAGTCGGGCGCCGACGACTACGTGACCAAGCCGTTCTCGTCGCGCGAGCTGCTGGCCCGCATTCGCGCGCACGTTCGCCGGGCGCGCGGCCGCACCGGCCCGGCCGAGCGCATCCTGCGCGTCGGCGGCCTCCTGCTCGACGTCGGCGCGCTCGTCGCCAGCGTCGACGGCAAGCCGATGTCGCTCACCGGCTACGAGTTCGCGCTCCTGCGCGCGTTTGCGGAGCGGCCCGGCCGCGTGCTCTCGCGCGAGCAGCTCCTCGACATCGCCAAAGGCTCGGCCGAGGAGGCGTTCGACCGCTCCATCGACGGCCACATTTCGCGGCTGCGGCAAAAGTTGGGCGACGATCCGCGCCATCCGCGCATGCTCAAGACCGTGCGCGGCGCCGGCTATGTGCTGGCCGCCGGCGAAGACGATGCCCACGCCGCCGACTGACGCGCGGCCGCCCAAGCGCCGCCTCCTCCTCAGCATTTATCTCGTCGGTGTCGCGCAGCTGGCGGTGGCCGGCATCGCCATCTTCGTCGTGCAGCGCCTGTTGGAAAAGGCGCCCTGGCAGTCGCTGCAGGTGCGGCAAAAAGCGGTGCTCGACGGCTTCGCCGAGTTCTTCGACTCGCCCGACGCGTTGGCGCGCTCGCTGGCGAAGCTCGAGGACATCGATCTCAGCTTCTATCGCAACGACGGCAAGCTGGTGGCCTCGACGGAGCCGCCGCTCGAGCCGCTCGCCGCCGAAGCCTTGGCGCGGCTGCAAAAGGCGGCCATGATCTTCATTCCCCATCGTGGACCGCTGCCGGTGACGGCGGTGCCGATCATGCGCAACGGCGCCATGGTCGGCTACGGGCTCGTGCACTATCGACCGCTCGGCGACCTGCCGATGACGGGCATGCGTTCGCCGCACGCGCAACTGCACGCGCCGCCCGGCTCGCCCGATGCGCCCGATTCGCCGGCATCGATTGGGCCGCCGCCACCCGACGACCACGTGCCGCCGCCCGAGCCCGACGGTCCGCCGGAGCTCGGCAGTCATCGGCCGCCCGAGCCGAACGGGCCGAACGGACCAAACGGGCCGAACGCGCCTAATCGCCCACCCGGCTCGCATGATCCAAATGATTCCGCACCGGCCGCATCGGCCACACGGGCCGCGCGACTTCGCGCCGCCGGGCGCGTTCGGGCCGCCGGGCCGGCAGCACTCGCCGCCGCCGGCGCATTTGTGGCCGTCGCCTTCGCTGTTACCCATCATCATTGCCTGCGCGCTCTTGGGCGCCGCCGTCATCTCGTTCCTGTTCGCGCGCAGCTTGGCGCGACCGCTGGCGCGCATGGCGTCGGCGGCCGAAGCGTTCGGCTCGGGCGACCTGACCGCGCGCGCCGGCGTGCGCCGCAACGACGAGCTCGGCGCCGTCGCGCAGACGTTCGACCTCATGGCCGAGCGAGTCAACGCGCTCTTGCGCGCCCAGCGCGAGTTCTTGGCCAACGTCTCGCACGAGCTGCGCACGCCGCTGGCGCGCATTCGCGTGGCGCTCGACATCGCCGCCGAAGGCGACATGGAGTCGGCGCGGCAGTGCCTGCGCGAAATCGCCGAGGATTGGGGCGATCTCGACCGCCTCGTCGAGGACGTGCTCACCGTCGCGCGCTTCGATCTCGGCCGCGACGGCGCCGTCGGCGCGCTCACCTTGCGCTACGAGGCCATCGACAGCGGCAAGTTGGCCGAGCGCGCCGCCGCCGCCTTCCGCTCCGTGCACGCGCGCCACACGCTCGAGGTCGACGCCGGCGACGCGCCCACGCTCTACGGCGACGGCGCCATGCTCCGCCGCGTCGTCGACAACCTGCTCAACAACGCCGCCAAATATTCGGAGCCGGGCACGACCATTCGGCTCACCATCGCCAAACGGGACGACGACATCGAATTTGCCGTCAGCGACCACGGCATCGGCATCGACGCCGGCGACATGCCGCGGCTGTTCGAGCCGTTCTTCCGCAGCGACAAGAGCCGCGCCCGCAAGACCGGCGGCGTCGGCCTCGGCCTCGCGCTCGCCAAGCGCATCGTCGAGGCGCACCACGGCCGCATCACCGTCGAGAGCCAGGTCGGCGTCGGCACCACCGTCCGCTTCGTCGTGCCCACCGAGCCGCCGGCGAGCGCCGCCGACGTCGCGTAACCATTCGACACAACTCGTGATCCGCATTACCGACGATCGCCGCCGACGCGCCCATCATGCGCCGATGAGCGAGCCGCTGCAGTTCGATCGCGCCGATGACGACGTCGCCAAAGGCCCGAGCGCGCAGAGCTGCGTCGGCTGCCAGAGCGCCATCGTCGACCGCTACTTCACGGTGCAGGGCAAGATCTTGTGCGCCGCCTGCCACGCCCGCGTGCTCGCGTCGGTCGGCGAGCGCTTCGGCCAAGGCAGCTTCGGCAAGGCGCTGTTGGGCGGCACCGGCGCGGCCATCTTGGGCGCCGCGATTTACTACGGCGTCACGGCGATCACGGGCTATCGGCTCGGCCTCATTTCGGTGCTCGTCGGCTACATGGTCGGCAGAGCCGTCGCCAAGGGCGCGAACAGCAAAGGCGGCCTCGGCTACCAGGCGCTCGCTGTCGGTCTGACGTATCTCTCGGTCGCGCTGACGTTCTTTCCCGAACTTCTAGAGATGCTCAAGCAGCCGCAGTTCCAGGACAGTCGCCACGAGATCGCCGGCATCCTCTCACTCCTCATCAGCCCGATCCTCAGCGGCTACTACTCGCCGCTATCGGGCCTCGTCAATAGCTTCGCGCTGTGGGAAGCGTGGAAGCTCAATCGCACGCCGCAGCTCGCCATCACGGGACCGCACGTCGTGAGCACGCCAGTCGTCAGCCCGCCGCCGCATGTCGGCTGACGCGCGCTGCGCGCAGTGCGGCGCCGCGCTGCCGCCGTCGCTGCTCGCCTGCCCGTCGTGCCGCGCGCTCGTGCACGCCGCCGAGCTCAAGGCGCTGGCCGCGCGCGCAGACGAACGGCAGCGCGCCGGCGACTTGAGCGGCGCGCTCGCGGCCTGGCGCACGGCGTTGCCGCTCTTGCCCGAAGAGACGCGCCAGCATCGCGAAGTCGCCGCCCGCATCGTCGAGCTCGGCCAGGCGGTCGACGCGCCGCGCGCCAAAGGCTCGCGGTCGCAGTCGTGGCTCGGAGGCGCGACGCTGGGCGGCTCGCTGCTCGCGCTGCTCGGCAAAGGCAAGCTCATCCTCCTCGGCCTGACCAAGCTGTCGACGCTGGCCTCGATGCTCGTCTTCGCCGGCGTCTATTGGCACCGCTGGGGCTTGAAGATGGCCGTCGGCATGGTCTTCGCCATCTACATCCACGAGATGGGCCACGTCATCATGCTGCGCCATTACGGCGTCGACGCGTCGGCGCCGATGTTCATTCCCGGGCTGGGCGCGCTCGTGCGGCTCAAGCAGCACATCGCCGACGCTTACCAAGAGGCGCGCGTCGGGCTGGCTGGTCCGCGCTTCGGCCTCGGCGCGTCGCTGCTGGCGTGGGCGATCGGCTATTTCGGCGGCGGCGGCGACTACTGGCTCGCGCTGGCGCAGCTGTCGGCGTACATCAACCTGTTCAACCTCTTGCCGCTCGGTCCGCTCGACGGCGGCCGCGCGTTCGGCGCGCTCGATCGCGGCCAGCAATTGGCGATGGCGATCCTGCTCGGCGTCGCCTGGTACGTCAGCCGCGAAGGGATGGTCGCGCTGCTCGCCATCATGGCGCTCGTGCGCGCGTTTCAGTCGCGCCCGCCGCAGCCGCCGTCGTGGCCCATCTTCATCGAGTACGCGACGCTGGCGGGGGCGCTGACGTTCCTGGCCGCGCTGCCGGTCGGTCGTTAGCTAGAACGTATCTTCGACGAAGCGGAACATGAGCAGCCGCGACGGCGAATCCTGCGGCTCGATGACGATGGCGCCGTCGTTGGTGCCGCCCTCGTAGTGAATGAGGTGCGCGCCGTTGGCGTTGTAGCCGGTGCCGAAGACCGAGATGTGATTGACGGTGGCGAGCTCGTTCTCGACCTCGGTCGACAAGGGGCCGATGTCCATGGCCGTGAAATCGGTCGACTTCACGCCCAAGCTCGCGTAGCCGAGGCCGTAGCCGGCGTGCCAGCCTTCGGCCCAGGCGCCGTCGGGCATCATCATGTTCTTGGCCAAGAAGTAGACGTCGCCGCCGTTGTCGTCCTGCACGTTGACGGCGATGTCGTAGACGGCGCCCATCATCATGACCTGCAAGTGGACGTGCTGGCTGTCGCCGTTGCACTGGTAGCCGCCTTTGGGCGGCAGGATGGTCACGAGATAGCCGTCGAGGCGGCCGTGCGCGGCGGTCAAGCCGCTGCCGAAGTTGGGCGAGCAGGCCAGCCGCATCGGGTTGCCGTCGTCGGTCGAGGGCAGCGCGGCGTCGATGGGTGTGCCGGCGTCGAAGCCGTCGCCACCGCACGACACGCCGCAGATCGAGCTGACCTCCTCGACGCAGGTGGCGTTCCAGTTGCGACCGCAGCAGTTGGTGTCCTTGGCGCAGATGGCGGTGACGCACGGATCGCAGCCGGAGATGAGCGCGATGCCGGTGACGCACGAGTTGTGGCTGCAGGTGCCGGTCGGGCCCAAGCTCAGGTCGGCGGCGACGACCGGGCTGCCGCTGTCGACGACCGGCACCGTGGTCGTCAAGCCGTCCGAACGGCAGCCGGCCCACAGCGAGAGCGACAGTACGCAAACCAGAGACGAGCGCGCCGACATGAGTCCTCCGACGGATCGGGTCGATCCGCACCGAGTGAGTGACGGAGACGTGACCGATCCTTCAGAAAAAGAGTGCTTACAGTCGTTTGCAGACGAGTCTTGCGACGTTACGCGGTCGGCGCCATGCCGCGAATGAACAGCTCCACCATCTCCCACGGCATATCGGTGGGCAAGTTCAAGATCGGCAAGTCGATGCCGAAGCTGCGGCGGCGCTTGAGCTCGGCCACGCAATGCGCCGGGTCGCCGGCGATGGTGAGCGCCTCGATCATGCGGTCGGACACGGCGGCCGCGGCCTGGCCGCGCGTCTCCTTCGACGCGTAGAGCTCGACGATGCGCTTGCAGTCGTCGGCGAAGCCGAAGTTCGAGAGCAGCTCGGTGTAATAGTCGCCCATGCCGCCGATGTAGAACGAGATGATGCGCTTGGCCATCATGCCGCCCGCTTCCAGGCCGAGCGGCAAGACCGTCGTGAACGGCGCGGTCGAGATTTGGCTCGCGTCGCGGCCGGCCTTCTTGGCGCCGGCCTCGTAGCAGCGCACGGCCTTCGTGCAACTTGTCGTAGGGCCAGAACGTCGGAATCCAGCCGTCGGCGCAGCTCGCCGATCGACTCGATCGCCTTCGGCTTGAGCGCCGCGACGTAGATCGGGATCGACTTGCGCAGCGGCTTCATCTCCAGCGCGAACGGGCGATACTCCGCCGTCTCCGCGTGCGCGTCCGACAATTTGCCGCCGGCGAGCAGCGTGCGCACGACGCGGATGACGTCGCGCACCGTCGTCAGCGGCTTGTCGAACTTGCGGCCGTGGAAGCCTTCGATGACGTTCTTGCCGCTCGGTGCCGATGCCGAGGATGAAGCGGCCGTTCGCTGATCTCGTCGATCGTCGCCGCGGTCATGGCGATGAGGCCGGGCGAGCGGCTGTAGACGTTGAAGATGCCGGTGCCGAGCTTGATGCGCTTGGTCGTCAGCGCCATCTCGGTGAGCAGCGTGGAGATCTCGTAGCCCCACGCCTCGGGCACCCAGAACGAGTCGTAGCCGAGCTCGTCGGCGAGCTGCGCGGCGCGCAGGTAGAGCTTGCGATCGTAGTTCTTCCAGAATGCGACGAGTCCGATCCGGTCGGCCATGACAGAGCTCCTTCGCCGCGTATCCTATCGCGAAACAGCCGAGGGGGCGTCCCGGATTCCCGGACCGAGGTGCGCCGTCGCGAGGACATCGGGCGGCGAGGAACGACGAAGGGAGCTGGCCCGTAGGCCTGTGACCGCGGAGAGACGCGGCAGACCGGCGGCGCAGCAGGCTCAGCGACGGGAGAGAATCGGGGACGTCCCTCCGTCCACATGCGGTTGACGGCTGCGTGCGCCGCTCCCCAGCTCGGCCGCGCGATTTCCAGCAGTTGTTGCTGGCGCGGCGCTTGCGGTGACGGGCGCCATGCGCGCTTCGTTCGTGGTTTCGCTGGCCGGTTCGCTTGCCCTTGCCTTACCGCCGCCGGTTGCGGCGGATGACGGCCGGAAACGGCGATGGCAGCGGCGACATGGGCCACTCGGCCGGCGGCGGCACGCCGATGGCGGCGGCGGCGGAACATCCAATGGCAACGGTGGTGGCGGCGGTAGCGCCAACGGCGGCGGCGGCGGAGACGCCGGCGGCGGCGGCAGCGCCAACGGCGGCGGCGGCGGAACGCCAACGGCGGTGGCGGCGGCAGCGCCGGGTGGCGGCAGCGCACGCCGGTGCGGCGGCCGAGCACGCCCGGCGGCTTCTGGTCGCCCACCTACTTCATGCCGCTCGACGACTCGCCGCAGAGCCTGCCCGACGTCATCGCGGCGACGGGCGAGAAGAGCTTCCTCTTGGCGTTCGTGCTCGACAGCGGCAGCTGCACGCCGGCCTGGGACGGTCTCGCGGCCAACCCGGTTTCCAGTCGACACCACGGTCGCCGCCGTCATCGCGGCGGCGCGCGCGGCCGGCGGCGACGTCGGCATCTCGTTCGGCGGCTACAACGGCACCGAGCTCGGCCAGTCGTGCGGCAGCGCCAGCGCGCTCGCCGCCGCGTACCAAGCCGTCATCGACAAGTACCAGCTGACGCACATCGATCTCGACGTCGAGAACGCCGCGCTCGGCGACACCGCCAACGAGACCAAGCGCTTCCAGGCCGTCAAGCTCCTGGAGGACGCCGCCACCGCCGCCGGCCGCACGCTCAACGTCTCGCTTGACGATTCCCGATGACCACCGTCGGCTTCCCCGACACGGGCAGGGCGCAGATCAGCCTCGCCATCGCCGCCGGCGCGCGCATCGACATCTTCAACATCATGGACTTCGATTACGGCGGCCCGGCAGCGACGATGACCGACGCCGACATCGCCGTCGCCGAAGACGTCCACGCGCAGCTCAAAGCGCTCTTTCCCGCTTGGACCGACGCGCAGGCTTACGCGCACACGGGCCTCCAGCTCATGAACGGCCACACCGATCAGCCGAGCGAGCTGTTCACGACCGATACGTTCAAGGGCCTGCTCGCCTACGCGCAGTCGAAGCACCTCGGCTGGCTGGCGAACTGGGCGCTCAACCGCGATCGGGCCTGCGATCCGAGCGTGCCGCACAATTGGGCCGACGGCGCCTGCAGCAGCGTCGACCAGCAGCCCTACGACTTCACCAAGATCTTGGCGCAGTACGGCGGCTGAGACTGGGGAAACGCCCGCCGCCGGTGAGGCCAGCCGCCTCATACCGCTCATTCTTTCAAGCAATTACAGCTCACGAAGACGGCATGTCGCTTGCTCAGGCAGGGTCCGACATGACTGTCGTCTGGCACGGGTCCGTTCGCAGGTCGCACCGCTCCGGCAGCGCGGCCGTCGAGTACATCACGGCGCTCGTGCTCGTCGGCATCTCCTGCATCATCGGCTTCAAGGCGTTCGGCACGAAGGTGAAGTGCAAGATGGCCGTCGCCAGCGCCAAGCTCGACGGCAGCGACCCGCCCGCCGAGTGCGCCGACACGCAAGTGGCGTCCAACGATGGGACGCCGAGCGGCGACAGCTGCCCCGGCGGCTCGTGCATGATTCCGGGCCAGCACTGCTTCGTCGCCGGCACGCTGGTGTGGACCGAATCCGGTCCCGAGCCCATCGAGCAGGTGCGGCGCGGCGACCGCGTGCTCTCGCGTAACGAGCAGACGGGCCGCGTGGCGCTCGCGCCGGTGACGGCGCTGTTCGTGACGCCGGACATGCCGCTCGTCGCCGTCAGCGTCGTGCGCAGCGACGGCAGCGCCGACGTCGTTCGCTCGACGCCGGGTCACCTCTATTGGACCGCCGATCGCGCCTGGACGCGCGCCGACGCGCTCGCGCCCGACGAGCCGCTGCTCGACGCCGACGGTGACGAGCTGCGCGTCGGCGCCGTGCAAGCGGTGGAGGCCCGCGCCGAGGTCTACAACTTCGAGGTCGAGGGCACGCACTCCTACTTCGTCGGCACGCTCGGCGCGTGGGTACACAACGCGTTCGTCAAGGGCGACCAGAATCGAGTGGACCGACGAAGACGGCGAGGTCTACGAAGGCACCGTCAACAGCGTCGACGGCAACAAGATCTCGGTCACCGTCACCAAGGAGTTCGGCGACGCACCTTACGGCGGTCCCTATCCTTCGACCGTCTATCCCAATCAGAAGCCACACAAGGCTGGCGATGCGGGCGAGACCAAGCCGATCTCGACGGGCAAGGCGACCATCACGCACTACGCGCCGCCGGGACTGAACGGGCGCGGCTCGGAATATTCGCGGCCGGGCGGCAAGATCGACATCACCAGCCACGGCATCGGCTCGGGTGTTTACGGCGTGACGCCGGGCTTCGCGGCCGCCAATCCGCCCAACGATCCGACGTCGGTGCCGCACCCGATCGAGATGCAAAACCCGTATCACTTGCAGGATCAGCAGCACGCCAACTCGTATTCGGAGACCTCGAAGCGGCTGCAGGATCTCGGCAACGCGATGAAGAACGATCCCGGCATCAAGGACACGCCCAATCCGACGCCGGACGCGATTCAGACGAGCATGAACAATCACGACGGCGACGTTCAGAACGTGCTCAACAGCATGGGCAAGACGCTCAACGCGACCGATCCCGGGCGCGACAGCAGCGGCGACCGCCAGACCGTCGCCAACACGATGCAGAACTACTTCCGCGACTACAACGACACGACGCCGGGCCATTCGACGGCGCAGCCGATCAACCATCTGATCGGCGGCCAGCTGGGTCACGACGGGGTCTTCGCGACGCCCGACTCCAACTTCGACCGCTGGAGCAAGGGCTCGGTCTCGTTCAACGTGCCGCCAGGCTGGGACAAGAAGCAGCAGACCGGCTGCCCCTGAAGCTGCGCGCGCGGCACCGCATTTAGCCGCGCAAGGATTCGACGATGGAGCGGCGCGCGGCGTTCGTGGCCGGCCACAGCGCGCCCACGCTGCCGATGGCGGCGGCGAAAGCGAGCGTCGTCGTGGCGATGACGAGGCCGAGGCGGAAGTGAAAGACCATCGCCGACAGCGTGCCCAAGTTGAAGACGCTGAAGCTGGCCAGCTGCATGAGCGACGCGCAGCCGAGGCCGATGGCGCCGCCGGCGAGCGCGAGCATGAGCCCTTCGGCGACGAAGCCGGCCAAGATCGCGCGGCGACGAAAGCCGAGCGCGCGTAGGACGCCGATCTCGCGACGGCGCGCGGCGACTTGGCCCCACAGCGTCATCATGGCGCCGGCGAGCGCGCCGCAGGCGAACACCATCGCCAAGAAGAGGCCGAGGATGCGCACGTAGGTGGCGAGGCCGCGCGATTGCTGCGCGTAGTACTCGACTTCGTCGCTGACATCGACGGCGGTGCGCACATCGGCGGCGGCGCGCGCGGCAAAAGAAGCCTGCATCGGCGGGCGCGACGCGGGCGACGAGCGACGAATAGGCGGTGCGCGAAAAGGCGGGCATGAGCTCGTCGGCCGCGCCCCACACTTCGGATTCGAAGGACGCGCCGCCGGCACCGAGGATGCCGACGATCGTAAACAGCTGTTTACCCAAGCGCACGCGGCCGCCGAGGTGGGCGCCGTCGAAGCGGCCGGCCAGCGTCGCGCCGAGGAGGATCTCGGCGCGCCCGGGCGCGATTGCGCGGCCGGCGACGACGTGGGCGCGGCGGTGCACGTCGAAGGCGCGCGCGCCGACGCCGCGCACGGTGATGCTCGAGCGCCCGAGCACGACGAGCACGACCGATTCGGCGCTGACGATCGGGCCGCGCGCGTCGCGGGTGACGGCGGCGTCGACGGTCAAGGCGGCCATGGCGTCGCGCGCGATGAGGCTCTGCATTTCGGCGACGGCGCCGCGGCGCAAGGCGACGACGTTGTCGGGCTCGCCCGAGCTGCCGAGCGTGCGCTCGATGCCGGCGGCGAGCATGAGAACCGTCGCCAGCACGAACGACACGAGCGCGACGCCGGCGACGGTGGCCGCGGTCGTCGCGCGGCGTTGCCACAAGCTGCGCGCGTGGTAGGCGAACAGCCTCATCCGACGCGCCTCAGCGCATCGGCGACGGCGATGCGGGCGGCGCGCCAGGCGGGCCAGCCGGCCGCCAGCGCGCCGATGACGACGGCGCCGCCGACGATCGCGGCCATCGTCGCGCCGCGCAGCGCGAAGATGGGGAAGAACGCGCCCAGGTTGTGGTCCATGAAGGACGCGAAGGCGCGCACCCACGCGGCGCACAGGCCGAGACCGACGAGGCCGCCCGCCCAGCCGATGAGCGCGCCTTCGGCGGCGATCATCGCGGCCAAGCGGCGACCGCGGAAGCCGAGCGCCTTCATGACGGCGAGCTCGCCGGTGCGCTCGCGGACGGCGGTGGCCATCGCGTTCGCCAGCGCCAGGCCGAGCAGCACGAGCATGAAGCCGGCGACGACGCGCAAGACGGTCAAGACCTGGCCGGCCATGCCGATGAACAGGAGCTGGAAGCTGCGCTCGCTCTCGGTCAAGGTCGGCGCGTCGCTGCCGGCGAGCGCGTCGTCGACGGCCTGCGCGACCGCCGGCGAGCGATCACCATCGGCGCCACTGGCGTCATCGGCGACGGTGACGACGAACGCGCCCGCTCGATGGCGCTCGTCGTCGGGCAAGTTGTCGTCGAGATAGCGATGGTGGAAGAACAGCTGCGTCGCCATCGTCGCCGCATCGCGCGGATGGTAGATGGCGCGGATGGTCAGCGGCCAATCGCCGGCGAAATAGGTGCCTTTGAGGATGATGCGATCGCCGACGTGCCAGCCGAACATGCGCGCCAGCTTCTCGCCCGCGACGCAGCCCGACGGATCGGCGAGGTAGGCCGCGCGCTCGGCCGGCGCCACTTCATATTCGCGATAGATGTCGAGAAACGCGTCCTCGACGGCGAGGTTGGCGAAGTAATATTTGGGCTCTTTGTAGATGCCGCCGAAGAAGTCGACGGCGGCGACGCGCGCAACCCCCGGCACGGCGGCGACGCGCGCGCCGTAGGCCATCGGCAAGCGCAGGCGCATCGACGACGCATGGCGCACGACCAAGCGATCGCGCGCCGCCGCGTCGACGCCGGCGTAGTAGGCGTCGATGGCGGTGCGCAAGAAGCCGAACGTGGCGGCGGCGATGGCGACGCCGACGATCGTCAAGGCCACGCGCGCGCGCGCCGCCAGCGCATTGCGCACGACGACGCCGGCCAACGTCATCTAAGCTAGCCCCGCATGGCGCGCATCGCACCCACCGGCAGACAATCGGGCGACCTCGAGCTCTATCGCGTCACCGACGACGTCTACTTGTATCGCGGCTTCTTCAGCAACTCGGCGGTGCTGGTGCTGTCCGATTGCGTCGTCGTCGTCGACACGCAGATTACGCCGCGCGCCGGACAGCGGCTGCGCGAGGCGATCGCGCGCGTCACCGACAAGCCGATCACGCACGTCGTCAACACGCACTATCACGGCGATCACGCGGGCGGAAACAGCGCCTTCGCCGACGCCGAGATCATCGCCACCGCCGCCACCGCCGCCTTCGTCGACGAGCGCGACGACGAGCGGCTCGACTACGCGCGCACCTTCGGTCTCATCTTTCAGGACGTGCCCGCGGTCGCGCCACCGACGCGCACCTTCACGGGCGAGCTCATCCTCGACGTCGGCGGCGAACGGCTGCGCATCTTTCAGGCCGGCCGGGTCGAGACGCCCGACGCCTGCGTCGTTCACTGGCCGCGCCGCGACGTCTTGTGCTGCGGCGACGGCATCGCCACCGTCTCTTATCCTTACTTGGGCGTGCCTTTTCTCGACGAGGGCCTGCGCGACGACGGCCAATGGATCGGCTTCTTGCGGCAGATGCAGGCGCTCGACGCCGAATTCGTGCTCGCCGGCCACGGCACCGCGCTCATCGGCAAAGAGCGCGTCAACCGCCGCATCGAGCTGTTGGTCGCGCTCTACACCGACCTGTTTGCCGCCGTACGCGCCGAGGTCGCACGCGGCACGCCGTTGCCGGAGCTGGTCCCAGCCGTCGACGCGCGGCTGCAGGTGTACGCGACGCATCCCGATCTCCAGCAAAACACCGTGTCGCAGCGGTTCGCCATCTTGCGCGCTTACAACAGCGTGCATCCCGAGCGGCGCGGGCGCGGCTGGTGGGAATTGAAGCCGTCGGTGGTGACGCGCGCGCCCGCCGGCGAGGTCGCCGCCGAGCTGGCGCGGCTCGACGCGACGCGCGCAGCCGATCGCGCGCGCCAATTGGCCAGACGCGCGCGCCAATTGGCCAAGACGCGGCTGCCGCTCGCGCATGCGCTCGTCGAAGCCTGGCTCGCCGCGCAGCCCGACGACGCGGCGGCGGCGGCGCTCTTGGCCGAGCTGCTCTTCGCCGGCTCGGCGCGCATCCAGCCCGTCGTCGACGCCACCGAGTACATCAAGCTGGCGACGGCGGCGGCCGAGCGCGCCCTGGCGATCGATCCCGAGCAGCCGCTCGGCCTCGTCATGATGGGCGCGCTGGAGATTTGGAGCGCGATCGTGCTCGCGCAGTCGATGGATGGCGGCCTCGCCAAGCTCACGCGCGCGTTGACCTTGCCCGGCCTGTCGCCCGCGCAGCGACGGCTGGCGCAGTTCTTCGTCGGCAAAGCGCACCAGTACGAGCTGCGCGACGCCGAGTCCGACGCGGCGCTGCGACAGGTGCTGCCGCGCGGTCTGCGTTGGCTCTTTCCGCTCGTGCGCAAGAAGCTGCGCGCGACGCCGTAGTCTCAACGGTCGAATCGCGCCACGTCTTGGGTCGCGCCCACGCGCCGGCCGCGCGCCATCGGCGCGAACGCCGCCACTTGCTCGGCGAACGTCCAGCTGGCGAAGCCCGCGAAGCCGGCGGCGCGCACGTCGGCGGCGAGCCGCTCGGGCGTGAACGTCAGGCGCGGCACTTCACCGACGGCGCCGACCATCGCGCGCAGGTGGCCGCCGGCGCGCGCCACCTCGTCCGGCCGGATGAAGCTGGCGAGCACGCGCCGCGGCGCCGAGCCCGTCGCCAGCTCGGCCCACAACTCGCGCACCCGCGCTGCGGGCAAGTAATGAATCAGCCCTTCGAGCACGTAGAGCGCCGGCGAGGTCGCGGCGAAGGTCGTCGGCGACATCGCGTCGGCGATCGTCTGCGTCATGAGGTCGACGGTCGCGTATTCGACGTCGGCGTCGACTCCTTCGCGCGCGGCCAGCTTCGTCCGTTTCCGTCGCTGCGTCGCCGGCAGGTCGAGCTCGAAGACGCGCGCGCCCGCTCGGCGCAGCGGCGCGGCGAAGCGCGCGGCGCGCATGTCGTAGCCGGCGCCGACGATGACGACCTGGGCAAAGCCGTCGCCGAGCGCCGCCAACATGAGCTCGTCGAGGGCGCGATGCCGCACGCAATGCGCCGTCTGCAGCTCGTCGATGGCGCGATACAAAAGCGGCAACGCAAAGCGCCCGTAACGCAGCGCCGAGACGACCCAATGATCCTCGGCCAGCTCGCCGGCGAACGGATCGTCGAGGATCGCGTCGCCCGACTGTGCGCGCGCCGATTCCTTCATGCGCATGAGCGCGTTGGCGCCGGCGATGAGCGAGCGCGGCGCGGCCGGCGGACGCTGAATCAAGCCAGGACCTGCGCCACCGCCGACGGCTTGGCTTCGTCGAAGTGCGGGTTGTGGCGCTGCTCTTCGTCGGTGAGCGCCCACTTCTGCGTGCCGAACAGGAGGTCGCAGATCGGCAACAGGAAGTTGATGTTGGCCGACAGATCGACGTGGTGAATGTAGTGATGCCGATCGAGCCACTGGAACCAGCCCATGCGCTCGATGAGACGATCGCGCGGCGTGTGAATGCAGCCGTGCACGTACGACAGCAGCCACGAGACGATCGCCAGCGTCGCCAGCGTCGAATAGAAGAACGGCTCGGAGCGCGACGCCAGCCACGCCGGCACGAGGATGAGCGGAATGCCGACGACGAAGTGCAGCGCCGTCTGCGACCACGACGTCAGCGTGTTGTCGACGGCGTTGTCGCTCATCTGGAACGGCACGAGCGGCTTGCGGAAGCGCATGAACTCGAACGGCCCGTGCTGCACGTAGCGATCGGGCGGAAAGAGCGCGAAGTGATGCCCGGCGTGGTGAATGTCGCGGATGAATTTCAGGCCCGGCGTGCGGCCGTGATAGAGCACGCCGTGCACCAGCCACTCGCCGAGCGAGATGAGCGGGATCGTGTACAGCGGTCCGGCGAGGATGGCCAACAGCGGCTGACCGAGCCGGGCCAGCGCGACGCTGCCCGCGCTCCACAGCGCAAGGACCGTAAGCGCGAATACCACTCGAACGCCGCTGACTTCGAGCTCATGTTTGTGGATCTTATGCATCGTCACGCTCCTGACGCATCACGTCATTCAAGAACTGTGCGCGACTACACACCCGCGAAGAATCAGGGTCAGGCGGCGGATTAGTTTGTAACGAAAGTGGGCGCCGCTACGCGCGAGCGGCCACCAGGCTCGCCACTGACCAAAGTTCAGACAGCGGGACGGACGGCGACGGGCAGTCCGCCGCGCGGTCGCAGCGTCACCAACATTTCCGGCTCGATTCTGGCGGTGGTCGCGCGCGCGATCCGCGTTCGTTGGCGCAGCACGGCCAGCACGATCTGCATCTCCGCCAGCGCCATGCGCGCGCCGATGCAGTTGCGCGGTCCGGCCGAGAACGGCAAATAGGCGTGCTTCGGCAGCGCCCGCTCGTCGACGAAGCGATCGGGGTCGAAGCGCTCGGGCTCGGGCCACGAGTCGGGACGGCGATGCAGGAGCCAAATCGACACCAGCACGAGCGTGCCGGCGGGCAGCCGCTCGCCGGCGAGCACGACGTCGCGCGTGGCGACGCGACCGGGCGTGTGGCCGGGCGGATAGAGCCGCATCGCCTCGGACAGCACTTGCAGCGTGTAGGGCAGCTTCGGCAGATCGTCCCAGCCGGGCGCGCGACCGCCGAGCAGCGCCAGCTCCGCGTCGAGCCGCGCGCCGACGTCGGGATGGTCGAGCAGCAGGTGAAACGTCCAGGCGAGCGCGAAGGCGGTGGTCTCGTGGCCGGCGACGAAGAGCGTCATGGCCTCGTCGCGAATCTGCCGATCGCTCAGAAAATCGCCGTCGCCGTCGCGGCTGAAGACGAGCGCCGACAAGAGGTCGTCGGGCGCGGCTTGCGCGCCGCCGCGACGGCGCTCGGCGACGAGCCGGCCGATGAGCGCGTCGAGCCGCGCCAGCGCCGCGTGCAAGCGACGATTGGCGGCCGTCGGCAGCCACGTCGGCAGCGGAAAGAGGCCGCGCAGGATGCCGTCGATGTGGCGCTGCACGGCTTCGAGCGCGTCGCGGGCGGCGGCGGCTTCGGCCGACAGATCGAACGAGAACAGGCTGCGGCCGATGATGGCCAGCGTCAGCTGCATGCATTCGTCGGCCAAGTCGACGCGGCCGGCGGCGATGAGGCGCTGCGCCGTGCGCTCGGCCTCCTCCTGCATGATGGCGACGTGATGGGCGATCGACCGCGGCGTAAAGGCGGGCGCGACCAGGCGACGGTTACGCCGATGGCGCGCGTTGTCGACGGAGAGCAGGCCATCGCCGAGCAGCGGTCGCGCGAACCGGCGCAACGTCGGGCCCTTCTCGAAGGCGTCGGCTTGCGCGACCAAGACCTCGTGCGCCAGTTCCGGCGAGGACACGACGACGAGGCGGCGCGGCCCCAGGTGAAACGCGCCCAAGTCGCCGCACTCGGCCCGCAGCCGCGCGAACAGCGCCAGGCGATCGCGGCGGAACTCCAGCAAGTTGCCGAGGAGCGGCGCGCGCGACAGGCTGACGATGGCCACGCGTCATCATAACGCGAGTGAACCAGCCACGACGACGGGCGGCGACGATGATACTGTGTGCGTTCGATGTCCTTCCTTCGCGACCCCGATGTCGAAGCGCGCGTCGACCGGCTGGAGCTGCCCTTCAACAAGCACGGGCGCGATCCGTACGGCATCCAGAAGAAGGATCTGGTGCGCTGGCTGTCGCTGCTCGCCTGGTTCTACAAGAACTACTTTCACGTCGGCGTCGAGAACATCGAGCAGGTGCCGGTGCGCGGCCGCGTGATGCTCGTCGGCAACCACTCGGGCGGCGTAGCGCTCGACGGCGCCATGGTGCTGGCGGCGATGCTGCTCGAGCTCGAGCCGCCGCGGCTGGCGCACGCCATGGCCGAGAAGTTCATGAACATGCTGCCCTTCGTCGCCGAGTGGGCCAGTCGCTGCGGGCAGCTGACGGGCTTGCCGGAGCAGGCGGCGCGCCTCTTGAACGACGATCGCATGCTGCTCGTCTTCCCCGAAGGCGCGCGCGGCACGGCCAAGCTGTACTGGGAGCGCAACTCGCTCGTCGACTTCGGCTCCGGCTTCGTGCGGCTGGCGTTGTCGACGGACACGCCGATCGTGCCGTTCGCGTTCATCGGCGGCGGCGACGCGATCCCGACGTTCATGAACCTCTATCGGCTCGGCAAGCTGTTCGGCGCGCCCTACATTCCGGTGACGCCGTGGCTGCTGCCGATTCCGCGGAAAGTGCCGCTGAAGATCGTGTTCGGCGAGCCGATGGTGATGACCGGCTCGGCGACGGACGAAGATGCGGCCATCGAAGCGCAGGTCGAATCGGTCAAGCAGCGCATCGCCCAGCTCATCGGCACGGGCGAGCAGAGAGTCCTACGATGAAAGTGCTCATTCCCGGCATTACCGGGCGGCTCGCCCGCAACGTCGCCCTTCGGCTGCACGACGCCGGCCATCAAGTGATGGGCATCGATCGCCGCCCGTGGCCGGACGCGCCGAAGGACATCGAGATCTTCCAGATCGACATTCGCAAGCGCGCCGCCGAGGACGTGTTTCGCAAGGAGCGGCCGGAGGCGGTCATCCACATGGCGACGGTGACGCATCTGACGGTGCGCAACGAGGACCGCTTTCGCATCAACCTGTTCGGCACGCGCGCCGTGTTCGATCATTGCGCGCATTACGGCGCCACGCGCTGCATCTTCGTCGGCCGTCACACCTACTACGGCGCGGCGGCCGACTCGGCGCTCTATCACACCGAAGAAGATCCGCCGTTCGCGATGACGTCGTTCCCCGAGCTGGCCGATTTGGTCGCCGCCGATCTGTACGCGGGCTCGGCGCTGTGGCGCTTTCCGCAGCTCGACACCTGCGTCTTGCGCATGGTGTACACGCTCGGCCCCAGCATGTCGGGCACGCTGGCGACGTTCTTGAAGGGCCCGCGCGTCTCGACGGTGCTCGGCTTCGATCCGCTGTTCCAGTTCATCCACGAAGAGGACGCGGCGGACGCGATTTGTCTCGCGCTCGAAAAGAAGCTGCGCGGCGTCTACAACGTGGCCGGGCCGCAGCCGATGCCGCTGGCGTCGATCGCGCGCCAAGCGGGCCGCATGACGGTGCCCGTGCCCGAGCTGCTCATGAAGCACGTGTTCGGCCACTTCGGGCTGCCCGACCTACAGCCGGGCGCGATCGCACACTTGAAGTATCCGGTGGTCATCGACGACTCGTCGTTCCGCGCCGCCACCGGCTTCAACAACAAGTTCGACGAAGATCAGACGATCGCCGCGTTCCGCGAGGCCGCCGGCGGCTGACCCGCGCGCACATCGCCGCCGCTTTACCCGCACCGTCGCCCGCATCGTAGTCGGCACTGCAAAAAAATTCGCAGTCGATCGCCAAAATCCACTCAAGCGGCTCGATCGAGGGCCGATGAACCTCTTGCTACGAAACTGCGAGAGGTCGGTATGCACACTGCGGTCGTAATCGACGATTCCGCCGTCATGCGCAAGAGTCTCAAGGCCATCTTGGAGAGCGCCGGTTTTACCGTCGTCGCCGAGGGTGCCAGCGGAGACGACGCGGGTCGGTTGTACGAAACCTTTCACCCGACGCTGATGACGCTCGACATCGTCATGCCGGGTAAAGACGGGCTCACCGCGGCGACGGAGCTGTTGCAGCTCCATCCGGAAGCAGTGGTCATCATGTGCAGCTCGCTGACGGCGCGCGACAAGATCATCGCCGCGCAAAAAGCCGGCGTGAAGCACTACTTGCTCAAGCCTTTTCAAGCGGAAAAAGTTCGCGCCATCGTGCAGCGCATCGCCGGCATCACGCCCGGGCCTGCGCTCGCCGTGGGAGGTCGCCCATGACTTGCAGCGGCTGCAGCCACGTCAACGAATCGGGACGCCGCTATTGCGGTCAGTGCGGGCTCGACAACCGCCCCGCCTGCACGCGCTGCGGATTCGGCAACAGCGCCAGCGATCGCTTCTGCGGCGGTTGCGGCAATCAGATGGTCAAGGCCGCGGCCGTCGTCGGTCCCGGCGCTTCGGCGGCGGCGTCGGTCTCGGCCGCGCGTCGCGTCAGCGCCCTGCCGCCGCCGCCGACCGCGTTCGCCGCGGCCGCGCGCGCCAATGATCCCTTGCCGGCGCCGCCCATGGCCGCGGTCGTCGTCACGAAGCCCGTCGCCGCGGTCGCTGCCGCACCGGCCGCTGCGATCGACGTCGACGGCATCTTGAGCGCAGCCGAGTTGCAGCTCTTGATTACGCCCAAGCCGCAGGTGGCGGCCAAAGCCGAGTCCGAGCTGCACAAAGATCACGTCACGCAAGATGACCTCGATTCCCTCTTCGAGGCCAATTCGTGAAGCCATCGCCTTCGCTCGCCCAAAGGCCGGCCGCCAACGACGCCTCACGGCGGTCGGGCCGCACGGCCGTCCCCAACGGGCTCGTCGCGCTCGACCTCTTGCGCAGCGGGAAGATGAGCGAGGCGAGCCTCGCGGCCCACGGCTTTACCACCGTCGAATCGGTGGTGACGACGGTGGCCGAGCACTTCAAGCTGCCGCGCCTCGAGCTCGACGGCATCGAATTGGTGGCCGAGCTGGCCGATTTGGTGCCGCGCGCGCTGGCCGAGAAGCACAAGCTCGTGCCGACGTTCGCGTCGGCCGAGGAGCTGACGGTCGCCTGTTGCGACCCGACGCGCATCGAGCTGTTCGACTGGCTGAGCCAGACCTTGCGCCGCACGATTACGCCGGTCGTGGCGTCGCCGAACGAGATCGAGCGCGCCATCCGCCGCTTGTACGAGCCGCGCATCAGCGCCGGCCGCGCCGAGCAGGAGGCCGACGAGAACGTCTCGCAAGAGGCGCTGCTCGAGGCGACCGCGCTCGTCGATCGCATCATCACCGACGCCGTGTCCATGCGCGCCAGCGACATTCACATCGAGGCCTCCGAGCGCGAGACGGTGGTGCGTTATCGCGTCGACGGCGTCTTGCGTCACGTCGACGCGCGGCCGATCGAGATGCATCCGGCGCTGGTCTCGCGCGTGAAGATTCTGTCGCTGCTCGATATTTCCATTCGCCAGACGCCGCAAGATGGGCGCATCAAGCTGAAGAAGCAGGAAGGCGACATCGACCTGCGCGTCTCGATCTTGCCGACCTACTGGGGCGAGAAGGTCGTCTGCCGTATCCTCGACAACACCAAAGCGGCGCTGCCGCTCGAGCAGCTCGGGTTCGATCCCGATCAGCTGGCGATCTTCGAGCGCATGATTCGCGTGCCTTACGGCATGCTGCTCGTGACCGGACCGACCGGCTCGGGCAAGTCGACGACGCTGTACGGCGCGCTCAACGCCGTGCGCTCGCCGGAGATCAACATCATCTCGGTCGAAGATCCGGTCGAGTATCAGCTGCCGGGCATCAACCAGGTGCAGGTCAACGCCAAGCGCGGGTTGACGTTCGCGGGCGCGCTGCGCTCGATCTTGCGCCAAGATCCGAACGTCATCCTCGTCGGCGAAATTCGTGACCACGAGACCGGCGTCATCGCCGCCGAGGCCGCGCTCACGGGCCACCTCGTCATGTCGTCGCTGCACACCAACGACGCGGTGAGCGCGATTACGCGACTGACGGAGATGGGCATCGAGCCTTATCTGGTGGCGCCGTCGCTGGTCGGGGTCATCGCGCAGCGCCTCTTGCGCAAGGTTTGTCAGCATTGCGCGGTCGAGTACGAGCCGACCGAGAGCGAGCGCTCGGCGCTCGGCTTGCCGGCGCTGCCGCCGGGCACGACGTGGAAAAAGGGCGCCGGCTGCAGCGAATGCCAGCGCTCGGGCTACGCCGGCCGCTTGGCCATTCGCGAGCTGCTCGAGCTGTCGGACGTGACGCGCGGGCTCATCGCCCGCGGCGCCACCGACGCCGAGATTCGCCAGCGCGCCAACGCCGAAGGCTTTCGCACCATGCGTTTTCAGGCGCTCAAGCGGCTGTTCGCCGGCGCCACCAGCTTCCAAGAAGTCCTGCGAGTGACCAAATGAGCGGAATGCCACAGAAGTCGCCCATCAGCGCCGACATCGTCAACGCCGTCATCGAGCCGGTGATCGATGTGATCAAGTCGTACGTCGGCGAAGAGCCGTCGCTGCGCGAGATGGCGGTGACGACGCAGATCGATCCGCCGCCGTGGCTGGGGGTGACCATCGAGCTGCGCGGCAACGTCGTCGGGCCGCTGACCTGCGTCGTGTCCGAGGGCTTGGCGCGCATCATCGCCGGCAAGATGTTGGCGTCGGACGACGTCGATCTCGTCGTCTGTCACGAGGCCGTGTCCGAGCTCGCCAACATCATCACCGGCAACGCCACCGGCAAGCTCGTCGACGCCGGCTACGACGTCGAGATCGCGCCGCCCACCTACGTCGGCGTGGACGGCCTGCAGCTGACGCGGCGCACGCTCGTCATCACGCTCGATACGGCGGCAGGAACGATCAAGATGCTGCTCGGTCTGCGCATTCACGAACCGGCGCACCAGTAAACGGATGGGGGGGATTTAGTGTCGAGTCTGTTTGGTATGGCGCTACGCCGACGCATGTCCGAGGGCAATACGATGGATTCGCCGAACCAGCCGCTGCCGAACGATGCGCAGGCCGCCAACGACGTCGGCGCCGACTTGGCCGCGCGCGTCTTGGCCGGCATGCCGGGCGCGCTCCTCGTCGTCACCGCCGAAGGGCTCGTCGAGGCCGCGTTCGCGCGCACCGAGCTCATCGGCGTCACGTCGGCGTCCGCCGTCGGCAAGCCGGTGCACGAGGTGCTCGGCATCCCCGACGACGGCGCCGCCGGTCTCGTGCAGCTGTGGATCGCCAGCGTCATCGGGCAGGACACGGGCGCATGGGACATTTATGCCGACCAGGCGCCGCGCCGCGCGTCCTACCGCAGCGACGACGGCGCCGTCAGCGTCTACGCCATCGACTGCTCGCCGCTCGTCGACGACGCGGGCATCGTCGAGCGCATCATGCTGCACGTGCGGCCCGAAGTGGCCGGCGAAGGCGCGACGGCGCAGGCGGTCGCGACCGGGCCGACGCCCGAGCAGCTCGAGCTGTTCGCGTGCGAGGCCACGGGCTTGGTCGCCGATTGCCAGAGCGCGTTCGAGCGGCTGGTGGCCGATCCGGCGGCGCGCCACGCGGTGCATCACCTGTTTCGCTCGCTGCATACGCTCAAGGGCACGGCGCGCGCGTTCGGCATCGCCGCCGTGCAGGAAGCGGCGCACGCGGCCGAGGATTACTTGTCGACGGTGCGCGCCTCGGCCGAGCCGGTCGATCCGGAGCGGCTGGCGGCGATTGACGCGCACTTGTCGC
The DNA here is from genome assembly GCA_963785725.1 of uncultured delta proteobacterium. Classification (GTDB taxonomy): domain Bacteria; phylum Myxococcota_A; class Polyangia; order Palsa-1104; family Palsa-1104; genus JAQBQH01. Next base: position 25,244 of record CAWAWS010000015.1, on the reverse strand, counting down.
GCGTGCGCGCCGGCGTCACGGCGGCGGCCGGCACGAGCAACAAGCAGGCGACGGCCGTGCGTTATCGCGAGGAGGTCGATCGGCTCATCGACGCGCTCGACGACGTGGCCGAGCGCATGAGCCGCGAGGCGCTCGACGAGCTCGCCGGTCGCGTCGAGCGCATCGAGCTCGACGCGCTGCGCCGCGCGCTCGTGGCCGCGCGCGATCCCCATGACGACAAGGCGCGGACGCGCCTCGGCCAGCTGGCGCGACAGCTCAAGCCCTTGGTGCGCGAGCTGCGCGAGTGTCCGCTGCCGCGTCATTATCTCGCCGAAGCCGAGCGCTGCTTGGCCGAGGTGCAGCAGGCGACCGACACGAGCGAGCGCGCGTCGGCGTTGGCGGCGCTGACGGCGTGCGCGGCGTCGCTCGGCGTCGACAGCGTGCGCTCGATCGCGCGCCGCGCCGAGCGCGACCACCAAGCGGGCGCGCCGATCGCGCTGGCGCTCGACGAGCTACAGCAGCTGCAGGCGATGGGGCGCGCCCTGCAGCCACACTTGTGGCCGCGCACGCGCGTCGACGCGCTCGGCCTCTTTCACGAGGAGGCGCGCCGCCTCTTGTCGCAGATGGAGCGCGCGCTGGCCGATTGGCAGGCGCATCCGCGTGGCAAAGAGGGGCTGCAAGCGGTGCAGACGCTGAGCGATCAGGTGGCGCTCTATCGCGCCTGTGCGCGGCGTTTCCAGCTGACGGCGCTGGCGGAGCAGGTGCAAGACGTCGATCGCATGCTGCAAGAGGCGCGCAAGAGCGAGCGGCCGCAGCGCAGCTTGGCGGCGCGCGTCGAGCAGTGGATCGCCGAGCTCGACTCGCATCTGCGCCTGTATCAGACGTTTCAGGTCGAGCTGCGGGCGACGGGCGCGCGCTCGGCCGAGCATTTGCGCGCGCTGCACGGCGCCGCGGCGCGCACCAGCGGCACGGCCGAGGAGCGCACGGCGGCGCTGGCGACGATCGCGGCCATGACCTACGAAGCCGGCCTGCTCAGCGTCGGCGCCGCGCTGGCCGAGGGAACGCCGGTGGCCGAAGCGCGCGTCTTGCGCTTGTGCACCGACGCCGTCGGCTTGACCGTGGAAGCGACGCTGCCGCCGAAGCCGCTCGAGGACGCCGAGCGCGCCCGCGCGGTCTCGGCCGCGGCCCGCACGTTCGAGGAGGCGCTGCTCGGCAGCGACGGGCAGACGCTGGCGACGTCGTGGCACGCCCTGCGCCGCAGCATCGACCGCCTCGGTCGGCGCCCGATCGCGTCGCTGGCCGATCGCCTGGCGCGCACGATCGCCGAAGCGGCGCGCGAGCTCGGCAAAGAGGTCGTGCTCGAGGTCGACGGCGACGAAGTGGAAGCGGACGAGCCGGGTCTGCGTCGGCTGGGCGAGATGTTGCTGCACGCCGCGCGCAACGCCGTCGATCACGGCATCGAGACGCCGGAGGCGCGCGCCGCCGCCGGCAAGCCGCCGGCAGGCACGATCGCGCTCAAGGCGCGCCTGCACGGCAAGCGCATGCGCATCGAGCTGCGTGACGATGGCCGCGGCGTCGACCTGGCGCGCGTGCGCGGCAAAGCGGTGCAGTCGGGCCGCCTGCGCGCCGATGCCGTCGTCAGCGATCACGAGCTGCTCGAGCTCCTGTTCGAGCCCGGCTTCTCGACGGCGGAGTCGGTGACGATGTTGTCCGGTCGCGGCGTCGGCATGGACGTCGTGCGCGCCATCGCCGTCGAGGCGGGCGGGACGGCGCACCTCGAGTCGACGGCCGGGCGCGGGTCGCGCCTCGTGATCGAGCTGCCGTTCACCTCGCGTGCGTCGGCGGAGCTGGAAGTCGACATCGACATCGAGCTGGAATCGAAGGCCAGCTGACCGCGACCACCGCCCGCCGCTTTACCTGCCGCAACCCCGTTCCCCATCCACGGCACATTCGTCACGCACGCACGTGACGCCATGCCGCACACGAAGATCGTCGGGCACGGACTGTTCGCGCCGGCGGTCGTGACGCGGCGGCGCGCGCGCCGGCGAACGCGGCTGCGCCTTTTAGGGCGGCGTGGCCGGGTCTAACGATTGAGGCGGTCGGTGCAGGCGAGCGAAGAGAACGAGGGCGGCGACGGCAGGGGGAAGCTGGCGGCGAACGTCAGGCGATGATGCCTTCGACCTTTTGCGCGAAGTGCTCGAGCTGCTCGCGAATGACGGTCAACCCCGTGCGCTCGAGGCCGAGCGTACGCAAGCTCTGGCACAACGCCGGCGCCCGCTGCGCCGCCAGCGACGGCTGCGTGCGCAGCTCGTTGAGCCCCGACGCCACGCGCACGACGTGCAGGACGCGCGTCTCGGCCGAGTCGGCCAGCGTCTCGTCGTGATGCTGCCGGCACGCCGTCAGCAAATACTCCGGCAAGCTCCAGGCGACGTGCATCTCGACGCCGAGCTCGAGGTGCGTCTTCTCGAGCACCATCTCCACCACCTGATCGGGCAGCTGCGTGTCGACCTTGCCGTCGATCTGCAGCGCGCTCAACGAACGCAGCGCCAGCGACTTACCGACGTCGTGCAACAGGCCCGCCGAGAACGCGCGATCGGGCAGCCAGACGCGGCAGCGCTCGGCCAGCCACGCCGACGAGAACGCCGTCGTCAGCGCGTGATGGAAGATCGAGTGCCAGCGGCCGGCGTGCAGCGCGAGCTCGGTGCGCGCCGCCATGTCGAACAGCGCCGTCGACGCCACGCCCGCCGCCAAGTGGCCGACGGTGCGCAGGCCGAGCTTGGTCACCGCGCTGTTCAAGTTCAACACCGGCATACCGCGCCGGAACAGCGGCGAATTGGCCGCTTTCATGAGCGACGCCGCGATCGCCGGCTCCTGCTGCACGAGCCCGACGATCTTCTGCAGGTCGACCTCGGGATCTTCGAGCGCGTCGATCATCTGCGTCGCCAAGTGCGGGAACGCCAGCGGATCGGGCCGGTTCTGCCAGAAGTGGTTGACCACCATCTCGGCCAGCCGATCGACCTGATCGAGGTCTTCTTGGCTGTGCGAGACCGTGAAGCCGTCGACCGTCGCCAGATCCTCGAGCGCGTAGGCGAACGGATCGGGGTTGGGCGCGGCGGCGACGGGAGTAACGACCGGCTCGTCGCGATCGTTGGCCGGCGCCTGCGCCGCGGCCGCCCCCAAGATCGTCTCCAGCAGCTTCACCGTCTCGTTCGACTGGCTGAAGAACTTGAGGCCGATCTGGAAGTCGCGGTCGGCGCGCGTACACCACACGACCATCGCGCTCAGGTCGACCGCGGCCGGCAGCTTGCCGCCGAGCCCGTCGATCTTGAGGCGCACCGAGTGCTCACAGCCGACCGTCAGCGGCGTCCGTGACAAGACGCTGCAGCCGCCTTTGGAGATGTTCATGGTGCGGCCCTGAATGAGCCGTCCCTCGCAGCTCACTTCTGCTTCGAGGACCAAGTTGTGACGAGTGTGTTGCCGGTGGAAGATCATCGCAGATCGCATCGGACGTTGCCGTCCATACTTTACCGACAGATTTCGTACGACGAGCTAGCTACGCGAAATCCGTTGGGTCATCGGCGCACACACGCGCGCGCGAAACGCTCATAGCGTCTTTAGGAAGGCGACGAGATCGGCTTGGTCCGACGCCAAAAGTGAGCTCGAGATCGGCAGCCGGGCGACGACGTCGTCGAGCGTGGCGGCGCTGCCGTCGTGGAAATAGGGCGCGGTGGCGAAGATGCCGCGCAGCGTCGGCGTGTCGAAGTCGCAGGCGGTGCGCAAGGTGCCGACCACGTCGTCTTTGTGCGGCTGATCGTCGAACGACGTGCCTTGCACGCAGGTGCCGACGTTGTGCAACAGGATCGGCAGCGATCCGTCCATGACCAGCGTCGGGTTGCCGGCGCCGCTGTCGGTGTAATAGGCGCCGGTGTGGCAGCTCGCGCACAAGCTCGTGAACGTCGTCTGCCCGCGCGTCTGCTGCGCCGTGAGCGTGCCGTCGGCGCTGACGTTGGGATTGTTCGGGTACGGGATGGCGTAGTTGGTGTATTGGCCGAGCGCGTCCAAGTACGGCAGCTGTGACGGCACGTCGCGATGGAAGAGGCCGCCCTGCTCCGTCTGAATCGTGACGTCGTAGTCTTCCATGTTGTTGCGCAGCGCCTGGCGCATGAGGAAGCCGGTGTTGATCGGCCCGCCGGCGTTCGACGGCGTGTCGCGCGGACCTTGCGCGAACTTCCAGGTCACCGCGTCGGTGCCGCCCTCGAGATGGCAGGTGGCGCAAGCGATCCAGAAGTTCTGCGTGATCGGGAAGGCCGAGGAGTTGGCCGTGTAAAACAGGCGCTGGCCGAGCCGCATCGTCGTCGGCATCGGGTCGCCGCTCTGCAGCCGCTCGATCGGATCGCCGTCGACCGCGACGTCGAGCGCCGTGCCGTTGATGATCGAGAGCGCGATGATGTTGTGCGTGTTGCGCCCGTCGATGAAGGCGTGCGTGCCGGTCGAGTCGACGACGATGCCCTCCAAGAGCGCGCCCGGCACCGGCCGCACCAGCTGCCGCTCGTTGCCCGTCTTGCCGTCGAAGACCATGACGTCTTCGGACGCCGAGTTGGCCATCAGCGCCAGCGTGCCGTCGGGCGTGAACGCCAGCGCGTGCGGACCCGAGATGGAGTCGTTGAAGGCGCCCGTCGCGCCCGGCACCGTCAGCGGCTTGAAGACCAGCCGCTTGGCCACCGTCGTCGCGTCGGCGGCGAACGTCGAGATGGTCGGAAACGCCGTCGACTGAAAGTCGAGATCGGGCTGCGCCAAGCCCGTCGCCAGCAGCATGTGCGGCAGCCAAATGTCGCCGCCACCGACGCCCGGCCGCGGCACCGCCATGTAGACGCCGCGCGGGACGCCGTTCGGCACCAGCTTCGACGCCGTGTCCGCCGGCTGATTCACGAGCTCGACGGTGTTGCGCACGGTGAACGTCGCCGTGTCGATGACCGTCATGCCCGCGTGCAGCAGCAAATGCGTCACCAAGAGCGACTTGCCGTCCGCCGACAGCGACGCGCCCCACGGATGCTCGTTCACCGGCAACGTCGCCACGACCGTATTCGTCGTCGGATCGATCTTCGTCACCACGGCGGCTTCGTGGCTGACGACGTAGACCGCTGTGCCGTCGGCCGACGCGACGACCGCCGTCGGCTCGGCGCCGACCGCGATCTTGGCGCTGACGCTGCGGCTGGCCGCGTCGACGACGTAGACGGTGTCGGCGCGCTGCCCGGCGACGTAAACTTTGGCGTTGCCCGGCAGGATCGCCAGCGCGCGCGGCGAAACCTTGGGATCGAAGCGCATCGTCACCGGATCGACCGCCGGCGGCGCCGTGCCGAGCGCGATCTCGGCGGTGAGCGTGCGCGCCTTGGCGTCGAGCAGCGACACCGAGTCGGAGTCGGCGTTGACGACCCACAGCTGCGCGTCGTCCGACGTCAACGCCAGCGACGACGACATGGGCGCGACGCCGACCGCTTTACCGCCGTTCGCGCCGCTGCCATGGCCGCCGCCACAACCGACCGACACCAACGACAGCGCCAACCAGGACAAAGAGGTAAGGCTAAGGCACTTCATGGTTTTCGACTTCCTTGTCATGTCATTGCGCCGTCGTCGGGTCAACTCGATCGAACTCGACGGTGCCGGCGAGCGCGGCCGGCAGCTTGACGACTGAAATCTCCATCACACAGTCGTGATCGCGATCACCGGCGTCTTCGGGATGCGAGAGCTCACCCGTCAGCGTGCGCTCGCCCATTTGCAGGCCGGCGCCGGTGCACTCTTGCGGATACTGCACTTTGTTGTCGCCGTTGGCATCGTCCCAGCCGTTGGCGACGAGCTTGTTGACGCGCTGCACGCGCTGCAGAATCTCCGCGTTGAGCTGCTCGTTGCCGGGCTGATTGGCGACGAGCTTCCAGTATTGCCGCAGCGCGCCCTGCAGCGTGCCGAAGGCGATCGGCGTCTCGATGAGCGTGTCGTCGACGCCGGCGGTCGTGCGATAGGCGCGCACGTCGCTCATCCAGAAGCGCGCGTCCAGGTCGGCGTACACTTTCTCGGCGGCCATGATGTACTTCGTATCGCTCGTCGCCAAGTACGCTTCGAGGAGGCCGCGAATGGCGCTCGTCTCCGACTCGATCGCCGTCGGCGCGCCGTCGGGCTTGTCGCTGCCGAGGTCGTAGGAATTGGCGACGGCGCCGGAAGCGCCGACGAGCGTGCCGGCCAAGAAGTCGGCCTGCGCGCGGATGAGCTGCAGCATGCGCGCGGGCAGCGGCGCCGGCGCGCCAGCGAGCGGCGCGCCGTCGAGCGCGGTCGGGATGCCGACGGCATCGGGCGTGTCGTTCGAATACAGCACCAGCGTCGACGAGATCGAGCGCAAGGCCGCGCGCAAGGCGACGATCGAATAGGCCGTCGTCAGCGTCGTCACGGTGGTGCCGCGCGCTTGCGGCGTCGCCGTGTCGACGAGCACGGCGTGCGTCGGCTCGAAGTGCAGCCGATCCATGTTGACGACCGCCACCTTGATGTTCGCCAGCGCGCGATCGTGCGGCGTGTCTTCGCCGTCGGGCAGCTGATTGTCGGCCGGGAACGGATCGCCGTCGAAGGTCGCCAAGCTCGAGGGCTGTCCGCCGACGTCGGCGTTGTTGAAGTCGGTGAGCGCGAACATCTCGGCGAAGCCGCCCAGCAGCGCCGTCAGACCGTGCAGGCTCGACTGCGGCGTCTGCACCGTGAACGTCGCCGGCTGCGGAAAGTCGCGCCACGAGTAGCCCGGCACCGGCGCCGTGCCGCCCGTCTCCGTGACCGCCACCTCCGACGGCACCCAGCGCAACGGCGACGTGTAGTCGTACGCCATCGCCGCCGCCGTCGATGCAAAGCCGCACAAGGTCGCGCCGTCGCTCGTCGTCAGCTTCGTCAAGAGCAGCGTCGCCTTGTTGTGCATCTCCTCGAGCATGTTGAGGCCCTGCCAGCCCTCGATCGGAATGTCGCCGAAGTAGACGCCGGGCGCGCCGTCGATGAGCCGCGTGCCCGTCGGATCGGTCGGATCGGGATATTGGCCGACGACGGTGTTGTTCGGCTGCCCGACCATCGGCAGGTCGGCGGCCGCGATCTGCGAGATCGGGTTGCCGGCGACGTCATGCAGCGACTGCCAGTAATTGATGACCCACAAGCCCTGCTTCCACATGGCAAAGCCGAGCGCCGCCGGATCGAGCACCTTGACGACCTGGATGTCGCGCAGCGGTAAGTTGAGCGAGTTGTAGCCACACTCGTAGTCGCCGACGACCTGCGAGCCGAGCGTCGCCGCCGCGTAGCCGCCGACGATGGAGCAGGCGCGCATCGAGCCGCTCGTCGGGTTGATGTTGGTGTCGAACGACTGGAACTCGGCGAAGATGGGCCAAAAGCCCGGCCACCCGTAGGTGTTGAGCGGGTTGTCGGTCGGCGCCGGCGTCAGCACCCAGTTGCCGAGGCCGGTGCCCGCGCCGCTCTCGAGCGCCAGCGTCTGCAGGCGATCGAGTCAGGAGCGCGAAGGCGGCGTCGCCGGTCACGCCCGTCGGATTCAAGACCGGGCCGTATTCGAGCGACAGCCCGGCGCCCGACTCGAACGACGTGTTGTTCATCGGCTGCTTGGAATATTCGTAGGACTCGACGGCCATCGAATAGCTGAGCGGATCGACGCTGACGATGCCGGTGTTCGGATCGAAGTACAAATCGGGGATCGTGCTGTAGCGGTTGTAGCCGGCGAGGTTGCGGCCGAGCAGCTGCGCGAAGGGCTCGCCCGAGATCTGCATCTCCATCGACGCCAAGAAGTGATTGGCGACATAGAAGTGGTTATCGGTCGTCTTCGAGGTGAAGTAGGTCGTCGGCGTCGGCTTGCCTTTGGGCAACGGCGGCGTGCACGAGCCGGCGGCGACGCCCAAGGCCACGATCGGTCCGGCGAGAATCCAGGTACGCATGCCGCTCTCCTTCACTCCGCCGCTCATGCCGTCAGCGCCCGCGCTTCGACGAGGCCGCTCTCGGCGCCCAAGTCGGCGATGGCGCGCGTGCGTCCCGGCAAGCGCGCCGAGAGCGCCTGCGCGGCGGCGATTCCCATCTCCATCGCCGTGTCCATGAAGATGTAGCGAAAGGCGCCTTGGCGGCCGCAGCTGATGACGTTGGCGCGGTCGCCGACGAAGCCGAGCACGCGATCGCGGTCGCGCCGATAGTCGAGGTGATAGATCGGATAGCCCTCTTCGACGTAGGTCGAGAAGTATTCGATCGTCGCCGCTTCGATGTGCGGGAAGCCGAGCTGCTTCAGATCGGCGATGCAGCGCGCGTAAATCGCCGCGTCGGGCGCGCTCCACGTCGCGTCCCCGATGGCGCACGGAATCTCCAGCATCAGCGACGTCTGCCCGACGGGGGCGACGAAGGGGCTGCGCTGCCGCGGCTCCTGAATGCGCGCCATCAGATAGCGCGGCTCCGAGACGTACATCCACGTGTGCGGCGAGACCTCGGGCAGATCGAGCAAGATATTGAGCAGCCGAATGGCGCGAAACTGCAGCCGACTGGCAGCGCGCGAAACCTCGCTCGGCAGCGCGTCGCCGCCGACCATGCGCGCCAAGAGCGGCAGCGCCACCGTCGAGATCGACGGCGTCGCAGGCGACGGCGTGCTCGCGGCCGCGCTGCTCGTAGCGCACCGCGGTGACGCCGGCCGTCGCGCTGCTCGACCCCGGTGACGCGCGCGCCGAGCTCGAGCCGGCCGCCGTCGCCGATGAAGCGGCTGCCCATGCGCTCGAAGATCTCGCCGATGCCGAGCTTCGGGTACAGATAGCGCCGCGCGTAGGTGCGGGCGCCGCCGCGACGCAGGCCGCAGAGGCGCAGCATGACGTCCGACAGCGACAGCAGCGAGATGCGCTGCGACGCCCAATCAGCGGAGATCTGCGTCGGCGGAATTCCCCACAGCTTCTCGGTGTAAGGGCCGAAGAAGTCGCCGTAGAGCTCGGCGCCGAAGCGACGCGTGACCCAGTCCTCGAAGCTGACGTCGGGTCGCGGATGGGCGAGGCGATCGAATTGGCTCTTGAGGTAGCTGCCGATCAGGCGGGCGCCGCGACGGAGCGGCACTTTGGCGAGCACGTCGTCGAGCTCGAGCGGATAACGATAGCGCTCGGCGCCGTGCAGAACGGCGCTCGAGCGCGTGCGCGTCAAGAGCGAGTCTTGCAAGAGCTCGCGCACGAGCGTGTCGAGGGCGCGGCTGCGCGAGATGAAGCGGTGGCCGCCGAGGTCGAAGCGGAAGCCGCGCCGCTCGTGCGTGCCGCACAGGCCGCCGACGCGCGTCTCGCGCTCGAGCACGGTGACGTCGACGCCGGCGCGCGCCAGCGTGTACGCGGCGGTCATGCCGCAGGCGCCGCCGCCGAGCACGACGACGCGATCAGTCAACGCCGGGCCCGCTGTTGGCGAGGTCGGTGATGGCGAGATCGCCGACGCCGGCGTCGAGGACGCTGGCATCGACGGGCACGTCGGGCAGCAGCAGAATCGGGCGGCACCGGCGGCTCGATGGGCGGGCACACCGACACGGGAATCGTGCGCGACACCGCCGGCAAGCTGCGCAGATAGTCGACGATGAGGTCGGCCTCGAGATCGGTCATCGCCGGCACCGTGCCGTCGGAGCCGTCGTAGCGCGGCATGGTCGGGCACAAGACCATGTTGGCGTGGTCGACGCCGTTACGCATGGCGCGCACGATCTCGATGTCGGCCCAGGCGCCGAGGCCGGTCGCCACGTCGGGCGTCAAGTTGTCGCCATAGGCCATCGTGCCCGGACTGCGGCGTCGACTGGCCCGACAAGATGCCGTCGGACTTCGTGGACGACTGATGACAGCTGCCGCACTTGCGATCGGCGACGTAGCGCTTGCCGACGGCGATGCGATCCTTGGGATTGTCGAGGTCGTAGTGCTTGCAGCCGGCGCCGAACAGCCACGCGGGTGAGACGACAGCGACGAAGAGCCAAGTTCCCCGGTTCATGAATCTCCCAAGACGACAGGGCGCCGCCTGCGACCGAGCGCGTCGCGATGGCCGAGCGTCGCCGAAGCGTACGACCAATCGCTCGCCGAAGCACTGCGAAGCACGGCGCGCAGCCTGGCGTCGTGGCCCAAAGACGCCGGCGCCGCGCGCTTCGTCCGGTAAAGAGCGCTGTCGTCACGCGAAATTGAAAATCAATTTCACCAGGGCGACAGTATGAATTCGCGGCGCGGCTGTCAAGGACGCCGGCGGAAGCCGTCGTCACGGTCGTGTCGCGCGCGCGTGAAAAAGCCGGCGGCCTCGCCTGCGCCGCCGGCTCGGCTGGTTCGGCTACTGGCGTTCGAGCGTGTGCGCGAGCGCGGCGGCCTCGTTCGGCGAATGCAGCGTGATCGCCAGCTTGCCGTCGACAATCGGCGAGCGGACGAGCGGCACGCTCTGCACGACCCCCGCCACGACGATCGCCAGCTTCTGCCCGACCACGCGCCGCGTGAGCTCCGCGACCGCGCGCGCCGACGTCGGCCCGAGCGTGACGCGCACTTCCGCGCCGGCGCTGGCCACCGACGTGACCTCGAGCGGCGCCGGCAAGAGCGGCGGACCGAGCCGCACCTTGCCGCCGTCGCGCGTCGGCAGCTCGGCGCCGCCGGCGTCGGTCACGAGCCGCAGCTGAATCGGCGCCTGCTCCTCGGCATTCGCCCCGGCACCCAAAGACAAAACGGTAGCAGTCAGCAACACGCACAGTGTTCGCATCGGTCTCTCCTTCGTTCGAGCTGTCGAGAGCGTTCGTGTTTACGCGACGGAAGCGCGAACGCTCATAGCAAGAGCACGAGCTTTTGGAGATAGACGGGCGTACGCGAGAGCGGCGGGAGGACGAGCGGAAGCGCGAACAGTTTGACGTCGCGCTGCACGGGCAGCACCAGCGGCGTGAGCGACGCGAGCGTCGGCGTGGCGTCGAGCGCGGGCGCGATCGTCGCCGGCGCGATCTGGGCCTCGCGCACCGCCAGCACCTGCTCGTGCGGGCGCAGCGGGCCGCGCGCCGACGGCGGGACGGACAGTGCCGGCAAGGCGAGCGCGGCGACCACGAAGGTCCAGACGAGCAGCGTCACCGACAGTTGCAACGAGCGAGCGCTCACGATGCTGACGAGGATGGGCACGCGGGCACGATTCGGCAAGGCCGCGGCCGCGAAATCTAATTTAGCGGCGGCCGGCGAAGAGCGCGTTCAGCTCGGCGAACGGCAGCGCGTCACCCAAGCCGCCGAACGTGCCCGCCGTGGCCAGCTCGCGCGCCGCGCGCGCAAAACCGCCCCACGCCGCGCGCGCCAACGCCGAGCCCACCGACACGCGGCGCACGCCGAGCTCGGCCAGGCGCGCCACCGACACGCCCGCCGAGGGCGCCGAGACCAACACGTTGACCGGCTTCGGCGCCACCGCGCGCACGAGCTCGCCGATCTCGCCGGCGTCGCGAATGCCCGGCGCGAACAGGCAGTCGGCGCCGGCCGCGGCGTAGGCGACGAGCCGCTCGCGGGCGATGCGCGCGGCGTCGGGCCGGCCGATCAAGTAGACCTCGCAGCGCGCCGTCAAGACGACGGGGATGCCGCTCTGGTCGATGGCGGCGCGGGCGGCGGCGATGCGGGCGACGGCGCGGTCGAGCGGATAGAGCGGCTGCTCGCGGTTGCCGGTGGCGTCTTCGATCGACAGCCCGGCGGCGCCGGCGGCGACGCAGAGCGCGACGTTCTCGCCGACGCCTTCGGGCTCGTGCGCGTAGCCGGACTCGAAGTCGGCGTTGACGGGCACCGTGGTCGCGGCGGCGATGTCGCGCACGTGGGCCAGCACGGCGTCGCGGCCGACGGCCCATTCGCCGTCGGGCAGGCCGCGGCTGAAGGCGAAGCCGCCCGACGTCGTCGCCAAGGCGCGGAAGCCGAGCGACTGCAGGAAGAGGGCGCTGCCCACGTCCCATGGATTGGGCAGCACGAAGCAGCCGGAAGCGTGCATGGCGGAGAAGCGTGCGGCGGCGTCGGCGCTGGACATGCAGCGACGGTAGACGATGTCGCGCCGGCCGTCCAATCGGCGCCGGCGCGCCGTCACCAGCGGCGCGCCGCGCGGCAAACGCCGCCTACGTTCACCTCCATCGCGCCCCAGCGATGGCGTGTCGGCGCTCGCTCAGCCTCGGGAGCGTGATATCCTGACCACGCTGGAGGTATTGCATGCGCTCGCTTGGCTTGTCCGCGCCTAAAACATCGCTCGCATTCGGCTTTACGCTCGCCCTCGTCGCCGGCTGCCATCACGGCGCCAGCCACGGCCCCGGCACCGCGCCCGGCATCGAAGGCCTCGTGTCCATCACCGTCAACCCGGCGTCGGCCACGCTCACCATCGTCGGCGCCGTCGCCGCGACGCAGGCGTACACGGCCCAAGGCAAATTCTCCGACGGGCACACGGCCGACATCACCGCCAAGGTCAGCTGGACCGTCGGCGATACGTCGCTCGGCAGCTTCACCGGCACGCTGTTCACGTCGACGACCGATCACGGCGGCCACACCGCCGCCGTCGCCACCGCCGGCAGCATCATGGGCACGGGCGATCTCATCATCGTCTTGCAAGAGCGCTACAGCGACCCCGGCTCGATGGGCTTGCCGAGCAATCCCGGCACCGTCTTCAACGGCCCGCCGTCGACGACCGATCTGAACGTCCCGCGCCTCGTCTATCCCGACGACAACGTGCTCGTGCCGCCGAACTTGGGGCAGCTCGAGTTCCACTTCACCGCCGGCGGCGACGGCACCGTCGCGCCGCCCGACACGCTCTTCGAGCTCAGCTTCGAGAACAGCGTCACCGACGTCAAAGTCTACCTGCGCTGCCCGGCGCCGCCGGCGTACACCGACGCCGCGTCGACGCCGGCCGCGCTCACCGTCTCGTACGGCTGCGTCTACACCACCGACGCGACGCTGTGGCGCTGGCTGTCACAGACCAACCGCGGCGGCGATCCGGTCACCGTCGCCGTCCGCGGCACCGACGACTCGGGCAACGCCGTCGGCAGCTCCAACAGCACCCACGTCAGCTTCTCCTTCGACGACATTCAGGGCGCCATCTACTATTGGGAGATCGGCGACGACAAGCCCTGCGTCGACAACAACCCGCCCGTCGGCCGCGTCGGACCGGGCTGCGCCGACAACGGCGGCCAAGACTCGAACGGCACCGCCATCGTCCGCTTCGACTTCGCCGGCACCAACAGCGCCGGCACGACGTTCTTGACGCCGTCGACGCCCGGCTCGGTCGGCACCGGCACCTGCCTCGGCTGCCACGCGCTGTCGCACGACGGCACGTCGCTCGTCGCCGAAGCCGGCGGCCAATACGACGCGCGCACGCTCTTGTGGAACGTCGCCAAGCAGACGGCCAACGTGCCCTTCGGCATGGCCGATCGCAGCCTCTTCGAGTCGTGGAACCCCGACGGCACGCAGTATGTCGGCGTCAACAACTTCTCGACCGATCCCGGCCAAGATGCCACCGCCGGCGGCGCCAGCTGCACCACGAACGGCGGCACCTGCGACCTCAACTTGCGCATCTACAACGGCACCACCGGCAAGTTCGTCGCCGACGTGCCCAACACCAGCATCAACAACTTGCCCACCGACCATCCCGACTGGTCGCTGCTCGGCGATCTCATCGCCTACGACACCGTCGGCGTGCAGCCGACCAACGCCGCCGCCACGCTGCAGCAGGCCTGGAACGGCACGCTCTACGTCGTGCCCAATTCCGGCGGCACGTGGGGCACGCCCGTCGCCGTCGCCACGCCGCCCGACAATCACACGAGCTACTATTATCCGACGATCGCGCCCGACTCGAGCCTGGTCGCCTTCGATCGCGCCGTGTGCGCGCCCGGCAGCAACCTCGACTCGTCGTGCTGGTTCGACACCGCCACGACGTCGCGGCTGTTCGCGGCCAAGCCCGAAGCCAACGCCCAGCTCGTCGAGCTCGTCAACGCCAACAAGCCGGGCCCGCTCGACGCCTCGGCCGACATCGTCAACACCTATCCGAAGTTCAGCCCCTACGTCTTCCGCCGCTCGAACGAGATCGGCTCGCGCCTCATGTGGCTGACGTTCGCCTCCAAGCGTCGCTTCGGGTTGCGCGCGCCGCCGGCCGTCCTGTCCGAGCCCGCCGGCGACATCGACGCCGACGTCTTGTGGATGGTCGGCATCGATCCCGACCAGGTCGCCGCCGGCCAAGACGGCAGCTTCGTCGCGTTCGCCCTGCCCTTCCAGCGCTTCTACAAGTCGAACCACATCGCGCAGTGGACGTCCAAGATCGTCCCGCCCATCAGCTGATCGGCGGCTAATCCCGCTTCACGCGGCGCTTGCGCTCGTCAGGCGCCGCGGGATCGAACGTCTCGTCGAGGTTCTGCACCACCCGCTTCAAGAGCGCCATCAGCGTCGCCCGTTCGCGCGCGCTGAAGCCGGCGACCGCCGCGTCCGCACCCTCCGCCAGCCGATCGCGCGCCGCCGGCATGCGCTCCTGCGCTTTGGCCGTCAGCGCCAGCAGGCTTTTGCGCTTGTCGCTCGGATGCGCCCGCCGCTCGATGAGCCCGTCGCGCTCCATGCGCCCGAGCAGCGCCGCCATCGTCGGCTGCTCCACGTGCGCCCGCTCCGCCAGATCCTTCTGCAGCAGCTGCTCGTCGTCATCGAGCAGCGCGATCACCGGCAAATAAGCGACGCCGAAGCCGAGCGGCCGCAAGGACTGCTCGAACCGCCGCAAGATCAAGCGCGACGCGTGGTTGATCCAGAACGTCGCCGCCGATTGCGGATCCCAGCCCGCTCTGCCCTTGACTTTCATAGCCTGCTATTTACATTACATAGCATGCTATTCAATATCAGGAATTCACGATGAAGCCGCCGACCACCCCCGCCGAGTTCGATCGCGCCTATCGCGCGCCGCTGACGTTTTGGGGCGACGTGCGCGTTCCCGACGAGGTCAAGGCGCTCGTTCGCGACGGCGCGCCGCGCAGCGCGCTCGAGCTCGGCTGCGGCGTCGGCCGCTTCTCGCGCTACGCCGCGCAGCAGGGACTGCGCGTCACCGGCGTCGACTTCTCGCCGGTCGCCATCGGCAAGGCGCGCGCGAACGCCGCGCAGGATCCGCTGCAGCCGAGCTTCGTCATCAGCGACGTGACGCGGCTCGACGGCATCAGCGGGCCGTTCGACGTCGCCTTCGACGTCGGCTGCTTCCATTGCCTCGCGCCCGACGGCCAGCGTCGTTACGCTGCCGAGCTGGCGCGCGTGCTCGGGCCGGGCGCCACGCATCTGATTTGGGCGCTCGACGGCTCGCCGAGCGATCTCGACTTCTCGCCGGCGCTCGTGCAAGACGTGTTCGCGCCCGCGTTCACGCTCGCGGACGCGCGCAAGAGCCGGCGGCGGCTCGCGCGCTCACACTGGTACTGGCTGGTTCGTAATTGACAGTGTTGGGAGACAAGCGGAAGACAAGAAAGCCGCGAGGAGCCCGCGCAGCATACGCTCTGGTATGTGAGCAGGCACCGCAGCGGCTGACGCTGGATTACGCGCCGGATCGCAAGCTAGGCGACGCGGTTCAGGAGGCTTTGCGGACGACGGTGCCGTGCGCGTCGTCGAGCAGCGGCAACAGCTGGCCGTAGTAGACGTTCGAGCGGCGGTGATGATCGTCGTGCGACAGCGACGGCGACAACAGCGGCAGGTTCACCTTGAAGCCCGAGTGATCGATGATCTCGTGCGCGCCCATGACCGAGAGGAAAAAGAAGAAGCCGTAATAGCTCACCGGAAACAAGAACAAGGGCGCGATGACGACGCAGCCGCCGTAGAACGCCTCGAACGGATGCTCGTAGAGCGCGTCGAGGAACATGGGCGCTTTGTATTTGTGGTGCAGATGATGGAAGCGGCGGAACAGCGCCGGGCGATGCATGGTGCGGTGAAAGTAGTAGAGCGCGCCGTGATAGAAGACGAAGAGCGCGGCCGTGCTGAAGAGGAAATAGGGAACGCCGCGCGTGCCGATGCCCCAGTAAGCGCGACCGTAGCGCGAGCCGTAGGCGACGCCGAGGCCCATCATCGTGTTGAGGATGATGGCGTTGGTGAAGACGAGCGGCAGCTTCTCCAGCATCATCGCCCGCGTCTGCTGCTTGGACGGCTGATGCCGCCAGCGGTTGACGTCGAGGCGCTGGAACCACCAATGAAACAGCCCGCCGGCGAGGAAGAAGAAGGAAACGTTCACTACGAGAACCGCAATGATGGTGAGCCCAGCGTTCATAAGGACCATTCGAATCGGGACTCCTCGCGGATTGTCAGATTTTGCCGACCAAGACGATCGGGCCTTCGGGTTGTGGACGGCCGCCCGTCGCTTCCAGTGTAACAGCAATGGCGTCGGGCGCTCCCTCTTGCAGCAGCTTGGGATCGATTGCGCTGACGAGCGCGCCGGTGGCATCTCCGTGCAGGATGCCGGCGGCAATCTTACGTGTGCCGCGGATGACCCACAGCTCGTAGTCCTTGCCCGACGGTGCCGTGATGCCGCGACCGAGCACGTAGCCGCGCTTGACACCGGCGTGCCAGATGACGTTCAGCGCAGCTTCATGCTCGCTGCCTTGCTGCGCGAGCGTCACCAGCTTCGTCCCCGACAGTTGTAACAAGGCCATGGCGTCGCGGCGCTGCTCGGCGTCTTTGCGCATACTCGCCAGCTCGGCCGCGCACTGGTTCCGCTGCGCCAAGGCGTCGTTGGAGCGATCGAGCACGGCCTGCATTTCGCGCCCGACGAGCTGCTTCTGCCGCAAGCTCACGAGCAGCACGAGCAGCATCGCCGCCGCCAACAGCCAGGGCGCGGCCACGGCCAAGCGGCTGCGCCGGCGCAGCGGCGTGACGTTCGCGGCCACGGTGCGCGTGCGCGACTCGATGGCGCTCCACGTCGCCGCCGACGGCGCAATCGCCGGCAGCGCCAAGCCGAGCACGGCGATGGCATCGTTGGCTTCGGCGAGCGCCGTCAAGCAGCCTTGGTGCTCGCGCTCGGCCAAGTGGCGCTCGCAAGCGGCGCGCTCGTCGGCGTCGAGGATGCCGAGCGCGAAGGCGGCCACCTGCTCCTTGAACTCGGCGCAGGTCATGAGGCGCCGCCTCGTCCAGCAAGCGCGGCCGCCAGCTTCTCCAGCGCCGCGCGCACGCGACTCTTGACCGTGCCGAGCGGCTGGCCGAGCCGTTCGGCGATCTCGCTCTGTGACAGCCCTTCGAAGTAGCCGAGCTCCAACACCTGCCGCTGATCGTCCGACAAGACCGCCAGCGCCGCCTGAATCTGCTCGCGCGACTCGCGCGCGACCGCGCTCTCCAGCGGCGTCGTGCCCAGCGGCGACAGCGCGGCCTCGGCGCGCACGCCGTCGACCATGCGCGCCGACGCGCCGCGGCTGCGCACCCGATCGATGGCGCGATTGCGCGTCATCGACAGCACCCAGGTTCGCGCCGAGCCCCGCGTGGCGTCGAACAGCGCTGCGCGGGTCCACACTTCGACGAACACGTCTTGAACGACCTCCTCCGCCTCGGGACGCGAGCCCAACACGCGCATGGCCACGGCCAACGCATGTCCAGCCAGCCGATCGTACAGGTGGCGCAGCGGCTCACGCTCCCCGCGGGCGACAGCGGCGATCAGCCCGGCCTCCTCGTCTCGCGAGGCCGTTAGCCGCGCGCCGATGGCAAGCAGGAAGCTCAGCACCTAGCCGTCATATCCCGGGCTCGCAAGGAAGCGCAACGATTTACGCCCTGTCGCAGCCCACGAAATCTATACGAGCGAGTGAGTCGAGCGGATTTACGGCAGAAGTATCGTCGGTCTCGGACGCGGGACAATTCGACCTAAGATGAGAGCTTGTTTCAGGTACTGCGCGAATTAGCCGTGTCGTGGCAGCGGAATTACGGTCGGCGCGGCGGCGCGCGCCGACCTAGTGGCCGACGATGTCGCCCTTCATGCCGCCGAGGGCACCCAAGAGGTCGTCCTTCTCCTTCTTGCCGACCTTGAATTTGTCGAGCGAGGTGACGAGATCGCCGACGAGCGCGTTGAACTGGTCGTCGGTGATGTGCATGCCTTCGTGCGCCGTCTTCATGTCCTTGCCGGTATAGGTGCAGGGACCGCCCGAGGCTTGGCAGATCTGCTCGACCAGCATCTGCTTCAAGTGCGGGATGTCGGCCTTGGCGAAGGCGGCGTTGATGCGCGCGTCGGCGGCGATGTTGGCGACGAAATCGTCGACGACGGCGGTGATGGCCGGCTTCTGCCCGAGGCGATCGTACAAGGAGGCGTTGGGATCGACCTTCGTGGCCGACGACGTGCTGGCGCATCCGACGAACAACAGCGCTGCGAGTGGAGCTGCCTTCATGATCTTCATTCGGGATCCTCCGGTACCCACACGTACGTTTGCCGGAGTATAATGGATCGATGCGATCCATCTGCAGGCTCGTTGCGTATCCAGGCGAATGCGCAAACGAACGGTAGCGTCGCTGTGTCTCTTGGCCGGCTGTGCGACGGCGAAACCGGCGGCGCCGGTCGCGGCCACGCCGGTCGCCGCCGTCGCGTCCGCGCCCAAGCCGGCGCCCGGACCGGTCGCGGACAGAGCCGAGGCGCTGCGTGAAGCCGCGTCGCTGCTCGACAAAGCGGCGGTGGCCAAGGAGCGCGGCAATCGATCGTTCGCCGAGCAGCTGTTCTCGTCGGCGGAGCTGATCGTCGGACCGGAGGGCGTGGCCACGATCGCGCAGGTGTTCCGCGAGGGCGCGCCGCCGCGCGTGCAGACGCCGCTGCAGCAGCTGCCGATGACGACGCCGCCGCAGCCGGTGGTCGCCGTCGGCGATTCGGCCGCCGACGAGCCCGACCCGAAGCCGAAGCGCGGCAGCCTGCGCGGCACGCTCAAAGTCGACGGTCAGGCGCTGAGCGAGCCGGCGGTCATCACGCTCGAGCCCGCCGACGGCAAGTTCCGCAAGCGCACGCCGCGCCACGCCACGATGGAGCAGCGCAACCGCGAGTTCGCGCCCCACGTCTTGACCGTGCCCACCGGCTCGACGGTCACCTTCCCCAACTTCGACACCGTCTATCACAACGTCTTCTCGCGCTCGGACGTGGCCGCCTTCGATCTCGGCATCTATCGCAGCGGCCAGTCGCGCGACTACACGTTCGACAAGGACGGCATCGTCCATCTCGGCTGCAACTTGCACCGCAACATGAGCGCCTACGTCGTCATCGTGTCCGAGCCGCACTACGTGGTCACCGACGACAAGGGGCACTTCAACTTCCGCAGCCTCGAGCCCGGCAAGTACAAGGCGCGCATCTGGAGCGAGCGCACCGACCCGGTGACGCGCGACGTCGTCATCGCCGCGGGCGAGAACACGCTGCCGCTCGACGTGCATTCGCACCCGGCCGACCCGGGCACGGACAAGTTTGGAGTCGCGCGTGGCGGGGCTAAGTAGTCGCATCGCCGTCCTGGTCGTCGGCGGCGCGCTGGGCGCGTCGCTCATCGTGGCCGGTCGCGGTCACGTGTCCAACACGCAGCTGCACGAGGTCGCCGCGACGCTCGACGCGCGCGTGCGCGAAGCGGCCGAGCGCGCGACGGCGCGCGCCGACGAGGCGAGCGCGGCGCCGGGATTGCGCGCCGCCGTGTCGACCGACGCGGCGACGGTGCGCGACCTGACACACGACGAGCTGGCGCTGACGGCGCAGCCGGGCGAAGTCGTCGAGCTCGGGCAGCGCTGGCGCGACGGCCACACGACGTCGCTCCTGCTGCAGCCGGAAAA
The DNA here is from genome assembly GCA_963785725.1 of uncultured delta proteobacterium. Lineage (GTDB taxonomy): Bacteria > Myxococcota_A > Polyangia > Palsa-1104 > Palsa-1104 > JAQBQH01. The sequence continues at coordinate 5,511 of CAWAWS010000015.1, read as the reverse complement.
GGCGACAGCGGTCGCGTCCTTGGCGCGCGACGGCCGCTACGCCAGCATCGTCGGCAACAACTTCTATATCACCATCCATAAGCAGGTCGTGCCGCTCGAGCGCGCCGACGAGCTCGTCGGTATCGTCGCCGTGTCGCGCGCCGTGTCGTTCGACGACTTGCGCGCCGAGCTGCAGCGGCTGGGCGCCCGCGCCAAGCTCGTCGGACCGGGCGGCGCGATCGAGCTCGGCGATCTCGGCCAATTGGCGGGGGCCGGCGCGCAACATGCGCTGACGCTGCCCATCGCCGGCGCCGACGGCGCCAAGCTCGTCGTCGCCGGCGGCGGCAAGCCGGTCGTGCCGCTGGTGGCGACGGGCGCGCTCGTGCTCTTGGCGGCGCTCGGCTTCGCGCTCGCGCCACGCCGTCGCGCCGCGCCCGCGCCGGCGAACACGGCCACGCCCGCCGGCGAATCGGGCCCGATGGCCGTGCGCACGACCGGCCGCTTCAACGACGACTTCGGGCGCTACACGATCTTGCGCTCGCTCGGCAAAGGCGGCATGGCCGAAGTCCACTTGGCCAAGCTCAAGGGCGAAGCCGGCTTCTCCAAGAACATCGCGCTCAAGGTCCTGCGCCCGGAGCACGCGCTCGACCCGGTGGCGATCGATCACTTCCTCGACGAAGCGCGCCTCGCCTCGCAGCTGACGCACCAGAACATCGTGCAAATCTCCGATCTCGGCAAGGCGGGCGAGGACTACTTCATCGCCATGGAGTACGTCGAAGGCGCGGATTTGGCGCGCATTCAGCAAGGCTACGAGGCCAACGCGGTCAAGCTGCCGCTCGACATCTGCTTGGCGGTGCTGCGGCAGATTTGCTCGGGCTTGCACGCGGCGCACGTCGCCACCGACTCCGACGGCCAGCCGCTCGGCATCGTCCATCGCGACGTCAAGAGCGCCAACGTCTTCGTCTCGGTGAGCGGCATCGTCAAGGTGGGCGACTTCGGCATCGCCAAGGCGCGTGAAGGCGCGCGCGTGCGCCAGACGGTGCTCGGCGAGGTCAAAGGCACCGCCGAATACATGGCGCCCGAGCAGCGCGCCGGCGAAGCGGTCGACGCGCGCGCCGATCAATACGGCGTCGGCGCCATCGCTTACGAGCTCTTGGCGGGCGAGCTCATCAACCTCGACTTGGCGCGGCTGGCGCATCTCGGACGCGTCGGCTGGCCGCATCTGACGCCGCTGACGGTGGTGCGGCCGGAGATTCCGCAGGCGCTCGCCGACTGCATCATGAAGTCGCTGATGTACGAGCCGGGCGATCGCTACGCGTCGTGCGAGCAGTTCTTGGATGCGCTCGAGCAGGTCGGTCGCGATCACAATCTGCTGGCGAATCAGCGGGTCGTCGCGCAGTGGCTGAAGGAGAATTCGCACTTCTGGGAGGCGCCGTCCGCCGAGGCGGTGGCGCGCCGCACGAGAACGCGCGGCTCGCCGACCTGAGGTTTACGACGGCGTGAGCTCGGTTCGCTGCGTCGGAATCCGCTCGGGCGGACGCCGCGGTGAGGGGGTGCCGCGACGTCCGCCCGTTCGGGGTCCGACCTTCGTGCTGGTTACATATCCGTCGGGTTGGTGATGCCCGTGAGCGCCGGACCGCGGTAGAAGTCCTGCACGCGGCGCATATCGCCCTTGGCCACCGCGAACAACACCGCCGCCGAAGCCGGCGCCGCCAGCGCCGCCGACGTCATACCGCCCGTCGCCACGTTGTTGCCGCTGACCGGGTCCCACGTCGACAGCGTCGTGTCCATCTGGATGCCGCCGAACCAGCCCGCCTTCGTGAACCCGTTGCCGAGCACGTACAACACGTTGTGGTTGTTCGCCGTGCCATCCGGCCATCCCGACGAGTTCAGCGCGTTCTTCGTCGTGTCGCCGTGCCACGCCATGACCAGGTTGTCGCCGATCTTCCGTCCCGCGCACATCGGGTCGTCGATCAACATGCAGTCCGACATGAACGCGTCCAGGATCTTTCCGTACGACTGCACCGTCGACGTCAGCGTCGCCATGTTCTGGAACGCCGTGTGCGGATCGTCGTCGAACGCCGGCAAGAGCACGTGCGACGTCAGGTTCAGCGCGAACGCCTTCGCCGTCGTGATCAGCGCCGTTCCAATCGACGACAGCTTCGCCGCCGTCTGCGCCGTGATTCCGTAGCGCGCCAAGTCCGCCGCCGTCGGCATCAGCTGCGACGCCAGGTTCTTGCCGATCAGGTTCGCCGCCACTTTGCCCGTCGTCAGACCCGACGTCATCGTCGGCCGCGCCGCCGCCGAGTGCAGCGACAGGTTCGCCTTGTAGTACGCCTCGAACAAGGCCGCGTCCGACGCGTTGGCCAGCGCGCCACCCGCCGTCGACGACGCCGAGTTGAACAGGTCGACCAGGCCCGCCGAGTTCGCCACCGACGCCAGCGCCGGCGCGCCCGCCGCCGCGCCGAACGGCTGCTGCCCAATCGCAATCGCCGGCACCAACGTCGGCGACGCCGTCTGCAGCGCCGCCGCCGCCGCGAACATGCTGATGCCCGCCGCCACCGTGATCGCCGTCGTCGGCTTGGTGGTGTGCGTCTCGTTCGAGCCGCCGATGAACGCCGACATCTTCTTGGCCGCGAACTTCGGCGCGTCCGGCGCCACCGACATCGCGTGGTCACCCGTGCCCACCGCCTGCGGCACCGCTTTGCCCGGCGCGTAGAACGCGCCCGTCGGCAGCCCCGCCTGGCCCGGATGCGGCCACAGCTGCGTATTCCACGCGTGCCCGCCGTTGCCGCACACCACGCCGACGAAGCGGTTCACGCTCGAGCACGACGCCGAATCCGCCACCGCCGGCCCGACGATGCTCTCCTGAATCTCGAACACCTTCCACGGACGCAATCCCAACGCCGCGCCCAATCCGACGGTCCACTTGATGAAGTCCCGCCGCGCGTGGTCCGGGAGATCGATATATTTCTTACGGCTCATTTTCCTATCTCCTCGGTTATTCGCAGCTGTGCGCGGCCGACATCAGCGTCGCCACGGCTAGGGTTTGTCCGATCGTCGCCGTCGACGCCGACGTCGCGACGTTGTTGCACAGGTCGATTTGCGCTTGCGTCGCCGGATAGCCCTGGATGCAGCTAAGCCCCGCCTTCGAGCACGACCCGTCGGCGTTGAAGATCGCCGAGGCCGCGCCGGCCGTCATGCACGTCGCCGCCTTCGGCACCGCCGCGATGATCTCGGGCGCCGACTCGGTGATGATGTCGAACAGCTTGGTCGCGCCGGCCGTCGTCAATTCGATCGACTCCGACACGCGCGCCGCATAATCGGGCGCGCCCATCGCCTGCGCCGCGCCGGCGTAAATCGCGCCGCCCGAGGTCGCCGTCTTGTTGGCCATGTTGACGCCGAGCGCCGCCAGCACGTTGCCGACCGTCGCGTACTTCATCTTCTGGCACGAGTGCATCTTGGTCGACACCGCCGGCGCGCCTTCGGTCTCCACCCGCTGCAGAATCGCGAACGGGTCCTGATCCGTCGGATGGTCGAACGTGTTGTTGATTCCGCCCGTCGTCTCGCCCGACACGCCGCCCGACGTGCCGGCGGCCGCGATGCCCAGGCTTCCGTTCGTCGGATCCGCTCCGCCCGTCGAGCCGGTCGAGCCGCCCGCGGTTTGCGAACCCAAGCAGCCAGCCACACCGAGTGCGAGCGAAGCCGCCGCGATCATCATCTTCATATTTGCAGTGCGCAGCATGATCGTTCTCCTTCGCTCGCTCTTAGAACTTCACGAAATCGTCGGCGGTGAAGATGCTCTTCAGCACGCCTTTGAGCTTGTAACCGCTCGACTGGAACAGCGCCCACTGGTCGGCAATCGTCGTGTCCGGCACGACCGCCAAGCTGTTGACGATGTCCGTCTTCGACATCGCCCAGTTCCACGCACGCTGCACCTGGCACTTCAACACCTGCGGGTCGGCGGCCATCGCGTTGCCGAGGTCGGCCAGCGTCGTCACCTTCGTGCCGTAGCGCCAAGCCAGGCTCTCCGTCGCCGGCAGCCAGTCACCCATGACCGTGATCGGCGCCGCCGGCGTCGGCGTGTGCACCTGAATCGCGTTGGTGTAGGCGCCGGTCACGTCGAACTGCGAGAACAAGGGCGCCATGTGGTTCATGGTCGTGTGGCAGTTCGCGCAGATGATCGACGACGTATCCTGGAAGTTGATCTGCGCCGTCGCGCCGCCGGTGATCGAGGTGAACGGCCAGGGCGACGTGAACTGCCCCGAGCCCATCGGCTGCGGCGTCGCCGAGAACTCCGTCGGGAACGCGTTACACACGAAGCTCTCTTGCACCCAGCGCACGCGGCGGAAGGCCATGTTCGAGTAGAACTGCGCCATCGCGCCCGGGTCGGACAGAACGCCCGAGACCGACTCGCCCGTGGCCATGGGGCAGGCCGCGTCGGTGAAGACGCCAGTCGTCGTGTTCAAGGTCGGGCAGGTGTTCGTCGTCGCCGTCCACAAGCCGGTCAGCGGCAGGTCTTTGACGACGAGCTCGGTGGCGAACGTCGGCGCCGTGTCGAGGCTGACGTTGACCGTCTTGTTCGCCGCGTTCACGACCGGCAAGGAGCCGCCCATCTTCATCATGTCGCCGAAGTACGCCTTCAGCTGCACCGCGAAGCGCGGATCCGCCAGGTACTTGTCGAGCTGCGCCGCGTACGAGGTCGCGTCGGTGACCGCCGCCTGCTCGTCGAGCGTCGGCAAGGTGCCGATGAGCTTGACCGCCGCCGTGCGCAGCGCCTGGCCGTAGTCGATCTGCCGCGCCGCCAGGCCGGGGTCGGTCGCCGAGCCGGCCGCGCCGCCGTCGGCCGTGCCGCTCCCCGTCGAGCCGCTGCCCGAGGTCGAGCCGCCGCTCGTCGAGCCGCCCGAGCTGCCACCGGTGTCGCCAGAGCCCGAGGAGCCCGAGCCCGCCAATCCGCTGCCGCTTCCGCTGCCACTCTGCGGTGCGCTCCCGAGGCAGCCGCTCAGGGCGACTGCTCCCGCCAGCACGACCAACTGTTTGAGCATGTTCTTGCGCATGGTTCGGTCCTCGCTCTACTTTTCCGCGGTTATCCAATTGGTCACTGCCGTTTGATAGGCAGTGAACGGGTTGATCTTTTTGGGATGGCCAGCATCCCCGTTCGCGCTCGGATCCGGCTTGATGAGCAGGTTCGACATCGCCGGCGTCGTCGGGTTGATCTCGGTCAGCGCCACTGCGCACAGCGCCGCATCCGGCGTCGTGTCGAAGGCCAGGCCGGCGACCGGCGCCGCGCCGACGTGGCACGTGTTGCAGTTCGCCAGAATCAGCGGCTTGACGTTGGCGACGAACATCGCCAGCGACTTGCAGCCCGTCGACGTCGCCACGGTGCCGGTCGACGTTTCGATCGTGTCGAAGGCGACCGAGATCGTGCCGCCGGTCGGGAAGTTCGGCAGCACGACCAGGCCCGGTCCGAGCGGCGACGACGTGCCCGGGTTCACGGTCTCGTCGAGGCCGAAGAAGCTGTCGACCGGATCG